>NZ_JABXYK010000016.1 GCF_013378445.1 Mycoplana rhizolycopersici
CTTGCAAACATCCGCCACGTGCTCAGATTAATTGCCAGCGACGGCATGGTCAAACCGGGACGCCTGCCTGTCGTAGTTGCTCGGTCAGCTGACGGGAATATTCGGGATCAAGGGTGCCCGCCAGGAAGGCGCGGATATCCGACGGCCGAGCATTGAGGTGCGTGACCAGAGCCGTCGCATCGTAACCATTTCGGGTCAACGTCGGTTCGAGATCGTCGATGGCGCGGGACAGGACCTGCTCGACGATTTCGGCGGTAACCGGCTTGGCGCCGAGGCGAAAGCCCTGCTCGAATGCGAGGGTGAGATGCATCTCGATCTGAAGCGGCGTGCGCAAACGTTCGGCGATGAGGTCGATGGCTTCTTCCTCGAGGAGTTCGCCAACCTTTACGCCTTCGGCCGCACAGGCGCCAAGCAGCCAGGCAACATAGTCGCGGCGCGCGGAGCCGATCCCCTCGTAGTCAAAAATGGTCGTGCGGTAGCCAATCTCCTCCATTTGCGGCCGGCGCAGATCATTGCGCAACCGGGGATGCCCGACAAGAAGTACGGAAAGGAGCACGCCGGCGTCGGCGACCACCTCCATCAGTCGCTTCAGGCCGGTTAAGGTCTTGTGGTGCAGGTCATGGGCCTCGTCGACCACGAGGACGATCGGCCGTTTGCCTTTTTTCATGATGTCGCGCAGGTCGCGCTCCCGGCGCTCGGCCTGCTTGGGGATCTTGACCTGCGCACGATCGCCGGGAGACAAGTCGTAGAACAGGGCTTCAATGAGCGATGGCAGCGAAGTGCGCCGCTTGTCGACCGCCAGCGATTTGGCGAGTGCGACCTTGCCGGCTTTGGTGAGTTCGGCCTCGATGCGGCGCAAAAGGTGGGTTTTCCCCGAACCGACCAGGCCGGAGACCACGACAAGCCGACCGGTCTGGACGGCCGCACACACCTCGCGGATGATCGTGCGCTGATGCTCGGTCTCAAAGTTGCCGGCCCCTTGGAAAGGCCGGTCGAGGCCGTAACTGGATTGAACGTCAGCGAGCATCATTCTTCCTTTCTTCGCGCCTGGAAGCGTTCGCGGATACGGGCCGCGATCATCTTTTTGTCGAGTGTTTCTCCAAGCAGTTCATTGATGAAGGCGCGGTCACCGGCATTCATCGCGCCGATCGGCCGGCCGAGCTGGTCGGCGATGGCCCCACGGGCTGCGAGGCCATTTGGATAAGCGGTCTCTATTGCGGGTTCCGGAAACGGTGTCCGCCGTACACTCAGCCCAGCCGTGGTCGGGGGCAGCGAAGGCAATGGACGATCCCCGCCGGTGACCGCGGCGCGGGGGAGCCCAAGTTGGTCTGCCAGGCGCACCACCTTGTCGAGCCGCTCTTCGAGCTTGCTCTTCTGGTATTTGCGATAGCGAAAGAGGGGAACCGCCCCGCGCGAAGGTTGGAATGGACCGAAGCGCTTGCCCTCATGCTCGACGAACAGTTCCTGATCGAACAGGCCCCAGAGCAAGGTCACCGTTTCGCCGGCAAGTTCGGGCTCGACCTCATAGGATGCGCCTTCGACCGATACGGTCGCGTCTCCAGCAACCGTCCGTCGTTCCGGTTCGCGCGCAAAGGCGCAGAACCGCTCCCAGGAGCACATCGCCCGCACCCCGTCAGGAGGAAGATGCCGCAGCCAATCCTCGATGCGTGCATGAGACTCTGTGCGATGGTCGCCGTTATTGTAGGTGACCAAGGCGCGCCTGAGCCAAAGGTTGGCTTCCTCTTCGTCCTTCGGCTTGTGGAAATGATAGAGGGTCTCGTGCACTTCCTTGATCGTGCGAAACGGCCGCTCGACCTTGCCTTTCGCTCGCGCCGGCGTGCGCCGCTCGCTGTCCGACGGGGGCATATGCGTGAGAACCCGGACACCAAGGCTACCCATGACGGACTGGAAAACGCGCGAGCGGCTCACCGGCCCGTTATCCATATGGATGGTCGTTGGAATCCCCTGAAGCGGCAGTTCCGGTTCAGGCTTGGCGGCGAAGGCATTGTAGAGAAAGCGCAAGGCGGACTCCGCGTCCTCGCCGTAGACGGAGCGGTATTCCTGATAGCTCGCGCCGGAGCGATCATCGACCACGGAGAACAGCATCAGCGTCGGCCGGCCGCGCCCTTCCTCGACCCAAAGCGGCGCTTCCACCTGCTTCAGGTCGGACGGGCTCATGTCGAAGTGCCAGAGTTCGTTGGAACGCCGCGCCTGGAATCGGACGGCAGCCACCGGGCGGGTGACGCGCGCATAATCCAGGCCGGAAACACGCAGCAGCCGATCGACCGTTGCGCGTTTCAAGATGCCGGGCGGTGCACGGACCAGGCCATCGGGCGTCACCACGCCGTCTTCCTCAAGCAGCTTGATGGCGCGCGCCGTGGAGATATGCCGCCCCTTCCGGTTCGCCGTTCTGATCTTCAGGGCCGCGATGATTTCGGCATAGGTTTCCATCTCCGGCTGCGGGGCGATCCGGGAGGTTCCGTGATCGGCGCGCCGTACGGATTTCGGGCGGTTCAACTCCCGCAGCGCCCGATACAGGGTCCAGATCGAGATGCCGTAGGCATCGGCGGCACGAGCAACAATCTCGGTACGGCCTGGATCACGGGGAGAAAGCAGCGACAATCGGCGTCGAAGATCGACAAGAGCCTCTCCGGGCGGCCGCTTTCTCCGCTCAGCCATGGACGTCCTCGGATTCCACTGTTTTGGGAGAGCCACCCTTCTTGCCGATATGACGATAGAGGGTTGCAACAGAAACCCCCATGCGCTGCGCAATATTGCGTACCGGTATGCTGCCTTCCTTCATCAGGGCGCGCGCCGCGGCAATATCGCCCGGGCGCATCGCGGGCGGGCGGCCACCCTTGCGGCCACGTTGCCGCGCCTCGACCAGTCCAGCCGTCGTGCGTTCGCGGATCAGAGCACGTTCGAACTGGGCGATCGCACCGAAGACATGGAAGGTCAGCATGCCGCCCGGCGTCGTCGTATCAATGCTCTCGGTCAAGGACACGAGCCCGATCTTCGCGCGCTCCAACTCTTCCGCCGTCGCGATGAGCTTCTTTAGCGATCGCGCCAACCGATCGAGTTTCCAGACAACGAGCGTGTCACCAGTGCGAAGCACGTCGGAGAGAATTCGGCCCAATTCCGGGCGGTCATCGCGAGCGCCTGACCCGCGCTCGGTAAACACCTTCTCGCAACCGGCGCGTCTCAGCGCCTCAAGCTGAAGCTCCGGATTTTGATCGATCGTGCTGACCCTGGCGTACCCGACCCGCATAGCCATCCAAATGTTCTTGAAAGTCGTTGGACACATAGCATTTTGCGACAACCGTTTCTATAACAGTTTTGAGAAGATTCCATCGCGCCATTCAAGGGGCGTGACGGCATGCGCTATGGCATGCTCAAAAACCCTCGTTTATGACAAACGATCCATGGAAACCAACTATGTGTCTGACGGCCGA
This sequence comes from Mycoplana rhizolycopersici, assembly GCF_013378445.1. Lineage (GTDB taxonomy): Bacteria > Pseudomonadota > Alphaproteobacteria > Rhizobiales > Rhizobiaceae > Mycoplana > Mycoplana rhizolycopersici. Next base: position 3,453 of record NZ_JABXYK010000016.1, read on the forward strand.
ATATTCGCGACATGGAGCAGGGAACCTTACGCATCGAAAATCGGGCGGTCCCCGATCTTGTCCCCTTGTATGGGATACTCCGGGAATTGAGGCGGCGATACCAAAGGATGCGGTCGGCCAGGCCGTTACCATGTTCGAGCCGCAGGAATGCGCCAACTACTTCAAATCTTGCGGATATGACCCCGAGTAATGTGGACGTGCTCTAGGTCACCCAGAGGGGCGCTCGCATCGAGTATAACCTTAAGCGCGATTGCTTCCGGTGAACCATCCTCCATATGTACGGGATGTACAGCCCACACAGACTTTTCGAGAACCACATTCTCAACAGAAACCTCATAAAGCCTACCCGACGCGAGCTCATCGAGGACAGTGCTCCTCATCACGATCGAAATGCCGAGACCAGCTCGAACTGCATGCTTCACAGCCTCAGTGCTCCCGACATTGAATGAGATTGGGAATTGCTCTGCCGCTTGGCCGAAGGCCTCGCGGAGCACGGATCCGGTACCGGTTCCACGTTCTCCGCCAATGAGGGACTCTTGAAATAACTCTGCCGCTTCAATTGTTTTTCGCGTCCTCCAATTATGCTGTGGGGATACGATTATTACCAGCTTTTCCTTCCGCCAAAGGCGGGCTTGATATCCTTTTCGATCGTCCCACCATTCGGTAAAGGCTAGATCAATCTCCTTCCTCAAGAGCTTTTCGATGATTTCAGGATTTGAGGCAACGGCCACCTCAGGTGGCCGGCCTTGAGCATCCTGTAAACGCTTCAAGTGGACTGGCAAAATATAGGTACCGATGTTAGTACTGGCACCCAACGTAATCCGGCCGCTGTGCAGGCGGTCCAGAGATCTCTTCGTGACGGTCAAAAGGCTGCGTGCGAATGGCAAGAATACGAGCCCTTGCCGAGTCGGCACACACTTGTCCTTCCTCCTCTCGACCAGCCGCACCCCTAGTATATCCTCCAATCGTTTCACATTATGTGAGACAGTCGGTTGGGATATCTGAAGCCGTCGCGACGCCTCGTGAAAGCTGCCAGTTTCGATTACCTCTATGAATGCTGCGACATGCGAAAGGCTAAACATTACTTTCTCTAATCAAGGAATTAGTTGAACCTCGTTAATTGCCGCACGAGGTCTTCGGCCTTGGACAAAATCTATAATGTTGTCAGCAGCCTCGTGCTCGATAGCCAAACGCGACTTCGCCACTGCTGAGCCTATGTGGGGTGTCAAGATCGAATCATGTTCGCGATTGAGGAGACCCCCGTGGACCTTGTCAGGCCGGTCGGGTCTGGCCCAGTCCTCCATCTCATAAACATCAGCGGCGTAGCCTCCCAAGCGCCCCGCCTGCAATGCAGCGACAACAGCCTCTTCATCAACCACGCTTCCGCGTGCAGGATTGATAAGAAGTGCTCCTTTGGGCATTTTGGCGAGTTGTTCAGCGCCGAGGAGATGCTTCGTTTCGGCCGAAAGCGGGAGTGCACACACAAGAAAGGTAGACGACGAGATCAACTGGTCAAATTCAAGAGGCTTTACGTTCAGTCTGATCTCATCGGCTTTGTCCAGGGATTGACGATCCCAGTACGACACAATGGCGCCGAAGGTACTTAGGCGCTGTGCTATAGCTTTTCCGATCGCTCCCATCCCTAAAATGCCGATTGCTGTGCCCTGCAGCCCAAGGCCGTAAAACCGAGGGCGCCAACCTTTGTAATCCCTCCTGACGCTCTTGTCGCCTGGCAGAATGTGCCGCCCAAGAGCAATCATCAGACCGATTGTAAGTTCGGCTGTCGGGTCAGTGAGAAGATCGGACACTATCGTGACGTGGACTCCACGCTGCGTGCAGGCTTCGATGTCGAAGTTATCGAAGCCTTTCAGCGCACATGCCACAAGTTGAAGATCGGGAGCGTGCGCGAGTACAGACGCGTCGATCATGTCCGGCATGAACGCCATCATCGCCTTGGCGTCGCTCAATTCTGCGAGCAGTTTCTCGCGGGGCCATGTATCATCAGTATCGTTGCAAACTAAACGAGCGTGGGGAGATAGCTTTGAGATAATCTCCTCGTGGACGCGATGGGTGATTACTACCTTTGGGAGCATTTAATTTATCCTTCTATTGCAGCTGGCGGCGGAGGAGAGCGCCGACCTGGTCAACGATGGTGACCATCAGAAGGACAACGAGCATGATCGCAAGAACCTCCTGATAATTCATGATCCGGAGGGATGTCATCAACTCGAAACCGATACCACCAGCTCCCACAGTGCCCAGGATTGTCGAGGCGCGGAAGTTGTACTCCCACCGATAGATGGTCACATCGGCCAATTGCGGTAGAACTTGTGGCAAGATCGCCCGCGTCACGATCTGGAACGGCGACGCACCAGCTGCGCGTGCGGCTTCTATAGGCGCATTATCGCAATGCTCGATCGCCTCCGCAAAGAACTTGCCCACCATGCCAACCGAGTGAAGACCAAGAGCCAGCACGCCTGGGAGCGCTCCAAATCCCACTGCCGCCACGAAGACGATGCCCATAATCAGCTCCGGGATCGACCGTAGACCATTCAACAATCCACGCGAGATCATATAGATGACAGCGTTGGGTGCTGTTTTCCCTGAGGCGAAAAAGCCAACTGGAAGTGATATCAGTACCGCGATCGCAGTCCCAGCTATACTCATCGCCAGAGTGTCGATGAGAGGGCTGATCCACTCCAAGCCTCGGTTGAAATCCGGGGGAAACATTTCCGTACCGAGCTGCCAGAGCGCAGGAAACCCAGATCCCAGACGCTCCAGATCAAGAAGACCGGAGTGATAACTGCTAACAATGATCACACACGCAATTGCCAACGCGATCACGCCAGCTCTGGTCCAAGCTTTGTTTTGATGTTGAAGGATAGAGTCGTAGTCGGCCGACGGCTGTGTCATCACATATCCTGGAAGAAAGGACGCAGGCCAGCGCCTGCGTCGAAAGGTGAGAAACTGTCTCGAACGCGCCTTACTGACTCAGGTCCAAGTTCAGCACTTTACCGAGCTCACGGACGACGTCGTAGGCTTTGTCATCGATCGGAGCGAACCCATCGGCTTTGAAGGATGCCAATACCTTTTCGTCTTTAAGGTCGATGAAGGCTTTGGTGATCGCCTCTTTCAACGAAGTGTCAAGATCCGACCGCATGGTCCAGGGGTACTGCGGGAACGGATCGGACTCGGCGAGGGCGATAACTTTCTTAGGATCAATGGTGCCACGAGCGACCATTGAATTGTAGATGGGCAACGAAAGTCCGCCAATCTGAGCATTGCCATTCTGCACTGCAATAGCCACGGCATCATGCGACCCTACGAAGTTCTCGCTATAGTCTTTTCCAGCCTCAACTCCGGCCTTAAGCAGCATAGATTTCGGGATAAGGTGGCTTGAGGTGGAAGCCACGTCCCCAAACGCGACCTTTTTCCCTTTTGCATCTTCAAGGCTTTCGATGCCAGCCTCTGCATTGGCGACAACTACAGCGCGATAGGTGGTTTCGCCATCCTTCATAAGTGCTGCGAAAGGCTCGATATCAGCCTTGGTTTTCGCGAGCGTGTAAGAGAGCGGCCCGAAATAAGCCAACTCAAGCCGGCCGAAACGCATCGCTTCGATCATTGACGAGTAGTCGGTCGTTACGATCAGTTCAATCTCCCGACCGAGTGTCTTCTCAAGATACTCCTCGAGAGGACGATTGTTTTTGATGACAGTGGCGGCGTTCTCGTCCGGTAGCAACGCGACGCGCAATGTCTCTGGATTTGAGCCAGCATGCGCCAACGAACTCCAGCCAAGAACGGCGAGGAATGCGAGGGACAGAAGCTTCTTCATAATGCGGCCTCCATGGCAGCTAAAGGTTGATCATACTCGTAGTTGGACAAATCTTGTGTTGTGGTCGGATTTCTTGGGGCGCTGCGGTAGATCGACGCACACATTTGATCGGTCAGTTCGTCGACAGCGGCGTCCGCAACCACTTCCCCGTCGCGCATAGCAATGACCCGGTCGCCGAACCGGCGAGCTAGATCGATCTGATGAAGGCTGATCACAGCAGTGATGCCGTCGGCTGTGCATATTTCGCGAAGCTGCGACAGGACCTCGACAGCCGTTTCAGGGTCCAGACTTGCAACGGGCTCATCTGCAAGGACCAGTTGGGGCTTCTGGACCAGCGCGCGCGCAATGCCCACCCGTTGCTGCTGACCGCCGGATAGTTGATCCGCCCTGACGAGAGCCTTATCAAGAAGGCCTACGCGTTCAAGGCATTCCAACCCCAGCCTTCGATCCGAACGCGGCATAGGGAACAACGTACGCCAGCCAGAGTGGTAGCCCAGGCGGCCCGTCATGACGTTGTCGAGCGCGCTCAAGCGCCCTATGAGTTGGTGCTGCTGGAATATCATCCCAGTTCGCCTTCGGTGAATGCGAAGCTTAGTTTCCGCATCCAGAGCACCAATATCGTTAGAAGTGATCGAACCAGACGTCGGCGCAACCAAGCCGTTGAGTGTCCGGATGAGGGTAGATTTGCCTGCGCCGGATCTACCGAGGAGCACGACGAACTGACCCTGGTTGAACGTCAATGTCGTTGTCTTCAAAGCTTGGGTGCCGTTGGCATAGGTCACGGCAACTCCGTTCAGAGCCAGCATCACAATAATCCTGATCGTTAGTGGTGCATCGATTGAATATTTGCATCACTATGGGCGACATATGACGTCCGTTTATCAGGCTCGTGAAACTTCAATGACAGCACTTAAACTCAGCTCTACCTCCTCGCGTAGCTGCGATGGAGAAATTTCACCCAGAGCCGCCTGATCATGACGGCCCGGTCCCAATTCTACACCACCTTGACGGATGCTATCCCATATTCGGCCAGATAAACCGGCCCTTCTCCAGCCGCCGGGTAAAAAGGCAGGCGCCCAGACCATCATGCCAGATGATCTTCAAAATATCCGATCTGCGGCCCCTGAAGACGAAGAGATGCCCTGACAACGGATCATGCTGCAGAACCTCCTGCACCCGAAGCGCCAAGGAGGGAAAGCCACAGCGCATGTCCGTATATCCGCGCCTTCCTGGCGGGCACCCTTGATCCCGAATATTCCCGTCAGCTGACCGAGCAACTACGACAGGCAGGCGTCCCGGTTTGACCATGCCGTCGCTGGCAATTAATCTGAGCACGTGGCGGATGTTTGCAAGCAGACCCGGATGTTTGCGAGCACATTGGCAAAGAGCGTGAGCACGACGCCCGCTCCATTGTCAGATAATTCGAGCAGAAAATGCCGATGTTTGCGAGCAGAGGCGCTTATGTTGGCAAGCCGCTACAGATAGGCCGCGTAGAGTTCGTGACCATGATCCGCGCAGGTCCCATGCAAAGCATCCCGCATTTCGCAATTTAGTCGGTCAAGCATGTCAGTTTTAGCAAGAGTCGAAAGAGAAATCGCATCTAGTTCAGACAACGGGTGCGACTTTGACACCACTACCTTGTAGTCCTCATCATAGAGATGATCTATGCGATAGAGGTCTTCGCTGACCTTCTCTGCTGTGACGACAACGTCAAATTCACCATCTCGCAACCCAGCAAGAAGCTCGGAGGATGACGCAACGATCAGTTCGATTTCGGCTTGCGGCGATCGTGTACGAGTACGCTCCAAAGCTGCCGAAATCCTGTTGTGGCCAATCGTTTCGCCAATACCGACAGAAATTGGAACCCGCTCCAAGCGCAAATGACGGACCGCCTCGGCCTTAGCCTGTCGCGTCTCATCATGAACCGTCTGCAACCTTGGCTGCATGAGTTTTCCGAGTGCCGTAAGCCTGCATCCCGCACGGTCCCTGACAAACAGGTCACCTCCAAGCTCGTCTTCAAGTTTCTTGATCGCAGTCGTCAAGGAAGGTTGGGAGACATTGGAGGCACTGGCCGCATGGGTGAAGTTCCGGTGCTCGCAGACAGCGAGAAAATACCTGATCTGGTTCATTTCCATCGCCGCATTCTCCGTCACATCTCGGTTCAGGTCATCAAAACAATTTCGATAGCTCATGTCTATCAAAGAATAGCATTTCGGAATTGGAGTCCGAAGCATCCGGCATGGGACAAGAGTGCATCGAGACCAAGCACGGTGCACTTCAGATCAGGAGACTACCATGAAAATGCAAATCCTTCAGACATGCGCCGCACTGGCTCTGATCACAACTTCTGCAACTGCTCAGGACAACCCAATGGAAAATCACACTGCCAGCTACATCGCCATGCCGGCCGCAGAAGGCCAGACCGCTGCCTTCGCGGAGTTTCTGGCTGGTGCCGCACCCATCGTGGGAGAAACAGAGCCGGGCACTGTACTTTGGTTTGCTTTGCAAGCCGACGATACGCTCGCAATCTTTGACATCTTCGCAGATGAAGAAGCACGCGACGCTCACTTCTCAGGAGCGGTTGCTGCGGCTCTGAACCAAAACGCCGACGCGTTGGTCGACGGAGGATGGGACGACGGTGTTGTCGCGAATATCAACAACTCCGATGTCCTGTCGGCAAAGGCGCCGGTTGATCTCTACACGGCAACGACCGCAACTTACATCAAGCTCGAAGCCGCTCCAGGTAAAGGCCCCGAATTGGCAGCCTTGCTGACCGCCGCCGGCCCCATCGTCGCAGATACCGAACCCAAGACATTGTTCTGGGCGGCGCTGCAGATTGACGAGAACAACTTCGCCATCTTCGACATCTTTGCCGACAACTCTGGCCGCGAAGCGCACTTTGCCGGACAAGTCGCCGGACTCTTGAATGAAAAGGCTTCAGAATTGGTCTCAGGCGGATGGGACGACGGTGTGGTGGCAAACATCCACAATTTCAACATCCTCGCTACCAAGTAATCTCGAGGTGACTTGAGAAAGAAGTGCCCGTTGCAACCCAACGGGCGCTTTGCTGTTTGAATTAGGTTCACGCCAAAGCGGCCGTTCGAGTAATCGCAGCGAAAGCCGCTCCGTCCGCTCTGCAGACCTCCATGTCGTCCAAGCCGAACTTCCGCCCTCCTCCCTATCAGGACGTTGCTGCCGAGCGAGGCGAACGGCTGCTTAGGGGAGCTTGGTTCCAAATCGGGAACGACCGGAATGACGGCGCAAAGCCGCCTGGCAGCTATAAGTCCCCAATGACCGCTTCGGGCCGAAAGCCGACTTGATCTAACTCACTGAGAGGGGAGAAAGGCGCTCTGCCCTCTCTCCCCCACAAGCACTAAACCGGTCTCCCCATGCTTCGGCCTGCGGCCTGCAGCACCGGCCGCATTTCCCTGAAATCCGTCTCGGCCCTCCGGGTGGGTGATCCCCCTCCGGTTTAGCGCTTGTCCCCCTCTCTCCAGCTGTTCCGCACGAGCTCGGGAGCAGGAGCGGGGCTCCTGCCCTCCCTTCGATTTCGGGAGGTCAAGGAGTGATCGCTTGCGCTTGTTGAGAGGATAAGATGTCAGAGAACATTGAGCTGGAGACGAACCCGTCGTGGTCCTTGAAGACCGAACGTCACTTGGCGGCGATCCGCACCGCTGTTGCCGGACAAGAGGATCGGGAGACGGAGGCACGAATGGAAGTCATTAGGCACAAGCCTTCAGATCAGGAAGAAAGACGGCAGAAGCTCATCTACGTCGTTGCGTATTTGCTCGCCTCAAAAGAGGACCTTACGCCTGAGGAAGTGGAGCTTGTCCTTAGAGGCCCCACCTCGGTTCAAGGGCATTGAAGGCGTCAGTAGTTGGTGGCAACCCATTCGCCGGATGCAGACTTGGCAAATCCAATGACGCGATCGAGAGGAGCTGCGTTCGGATTCCTCTTGATGGCCGCAACGCATGATACGCCTGGACCGCTGGCGTTCTCGTCACACTCTCCCAAAGCAAGGGTTACATCGGCTTCACCGCGGCCGGTCCTCAGAGGATTGCGGGCATAAGCCTTGCGGTATGCGGCTAGGGCTTCCTCTTCTGTCGGTATTTCAAGCACAGGGGCCGGAGGTTCGGGAATTAGGGAGGGATTGGCTGCGATAAGGGCCGCGATCTCCGCATCAGTAGGGGCCCGGACAACCGGCTCTGGCTCCGGCATGATGAGATAAGTACCTCCAGCACCGGCGAGAATGCCGATACCTGCGGCTGCTACGATGAGAATGTTGCTGTTCATGTCATCCACTCAGTCATTCAGGTTGAACCAAGCGCGCTGCTTGACGCCCTTATCGTTCGGAATGTCGAAATAATAAGGATCTGCGCGGCGAGGGCGGGGCTGAGTGATCTGCACCATGCAGCCATTGTCTCGGTTGAAAACATCATTGTCGTTGTTCTGGTTGATCTGCCGGATCGTGACACCCTTGCGCTCGTTTTCGCGCTTGTCACTAAATTGGGTACGGAAGGCGGCACGGTTGCTGCACTGGTTGACGGTCTTCGTGCACTGATCCTTGTCGTCTCGGCCCAAGAACGGCCGATCTCCATCGGTGCGGGAGGAAACGGCGGTCATGCCGGCAGGGCATTCCTCGTAAGGTTCATAGCCCGGTTTTCCGGCTTTTGCTTCATGGCAGATCGGCCAGGAGAAGCCGGGCTTCGCCATAGCTGATATGAGCCTTTTCATCGGGGGAACGCAGTAGGGGACGCCATGCCATGACGGGCTTTGTGAGGCTGCGCACAAGAGGATCTGGCAACCCCATGAGGCATCCTCGGCCTTGGTAGATGCTGGAGAGATGGCAAGAGCCGCGAGACCGGCTGCGGCAAAAAACACTGGTTTCATATCAGGTGTCCCTCTTGATCAAAGCTGCTGAAATTGCCGGCTCGGAAAAAGGTCTTTCGAGCGGAGTCCTGTGCTGGATGCGTTCGCCTGCGGCGTAGATGACGGCCGAGATCAGCGCGAAGCACGCAAACCAGGAAATGCCGATGCGATAGAGCAGTGGCTGATTGGGAATGTCCCGAGAAACCGCGGCGAAGGCTAGGAGCCCGACCAGGTAGCTGTCGAAGGACAAGTGACGCTTGTCGTGGAAAGCCAGCGACAGGATGAGAAGGAAGGCCGCTAGTAGCGCGTGGATCCACCAGAGTCTCTGCGCCGGGATTATGAGGGCGATCGAGAGGGAGATGGCAAGCAGCAAGCCAGCCAAGGGATCCGTTGCGAGAGAGGTCGCAATATGTGCGATGTCTGGCAACTATCGGTCTGTCCTCTTCGGCTTGTTTCGCGCATCAGCAAAAGGAGGAGAGATCTCGCTTTTCCTCTCGGCCAATAGATTGAAGTCGGCGATCGGATGCCGATCTAGCGTCTTGTCGACGGCTTTGCGGCGCCATTCGTTCATGTCCAACACGTAGGTTCCCCACATCCCATACCGGGCGGCCATCGCGTTGGTCTGATAGGCGTAATATTGGGCGTTGATGTAAGGGGAATCGAGACGAGCCCAACCGACGCGCAGCATTTCGGCGGCGAGATCCACACCGTTAGTCGTGCATTGTGCGACGGGTATCCCATCGTTCGCGTAGGCCAGACCGACGCAAGTCGTGGGTCTGTTTCCGACAGTCCTTTTCAGCCAGGCCTTGGCGAAGGGACCGCATGGAACGGGGGCTGGAGCCTGTTGCTTGTCGCGGTTGGTCCACTTTGGGTTCAAAGCCCATTGAGGAAGCTCACAGGTGTCGATGCCAGCCAACCTTACTTTATAGCCATTGCCAAGCGTGCCGAACCATAGCGTTCGGCCGTCGAGAACGGTTACCGGGCCTTTGAACGTCGGCAACCGAACAGCAGCAGCAACGGGAGGCGCAGCCTGACCGCGTAGGGCGTGCCAGTTCTGATAGATCGGATCGGCGGCAAACGCCGGCAGGGCCAAAGAGCTTGCGGCGATAGCAACGATAAGGCGGTTTCTCATGGCTGGGCGCTCCTCGATCGCTGGTTCGCCTCACGACTAAGCAGGATGGAAGGGTGCTGAACGTCGGAGAATTGCCAAAGGCCGGCCTTCTTTTGCTGAGCAAGCTGCTCGGCTATGGCGTAGGGGGCATGATAAGGGAGACCATCGGTCTTCAAGGCGGCGAATGCATAGCCGCTTGTCACCATGATCTGCGCGAGGTCGAGCCTTTGACTGCCAACCGTGGCGTAACAAACGACATATGAGATGCCGTTAAGCTTCGCCACGGGGGCACAGATCGGTTTGGTGTCCTTGATGTAGGCAGCCAACATCGCAAGCGATGCCTCGCCGCAATCCTTCTTGTTGCCCTGACCGTCCGTGTAGGCAGTGCCGCGCAAACAGGACTGGATGCCATAGAGACGAAACCGTTCTCCGTTCGAAATCCAGGTGTCCCCCGTTTCCAAGGTAATGCCGGGAGCAAGATCGAAGTACCCTTCAGGTGCGGCATTGGCTGCAAAGGGCAGTAGAGTCGCGACGAGTGCAGCAGCAAGCTTCATTGCGCCTTCACCCGAGGATCTGCCCACATGCCGTAGGAACCCTTCTGGCCGATTTCCTGAGCTTCCGTGAGATCAGGACGTTCGAATGAACCATCGGCTTTCTTAGTCAGGCGAACCGCTCCCAACGACAGAAGCTGCTCCTCAAGATTATCGACCGTGTCCATTGCTCCAGGATAGTTATAGTAGCCGTAGCAAGTGACATCCTGAACGGGGGCTGTCTGCTCGCTGATGAAGGCCCTGCAGAACAGAACCTTGGGACTTTGCAGCATCGTTTGGAGCTGCTGCGTACCAAACTCCTCGCAAGTCCCGGAATAGTCCTCCGCACGATTGACCAGATCGCCGCTGCAGGGCTGAACGCCGTACAGGTGCAAGGTGGTCCCTTCATCGACACGGAAGTCGGTAGCCGAGACGGCCTTGAAGCCATTGGCCGTGGCGAAGCCTTTGCGATCAGCGACTTTGCCGGTCCCGTCATAATACTCAATGACGAGAACCGTCTTGCCCGGCGCTGCCAGCGACCGGATGTAGTCCTTGTTTACGGGAGATGCCGCGAGAGCCTGTGTTGCTATCACGCAACTTGAGAGCGCGGTAATGATGGTCCGTATCATGTTCTAGCCCTAACCATCTGCTGTGCGGTCGCTGCCCTGAAAAGGGCTTTTCCACCGATTGGAAAACTTGTAAGTCTGCGCCAAATCGGTATCATGCAAACGCTAACTTAATCGGTTTTTGTGGCGATCACAACACCGTTTGCTCAGGCGGAACGATGGAAAAAAGGGCTAGATACAAGGGCTATCGAGGCGGTTTTGCCTTGGTCGGCACAACCTTGTCTGCGTTGGTCGCGGCGCATCAAACCTATGCGCAAGATGCACATAAGTTCGCCGAAAAACCCAGCATTTACAACGGTTCTGTGACAGATCAACACACGGATTTAGCAACGAATTTTGAAGATCGTTGGCGTGGCACATCGTCAACAGGGCAGGAGTTCGTTCTGGGAAGCGATGGCGTTGTGTCGAAAGAAAACAATACTGACTCTGCCTCACATTCGGAAACCTTCACTCCAGACTCAAAATATAATATTGGCGCAGATATCAACGCATATTTCCACGTTTCTGATGCCGAACCAGCATCTATCACTGCCTCGCGACCGACCGGTTCAGTTGCCTCACTTGGTCGAAATCCCCAAAAATCAGGGGGTCATTTCACAACCAACGAGTGCGGCCCTTCTCCTCTGGATCCGAACGCAATCAAGGCTTTGGTTGCGGAAACCGCGCGGCGCCACGGTGTGGACGAAGGGTTCGCAGTAGCCATTGCCTGGGCGGAAAGCCGGTTCGATCAGGATCGGAATTCCCCGAAAGGGGCGCGCGGACCGATGCAGCTTATCCCCGAAACGGCGGCACGCTTCGGTGTTCAGGACATTTGCGATCCCGCTCAAAACATCGAGGGCGGGATGAAGTACCTGCGCTTCCTGCTCGATGAGTTTCAGAACCCGCTTCTGGTCGCAGCCGCTTACAACAGCGGGGAGGGTCGCATCTACGAATATGGCGGCGTGCCGCCATTCCAAGAAACCGTCGGCTATGTCGCAAAGGTCGTGAATTTCCAGCTTGGCCTACCGATGCCAACCGGCAAACGGAAGGCGAGCGGGATCGTCCGAGACATGGCGGCAAAGAACACCAGCGATGCCGGAGTCATCGCTGTGGAGAAGACCGGCAAGTTCGTCGGCGGCGTGATGCATTTTTAAGGAGAGAACTATGAAGAACGTCGTTTCCCGGCATTCCGGGGCATTGAAGGCAGTAGCCGTCATTGGCTTGGTGGCAGCCCTGCAAGTTGCTGGCGCTGATCAAGCGCTTGCACAGGCTAGCGGTGGCGGCGGCGGTGCATTCGCCCCTCTTCAGACAGCCGTGCAGATGATCGTTGACTTCATCACCGGCCCCTTCGGACGTCTGATGGCAATCATCGCCGTGATTGGCCTCGGCTTCCTTGCCTTTGCCGGCAGGCTTTCGTGGTTCACGGCCGGAGCCGTCGTCATTGGCATCGGTCTCGTGTTCGGCGCCCCTGCCATCGTTGACCAGATGATTTCGTCGGTAGGCGGCGGCTGATGAGCGATTTTCAGGACGAGAAGCCAGCTTTGACGCCGTTGGTGATCGGCTTGACCCGCTCTCCGACGCTATGGGGCGTGCCCTACATGGCGGTCGTCCTGATCATCGGCGTGACAATCATTGGGTGGCTGGTGACGAACCATCTGGCGGCACTGCTGATCGCGCCAGCCGCCTACCTTGTCCTTTTCTCGCTTTGTGCCTGGGACAGCAAGATTCTCGACGTCCTGCAGGTCACGTCCCGCAAGACGCCAAGGACCCCCAACAAGCGCTTTTGGGGCACCAACTCATACGGACCATAGTAGATGCTGAAAGTCGTCAAGGAAGAGCTTGGGTTTGGGAAGGTCGCCGGCAACGAGCGGCCTATGTCCGTTCACATTCCCTACATGCGGCATGTGTCTGACACGGTCATCGGGCTCGAGAATGGAACCCTGATCAGCGTCATCAAGCTCGATGGACTGTTCTTCCAGACGGAGGACCAGGCCGAATTGAACATGCGTTCTGTTGTGCAGAACACCATGATCCGAGCTCTAGGTTCGAGCCGCTATTCTCTGTGGTCGACCGTAATCCGTCGTGAGGTGGAGACCGAAATCGGCGGTTCGTTCGATTCCTCCTTCTGCGAGATCCTGAACGATCGTTATATGGACCAACTTCGCAAGAAGCGGATGTTCACGAACGAAATCTACCTGACGATCGTGCGTTCGAGCATGAAAGGGGCGCTTGGCCTCGGCGACTCGCTAAAGCGGATCTTTGAACGCTCGAACAAGGAGGCCAGGTCCCAAGCGACCCGTGAGGACGTGACCGACCTTGAAGAGCTGGTTGGGAACATCGTGAAAGAGTTGCACAAGTACGGCGCAAAGCCGCTTGGCATCACGTATCGCAAGAAATCGGACGATACCGCGAAGAAGGACATCGATGGGGAAGAGGCTAAGGGCGATCCGTATTCGGAGCCCTGCGAGTTCTTCAACACGATCCTGACCTGCGGTGTGCCGCGAAAGATGCGGCTTCCGCGCATGGGAATCCGCAACTACGTCGGCACTTCACGGCTTCACTTTTCAAAGCGGACGATGCAGGCACAAGCGGCGGTGGAAGAAGATAGCCGGTATGCCGCTCTACTCTCGATCAAAGAATATCCTCCATTCACTGGTCCCGGCATGTTGGATGGGTTGCTGCAGGTGAACCACGAGTTCATCCTGACCCAGTCTTTCACCCTTGCAGACAAGCCGATCGCACAAGAGCGGATCAGCCGCCTTCAACGCCAAATCAAGGCCTCCGACGAAGCGGGTAGCTCGGTCGAATCCGACATCGACTATGCATTGAACAGCCTCCTCAATCAGGAGGCTGTATTCGGCTTCCATCATTTTTCGCTTCTGTGCATTTCGCGGGACCTCGACGGATTGAGCCGTTGCGTGTCGGAACTTGGCGCTTGCCTCACCGACATGAACATCAACTGGCTCCGGGAGGATCTTAATCTTGAAGCGGCGTTCTGGGCGCAGCTGCCGGGAAACCGCTCCTACATCTCCCGCATCGCCATGCTGTCGAGCGCCAACTTCTCCGGCCTTTCCTCGATGCATAATTTCGCGACTGGACAAGCGGATCGCACCCATTGGGGCCTGCCGATCACCATTCTGGAAACGACCTCACAAACCCCCTACTGGTTCAACTTCCACCGTCGCGATATCGGGCACTTCACGGTGACTGGTCCGACAGGCTCCGGCAAGACCGTTGGTTTGACCTTCCTGCTGGCTCAGGCGATGCGGGTTTCACCCACGCCTCGCGCCGTGTTCTTTGATAAGGACCGCGGGGCCGAGATCTTCGTCAGGGCGATCGGCGGAGCCTACGAGGTTCTGTCTCCGGGAACGCCCACGGGTTTTAACCCGCTGCAATTGCAAAACACCGGCGAGAATCGGGAATTTCTGGTCCGTCTGCTCAAGGCCATGCTGCGCGGCGATCGACGCACCGACTTCACGCAAGAGGACGAGGACACGCTGGAAAAGGCAATCGTCCGGATCATGCAGGAGCCTGCAGCTCAGCGAAACCTCCCGAATCTTGCCGGCCTCTTGATGGGGCGGTCCAAGGCCGATGCCAACGATCTATACTCGCGGCTTCGCCCTTGGATCGAAGGCGAAAAAGCCTGGCTGTTCAACGCGCCCCATGACGTCCTGTCCTTCTCGGGGCACAGCGTATTTGGCTTTGATATGACCAACATCCTCGGAAACGAGGAGCTAAGAACCCCTGCGCTGATGTATCTTTATCATCGGCTGGACGAGCTGCTGGACGGTAACCCCGTCATGTTCTTCATGGATGAAGGCTGGCAGCTGCTAATGGACGACACTTTCAGCGCCTTCATCGTCGACAAGATGAAGACGATCCGAAAGCTCAACGGCATCGTGGGCTTTGGTACGCAATCGGCCGCTGACATCACCAAATCCAAAGCGTCGCACACGCTCATTGAGCAATCGGCGACCAACATCCACTTCCCGAACCCACGGGCTGACGAAGAGAGCTACATCAAGCGCTTCGGCCTGACGGTGAAGGAGTTCAAGTTCATCAAGAACACGCCTCCTGAAAAGAGAACCTTCCTGATTAAGCATGGCAACGACTCTGTCATTGCGCGTCTCGATCTGTCGACAATGCCGGATCTCGTGAAGGTGCTTTCAGGACGCAAGGAGACGATCGAGGAGTGCGCGGCACTTCGCGAGCAGTACGGAGACGAACCCGAAAACTGGTTGGCGAAATTCTGCGGATGGGAGAAGGCCGAATGAGGAACAGTCGGACTCTGACGCTGCTGGTTGCAGCCTTGGCTTTGGGGACAGCGCCGCCCGCCTCCTCGCAGGTTCCTGTTACGGATGGCGCCCTCACTTCAACAGATGCAGTGCGCAATGAAACGACGAAGCAGATCGAGGAAACCGACAGTCGTCGGCACTCCGTGAGCAAGAGCGTCACATGCTCGATGTATCGGCCCGGGCGCGGAGGTGACGCCCCCTCGGCAGCACAAGCCAATCCGGAGATCGTCGGCCTCGTGAAGCGAGTGGCGCGTGAGGAGGGGGTAGACGAAACCCTCTTCATGTCCCTCGTCTACCAGGAGAGCCGGTTCAATCCCTGCGCAAAGTCGCCTGTCGGCGCTATGGGCTTGTCGCAGCTGATGCCGGGCACTGCCAAGGATCTTGGCGTGAATCCTCACGATATCGAGGATAATCTTCGCGGCGGCGCACGCTACCTGAAGCAGCAGCTCCGTACCTTCAACGGCAATACCAACCTTGCGCTCGCCGCATACAACGCGGGGCCAGGCAACGTTCGGAAGTATGGCGGCATTCCTCCGTTCAAGGAGACGCAGGGATATGTAGCCGCGATCAAGGGTAAGTGGATGCCTCAGTTTGGAGGCTCCGATGTGTCGAACATCCCCGAAAACTTCGGCGGAGGCACGTCGGGCTTTTCAGGTGCGAGAGACGCAACGATCAACTCAATGGCAACCAGCCAGTCGATTTCCGAAAACAGCGGGAACGTCGCGTCATGGCTTCAGCAACTCGGCCAGATGGAAAGCGGCACGATCCAAGACAGCTGGGACCACAATTCCGGCGCACGCAATGCCAACCTCGAGATGATGAACCAGGTCATCCGCCTCGGAACAACGATGGCGGAGCTTATGAATTCTCAAAATGCACTCGATCTGGGCGGGCTCTCGGGGTCTTCGCGGTCCAGCGACTACAAGCGAGACGAGAAGGAAGACGATCGCGAGGTAGCTGACCTCTGCGACAAGGAACTGCAGCTTGAGTGGAATCCGGAGGAACAGGCCTGCGTTCGAAAACTCGAACCAGAGGCTGACATGAAGCTGATGTTGAGCGCCGAATGACAAGGAGAACGGCCATGAAAAGAGCATTTCTGACTGCGTTTTCGCTAGCGATGGCGTCTACCGCGCTTGCACAGGTTCCCGTGATCGACAGCGCCAACCTGAAGATCGCAACGGAAACCTCTCAGACGACTGACCAGATCCTGGACACGAACAAGGAGGTTCTGAAGACGGTAGAAGAGACGCTTAAAGCCGTCACAGGGGATCGCGGGAGCGTTTCCAATCCCATGCAGAACCTCGCCGTCGGTCAAGGGTTCAGCGTCTCTCAGATGCCGTCACTCGACAGCCTCATGCAGGGCGGGGTCCCGAACTTCGGCAGCATGGGCGGTGACATCGGCCAGATTGCCACAACCTTCATCAACGGTCTTCAGCTCGTAAAGAACTTGTCTGGCAAGGCGGACAGCACGTTCTCTGGCGACAAGTCCTACGAAGAAATGATGAAGACCGTCCTTGGAGTTGCTGCCCTAGTCACCGGCTCGCAACAGGCCGTTCAGTCGCGAACACAGGCATTCCAGCAGGCAGGTCAGCAGATCGGCCAGGCCGAAGACATCAAAGGGTCCATCGATCAAAACACACAGCTGCAGGTCCAAACCGGCCTGACGATCAACGAAATGATTGGCGTGATGAATGGGGCGGTCGGCTCCCTGCAGGCTCAAAACCAGCGCCGCCTTGTCGACATCTCCAATACCAAGAAGGCGCTGACCTACGGTGACTAAGACATTCCGAATGAAAGGCTTTGTGCTCCTCTCTGTTCTGGTTGCTGCCGGCGTAACCGGCTGCGCCGGTGCTCCGAAAGAGAAGACTGCACCATGCAAGAGGCCGGCAAACCTCACATCCTACGCCGAGGATCCGCGACAGGAGTGTGGCCCAATGACCAGCGTGAATGGCAACCCATCGGAAGCGCTGGCGGCGATCGACGCTTTCGCTGCAAGCGGAGAGCAGTAACCCCATGAACTTTCTAGGCGGCCTGCTTGAGGCTCTTGAAGATGCAGGGCGGAATTTCTCCCAACGGGCCTATGAGGTGGTTGGCGACGAGATCTTGCCCTTGCTGACGATCATGCTGATTGCCTACGTCGCCTATTACGGACTTCAACTCGTCATGGGGACCGCGCGAGTGAGCGTCGGCGAGATCGTCGGCCGGGTCGTGCGAATGATGATTATTGTCGCCTTCATTGATCAGTGGGGCAACTTCCAGACCTTCTTTTACGACTGGCTAAACAACACGCCGGAAGACGTGGGAAGGGCACTCCTGACGGCCAGTGGAACCGGAATTACCGAACCGACTGACGGCCTTTCCATGATTTGGAAAACAGCAAATGACGCAGCCGCGGCATTCGCTGAGCAGTCAGGCTACTTTGCCATTCTGCCGGGCCTCATAGGCTTCTTGATCATGTTTGCGGTCGGGGTTTTCATTGCGGTAGCGCTCGCAATTCTGGTGCTGGCAAAGGTGATGATGTGGGTTCTGCTTGGCACTGCACCCATCTTCATTGCCTGCCTGTTGTTTGACTCGACCCGTCAGTACGGGATGGCTTGGTTCCAGCAGGTTCTGACCTACGCTCTCATGCCATTATTCGTCTATGTCGTCGCCGCCTTTCTCATCACGACCATGGACGCTGAACTGCAGAAGGTCGCAGCGGCAGCATCCGCGAACGAGATCCAGCTAGACGATATCTCGGCTTTCGTCCTGATCTGTGCGGCTGGCGCATTTGTTCTCTTCAATGTCCAAACACTTGCGCAGGGCATCACGGGAGGCGTGGCAACGGGTATCGGACAAATCGCCAAATCCGTGGGTTATGCATCGGGCGTCGCACTACCTCTGAAGGCATGGGATGGAACCCGTTCTCTAGCCGGAAAGGCAGGGGAGATCGGCATGGCTGCGCGCGCCAGAACCCATGCCGGCATGAAGACCAATCTCCAAAATGCTGCGGCAGAAGCGATGCAAAACCGGATTAGCAACAACAGCATGCCCTCGTAGAGCGCGCGCTGTTCGAGAGTAACGTAAGGGCTAGATTTCATGGCAGATTCGAATGATGCTCTCCGGAGCTATTTTCAGGATGGGGACCGTTGGGAACAAGAGATCGTCAAAAAGGCCAAACGGTCCAAGGCGTTCGCTTGGCTGATTACGCTGATCTTCGGCGGCATCACGATCCTGTCGCTCTCCGCATTGGTGATGCTCGTGCCCCTCAAGAGCTTCGAGCCGTACATTGTCGAGGTCGACAAGAACACTGGCTACATTGAGGTCAAGACAGGGCTGACCCGAACATCGAACATCACCGATCAGCAGGCGGTCACTCAGGCGAATGTCGTCCGTTACATTCGATCCCGCGAGGGCTATGATCCTTTTGCCATCGAGCAGAACTTTGGAATTGCAGCTTTGCTCTCCACCGGCGACGCAGCGCGCGACCTCCAGGCTCAATGGAGTGCCGCGAACCCTGACAATCCAGCTCGCCGGCTCGGCAAAAACAAGTCGATCACCGTCGACATAAAGTCCGTCACCTTCCCCAACACGACAACGGCGCTCGTCCGTTTCTCGACGCATGAGCGCTCTGATTCAGACGTCATCACGCGCCATTTCATCTCTATCGTTCGCTATCGCTACACGGATACGCCTGAGCGCAACGAATGGCGCTTCGAAAACCCGTTGGGCTTCCAGGTTTATGACTACCGCCGTGATCAGGAAACGGTGACCTCGGGAGGCCAGCAGTGAAATATGGCTTCCTACTGGCGGCGTGGATCGCCGCTCTCACGATGACTCACGCCTATGCGGCGCAACAGCCCCGCCCTGGCAGTCTGGATGCGCGTGTGACCAGTGTTGTCTATCAGCCGAACAACGTCGTGAAGGTGTCTGCGACCTACGGCATCTCGACGATGATCATCTTCGACGAAGATGAGAAGTTTGAGACGATCTCGCTTGGCGACACCGACAGTTGGCAGGTTGCCCCGTCCGAAAAGGGCAACATCCTTTTCGTCAAGCCGATAGCCAAGGACGTTTCCACAAACATGAACGTGGTGACCTCAAAGAGGATCTACTTCCTTGAGCTCAACGACTATGCACCGGAAGCAGGGAAAAAGGTCTTCGGCATTCGCTTCGTTTATCCGGAGAAGAACCTGAACGAGTCTCTGCGGAAGGAGGCTGAGTTTCGGGCAGCTAACCCGAACATTTCGAGCATCGACAAAGCGAACGTCAATATTGACTACTCTTTCTCGGGCGACGCGGCGCTGAAGCCGACAATGGTCTTCGATGACGGAAAGAAGACCTTTTTCAAGTTCGGCCGAGGGACCGTGCCGGCCATTTTTGCCGTTCAATCCGACTTCTCCGAGACCCTGCGAAACTTCCGCAAGGAAGGCGAATACATCGTCGTTGACGGCGTAGCCACGCAATACACGCTCCGGGACGGAAACCAGTGGACGTGCATTTTCAACCTCCGCAAGCCGGACTTTGCAGCACCTGATCCTGACATCATGGCTCCGAAACCGGATCCTGATGCCAGCAAACGCAGGAGGAGCGGCAACTAATGAAGCGCAGCCCTGAACTTGACGCAATGGCGGCGGCCGACGAGGCCGAAATCAGCAATCGAAACGTGAAGCGCAATCAAACGGTCGGCATGGCCGCCCTTTTGCTGGCTGGCGTCTTCGCCGCGTACCTGGTGCTCGCGACGTCCGGAGAAAGCCCGCCTGAAAGCCCGCAAAGTGAGGAGGAGTTCCGTACCACGACCTTCCGGCCGCCCGGTTTCGTGCGCGATGGAGAACCCACTCCCCCACCACCCGAACAGCCTGTCTTGGAACTTCCACCTCCGCCTCCTCCGCCGCCAGCTCCGCCGGTGGATGTCACTGAATTCAACGTGCCTCCCCCGCCCGAAGTCGCTCAACCGGCGAGCGCCCCCCCGCCCGCCGAAGAGGTGTTTCCGGAGCGATTTCGGTCAAAGCTAATCACGCTTGACCAGAACCTGGGAGGATCCGCGAATGGTTCGCTCGATGGCTCGAACAGCGGCACGCCTTTGACCGTCGCTGGCGAGGATCGCAACAGCCAGTACCTGTCCTCAGCGAGTGCGATCGGTGACCGTTCCGCCAAGGCCCGACAGATCGAGCGCATCGACGCCATGATCCCAGAGGGCACGCTGATCCCCGGCATCTTAGAAACGGCGATCGTCAGCGACCTTCCGGGCCAGGTGCGGGCCATCACATCCAAGGATGTCTACTCCTTCGATGGGCGGCGTGTCCTGATCCCAACAGGAACACGCCTGATCGGGGAATATCAGTCCGAAGTTACGCGGGGGCAGAAGCGGGTCTTTGTCGTGTGGACGAGGCTGATCCGGGATGACGGCGTGTCGGTGCGTTTGAACTCCATCGGCACGGACAGCCTCGGGCGATCGGGCCTGACGGGACATGTCGACAACAAGTTCCGTGAGCGCTTTGGCGCATCAATCTTGCTGTCGATCGTCGGAGGCGGTGCAAGCTATCTAACCGGATACGGTAGCGACTCCAGCTCCGGAAACGATGATGCCGAAAGAGGTGCTGAATTGGCGCGAGAAACGATCGCGCAGACCTTCAGCGACATGGCGAACACGGTCCTTGCCGAAAACCTGAGGATCCCGCCAACGATCAGCGTACCGCAAGGCGAGCGGATCTTTGTCTATGTTCGCCAGGACCTCGATTTCAGCGCCATGTACGACGATCCTGTCACGGAAGCGATGAAGGAGATCAAACGTGAACGTTATGGTAGGTAACACGACCGCTCATGATCCTCATTATTTCCTGAACCGGTCTCTGGAGCCCATCAGGCAATTTCTCGATGACCCGAAGGTGGTTGAGATTGCGGTGAACCGGCCAGGCCAAGTCTATGTTGAGCGCTTCGGTGCTGATCACATGGAGCATCATGAAATCGATGCTCTGACGGCACGCGAGATCGAGAACATTGGCGAGCGGGTTGCCGCAGCGACAAAGCAGTTCCTCAACGCCGCTAATCCGATCCTTAGCGCAGCACTGCCGACCGGCGAACGTATCCAGGTCGTCTTGCCGCCCGCGGCACCTGATGGTGGGTCGATCACGATCCGTAAGCAGGTTGTGCAGAATTTCTCTCTGCAGGACTACCGTGACAACGGCTCTCTCGACAAAGTCTCGGTTGCTGTCGGAGGCCTGAGCGACGTGGATCGGGAGCTGATCGCCTATCTACGCGCGGAGAAGATCTACGACTTCATCCATACGGCCATCACGAAGCGGGTTTCGATCCTGATCAGTGGCGGCACGTCGTCGGGCAAAACCACCTTTCTGAACGCTTGCCTGAACTCTGTAGACCTGAATGAGCGGATCCTGACGCTTGAAGACACTCGTGAGCTATTCCCACCACAGAAGAACGCGGTCCACCTGATCGCCTCCAAGGGTGGGCAAGGCACGGCAAACGTGACGATTCAAAACCTTCTTGAATCGGCGCTTCGAATGCGGCCGGATCGCCTCTTTGTTGGCGAGATTCGTGGAGCTGAGGCCTTTTCATTCCTTCGCGCCATCAACACAGGCCACCCGGGCAGCATGTCGACAGTACACGCTGATACGCCGCTCGGCGCCTATGAACAGCTCGCCATGATGATGCAGCAGTCCGGCATGTCCGCGGGCTACTCCAAGCAGGATCTGATGTCCTACATCCAAATGGTCATTCCGATCGTGATCCAGCTCAGGCGCGAAGGCGGCAAGCGCGGGGTATCCGAAATCTACTTCGCACGGGATGCATCATGAGTAAGGGGCTACAGGCCTTCTATCTGTTCTTCTGCCTGTTGATCGCATTTGCAGTATGGATGCTGGCGTACGGGGCGGGGCTTCAGCTCTTCTACGGTGACGGTAGGATCCTCGAGGCGACAATCACTTCAAACCCATTCGCGCCAATTCAGCAGTTCTGGGCCTATAGCTCCTCCCCTTCCCTTCAAAAGGTCGCGCTCGGCTCCGTGGTGCCCGCGCTGCTCGTATCAGGCCTCATTGCGTACCTTGGGCTCAAACCTACCAGCAATCCATTGGGTGATGCGGCCTTTCAGGATCTTGCAACCCTTCGGCGCGGGAAGTGGTTTGGCAAGAAAGGTCACATATTCGGCCGCATTGGGAGCAACGTCCTTCGCGCGTATGACGATCGCCACCACCTCATTATTGGCCCGACGCGATCTGGTAAGGGCGCGGGCTACGTCATCCCCAACGCTCTCATGCACGAAGGCTCTATGATCGTCACGGATCTGAAGGGCGAGGTCTACAAGGCAACCGCCGGCTATCGGAAGCGCAACGGCAGCCAGGTCTTCTTGTTCGCGCCGGGCTCCGAGACGACCAACAGCTATAATCCCTTGGATTTCGTTCGTCCGGAGCGAGGCAATCGCACGACTGACATTCAAAATATCGCCAGCATTCTTGTACCGGAAAACACCGAATCCGAGAATTCAGTTTGGCAGGCCACAGCTCAACAGGTTCTCGCCGGCGCCATCAGCTATGTTCTCGAAAGCCCCTTCTACAAAGGGCGCAGGAACCTCGGCGAGATCAACTCCTTCTTCAACAGCGGGACCGATCTGCAGGCCTTGATGAAGTACATCAAGGAGAAGGAGCCATACCTGTCGAAGTTCACGATGGAGAGCTTCAATTCCTACCTGTCTCTCTCGGATCGGGCCGCGGCCTCGGCACTGCTTGATATCCAGAAGGCGATGAGGCCGTTCAAGAACGAACGCGTCGTGGCCGCAACCAACATGACCGACATGGACCTTCGATCCATGAAGCGTCGCCCCATCACAATCTACCTTGCCCCGAACATCACCGACATCACGCTTCTTAGGCCGCTGCTGACGCTGTTCGTTCAACAGGTGATGGACATACTCACCCTTGAGCATGATCCCAACTCCGTGCCGGTCTATTTCCTGCTGGATGAGTTTCGCCAGCTGAAGCGCATGGAGGAGATCATGACGAAGCTGCCCTATGTGGCCGGCTATAAGATCAAGCTCGCCTTCATCATTCAGGACTTGAAGAACCTGGATGAGATCTATGGTGAGACGTCCCGACATTCACTCCTTGGCAACTGCGGCTATCAGCTCATCCTTGGTGCCAACGACCAGGCCACGGCAGAGTATGCTTCCCGCGCGCTTGGCAAGAGAACCATCCGATACCAGTCTGAATCGCGCACTATCGAGCTTATGGGCCTCCCGCGCCGAACAAAGGTCGAGCAAATTCGCGATCGGGACCTGATGATGCCGCAGGAAGTGCGCCAGATGCCCGAGAACAAGATGATCTTGCTGGTGGAGGGTCAGCGGCCAATCTTTGGAGACAAGCTTCGCTTCTTTAAGACGCAGCCCTTCAAGGAGGCGGAGGCCTATTCTCAGACGCACATACCGACCGTTCCGACTGTCGATTACCTGCCACCTAAACCTGTTCCAGCGACCACGCCAGCCTATGCCAACGCAGGCCAGGAGCAGGCTGAACAAGCGGAAGCGATAAAGCCTGCGATTGAGGTGAAAGCGGAGGAGCCGCGGGCGTCTGTCGAGGAGGAGGCTCCGAAAGAGCCAGCGCCCTCTACCTCGCCCGCTCGCGTTGTGAATCCCTCCGCCTTGGCCAGTAAGAAGGTCAGCGCCGGGGGCACTCCGGAACCTGCAAAGGCAGCTGTGCCCGCTCCCGAAAAGCGCACAACACCTGTCTCAGAGAGCGACATTGAAAAAGCGCACAATGATCGAGTTAGCCGCCTTAGGGAGGTCGTCGAACGGGAAGCCGAAGGCAAATCACCGCGCAAGAGAAAGAGCTTGGAAGAGCTATTCGCAGCGACCGTTCCTGATCCAATCATGGAACAGGCCGGCCGCTAATCCAGGTTCAGAAGGGCCAGAAGCCGGCGAGGTAGTCCCCTGTCTCCGCCAACCAAAGGGCCGTGGAGTTGTACCATCTCTCAAGCGTTTGAAAGATGTACATCACGCCGAAGAGCACGGCGCAGACGACCATAGCGCCGACCATCATCTTTCCAGCGGCTTCGTCGGCCTTTGAGTTATCGACCTGCACTATGAATTTGTTGTGGTCCTGCATGACACTTAGCGATCACGGTCGTCCCGATTACGCTCCCTCTGTTCAACCTGTTCACGCTCCAACTCCTCGAGACGAGGAATGTGCTGTTGCGCGGGATCAGTCCGAGTGGTCTCGCCACCCCGCTGGGCCGCTTCCCTGTCTCTGTTTACACGATCTTGCTGCCTCTGAGTAGCGTCCACCGTCTCAGCGAGCTGGTGAGCCTCACGCTCCGCTTGCCCGATCGGACGTTCCTCTTCCAGATCCACCCTGAGATCGCGTTGGCGATCGTCGGCAGTATCCGCAGTTATTGGCTGCTTGTTTGACTTGTTGTCGTCCCCACGCTCTTCATTGCGTTCAATGGTCTCGATCTCCGCGCGCAGTTCCGGATCCTCGTTGGCAACATCCCGGAGATAGCCGTTTCCGGAAGCGGCGAGTTGAGCTGCATGATGAAGCGAAGCCTCAAGGCCCTTCTCATACTGCTCCCGGTTTTCGTCTCCGAGCTCGCCGGCTTCGATATGGGCGAGGCCGGAGCGATAGTGTTCCACATTTGCCATCGCATCGTGACCAGCCTCAACGACAGCCTCTCCATGCTTGGCAACAGCCGCCTCCCACTGGAGGTTAGCATTCGTCTGCTCTTGCACCTCAGATGCCGTTCTCTCCGGCGCGGCACCACCCTCTCTGGAGACGTCGCCAGCAGCGTTCCGTCCATCCTGCTCATCAAGCCCACGCTCCTTCATTTCGAGCATCTGCCTGCGCAGATCGACGATCTCGCGAGCGAGGGAGGAAACCTCTTCGAAGCCTGACCGGTCTTCTGGACCAGCGCTGCGCTGAAGGTTGAATAGAGCCGTTTCGACCGTCTTTTCGTACGCTTCGAACTCTGGGCGTGTCTGCTCGCGCATGTCCTTTGCCTCCGACAACATGTCTCTGATTGCTACCATATTGGAGCGGTAATCACCGCCGAAATCTGCATGAATGACTGCACCAGCAGGCGATTGATCCGTTTGGGCAAGGCCGTTTTCCAGATAGGAGCGATGTTGAGCGGCGTAGGCCGCAACCACTGTGTCGCCGGCGTTGACTGCGATCTTCTGCCAGGTCTCCTGCGCTTTTAGAATGTACTGGCGGCTTCTCTGGCTCGTCGCCACCACGCGCCGACCAGCTCGCTTTGCGTCATATCGCGCCTGCGCCGGATCGCTGGTGCCTACATGCTCGGTTCGACCGTCATGCTTGACGGCGCGAACCTGATTTCGCGTGAAGGCTGGCGGCGTGGCAAACTCTCGCCGATCGGTCATTTCCATATTGATGCCGTGGTCACGCGCCTTCTCGGCCATGACCTCACGCCACTGCCGGAAGGTGGCCGGAGTCGTCTCGATCCGGTCGCCCGCTTCCGAACGCATGGTAACGATGGCATGGGCATGAACATGCGGCCGCTTGCCCCCCTCCCCTGCTTCTTTCGGATCGTTCTCCGGATCGTGCATAGCGAAAACGTACCGATGGCCCGCAAACTGCTCAGCCAGGAAGTCGCGAACAGCTCCTTCGAACGCGACAGCATCCGTGCCGGCACGCGCCGACATGATCACATGCATCACGTCACGGCTCTTGCGGCTGTGCAGCTCATCCCGCCATTCCCTTTGCACCAGGTCGCCCGCAGCCTTGTCATCGGCAATCGAACGTCCCTGATCGTCTCGAACGTCGTTCCGCTGCGCGATCAGGTCTCGCAACTTGGCAGCGCCATATTCCACGCCATTGCCATAGCCTGTGAACGAGAAAGCTGCGGGGGCCTCTTTCGCTACGGCGCTGGCGTTGAAACGCTCCTGAACAATGGCGGCCGCCTTCGCGTCAGCCGTCAGCCGCTCGCCCTGCCCGCTGCGCAACACAACATAGCCCTCGACCTTCAGCGATCCATCGTTTTGGATTTCGACAGAGTAGGCGTAGCGTCGATCACCAAAGCCACTGCTGAGAATGTCCCGCACCTGCTCATGCGGGTTTGAGCCGCCGGAAACGCTCACCTCGACGCTAAACGCGCCGATATCGCGGCTCTCGGTCCTGTTCTGGAAAAGGTGATCCCAATCGCCACGGAGACGCGCCAGCTCCTCACGGCCACGCAACGTCTTGCCGTTCTCGTTCTCAACCTTCAGCTCCCCGCCTCTGGAAACATAGTTGAGCATCGAGCCGACGCGGGCGCCACCACCGTAGGAAGCCAGTTTGACGACGGCTGGCTGGCTCCCTTTGGCAACGCTCGCAAGACGAACATCCATTGATCGCATAGCACCCGAACCGGCAACCATCGACCTCGAAGGGGATGACACGTTGAATGCCGAAGTCCTCACCCCTCCCCTAGATCCCGACCCGCCTTTAGACATCCCAACCTGGTGCTGCAGGTTCTTCAGTCTCTTCTCAAGCTCTTCCTCGACAGCGCTCCCACGGCCGCCGAGCGTCATTTCGTGCAAAAGCGCCGCGCGCCTTTGCTCCCATTCGCTTGTGAAAGTGCCGAAAAAGAACTCCACGGCCTACACCTCGCCTCGTCGCTCATGCCCGGCACGGCGCGAAAGTGTCCGCAGCTCACTCATTACGGCCGCCTGAATCCGCTGGACGTTGCCAAGGTTGATGTCCAGTTCTGAGGGATGGACACCCTTTCCTGCATTCAGGGAGCGGGCGACCTGATTCAAATTGATGCCGATCATCCGCATGTCTTCGAGCAACGCGGCCATGATCAACCTGTCTTCCGCAATCAGAATGGGTCGAACGCCAGCCCCCTCGAGGAGCAGCGAACGGAAAAAAGCAGATACACTCATACCGGCCGACTTGGCCGCTTCTTCGATGGCCGAATGCTCTGCATCGCTGACGCGGACATTAATGAGACGCCCCTTGCGTTGCTTGGCAGTCGGCACTTCGATTGTGTCCTTACTCATCAATCAACTAGGCCTTCCCGGAGCTTTGCGACCCTTCATCGTGGGCTTGTCCCACGATCGCGATGCAAAATGTAAAACATTTTTGCGTATCCTGCCCCTCTAACCTAAAGCACTACCACATAACTTCAACCAAATTCCACCTCTTGATTGGCTCCGCTTCGCTTCGCACTCTTTCCGTTGGAACGCTCACCAGGGTTCACCGCCAAAACCGCTTCTGAAGGCCTTTGTCTGTCCCTCGTACTCAGGCGAAAGGGACGCTTCGCTCTTCGCCCTTGCGCCCTCCGTGCGAGCGCCAAAGACGGCCTCACGCGGCTCCGGGGTTCACCACTCGACCTAAGCACTCGATTAAACCACACGACTAACTCGTGTGGTTTAATCGCTATCTTTTTGGCATGTGTTTTATGCACACGATTACGTCACACGCTCTGATCGTGTTGCCTACTCGTGCGAACCTATCGTGTGAAAATGTCGTGTTTGCCTATCGTAGTTACGATCTTAACCACGATAGTTTCACATCGTTCGGTCACACCGTGGTTATGATCTTAACATGTGTGTGCCCACATGTTACTTTTGCTTCGTCGTTAAGATCTTAACAACGATATCGACGTATCGATCAAACACACGTCCCCACGCGGCGGGATGAAGCTGAAACTTTGGGGCTAGCAAAGGATCACAGAATGACAATTTGCATTTCGATGGTGAGCGGGAAGGGCGGAGCGGGCAAGACAACCGCCGTGATCCTCATCGCAGGGGAGTACGCCCTGCAGGGCAAGCAGGTGCTCTTGATCGACGCGGACGGAAGACAGAACCTCAATGAATGGTGGAGCCGTTCAGAAGCGAAGGACAACA
This sequence comes from Mycoplana rhizolycopersici, assembly GCF_013378445.1. Taxonomy (GTDB): domain Bacteria; phylum Pseudomonadota; class Alphaproteobacteria; order Rhizobiales; family Rhizobiaceae; genus Mycoplana; species Mycoplana rhizolycopersici. The sequence goes on from NZ_JABXYK010000016.1 coordinate 31,524, forward strand.
GGCCAGACGGGATCGAATTGCGGACTGCGGCAAGCAATGCCTCTCTCCAGCAGATCTTGGAAAATGACGCTCCGAGCTTCGATGTCGTCATCATGGATTCGCCGGGTCAGGACACTGTGCTGCGCGATACCATCATTGCCGGCTCGCATATCGTCATGACGCCGATTCAACCAAATCAGGACGAGATCCTGGCTGCGGGTCAGGCCGCGATGGATGTTGCCGATACCTGCGATCGCATCGGGCGAAACATTCCTCACCTGAACTTCAGAACACGCATTACGATGCCTGGGCGATCGTTGGAGGCATACAGGCTCATCCGCCCGTTCATCGCGAACCTGAAGGAGCAGGGATACGATTCACACCTTCTCGAGACTGAACTGTACGAGCGAAATCCCTATCGCGACATAAGGCTTGGGTACGGCACCCTGCAGATGTTGGAGCTGAACGATTCAGTCAAAAAGGCTCGAGGCGAGGTTATGAGCATGATGCAGGAGATCGAAAGCTACCTGCCTAACGCAAAGAAGGGGATGTAAGATGGATAGAGGATCTTCAAGCATCACTGATTTTCCTGTCGCACCACGGCGGCCGCGAACAGCTTCAGCAGAGCCCGCACCAAAGCCCGAGGTGGCGCAAGAACCAGAAAAGGTCGTGGGGAATGATCCAGCGACCGAAGCGAAAGCAGAAGCGCCAGCAGCTGCAGACTCTCAACCTCCGGTCTCATCGCGGTCAAACGTAATCCTGCCGACGCCAGAGGCTCGCCAGGAGAGGGCAGCGAATAAGGCACTGGAGCGTGAAGCCTCTCGGCTTCGGCTGCAGGAGCTGAAACAAAACAGGGCTCGCGAGAGCAAACACTTCGTCAATTGCCCCCTCGACTACGACACCAAGAAGCGGTTGGAGCGAGCAGCATCCGAAAACGACGTCAAAATGACTGTCATCGTGAAAGCTGCAATAGATCAGTTTCTGCGGGACAACGGCTATTGATCCTCGACGTCCGATTCTTGGTAGGGGTGGCAGTTGGGGCCACCCTTGCCCTCATGATTTCGCCTGAGGCAAGGGGGCCAGCCGGTTTTGATTTACAGGGCATTAAGAACGCCATTTTCTCGCCTGCTGATCCCACAACACAGGTAGCCACAAAGGCTAACTGGCCGAGTGATGAAAGCGCCAAGAAAGAGCTGTTCAGATGGTCTAAGTGGGACCTGCAAAAATTCGGGCCGGACTCGACGGTGCATGTGAACAGATGCATCTACCTTAGCGCCGACACCATGGCTTGTGAGATGGTGGCATCACTGAGTTGGCTAAAGGAAGACGCCGTTATTGAGGGCGTATTCTCGCGAGAGTCTGGTGATTGGACTATGACAGACGCCAAAGGTCGACGAACCAAATTGAACTAGCGTCGCGACATTCTTCATGCTTGAACTGTGTTTCACAAAGCATCTGGGGCCGTGTTGGCTTTGGTTACGACCTTTGTGCCATTGTCATCTACCCCCCCAAATTGGTAGGCAATTTGAGGGCGATTCGATACAAAAATGGTGCGCCAAATCGGGTCACGTTGGTGCATAATCACCACCACGGGGTGGAATTAGGACTAGAATTATATGCCGTCCGAACGGGATCTCACCGACTATACGAACACCAGGGGCTTGGTCGAAACGACCGACAAAGAGGTGGAGAGACCTTTATTTCGGAAGCCCGGTCTTGATGGTGAAATAGCATCCTTTCAGGAGATCGAAGAAAGACTCTCCGCGTTTGTCAGAAAGCGCCGGGAAGAGTCTGGTTTAACAAGGGCCGAGTTCGCTTCCTTGTACGGCTTATCGACGGCGGTCTATGGCCGCTATGAACGAGCGTTCTCGCATCTCACCGTCGGTCGAATGATCCACCTCTGCGAGCTCTTAGGCTTCACCCCCCTGGAATTGATATATACCGCAGCTCCACACCTGTATGGCGCGACCCGAGAGGAAGCCGAGGACAGACTGAAGCTTGCGCAACTCATTGATGAGGTGCCACATTCAACTGTGAAAGCGATCATTATTCTGGTCGAGGAAATGAAGATGATGCTTAACGCCGGGACGGGCTCTCCCGGCGCCACTCGTTAGGCGGACGACATCGACTAGGCATCTTGTTTTCCGTCCACTATCTGAAGGCTCCGAAGGTAGTCAGCCACAGCCTGGGCTTTCGCGGCGGCGGTGATGACGGCTCGCTTGTCCTGCTTGAGCACCTTGAGCCAGCTATCAATGTACGCCGCGGTGTTGTCTCGCGGATCGTGCTCTACTCCGAGATCGGCGCAGACGAAGGCCGCTGAAATCTCGGCAATAAGCTCTTCCATGGCGTAGGTCTCACTCCCGAACCGCCCGCTAAGATCACGATCGAGCCGCGATTTTGCGCCGCTCCAGTGCCCGAGCTCATGAAAAATCGTGCTGTAAAGATGAACCTCGCTGAGGAAACGACCACGATTCGGCATTTGGATGTCATCGGGGCCAGGGCGATAGCAGGCCTGCTTTCCGCCGTAGGCTATCTTTGCGCCCGAAGCCTGGATGAAAGCTTCGACATGGTCGATAACCGGAACCGGCTCGATCGGCGCCGCCTCGGCCGGGCTCTTGAAACGGTCAGGCAGGTTGTCGATCTGCTCGACGTTGAAAACGGTGTAGCCCTTGAGATAGGGGATTGCGCGGTCGTCCGCCTCCTGCTCCTTCGGGGTGAAGGTGCCGTACTTGACGACGAGGGTTCCCTGTTCGCCCTTGCGGACCTGAGCGCCAAGCTCCTGAGCTTGCCGGTAGGTCATCCAAGTGTTCTCGTCGTAGCCGGCGAGTTGCCCGGAGAGCCACAGCATGACCACGTTGATGCCGCGATAGGCTTCGCCGGAGGCGCGGAGCGGCGTAGCCGACCTGCGGCTGTTTCCGCGCCAGGGCCGGATCCAAGGCTTGGTGCCGGCCTCGAGCTGCTGGATGATGGTGTCGGTGATCCGCTGGTAGGTGTCGTTTACGCTCTGCATCGCCGTCTCCTGTTCGTTGGTTGACGGCAAAGATCCGAAGATAGCGAAACGACCCCATGCACCCGTAGGGCCGCAACGGAGTGTAGGACCGCGCAAGCGGTTGAATGGGGGAGGGGCTATCGTAGTTGTCCGTCAAATCATCCAACGGACAGGGGAGGGCGCAGAGCTCCGGCACCCCGGCCAACGACACAGGCCCTCACTGCAGCGACAGGGCCGCAGATTAGCGCTCTCGGTCGTCTTGGTCGCGGTTTCGCTGGCGATCGGCAAGCTGCTGCGCTTCGATAGCCTTAAGCTCGGCGTTGATGTGCTGCGATGGAGGCTCTTGGGCCTTTTGCTGACCTGGCTGCGATTGGGCATCTTGGACCTGTTCCGGCCGCCCCAGAGTCTTGAAATCAGATCGAGCCGTGAACTTCACCTCCTCGTCGTCGGGAGGCATCCGCTCGGGAAGGTCAGCGCGGTCAACGGCCACAATCCCCCTGTCGGTCACAAGGCTCGCCACGCGGTTGTCATGCCCGAGAACCTGCCCTTCGATCACTTCGCCCGGGCGGGCCGTGCGGATGTTGTGCTCGAACGGTTTCTCGCCAGCCTGCTCAAGATCTGACATGGCACTGCGGATAGCCTCGCGGCGGTTAGGATCCATCGCATCCTGGATGAGATGCTTCATCGCCGGACTGGACGGATCATTGGTGGTCTCAATGGATGCCTCGATCATGCGAGGCTTGGTGATGACGGTAAGATCGATGTCATGTCCGTAGGTGCGGCCCAATGAGACCACCAGCGCTTCGTTTGCCCTTCCGTTGCCTTCCCGAAAAGCGTGAACGTAGTTCAGCTCAGAAAGGACGTGCGCGGCTTTCTCGGCAAATTGCTCAGGTGTTGCAGCTCTTAGGCCCTGAATGTCTCTGGCGGGTCTCAGCGCCTCGTTGAGGCCCATTTCAATCCGCGAACCATGCAAGAAAGTCGTGTCGCCCTTCGAGAGCCCACCTACCGGCTCTACCCGCTGCCCATCGACAACCGGACTTTCATTTCGCGTATGTCCTGCCCACTCATAGACATCTTGAAAGATGTAGCCGTGCAGAGCCTTCAGATGCGCTGCGTCGTGATTACCGGTCGGGCCTTTTCCCTCAGCCAGCTCCGTTTGCCTCAAAGCCGTGAAAGCGTATTCGGCCTCACGCAGCGCCGAATGGCTCCTGATATCCAGCTTGTTCTTCAGAACATCCCTGAAATCCTTATCTTCTGAAGTGTTTGGATAAGTGTAGGAGCCTTTGGCTTCATCATCGCGGGCCAAGCGAAACCTCATGCAAAAAAGCCGCCTGAGGTCACAGGCGGCCGCGAGAAATATCTAGGTGATGATCAAGCCCGCTTGAAGCGGGCCAGCAGCTCTTGGCGCATTTCCTCGGAAGTGATGTCTCCCGCAACGTAACGGCCGTTTGCTTCTTCCAAAACCGGATCGCCAGTGTATCCCTGCCGCATATTGGCGGCACGAGCCTGATCGACGGCTTTCTGTCGGGCAGCAACAGCTTCCGGAGAGCGATCGGGGCGGGGGGCATGAACGTTCATTGGCAGAGCCTCCAGTTACTGTTCAACTTAGCACAAAAAGAGCCGAATATCCAGCGAATGCGGGGTAATCGGCTCTTTTATGGTGGGAGCCCGATCAGAGATCGGGCGTCCCAGAGCGATCAATCGCGGGGTTCCCATTCGATGATGGCCTGCAGCGCCAGGTCATCTTGGCCGGGGTAGCGGCCCAAGTTGGCGTTGAAGCCGAGGCGCTTGATGGAGAGGGTGTAGTACGGCTTCCCTTCGCCGCTGGTTTTCTTCCAGATGCCACCGACCTCGATGTCGTGGCCGCGAGGCGACTTGGCATAGACGCGGTGCGTCGGAGCCTTTTCGTTGGTGGAGTCGAACGGCGTAACCTTGATGTCCAGGTCTCGGTCGATGGTGGAGATGAGCCCGGTGCCCTTGGCGGTATCGATGTCGTCTTTGTCGAACTGAATGAAGTTGGTCATGCTCATGTTAATCACTCCTCTTGGGTGGTTGCGATGATCGTTCACAGGGCACGTCAGTAAGCGGTGCGCACCGAAGGCCGAAGCGCAGCGAAGGAGGCAGGACGACGGAAAATTTTGTTTCGCGAGGAAGCCGGAGGCGGGGAAAACTTGGAGACGGACAGCTTTGCGCCAACCGCGTCGACGTGCGAACGGGCATCAAGAGCAACCGACTTTGAGGAGTTGGGGCTGAGCGCGTGTGGCAATCTTCCCTCGACAACAGCGACATCATCAACTTCAAGCTGCGCCAATATGGCTCATTAAATCGGCAGCAACAACCGGAAATACAGGAGAATGCTGCTCAAATCTGCGCCAATATGGCTATGCTTAAACCCCTCGACAAAAGGAAAACAGCCTGTGAGTGTTGTCAGTCGCTGGCATTGCTGCGGCGATACGAGGAAGGAGACTCCACCTCTGCCCCCCACAAGCCTTGGCCGAGCTGCCGGGCACGATTCTCGGCGCGGCGATACTGGTCCAGGTCGATCGGATGGGATCTTGGCAGATAGCGCAATAAGAGGCTGGCCTGGCCCGCCTTCACCATTTCAAGGCCGATATCCGAGCTCTCGATGAAGCACTGACCTACAAGGCGTCGGTACTGGTCCCGATCAATTTCGACACATCGGACATGCTTTCCATCAATCATGCTGGCGAGGAACCGTCGTGCCTCGAATCCGCACCTCCATATCCCCCCGTTCTTGAAACCGGTCTGATCGCGCTCACAAGCATCGATAGCCGCAATGCGGATCCTCTGCTGGCGGATGCTGAAGGTGTCTCCATCAATCACCCGCGCGCGGCCTGAAAACTCGGCCGATGCAGCGGAAGCAGTGAACAAAAGCGCAGCCAGCGCGGCTCCCACCAAGCGAATATTCATCAAGCGCGCGCCTCCATAGAATTGCGGGCAGCCAACCCAAATACCGAGCGATTCAGATGAAGCTCTCCGCTCGCGGCGCGGTCTGTCATGGCCCGCAAATACCCGCCCGGCGAGCTGATTTCGGCGCGCGTGTATTTCTCAAAGGTGAGAGCGATCGCAACGGCAGCCGCCTGCTGGCCCATTCGGTCCACGGCCCGCTGGCGCGCATCCTCGGACACGCCGGCGATGCGGCAAAGTTTGGGAGCGATCCGGTCCAGGTCCGCCCAACTACGCGGGGGCTGGTAGCCATATTCGGCAAGGCTTGGCGTGGCCCGCCACACGTCTTCCAGCGCCACAAGTGAAGGCCGCACTTGCAGTTGCCTATTGCTTTGGCGCGAACGGCTCCCCAGGCTTTCTTCAAAAGCCCCCTTGCTGGCGGAGCCAGCCCCTAGTGAACTGACTTGTTCGGCGTTAGCCGAACGCCGTTCATCATTACGAGCTTCAAAAGGTTTCGGGGTTGTAATCTGTATGTGCATGTCGTTTTCGACATTCGTGCATGTCATATTTGCATCCATGTCGGAAGCTTGCGAGGTCCGAACCACGTTGTGCAATCGGTCGGCAAGCCATTCCAAAAGCATGGTTGCCTTCCGGAGAACGTGGGCCGGTGCGTGCGTGGCTGATCCGATGAAGGTCGCGATCTTCTCAACACGGGACCCTATCCGCCCGAGAATGACTTCCCCTCGATCGGTTGAGGACGCCAGAGCATATCTCGCGGCACGCAGAGCGTCCCGGAAGCGACGCGCCGCGCTGTCGCGAACTCGAATCTCTTCCCGCTTCTGGCGCACCAGCTGATCAAGTTCATGGTGCCGAGCGATCAGAACACGCAGATCAATGCCGCAGGCGTCGGCAATATCTCCTTCGCCGTCCCGGATCGGGTAACGCTTGAAATTTGCACTGTCCTGCATGGTGACAAGGCCGAGGTCGTACAATCGGGAGAGGATCCGGCTCACGCGTCCCGGCGACTTGTTGATGTCATAGCCAAGCTGCCGGTTCGACTTGTAGATAATCGGCCGCCCTCCTTTGTCGAAGGCGTCTGCCTTGGCGGTCGTGATGATGGCTTCCAGCAACGCATACTCTGCGGTCGTGATCATCCCGATTGTCATCAGGTTTTTTGCAAGCACCGCAAGCTGTCCACGGGTAACCGTTCCGATTTCCGTTGACTGCGCCAGTCGCCGGAATTCGGCTCGCTCCTTTGTCATTCTGCGACCTGTCGGCCGCTTGTGTTGTGTGGGTTCCCCCATCGTCCGTCTCCTGTCAGAGGCCAGACAAAGCTTCGCCGTTCACCGAAAAGGTGTTTTTATTGTTGACTTGGGAGGGGAGGTCTGCGAGAACGGTTTTGGCTTATTTTTACCGAACTGCAGACCGCTTCCGGATTTTTTCGGGAGCGGTTTTTTCTTTCTCTGGGCCGGTGTGATCTCCAAAAAAGCGGTTAGAATGCACGAGTCGGAATCGGATGTGATTCCGGCTCAAAGCAATTCATAACCCGAAGATGCAAGTTGGCGCAACAAACGTCCTGAACTCAGCGGTTCGCCAGCATGCCGTTTTTCCGTAAGTGCCATTGTTTACAATGGCTTGCGGCTTATTGACCTCTTTTTGTCATGCCAGTTTCAGTGTATAAAATTGGCGCAGGACCGTCTCTCCGCTGACCACCCACACAGTCCAGGGTGGGGAGGAGAGTTTGAGAGGAGGGGGTTCGGGCCTCCTCTCAACAGGGTGCCTACAGAGCTGCCCCAACATTCTTTGCCTCCCAGGCACCTACGAAAGCGCCCGCACGGCTCGATGCCAGTCCGGGCGCTAGGTGCGATTCAAGAACAACTCACTCGGATTGCGAGGCTTCCTCGATGTAGGTCGGCGGAAGATCGAACGCCTTTAGCGCCGTATCGAGTGCCTTTTGCACGTCATCCCAATCAACATGCTCCGGATCGTTCAGGTAGGCGTTGATTAGCTGGCAGCAGCTTTCGGCGGCAAGGGTCGGATCAGGTACGGAATCAAGCATGGCTTATTATCCTCTGGAATAGGGGAGCCGGTCACGCTGGAGGACGTGACCGGCGGAAAGCAGCGGCGGGATTATTCCGCTGCCATCGGGAACGAGTGTTCGTTCTTGTGCTCTGAGGTTTCAGCCTCACCCTCTGCGTTGGGGTCAGACGCGATCCGAACGTGAGGCGGAAGCCAACCGCTGTCCTTGATGGACTTGGCGGCATACTCCGCAGCCTCGCCCTTCTTCATGTTGCCGACACCAGCGGCGAAATCCTCGCCGCGCACCTCGGCAACAACGGCTTGAATGGTCGGCCTGTTGACGTGGCTGAAATAGCTTTCCGCTGTAGTCTCAAACCAGTCACGCATGTCCACGTTCAATGCGCGGCCGATCTGGTCGGCATGCGCCAGCGCTTGGCTGCGACTGCTGAACTTCTTCTCAACCGCATTGACGGAATGGGCGGCGGCATAGGCCAGAAGCTGCAACAATTCGCTTTGCGATTGATCCATCAGCCATTCCCAAAGGTCAGCAGGATCGCCGGGAAGCCGGTACCCATAGTTTTCCTCAAGGCTTCCCCACGCCTCAAGGGCCTTGTTCTCGGCGGGACGCTTCATCGAACCGTCCAGCACTTCATGGGTGACAGAGATTTCAAGCGCGCTCTGGTGGCCGGGTATGCCCCATGCCGTGCGATATTGCACCTTGAGCAACATCGCGTGGACGACCGCCACAAGCGCAATGTCGGGATCGTTTGCCAGCTCGACACGAAGTGCCGCCGTCTTCTGAGCGGTCAGGTCTTCAATCAATGCGGCTGAATGGGTTAGCCCCGTAGATTTCGAAGCGCCGTCAGCTTCCTCGGTCGCCCCGCCCTGCTTCCCTTCCGTCGCCTCGGCCTTCTTCTTGTCCTCGTCGCGGACAAGGCCTCTCAGAACCGATAACTTGCCCCAATGGTCGATTGTGACGATTGCCCCTGCCATTGCGAGGTCTTCGCTGCGATAGGCTTCTTCGCGCTTCTGCAGGACGGCGATTTCCTGCTCGACGGCGGACAAGGCAGCCTCGGCAGCTTCATCCTCCTGATCCGCATCGATCTGCGCCGCCAGTTCGTCATAACGCTCAGTCAGTGCGTCAAGCTTGGCTTGATCCTCGTCGCTGAGGTCCACGCGCTGCGGGTAAACCCGGGACATCTGATAGATGTTATCTGGCTGCTGAGCGCACCACTCGACCCATTTCCAGCCTTCGGCCTTCACAGCTTCGGCCTCGACCTCCAACTTCTCGGCAACCAGCTTCTCCAGCAAGCCGCTATCGCATGCAAAGCCGCCTCCCTGCTCGGCAAACAGGTCGCGGCGCACAGGACCGCCAGCCGCCTCATAAACCTCTAACCCGCCGATCAGCGCGAGCCGCTTGTCGCTTGCGGGGACTTCATCCACGGCGAGACGGCGCTTGATTGTGTTGGCGCTACGATCCCATGAGGGGAGGGCATTCCAAACCTCTTCCTGTCGAGCGTGATCGTCGGTGATGGTGAAGGCGGCAAGCTGCTCAAAGGTCATATCCTCGGCGCGGAACGCCGCGAACAGGACGGGGGAAACCTTCGCCAGCGCAAGACGGCGATTGACGATGATTTCAGTTGTCCCGAACCGGGCGGCGATGTCCTTGATGGACTTGCCCTCATCGAACAACGCTTTGAACGCCTCGAACTGGTCTGCGGGGTGCATCGCTTCCCGCATGACATTCTCGGTTAGGCTCAATTCCGTTGCGTCGCCCGCCTCCCGGACAATGACATTCACAGCGTAGTCAGTCGTTATCTCGCCCCGCTCGGCCAGAAGATTGAGGGCTGCGAGGCGGCGACCGCCAGCGGTTACGAGGTATCTCCCCTTGGATGCCTTGCGCACCACAAGGTTTTGGATGACGCCATTGGCGAGGATCGACGCCGACAGGCTCTCGATGCTCTCCTTGGTGTAAGTCTTGCGGACGTTCTTCGGGTCTGCGTCCAGCTTGTTCAGTGCTATCGCGATGATGTCGCTCATGGTCTCTTGCTCCAGTTTTTCCCGTTTCCCTTGGGAGCAAGCCCCGCTAGTGGGCGAAGCCTCTGCCTTCGTTTTCGAAGGATGTGCCCCCACATCCGGCGGAACGAAGGGGGAGGGCGCAGCCCGCTCCCGTTAGGACGCGGATCGGGTCATGGGGCGGGAGGAAGGAAAAACGGAAGGTTTGCCGGCTTGACGGCGAAAGCCGTTTTTCCTGACGAGCGACAGCGCTTGCGCGCTTGCCCATTGGCGCGATCAGCGACCTATCGTAAGAGCGGTAAAGGGTAGTGTCGATGGGCGGCCGATCCTGGCCGCTCCTTGCGGATGCGAACCGGCGACGCCGGTTCTCCGTCTTCTGATCCAGGTTATAAAAACGATGGATCTGCCCGCTGCGCTCCGAGTGATGAGCGCTCCGCTCCTCGGGCAGCTCTCCATTTCAACTTGATTCAACGTGTCGAAGGCGGCGGCAAGCCGCTCGGCTCGGATCGATCGGCGCCAGTCCGAGATCCGAGAAGGACAATGAAGAACATCGGAGCTTTCAGCATAGCGCCGCCCCCCATCAGGGGCGGGAAAGCGGGAATTCTCGACACGGTTTTGCCGGAAGAAGGGAAGCCGCAGGAGGCTTAGCATAGCGCCGCGAAGCGGAAGCCGGGACCGACTTCCCCCGGCAAAACGGTTCCTTGCCTCTATAGCCTCGGCGTTGCGTTCATGATGTAGTGGGCGATCTGAAACAGCTGTTCAACAGTCGCAGCCAGGTCAGCAGAGGCTTGCTGGATCTCTGGCGGTTGGGACGGATCGCCGGCGAGATCGCCAGCCTTGGCGATGATATCCTCGCAAGGATCTGCGATACTGTGAATGAGCTTCAGCAGTTCTTGGGCGGTTGCCTGATCCACCAGTGCCTGTCCTACGTCGTTTCCGGGCACCGAAACCCTATGGAGCAAGCGGACGGAGGTCCAGAGGCTTCCTAAGCGGGTTGTTAAGCTGTCTCTGCTGAAATAGCGGAATGGTAAAAGGACCGCGAAAGCCGCCAAAACCGCTTCTGACGGAAGATAAGGCGCCGCTGCGAAGCGGACGCCTGAGACCTCGCGACCCTGAACAGCCGCGCCTCCTGTTCGATCCCATGCCGGATCGCGTCGAACCTTGCCTAGCCGTCTTGAAGAACCGCCCGCCGAAGGGCCCCGAATGGTCCTACGATATCAAGTGGGACGGCTACCGTATTTCTGTCCACCGGGAGCTATCCAAGGTGAGGATCCTGACACGCGGCGGCTTTGACTGGACGGAAAGATTCCCGGCCATAGCGTCAGCGGCGGCCGCTCTTGGTCCGGCGACATTCATCCTCGATGGTGAAGCCGTCGTGCTCGACGAGATGGGGCGATCAGACTTCGGGCTGCTGCAGGGCTCGCTTGGGGGCCGGACCGGAAAACAGCCGGCTGGAACCGCGCTCATGTTCGCGTTCGATCTCATGTACCTCGACGGGCATGATCTGCGTAAGCTGGAATTTGCTGCACGGCGGCACATCCTGGAGGATCTGCTTGATGAGGCGACAGGGGCGATCCGCTTGTCCGAGGAAATCAACGAGGATCCCGAAAGGCTGATCGAACACGCTTGCGCGCTGGGCCTGGAAGGCATCATCGGCAAGCATCGTGATCGCCCCTACAGACCGGGCAAGACTGGCGACTGGATTAAGATCAAGTGCGTCCAGCGCGAAAGCTTTGCCATCCTCGGCTACGAACTGTCGTCAGCTATGCCAGATGGCTTTGGAAGCCTCCTTCTCGGAGCTCTCAGAGGAGGTGAGTATGTCTATGTCGGAAGTGTCGGAACTGGCTTTAAACATCAGCAAGCGCGAGCGTTGCGAAAGCAGCTCGACAAGCTGAAAACGAACGAGCCGGTGATCCGCTTCAAAGAGAAGACCCGGATCGCGACAGATCCAGGCCTGATCGCTGAAATCGACTTCCGGGGATGGACGTCCGACGGGAAACTGCGCCACGCCTCGTTCAAGGGACTTCGCGACCCTGAAGACGCAGCGGCAGTATATTCGCTCGATGTTGGAGACGCCTAACCGGCAAGATTGGGCGGGGGCATGTTTCTTCTCAGAGCAGCGATGAGCAGGTCGAGATCCCGATTGGCGGCAGCCGCCAGCATGAGGTTGTCCGCAACTTCGGTAATGGCGGAGAGGACTTCCGTTTCCTCCCACCCTCGGCGCAAGGCGTCCTCTACCAGATCCTGCAAAACAGTCTCCACCGCCATCTGACATGCGATGTGGCGGCTTTCGTCCTTTTCGGGTGGCGCTTTTGGAAAGTCTGTCATCTACCAGCAAATATGCTTCCTGCGGGCGCTTGCAAGGCCGCGGGTTCGGGATCACGACGGATAGGCCGCACCCTGCAGGGCAGGGTGCGGCTGTACCTCACTGAGGCTTGTTGTCGTTTCCGGCCTTGCTGTTGAGCTCGACTTGATAGCTGAACTCGACCTTGGCGATGAGCGGAAGCATCACGGCGATGGAGAACCGAAGTTGGCCCTTGTGGGACAACTTCGCGATTTGCCGGTTGATGAACTGGCGAAGACGACGGCCGGTTTTCTGGCAGAAGGTTACGAGCGTTTTCATCAGAGGTTCCTCCTTAGTGGTTGTGCGTAATCGCGAAGCTCGAATACGGCTGGAACCGCCGAGTGCATCGCGCAGCGATCGCAACGGAGCGAAGCGGAGAGGAGAACCCTTTAGGGTTGCACGCCAAGGCGGGGCCTGACGTATCGTGCGCAGCATTAGATTACGTACGGCCACTAAGGAGCGGCCTGAAAACGCGGCCTTCGTAGCCCCGGCCGTCGCCTTTGCCTTCAACCGGCCAATCGTGATCCGGCCGCCAGGTCGTATCTCCATCGTCGTGATGCTGCAGCGGTGGTTGAGCTCGCGTCGGCGCTCCAAGCCGGAAACGACAACAAGCCTCAGTGAGCCGTCCCGCTTGCGGGGCGCGTCCGTCGTGAGGGGGAAGGGGAGTTTGAGGGGAGGGGCCGAAGGGGGCTCCCCTCATTTGCGGTTGGGTGCCGCTCGATGCGGCGCTCAAGCGCTCCTATGCCTGAGCGGCGTCGCGCTTGCGCAACAGAAACCGCTTCAGGCTCCATCCGGCTCCCAAGATGTAAGGTGGCCGCCCAAGAGAGTAGTGCCCGCAATTCAACCGCAGCACGCTCACTCTGGCTCCGGCATTCTGCAGCCGCTTTAGCAGGCGTTCTGACAGGTCCGGCAAAACAACCGTGTCCCTCGATGCTAGGACGACATGAATTTCGAGGCTTGGCCGCGCCAGCTTGTCTGCATGGTTTTCAAGATTGAGTGGTGCCCACGCTCGTTGCAGCTGGGCAAGCGTAAGATGCGGCTCGAGGCTCTTCCGGATCGATCGGGTTGCGCGCCCGGTCCATACCATTTCGGCAAGGCTTCCTGCCGAGAGGAAGAGGGACGCCCGAGAAACGGCGGTCTCATGCGCCGCGACCAGTCCAGCTATCCAGGAACCAAGACTCATCCCGAGGACAGAAACATCCCGATACCCCTCGCGCTTCAGCCAGCGGATAAGCTTGCGCCCGTCCCATACAGCCTGTCTGACGGCCTGCACCGTTCGGCCAAGATTGGCGCTGAGCATGTAATCGGCATAGAGCGAGCCCGGGCGCTTGCGCTCCAAGTGGTAAGGCATGGCGATCTCGATAACCGTGATCCCTTGCCAGGAGAGGAACCCGGCAATCTGCCGGTTCCGACTTTCGGCGTTCCAGTGATGGAAGATCACCACCGCCTGATCGCGTTTTCCGCTCTCCGTGATCCTGGCCCACACGATGTTGTTTTCCGCGACATCCGTTGAGATGTCCGAAGGGAATTTCAGCCAGCCATCCCGCAGCTCAAAGGTTTGGTCGCTTGAATGAGGCGGATCAAAGAAACCCGGATCAGCCGCGGCCATTTCCGCGAGTACGCAAAACCCCTCTAGCGTTTCAGCCGCTCCCATGCCGGGGAATGCACGATCGGCGTCCAGAATGAGGTCCGTGGTCTCCTTGGCCTCTTCGCCGCGTTGGGCGCGGCCCTCGTCCCAACGATCGAGCCAGCTATGAAACATGGCTGTCGCCTTCCATATCGCCGGCTCGCCAGCCGGATCCAAACTCTGGATCAAATAGCCCGTATGTGGCGATCAATGCGGCGACAATCAGCAAAACCGAGAAGCCGTCAAAGGCATCGATCGTCAGATACGAGATCAGGAGCAGTCCGATCGCGGAAGACATCTTCCACAAGGGCGCTCGCAGACGTGTGTCACTGCCCAGCCGGATTGCTCCATACAAGAAGACGCTGCAGGTCGATATGGCGACGAGGAGGCTGCTGTAGTGGGTTGGCATTCGATAGCCAAAGATATGATCGCCGTCGTCGTAGCTGGTGAGGGCAGCCCACACATCGCGAACCATCCATGTTATGATGTCGGGGCCTCGTGAAGCGAGATAGGCGCTCTGCGCCTTCATGCAGATGGCGGCCAGGACGACGAGAACTGTGCATCGGAACACGCCCCGCATGATCCTCAGACCGGCCTCACTGATTCCCGGCCCCGATGCCTGATCAGTCCGAAGCTTCGCTTGGCTGTCGAGCTTCCATAGATCATGGACGATCGTATGCAGGAGGATTAGGCCCGCGAACAACAGATAGAAGCTGAGGGACATATAGAGGTACGCAAGGGCGGTGAAGACGATGGCCGCCGGCGTCGAAATGACATCCGGACGGATGATGCCAATCGTCCCCCAGCTCGGAGCGAAGTCCTGACTCTGCTCAAGAAGAGGGATCAGGTCCACGCCGACCCATTGAAACACCCCCGCGAAGACGACGCAGATCAGGAAGACGGCCCAATAGGTATGGGAGTTGGCCTGCAGATTGTGCGTCCAGGCACCGACGCTTTGCGGCCGATCGACCTGCGCAAGGAACCTCGGGCGTGCATCATGCTTCCAGAATACCAGAAGCTCGATGACGAGCGCGAAGAACAGCGGCAACAGCACCATGAAGAGGAACGTCCAGTTCGGTGCCCATAGAAAGCCGACCTGCTTTTCGATACCGTCCTCACGTAGATAGGAGATGCTGTGGATCCCGAGAATGTAAGACAGGAAGCCAAGCGCGGACGAACCGGCAAAGATCGACGCCGGCAGGTTCAAGTATGAGCCGTGGGAAAAAATTGCCTCGGTGTTGACCGCCAATCCCGATGGCCGCTCCGCCGGCATGGGTTGAAGATCCACCGAAACGACTGGGGTTAGCGGAATTGGGTTTGCCGCTGGCGCCGGCATGTCGGGAACCCGAAACGTACCTGCGCCGCCAGCCTTCTTGTGATCCCGCCGCTTGGCCGTCAGTCGGGCTTGCGCTGCAGTAAGCTCCTTCATCCAATCATTCGTCGCCTCCTTATCGCCGCAACCAAAGATGCGTGCGAGCCAGCGGATGTTGGTGGTGCTGATGCCCTTGTCGTTCTCCTGAAACCAGAGCTGGACCGTGCGAAGATCCACCCCGCCGCGATTGGAGTCGATCTTTGAGATGGCCTCAGCCAGCAGTTCCGGCGTCCACGGACCTTGCGGAAAACCATCATCGCCGAGAGGTCGACCGGCTCCTGCAGCAGCCATTTGCTTGAAAAGTTCCTTGAAATCGCTTCCGTCGTTAGGCGGCGCGACAAAAATCTTACCGTTTTTTTCCAATGACTTGCGGGTCCAAATTTCGTTCCGTTTCGTATCCTATCGTGCCTTCCCTCTCGTGCAATGGTCTTAAAGCTCCTCCAATGCAACTTGATCAGTGAGGCATCTGCCATGCTACTGTTGTCATCCAGTTCGCCTTCGTCTCGTGGCGCAAGAACCACGCAGGCCGTAGTCCAGGCGCCGGGCGCATCCGCGCCCAAACTTATTGGAGCGGAAACCGCAGGTAGTGAGACTGAAGAAGCGCCTTCCCTTCGTGACTTGATCGAACAGCACTCGGCAGAGGTTCAGGAGGGCAAGAAGGCGAAAGCAGGACGCCTAGCGCTCATCAAATACGAGCCAAAGAGCGCCGGAGAGGCGAGTCTTAAGCTGGCTTATCTGACGAGCTACCTGATCGCGACAAAAAGCACCCTGACGGCAAGAGAGATGAAACAGTTGCTCACCAGTCGTCGGTCCCGGTCTGCTCAACCACATCACAGCGTGCGCCGGTAGCTCGGGCGGGAGGGGAGCCGAGGGGAGGGGCTTGGGCTCCCTTCGGGCGAAGCGCAGTCCGCTCGATGCGGCAAGGTTCGCAATCGCTGAAACTGCGACGGGGTCGGTTCTTCCGAACCAGCCCCGCAAAATCTGCCAATGGTCAGCGCACCAACCCTAGTCGCTCACCAAGGCTCGGCGGCGTCGGCGTGCTCGCCTCCTTCGTCATGGCGATAATGGCGTCCTGTGTCAGTCCCTCAATCTGGTAGCCAAAACGGCGAGCGCTTTCGATGATCGATTCAAGGCTCGGGTGCTGCTCAAGAAGCGTCCCGAACCAAAGCGCATATTCGTCGGTTTCCTCATCTGGAAACGCCTGCAGAAAGAAGGTGCGCAACGGTGGATCGTACCCGATGACGGCGTTTTCATCGGTGTCTTCATCCGTCTTTACGGTCACGGTGTAGCGGCTCAATGGCATGTCTTCCTTCTGCTTGAGAAAACGATGAAAAGGCCTTATATTCAGGGAGTGGGACGGCGAGCTTTGCCCGCCGCCCCTGCTCTTAAAAGATGACTTGGACCCGGAACATGAGTGACCAGCTCTTCCGGGTCTTTGTCATTTTAAGAGTGATGGTCAGTGGAATGAACCACATCACATCAACTCCTTTCGAGGGCGAGGCCCGTCGCCTCGGTCTGGGTAGCCTATTCTCCCAGATAGCGCGGGCTGGCTCCGCGCACGCTGCTTCCGCCCTCAAAACTTTACCTGCTCTTGTATAGCGGCATTGTCCTTTTGTTGCGAAGCTGATCCCGACTGGTGTCGAATGTGTATCCGTCCCAGTCTTTCCATGCCTCCCAACCCGTCGCGGTGGCGCGACCATACCAGACGCGCACTCTGACCTTACCATGTCCGATGTCATCGATGACCTCGACTGTATGACTTCCGCCTAGACCGGATGGTGTGTCAAACACTTCGACGGTTCGGCGCTGGCTCCTGCTCATCATGTCGATCCTCTGTTTCCAGAGCTGATCAAGCGGCGCTGTCGCCGCTGATCGATCGCAAGACGCACTTGGCCGCATAGCGTCCGGCCTCGTTCAAGTTGCGCTGCCACGCCCCTTGCGACGGGGACCAGCGGAAGCCGTGAGATTTCAAGGTGCGCCGCGTCTGCTCGTCCGGCTTGCCGGAGAAGAGCAACTGAATGCGGGCCATGTCGGTGTTTTCTTTGACTGTAACGGCTCCTGCCTCCGTCTCGATGTCCTCGGCGCGGTCGCCGCGCTTCTTCATAGCGGCAAGCGAAGCGAGGCGGGATTGCATCCGGCGCAGTTCGGCGCGGGTGTTGGTGGTGGAAAAGCCGCGCCGGTTCTGCCAAGGGGCAAGCGTGACGCCACGCGCTGCCCTTTCCTCGTCCATGCCGGTTTCTGCGACCACGCGGGCCAGAATGTCGGCTTCGCTCGCCTGATCCTTCTCCATCCGGCGGATGATGACATTCGCCCGTTTCATCCGGTTGATGGACAGGGCCAGGTCTTCGATCCGCGAGGCAATACGCTGCATGGCAGCCGGATCGCCGGAGCGGATCGGCTCGTCATCGGTCCCGTGGGGAAACGCCTTGCGCTTCACTGCCTTTTTCGCAGTCGCAATATGGGCCGAGATGTCAGCACGGCGGGCGTCTGAAACTCGCATCCGCTTTTCGTTACGGGCGACGGGAAAGCGGGCAGGACCGGTGATAAACCAGTTCATGCAACGGCCTTCCGCTGCCCAAAACTTGCGGGTGATCTCCACATGACGACGGGCAAAAGCCTCTAGTTCAGCGTCCGGCAGGGGCAGTTTTGCTTGCTCCCACAGCTCCACCATGTAGGCGGCAAAGCCGTTCAGGCGCTCTGCCAGCCCCTCCAGTTCGGACAGGGTGCGCCGCTCCGGAAAATGCGTGAGGGCATGGAAGTTATGTTCGATGTCCTTCGCCGCGATGGTCGCGGCAAAGGTTCCGGCGAGAATGGATAGGGTGCGGTCCTCGACAACGGCAATGATCATTGGATGCCTCCCTTGATCACGGTCGGGATGCGACGTTCGATGCGCGTCTGAAATCCAATCAGCACACCGGCAAGAATGACCCCTTTCGGCGTATGTTCGTCCTGTTGGGCAAACACAGGGTCCAGGACAGGCTTGCAGCATTTGAATCGGTTGGCCGCTTCCTCGATGCTGATTTGCGGCGGAAGGACGTGCGCCCCGTCCAGACTGGCAAGGACGATTTTTCCGGCCAATGGCTGCGGGTAGCCGTCAAAGATGGTGAAGGCGGTCAGGCCATCCCGCAAACCCTCCTCATCGACGATAAGAACGTGGTTCGTGTCGAATGGCACCACCTCGACAAGCTGGCATCCAATCAGCCCGTAGGTCTGAGAAAACGCGCTTGGCGCGGCGACCTCGGCGGCTTGAATGGTCCCGGCTTCCGGGTCCAGCAGGTAAACGGTTGCGGTTGTGGTCATAGTCTAGCCCTTTCTCCAATTCCGCGAAGCGGTCTTCTCATGCCCCTCGTGGGCAGGAGCCCCGCTCCTGCTCCCGAGCTCGCGCGGAGCAGCGGGGGAGAGGGTGGCAAGGGGATAAAAACGGAGGGGGTTCTCCCGCCCGAGGCAAAGCCGAAGGGGCGCCGCGTTAGCGGCGATCCTGCACGAAAGCGCGGCCTTAAGGCTGCGCGAAGGAAGGACGGGGAGACCGTTTTTTCCCCTTGTGAGGGAGAGGGGGCGGCGCTCCTCTTTCCCTCATCTAAGGGACAAAATGGACGCCTGCGGCGTCACTGCTTCTCTGTGAACCGCGCATGAGCGCAATGACTCATCGGAAGAACCGGAACCTGGCAGCGGAATAAAAGGAAAGGCCGCCCCGATACGAGGCGGGGCGGCCTCCGTTGGTACGCGACAAGAAAGGGCTAGAGACTTGCCACGACCTACCTGTGTCCGGGGGCAATATGGGTTGATCAATCACGCATGTAAACAGCCTAAGTCGATCCAATGTGGCGCGAGTTTTCGCTACGTTAGCGGCGAAGCCGCAAGCGCAACCGATCGCTACCCCTTTGGGCGGAGACAGCTTTTTGGCTGGCTCCGTGCCGCAGGCATAGAGCGGGGTCGCGTCAGCGATGCGCCAAATTTGATCACCAAAGTACACTTTAGGTCTTCCTTAGCGGTTGCGGTCCGGATTAGATGGACGCAACGTTTGGTGGATACGTTAGGAGTGCCATGGCAGGTCCTGTCTTCGAAAATTGGATCGACACCCTCGGGCTCATGGAGGTGCATGATCCAGCGCTTGAAAAGCCGACCTACCGTAAGCCCCAAAATGGTCGCGTGCTCCTTGCTGAAGAGCTGGAAAACCGAATTGCCGAGGCCCTTAGAGTGCATCGGACCAACCGCAGGCTCTCCGTCCAGAAGTTTGCCAAGCTTCTTGGTATCGGGTCCCGAACCTATGCGCGCTATGAAACAGGGCAGTCAAAGCTAACGGTCAGTCGTCTTGTTCACGCCTGCGAAGCTCTCGGGGCTCATCCGGAGGATCTGCTGGAACATGCGGCTCCTCACTTGTTCGGCAAAGACAAGGAGCATGCGAGATTGCTACGGCTCACGTTCAACGAACTGCGCAAGCTGGATACGAGAGGCCTGGAAGTAATTCGCGTCGTTCTCCCGCATCTGACAACGAAGGAGAAGTAGGCGGATCGTCGTTATCGGCGCGGCGAAAGCCGCGCCATAACTTTTCCTCAGTGGGATGGATTTGGTTTCCGCCGCGCGCCGGCCGCCTTTGGCGAACAGCCGGCGCTCATGCGGCGTCCTTCTCCGGCCGTTCTGGCGAAGACATCGCTCGGATCGATCGGCGCCAGTCCGAGATCCGAGAAAGACAATGAAGAACATCGGAGCTTTCAGCATAGCGCCGCCCCTCCTTCAGGGGCGGGAAAGCGGGAATTCTCGACACGGTTTTGACGGAAAAAGGGAAGCCGCAGGAGGCTTAGCATAGCGCCGCGAAGCGGAAGCCGGGGCCGACTTCCCCCAGCAAAACCGTTCCGCTGGGTTGAGGACAAGGCAACGTGGGAAGGGTTTGAGCACCTTTTGGACGCTCCGAACGCGCCAGAGGTGATTGGCATCGACGATCCTGTCGTCAGGAAAGGCAGCGACCGGTTTCAGTGAAGCGTGCGTGTCGAATCCGGTAGCAGTTTCACTGCCTTCTTCACGACGGTTCGCAGTTTCCGCCAGTCGGGCAAATCGCCTTCGTTCACGCGCTCCTGGATCGCCGTCAGGATCCATCCGACGCAGGCGATATCGTCTGCGGCTCGATACTCGTCTGAGCGGTGAAAACAAGCGACGATGCGAGGACGCGCGCCTTCTTCATTCTTCGGGATCTGGGAAACAAGATCCTGCGCTTCTCGATATGCCCTTGATACACGCCTGAGATCGTCTGGATCGGCTTGAGTGATCATACCCACCGTCCAGATCAGGGTTCTTGAAAGATCTTCTACTTCGTCAGCCATGGCGCGAGCTCCATTCTCTCCATCGTGACAATGCCCTCTAGCCTACCACTCGGCTTGAACTCGCGTTAGGTGCAAATCTGCGCTTTCACAAGCACAACCTGCGCATGGACAGTCTGCGGAACCCTCCCTAAAACTCTTCAGCAAGAGGCGGGGGATCGCGAAGTGGGACGATTTAAGTTTTATCTCGGTATCGGTGCGGCAGTGGCTGCTGCATCCGTAGTGAAGAGTTTCTTCGGGATCTCTGACCTCTGGATGACAATCGGCGTCATTGCAGCAATCGGTGCGATCGCACTTATGCACATCGAAAGCAGGCTAGATACCGTCGAGGCGAGAGTCGTTCACACGGACTATTCGGGCGTCTTAGCCCTGCTTGAAGGACCTCGACATGTCCCGCAACATCGACAGCCGGAAAGCCTTGCTGGAGGTGGCGCTATCTCATCGTGGATACGGCCGGAGCATGAAGTTCTGTTTCACGATTTTCGATGGTTCGCAGCGTTGCTGAATAAGCACCTCGCGGATCCATGGGCCATCGAAGAGCTGCCAAGCACTGATGCTCGCGGCTACGATGCACCAGACATCGGGCGGACCTACGCCGTATGGTACAACTCCTGCGAGGTCGGCAGTTTTCAGGTGACGCTGGGAGCCGGAATGCTCCTGGCTCGACAAAAGTCGACAGGCGAGCGGTCAGCACGCGTTGAACTCAACCTCCATTACCTTCGCTTTATTCCATATGTTCACGCTCGAGGGTTATTGTATGAGCTCGCGCTCATGGTAGGGAGTTTTGATCGCGCCCGGGACGATGAGTGGCGATCCAAGGCGCAGATAAGAGCTGCAGATGCCCTCAGCGGCCATCTATGGGAGGCAGTCCGCAGGCCAGATCAGGCTCCGCATTTCGAGTTTGTCGTTGAAGGATCTTATGATTTGCTGCGTGATCAGAACGACCATTGGACCAAGCATGGCTACGATCCGATGGCAGATGGCGGCGACAGAAAACGAGATTAGTCCCCCCACTCGCTTTTGAAGCGAAGCCTTCGATTAGGATCGCGTAATCTTCTACCTTGATTTTTGAGGCCCCATGTGTTCCCTGTTTGTTCCTTTCGCTACCAGTCGTGAAAGGATCCAATTGAATGCTCGCCGGCCTGAAAATCGAGGCAGAAATCTATGTGCCTCTCATGCTCCACGGGTTATGCGCCGGCTTTCCATCACCCGCAGATGACTACATCGAAGAGTCCATCGACCTTACCAAGCTCCTGATCCGGAACCCGCCGGCAACCTTCTTGTGGAAGGTCGACGGCAATTCGATGCGAGACGCCGGGATCTTCCATGGGGATCTGATCGTGGTCGACCGAAGCGTGCGGCCGGTCGATGGCGATATTGTCGTGGCGACCGTGCACGGCGAGCGATCATTGAAGCGGCTGCGCATGACGGGCGGTCGGCCGCGGCTGATGTTTGAGAATTCGGACATGCCGCTGTTCGACCTTCCAGAGATCGCAGAAGTCGAGATCTGGGGTGTCGCACTTTGCAACGTCCATTGGCTGCGACCGAGGAAGCAGGGATGACCTCATTTGCACTGATTGACGGCAACTCATTCTATTGCTCCTGCGAGCGCGTCTTTGACCCTACCATCGCAAAGCGGCCGGTGATTGTTCTGTCCAACAACGACGGATGCGCCGTTGCCAGGACGGCGGAGGCCAAGGCGCTCGGCATTGGCATGGGCGAACCCTACTTCAAGATCCGCGATCTCTGTCGTGACAATGATGTGGCGGTCTATTCCAGCAACTACACCCTTTATGGCGACATGAGCGCCAGGCTGAATGCGATCTATCGGCAATGGTCTCCGGATGTTGAGGTCTATTCGATCGATGAAAGCTTTTTGGATATGACCGACATCAGGCCCGCCGATCGCGTCGCCTTCGGCCGCGATCTTCGGTCCACAGTTCAGCAATGGACCGGGATCCCGACCTGTGTCGGCATTGGCCCGAGCAAGACACTGGCGAAGTTCGCAAACCACGTTGCCAAGAAGAACCCTGAGCTTGGAGGCGTCTGCGATCTGACAGATGCAGCCGTTCGGCAAAGCTGGCTCGATCGCGTCGAGGTTGGGGAGGTTTGGGGCGTCGGATCGGCATCAGAGCGAAAGCTATTCGGCCTGGGTATCGAAACAGCCGGCGACTTGGCGCGTGTTGATGCGCGGCTCGCCCGCAATCTTCTGAGCGTGGTGGGGGAGAGGACGGTTCTGGAGCTGCAGGGCATTTCATGCCTGCCGCTCGAAGACGTGCCGCCACAACGGAAGGGCTGCGCCGTAACCCGATCCTTTGGAACGCCGGTTACGGATCTGGCCGGAATGCTCGAGGCAGTCGCGGCCTATGCGATGAGGGCGGGAGAGAAGCTGCGACGGCATGGCCTCGAGGCGACACATATGGCGGTCTTCATGCATACGTCGCGCTTCAACTCGAAGGACAAACCGCACTCTGCTCAAACGACAGTCCATTTTCCCGAGACTTCGAACGATACTTTTGATCTGATCCGGGCTGCTCAGAGCGGAGCGCGCAAGATCTTCAGGGACGGCCATCGCTACGCAAAGGCCGGAATCATCATGAACGATCTGGTGCGGGCGGCGTCACAGCCTCGGCCCCTGTTCGATGCGCGGGACCGTGACCAGTCGCAACGGCTGATGACCGCCCTGGATGCGGTCAATGGGAAATTCGGGCGTGGCTCGCTTATCCCGGCCTCGGCCGGCATCAAGCGCGACTGGCAAACGAAGTTTGACCGTCGATCGCCGCGCTACACCACGAATATCAAAGAACTGCCCGTAGCCATGGCGCGCTAGAAAACGAAGAAGAAGCGAGGGATTTGGATGAGCCTGCCTCGGCTGAAGGATTACCGGGCGGAAAAGATCGACGTCGAGTGCCGGCGCTGCGACCGTTACGCCGTGCTCGATCGGAAAGCATTGGTGAAGAAATACGGCGCCAGCTGTCAGTTCGTGGACCTCAAGCGCGCCCTCGCGATTGGGTGCGACCGGAAGGGGGCAGATCATTGTGAGGCGCGGTTTCCCTGCCTCCTTAGGATCGGCGTTCTTATAGATCGTGGTTAGTCACCGAAAACGCCGGCTCGCCAGGATAAACACAATGCCCAAGCCTAAGAACGGCAGGGAGTAGGCGAGGGCATCCGGATATTTCCATGGCGCCGGGGGAAGGTTGCGACATCCGCCCGCGCCGTCCAGACCACAACTGAGGCTCGCTACAAAGTACCAGAAGCCGACTGCAAACAGGCAGACGGCTATTCCTGAGAATAGAAAGACGCGCTTGACCATAGCGCGACAATACCCAAGGCGCCGGCATTGAAAAGAGCCGCCCTAGTGGGGCGGCTCGGCGCTGATCAGCGCATCGAATGCGGCCTCTTCTTCGGCAAGCTTCGCTTCGGCCGCCGCCAGCTCGGCTGCGATCTGCTGACGCTCGGCATGGTCGATTGACGCTGCAAGTTCGGCGCGCAGTTCGTTGATGTGGTCGTAAGTGGTCATCGTCGGCTCCTTTGAATGAAAACAAAGGTGCGGGACCGACAAGGGAGGGTTTGGGTCAATGACCGCCGTAGGCGGCCTGCGGGGCGTGGGGGAGCCGATTTCGTTGCGTAGCGGCGAAATGGGGGAACCGCGCATCATTGACGCGAACCCTCACCTGTCGGTATGATGGTTGATGTTGAGAGAGATTTTACCTTTCCGTATCTCTCCGTCACTTCGGATCGGAACCTGAGACACCTCACGGCGTTCTGGCGGCGGAGGGGCAGCGATGACAGATAGATCTCACGTATTCAGGCAGCTCGCCTGTAGCGACATGGTTCGCAAGGCGGCACAGGCCAACCATCAACCGATACCGAATGACGCTCGCATCGACGCCCTGTTGCAGCGGCTTTCTCAGGCTGACCAGGATTCACACGAGAAAGCAACAAAAGGAAGTCCGTACCGAAACTCGGAGTAGTCGCCTTGCGCGCCATCTTACGGGAACCCATATAGGTTGGTAGCTGACGTGCGTACCCTCCTCCCAGTCCGCGCGTCGGCTGTTCCCCTCTGGAGGTTATTGACCCCCACACCTTAAGGGCCGCGATTTTCCGCTGGCCCTTTTTCTTTGAGGAAATGCCAATCAGCCGCAGGCTCAGTTTCACCCTTGGGAAGCACTAAGTTCAGCCTGCCATGCTCCGTTTCCAGGAGAGCGTTAAGGCCGCGAAAATCACGCCAGATGGAGGCGAGGAAGGCAGCACTCGCAATGGGCCGGTCAATGACTTGTTCCAGCTTTCTCGTCAGAGCTGCGCTTGTCCGCTTCAAATGCTCTGATGCATAGGGATCTTCGCATATAGCGGTGGTGATTGTGTGTATCTGCCTCACTGATCTGACTGTCTGCGCAGTTCTCAGATAAGCAGAAAAGGTCTGTCCCATAGATAGCTCCGTACCGGCCCCCGAAGCTAACGCAAAAGCCCCCCGATTCTATGGGGGCGATTGCCCTCTTGGTTAAGCAGTAGTTACCATGACTGGCACAGCTCAATCAGCCGCAGGTGGCTCGAACAACAAGGCTGGATGCGGGATCCGTCTCGATCGTCAGCCGATCCTCTCTAAAGTCCTGGGTCACCATATCGCCGGGTTGGATCTGGCGAACCGTCTTAGAGCCGGTCAGCTGCATCGCCTCTGCATCTGTCGGCTTTTGCTTGCCGACCAGCCCCTGCGCGGCTTCGGACTTGCATTGTCCTGCCGCCATGGAGGTCGAGGCACCATCCGCATTGCAGCCGGATACGACCAAAGTCATTCCGGCGAAAAGCATCGGTATGGGATAGAACGGCGATCTCATCGGACTCTCCTTGTTCTGAAGCTCCTACAAGGAGTTCAGGATTGGCTTTTTCGTGTCGCTGCCATCATAGCGAGACGAATTCACCTCCCGGCCGACACGGTAAAACTCAAGCTGGCTGTCGATCTGGTTTTCAAGAAGGAAGGCTTTCGCGTCAGCACCCTGAACAGAGGCATCCAACCAGGGCTCATAAGCCGATGGATCCAGCATGACGGGCATTCGCGTATGAATGTGCGCAATGTGGTCAACGGCTGGCGCTGTGATGATCGTGCAGCTGGTGACACCTAGCTTGTCGTTATGCGCCCATAGTCCGGCGAAGGAGAAAGGCTTTCCGTCAGGGAGCTGCAACAGCCATGGGTCTTTCTTGCCGTCCTCTTCGCTTGTGGTCCATTCGAAATAGCCATCAGCCGGGATGAGGCAGCGCTTCGACTTGAAGGGTTCGCGGAATGCCCCTGAAGTGTCGACCGTCTCGATCCTCGCATTGAACATCGCGGCCTTCGGCAATTCCTTGGCGAAGAAGGGCACGAGCCACCAGCGTCCGTAGTCGATTTCGAGGTCGCCGGCTTTGTCCTTGTGGGCGAAATGGACGTTCTGTGTCGGCGCGATGTTGTACCGCGGCGGCGTGTTCGACGGAGGCGGGTTCTCCGCATGGATATTGTAGAGGGCGTGAATCTCCGCCCAGGCCATTGTGTTGGTGAACCTACCGCACATGTCGATGTCCTAAGCCGCTGAGCCCAAAATGCCGTAATACAGGTTCCACAGCCAGCTTACACGAGGTTCAGCAGTCGCAAGGCAATCCAGTAAGCGTGGCTGCGCTTGTTCTATGTCGCAAATGCCAGTCACCAACGCGTACCTTTGGCGCTCGACGTCTGCTAACCGCCAGCCCATCCAGGTGCATCCTGCCATGAGGAAAACGATCAAAACATTCCTCAAGCCAAACCTCCATTCAGCTGTTGAACTAATGTCGGCATCCCTCTCTCCTCTCGATCCCGAAAACTATGAATCACGGGACTGGTTAAAACAACAGGCGCGGCTGGTTCAGGAGTGCTCGCATATCATTTAGAACGAAAGGGGAATTGGATTGTAATCCGTAGCATTACGGAATACACAATTTCGACGAGTCGACTTGTGGGAGGCGGCGATTAAAACGTCAGCCAGACTAAAACCGAAGATGCCGGCACATCCGGGTAGCGTCGTCAAAGGTGAGATTATCGAGGCCCGTGGGTTGTCGGTTACAGAGGCGGCGTCTGCGCTCGGTGTAACGCGACCGGCCCTATCGAAGCTGCTCAATGGTCGCGCGCACCTTTCTACGGAAATGGCGCTGCGTATCGAGAAAGCCTTTGGCCTTTCAATGGAGTGGCTGATGGGGATGCAAAACAGCTTTGATATTGCCGAAGCACGACAAAGGGAAGGCGAGATTAATGTCCTTCCCTTCCAAGATAAAACACTGCGCGCGCAAGCGAAGCCGGCGTAAGGGCAATTGGCATGACCGACTTACAGACTATCTTCAACAGCGAAAGCGAGCTGGTCGCAGCGGCACTCGCGCTGGGGGCAGAAAACGCGGGCGGCTCACTGACCGCGGGGGAACTCGCGCTCGCGAAGGAAGCCGGCGTTGCGCCCAAAGGTGCGGTAGTTACTCTGTTGAAAGACCTGATCCGCGCGGGGAAGGATCCTCTTGGAGATATCTTCTCTACGTTGCGCTCTTCGGAAACACGCCGCGAGCACGGCGCGACTTATACACCAGCTCCTATCGTGCAGACGATGGTGGACTGGGCGGCCTCGACGCGTAATCCCGTCCGCATCGTCGATCCGGGCGTCGGTTCGGCGCGCTTTCTGATGCGCGCAGCCGCGGCTTTTCCCAAAGCAGAGCTTGTCGGTATCGATATTGATCCGCTGGCGGCACTATTGGCGCGTGCGAACCTTGCCGCAGCAGGCTTCGCCGATCGCTCGCGTATCATATTGGGGGACTATCGTCGTTTTTCCGACCGCGTGGATGGGAGCACGCTCTACATCGGAAATCCGCCCTACGTGCGGCACCATCAAATAGCTCCGAAATGGAAAGAGTGGCTTGCAATCGAAGCTTCGAAGCTGGGTCTCTCAGCTAGCAAGCTGGCGGGCCTGCACGTGTATTTCTTCCTCGCGACGGCGCGAAACGCAAAGCCCAAGGATTATGGCACTTTCATAACTGCCTCTGAATGGCTTGACGTGAACTATGGTGCCATCGTGCGCACGCTGATGCTCGGCGCACTTGGCGGCAAGAGCGTGACAGTAATCGATCCCAACGCACAGCCTTTCCCAGATGCTGCTACGACAGCTGCAATTGCGACTTTCGAGATCGGAGCCAAACCCACTTCCGTATACTTTCAGCGCGTTGACGACCTAGATAAGCTGGGGGAACTCGGCAAGGGTCGTAAAATCCACCGCGACCGGCTATCGACGGAAAACCGCTGGTCGCACCTGACGCATATTACGGAAAAGCCCCCGGAGGGCTACGTCGAGCTGGGCGAACTCTGCCGAGTGCATCGCGGCACCGTGACCGGTGCGAATGGTGTATGGATTGCGGGCGAACATAGCGCAGGCCTGCCGGACTCGGTGCTGTTCCCCACAGTGACGCGTGCGCGCGAGGTGTTAGAAGCGGGCGGGCTTTTGCACGATCCTAAGCGCCTACGCTGCGTGATCGACATACCCACCGATCTTGATGAACTCGACAATGCCGACCGCAAGGCGGTGACCAAATTTTTGAAAATCGCGCGTCGGATGGGCGGGGATAAAGGCTACGTAGCGAGCCATCGCAAAGCGTGGTGGTCAGTCGGTCTCCGTGCCGCTGCGCCGATCATCTCGACATATATGGCACGTCGTCCGCCAGGCTTTGTCATCAACAGAGCCGAAGCGCGGCACATCAATATCGCCCACGGCCTCTATCCGCGCGAGGAGCTGTCGGAGGATGCCAAGAAGGCCCTCGTCGACTACCTGTCAGTAAACATTACGCAGCGGTCTGGTCGAACCTATGCGGGCGGCCTCACAAAATTCGAGCCTCGCGAAATGGAGCGTCTGATTGTGCCCGGTCCCGCTCTTCTCGTTGCGGGTGCTGCTCGATGATTGAACCTCCTGTCTGGACCGCCGAGCAGTTCGAAGCCGACCGCCTGAAAGCCAGTGCCGCCTTCACCAAGGAACGTCTCGAAGAACCCCTTGAGGACTACCTCGAAGCCTTCGACCTGTATCAGGGGTATGTCGAAGAATTGCTGGAAACAACGGTCGACCTGACCGATCTCGATACCCCCGCGCTCGATGTCTTGGGAGAACCCCATTTACTGGAAGCCTTTCGCTACCTTGCCGCACCGCCGATCTCGACGGACGATTACAAGGTGCTGGCAGATGCCAAGTCTCTTTCAAAGAGTCATCTCCAACGGTCGCCGGCTGATGTAGCACGGCTGATCACCGTTGTGCGTCAGGTGCTCGACCGCCGGCGCTTTGCTTGGGTGGTCGAAGGTCGTGAGCCGACTGAAGCGGAGCGCAATGCGGCAGTTGTAGCATCGGCCGCGCTGATCGCGGCAAGCAAAACGCAAACTGGACGTCGGACCAAGGGAAAAGAGCAGCAAGAAGCGACAGTAAAGGCCGCTCTACGTGCGCTGGGCTTCACGGAGGTGCCATCGCGCACAATCGTCAACATCTCTGGTGCCCCTGCGCCTGGAGAGTTCTGCGGCGAAAGTAAACTAGGTACACGCAAGGGCGACATCATCGTGCGGCTGCACGATCATCGCGTCATGCCGATCGAGTGCAAGGTGTCGAACTCGTCGACGAATTCCGTGAAGCGTCTGAACAATGACGCAGCGGTTAAAGCACAAAGCTGGAAGACCGATTTTGGCCTGCGCCAGGTTGTCCCAAGCGCTATGCTATCTGGGGTGTACAAGCTGCACAATCTCATCGACGCGCAGGATCG
The DNA here is from genome assembly GCF_013378445.1 of Mycoplana rhizolycopersici. Classification (GTDB taxonomy): domain Bacteria; phylum Pseudomonadota; class Alphaproteobacteria; order Rhizobiales; family Rhizobiaceae; genus Mycoplana; species Mycoplana rhizolycopersici. The sequence continues at coordinate 60,864 of NZ_JABXYK010000016.1, forward strand.
CGGCCTAACCATATTCTGGGCACATGACCTCGTGGCTCTGACAGACTGGATTGCCAGCACGAAACCCTGATAGGGATCGCTCAGGAATTCTTAGCCTCGTAATCCGCCCAAAGCTCCTCAAATAGCTTTCGTATTGACAGCTTCCGGCGAGCAGCCTCCGTTTTCACAGCGGCCGCCATTTCGGGGGACAGGCTGATGCCGACGATCTGCCTGCGGCGGGGCTTTTCAGAAGTTTCTTCCATACGTTAACTTGTCGCCCGGTCGATAACATCAGTCAAGTCAACTATTGCGCGCCGGCGCAGGCTAAAAGCCGCTTCTCGCAAGTCTTAGGAATCCGCAAAGTCGACCAGCGGGTTCACCGTCATGCATGCGCGACCAATAGGGAGTTGCCTACGGTCGACATTGAACCTGTATTCGCAGCTCATCGTCCCATCGATGACGCTCTGGGGTATGCGAACCTACTGAGCTTTGCCATCCACAGCCAAACCCATACGGCCCTGCCTCCGCAGATGTCTCGTTGATGTATACCTCCTGAGACAATCTCTGTGAGACACAAATCAGTGTATCATTTGGGTTGATTTTGCAGTTATGAGACGCTACCCATTGAAGGTCTAGAACCTACTGAGACGTTTCATGGCAATTTACGGGTATGCGCGGGTCAGCACCATCGATCAGGATCTGGCGATTCAAGAGGCGGCTCTGAAGGCGGCCGGGTGCACGGTCATCCGGGCGGAAAAGAAATCCGGAGCGAACAAGCAGGATCGGAAGGAGCTCAACACGCTTCTAGAATTCATGCGCGACGGCGACAGCCTGGTCGTGACGCGGGTCGATCGGCTGGCGCGGTCAGTTGGGGATCTGCAGGACATCGTACGGCTACTCAAGCAAAAAGGGGTGACGCTGAAGGCGACGGAACAGCCGATCGACACCAGCTCAGCGGCCGGCAAAGCTTTCCTGGATATGCTTGGCGTGTTTGCTGAGTTCGAGACGAACCTTCGTAGAGAACGACAGATGGAAGGCATCGCCGCAGCAAAAAGCAGAGGGGTTTACAAAGGCAGGAAGCCCCATGTTGATGTTGCTGAGATCCGCCGGCTTAGGTCCGACGGGATGGGACCGACAGAAATCGCTAAGGCGCTTAACATAGGTCGGGCGAGCGTATATCGTGCCCTTAGAGAAGCATCATCGTAGGGCGAGATGGCCGCTCGCGCCAACAGCGGACATTGCAGTGCCAGCGCCTACGGCTGCGTTACGGCAACACCTCAAGCAACACACAACGTTTCCACGAGCCGAATGCGGCCATTCCTGCCTCCTGACGCGCAGTTGACCCCCCTGTGGATTTTACAACCGGATCAACCTGAAGTTCAACCTACGAGCAGATGGCTCATTGCCGGGTCGGGAATGACCACGATGCGGCTGCCATCTCTTACCTCGTCGTGAAGGTGAATCACGTCCTGATTGATGAGCCGGATGCAACCTGAGGAAACGGCCTTCCCAATGCTGAAGGCCTCAGGTGTGCCGTGGATTCGATATAAGGTGTCCTTCCCGTCCTCATGGATGTAGAGCGCCCGCGCGCCGAGCGGATTCTTCAGTCCGGGAGGCATGCCGCCATTTGCAATGCTGTAGGGTTCCAGTTCCGGTTGCCGCGCGACCATGGAATCGGGCGGCGTCCAGCGCGGCCATTCCCGCCTGTAGGCCATGATAGCCTGTCCCGCCCAGGCAAATCCTTCACGTCCGACCCCGATCCCGTACCGCATGGCACGGCCATCGGCCTTGACGTGGTAGAGATACTTGCCTGGCGTATCGACTACGAGGGTTCCCGGTCTCTCGCTCGTGGGATAATCGACCTCCGTCCGCCAGAATTGCGGGTCGAGTTGAGTGATATCGACTTCCGGGACCGGAAAACGCTCATTCGGCATGGCATAGTACATCGGCGGCACCACTGGCGTGGGCGCCGGCAGGGGTTCCGGGAGCGTCGCCAAAACGGGCGGGGGCTCGGTCGAGACGCAGCCCGAAACGGCGATTGCTCCAATCCCAAGGATAAATGAACGCCTCGGCAAGCTTGCGCCAATGCGGCTCGCGGTTGAGCAGCTAGTTCTTCTTTTGGTCTGGATCTCATTGATCATGCGGCGACTCTTTGTTGATTTCTTCGATCTCTTCCAAGCCCGCCAGCCTTAAGGCAGCCTGAAGGCTCTGCCGGTGCTTCTTGCAGAACAAGACCGGCTCCAAAAAGCCGTCCACTCATGCCGCGCGGGCCTCTGCTATCGCGCCCTTCAGCCCTTTTTCATCCAGGACGCCGGCGAACGTCGTCCGCCCTATGACAAAGGAGGGCGTGCCTGCGAAGTTGAAGGCCAGCGCCTGACTGTAGTTGCGGTCGAGCAGCCCCGAGATCTTGGCGCTATGCTTGTTCACAGCGGCAGCAATCTCCTGCATGGTGAGGCCGGTGCTCGTGAGCGCTTTTTCCACCTCTTCCTCCGTCAGCTTTCCCGTCGTCTTCATCAGCGCTTCCATGGCCGGCTCGTACTTGCCGATCTGTGCGGCTCCAAGGACTGCCTGGGCGGCAAAGATCGATGCGCCGCCGAAGACAGGCCAGTCCTTCAGCACCAGCCGGACATTGCCATCCTCGCGAACCACCTTTTCGACCATCGGATGGATCTTCTTGCAGTAAGGGCACTGGTAGTCGAAGAACTCGACGACCGTGACGTCTCCCTTCGGGTTTCCGAGAACGGGCGCGTCTGGGTCGTAGAAGACTGACTTTTCGGTGATCTCCTGGCTGAACGCCATCCGAGGCAAGATAGCGGCGAATGCGGCAGTGCCGGCGGCGGCGGCGAGCAGGTTTCTACGAGTGATCATGTCATACTTCTCCTTTTCCGGATTCTGTGGGTCCGAGCACGACGACCTTCGACCCCTTCGGCACGCGTCGGTGGAGGTCGATGATGTCGTGGTTCAACAGCCTGATGCAGCCGGACGAGACCGACTTGCCGATGCTCCAGGGTTCATTGGTCCCGTGGATGCGATAGAGCGTGTCCTTGCCCCCCTGGTAGAGGTACAGGGCACGTGCTCCCAGAGGGTTTTTGATGCCACCCTCCAGGCCCGATGCTAAAGGGCCGTAGCGCTCCGGATCGCGCTGGATCATGTTCTGGGTCGGCACCCAGCCCGGCCATTGCGCCTTGCGCGAGATGTCGGCTTCGCCCTCGAACTCCATACCCGCCTTGGCCACGCCGACGCCGTAGCGCATCGCCTTGCCACCCTCCATGACGAGGTAAAGAAAACGGGAATGGGGATCGACCACGATCGTGCCCGCCGGATAGCCGGTCTTGTAGTCGACGACCTGGCGGACGTTCTTCGGGTCCATCTTGGAGACATCGACGCCGGGGATGGTCTCATCTCCATCCTTGATCGGGGCGTACATGCTGGCCAGTGACGTATCCACCTTCGGGTCTTCGATCTTTGGTGGCTCTGGGGCCGTCTGCGCGCAGGCGGACAGGCCCATGACGAAAAGCGAGGTGGTCAACGGTCGCCACAGAGCGGCCGCTCGGGAAGGTGTCATTCGGATATTCCTTCTTCAGATTTGAGTTCCTGGATCTTATGCGCGAGGACCTCGCGGGAAATCTCGCCAAGATGGGAGCCTGCGAGCGTGCCGTCCGCTGCGAGAAAGAGTGTCGCTGGAAGGCCGACTGCCGAGTAATGGCGGCTGAGCAGAAGTTGCGGATCGAGCACCGCCTGCGGCAGGATGAGGTTCTCGCTCCGGAGGTAGTCAGCGATCTTTGCCGAGGTCTCTCCCTGGTTTGCGAAGACAAAGTCGACATCGGTAGTGCTGGCAGCAAGTTCCACCATCATCGGCAGCTCGCGGCGACAAGGCGGGCACCAGGTCGCCCATAGGTTCAGAACCGTCGGGCGACCGTTGTCACCGATCCTGCTTTCTGCACCGTCAAGGGTCCGGAAGGCTGAGGTGACGGCCGGAAGCTGCGTATCGGAATAGGTGAATGCCAGCGTCGCCGTTGTCGCGACGGCTCCCGCTGCGACACTTGCCGCAGCCCATCCGACAAGCTTTCGGCTCCTCAGGAACAGCACGACCAGCATCACGCCGACGCCTGCGGCACCTCCGCTCCAGGAGAAGCCGCCTTGCCAAACAGAAAGGATCCGCCAAGGCTCTGAAGCGAAACTCCCTGCATACTGCAGAACATGCCCCAGGCGCGCCGCCGCAAGCCCGGCGGCCGCCGTCCACGACGACCAGCGGCCGAGCCTGTCGTCGACACGATGGGCAAGAACGGAGGCCACGGCAAGGAACGCGACCATGCCGATGATCGCTGCGAAACGCTCGGCATCGAACGCAAATGGACCAAGCGACACCGCGTTCATCGGAGCTGACCCTTCGCGCTCGACGCCGAGACCGTAACGGTGTCCGCAGTGATCTCGCCCACAAGTCGAGTGTCTTGGACTTCTTGGTTGTCCCGGTCCAGAAACAGCATCGTCGGCGGCCCGACGACCTGCAGCTCCTTCATTAACGACTGGTTTGCCTCGGTGATCTCGCTGAGATCGACCGAGACCAGACGGACGCCGTCGAGCGCGTCTGCCACGGTCGCGTCCGGAAGAACGGACCGCTCGATCACCCGGCAAGTGACGCACCAGTCGGCCGTGAAGTAGACAAGCGTGGGGGCGGCGGGCCCATCGGCTTTCAGCAACGAGGACAGATCGGCTGCCGAGGCGATGGACTGGAACGAGTCCTTGCCGATCACTCTCGCGGGTGTCGCGTCTCCGGAGCGTGCGGCAGCAATCGTCGCGAGAGGCTTCAAAGGGTCCGTCGCGCCGGAGAGGCCGCCAATCCCCAGGATGACGCCGTAGAGACCCGCCAACATGCCCGCGGATTTGGCAAGCCGTGCAGCGCCACCGGCCTCGGGTCGCATCTGATCGAAAGCTCCTATGAAGACTGCGAAGGTGATCGCCAGAACGGACCACAACAGAAGACCAGCTCCGGCAGGCAGCAGACGGTCCACGAGCCAGACGGCGGTGGCGACGAAGAGGAAGCCGAAGACCTGCCGGACACGTTCCATCCATTGTCCTGCACGGGGAAGGAGGCCCGACCCGAAGGTTCCCATCAGGATCAGCGGGATGCCCTTGCCGACGCCGAGCGCAAACAGGGCCGTCGCGCCGAGGACGACGTCTCCTGTCTGCGCAATGTACAGAAGCGCGCCCGCCAACGGAGCCGTGACGCAGGGGCCAATGACCAGAGCGGATGAAAACCCCAGTGCCGCGGAAGACATTAGGGAGCCTCCGCGGTGCGCGGCAACCCGGTTCCTGAGAAAGGACGGAAGCTGCAGTTCGAACAGCCCGAAACTGGAGAGTGCCAGAGCTACGAAGATGGCTGCAACCAAGAGCGTCGCAGTAGTAGACTGTAGTGCGATCTGGAAGCTCTGGCCCCACCATGCAGCGACCACGCCGAAGAGACTGAAGGCCGCTGCAAGAGCGAGGACGTAAGTCGATGACAGGGCGAATCCACGTCCGGTCGACAGGCTCTCGCCTTCCCTCGTCAGTGTCGCTGCCAGGATCGGGTACATGGGAAACACGCATGGCGTAAAGGCCAGCAGGACGCCAAGACCGAGGAAGCCGACAATCAGGAAGAGGACGCCGCCGCGGTCGAGGAGAGAACCGACCACACCGTTGGTTGACTGGTCCGAGATGCGGATGCTGGAGCTGTCGGCGGCTTTCGGCGCCTTGGACACGAGAGGAAAGGCTGCCTGCGATTGAAGCGCAGTCTGGAGACCAGATTTTCCTGTGTCCGACTTGGGTTCAAGCGTCGCTGCGTCGATCTCGACGGTCGTCGGCGGGTAGCAGAGGCCGCCATCCTGGCAGCCTTGGTAGGTCACGTTCAAAGAGCCCGTGACCGGCCCGGCGACCGTGGCCGTGGCAGTGCCGTAGTAGACTTCGGTGCTTCCGTACCCTGGATCCTCCTTGATGACACCCGGTGGAGTTGCCATTTCGAGAGGCTTGCCGCCGACGCCGGTCACACTCAGGTATTCCCGGTAGAGGTAGTAGCCGTCCTCGAGCTGCCATCTTATTGCGATGTCGGAACCATCGCGGCCAGCCTCCATGCGGAAAGCCTGATCCATGGGGAGCGGCGTTTCGATGGCTAACGCCACGGCCGACACAGCTATGGTCGCGAGGAAACATGACGCCGACAGGAAGAAACGCAAAGGGCTGCTCCGTTGGTTGGGTTGGAGCGGCGGTCTCTCCTCCCAACCTTAAGGCAGCCTTAAGGTGGCGGGCGCAGGGAGGATGCGAAGCTAGACGAGGATGTGATGCGGCTACTTGTGCTGGAAGATGACGAGATCCTGCTGGACGGCTTGAAGGTCGGGCTGCAGATGTGCGGCTTCACGGTGGACGCCGTGACATCGGTTGCCGACGCCGACGCGGCCATCGAGGCCGATCGCTTCGACGCGATCATACTCGACCTCATGCTCCCTGACGGATCAGGCCTCGATGTGCTGTCGCGGATGCGCCGCTCCGGCGATCGCACGCCAGTTCTCCTCCTGACGGCAAAGGACGAGGTCGCGGATAAGATTGCGGGACTGGATTCAGGGGCAGACGACTATCTCGGCAAGCCATTCGATCTCGACGAGGTTGCGGCCCGTCTGCGCGCCATTGTCCGCCGTGGGCATGGTCGTGCGGCAGGCCTTCTGGAGTGGAATGACATAAGCCTCGACCCGGCACGCATGTCCGCATCGCGCGACGGGATGACGATCTCCCTTTCCCGACGGGAGTTCGTGATCCTGCAGGCGTTGATGGAGACGCCGGGTGTCATCCTGTCGCGGTCGAACCTCGAGGAGAAGCTCTATGGGTGGCAGGAGGAAATCGAGAGCAATACCGTCGAGGTTCACATCCACAAGCTGCGATCCAAGCTCGGTGCGTCATTCATCGAGACCGTGCGTGGCGCGGGCTACCGGTTGAGGACATTGCAATGAATTCCATACGGATCAGACTGTTTGCGATCCTGCTGGCCACGACCGGCGCCGTCTGGCTTTTCGCCGCGGCCTGGATCTACGCAAGCACGCAAGCCGAAGTCGAGCGGGTGCTTGACGCACGTTTGATGGAAGCGGCACGCATGGTGAGCTCGCTCATCACGGATCACCGGATCGAACCGTCTGCGGCGGTAGACGCTGCAATCGCGAATGCTCCGCCTCCACCGTTCAAGCAAGCTGACGGCAGCTACAGCCGCCAGCTCTCCTGCCAGATCTGGTCGCTTCAGGGCAGCCTCGTCAGCCGCTCCGAGAGTGCGCCCGCAACTTCGCTTGCCAGCCATACGGATGGCTTCGAAGAAACTGAGATCGACGGAGAACGGTGGCGTGTCTACGCGGTCGTCAACCCGACGCTCGGCGTTCGTGTTCTGGTCGGCGACAGCCTTGAGATACGCGACCGACTCATCGGCGACGTCATCAAAGGGCTTCTTGTTCCCGGCATCGTCATCCTCCCCGTCTTGGCGGTGTTGATCTGGGTCAGCGTCGGCCGCGGTCTTGCCCCACTGACGCGCATTGCCGAGGGACTTGCCGGGCGTTCCGCATCTGAACTCCATCCGATCGATGACGGAACCGTGCCGCGGGAAGTGCGGCCGGTCATTCGAGCGCTGAACAGCCTGTTCGGCCGCGTGGCCGAAGCCCGTGACCGGGAGCAAAGCTTTACCGCCTATGCTGCGCATGAACTGAAGACGCCGCTTGCTGGTCTCAAGACCCAGGCGCAGATCGCTCTCAGGACCGACGACTCCACGATCCAGCGCGAGGCCCTTTCCCGTATCTCCACAAGTGTCGACCGAACCAGCCGGATGGTCCGTCAGCTTATTGATCTTGCCGCCGTCGATGCCTCGCAGGGCGCCGCCAAGGATGAGCCAGTCGACGTTGCAGTACTTGTTGGCGAGATCGCTTCGGAACTGGAGACGCAGCTAGCGGCTAACGAAGTTCACGTCGCGGTGGAGTTCGCAGATCGAGCCCGGCAGCCGGCAGTTCTTGAGGCCGACAGAATCCTCCTGCGTCTGGCGATCCGAAACCTGCTCGAGAACGCAGTTCAGCACTCGCCGAAGGGGGCAGAGGTCAGGTGCCGGGTCAGCGCAAGTCAAAGCGAGGTCGTTGTCGAGATCCTAGACCAAGGGCCGGGAATTACGGTTGCCGATGAGGCGCGGGTGACGGAACGCTTCTTCAGAGGGTCGACGGCCTCTGGTCATGGAAGCGGCCTCGGATTGTCGATCGTCCAGATGGCGCTCGATCGTCTCGGCGGCAACCTGACGTTTGAGAGAGGCGGTACATGGTTCGTCGCGAGAGCGTGCTTCCCATCTGACCGCCTCAGACGCGCGTCCAGTTGAAGCATCCGGCTGGGAAGATGGAGTTGCTGATCAGGATCGCGCCGTGATCGTAGAACCGCTTCACATCCCCTCCAGCAGACATGTCGACGGCCCAGACCATGTCGGAGGCGTCGGACCACAGGAGGCGCCCGCCGCTTGCTTCGAGCCCTTGCATCGCCTGTGCGCCGGTGGAGCCAGGGCCGAACACGATCATGATAGTTCCCTCATTTGGCGCGGTAGCGCGGCGAGAGGCCCGGCGATCACGACTGCCAAGGCCAGTCCGACCGGCTCCTTCGAAATCCGGCGCCCGTCGCCTCTCATGCCGTTCCGGCGCAAGTAGGCCCCCAGGGCGAGAGGCACTAGGCCGAAAACGACGAACCAAAGGAGATCCCAGAACAATTGGTTTTCCACGTCCATACGGATCCGGTGAATCCCGAGTATCCAGTGGGAAAGAACGCTGTCGAGAATGTGCCAGACGCCGAAGCCGATCAACGCGCTTGCGAAGAGGAGCCTGTCTGCTCCGCGAGCAGCAAAAGAGTGTCTCGACCGCCACAGAAGCCAAAGCCCCGCCGCGGCAATCACATACATCAGCGCGTGGAAGAGTCCGTCTGTCAGGATCAGGACGCGAATGTCTTGACGTGCTTCTTCGATGCTGCTCAGGAGATGATGCCATTGCAGGATCTGGTGAAGCAGTATTCCGTCGAAGAAGCCGCCCAGCCCGAAACCAAGCGCATAACCCGACCATATCAGTGTCGCGGGGAAGTTCTGCTTGTCACTTTCGTTCGGTCTGATGGCTGCCGTCATGCCCCGCCTCGTCTGATCCCTACAGCTCGAAGGACGATGTCGAGCTCGTTGCCGCCCTTGACGTCGAAATCACCTCTAAGCGCCTTCAGCGCATAGCGCTCCTGATTAATCTCCTCCGCCGTGCGGAAGCCGAGCCGACGCAGTATCGGCAGCGGAGGGCACCAGCCTTGCATGGCGTGCTGGAAGAGGAAGCCGGTTACGATCGCCGGAAGTGCAAGCCACCTTCGATCCACCGTGGCCGCAAGCATCGTTCCCGTGAATGCCAAAGTGGAAGCATTCGCCTCGAGCGTGCGCTCGATATCCCATTCCCGATCGATTTCGGCCAGCCTCGTTGCGATCTGGTCGGGGTGGGTTTCGTAGTAGGCGAGCCTTTCTTCCAACTGCCTACGAAGACGGTCGTTGATCTCGTCGGATGTCTGGGCGCTGACCCGGCTTGCTGTCGTGGCCATGGTTTTGATCTCCTCTGCGCGGGAACCACAGGGGGAGAACAAAATTCCGTCACACACCTTGAAGGAGAATCAATATATAATATATTATAACGTATCTCGAAGTGAGAAGGAGCTGTTCATGACTGTCACCAGAATTTCCGAGAAATTGTCTGTTGCGCCGCAGCCAAGCATCGAGGACATCCAGTCGCTACGCGACAAGGGGTTCGAGACGCTCATCAACAACCGACCGGACGACGAGGAGTCGGCACAGCCAGGAACGGAAGCAGAAGCACAGGAAGCAAAGCATTGCGACCTGTCATACACGTTCATCCCGGTCACGGGCGGCACGATCACCGAGGCCGACGTGCGCGCTTTCCAGCGTGCCGTCGATCAATCGGAAGGTCCGGTCTTCGCCCACTGCAAGACCGGCACCCGTTCGCTCACCCTCTACCTTATCGGAGAGGTCCTTGACGGTCGCATGTCTGCCGACGAGGTGGTCGAGTTCGGACGCAGTCGCGGCTTTGACACGGGCGCCGCTGACGCATGGCTTCAGAAGCACGCCGAACGCAGGCCGCAGGTGAAGGGCTTCTTCGACAAGCGCACCTGGAGCGTCCAGTACGTGGTCTCCGATCCGGCGACCAGCAAGTGCGCCATCATCGACCCCGTCCTCGACTTCGACGAGAAGGCAGGCGCGACGGCGACCATCAACGCCGACGCCATCCTCGACTACGTCCGCAAGGAGGGGCTCACCGTCGAGTGGATCCTCGACACCCATCCCCATGCCGACCACTTCTCTGCCGCTCACTATCTGAAGGAGAAGACTGGCGCGCAGACGGCGATCGGCGAGCGCGTCGTGGATGTCCAGAAGCTGTGGAAGGGCATCTACAACTGGCCCGAGCTTGCCACCGACGGCTCGCAGTGGGACCGGCTGTTCGCCCATGGCGAGATGTTCAAGGTGGGATCGATCGATGCGAAGGTGATGCTTTCGCCTGGACATACGCTCGCCTCCATCACCTATGTGATCGGCGACGCCGCCTTCGTCCACGACACGCTCTTCATGCCGGACAGCGGCACGGCGCGCGCCGACTTTCCGGGCGGCGACGCCCGCGTCCTTTGGAAGTCGATCCAGGACATCCTCGCGCTACCGGACGAAACGCGGATCTTTACGGGCCACGATTATCAGCCGGACGGCCGGGCACCGCGTTGGGAAAGCACGGTGGCCGAACAGAAGAAATCCAACCCGCATCTGGCCGGCGTGACGGAAGAAGAGTTCGTGGCGCTGAGGACGAAGCGCGACAAGACGCTGCCGATGCCGAAGCTCATCCTCCATGCCCTGCAGGTGAACATCCGCGGCGGCCGCCTGCCGGAGCCGGAAGCGAACGGCAAGCGCTACCTCAAGTTTCCGCTCGATGCCCTGCAGGGAGCAGCATGGGAATGAGTGCCGAACTGAAAGCTATGTTGAAGGCGGGACTTTCGACAGCCGAGATGGCGAGCCGGGCGGGGGAGGTGGCAAACCTCCTGAAGACACTATCGCATCCTGCGCGGCTGATGATCGTCTGCACGCTCGTTGAGGGTAGTTATTCGGTGGGCGAGCTTGAAGAAAAGCTCGACCTCCACCAGCCTCATTTGTCGCAGCACCTGACAGTGCTGCGCGGCTCCGGCATCGTCGAAACCCGCCGGGAAGGGAAACAGATCTTTTATTCTCTAACAGAGGAGAAGGCCGCCCAACTGGTTGCCGCCCTCTATGAAATCTTCTGCGTGGAGAACCAGAAATGAGCGCGTATCTCACATCATTGGCCGGAGGCATGCTGATCGGTGCATCGGCCGTCATGCTCCTGCTCCTCAACGGGCGGATCGCCGGCATCAGCGGGATTGTCGGCCGTCTCGCCCAGGGCGTCGGCCTGACCACCAACCTCGCCTTCGTGCTTGGCCTGCTGCTAGGACCGCTCGCCTACCTGTCAATCTTCGACGGCTGGCCGACAGTGGAGATCACGGTAGGGTGGCCGCTGATCATTATCGCCGGTCTGCTCGTCGGCTTCGGCTCGCGCATGGGATCCGGCTGCACCAGCGGCCACGGCGTCCTCGGCCTGGCGCGCCTGTCTCCGCGATCCATGGCTGCGGTCGCGACATTCCTCACTTCCGGCGCAGTGGCCGTCACAGTTCTGAGAGGTTTCGGACTATGAACAGGAACGTCTACCAGTTAGGAGCCGCTCTCGCCTCCGGCATCGTCTTCGGTTTCGGCCTGTCCCTCTCCGGAATGCTGAACCCGGCCCGCGTCCAGGGCTTCCTCGACGTCTTCGGCGCCTGGGATCCGAGCCTTGCCTTCGTCCTCGGCGGCGCCGTCGTCGTCGCCTTCATCGGCGTGCAGGTGATGAAGCGGATGCGCCATCCCGCTTTCGACGACAGCTTCCATGTCCCCACGAGCCGCAGGATCGACGCACCGCTGATAATAGGGTCGGCCCTCTTCGGCCTCGGCTGGGGGATCGGCGGCTTCTGCCCCGGCCCGGCGGTCGCTTCCTTGTCGATGGGCATCCCACAGACGGTCCTGTTCGTTGTCGCCATGCTGGTCGGAATGACCTTGCATGACAGGGTGTGGAGCAGACGGACATGAGCGCCTCAATCCTTACGGCGGTCGGCTCCGGCGGGATCGTTGGATTCATGCTCGGCCTGCTCGGCGGCGGCGGGTCGATCCTGGCGACGCCGCTGCTCCTCTACGTCGTCGGCGTCACGCAGCCGCACATTGCCATAGGAACGGGGGCGCTTGCGGTTTCGGTCAACGCCTTCGCGAACTTTGCCACCCACGCGATAAAGGGTCACGTCTGGTGGCGCTGCGCTGCAGTCTTTTCCGCGCTCGGCGTCGTCGGCGCACTTGCAGGCTCGAGCCTTGGCAAGGCCATGGATGGCGATCGGCTGATCTTCCTGTTTGGCATCCTGATGGTCGTCGTCGGCGTCCTGATGTTGAAGCCCAGGAAACCGGCGTCGGCAGAATGCCGCCCGGTCGACCTCAGGATGTGCCTGGTCACAGCGGCCGTCGCGCTCGCCGCCGGTGCCGCTTCCGGCTTCTTCGGCATCGGCGGAGGGTTCCTCATCGTTCCCGGCTTGATGCTGGCGACGGGCATGCCGATGATCAACGCGATCGGCACATCGCTCCTCTCCGTCGGGGTGTTTGGCCTCGCCACCGCCCTGAACTATGCCGCCTCCGGCTTGGTGGACTGGTGGCTTGCCGCTGAGTTCATTGGCGGCGGCATCGTCGGCGGCGTGCTCGGCATGCTGCTCGCCACACGGCTGAGCGCCTACAAGAACATCCTCAACCGCCTGTTCGCGGCCCTCGTACTCGTGGTGGCGGCCTACATCCTCTATCGAAACTGGGGGACCTTATGGACCGGCTGAGGCAGCAGCACATCCCATAGCTGCAACTCCTGGCATATTCACAATGGCCGCTGCCTTAAGCCTGCCTTAAGGTGAGCAGGTCAAGCGAGGGCTTTTGAAGGAACCAAAATGCGCCTCATCGTTCTCACCTACCTCAGACCTGCCCTGATGCTGTTAGCAGCGCTGCTGTTTGGTTTCGCGCCACAGATCGCCGCAGCCGAGGATAGTCCCCAGCCCAAAGAGTATCCCCGTATCCTGAAGGCGATCGAGCAGCAGGGATTGACAATCCTCGGAGAGATGAAGGTACCAGGCGGTTTGAGAGCATTCGCCGCAAAAGCTGGCGCGCAACCTCTGACAATTTACCTCACCCCGGATGGCGAACATGTTGTCGTCGGCACACTTGTCGACGAGGCAGGACAGGACATGGCGGAAGCCCAGCTCAAGGAAATGGTGGAGGCGCCGATCTCGGAAGAGGGATGGGAAAAACTGGAGGGATCGACGTGGGTGAAGGACGGCGATCCAGACGCGCCAAGGACCGTTTACGTGTTTACGGATCCCAACTGCCCCTATTGCCACCAGTTCTGGACGGCTGCCAGGCCCTGGGTTGAGTCGGGCAAGGTACAACTCCGACATGTCATGGTCGGCGTGATCAGACAGGATTCCCCAGCCAAGGCGGCTGCCATTCTTGAGGCCAAGTCTCCTGAGGAGGCGCTGGCTGAAAACGAACATAAGTACGGGGACGGCGGCATAGTCCCTTTGGAAACGATCAGCCCCGCAGTGGCAGAAAAGCTCAAGCACAATGCCACTCTGATGACCGAGCTTGGCTTCTCTGGAACCCCTGCGATTGTCTTCAGGAAAGCGGATGGTAGCATCGGGAAGATGGGTGGTCTGCCGCAGGACGCTGCACTCGAGATGATTTTAGGTCCGAAATAACTCAGAGTGCTATAGGGCGTCACGACACGAAAGTGATGAATCTGTCCGACTTTTGAGAACATAGGGTGATCAGGCTGCCAGCATAGATGCTTCGCACCGTAGCGGCCTGAGATCGAGGCTGTCTGTCGGGGTCCAGATGTAATCGCCGGTGAGGCTGATATGCTGCCATCCGAGCGGAGCGATGTGTTTGATCACGTCGGGCGGCGTGGCGACGCCCTCCTGGTTAAGCTCGACGAACGCCGGTTCGAGATAGAGCGTGTTCCAGTAGACGATGGCGTTGATCAGCAGGTTCAGTCCGGACGCCCGATAGAACTGGCTCTCGAAGGTTCTGTCCCGCAGCTCTCCGAGCCGGTTGAAGAACAGCGCGCGAGCCAGGGTATTTTGGGCCTCGCTCTTGTTGAGCCCGGCGGTGGCATTCCTGCGCATTTCGGGGTTCTGCCACCATTGGGGCAGGAAGATGGACCGATTGATGCGCCCGATGTCGCGCAGCGCCAGCGCCAGTCCGTTTTGGCGCGGGAATGCGGACAGCTTTGCCAGCAGGGTCGAAGGGCGGACCTGGCCGGAGCGGATCGTCGTGACAAGGCGCAGGATGTCATTCCAGTTTGCCTTGATCCGCTCGACGTTGATGGGCTCGCCGACGAGCGATGCCAGGTTTTCGGGAGGCGTGTCGCCCGGGAATAGATAAAGCTTGCGATCCTTGAGACCGCGCAGGCGAGGCACGAGCTGGAAACCGACGAGGTGGCAGAGGGCGAAACTCATGTCGCTGACCCCGCCGGTATCGACATAGTGGGTTTCGATGGCGAGGTCGCTGCCATGATAGAGGAGACCGTCGAGGACATATATGGCCTCGCTCGCATTGGCATTCATGGCGATGATATGGAAAGCGCCATATTGGTCGGAGGTGAAGCGATAGAATTTGGCGCCGGGATTGGGGCCATAGCGGGCGTTGAGGTCGCCGATCGCCTCGGCATGCCCTCCCGCCGGAAAATACTGCCCATCCGAGGAAGAAGTGGTTCCGTCGCCCCACAATCCGGCCAGCGGCAATTGCCTCTGGGCGTTGACGAGGATGGCATGCGCGGCAGTGTAGCCTTCTTCCCGGATGTGCCAGTCGTGCGCCCAGGCGAGCTGGCGCATCGTCAGCCCGGGAGAGACATCCGCCATCCTGGTGAGGCCGAGATTGATGCCGTCCGCCAGGATGGCGGTAAGAAGCGCAAGCTTGTTGTCGGCTGTCCGCCCGGTGCGCAGATGGGTGAAGGCGTTGGAAAATCCCGTGTGTGTATCCACCTCAAGCAAAAGGTCGGTGATGCGGATCGCCGGCAGGCGGCCTTCCACTTGTCGTTTCAGCGCCTTCGCGATATCCGGAAACATGGCCTTGTGCGGCGTGACGCTGAAACCCGCGCCGGTCAATTCGACATCGTCGAGTTCGCCGGCGGCAGCCAAACGGGAAAGGTCACTCAGCCCGTCGTTCAAGATCTGGCGTTGCTGCTTCAGATAGGTTTCCACGTCGGTATCGACGGCGACCGGAAGCGGACCCTCCTCGCGCATCAGCTCGAATGTCGGCGTGGGAATGAGGAAGCTCTCGAAGGACTGGAAGCGTTTGGCTCCTTCCACCCAGACATCGCCAGCATCGAGGCGGCGTCTCAATTCACTGAACAGGCAGAGTTCATAGGCCCTGCGATCGATCTTGCCATCCTGCAGGATGAGAGGCATCCAACCTCTCGGCGCAAACGATATGGGCGCCCTGTCGGGTATTGCTCTTTTCCGGGTGCGGTACAGATCGGCGACCGTGGACAGCGCCCGCAGGAGGTTTGCCGCCACGGCGTGGCCACGAAACACGAACGCCGACAGGAATTCCGGCGCCATTTTTCGGATTGTCGGATAGCGCTGGAGCATTTCGATCTTCCCGTCGATGCTGTCCGGGGCAATCAGCGTGTCGACCGCCTGAACGCTGGTCGTGAAGCCCGGCCATTGAATGATCCGTTCGAGCGCCCTGCCGATATCCTCGCCTTTCTCCCTGGCCTCGATGATCGCGTGGCAAACTTTCGAAACGTCCCTGAGCGGCTTTTGAACCTCCCGGACGGAACGGGTGATGCGGGCGGTCGCCTGATTGTCGGCGCGCCGCGTCAAGGCGCCGATCAGTTTCTTGAACACGTCGATTGCGCAATCGGTCAGATGGCGGGAAAGATGCAGGACGGTGGCCGCGAGCACGGCGTGCCGGCGTTCTGGGTTGAGATCGCGTAGATGCTGTGCGCTCATCCGCACCCCTTCCGCGGCGAGTTCATCAAAAACCTTGGCCGGAATGCGCTCCATCAGTTCCGCAGGCAGGTGCAGTGACCGAAGAAACTGAACGCGTTCGGCTATCCTGTCGAGATTGACGGCGGTGGGCGACAGTGCCGGTGTTCGTGCCCAGGCGAGGATGGTCGCGCTCGTCCCTTCACGTGGATCGAGAAGCTTCTCCAGATCAAGCTTCTGCTGTTCCGAAAGCCCGCCGGCCAGGGCCCGGTGACCGATACGGATACCGCGCCGGATTGCAACGTGGATGATGGCTTCGAGCGCGCCACGCGCCGGCAGGAGAATTCGCCGGCGGCGCAATTCCTCCACAACCATGTCCGCCAATGCATCGGCCTGACGCATGGTTTGCGCCGCAGGCGTCAGCCAGCCGGTCAGCGCCCGCACATCCGAAGGCCCGAACGGGCGCATCTTCATCCTCTCGAAAAGCAGAGCGAGGTGTTCTCGGCGTGTCTGCGGACGCTCGAAATATCGATCGATCTCGCGATGATCGACGCCGATTTGCCGCGCCAGGAACCGCAAGACACCTGGCGGCAGGACCTCACCATCTGCAAGCGGCCGGCCTGGAAATCGCAACGTTGCCAGAACACAGGCCAGACCCAGCCGGTTCGACGCACGGTTCTGCCGCATGATCAGATCGAGATCCGACTGGTCCAGCGTGTAATATTTGGCGATCTCCCTTTCGTCATCGGGGATCGATGTCGCCTGGTTCCACCATATTTCGCTCAACAGTGCTCTTCGCGCCATTCATCATCATCCATCTCGTCGAGGGGGCTGCAGCGAAATGGAAAATGCGTGTCCGGCAAACGACCGTTTCACGGCTTCCACAGATTTTGTCCGCAAACCTTGCCATGAAACGGCAAATCGGACATTGTCCGCATTTAACGAGAAAACGGACAAATCGCCTCATGACCACTATTGGCTACGCAAGGGTATCCACCGGCGACCAGCATACGGCGCTTCAACTCGATGCGCTGCGCAAGGCGGGCTGCGAGAAGCTGTTCGAAGACAAGGCATCGGGTGTGAAAACCGATCGGCCGGGGCTAGCCGAAGCCGTGCGCTATGCTCGAGACGGCGACACGCTTACGGTCTGGAAGCTCGATCGCCTGGGCCGATCGATGAAGCACCTGATCGAGATCGTCACCGAGCTGGAATCCAAGGGTGTAGGCTTTCGATCTATCACCGAAAACATCGACACCACGACACCCGGCGGTCGCCTGGTCTTCCATCTGTTCGGGGCGCTGGCCCAGTTCGAACGCGATCTCATTCGGGAAAGAACCCGCGCCGGACTACAGGCAGCAGAGGAAAGGGGCCGGCGCGGAGGCCGGCAAGCTGTCGTCACGCCGGAGAAGCTCGCCAAGGCCCGCCAGCATCTGGCTGCCGGCCTCAATGTTCGCGAAGCCGCCGCGCGTGTGAAAATCGGCAAAACCGCCCTCTATGAAGCCCTCAAAGCCGAGAAATCTGTCGCGGCCACTATCAAATAAGCCGGAGTTCCGGGTACGTTCTCAAAAGTCGGACAGATTCACCACTTTCGTGTCGTGACGCCTATACGCTCTCCCGATGGGAAGGACTCTCGCGCTTCCTCGATGATGGACGCATTGAGCCCGACTCCAATACCGTCGAGCGGTCAATCCGCCCGATCGCGCTCAATCGCAAGAATGCCCTCTTCGCCGGCTCCGACGGTGGCGCCGAGCACTGGGCCGTCGTCGCTTCGCTGATCGAAACCTGCAAGCTGAACGATGTCGAGCCGCTCGGTTACCTGGCCGACGTGCTGACGAGGATCGTCAACGGCCACCAGAATAGCCAGATCGACGATCTCCTGCCTTGGGCCTACGCCCGGTCTCCCGAGCTCAAGGCCGTGGCCTGAAAACCCCGCTTACACGCGCAGCGTAGCACCCCACGATTCATCATGCTCCCCATAATCCGTCACACTTTGTCACAAACTGCCCTGTCGCTGTAAAACTTGAGAGACATGGCGGTTGTTCAATCTCCTCCATTCGGAACGCCCCCCGAGCAAATTGATGGAGATAGATATGAACAGACCACGCCTTTACATCTTTGGTGCTGCGGCGGCCGTTTTGTTCGGCCTATGGGTGCTTGGCCATCCTGGAACCCCCATGTTCTATCCCGGTTTTGCGGGCTCGCCCTATATGGATCCCCACATGGCCGAGCTCGGCTTTGACTATGGTTGCGGCTACGGCCACAGGTTTTGTCGTTGGGTGGAAGGTATCGAACGTGGGGTTGGCGCACTGACTGGCAATCCTTACCAACCACCGTTTGCGGACCCGACGCAATTGGGAGAACTGAAATCGACATTGGGCATAACCCAGGCGCAAGAGGCTGACTGGGATACCTATGAAGCAGCCTTGCAGGGTGGGGTCATGGCGGTGGAGCGTGTCCGGACCAGTTTACCGTTCCCCTGGCTCTATCCGCGCGGCGCCCACTACGCCAACGCCATGTTTGTGAATGAGGAGGCGCAGCCATGAGCTACCGAGCAATGTTTTTGTCAGACTGTCACCTTGGCGCTGCAGTGGCGAAGGCGGAGCTTCTGGCAGATTTCCTCGAAAGTAATCGGGCGGAGCGATATTACCTGGTCGGCGACTTCCTTGATTTCTGGCACCCGGTAACGGTTCGCTGGACGGACGATTGCCAGAGAGTGGTCGACCATTTGCGCAGGCGCGTCGAGCAGGGCGCCGAATTGATATATTTGCGGGGCAACCACGACCCGCGACCGGAGGAGGCGCTGGTCGAATTGGGTCTGCAGGTGCCTGTCCAAGAGCGCGTCCTTCACACAATGGGCGACGGTCGCAAGCTGCTGGTTGTGCACGGCGATTGTCAAGATTACCGACTCTTCCGGTCGGCATTCATGACGAGGGTAGGCACCATCCTGAATCAAGGTGTGAGGTTCCTTGATTGCCAGTTCGGGCGAGGCCTTGTGCTTTTGGGCCTGCGGGACGGCGAACTCCTGTCGCGGGCCTTGCGCCGAGCAGGTTGGATCGTTTGTTCGCCTTCGGCGCACGAACGGCGTCTCGTCAAGTTGGCACAAGTCACAAACGTCGACGGCGTTATTTGTGGACACTTTCACGTCGCCGCCCTTCACGAAAATGAGGGCTTTGTTTACGCCAATTGTGGCGACTGGCTTCACAGCTTTACAGCAGTCGCGGAAGACCTCGCAGGCAATCTGCAATTGCTTTCACCAGCGCCGAGCCGGGGGAGCGTGACGGAACCCGCACAGATTCTGGTGCAGTCATGACCGTCGCCTTTTTCATAGCCGCCGGCTTCCTAGCAGTCCACATCACGTCGGTCGTTGTGGTGGCCATGCGTCGAGCAGTTCCAAGGGACTTGACGGTTGTAAGAGGCCGAATCAGTCTACTGCGGCCCGTCTGCGGTAGTGAGCCGTTTGACATGATAACACTGTCCTCCTCATTCAATCAGGACTGGCCAGACTATGAGATCCTCTTTTGCGCCGCCTCCGAACAGGATTCGGCCGTGCCGCTGGTTCGCCGTTTGATCGACGAGCATCCAGGACATTCTGCACGGCTCCTCATTGGCAACGAGCGGCCGACGGGAAACCCCAAACTGGACAACCTGGTGAAGGGCTGGATGACGGCGACTGGCGACTGGGTTTGCATGACGGACAGTAATTTGCTTTTGACGGAGAATTACCTGACGGTACTCGCTCAAACGTGGGACGCGCAAACTGGTCTTGTGTCCTGCCCGGCCTGGGGGTCACAACCCGAAGGTTGGGCTGGCGCGCTGGAATGCGCCTTTCTGAACACAAATCAGGCGCGTCTGCAATTCTTTGCGGATTCTCTCGGCATCGGCTTTGCCCAAGGTAAATCTCTGTTCTGGAATCGCCAAATCCTTGATAGCGTGGGTGGTCCCGTGGTCCTTGGGAGAGACTTGGCCGAGGACGTAGCTTCAACCAAGTTAGTGCATAGGCTTGGCCTTCAGGTCAAGCTTCCCGCGAAACCTTTCACGCAACCGATCGGCAAGCGCACGTTCAAGTCAGTATGGGATCGCCAACTGCGGTGGAGTAGGATTCGGCGAGATGGATTCCCGTGGCTCTTTCTCGCAGAGCCCCTGAATGGCCCCGTCGCTCCCGTTTTGCTTCTCGCGCTGGGCGGCGGCCCGACGTGGCTCGCGGCCTTTCTGTTGATTTGGTACTGGGCCGAGGTTGCCCTGTCGCGCTGGAATGGCTGGCCCGCAACATGGTTGGACATCGTCATGTTGCCACTCCGCGATTTGCTCATCTATGCACTCTGGCTGGCAACGTTCCTGCGTCGCGGCATCGAATGGCGTGGGCATACGCTGCCGGCACCTCGACAGTTTGGTGCTTCGCTGTGATCGATCCCGGCCAAATCGCTCCATGGATCGAGGCCTATGGCAATATAGGTTTACTGGCGTTGTCAATCATCGAGGGACCGATTGTCACGATAGCCGCAGGCTTGATGGTCAAGGCGAACTTGCTCAATCTCTGGCCAGCGCTCTGCTTGGTTATCCTGGGCGACCTGATTGGGGACACGATCTTGTATCTGTGCGGTCGGGGTATGAGGCTCGACCGTACCCCCATAATCAAAAAATGGTTTCACGTGCCGCACCGGCGTATAGTTCCGATCATTCGCGCGATGCGTGAGCACAGCGTCTCGGTTCTCGCGTTCGGAAAGCTGACGCAGGCAGCTGGCTTCCCAGTTCTGGCAGCTGCCGGTGTCGCGCGCGTTCCATACCTGCTCTTCTTGACGACCAATCTGCTTGCCTCGATTCCCAAGAGCGCGGGCTTCCTCCTTTTGGGGTACTACGTCGGTCAAGTTGGGGCCACCGCTTCCACGTGGCTCTCAGCAGTTTCCGTTGCAACTTTGGGCGGCCTGGTGCTTGCCGGTATTTGGTGGATGCGCAGAGCATGACAAACTCCAATATGACCTTCACATGTCTTGTCGCTGCCTGGAACGAGGCGCCACGTATCGGCTGTGTACTTGAGGCAATCAGCCAAGTTGAGGCAATCGAGCGCGTCATTGTGGTCGACGATGGCTCAACCGACGGCACCGCCAAGATTGCCCGCAAGCTTGGCGCGGATGTCATTCGGATCGAACAGAATGGCGGCAAGACCGCGGCGATCGTGCAAGGCCTTAGGCAGGTCCAGTCCGGGTATATTGTGTTCATCGATGCCGATCTTACAGGGCTGACGGCGGATGATATCAGGGCACTGATAGAGCCGGTCTGCCGCGGGGCGGTAGATGTAACCATGTCCCTGCGAGGAAACTCGCCATGGCTGTGGCTAGCCATCGGACTGGACTATCTCACAGGCGAACGCGTTGTGCCCCTTGATCTGATCAAGCCTCATTTCGAGCAGTTGGAAGCGCTCCCAAATTTCGGGCTCGAGGTATTCTTGAACAGATTGGCGTTGGACGCGGCATTGAAGATAGCGGTCCTCGATTGGCCGTCGGTTAAGAGTCCGTCGAAGGCCGAAAAGCGGGGCCTTATGGACGGCGTCAAGGGTGACGTCGCCATGATGTGGGACATCGTCAAAACCATTGGCATCTTTGAATGCACAACCCAGATTGTCGGCCTGCTGCTCAGCCGCAGAGCCGGTAGCACGGCCCTGCGGTCGGCCGGCCGCGCGCCCGCTTGATGAACCTTGCGGATAAAGTCTCTCTGGAATAGGTGTCGGCCACGCCGGCAGCGATGAAACTGCTCGGCGAAATCATAGCCGATCGTACGCATCCGAGGAAGCTTTCGATTACCCACATCGTCGACGTGTCCCAATGGAGATGCCGAAGGCGATGTCATTGAGGCGGGTCAGGCCTCTCCAGACAACCATATTTCCGGGTGGTGGATCGTGTTTGCGAGCAAGGTAGCCACCGAGCATGGCGATCTGGATCAGATAGGAGGCAAGGGTCCTGCGTTGGATGCGCGGCGTAGCGCGCGCTGTGTCGATGCTATTGAGTGTGGCGATTTCAGCCGGGGTATGGATTGTCTCCGGTTCTGCTTCGGGCTTTTCTCGTGCAGACATGGTGAGAAAGGAATATCCGCCACCTGACCACCGCGATGAGGGCGAGGAACTTGGCCAGTCGATCGGCAGTCTCGAGCCTCGCTTTTCGGATAGCGTCCATGTTTGTGGTGTAATTTCGGGGAGCGACGCGGGTGGATTTGGCGGTGGGATTTCGCTGCCAGTTTTGCCGAGTGTCGAGTGGTCACCGGGCCTGTCGGATAAGGTGGAGTTTCGCGACTTAAACCTGACCGAAAGGGAACCCCCGATGTCCGAGGCCTGGGTCGACGGCCATATGCCTGCCCGCCGCAGATCGTATTGGCCGCCAGATATCTGTCACACTTTGTCACAAACTGCCCTGTCGCTGTAAAACTTGAGAGACATGGCGGTTGTTCAATCTCCTCCATTCGAAACGCTCCCTGAGCAAATTGATGGAGATAGATATGAACAGACCACGACTTTATATCTTTGGGGCTGCGGCGGCCGTTTTGATCGGCCTATGGGTGCTTGGCCATCCAGGAACTCCCATGTTCTATCCCGCTTTTGCGGGCTCGCCCTATATGGATCCCCATATGGCCGAGTTCGGCTTTGACTATGGTTGCGGTTACGGCCACAGGTTTTGTCGTTGGGTGGAGGGTATCGAACGTGGGGTTGGCGCACTGACTGGCAATCCTTACCAACCACCGTTTGCGGACCCGACGCAATTGGGAGAATTGAAATCGACATTGGGCATAACCCAGGCGCAAGAGGCTGACTGGGATACCTATGAAGCAGCCTTGCAGGGTGGGGTCATGGCGGTGGAGCGCGATCAGGACAGCCTGCCGGTTTTCTCATGGTTTCGTCCACATGGCGCGCACTTTGTGGATGCCATGATCATGAACGAGGAGGCGCAGAAGCAATCCGCTGCGATAACGGTCGCAGCGCAGTCCCTGCTGTCGAAGCTCACGCCGGAACAGCAAGCCAAGGCGCGTTACATGCTTCCGGGGCTTCCCGCTGGACCGAACCCTTTTATCGGAATTGAATAGCTCGATGCCACGGTGATAAGCATGACGAAAAATCGAGACGACAACAAGGATAGCGCTCCGCCGCCCGCCGCACATATCCTTGTTGTCGACGACCATATCGAAATTCGCGACCTGGTTTCACGTGCGTTGTTGAAGGACGGGTTCCGGGTGAGCACGGCCGCCGATGGCAACGCGATGCGGCAGGCGCTTGTCAATAACGAAATCGACCTGATCGTTCTTGATCTAATGATGCCGGGCGATGACGGCTTGACCCTGTGTAGGGAGGTGCGGAGCCGGTCCGATATTCCAATCATCATGCTGACGGCGAGGAGTGACGAGATCGACAAGGTGGTTGGCCTTGAGCTTGGTGCGGACGATTATCTCGGCAAGCCCTTCGGTAGCCGAGAATTGGTCGCCCGTATTCGTGCGGTTTTGCGTCGCAAGACACCCGGTGGCCAGCAAGAGCCTGCTCCCCAGCCTCGCATCTATGCCTTCGAACGTTGGAAGCTCGATGTCGATGCGCGTGAACTCATTGGCGATGACGGTGTCTCGGTGGCTCTCAGCACTGGTGAATACGATCTGCTTATGGCCTTTGCCGAGCATCCGCGACGCGTGCTCAACCGCGACCAGCTTCTCGATCTGGCGCGTGGACGCCAAGCGAACCTGTTTGATCGCAGCATCGATACCCAAGTCAGTCGCTTGCGCCGGAAACTCGAATTAAACCAGGCAGATCCCCGCATCATCAAGACGGTGTGGGGCGGCGGCTACCTGTTCGCCGCCGATGTGACGCGTCTATGAGAAGGATCCTGCCCGACAGCCTGTTTGGACGTACAATGGCTGTGCTGCTCGGCGGATTGATCGTTTCGCACCTCGCCGGATTCTTGATCTACTATGGTCATCGTGAGGAGGCGACACGGGCGGTGGGCGGCTATGCCATCGCGCAGCGTATCGCCAATCTCGCCCGCCTCGTTGATGAAGCTCCACCTGAGTGGCGGCAAAAGATCGTAGCTGCTTCGAACGACCCATCGCTCTCGGTATCGATTTCAGGCAGCCCGCTGGTTTTAGAGGGTGGCAATGATTCCGTCGCTCTGTCGGTACGCGACTATCTTATGGCTCAGCCAGCCGCCTCCGGCCTTCCCGAACCTCGTGTCGCTACGCTGGTGATCGATGGAAGGGCCGGCGATCCTCATGCTGACGGCGGCGCGCGATCCCATCACCATGTGGGCTTCTCACGGCACACCGATGAAATACAGGTTTCGGTACCGCTAAAGGATGGCGAATGGCTATCGTTTTCTGCTCAATTCCCCAGCGGAGCAAATACCGCCTCCCGGCAGCTATTGTTAGCGATGGGGATCATGACTGTTGTCATTCTAGGCCTGTCTGCCTGGCTCGTGCGCTCGGTTGTGCGCCCTCTGGATGACCTGGCTACGGCTGCACAACGGTTCGAGACAGACCTCAATGCGCCACCAATGCCGGTGAAAGGAACACACGAGACCCGGCAGGCAGCACGAGCCTTCAACAAGATGCAATCGAAGCGCCGTGAGTTGATCGAGAACAGAACACGTATCCTGGCTGCGATATCACATGATCTACGCACGCCGTTGACGACTTTACGGCTCAGGGCAGAAACCCATCCTGACGACGACGACCGTGAGAAAATGCTCGCGACCATTGAGGAAATGAACACGATGATCTCGGCGACCATGCAGTTCGCCCGGGATGAAGCGCAGCTCGGCCCAAGGCGTCGGATCGATCTTGCGGCTTTACTGGCAAGCGTTGTCGCTGACTTATCGGATAGCGGTCTCCCGGTTGATATGGCTCCGAGTGCTCCAGTCGTCTACGAATGCAATCCCAGCATGATCAAGCGAGTGCTGACTAATCTTATCGAAAACGGCGCCAAATACGGACAGGCCGTTCGGGCCAGCATCGCGACCCATTCCTCAACGATCGACATATTGATTGATGATGATGGCCCCGGTATCGATCCGGCAGAACTGGAGCGGGTATTCCAGCCCTTTTACCGCCTGGAAGGGTCACGTGCACGTGAAACGGGTGGTATTGGCTTGGGCTTGGCCATTGCACGCTCCGCCGTGGAAGCGCATGGCGGCAGCCTGACCTTGCGCAACCGACAGGACGGCGGGTTGACAGCCCAAATTTCCTTACCCGTCCAGAACCAGCCGTGAAGAGTAGGATGGACTACCCTGATTTCGTCTTCCTGTAGCCATAAACACCTCCCGCTATGAGGTGTTGCGATGACCGGTTGAATCCGCCCAATATGTGTCGATCAAATAAACCGAGCGCTTAGCAGAGGTCGGCGTCGAGCCGTCGGTCGGCAGCTCCTACGACAATCCGCTCGCCGAGATCAACAGCCTATACAAAGCCAAGGCCATTCACCGGCGCAGTCCGTGGCGCTCCTTCGAGGCCGTCGAGCTCGCGACGCTGGAGTAGGTCGACTGGTTCAACAATCGCCCGCTGCTGGAGCCCATCGGCATCATCCCGCCGACGAAAGCTGAGGCACGCTACTATACTATGCTCGAAGAGGCGGCCATGGCAGCGTGACTCAAACGAAACGGCCTCCGGCAAGCCCGGCACTGTTCAGTTCAACCTTACAAGGACCGTTCTAGTTCTATATGTCGCGGCAGGCAAGTGTCGATTATTCCCCGGAAGGCCATGCTATTTGGCTGGAGTCGAAAGCTGTGTGTCTGCATAGCCTGATCGTTATTTAAAAATGTCGTTGTCAGCGCTTGCGCATGAATGGCGTATGTAAAAAGATCATTGCTAAACTTTGGATTAAAAGTCAGGATGGTTTCGGAGGTCTTCTTTGCCGTCGCATTCCACGGTGTAGCAGAATAATCCAGCGTTATTTCCACGGAAACGTCGTCCCCAACCGCTACCGGGAAGCCACTCTGATCGAGAATCGACGCAAATATCCTGCGATCTTCTCCACAGGTAAATCCCAACCAGACGTCGCTGCTTTCCTTGGATTGGGTCGTGTCGATATAGACAGTTTTTCCGCCTTTGTTACCCGGGCTGTTTCTAAAAGCCCATGGCCCATCTGTGTTAAAGGCGTCTGACGAAACCGAATTGCCTGCAGCGTGTGTGTCTGTCGCTATAAAGACAGTAAGAAGACAGAAGCTTATTCTGATTATAAGGAGGTTGACGGGAATATTCATCACATCAGAACCCCTTTTCAGTCTGACAAGTATCAACATTGGACAGGAACGAATATTGATACAGAAAAATATTCTGAGAGCATAAATTGAGTCTCAATGTTTACGTGTCTTTCATCGAACAGACTGAGTACGAAATATTGCATGCCAATATGACCTCCACTTCCCCCGAGCTCACTTCTTCATCGGTTGTGGAATAGAGCGTCGCTTGTCATTCTCAGCCACAATGAACTCTAGGAAGAGTACATGGTCCGCGGTGCTCGGGTTTCTGTGGGAATGGATCGTGCCGGCGGGAACAAACAAACTGTCTCCGGCATTCAGCGTAACCCGTGTTTTTCCTTCTTCCTGCCAAACGCCCGCTCCTGACACGACATAGAACGTAATAGCTGCCGGATGGAAGTGCCTTGGATTGATCCCGCCCGGAGCATATTTGACTTCATAGACTGTGACCTCTAAATGCGCGGTGTCAGGGCAATATGGTCTTCAGCAACGGTGCATGCGGAATCACGCCATGCTTTTCTTGGCTCATACCCGGTTGTGCCTGAAGCCTCCAAAGGGCTCCTACCATCGCAACACCAATACGTATAAAATCCACCATCTTTGTCGTTTGCCGTTTACCTGACACTGAACCGTTAGCGTCGTGCCTGAGTAGGCATGGGGTAATGGCAGCGCTGATCATTGGTCGAATCACGTGGAACGTATCGTGATGGTGTCACTAACTGCCGGATCCTCAGCCAGTCCTGGCATTTGGGTTTCACCGTCGTACTTATGAAGCCGACTGCGCTCCCAGCTGGAATGATACCAATCATGCCACGGCCAGTCCCACCCGTGGCCCATAGGTCCTCTCGGAACCAATACGGCGGCTGCCAGCAGCAAGGCCAGCGCCGCAACGACAGCGCGAGCAATCTTACGCATAGATTGTTGATTTCCGCCGAGATCTGACCCGGGATTGAGGGATTTTTCCATCGAGAAGTGACCCATGCTTGAACCCACCCCTGCTTGATGAGCGCAGGGGACATTGGAGTGATAGACATGGCGTTACTGAGCGTTATCCGGCGCTGGCATCTGCGGGATGGACTTTCGATCCGAGAGATTGCCCGGCGCACGGGACTGTCGCGGAACACGATCCGCAAATACCTGCGATCCGACGAGGTGGAGCCCCGCTTTCGGGTGCCGGAGCGGCCGAGCAAGCTCGATGCCTATGCCGAGCGGCTGTTGTCAATGATCGCGGAATCGGGACCCCGTATTTTCGCGCAAAAGGGACCCCGGTTTTGATGTGAGGGCACGACGGCGAGCACCCGATCAGGCGTAGCTGGTCGGGGTTGCACAGCCTGATCGGGTGCGGTTGAGAGTGGTTTCGGCTTTAGCTTTGAGAGCGGCTTTTGAAGCGCCAGGAAGCGTTTCCGGTCTCGATGATCTCGCAGTGATGCGTGAGACGATCCAACAGAGCCGTGGTCATCTTGGCGTCGCCGGCAAAGACACTTGGCCATTCGCCGAAGGCGAGATTGGTGGTGACGACGATCGAGGTTCGCTCGTAGAGCCGGCTGATGAGATGGAACAGTAGTTGGCCGCCGGCCACCTTCGCGGCAGGCGGCGTCGGCCGCGACCAGGGGTGGCCGACCTCGATGTCGCCGGCCTGGTAGTCGTGGGCGATCGCAGGCGTTGCGAAAGCGATAAACGCGGAAAGCGCCGCAAGGGTGGTCCTCAGCAAATCGGTATCCTTGTTACTTCGAGGGTCGGTAGGCGAGCAGCCTGAGAGCATTCGCGGTGACGAGCACGGTCGCGCCGGTGTCGGCCAGGATCGCCATCCACAGCGTCGTCACGCCGAACAGCGTGGTGACGAGGAACACCGCCTTGAGGCCGAGCGCGATGGTGATGTTCTGCCAGATGTTGCCGAGGGTCGCCTGCGAGAGCGCGACGAGATCGGCGACGCCTTCCACGCGGTCCTTCAGCAGCGCTGCGTCGGCGGTCTCCAGCGCCACGTCGGTGCCGCCGCCCATCGAGACGCCCACCGAGGCCGCCGCGAGCGCGGGCGCGTCGTTGATGCCGTCGCCGATCATCGCAACAGGACCCACCTCCTTCAGCCGCCCGATCTCGGCCAGCTTGGCGTCCGGCAACAATTCGCCGCGGGCCTCCATGCCGAGCCCCGACGCGATGGCGTTCGCCGTGCGCTGGTTGTCGCCCGACAGCATCAGCACCCGGACGCCCCGATCCTTCAGACGCTTCACGCCACTAGCCGCATCGTCGCGCGGTTCGTCGCGCAGGGCGATCAATCCCTCGATGGTCTTTTTCGCCATCAGCACGACGACCGTCTTGCCGTCGTTCTCGAGCGCCAGGATGCGCTCGCGCACGTCAGCCGGAATGTCGGTCTCCTCGGCGGCGTGGCGCGGCGAGCCGACCGAAGTGAAGCCGGATTTGAGGCGGGCCGTCACGGCCTTGCCGGGGACGGCGATACCGCCGCCGAAAACCTGCGGCAGTTCCAGCCCGCGCTCCGTCGCGGCTTCGACGATCGCGATGCCGAGCGGATGGCTGACATTCTTCTCGACGGCGGCCGCCTTGACCAGCACATCATCTTCCGACCCGGACAGCGCGATCACGTCCGTCACCTTCGGATGGCCACGCGTTAGCGTGCCGGTCTTGTCGAAGGCGACTGTCACCACCTTTCCGAGCGTTTCGAGCGCCGCGCCGCCCTTGATGAGCAGGCCCTGCCGCGCGCCGGCGGCGAGACCCGACGCGATGGCTGCCGGCGTCGAGATAACCAGCGCACAGGGACACGCAATCAGCAGCGTGGCGAGACCCCGATAGATCCACGTCATCCAGTCGCCGCCGAAGGCGAGCGGCGGGACGATGATGATGAGCGCCGCCACGACCATCGCGCCCGGTGTGTACCAGCGCGAGAAGCGGTCGATCATGCGCGCGGTCGGCGCCTTGGATTCCTGTGCCTCCTCGACCATGTGGATGATACGCGCGATCGTGTTGTCGGCGGCGACATGGGTGATCCGTACCCGAAGCTCGCCATTGGCGTTGATCGAGCCGGCATAGACCTTGGCGCCCGGCTCCTTCAGGGTCGGCACGGACTCGCCCGTCACCGGCGCCTCGTTCACCTCCGACGAGCCCTCCTCGACCACGCCGTCGGAGGGTATGCGGTCGCCGGGACGAACCACGACCTTGTCGTCGATAGCAAGGGCCTCGACCGGAACGCTCTCCGTCCGGCCCGAAGCGCCGACACGGAACGCGGTGCGGGGCACGAGGTCGATCAGCGCCTCGATGCCGGCCCGCGCCCGCCCGGCCGCCACTGTCTCCAGAAGCTCACCGACCGCAAACAGGAAGATGACGACGGCTGCCTCCTCGGCCTCGCCGATTGCGACGGCCCCGAGGGCTGCGACCGTCATCAGCGTCTCGATGGAAAAGGGCGATCCTTCCATCGCGCCGGCGACTGCCCGGCGGGCGAAGGGCACGACGCTGACAAGTGCCGCGCCGGCATAGAGCCAGGTATCCCACTCGGGCAGGAAGAAGCTCGCGACGAACGCGGCCGCGAACAGCGCGCCTGTCATGAACACCAGCCGCGCCTTCGTTCCCTGCCACCACGGCTCCGTGACGCGCTTTGTCGGCAGAGCTGGTTGGACGTCCTGCGCCGAGCCGGCCGGCTGGTAGCCGAGCGCCCTGATCTTCTCCTCGATCGTGCGTTGCGAAGTCCTGTCCGGATCGACCTTCAGCGCCAGGGTGCCCCCGGTGTAGCTGACATTGATGTCGCTCACGCCCGGCAACCGCTGCATGGCGGTCTCGATCTTCAACGCACAGGCGGCGCAGTCCATGCCTTCGATCTGGAGTTTGAGCGGGCTTGCTGCAGCCATCGTGTCACCTCAACTGTTCGGTGACACGAGAGTTAGTCCCTGTAGTCGCTACAGGGTCAAGAGGCTCGTTTCGTCCGATCCGTTGTTGCTGGAACCAGCATCCGATAGAGGCCCCACCAGGCCGCCGGCGCGAGCGGCACGACGCTGGCCATGCCGGGGAAGTAGCCATAAGGGCGGTCCTCGAACAAAGGGAAGATGAAATGCGCCAGCTCGATCACGCCCATCGACACGAAGAACGTCCAAGCGAGATAGTGGCCGAACGAGTATCGGCGCAGCATCAGGAACGGCACCAGCAGCCACGCCGCGGCCAGCACATAGAGAAGGATGGCCAGAGGAGACCCTTCCTGCGGCACGGGCACGCCGGTCAGTTGCGATAGCGCAGGAAAGAAGTCCAGCTCGCGCTCCTCGATCTTGTGCAGGACGAAGAAGCCGAGGGTGAGAAAGTAGGGAAGCCGAATGTCGGCGAAGGTCGCCTCGTCCCGTGCGACGAGCCAGATTGCCAACCCGCCAACAAACCCGAAGGCGAACAACGCCATCGGCACCAAGCCAAGCAGAACGTAACCTATCGCGACGATCGCGGCAGTGTGGGCGGCTGCCAAGGCGACCACCGAGATCTGCTTGTTCATAGTCTTCGCCTCGACAGACTGCCCTTCATCCGATAGATAACGCTACAGTCTGTAGTGACTACAGGGTCAAGACATGAACGCGCACGCACTGACGATCGGCCATCTGGCCCGCGAGACCGGCACCAAGGTCGAGACGATCCGCTTCTACGAAAAGTCCGGTTTGCTGCCGGCCCCGGCGCGCACCGAGGGCAATTATCGCTCCTATGATCGCGCGCACCTCAACCGGCTGAGCTTCATCCGCCGGGCGCGCGATCTCGGATTTTCCCTCGACCAGATCCGCGACCTGCTGGCGCTGTCCGATGATAGAGGCCAATCCTGCGCTGCGGTCGACGCGATCGCAAAGGAGCACCGCGCGGAGGTCGAGCGCAAGATCACCGATCTCCGGTCGCTCAAGAAGGAACTCGACCGCATGATCGACCAGTGCGGTTGCGGCGTCGTCGCCGACTGCCGCATCATCGAGTCTCTGTCTCCTCGCCAGTGATGGCGACGGACCGCCTATTTGTCGGTTTCCAAGAGTCCATCGCGCTCCTCGTTGCCCGCAAAGCCCGGCATGATGTCGCCGGCCAGCAGCTTTTCCTTGCTGAGTAAACCAGCGTCCTCGAGCGCCTCGCGGTCGGGAAGATCGCGCAGCGTGTCGAGCCCGAACTCGAGCAGGAACGCCTGGGTGGTGACATAGGTATAGGGTGCGCCCGGCTGCGGCGCGCGCGGGCCTGACGCGATGAAGTCGTGCGAGCGCAGATTGCCGATCAGGTCTCGGCTGATCTCCCGGCCGAAGAAAGTGGACAACTCGGCCCGTGTGATCGGCTGGAAATAGGCGATGCACATCAGCACCAGCACTTCTGATTGCGTCAGGTCGACGGCGCGCTCGCTTCCGCCGACGGCCCTGCGGATGGCATCGGCATAGGCCGGCCGGGTCAGGTGCTTCCAGCCGCCGGCGACGGCAACCAGGTCGTAAGGGCGGCCGCGCAGTTCCTCGCGGATGTCGTCGATGAGAAGATCGATGCTGCAGTTCTTTCCCACGATCCGCGCCAGTGTCTCGCGGTCGACCGGCTCGCTGGCCGCAAAGATGGTCGCCTCGACGCGATTCATCCATTCCCGCCAGCGCGCCTCCGGCGGCAGATGATCCAGCTCCCGATCAAACAGACCGTCGTCTGGTCGGCCTTTCGTTCGTCTTGCTCGCGACGCCTCCGCCATTCTCGTCAAATCCCATAGATGCGGAAGGCGGCACGGCCGCTGAGCTCGCGCACGGCGCCGAGTTTGAGCAGGCGCTCGAACAGGCGGCGCAGGCTGCGGTCGCTCATGCCGGCGGTCTTTGCCGAGGCGACGATCGCGTCGTCCGACAAAAACCGGTCGACGACGACGTCCGCGCCTCGGGCGCGAAGACCGGGCGCCACGGCGATCAGGCGGTCCGCCCGGCGCCCGATGTCGGCCGACAGGTCGACGGCCCGCAACGCCGCACGCGCCTGCGCGGCGAGCAGACTCTTTGCACGCTCACGGAGCACCTCGATGCTCGCCGCGACGACGGCGGAGGGGCGCCGCGGCCGGCCGGAACCATTTGCGCCGGCAGCTTCGCCACCGAGCAGCGGCACGGCGTGCGTCCAGCCCAGCCGCTGCGCGAGCTGCACGTCCGCGAACCAGCATCCAACCGTGCGTGGAAGGTCGCGCCGGTCTGCGGCCGCAAAGGCGCCGATCAGCATTCCGACCGCACCTTCGGTCGCCGCAAGCTGCCGAAGCTCTACGGCCAGTTCGGCCGCCGTCTCGTCATCGCGAGCGAGACCCAGAGCATCGAGCATGCCGGCGATGCCCGCCTCCGTCAGCAGTTCCTCCGCTGGCCGTGTGGCCAGCCGGCGCCAGGCCACGAGCATGCGGCCGGCCGGGCCGACATCGTCGCCGGGCCGCGTGAGCAGCACGGCGTCGCGCAGGGCGGCTTCATCCTCCACCCGTCCGGCCTGCCTGGCCGTCACCGCCGCCGCGACGAGCGCCAGCCGTTGCCGCCACGCGCCGGCCCATCTCTCCCGCCGGCGGACCACCGCGTCGAGCGCGCCGATGGCGGCGCCCGCGGTGATCGCGATGTCCTCAAGCCCTTCCGAAACAAGGCTTTGCGTGTCGGGAACGGCGCGGCGCAGCCAGCCCGGTAGTGCGACTGCCGGAGTGGCCGCGGAGGCGGCGAGCACCGGCCCTTGGTGGCGCGGAGAGGGTTTCGGGCGCAGAATCATCGCGAAAAGGATGAATCATGGCGGCGGTTTTGGC
The DNA here is from genome assembly GCF_013378445.1 of Mycoplana rhizolycopersici. GTDB lineage: Bacteria > Pseudomonadota > Alphaproteobacteria > Rhizobiales > Rhizobiaceae > Mycoplana > Mycoplana rhizolycopersici. The sequence goes on from NZ_JABXYK010000016.1 coordinate 93,900, forward strand.
AACAAAAATGGCCTAAAACCGCCGCGCTTGTCGCTTCATTAAAACGACCGATAATCTTGCATTATCGGACGTTTTTCTCATAATAGAGAAATGGCCCAAATGATCGAGCAAAAAACCGAAAATCACTTCGAGGAGATCTCTGCGCCGTCTCTCAGCACGGCGCCGAAGCGTGATGTTTCCACGCCGGGGGTGTCGGGCGATAGCCCCCTCCCCTCTCTCGCCATTCAGGACCAGACGCCCGCCCATCTTGCAAGCCTTGCTGATCGCGCCCGGGGTTATGTTGAAGCCGCCAGTTCCGCCAACACGCGCAAAGCCTATGCCGCCGATTGGAAGCATTTTTCAGCCTGGTGCCGGCGCTCGAATCTCACTCCCCTCCCCCCACATCCGCAAACTGTAGGGCTTTATATTACGGCCTGCGCTTCCGGCACGGCTGAACGGGGCGCGAAAGCGAACTCCGTCTCGACCATCGAACGACGCCTCTCCTCGCTTTCCTGGAACTATGCCCAGCGCGGCCTCTCGCTCGATCGCAAGGACCGGCATATCGCCACCGTGATGGCTGGCATTCGCAACAGCCATGCCAAGCCACCGGTGCAGAAGGAAGCGGTCATGGCTGAAGACATCATCGCCATGGTCGAGACGCTCGACCGCGGTTCGCTGCGCGGCCTGCGCGACCGCGCCATGTTGCTGGTCGGCTTTGCCGGTGGTCTTCGCCGCTCCGAGATCGTTGGCCTTGATCTGAAGGCAGACCAGACCGAAGACGGGCGCGGCTGGATCGAAATCCTCGACAAGGGGATGCTCGTTACCCTGCGCGGAAAAACCGGATGGCGGGAGGTTGAGGTGGGTCGCGGCTCGTCTGACGCGACCTGCCCGGTCGCCGCGATCGAGATGTGGATCAAGTTCGCCAGGCTGGCCCACGGTCCCCTTTTTCGCCGCGTGACAGGGCAAGGGAAAGCTGTCGGATCGGAGCGGCTGAACGACAAGGAGGTCGCCCGGCTGGTAAAGCGCACCGCACTGGCGGCCGGCGTTCGCGGCAATCTCAGCGAGATCGAGCGCGCCTTCAAGTTCTCCGGTCACTCCCTCCGCGCCGGTCTCGCCTCTTCAGCCGAGGTCGACGAACGTTATGTCCAGAAACAGCTTGGCCATGCTTCGGCCGAGATGACGCGACGCTATCAGCGACGGCGTGATCGCTTCCGCGTGAACCTCACCAAAGCCTCCGGGCTTTGAACGCTCTTTTCGCCCTTACTGCATAACCTAGGCGTCGCTTTGGGCCGGTACGGGCGAAGTCTTCGCTGTCGTAAGGGAACAATGGCGGACCGCGATCGTTGAACATACTCCCCTAGGGTATGAGAGGTAACGATGTGCGGCGACAGAAAGCGGGCCAAGATCGTTCGGTTAAACCGGATTGCCGGTCAGGTCCAGGGTTTGGCGCGAATGGTGTCTGACGATCGCTATTGCATCGACATCCTGCATCAGATCCAGGCAGTGAAAGCAGCCCTCGGCCGAGCTGAGAGCGAGATTCTTCGTGATCACGCGGCTCACTGCGTCGCGGATGCAATCAAGTCCGGCGATGCGAGTGAGCAACAGCAGAAATTGGACGAACTCGTCGAGCTGTTCGATCGCGCAAGGCGCTAGAGATATTAGAGGTGATCGGATGAATGCTCATTCGCGCAGAGCGACGATCTATCGGATGGTCATGCCCGACCACATCTGTCCGTTTGGCTTGAAGTCCCTCGATCTGCTGAAACGCGAGGGTTTCTCTGTTGACGACAACTGGCTGAAAACCCGCGAAGAGACCGATTCCTTCAAGGCCGAGCACGAGGTTGAGACAACACCCCAGACATTCATCGATGGGCAGCGGGTCGGCGGCTACGACGATCTGCTTCGTCATTTCGGCAAAACCGTTCGCGATCCAAAGGCTGTCACCTATCAGCCGGTGATCGCGGTGTTTGCCATGGCCGCGCTGATGGCCCTCGCAGCCAGTTGGGCGGCGTTTAGCGACGTTCTAACCGCTCGTGCCTTAGAATGGTTTATCGCGATTTCCATGTGTATACTTGCGATCCTGAAGCTTCGGGACGTCGAGAGCTTCTCCAACATGTTCCTCGGCTACGACCTGCTGGCCCAGCGCTGGGTCCGCTATGCCTACCTCTATCCATTCGGGGAAGCGCTTGCCGGGATCCTGATGATCGCCGGCTTTCTGTTGTGGCTGGCTATCCCGGTCGCGTTGGTGATCGGCACTATCGGTGCCGTTTCGGTGTTGAAGGCCGTCTACATTGAGCGCCGTGAACTGAAATGCGCCTGCGTCGGCGGCGACAGCAATGTCCCCTTAGGTGTAGCGGCTTGCCAACATAAGCGCCTCTGCTCGCAAACATCGGCATTTTCTGCTCGAATTATCTGACAATGGAGCGGGCGTCGTGCTCACGCTCTTTGCCAATGTGCTCGCAAACATCCGGGTCTG
>NZ_JABXYK010000017.1 GCF_013378445.1 Mycoplana rhizolycopersici
ACTTCACGCCAGCCAGCGTGTGCCCGTCCGCCTTGTCGGTGAAGCCGAAGTCGACGGCCTTGAATTTGTAGGCGCTGTCTTCCAGCAGACCGACCGTCTTGTCAGTACCCGAAGGAGCGTCGTTGACGGGCTTGATCGAAAAGCGGAACGCATTCGGCGTCGGATCGGTGTTGATCCCGCCATTGGCCGTTCCGCCATTGTCGATGACCTGGAAGGTGAAGGAGACGGTGGCATTGGCATTGGCAGCCGGCGTATAGACCAGCTTGCCGAGATCGGCTGCGGTGACGATCTGGCCGGCCTTGAGCGCCTTGCCGGACAGCGTCAGGCTTCCAGCGGACGGCAGCGTCGCGAATTTCACGCCTGCCAGCGCATGGCCGTCCGCCTTGTCGGTGAAGCCGAAGTCGGCAGTTTTGAAGGTATAGGTCCTGTCTTCGAGAAGATCGATCATGCGGTCCGTTCCGGACGGAGCGTCGTTGACCGGCGAAATCTCGAACCGGAAGGTCTTCGGCACGGGATCGATATTGTTGCTTGTCCCCTGGTCGATGACCTGAAAGGTGAAGCTGGCGATCCCGGAAGCGTCTGCCGCCGGCATGTAGACAAGCTTCGCGATGTCGCCATAAGCGATCCTCTCTCCCGCCGAAACCGACCGGCCTTCCAGCAGCAGCAGGCCGGGCGGAAGGCTGGTGACCTGCAACATCGCAAAGGATTGGCCGTCGGCGTCGCTGAAGCCGAAGTCGGAGGCTGTAAAGCCGTAAGGCTCGTCCTCCAGAACCACCACCGTCTTGTCCTTGCCGGTGGGGATGTCATCTACCGCGGTGACATCGAAGGTGATCGTGTTGGCCTCGTCGTCCTTGTTGCGAGATCCGTCCGAGCCATATGCGCCGGCATCGATGATCTTGAAGTCTATCGACGCATAATCTGTGCCGTGCTGATCCGGACCCGGCCGGTAGACGAGCAGGCCGATATCATCGGCATCGATGAACCGCCCCACGGCGACCTGCGCGCCGTCGAACAGAAGTGTCCCCTGCTCCGGCAGTGCGGTGATTTCGATTGCGGCCAGCCCATCGTTGTTTGCGTCCGAAAACTGGAAATCATCGGCTGCGAAGACATGCACTCCGTCTTCCAAAAGCGTGATCGTTGCGTCGAGGCCTTCCGGAGCATCCCCGACGTAGTCGACGGAAAGCTGGCGGACCTGCTTTGATCCACCGTCGCTGGTGAGAAATGCGATCGAGAAGTCGCCATCCGGCAGGGCGGTTACGGTGGCCGGCGTGGTGGTATGAAGGTCCGGCAGGGCTGCAATATCGAAGACCGCCCCGTCCAGGCTGCCATCTGCATTGATCCGCAGACCCTGCAGCACGGGCGTTTCGCCCTGGGGTGCCCGGGTCCAGGTAGCCAATATGTCGCCGTCACTCAGTTGCGTGAGGCTCAGAGTCATGTTTCGGACGGATGAGGGCAGGTCGAAAATGGAGGCGTTCGTCGCTTCGCCGGCGTGAAGATCGATGAACGTGACGAAAAGCTGGTTCGATTCCACATAGGCGGTCACACTCTCGCCCGGGCCGATAGGTGTTGCGATGGAAGCGTAATTCGTAACCCATAACCGCTCGAACGACAGCAATTGCAGCTGGGCATCGTAGTGATAGGCAAAATAGACACTATCGTAGCCCTCATAGTCGAAGCCCAGCAGGAAGACGCCGCCTTCACCGTCGGGAATTGCCGTGTATTCGTAGATGAACTGGGGCGCTACGACCGGGTCGCCGACGGGGTCGCCGACGCTGTCGACCATCTGCAACATCAAGCCGTCCCAATGCTCGTAGGAGGCGAGCCAGTTGCCGTTCGAAAGCGGGCTCAGGGAGGCATTGAGGAACGGGATCGCCCCGTTGTCGTCCTGGAACATCTCCACGTCGCCGACCGGCTGGCCGCTGGCATCGAGCACTTGCTGGAAGAGGCCGGCGCCCTTGTTTGCCGCCCACATCAGGACATAGCCGGTTTCGCCTTCACCCGGTTTCGGAATGAGCCACAGTCGCACCGGCGCGGCATTGACCTCCAATGTGAAGCGCTGACTGTCGCCGTCGGGGCCGAAGCCGTGGATGACGATGCTCGCTCCCGTCCCTGCCTGGGCCAGGACATGGCTGGCTGCCATCCGGAGATCCTGCTGAGGCGGGCCTTGTCAGAAGTGACGAAAGATCAAGAACGTCGACGGTTCCGCTGATGTGGCTCACGGCATATCCCTCGCCCAAGCGCGCGGCACACGGAGGCCCGTTCGCGCGAACGTTGTGCTCGCGCGTTAGATCCCTCGCGGATCGCGTCGGTTTGCTGCTAAATTCCCCGGGGCTAAATTATGACACAATTCAACGTTGCGCAATCGGCGCGCGCAATTTTCTTCTTGCGGGTTGTGCTCGATATGCTAGTGGCGCGGCGAATGTGATTCGGCGTGGTTGCATCGGGATGTGCCAATCGTGCCCGACCCGCCGCATGAAGTGGGGTGACGCGCAGGATTCGACGCGCGCAATTTTGCGGCGCCGATCAGTTGCAAGCCATCACTAATGGCGAGGATGCGAGCGCTGTGCCGCCGTTCAGTCGAACAGGCTGGAGACGGACTCTTCCGCTGCGGTCCGGTTGATGGCTTCACCAAGCAGGCCGGCGGTGGTGATGACGCGGATGTTGTGGGCGGACTGCACCGCCGTCGTCGGCTGGATCGAGTCGGTGATCACCAGTTCCTTGAGCTTGGACGAGGTGACGCGGGTGACGGCGCCGCCGGACAGGACACCGTGCGTGATATAGGCGGTGACGCTTGTTGCGCCGTTCTTCAGCAGGGCTTCTGCCGCGTTGCAGAGCGTGCCGCCGGAATCGACGATGTCGTCGATCAGCAGGCAGTCCTTGCCGGAGACATCGCCGATGACGTTCATGACCTCGGACTCACCCGGCCGGTCGCGGCGCTTGTCGACGATCGCCAGCAGACAGTCCAGCCGCTTGGCGAGCGCGCGGGCGCGTACCACGCCGCCGACGTCGGGCGAGACGACCATGACGTTCTTCAGGTCGTAATTGTCCTTCACGTCGCGGGCGAGGATCGGAATGGCGTAGAGATTGTCGGTGGGGATATCGAAGAAGCCCTGGATCTGGCCGGCATGCAGGTCGAGCGTGAGGACACGGTCGGCGCCGGCTTCGGTGATCAGGTTTGCAACCAGCTTGGCCGAGATCGGCGTGCGCGGACCGGGTTTGCGGTCCTGTCGGGCGTAGCCGAAGTAGGGGAGGACGGCGGTGATGCGGCGGGCGGAAGAGCGCCGCATCGCATCGATCATGATCAGGAGTTCCATCAGATGGTCGTTGGTGGGGAACGACGTCGACTGGACGACGAAGACATCCTCACCACGCACGTTTTCCTGGATCTCGACGAAGATCTCCTGGTCTGCGAAGCGGCGCACACTGGCGCGGCCTAGGGGGACATTGAGATAGTTGCAGATCGCTTCGGCCAGCAGCCGGTTCGAGTTGCCCGCGAAAACCTTCATCTATGGTCCGCCTGTTTGATGGCCTACGAGAATGCTGATGGGCTGCCTTTTAGCGTTCCCGGGCGTGAATGCAAGTCCCGTGCCGCAGGGTTTGCGCTCTTTCCTCCACCGTGTTGCTTGTCGGAATGCGCTCGCTGCGCCGGCAGACTGCGGTTAGCAGCCGGCAATGGACAGGATTGTGGCCTTCGGGCGGTGTCTCGCCGCAGCGCTACGGTGGTCCGTGCGTTGCAGCACTCGTGCCCACCGTAAGTCTTTCGGTCTAGTTTGTTTCGTTTCGTTCTCATGATTTTGGAGGCGTGGACAAAATTACAAAGTAAGAACAACATGATTGTGCGGCGAAATCTGTCATTTTTTTCACTACCTTCCGGCCATGGTCTCCCCATGCCGCGAAAACTCTTTGGAATACTTACGTCATTGCAAGGAGGATGAAATGGCAATGTTCGGGAAAGTGCACAATCTGGCTGTAAAGCTTGGAAAATCCGCCTACCACCATGCCCAGGAGCTCAAGTCGCTCGAATGGCTCTTGCTCATCGATCCTGTGGAACACGTGATCCTCGGAACGAGACGCAGCGACGTCCTTGCGACGAAGTCGGAAGGCGACATCGTGTTCGGTCTCGGCGCCGGCGACTGGCTGAGCAGCAGCCACAATCGCACCGCGCTCGTCGGCGGCAGCGGCGACGACAAGCTGAAGACGACGGTGGTGGTCCCTATGCAGGGCGACGATCCGGTCAAGGGGCTCGCCATACAGATGGGCGGGTCCGGCAGAGACAAACTCGAGGCGACAATTACTCTTCAAGGGGGATTGCTTACATTTCCGGAGCGTCAGCTTTCGGCAGAGATCCGGCAGGACGGGGGCAGGGGTGATGACATCATCAAGGCCACTGCGAACCTGGCACAGCCTATCGTCGCAGATTTCACGGCGAAAATTCATATTCTCGGCGGATCCGGCGACGACAAGATCGATGCGTTTGCGGATACGCGCGGCGCTCTCGGCGACCTCCTGGCGGAAAACTTTGTCGCTGGCGGCTCTGGCGACGACTACGTGAAGGCGCGTGCGGAGACCGAACTGGTGGGCTTTCTGGCCACAGCGCGTAACGTTCTCTACGGCGGGTCCGGTGACGATGTTCTCGATGCCACCGCGATAGGACGTTCCAACGTTACCACACTGGTGTCAAACTCGCTGCATGGCGGTCACGGGAACGACTTTCTGCGTGCCTACAATTATACGAACTCCAATTCGAAGGCCCCGGTCGGCGTCAATGAGCTGTGGGGCGGTCAGGGCAATGATCGGCTTGAAGTCGAGCAGATCGACACAGGCAATACCTTCACAGATGTAACGAGCAGATTGTATGGCGGGACGGGCAACGATCGTCTGAAGGCGGAAACGAGCGCGGGGAGCCAGCACGTCAAGGCGTTGAACCATCTTGACGGCGGAGACGGCAGGGACGTGCTGGAAGCTTCGCTCGATGTCCGCGGCGGTTCCTACGAGGTTGCGAATGTTCTTGTTGGCGGGTGGGGAGACGACCGCCTCGAGACCACGATTTCCGCCACTCCGGGGTTGTCGCCAACGGGCACGTCCAGCGTCGAAAACCGGCTCGACGGGGGCTGGGGCGACGATGTGCTGATTGCGACGGTGACTGCGGGCTCGCTCGGGTCGAGCTTCCTGAAGGGCGGCTTCGGCGACGACAAGCTGACCGTGGTCGGCGGCACCGGCAACGTGCTGGACGGCGGCGCCGGGCGGGACTGGCTGATCGGCGGGACCGGCGACGATCACATGATCGGCAGGGCGGGCGCGGACCGCTTCGTGTTCGCGCCGCAGAACGGGCACGACAAGGTCGACTTCGACAAGGGCTGGGACAAGATCGACCTAGAGGCCTTCGCCGCGGTCGGCATTCACGCCTTCACGGATCTGGACATCGATGTCGGCGGTGGCGACAGCATCGTTCGCTTCGATGCCGCAAACGACATCACCGTGGCCGGCGTGACCGATCTCAGCGCGGAGGATTTTCTGTTCGCGTGACCGGAGAGCGGCTGCATGGCGCATTCCAGTGGGGCAGGATTGCCTTGACAGGCATGTGCCACGCGGCGACCGCGTGAGGGATCGCAAGTCGCCTGCGTCGGGAAGGGGGGGCGGCTTGCGTCGGGAGGTGGCGTGGAGCTTCATACCGTGCTCTCATGCCGTGCTTCGAGCGGTTGTCTCAGCCGCCCGACTGACTCTTCCAGCTGACATATTCCTGGATCGTGCGCTGCGCGATCGCCTCCATCGTGGCGGCCGGCACTGCGGCCCAGGGGTCTTTTGCGGTGGCGTTCACGCTGTCCTGGCCCTGGATGCGATGAAGCCGGGCGCCGGAGCTGTCGAGCACGTCCCAGACATACACCACGTTGGTCTTGCCGCCGTCCTGCATGGCCGAGAAATATCCCTTCAGGATATATCGGCTGCTATTGTCGGAGGAACTCTTGATCGTCAGGCCGCTGGCACGGGCCTGCGCGCCGAGTTGGCGGGAGAGCGGAGTCACGGCTTCGACCGGCGCGCCGATGATGGGCAGGAAGCGGATGCTGTCGCCGCCGGCGGCCGGTGCGAGGGCGGCGGTCTCGGTCTGTTGGGTGGAAGGCTGCGGCTGGCGCTGACTGTTTTGGTCCTGGGGCTGCTGTGCGGCCAGCGACTGCTGTCCGCCCGGATCGATGACGGTGCCGCCAGCGCCGCTTGCGACCGGGTTTTGCTGGCTGCGCGAAAGGGCGTCGGCCTGCGCCTCCAGCGTCCCCGAGCCGGCTGCCTGGCCAGATCCTGCCGGCGAACCGGTCATCGCGGTCGCCTGTGTGTTTCCGACCGGTGGGTTTTCCGCACTCATCTGGTCGAGATCACGCTGGGTGACGGGCGGAGAGCGCATCGTGCCGCCGCCGACATCGACCTGCGGGGTGAGCGCATCCGTGCTGTTGCATCCCGCAAGGAGAAGAAGGCCGACCAGGGTGACCCGTTGCATCAACTCACGCATCCGTTTCCGTTCGCCGTTTGCGAAGTGCATCGTCCCTCCATTCCACGGACGGATTTATGCTGTGCGGTGCGGTAGCGTGTCAATTCCGGATTTGTCCGCCGGCGGGCGCTCATACCTCGATGAAATCGAGCCCGTAGCGCGACAGCGGCTTCGGAGCGTCCGGGGTAGTCAGGTAAGTCTGGCCCAGCGTCATGGCCGTTCCGGTGTCGGAATCCATGATGATCATGTGCACGAAGAGCGACATGTCGGGCAGGATTTCCTGTGGATTGCCGACGTGGAACATCTGATGCTCCATCCAGGACGGCGAGAAGCGAGCGCCTAGCGAATAGCCGCAGGCGTTCAGCCGGTGGCGGGCGAGGCCGCGCTCTTCCATGATCCGGGCGTGCGTTTCGAAGACGGTGCCGAAGGTGTTGCCGGGCCGCAGCACCATTTCGATGGACTGGATGGCTTCGCGGCAGGCGCTGTAGAGCTCGCGGTGACGGTTGGTGGCCTCGCCGATGATCACGGTGCGCATCATCGCGGCGTGATAATGCGCGCTCACGCCCGCCCATTCGAGGGTCAGCTGGTCGTTCGCATCGAGCCGGCGCCGCCCCGACTTGTAGCGGCAGAGGAGGGCGTCCGCGCCCGAGCCGATAATGAACTCGTTGGCCGGATAGTCGCCGCCGCCGGCCAGCACCGCACCCTGCATGGCCGCGAGGATCGCAGCCTCGTCACCGCCGGGCGCAATCAGGGGTAGCGCCGCTTCGAGCGCATCGTCGGCAAGGGCGGCGGCCTTCTCGACGTAGGCGATCTCTGCCGCGCTCTTGATGAGGCGCAGCCGGCTGACGACATGGGAGGCATCCACAAGCTCGCCGAAACTCTGGAGCTGGTTGTCGAGCAGCCGCGTATTCCTGCCCGTCAGGCCATGGGTGTCGTACTCCACGCCGATCCGGCAGCCGAGCAGGTCCATCTCGGAAAGCAGGTTTTTCAGGTCCATGGCCGGATCAGCATTGGCGCGGTCGACCCAGATTTCGATCTTCTCGATGTTCGAGGTCTGGCGCGCCTGCCTGAGATCCGCCGAGCGGGTGAGCAGCACCATGTCGCCGTCGGACTTCACCACCAGGCACTGGAAGAAGCAGTAGCCGAAGGTGTCGTAGCCGGTCAGCCAGTACATACTCTCCTGCGCGAAAAGCAGCATGGCGTCCAGCTTCTCCTCGCGCATCCTCGCCGTCAGGCGCTGCAGCCGGTTGGCATATTCCTCAGTGTCGAATTGCAGGGCCATGCTTCGCTCCCCGGTCTGCTCAGTCGTTGATCATGATCGCCGAAATCTGCCGTCCGTAGTCGGGTTCCTTGCGGTGGACGGTCCGGCGATAGGAGAAATAGTTCGCCGCTTCGGGATAGGTGCAGATGTCGAGATTTTCCGCCTTAACCCCGGCATCGGCCAGCCGCTTCAGTGTGAGCGCCGGCAGGTCGAACATGGAATGGCCGTCCCGTTCGGACCTTGAAAAGAATTCGCCGTAGCCGGGATTTGTTCCGATAAAGCGCTCGACGAACTCAGGCCCGACCTCGTAGTTGCGTCCGCTGATCGACGGGCCGAGGCAGGCGACGATGTTTTCCCGCGTCGCGCCAAGCGCTTCCATCGCATCGATGGTGTTTTCCAGTACGCCCGTAAGCGCGCCTTTCCAGCCGGCATGCGCTGCGCCGACGACGCGTGCTTCCGGGTCTGCAAAGAGGATCGGGCCGCAATCGGCGGTGAGGACGCCGATGACGAGGCCGGGGGTGGCCGTGACGAGCGCATCGGCCTGCGGACGTTCTCCGGCATAGGTGGTGTCCACCGTGAACACGTCCGGCGAATGGACCTGGTGGACGGTGGCGAGCCGGCCGTGATCGGCGCCGAACCACCGGCCGACCCGAGTGCGGTTTTCGACGACGCTTTCACGCTCGTCGTTGGAGCCGAGTCCGACGTTCAGGCCGGCATAGATCCCTTCGGAGACGCCGCCGGCGCGGGTGAAATAGCCGTGGCGGACACTTGCGCCGGCCGCGCTTTCGATCAGGGGACTCTGGACAGGGGAAAGCACGGCATCATCCTCATCGCTTCGATGCGGCCCCGCGAACGGGACCTCTGGCGGGCTGCGGACAAGGCGGTGTCCGATTCAAATCGCGGCGATGCTGATCGCCGGGGGCAAGGGTCAGGACCTATTAAATTCATTCATTCTGCGTGGCGGATTTCGCGTCTGGCCAGGAGGGGAGATGCAGGAAATGCCCATCATTTTCAGATCTTTCCGACGCTGTCCAGACGCGAAATCCGTCACGCCCGAAGGGTTGGGCTGCATGAGCCGCCTGATCGAAAGCAATGCTCGACAAGGCTGAAAGCCTTGCCTTGCGCTTGCTTTCTTCCATCCAATCTCATGCAGCCGAACAGAATGAATGAATTTAATAGGTCCTGACCGTAAGCTGTCAATCCGAAGGCCGGAACGGGGCGAGCGGCACATCGGCGCTGGCGACGGCGATCACCTTGAAGAGATCGCCCATGTTTCCGGCGCCCGATCCCGCCAGGCGCTCCACATCGGCGATGATCTGCCGTTGCAATTCCTCGTCGCGTCCGCGGCCGAGCGCGGATGCCCGGTCCGCCAGGCCGAGCCCCATGAGAAAGTCGCCCTGGTGCAGCGGGCCGTGAACGCGCAGGCCACTGTCGCGGGCAACGATCGACAGCCGTTCGAAATCGACGTGACTGGTCAGATCCGCCTGCCCGGGATGAGCCAGCGGTGGATCGAAGGCGTGCTGAAGGACGGCCTGCAGCGTGTCGCCGAAACCGGTCACGACGTAGCCGTAGTCGATGACGAGCGCGGCCCCCCCATGCGCGCGCAGTCGCTCGCAAATGGCCGCCATGACCGCTTCTCGCGCCGGGGCGATCTCGAAGATCGTGCCGGGTGGCTCCGTCTTGTGCCCCTTGGGCAAAAGGTCCGGATCGATGCCCGCTGTGCCCGCGGCAAACATCAGCTCGCCGTCCGCGTCAAGCCCAACCATGCGTTCGCGAAACCCGGTGGGAGTGCGGACGAATTGGCGGATCGGAATCGCATCGAACAGCTCGTTGGCGGCAAGCAGCAGGAAGCCGGGCGGCACTTCGTCGAAACTGTCGTGCCAGGAGACGCGCTGCGCGTGCTTTTCCAGCGTCTTCTTCTGCACGTCTCTCAGGCGCGGGCTGGTCTCCACCAGATGGAAGGTTGCCCCGTCGTAGAGCGCCGGTGCGAGCCTCGATACGACCCGCAGCATGTCGGCCATCATCGTGCCGCGGCCGGGTCCGATCTCGGCGAAGCGCACGGCCTGCGGCGAGCCGTGGCGCTGCCAGGCGTGCACCATGAAGACGCCGAGCATCTCCCCGAAGAGCTGGCTGATTTCCGGGGCGGTGATGAAGTCGCCTTCGGTGCCGAATGGTTCGCGCGTGCGATAGTAGCCGTGTTCCGGGTCGGCCAGGCACAGGGAGAAATAATCGGTGACGCTGATCGGCCCGTTGGTGCGGATCAGCGCCTTGATCTTCTGGGCGAGCGGGGTCGGCATGGCCGGTCTCCGGGTTCAGATCGCGGCACGACGGGCGCGCAGCATCGCCCAGATGCCAAGCGCCAGCATCGGCAGCGAAAGCAGCATGCCCATGGTGAGCCAGCCGCCGAAAAGGTAGCCGAGCTGCGCATCCGGCTCGCGGAAGAATTCCACGAAGATGCGGCTGATCGCATAGCCGGCGACGAACATGCCGGTCACGAAGCCCGGCCGCTTCAGCGCCTTGAAGGCGTAGACGGCGACGGCGAGCAGGCCAAGCAGGACGATGCCTTCCAGTGCGGCTTCGTAAAGCTGGCTCGGATGGCGGGCAAACGGGCCGGCATTCGGGAAGACGAAGGCCCAGGGTGCGCCGGACAGCCGGCCCCAGAGCTCACCGTTGACGAAGTTGGCGATACGGCCGAAGAAAAGCCCGATCGGCACGACGGCGGCGACGATGTCGAACAGGCTCCAGAGCGCAATCTTGTTCTTGCGGGCAAACAGGAACATGGCGATCGCCGTTCCGGTGAAGCCGCCATGAAAGGACATGCCGCCGTTCCAGATCTCGAAAGCGCGCAGCGGATTAGCTGCAATCGCGGCGAAATCGTAGAAGAGGATGTAGCCGATCCGGCCGCCGAGAATGACGCCGAGCGCTGCCCAGACGAGGAAGTCGTCGAGCTGGGCGACTGTCATCGGTGGCGTATCCCTGGTCCACAGATCGGCGCGCGTCACCAGCCGGCGGGCATAGAACCAGCCCAGCAGAATGCCGGCGACATAGGCTAGGCCGTACCAATGAACGGCGATGGGGCCGATGGAGAACGCGATCGGGTCGATATTCGGGAATGCCAGGACGGCAAGAAGTTCGGCAGCTGGGATCAAGGGTTTACGGTCCGGTTGACGTGCGCGGAACATGGCGTTCGCATGCGGCACGGTCAAGCCGCTTTCGCCGAAATGGTGGCAGACGCCCCAGCTTATGCAGGCGTGCGGGTGATTCCGCTTGCATACCGGCGCGCCAGCTCCTACCTCAGAAACGGATGCGGCTGCAGCCGCGAATTGAGACTTGAAGCCGAGGAGGCGCGCCATGACGACCGGAACCAGTCGAATTCTCGACGACTTCGCCAAGCTGATGACCGATGCCGCAGGGGCCGCCCAGGGCGTGCGGCAGGAGATGGAGACGGTGTTTCGCGCCCAGGCAGAGCGGTTCCTGAACGGCATGGATCTCGTCAAGCGCGAGGAATTCGAGGCGGTGCGCGAAATGGCCGTCAAGGCGCGCGACGAAAACGACGCGTTGCTGAAGCGCATCGAGGCGCTCGAGGCGCAGCTGGCAGCAAAGAAAAAGTAGTTCCGGCTTCTTCACTTACGTTACGGCAGGCCGGCGCGATACAGATCGCGCCGGCCTCTTTTTTTCGCAGAAATTTTGGGTCCTGTGGACATCATTAAAAAAGCCTTATCGCAGAGTCGTTTAAGGTCCCGGGCTGAATCGTTTTGGGAACCTCTGTCCACAACGCCGGCGATAAAATGCGCCCGGGGGGCTGGTCTGCGGACTCTGCCGTTATAGACTGATTTTAAATGATGATTCGAAACGGCGGCGCCAGCTTGGGGCAGGGTTAGTAAGTCAGGGTACTGGTCGCGCCGCGCAATCATTCAGTGTTGTTTCCGGGTAGGTTGCCGCGTTCGTGTGAGTGATCGCGAAGACGTTTGCCTTTCCGGGCCTAAAGGGTGACGCATGAACCTGATGGAATTGGATGTCGTACGCCAGTCGAACCCGGTCGACATGATCGAGTTCGTCGCTGCGAATAATGACTGGTCGTTCGAACGGTCGGGCGAAGACGAAATCGCGATGACGGTCGAAGGCAAGTGGGCTGACTACCACGTCTCCTTTTCCTGGATGGAAGAGTTCGAAGCGCTGCATCTCGCCTGCGCCTTTGACATCAAGGTGCCGGAAAGCCGTGTCAATGAAGTGATCAGGCTCCTGTCGCACGTCAACGGTCAGGTCCTGATGGGACATTTCGACCTGTGGCGGCACGAGGACGTGGTGATCTTCCGCCAGTCGCTCCTGCTCGCAGGCGGTGCGGAGCCGACGAACCGGCAGGTCGAGGTGCTGCTCTCCAGCGCGCTCGAAACATGCGAAGCGTACTTTCAGGCATTCCAGTTCGTCGTCTGGTCGGGTATGGAAGCGCAGGCCGCGGTCGACGCGGTCATGTTCGAGACAGTCGGAGTGGCGTAGTTATGAGTGTAGATGCAGCAGGCCCCATCGTTTTGGTCGGAGCTGGAAACATGGGCGGGGCCATGCTCTCGGGCTGGCTGAAGAGCGGCGTGCCCGGTTCTTCCTTTCTCGTTCTGGATCCCGGCCCGTCGCCGGCCATGCAGTCCCTTCTTGCCGAAAAAGGCGTGCGTCACGAGACGTCTGCGCCTGCCGGCGTCCAGGCATCGATCCTGTTCGTCGCGGTGAAGCCGCAGTTGATCGACGCCGTGCTTCCGCCGCTGAAGGGCCTCGTCGGTCCCGGCACCGTCGTCGTCTCGGTCGCCGCGGGCAAGACGCTCGCCAACCTGGAAGCGCATCTCGGCAAGGCGGGCATGGTTCGTGCAATGCCCAACACGCCGGCAATGGTCGGCCGGGGCGTTACCGGCGCTTATGCCAATGAGGGTGTAACCGCGGAGCAGCGCGCAGAGGTCGAAACGCTCCTGAAAGTCAGCGGCCCCGTCGAGTGGGTGGCGACGGAAGCCGATATCGACGCCGTGACCGCCGTTTCCGGCAGTGGACCGGCTTATGTCTTCTATCTCGTGGAGTGCATGGCTGAGGCGGGTCGCAAAGCTGGCCTGCCGGCGGACCTTGCCATGCGCCTCGCACGGGAAACTGTCTCGGGGGCTGGCGAACTTCTTCACCAGTCCCCCGATGACGCTTCGAAGCTGCGCCAGAACGTGACCTCTCCCGGCGGTACGACAGCAGCAGCGCTGTCCGTGCTGATGGCCGAGGACGGCATGCAGCCGCTGTTCGACCGGGCGATCGCCGCTGCCCGCAAACGCGCCGAAGAACTCGCCGGTTGACGCCGTACCGTCGAACCGGCTTCGACGGCTGCCCGTCCGTTCAATGAGTGTCGTCCCGCGCGCCTGACCGGCGAGGCGGGACGGATCCGTTTACCGTCTGCATTCGGGGAGCGCTCCATGTCCGATACCATCTCCTTTTCCGATTTCGAGCGGGTCGATATTCGTGTCGGCACGATTGTCGAGGCCTCCGAGTTTCCCGAGGCGCGCAAGCCGGCCTACAAGCTGACGATCGACTTCGGGCCGGAAATCGGGATCAAGAAGTCGTCCGCGCAGATCACAGTGCACTACGATGCCGATCGGCTGGTGGGGCGGCAGGTGCTGGGCGTGGTCAACTTTCCGCCGCGACAGATCGGGCCGGTTCGCTCCGAGGTGCTGACGCTCGGCTTTGCCGACGAGGCGGGCGAGATCGTGCTGGCTGCCACTGAGCGCCCGGTCCCGAACGGCGCGCGGCTCTGCTGACGGGCTGCTCAGGCTTCTGTTCTGAGATTTTTCACGGCGTTTTCTTCGATACGGCCACCTGAAATTGGCAGCTGCGATTGCTGTCTTGCGGACTGATGGGGCATCGCCAGCGGGCTGTGTGCTGTGCGCTCGATTTGCCCTCCGGAACGCCCCACCGCCGCAATATTGCGCCTGCTTTTGCGGCAAGCCTCTTCAAGCCGGAATGCGGATCGTGGCCCTGAGGCCGCCGAGCGGACTGTCGGAGAGTGTGACGTTGCCGCCGTGGCTGCGGGCGATGTCTCGGGCGATCGCCAGGCCGAGGCCGGTGCCGGACGAATCCAGATTGCGCGCCTCGTCAAGACGGAAGAACGGCTTGAACACGTCGTCGCGCGAACGCTCGGGAATGCCCGGGCCGTCATCGTCGACGACTATCGTCAGCCATTTGGCGCTGTGGCGGGCCTGGATGTCCACCTTGTTGGCGTAACGCAGCGCATTGGAGACGATGTTGCCGACCAGACGCGAGAAGGCGTTCGGCCGCACGAGCACCTCGTCCTCGCCCTCGATCGAGCTTGTCAGTTCCTTGCCGTTCAGTTCCGCCTCGATTTCAAACTTCTCGAACAGGTTCGTCAGGCGAAGCTGTCCCACGTCTTCCTCCGCTTCACCACGGGCGAAGGAAAGATAGCCCTCGAGCATGCTCTGCATGTCCTCGACGTCCTGGTTGAGGCCTTCGAGGTCGGGGTTCTTGCCAGCCAGCGCCAGTTGCAGCTTGAAGCGGGTCAGGATGGTGCGAAGGTCGTGGCTGACGCCTGTCAGCATCGCGGTGCGCTGCTCCATCTGGCGTTCGATCCGCTCGCGCATGAGCATGAAGGCGAGGCCGGCGCGGCGCACCTCGTCGGCGCCGCGCGGGGCAAAGTCCTCGGGCATCTTCTGCCCCTTGCCGAAACTTTCGGCCGCCTGCGCGAGCGTCAGGATCGGACGGATCTGGCCGCGCAGGAACAGGATCGAGATGGCGAGCAGCACCAGCGACGTGCCGACCATCCAGATCAGGAAGATATGGGTATTCGACGCATAGGTATGGTTGCGGCGGGCATAAACGCGCAGAATCCTGTCCTCGTCGACCTGGATACGGATCTCGACCAGATTGCTGTCGCCCAGCGTATCGATCCAGAACGGCAGCTTCACCTGGCGCGTGATCTGTTCGCTGAGGATGTTGTCAAGGATGTTGAAGAAGGGTTTCGGGCGCGGAGGGGGAAGCTGGTCGCCCCTTTCGATCGCGATGTTCAGGTTCAGCCGGTCGCGGGCGATGCGCATGATCTCCGCATCGGCGCCGTCATTCGGAAACGTGTCGATGAGGTCGATGAGCGCCGCGATATCGCGGGTGACGGCCATGGAGAGGCGCTCCGTCACGAGCTGCCAGTGGCGCTCCATGAAGACGAAGGCGACGACGGACTGCAGCAGCACCATCGGGATGATGATGATCAGCAGCGAGCGCGTGTAGAGGCCGGTCGGCAATTGCCGGCGCAGCCATTTCGCGACCCTGCGCCAGCCGCCCAGTGGCCGTCGCTCGATCTCGCGCTTGAACGTCTCGAAAGTCGTCATATCGGCGCTTCGCCTTCCGCCGCCATCCGGCGGTCTACTCTATACTCAGCCTGTAGCCGATGCCGCGAACCGTCTGAAGCCAGACGGGGTTGGTCGGGTCGTCCTCGATCTTGCGCCGCAGCCGGTTGATCTGCACGTCGATCGTCCGTTCGCCCACATCCGTCTCCTCGCCGATCAGTTCGTGGCGCGGGATGGTCTCGCCCGCCCGCAGCGAAAAGAGCAGCATGATCTCCTGCTCGCGGTCGGTCAGCCTGATGGGATCGCCGCCGCGCTTGAGCTCCTTGCGCACGATAGAAAAGGTGTATGGCCCGAACATGACCTGTTCGATCTTCGGGGCGGCGGGCTGTGCGTTGCGCTTGAGGATGTTGTTGACGCGCAGCACGAGTTCGCGCGGCTCGAACGGCTTTGCCAGATAGTCGTCGGCCCCCGCCTCGAGCCCCTCGATGCGTGCGGTGGTTTCCGTCAGCGCCGTCAGCATGATGATCGGGATGCTGCGGATGGCGCGCAGGCTCTGCGTCAGCTGCAGGCCGGTTTCGCCGGGCATCATCACGTCCATGACGATGAGGTCGAAATCGAGCCCCTGCAACTTGCGGCGCGCTTCGTCGGCATCGCCGGCCACGGTCACGCGGAAACCTTCACCGGTGAGGTAGCGGCTCAAAAGTTCGCGGATGCGTTTGTCGTCATCGACGATCAATAGATGCGCTGCGTCGTCGGATGGCCTGTCCATGGTCGTCATTGCCGTTCGTCCCGGTTAGCGTCGCGCGCATTCTGCATACCGGTCAGGAAGCGGGTGATCGCCCGGCGATCGTCCGCGCTCATGCCGTCGAAAGCGCGCTTGATGCGCTGATGCTGCGGTTCGGCCAGCGCCAGCGCCAGCTCGCGGCCGGCCCGCGTCGGGTAAAGCTTGCGCTGCCGGCGATCTTCGGGGCCTGCGAGTTGGCAAATATAGCCCGAGTCGATCAGCTGCTTCAAAACCCGCGCCAGGCTCTGCTTGGTAATCTTCAGCGTATCGAGCAGATCGGCCACTGTCAGTCCCGGTTCGCGGTTGACGAAATGCACGACGCGGTGATGCGCGCGGCCGAAGCCGCTGCGTTCAAGAATCGCGTCAGGGTCGGAAATGAAATCGCGATAGGCGAAGAAGAACCCCTCGATAATCTCGAAATCTATGCCGCCCTCGTCGGTCAAGGGCTGGTCGAAGAACTCGATCGCGCCCTTGCGTTCCGGTGTCTGTCGTACCACGCGGTCATTTCCTTTCATTGCATCGATACTCGGCGCAACATTCGCAAAAATACGTCAGCGTTATTGACATAATTTTACCTCCTTGTTACCCCATGTCCACAGCTTGCCGACGCAATCCCCATCGCATGCGCCAGGTGACGACGCCGGCGCCTGCCGGTATTCGGCCGTGTTGGCAAGGCAGTATCATGCCTGTGTCTGGTTTGACCGTATCGGGCGGAGAAATCAACATCAAGAACGGTCCTCAAGGGCCGGGAGGAGATCATCATGGCGGTTCCCTTTGATCAGCTGGAAGGGCAGATCTGGTTCAATGGCGAGTTCGTGGACTGGAAGGACGCCAAGATCCACGTCCTCACGCACGGGCTGCACTATGCAAGCGCGGTCTTCGAGGGCGAGCGCGCCTATGGCGGCCGCATCTTCAAGCTCACCGAGCACAATCGCCGCCTGCACCGCTCCGCCGAAGTCCTCGGCTTCAAGATCCCGTATTCGGTCGAGGAACTGGATGCGGCGAGCATCGAGCTTTTGAAGCGGCAGGGCTTCTCCGAAGCCTATGTGCGCCCGATCGCCTGGCGCGGTTCGGAAATGATGGGCGTCTCGGCACAGAGCAACCGCATCAACGTCGCCATCGCCATCTGGCAGTGGGGCAGCTATTTCAATCCGGCGGAAAAGCTGAAGGGCATCCGGCTCGATATCGCCGAGTACCGCCGCCCCGATCCGCGCACGGCCCCGTGCGAATCCAAGGCTGCCGGCCTCTACATGATCTGCACGATCTCCAAGCACGCCGCAGAGGCGAAGGGCTATGCCGATGCGATGATGCTGGACTATCGCGGCCAGGTGGCCGAGGCGACCGGCGCCAACATCTTCTTCGTCAAGGACGGCGTGCTGCATACGCCGACGCCGGACTGCTTCCTCAACGGGCTCACGCGCCAGACGGTGATCGAGCTGGCCAAGCGCCGCGGCTATCAGGTCGTCGAGCGGGCGATCATGCCCGAGGAGCTTTCGAGCTTCAGCGAATGCTTCCTGACGGGTTCGGCTGCGGAAGTGACGCCGGTTTCGGAGATCGGCCCCTACCGGTTCACGCCGGCGGCGATCACCGAGACGCTGATGAACGACTACATGAAGGAAGTCCAGCCGCTCGCGACCGCGGCGGAGTAACGGACAGATCATGGGAAAGGCGGCGTTCCATGCGCCGCCTTTCCCAAATGTGCGTTCAGGCCGATTTGCGGCCGAGCAGGCTTCCGGCGATCGCCTGCAGCACGCCGCCGCCGATCAGGCCGCCGATGCCGTTGGCGACGAGATTGGAAAGGCCGGCCTCACCGCCCAGCGCCTGCAGGAGCAGGCCTCCGCCGATGCCGCCGATCGCGCCGACGATGGTACGCACGATGACATTGGTCGCCTGCTGTTTGAGGACGGCTGCAACGGCATTGCCGCCGATGGCCCCGCTGATGAGCTGCGTGATGAGTGGCATCAAAGCTTCCATGTGCACTTCCCCCGATTAGGTCGTGCCGGAAGCGCGTCCACGCCGTCCGGCATCGAACACGTGAACCTGGCAGCTGCCGTCCCATGCGGCCGACTCGCCAGTCGCCGATACTTTCGGCATCTCTAAAGTGGTTGCAAATTGTGCAACTGTCAATTTCACCGGGAAGTTGGCCGAGGGAGCGGACGTTCAAGCCGTGCCGCGTGCGCCTAAGTCGGCATAGACGGGGTTCTTCTGTGCTGAAAAAGGAGCAGCCGCCCCTGAGGGCGGCGGCCGTGCTTGGCGGGAGGGACTGGGGAGTGCCGCTATTCGGCCGCGTCGTTGAAGACGCCGCGACGGATCTGGTCCTGCTCGATCGATTCGAACAGCGCCTTGAAGTTGCCTTCGCCGAAGCCTTCGTCGCCCTTGCGCTGGATGAACTCGAAGAAGATCGGCCCGATGACGGTCTTGGAGAAGATCTGCAGCAGGATCTTCGTCGTGCCGCCGTTCACCACGCCTTCGCCGTCAATCAGGATGCCGTGCTTCTTCAGCCGCTCGATCGGTTCCTCATGGTCGTGTACCCGCCCATGTGACGCCTCGTAATAAGTCTCCGGCGGGCCGGGCATGAATTTCAGGCCGTTTTCGGCAAGCTTGTCGGTGGCGTCGTAGATCGCGTCGGTGCCGACGGCGATGTGCTGGATGCCTTCGCCCTTGTACTTGCGCAGATACTCCTCGATCTGGCTCCTGTCGTCGGTTGATTCGTTCAGGGGAATGCGGATCTTGCCGCAGGGCGAGGTGATGGCGCGCGACACCAGCCCGCTCATCTTGCCGGCGATGTCGAAGAAGTGGATCTGCCGGAAATTGAAGAGTTCGCGGTAGAAGGCCCACCATTTGTCCATGTTTCCGCGGAAGACGTTGTGGGTCAGGTGGTCGAGATAGTAGAAGCCCACCCCCGCCGGCTTGGGATTGCGCTCCGCGACCCATTCGAACTCGGCGTCGTAGGCGGAACCCTTCTCGCCATAGCGATCGACGAAATAGAGGAGCGAGCCGCCGATGCCCACGATGGCGGGGACGTCGATACACTTGTCGGTGCCGGTATATTCCTCGGCGCCCATCGATACCGCGTGCTTCAGCGCATGCTGCGCATCGACGACGCGCCAGGCCATGGAAGGCGCGCAGGGACCGTGCTTTTCGACGAAGTGATCGGCAAAGGAGCCCTTCTCGGCATTCAGGATGTAGTTGATGTCCCCCTGCCGCCAGACGGAAATGTCCTTCGTCCGGTGGCGGGCGACTTCGCTATAGCCCATGCGGGCGAACAGTTCGCGGAGCTTTTCCGGTTCGGGATGTGCGAACTCGACGAATTCGAAGCCGTCGGTGCCGGCCGGATTTTCGGCCGTGATTTCAGCGGGTGGTGCATCGTGCGGGAAAGGTCCCATGGCTTGTCCTCCGTCAATTCCGTTACCCGATGCAAGTATGCGCCGAGATCGCCGCATGAAGTTTGCAAAGTGTGTGGGCAATCCGGTGGGAATGACGTATTCTTGCATGAATTAATCTCGCGGAGACGAAATCGTGCATCTTGACGCATTCGACCGGAAATTGCTGGCGCTCCTGCAGCAGGATGCGCGCCTGACGAACAACGAGCTCTCGGAGCGGATCAATCTCTCGGCCTCGCAATGCTCGCGGCGGAGGTCGCGCCTGGAGGGGGAGGGGATCATCCGTGCCTACCGGGCCGAACTTGACCGCGAGAAGCTCGATCTCGGCATCGTCATCATCGTCACGGTGACGCTGGCCACGCACAATCGCGACAATGCGCAGCGCTTCGCCCGCCTGATATCGAGCCTGCCGGAGGTTCTGGAGGCGTTCTCGCTGACGGGCGAGATGGACTACATCATCAAGGTGGTCGTGCCGAACCTGAAGGCGCTCTCGGCGTTCGTGAACGACGTGCTGCTGCCGCACGAATCCGTTTCGCACGTCAAGACGGCGATCGTGCTCGATACCTTGAAGGAGACCACGGCGCTGCCGGTGTAGCGGCCGCTTTCGGCGGTCGGTCTGGCATGAACGTTACAGACGGCGAATGAATTGTCCGCATCGAACGTGTACCTCTCGGAACAGAATGGCCGACATCGCCGTTGTAGGTTGCATTCGAGAAAGCGTTCATGCCTGAGAGGTAAGGGGACAGGTCGATGGAAAGCCAGATGATGGAGACGGGCTCGGTTGCGAGCCGCCTGCGGGCGGTGGTCTATACGTATTTTGCAGCAAATATCGCCGTCGCAGCCCTGCTGTTGACGACGGTGACATCCGACCCGGCGGCACAGGCCGGGCACATGCATTCCCAGGAAATCGCCAGCGCCAGATAGCCTCAGGCGTCGCCGCCCGACGCGGACTTGCGCATTGAAGAATGGAACCGGAGGCGTGGAACCTCTATATGCGTGGCAGCCACAAACTCACGCGAGGACACCATGGGCATGCTTCAGGCGGGCGTCATCCCCGTCACCCCTTTCCAGCAGAACTGCACGATCCTCTTCGACATGGATACCAAGGAAGGCGTGATCGTCGATCCCGGCGGTGACGTCGATGCGATCCTGGACGTCATCCGCAAGAACGGAATCACGCTGAAGGCGATCTGGCTGACACATGGTCACCTCGATCATGCGGGCGGCGCGAAGGAGCTGAAGGAAGCGCTGGGGCTCGACATCGTCGGGCCGCACAAGGACGATCTGCCGCTGCTACAGCGCATGGAGACGCAGGCGGAGAAGTTCGGCGTGGCCATGAAAGTGCAGAACGTCGTTCCCGATCGCTGGCTCGAGGATGGCGACCGGGTGTCCTTCGGCGAACACGAATTCGAGGTCTACCATACGCCCGGCCATGCGCCGGGGCATGTGATCTTCTTCAACCGGCAGCAGAACTTCGCCCATCTCGGCGACGTGCTCTTTCGCGGATCGGTCGGCCGGACCGACCTTCCGGGCGGCGACGAGAAGGTGCTGCTGGAATCGATCCGCACGAAGGTGCTTCCCCTCGGAGACGAGGTCGGCTTCATCTGCGGCCATGGTCCGGGCGGCCGGATCGGCGAGGAACGGCTGACCAATCCCTTTCTCAGGGGCATCTGATCGCCGGGTGAAAACGCCCGGGTGGAAAATGCGAAAGGCGGATGGGATCCATCCGCCTTCTTCAAGTCAGGCTGTCGACCGGTATCAGCCGGCGACGCAGAAATGTTCCAGCCCGTCATAGCCGACGAACGTGCCGCTGCGCGGATTGAACGAACGGTAGGTGCCCTCGCAGTAGCGGTACCATTCCGGGGTCCAGGGCTCGAAGGTGCGCACAGCGACCGGAGCCGGGCGATAGACGCGACGCTCCGGATAGTATTCGGGCTCGACATAGACGCGGCGCGGCGCGGCACGATAGTAGCCGCCGTCATTGGCAATCGCGCTGCCGACGATGACGCCGGTGACAAGGCCTGCGGCTCCCGCCGCCCAGGCGGCGTCGTTGTTGTGGTGATGACGGCGCCAGCGGTCGCCTGCTTCGGCGACGCCGAAGGAGGCTGCGGTGGTCGCAGCGACTGCGGCTGCCAGCACAATTGTCTTCAAGAACCTTTTCATTTCGCTCGTCCCTGACAAGGCCGACTATCGGCTTCCATGTCATCGAGAGTAGGGGCGGGCGCATGAATGTGCGCTGAACAAAAAAAACCCGGCAAGAATGCCGGGCCACAACAGTTCTTTTGCAGTGCGCCTTAGCCGGCGACCTGCAGATTGACCGCCTTCGGTCCCTTGCCGCGACGATCCGGCTCGGTCTCGAAGCTCACTTTCTGGTTTTCAGAAAGGCCGTTCAGGCCAGATGCCTGTACAGCGGAGATGTGTACGAAGATATCCGCACCACCATTGTCGGGCTTGATGAATCCGAAGCCCTTTTCGGTGTTGAAGAATTTTACGGTGCCAGTTTCGGCCATGCGTCAGGTCCTTTTCTCTCTGCCCGATATTGTGGCGGCGGGCAGCATTTCGATTTGCCCCGATAGGGGCGTGAGGCAGGCAGTTTCGATGTGAGGAAAGGGTCCTGTTTTACCGCAGCCAGCCAAGCGTCGTTCCAAAAGAACATATCAGCACGGCTGCCCGGATTTTCTCGCGTCTCCGGCGCGCTTTTATTCTAAGGTCTTCCCGTGTTCGCAAATTGCCCGAACGGACGAAGAGTGCTGTGTTTATCATGAATTGGCAAGCAAAAGTTTCATACTTCTGATATGTAGCCTCAATTTGGCCGATTTCCATCGCGCGCCGTAATAGTGTTGCAACATTCTGGCACAATCCCCAAGCAGCGCGGAAAAATATATTCGGATTGCCGCGCTATAAACGCAGATGATGAAGCATTGCGTGCCAGCGTTCATTTACATGTGTAATAACGGGGCGGTCTAAGCCGTCGCGGCCCCGCGTTCCTTGGCCTTGGAGAATTCCGGCACGAGTTCCGTCGCCAACATCGCCACGAAGATGATCGCGCAGCCGGCATACCCGGCCGCACCGATGCTGTCGCCCATGATGAGCACGCCGAAGATGGCAGCGAACAGGGCTTCGCTGGAAAGGAAGATCGCTGCCTGCGGCGCGGTCGTGTAGCGCTGGGCGACGTTCTGGCACATGAAGGCGAGGCCGCTGGAGAAGAAGCCGGAAAACAGGATCTCCGGCAGCGCTCCTCTGATCGCCGAAAGACTGATGGGCTCGATGGCCGCGGCTACGGTGCAGCCCAGGATCGCGCAGACGGCAAACTGGACCGCTGAAAGCGCCAGCGGACGTTGCGAGCGCCCGGCAAAGGTGCCGACGCAGATCATCTGCACCGACCACAGGAAGGCGCAGGCGATCGTGAGCATGTCGCCGACTGTCAGTCGCGAGAAGGCTCCACCGCTCAGCAGGAAGATGCCGACCGTCGCCATCAGAGCCGCCGGCCAGATCACCCAGTGGGGCTGCTTGCGCAGGACGAGCGTGGTCAGGATCGGCGTGAAGACGACGTACAGCCCCGTCAAAAAGCCGGAATTGGTAACCGTCGTGGTCAGCAGTCCGACCTGTTGGGTGGCAGCGGCGGCAAAGAGGGCGAGCCCCGTGGCGACAAAACCGAGCCAGTCGCCGCGCGTGGCCGGCTTGCTGACGCGTTTGTCTTCGGCCAGCGCAAAGGGAAGGGCCACGAAGGTGGCGACGGCGAATCGCAGGCCGATGAACCAGATCGGGCCCAGCGTTTCCATGGCGGTTGCTTGAGTGATGAATCCCGCGCCCCAGATGGCGCCTGTCAGCAGCAGAAGGAGATTCGCCTGAAGACGGGACACGACGGATCCTCGATTGTCGGGATTGATTTGCGCTTGCGGTTAGCATTTGCCTTCAAAACAGGCAAGCGGATGCCCGGATGCGTCGTTGTTGTTCAGTATTCTTGATAGATCGCGGATGTAACTTGCTGGCGCCTTGGAGGCCCATGCCAAGTACTACAAGGGAATTCGGAGGCCGGGACGGATGCCGGCTGGAGCTGTTGGGAACCGGTTATACCAAGTCTCGATGATAGGAACCGATAGGACCGGCTCGATCGGGTTTTCTGGCCAGGAGAGGTCCGCGGAGCGATGCTGTTGCATCGGTCAAGGACCTCGACGACGCCAGAAAGCCGAGAAGCCGGCCGCAGTCGGCTTATGGCTAGTCTCCGGCGTCGTTGCGACGCTTGGCCGATGCGACAGCATCGCCCTGCGCGCCGCGCCTAGTCGGCGACCAGCCATAAGCCATCCTATCGGTTCCTATCATCGAGACTTGGTATTAGTGGGACGAGGGGGCGCGGTGGAGGCGCAGCAGTTGTCCGTCTTCGCCGTCCGTCAGGAGCAGTACGGAGCCGTCGGGCGCGACCTTGACATCGCGCAGCCGCCCATATTCTCCGTCGAGCAGGCGCTCTTCGCTCAAGATCTCACCGGCATCGTCGCGTTCCAGCCGTGCGAGCAACTGGTATTTCAGCGCGGCGACGAGCAGGTTGCCGTCCCATTCCGGAAACATCGCGCCGCGATAGACGGCGATCGCGCTGGGTGCGATGGAAGGATCCCAGTAGTAGGCGGGTTGCTCGTGGCCGTCCTTCGAGGTGCCGTCACCGATCTCCGCCCCGGAATAGTGCTTTCCGTAGCTGATGATCGGCCAGCCGTAGTTCTTGCCCGGCTGCGGATAGTTTACTTCGTCGCCGCCGCGCGCGCCGTGCTCGACGGTCACGAGCGTCCCGTCTTTCGGATCGATGTCGATCCCCTGCGGGTTGCGATGGCCTTTCGACCAGATTTCCGGCAGGCCGCCATTGAGGTCGGCGTAGGGGTTGTTTCCCGGAATGGTTCCATCCGGATTGATGTGGAGAATGGATCCGGCGTGGTCGCGCGGATTTTGCGCCCGGGCCTGCTGACCCCGGTCTCCGATGCCGAGGAAGAGGCTGCCGTCGGCGGCGATCGCGATGCGGGAGCCGAAGTGCTGCCGCCGGCCGGTCAGCCGGTTCATGACGAAGATCTGCCGAACCTCTTCCAGGCTTTTCTCGTCGTCGGACAATCGGGCCCGGGCGACGGCTGTTCCGGCCCCGCCGCGTCCGGGTGCGCTGTAGGTGAGAAAGAGGATCCGGCTGGTCGAAAAGTCGCGGGCCAGTGCCACATCGAGCAGTCCGCCCTGGCCTGTGGCAGCCACGCGCGGAACGCCCCGGATCGGCTCGGAGGCCTCGCCGTTTCGCACGATGCGCAGGGCGCCGCGCTTCTCGGTGACGATATAGGCGCCGTCGGGCAGGACCTCGACCGCCCAGGGGCTGGCCAGGCCGGTTGCGACGGGCTCTACCAGCAGGCTCGCCTTCTTGCTCGGTACTTCCCGGACGTCCGCCGAGGCCGGCGCGAGCATGCACGACAGCAGCAGGAGCGACGTGCCCCAAAGGCGGCCGATCGCTGCAAGTCGTTTGCCGGGTCGGAAATCGGTAGACGTCATATGCGCTTGCTCCTTCGCTTTCATCCTAACTGCAGGGATCGGTAAGCGTTTTCAAGATGCCTTCACGAAAGGATGATTGCGGAGCGCTTGCGCTGCCCCTCGGTACCGGAAAGCGCCGAGGGCGGCATGTGTTCATGCTTCGCTGTGCCAGGTGACGTTCGGCGAGGGGTTGCCGTTCGAACTGCGGCCGGCGATCTGGCTGAGGCCGGCAAGCGTGATGAGGCCGCTCAGCCCGATTGCGGTTGCCAGGCGCCGGTCGACGGAGGAAGCCTCGTCTCTTGTGGCTTTGTCGTCACTGGTCTTCGTGCTTGCCGTCGTCATCCTGTCGATGCCGTCGACGGCAAGCAGGTCCGCACCCGCGTCGAAGGTCGGTCCGGAACGGTGCAGGTCGAGTGCGAGACGTGTTTCGCCGAACTGGCCCTGCAGGATCGAGCGTTCGTCGTCGAAGGTCGCTGCGGAAGCGACATTCATGAGGCCTACGATCATCAGCACGCAGGCTGCGAGTGCCGTGACGGTGATGTAGACTACCGCACGGCTTTCGCGCCTGCGGCCATCCCTGACCATCTTCTCGTCGTCTATGAACATCTTCTTCTCCCGTCAGATTTGGCTTGGCGCCTTGTTGAGGGGTAGAAGGCACGCCGAAATCGGCGTCAGGGGGACTGAAATAGGGCGTCCCTCGACCGATGTTGTGGTGATATCGTGGCGTGCAGAAAAAGCTGGGTACTCGCCGAATTTCTGCGAATAGAACGCTTGTCGTGCCCGTCAAGGTCAGCTGGCGCAGGGTGGTACTTATGAGGCTACTTCAGCCGGTGCGCCGCCCGAAGGTACGGCGACTGCGCGTCGGGGCTATCGCATCGTTCGGCGGGCTGGCTGCCCCGTACACGGCCAGGTCGTCCGGATCGGGAAAATCGAGGCCGAAGGAGGTCGGCGCCAGTTGAGGCCGGGCGAGCAGGTATCCCTGCATCAGCGGCATGCCGATCTCCCGGCAAAGCTCCATCTGCCAGGCCTCCTCGATGTTGGCAACGATGGGACGGATGCCCTCGCGCTCGAGTTGGGCGACGATGACCCGCAGGAGGGCCGCGGCCGTTGGCTGCCGGCCGAAGCGCTGTAACCAGATCGGATCGAACTTCAGGAGATCGGGCGCCAGCCGCGCAAGGCGCGCAAGATCGCCGTCTCCGGCGGCATATTCGTCGATGGCGACGAGAAAACCCGCATCGTGCAGTTGCCCGGACAGATCCGCCGCCGCGTCGGTCTCGTCGTCCGGCAAGTCGCGAATTTCGCAGGCGATCGACGAAGAGGGGAGGGCTGCCTCATATGCGGCGAGCCGCATCCGATCGACTTCCTGACGGATCGCATGCGCGGACTGGAAAAGGCCGGGCTGCGAATTGACCAACAGGACGGCGTCGGGTCGGCTGAGATGGCCGGCATTGAGGATATGCAGGCTGCGGCACAGGCTGTCGACCATCGGCCGGTCGTCCTGCGGGACAAGGGCAAAGAAGTCTGCCGGCGAGACGAGCGCGCCATCGCATTCGACGCGGACGAGCCCCTCGATTGCTTCCAGCGAGAAGATACCCTCGGACGTTTCGCGCAGGATCGGCTGGAAGGCGGATTTGAGGGTATAGGGGCCGTAGCAGGCAGTGGCGATGCCGTCGGCGTCGCGGTTCAGATTGGCGAATATGCTGCGTTCTGTCATTGGCATCGTCCGGCGCACCCTGAACGTCAGGTAGCCTCACGGATACTATACCGGCAGCATTAACCCTGCCTGAACATTTCCCGTCAAATGCGGTGGGAAGCTGCCGCAGAAGGGCGCGCGATCCATCTGAGCTGGTGATGGTGTTCATGAAAACTCTTCATCCTGCGGCGAATGCAGGCGCTTGGCGCTATTTTTCGAGCGCCGAGCCTTGCAAGACGGGTGCAGTTTGGCCATAGACCTATCCGCCATGGGACAGCCGCGGCCGGCCCATGGCCTCAAGCTGTCTTTGAACCCGAAAACGGACAATCGACCATGGCCTTTCTTGCCGACGCCCTTTCCCGTGTGAAGCCTTCCGCCACCATCGCCGTCTCGCAGAAGGCGCGCGAGCTCAAAGCGAAAGGCCGTGACGTGATCGGCCTCGGCGCCGGCGAGCCGGACTTCGACACGCCCGACAACATCAAGCAGGCTGCGATCGAGGCGATCAACCGCGGCGAGACGAAGTACACGCCCGTCTCCGGCATTCCCGAACTGCGCGAGGCGATCGTCAAGAAGTTCAAGCGCGAGAACAACCTCGACTACACGGCCGCCCAGACGATCGTCGGCACCGGTGGAAAGCAGATTCTTTTCAACGCCTTCATGGCAACGCTGAATCCGGGCGATGAAGTCGTCATCCCCACCCCCTACTGGGTCTCCTATCCGGAGATGGTGGCGCTGTGCGGCGGCACGCCGGTGTTCGTCGCCACGACGCAGGAAAACAAGTTCAAGCTGACGCCTGAGGATCTCGACCGTGCGATCACGCCGAAGACGAAGTGGTTCATCTTCAACTCGCCGTCCAACCCGTCGGGTGCCGCCTATTCGCACGACGAACTGAAGGCGCTGACCGACGTGCTCCTGAAGCATCCGCATGTCTGGATCCTGACCGATGACATGTACGAGCACCTGACCTATGGCGACTTCAAGTTCGCGACCCCGGTCGAGGTCGAGCCGAAGCTCTACGACCGCACGCTGACGATGAACGGCGTCTCCAAGGCTTATGCGATGACCGGCTGGCGCATCGGCTACGCCGCAGGCCCGCTGAGCCTGATCAAGGCGATGGACATGATCCAGGGCCAGCAGACCTCGGGTGCGTGCTCGATCGCCCAATGGGCCGCCGTCGAGGCGTTGAACGGCACGCAGGATTTCATCCCCGAGAACAAGAAGATCTTCGAGGGCCGCCGCGACCTCGTCGTCTCCATGCTGAACCAGGCCAAGGGCATCGAGTGCCCCTCTCCGGAAGGTGCCTTCTACGTTTACCCGTCGTGCAAGGGCCTGATCGGCAAGACCGCACCCTCGGGCAAGGTCATCGAGACCGACGAGGACTTCGTCTCCGAGCTGCTCGAAGCGGAAGGCGTGGCGGTCGTTCACGGGTCAGCCTTCGGCCTCGGCCCCAACTTCCGCATTTCCTATGCGACGTCGGAAGCCCAGCTGGAAGAAGCCTGCAAGCGCATCCAGCGCTTCTGCGCCGCCTGCAAGTAATCAGCCGGTACGACGACGGCCAGAACGAAACCCGCCAGCAATGGCGGGTTTTTTCGTGGGGGCTGGCCTGCTCCGAAAGCGATTCAAGTCGCTACGGATGCGATTCCGGAATTCGGTCTAACTGTCTGAAATCATTTGCTTAGTGTCTATCTGATAGTATCGGGCGGCGGCCACTGTGATTGGTGGTTGCCGCATCCCCTGCCCATTGACGGCGCATGGTTATGCGATTTAAATGGTTGCATGATGCAACTTTATTGAGGCCACGTCGATCATGTCCGATGAGAATGCGCATGTCTCCGTCGACGCCATCCGGGCCGTCTCCCGCCAACTCGTTCGCGAACTGGGCTTTATGGGAGGAGACTTCGCCGGGACCGATCTGCCGCCATCGGCCGTCCATGCGCTGATCGAGATCGAGGGCGGTTGCGTCACTGCGCGTGACCTTGCTGTGCGCCTCCTCCTGGAAAAGTCGAGCATCAGCCGCATGCTGCGGAAGCTTGTCGAGGCGGGTGCGGTGCAGGAAGAGGCAGGGGAAGAAGACGGCCGCGTCAAGCGACTGTCCCTGACTGCGTCCGGCAGGAAACGTGTTGCGGCCATCAACGCCTTCGCCCGCGCCCGGGTGTCCGGTGCGCTCGGACGGCTGAAGCCAGGTCAGGACCTTGCCGTTCTGGAGGGACTGCAACTCTATGTGGACGCGCTGGCGGCGCCGTCGGCCGTTCACCCAGCCGCCCCGGCTGCAGCGATCGTCCGCGGATATCGTCCGGGCCTGATCGCGCGCATTACGGCGATGCATGCGCTCTACTATGCCCGGACGTCGGGCTTCGGGCAGCGTTTCGAGTCCGTCGTGGCTGCCGGCCTTGCGGAGTTCTGCAACCGTCTCGGCAATCCTGGCAACGAAATCTGTGCGGCGATGCAGGGAAAAGAAATCGTCGGTTCGGTCGCAATCGACGGCGAGGACATCGGGGCGGGAACAGCCCATCTGCGATGGTTCATCGTGGATGATGCCATGCGCGGCTCAGGCAGCGGCAAGAGGCTGCTCGATGGGGCGCTGGCGTTTGCCGACGAGACGGGCTTTGCCGAGACGCATCTTTGGACCTTTTCGGGGCTCGATGCGGCGCGCCATCTCTATGAAACGCGGGGTTTCGTTCTGGCGGAGGAACGCCCCGGCACCCAATGGGGCAGCGAGGTGCTCGAGCAGCGCTTTGTGCGGTTCCGTCAAGGAGGGAGCGCCGAGCGGTTGAGCGTCGTCTCGGATACCTAAGCCGTCTCGCATGAGAAAGATTCACGCGAGACGATTCAGGTCTATGTTTTGCGCAGTCGTTGTCGCAAAACCGCGGCACACTTTTGCGCGGCTTGCTTTAGAGCCCGATCACCGTCAGCATCACGAAGGTCGAAAAAAGAATGAAGTGGGTCATGCCCTCGATGGCGTTGGTCATGCCGTCGTTGAGGTTGATTGCGGCGACGATGAGGGTGATCGCCACCATCACCGTCTGCGCCGGGCTCATCGCCATGATGAACGGCTGTCCGGTATAGAGCGCGATCGTCTCCATCACCGGCACGGTCAGGATGACCGTCGACAGCGACGCACCCATGGCGATGTTGACCACGGACTGCATGCGGTTTGCCAGGGCGGCGCGCATGGCGGTCAGAATCTCGGGGGCAGCCGAGATCGCAGCGACAATGACGGCCATCAGCGCCACCGGCGCGCCGGTGCCTTCCAGTCCGGCGCTCAACGTCGTTGACATCACCTCCGCGAGCGCACCGATGATGACGACGCCGGCGATGATGACGAGAATCGAAGGCAGGGCGGGCTCGTCGTCCTTTTCGGCATGCCCGCTATGTTGCCCCGCCTGTGCGGCGCGGGGATAGGCATAGCTGAAGAAGTAGCTGTGCTGGCCGACCTGCAGGCGCAGGAAGAGCGTGTAGAGCGCAA
Source organism: Mycoplana rhizolycopersici (assembly GCF_013378445.1). Lineage (GTDB taxonomy): Bacteria > Pseudomonadota > Alphaproteobacteria > Rhizobiales > Rhizobiaceae > Mycoplana > Mycoplana rhizolycopersici. Next base: position 29,872 of record NZ_JABXYK010000017.1, read on the forward strand.
TCATGGCCAGGATCGTGAACATGGAATAGAGCTGCCAGCTCTCGCGCGGAACGAATTCCGGTACGATCATCGAAATGCCCATGGCGGTCAGGATCATGACGCTGTAGGTGCGGCTGGAGTCGTCATTATAGGGTTGCTCGCCGTGGCGCAGGCCACCGAGCAGGGCTGCGAGCCCGATGATGCCGTTGATGTCGAGCATGACGGCTGCGTAGATGGTGTCGCGCACGAGGGTCGGCGAGGTCGCCTCCTGCATCATGATCGCCAGCACCACGACTTCCACCAGCACCGCCGACAGCGTCAGGATCATCGTTCCGTAGGGATCGCCGACCTTGGCGGCAAGCACCTCGGCATGGTGCGCCACCCGGGTCGAGGCGAGAATGATGGTGGCGACGAGTGCGAAGGCGATGACGAGGGTCAGCGCGCGACCCGCGGCCAGCACCTCATGTTCCGCCGCATAGGCCGCGATCGCCACGACCAGGGCGACGATGAGGTTTTTTTCCTCTCGGAGACGGCGAAGGTTTATCAAGATGAATACCCGTGGCTGGTCCTTCGTGTGCGATGCCGGCGTAACCTGCTGGAGTCAAAGGAAAACGCCGCTCCGGCAAGATAGCGCGGAGATGGGGCTTGGCAACTCGGCGATGATATTGTTCGTCGATCGCGTTCCGGCAGCTTCAGTTGCGAAAGACGATGCAGGCGCCGCCGGCGGTGCGGATGCGGTTGCAGAGCGCGTCGGCCTCTTTTCGCGACTGGCGAGCGATGCGGGCGGTATAGCGCGGTCTCGCGCCAAAGCGGGCCTGGCGCTCGCGCTGGATCAACGGCTTCTCGGCATTCAGCGGCGGCGGTAGCCGCTCTACGGCCATCGTGAAGAGGCGGTAGGCGGCCGGCTTGTTAAAATGGGCGGCGAGCTGCACGCCCCAGGGCGCCCACTCACCCTCGTCTGGAAAATCGAAATCCTTCAGCCTGCGGCTGTCGGCAAGCGCGACGCAGGCCTGCTGGAAGGGAATGTTCTTGTCGAGGGCCAGTTCGAGCTTTTCGGGCGGCGCCTCCTTCCATTGTTCGGCCGTGTGCGCCGTGATCGCGATGACATAGGCGCGCGTTTCGAGCGGAAGCTCGCCGGTCGCGATGAAGTTGGACAGGCCCCCTTCGCCGGCATTGTAGGCGGCGGCGGCAAGCCCGAGATTACCGAAGCGGTCGCGCAGGTCGGCCAGATATTCCGCCGATTTTCCAAGGGCTTCGAGCGGGTGAAAACTGTCCTTCAGCCCGCGCAGCCTGGCCGTGCCCGGCATGAACTGGGCGATGCCTTCGGCGCCTTTCGGGCTGACGGCATCGGGGCGGAACAGGCTTTCGCGCCAGATCAGGCGGGCAAAATAGTCGGCCGGCAGCGCATTGATGCGGGCGTAGCTCTCGATCGCGCGGCAGATGTCGCGATTATACGTCTGCTGCCGGATGCAGAGCCGGGTGCCGTCGGAAAGATCCGTTGCAAACAGGCAGGGCGGCGGGGCGCGGAACTCAGGCTGGGCCCTGACGGGAAAGGGGACGGTGGCGGCAATGGCGAGGGAAAAGGCGAGCGACAGCAGGACCCTGACAGGGCGCTTCAGTGCCGACCGCCATGTGCCTGCGAACATCGCCCCGTTCCTCGTGCCGTTGGCGCGCCTGCCTTGATAGCATCGCCGGGGCTGCGCGAGAAGTGGAGCCGCATATCGCGGCCGGCCGTTCGCTGATGACATGGCGATCGCTATGACAGGCCCCTCTGACCTGCCGGCCTTCTCCCCCCACAGGAGGAGCGAATCTGCCGTGCTTGCCTGCCAAAAGGGGGCGTGGCTGGGGAGGCTGGATTAAGCTCTTCCCCACGTGGGAAGGGTGGTGAAGGGCCTCTCTCGCCAGTGCGGCTGCCCTGCGTGCCGCGCGGGAGGGTGTCGCAGATGCCATCTCCCCGCCGGACGGGGAGATGGCGATGTTGAAGGCAGTCCGTGCCGGTTTCGCTCAGGCGACCTTGGGCTGCGCGGGATAGTCGGTATAGCCCTTTGCGCCGCCGCCGTAGAAGGTGGCCTGGTCCGGCGCGTTCAGCGGCGCGTCGGCACGAAGCCGCCCGACGAGATCGGGATTGGAGATGAAAAGCTTGCCGAACGCGACGAGGTCCGCATTGCCGCTTTCCACTGCTTCGATCGCCATCTGGCGGTCATAGCCGTTGTTGACCATCCAGGCCGCCTTGCCGCCCTTGTCGCGATAGGCGGCCTTCAGCGCGGCATAGTCGAAGGGAATGTCGCCCTGCAGATAGTCGCGCGGGCCGCCGGTGGCGCCCTCGATGATGTGGACATAGGAGAGATCGTCGGGCAGGCCCGCGACTACATGCTCGAACAGTGGCTGCGGCTCGGGATCGAAGACGTCGTTTGCCGGAGTGACCGGGGAGAGGCGGATCGCCGTGCGGCCGGCGCCGATCTCGGCGGTTATCGCGGCGACAACCTCGAAGAGGAAGCGCGCCCGGTTCTCGATGGAACCGCCATAGGAATCCGTGCGCTTGTTGCTGCCCGAACGCAGGAACTGGTCGAGAAGGTAGCCGTTGGCGGCATGGATCTCGACGCCGTCGAAGCCGGCTTCGATCGCGGCGCGCGCGGCCTTGCGATAGTCCTCGACGATGCCCGCAATCTCTGCGGTCTCGAGCGCGCGGGGCTCGGAGGTCGGGGCGAAGGCGCCGGTGCCGTCCGGGTTCATGATGTAGGTCTTGGACTGCGCGGTGATCGCCGACGGCGCCACGGGCTGGCCGCCGTTCGGTTGCAGGCTCGTGTGGGACACGCGACCGACGTGCCACATCTGCACGACGATCTTGCCGCCGGCCTTGTGAACCGCGTCGGTCACATGCTTCCAGCCGGCCAGTGCCTCCGGTGTGTAGAGGCCGGGAACGTCGGCGTAGCCCTGGCCCTGCTGGGTGATGGCCGTGCCCTCGGTGATCAGCAGTCCGGCGCTGGCGCGCTGCTCGTAGTAGGTCGTGTTCAGCGTGTTGGGAACAGCCTTGGGGGAGCGGTTGCGCGTCAGCGGCGCCATGACGATGCGGTTTGAGAGATGCAGGTCACCGGCGTCGGTGGGATCGAACAGGCTGGTCATGGGATGTCTCTTTCGGTTCTGGTCTGGGGATGGGCGTCGGGCTGGCCGCGGGAGGTGCGGCCAGCGGTAAGCAGTCAGAGGGTTTCGTTCACATGCTTCAGGAATGCGGCGATGGTTTCCTCGTTTCGCTTGTAGAAGATCCACTGGCCGATGCGCTTCGTGGTGACGAGATCGGCCCGGTGAAGGGTGGCGAGATGGGCCGACACGGTCGACTGCGAAAGCCCGCAACGCTCGAACTGGCTGGCGCAGACCCCCATGTCGAGCGGATGCTCCTGGCTTGCGAAGTGCTTTTCGGGCTCGCGCAGCCAGTTGAGAATTTCGACCCGGACCGGATGGGCCAATGCCTTGAAGATTTCCTCGGCTTCCATTGTTGCCTCGTTTCGCTAAATCGCGATTTACCGATATATCGATCGCCGATTTTCGATATTCAAGGGAGCGGCCAAAAAGATTTCACGAGGCAAAAAAAAGGGGCCGCAAGCAAAAGCCAGGGCCCTGTAGGTGTGAAGGTCTGAACCTCCAGAGGGGAACAGCCGATGCGGCGGCACTGGGAGGAAAAAACCGCCAAAACGCATCGACTGACACGGATATGGAGCAAACGCGGCACCGTTTCAAGGGAACGAATTGTCGACACATTGCCGCAGTCGGAAATAAATTTGCAAAGCGCAAGATTCAGGGCAAAAAAAGAGGGCCACAAGATGAACTTGGGCCCTTTATAGTTTTGAAGGTAAAAACCTCCAGAGGGGAACAGCTGCTGCGGGTGGCACTGGGAGGAAAACCACCGCAAATGCATCAGCTGCGCGCTGTATGCTGGTTTTTTGGGCAGCGGGCAATCATTTAATGTGCATGTCAGCCATGTCCTGGATGCAGGCCTGTGCCGGAAGCCGCGCACCAGGCGAAATCGCTTCGGAATCGATGGATTTAATCGATTTTATTGCAAACGGGCAGCACAGCTCTGGGGCCGTCGTATCAACCTCGCGCGGGGAGGGGCGCGTCCGCGCAAGGAAAAGGCGTGCGCGGTGCTTCTTTTTGTAAAGAGATGGACATGGCTTCAGTTCGCCCGCGGCCCGGGCGCAGCACGAATCGAAGCCGCCGGCGACGCCGATTGCCGTCAGAAGTTCCAGTTGCGCGCTTTCGAGACGATGAAGTCGCGGAAGACCTTGAGCTTCGCGGCATTCTTCATCTCGTGCGGATAGCAGAAATAGGTATCGAACGACGGCACGTCGGCATTCGTCACCAGCTGCAGCAGGCCCGGATCGCGGCCGACGATGTAGTCCGGCAGCATGGCGATGCCGATGCCGAGCAGGCAGGCCCGCTTGATCGAGGTCAGGCTGTTGATCTGCAGGACGGAGGGGCGGGGGTTGTCCGAATCGCGCCCGGCGATCTGCAGCCAGTTGACGTCGAGCAGGTAGTTCGGCGCCGGCTCGCCGAAGGTGATGATCTTGTGGTGGTCGAGGTCGTCGATCGACTGCGGCTCGCCGTAGCGGTTGATGTAGGAGGGCGCGGCATAGACGTGCATGTGCACGGTGAAGAGCTTGCGCTGGATGAGGTCGGACTGCTGCGGCTCGCGCAGGCGGATGGCGCAGTCGGCGTGGCGCATGTTGACGTCCAGTTCCTCGTTGTCGAGGATCAGCTGGACCTGCATGTCCGGATAAAGGGCCAGGAATTCCTGGACCTTGTCTGTGAGCCACCCCTGGCCGAGGCCGACGGTCGTGGTAATGCGCAGCTTGCCGCTTGGCTTTTCCGTCGTCTCGGTCAGCTGGACGCGGACACTCTCGAGCTTCATCAGCACGTCGTGGGCGGTGCGATAGAGGATTTCGCCCTGTTCGGTCAGGATCAGCCCGCGGGCATGCCGATGGAACAGCTTGATGCCGACATCCTGCTCCAGCGCGCTGACCTGGCGGCTGATGGCGGATTGCGACAGGTGAAGCTTGTCCGCTGCGTGTGTGAACGAACCGGCCTCGGCTGCGGCATGAAATATCCGCAGCTTGTCCCAGTCGAGCGCCATTACGTCCCCCATATCTTCAGGGCGGGGAACGTCGACCGTTTCCCGCCCGTTGCTGACAATCTGTTCCCACTCCCGCGTGTGCGGGACGCGGCCCGCCTCGCGTTATTGGCGGCTTCTACTCGGCCGCAATTGCGACAGGCATATGACCGGCGAGATATCTTTCCGTCTCGAGCGCGGCCATGCAGCCCATGCCGGCCGCGGTGACGGCTTGGCGATAGATGTCGTCGGTGACGTCGCCCGCGGCGAAAACGCCGGGCACGTCGGTTGCCGTCGAATCGGCGGCGGTCCACAGATAGCCGTTCGGCTTCTGCTTCAGCTTGCCGACAAACAGTTCGACGGCGGGCGCGTGGCCGATCGCTACGAATACCCCGTCGGTCTGCATGTCGGTGACCGCGCCGGTCTTGGTGTTCTTCAGCCGGACGCCGTTGACCGAGGCCGGCATCGGCGGCTTCGCCTCGCTGCCGAGATACTCTATCACCTCGTGGTCCCAGATCACCTTCACGTTATCCTTGGCGAACAGCCGCTCCTGCAGGATCTTTTCGGAGCGGAAGGAATCGCGACGGTGGACGACCGTGACGGTCTTTGCCAGGTTCGACAGGTAGAGCGCTTCCTCGACGGCCGAATTGCCGCCGCCGACGACGATCACGTCCTTGTTGCGATAAAAGAAACCGTCGCAGGTGGCGCAGGCCGAAACGCCGAAGCCCTGGAACTTGTGCTCGGTTTCGATGCCGAGCCACTTGGCCTTGGCGCCGGTCGCGATGATCAGGGCATCAGCGGTCCAGACCTTGCCGCTGTCGGTATGGATGCGGAAGGGGCGCACGTCGAGATCGACGGCGGTGACGAGATCGTTGACGATCTCCGCGCCGACGTGCTGGGCCTGCTTGAGCATCTGCTCCATCATCCACGGCCCCTGCACAGGTTCGGCGTAGCCTGGATAGTTCTCGACGTCGGTGGTGATCATGAGCTGGCCGCCCTGTTCCATGCCGGCGATCAGTACCGGTTCCAGCATGGCGCGCGCCGTGTAGATGGCGGCCGTGTAGCCGGCCGGGCCGGAGCCGATGATCAGGACTTTGACGTGACGGGCAGACATGGCTGCACTCCCTGGCATTGCTCGCCCGTCCATCAAACAAAGATGCGGGGCGACTGAAGAATTTTGTCGTTCATTTATGAGTGCGGGGGGCCAAGATTCAAGGGCGTGGAACCAATTGCCAACAGACTTGGCGTCCGGCGTGACATTTTTGTTCTTGCCGCTGCAATTATCTTACGTCAGCGGGCGGTTTCTGGTAATCCGCCAGCCAAACAAAATCAGGGAAGACCAGCCGTGTTTCGCGCCGAACTCGATGCCATCGACATCAAGATACTCAAGGAGCTTCAGGCCGATGGCCGCATGACCAATGTGGAGCTGGCCGCCAAGGCCGGAATTTCCGCGCCGCCCTGCCTGCGGCGGGTCCGCAAGCTGGAGGAGGCTGGCATCATCGAGGGCTATCATGCGATGCTGAACGCGCCGGCGCTCGGCTTCGACCTGGTCGCCTTCTGCATGGTGGGCCTGAAACACCAGTCCGAGGCGAACCTGAAGGCCTTTGCCGCGGCCACCGCCGAATGGCCATTGGTCCGCCAGGCATGGATGGTTTCCGGCGACAGCGACTTCCTGCTGCATTGCGTGGCCGAAAACCTGACCCGTTTCCAGGACTTCGTGATCGAGGTGCTGACCGCAAATGAGCACGTCGACACCGTTCGCACCATGCTGACCATCCGCCAGGTCAAGAAGCTCGGGCTGGTGGAGGTCTGAGGCGATGGCGCGCTCGGACCGACCTTTCTCCCGCTCGCTGATCAAGCTCGGCGCCCGGCTCTTTCTCGGCCGGAACCTCGCCCATGCGCAGGACTGGTTCCCGGGGCTTTCGATCGACGGGAAGCGGGTGCTGCACTATCGCAGCCAGCCGGTGGTCGGGCTCGAGGGGACGGACATTCTTCTCGATGGTTCGCGCGAGTGGATCCATATCATAGGCTCCGGGCCGTCCGTCGCCGGCGCAGATCTCTCCCGCCTCGATCCGCGCGGTGCGATACTTCTGAACGGTGCCATTCATCTCGCCGGCGGCCCGGTTGCCTCGCCGCTCGCCATTGCGGTGGAGGACGAACGCTTCGTCCATCGGCATTTCGACCTGATGCGGGAGAAGATCGCGGCAGGCCAGGCCTGCCTGTTCTCGGTCGCAGCCTTAAGGGCGATCTGCGAGCACGATCGCGGCTGGCTCGCCGACAAGCGCGTGGTCCTGATCAACGATATTCGCAAGCCCTACGGTCTGCCGCGCCGCACGCCCGCACAGATCGGCGGGCTGGATTTCGTGCGGCTGGATCCGACCGGTGAATACGGCTTTTCGCTTCAGCCCGATCGCGGCGTGTTCCAGGGCGGATCGGTGGCCGTATCAGTGCTGCAGTTCGCGGTGGCGTTGCGCCCGATGATGATCGGCTTCGTCGGTATCGATATCCGCAACGCCAGGCAGCCGCGGTTCTATGAAGAGAAGGGCACATCGGCATTTTCCGGCGTGGCCGATGCCGAAGGCCGCATTCTCGGACACATCGCTCTGGCAAAGGCCGTGGCCGAAGAGCAGGGCATCGGGTTAGTCAACTTTTCACCGGTCTCGGCGCTGGCCGACATCGCAATCGCCTATGACGACCGGCTGGTGCGAACCGGCGTCTGACCGCTGGCCGTCAGGACAGCAGCCGCCGGTAGACTTCCCCGATGGCGCGGGCTTCCTTTTCGAGCGCAAATTTGGCGCGCACGTGGTCCAGCGCCTTGCGTCCCGCCGCAAGCGTTGCATCCGGGTCGGCCATGTAGCGGCCGATCGCGTTCGTCATGGCGGTGCCGTCGCCTGCCGGAACGACCGCGCCGGTCACGCCTTCGATGGTCATTTCCGCATAGGCGCCGGCATCGGAGGTGACGACGGCCGTCTGCGAGGCCATGGCTTCGAGCGGGGTGAGGCCGAAGCCTTCGTTGCGGGAGGGCGCCACGTAGAGCGCCAGTCGCCGGTACCAGGGCTTGATGTCGTCGACCTCGCCGAGAAAGACAATGCGGGACGAAAGGCCGGCGGCTGCGATCTGCGCCTTCAGGTCGTCCGCAAACCCCTTGTGTTCGGGCGTGATTCGACCGGAAATAACGGCCGTCCATTCCGGATGGTGCGGCAGGAGCTCGATCATCGCGCGGACGAACAGGTCCGTGCCCTTCTGGTGACGCACGCGGCCGAAGCAGCCGACCAGATATTTTCCCGGCAGCCCGGCAGCCTCAATCGTGTCTTCGGCGCCCTGCGGCGGATGGAAGCGCTCCAGATCGACGCCGTGCTGGATGACGGTATGCGGCACCTCGAGATAGGAGCCGGAGCGTTCGCTGGTGGCGATCACCGCGTCCATGCGGCTGATCAGGAACTTTGTATAGCGGCTGTGGCGACGCTGGGCGGCGGAGGTGAAGAGAAGCTTCAGCGGCATGCGCAGCACGTCGCGCAGCAGGATCCCCGGCAGCATTTCGGTGTTGCGGCGCGCATGCCAGACGCGATGGCTGCGGCCGGCAGGAGGGCGCCAGAGCGAAACCAGATCGCGGAAACGCATGTGCGGCAGGTCGCGCGGCAGGCCGGGACCGAGCGTGGCGACGCGCTGGCCGAGCAAGCGCTGCATCGGTACCAGCTGGATGATCGTTGAGGTGACGCCGGAAAGGCGGCGCTTGAAATTCGGCGCGATGGCGTCGACATCGGCAATGTCGACGCCGCCTTCGTTATCTGGCAGCCTGCCTGTCATGCTGACGGCATCAACCCCAGCTGATCGAGAGGATCTCGTAGGCCTTGGAGCCGCCGGGCGCGTTGACCTCGATCGATTCACCGACCTCCTTGCCGATCAGCGCACGCGCGATCGGGGACGAGATCGAGATGCGGCCGGCCTTCACGTCAGCTTCCTGGTCGCCGACGATCTGGTAGACCTTCTCTTCCTCGGTGTCCTCGTCGACGAGCTTCACCTTGGCGCCGAACTTGACCGTGTCGCCGGACATCTTGGAGAGGTCGATCACCTCGGCGCGCGCGGTCAGGTCCTCGAGCTCGGTGATCCGGCCTTCGTTGTGGCTCTGCGCTTCCTTGGCGGCATGGTATTCGGCGTTCTCCGAAAGGTCGCCATGGGCGCGGGCTTCGGAAATTGCCTCGATGATTCGCGGGCGCTCCTCCTGCTGGCGCCAGCGCAGTTCTTCCTGCAGCTTGACGAAACCGCCCTGAGTCATCGGTACCTTTTCGACCATTTTCCTTTGTCCTTTCGCCGTGCCCGCCTTGTGGCAGACACAAAACAAAACAGGTCCCGAAGGCAAACTTCGGAACCATGTTCAGATCTAACTTCGGTGCTTATAGCAGATCGTCATGATCGATGGCCAGATAATTCGCACCACGCAAGTTGTGTGCCGGATAATCGGCGTCTCCTGCGGGAGAAACGGCCGGAGGGCATCCGCCGGGCGACGGGCGATCTGCGCCTGACGATCGAGGAAGCCGCCGAAGCGACATTGATGGCGGATTGCTAGCTCGACAACATACCGCGACACCCTCTCACCATGTGTGCCGATCGGTGCTATGAGCCTGCCAAATCGTATCCTGGAGACCCAATCCGTGAGCAACAACTGGAACAAGGCCGTGACTTTGGCGCTGGAAGCACCGGGCAAATTCACGACCATAAGCAACATTCAACAGGCCTCATGGGCGCTCATCGAGGATTGGCCGCTTGAAGAGGGCGAGGCGCTGGACCGGGCCCTGCTCGTCATCGAGGCGGCGATGAAGGGTAAGAAGACGCCCGAAGAAGCCAGGTTCGCATTCATCGCCGCGGCGCATGAGGCCGGGATCGAGATCAGAGAGTGAACATGTAGGAAAGTGCGGTTGCAGATTGCGGCCGGTGCCAGTGGCAGGCTAGGTCGTCATTCGTGACTGTGTGCCGCCATGTTCAGTCGCGGCGTACCCGGAAAAAGCGCCGGCACTCTATTGGAGGCAGCTTCCAGCATTGCTCTTTGTAGCCGGCGCCAGCAGATATAGCCCTTCTGTGCTTGAGACGAGCAGACCTCGTGAATTCGGCATTGCGCCTTGGCTCGTGACGCGGCCGGTGAGTTCCTTGCTCCGCGGTATGAGCTTCCAGGCACCTTGCGGCTCGAGGGTGAATATACCGGCCGACGAGAACAGCACCAGATTTTGGTCGGGCGGATATTCTTGGACATCAGTGAGCTCAACGTGGGCCGCGTCAAACGGGAGTTCAAAGGGGATGCTGGCTTCCTCGTGCTGGCGCCAGAGACCTGAGGATCGCCAGGCGAATCGATTTTCGCCTATCTCAGGTCCGGGATGAAGTTTGGGTACCTTTGTCGGAGCGGGGCGTTGTCGAACGATGTGCGCATCTTCCACTGGCGAAAAGCGGCCGGAAGCGTCCTTGCCTGGCGGCGAAACCGTGAACTCGTTCCAGTACGTCTTTATATGGATTTTCCCGTCCCGGCTGCGGCCGACCTTCACGACATAGTCCCATTCTTCCAAGGTGGCCAGCAGGACGGTGTGTCCGCTATCGTCCCGCAGAAATACTTTTTCTCGCGGGTTCAGGATAAGAGCGCTGAACTCGGGTAAATCGAACACTTTCCCCGGCCTGCCTACGGCATCTAGCGGCAGGTCCGTCAGGCGCAACTGGCTATCGAGGAGATAAATTCCAGTTCGATCGGACACTACAAATCCGCCGAGACGAGGCACATAGGTGACGGCATGCGGGGCTTGCAGGGGGCCATCATCTGCGGCGTAAAGAGGCGTGAACTGCGTCCCTCCGGCGCGGATCATAAATACGCCCTCGGAGGAGTTAATTCCGATGACATTTCCCGTAGATGGATCTGCTGCGTAGCTGTCGTGAACCAGGTTTCGCGGGAATTCACCGCCGAAGCGTATGAACCGGTTGCTTTCGTCAATCGTCCATACGCCTCCTCGATTCATTGCATAGACGATAGGCCTTGATATGCCGTCGAAAGCAAGAAACCTGGACACCATTCGCCAAGTTTCTCCGATATCCTGCTGCGTTGGCTGCCCGTCTTCGACGGGAATGAGACAGAGTTCCCCTGATTGCACATCCGATGCAGCAGCCGACTGCGGCAACAGCAGCGAAAAGAGCGACGTCGAGAAAATTGATGTTGCCAACAATATGCGGAGCATCTGACACCTCTTCAGCGGCCGATACATAAGGAAGTCCAATATTCTTACCACAGGTTGCGCCTGCGCTGAGCTACTTCCTCAATGCGCCGCGGCGATGGCTTTCTCGTCGATATGCGCGCGGGCATAGATTCCGCGTGCCACCGCGGCAAGCGCGAGCAGCGTGACGGAGGCCAGCAGGCAGCTTGCGGCAAAGCCGTTGGAGAAGGACTGGCGCGCAGCCTCCAGCCAGGCGGGCACGGCGGCTTCCCCAAGCACGTCCACACCCAGTGTCCTCGCGGTATCGACCGCACCGCCGATCGTCGCCTTCACCGCCGCCGCCTCAGCGGGGGCGAGGCCTGCGACGTCCACGCCGCCCATCAGCATGCGGTAGATCAACGTGCCGAAACTGCCGAGCAGGGCGATGCCGAGCGCGCCGCCGAATTCGGCGCTGGTCTCCGAGATCGCCGAAGCTGAGCCGGATCGTTCCGGCGGTGCGGTGCCGACGATCAGCCCCGTGGTCGTCAGCACCACCGGCACGAAGCCGACGGCGATGATCATCGTCGCGCCGAGCACGCCGTAGATGTTCTCGAACCAGGCGGCGACCGCCATCACCAGCGTTCCCGCGGCGTTGACGACCAGCCCCAGCAAGACGGTCCTGACGGGTCCGAAGCGGTTGGTGAAGCGATAGGCCTGGAGCGACATGACCGTAAAGACGATCGACGACGGTACGGACCAGAGCGCGGCTTCCAGCGGGGAAAGGCCGAGCACGAACTGGAGAAACAGGTTCTGGTAGAGAAAGACGCCGAAGACGAAGAACATGCCGGCAAGGTTCACCAGCAGGGAGGCGGTGAAGGCCGGGATGTGGAAGAGTTTCAGGTCGATCAGCGGGTGGGACAGGGTCTGCTGGCGGCGGGCAAACAGCCATCCGAACGCAAACCCGGCCGCGATCGGCAGCAGATGGCGCAGATGGAACCCGTCTGCCGCCATGTGCTTCAGGCCGTAGATGATCGGCAGAACGGTTGCCAGTGACAGGAACACGCTCGGCAGATCAAGCCGGGCGCCGTCCGGGCTCTTGTATTCCGGCAACAGCCGCGGGGCGACGAGTAGCAGGACCAGCATGACCGGGATATTGATGAGAAACACCGCCCCCCAATGGAAATGCTGAAGCAGGAAGCCGCCCAGCAACGGCCCGATGAGACCGCCAAGCGAGAAAGCCGTTCCCCAGACGCCGATGGCGCGGTTTCGCTCCGCGTCGTTCCTGAAAAGGTTGACGATCAGCGACAGGGTCGACGGCGCGATCGTGGCACCGGCAATGCCGAGCAGCGCGCGCGACACGATGAGCTGCTGTGCGGTGGAGGAGAAGGCTGCAAGCGCCGAGGCCACCCCGAAGGCGAAGGCCCCGATCAGCAGCACCCGCCGGCGGCCGATCCGGTCTCCCAGCGTCCCCATGGTAACCAGGAAGCCCGCGACCATGAAACCGTAGATGTCGTTGATCCAGAGCAGCTGCGATGCGGACGGGTCGAGATCGGCGACGATGGCAGGCGTCGCCAGGAACAGGATGGACAGGTCCATCGAGTAGATCAGGCAGGCAATCGACAGCACGCCGAGGCCGATCCACTCCCGGCGGCCGGCAAGGGGCTGTCCCGCGTCCTGCGATGGCGTCTGCATGATGGTCCTCCCGGCCCGAGACAGGCGATGTAAGCCGCTGCCGGGGTTTGGTAACCGGCCGGCCCCCGAAAAACAACCGGCGTCGGAAATAGAACGCGCGTCGAAGCGCCCCCATCGTCATTGACAATGGGCTCGACCGAAACGAATGCAATCCTGTCCGTCATGCCGGGCTCGATCCGGCATCCCGTAGCGCGATGTCTATCGCGCGAAAGAAACTTTTCCGATCGATGGCTTGATTGTTCTGGATCCCGGCTCAAGGCAGGGAAGGCGGTGGTGAATGCGGTCCGGTCGGATCACACGTATCGGCCCGGCAACTTTTTTTGGCAATCTGGCGGGCGCCCGGAGCGCCCGCCATTGTTTGTCAGGCGAAATAGCTCTGCAGCGGATGGACCTCGAGTTGGCCTTCCTTGAGCGCCTTGATCGCCTCGGCGGCGGCGGCAGCACCGGCCATCGTCGTGTAGTAGGGGACCTTCTGCATCAGGGCGGCGCGGCGGAGCGACTTCGAATCCGAGATCGCCTTCGTGCCGTCGGTCGTGTTGATGACGAGCTGGACCTGGCGGTTGCGGATGGCGTCCTCGATGTGCGGACGGCCTTCCTGGACCTTGTTGATCTTGACGGCCTCGATGCCGTGCTCGCCAAGGAAGCGTGCGGTGCCCGACGTGGCCATGACCTTGAAGCCGATCCCGACCAGCGTGCTGATCGCCGGCAGGACGCGGTCCTTGTCCTCGTCGCGGATGGAGACGAACACCGTGCCGTCGCGCGGCAGGTCGACATTGGCGCCGAGCTGCGACTTGGCGAAGGCGACCGCGAAGTTCCTGTCGAGGCCCATGACCTCGCCGGTGGAGCGCATTTCCGGGCCGAGCAGCGTGTCGACGCCGGGGAAGCGGGCGAACGGGAAGACGGCTTCCTTGACGGCGATGTGCTTGAGGTTGCGCGGATCGGGCTTTTCGCCATAGGCCGAAATCGCTGCGTCCAGCTTCTCGCCGGCCATGACGCGGGCGGCGATCTTGGCGATCGGCGCGCCGATCGTCTTGGCGACGAAGGGCACGGTGCGCGAGGCGCGCGGGTTGACCTCAAGCACGTAGATCGTGCCGTCCTTGATGGCGTACTGAACGTTCATGAGGCCGCCGACGTTGAGCGCCTTCGCCAGCGCCTTGGTCTGCCGCTCCAGCTCGTCGACGATCTCCGGGGACAGCGTGCGCACCGGCAGCGAGCAGGCACTGTCGCCCGAATGGATGCCGGCTTCCTCGATGTGCTCCATGATGCCGGAGACGAACACGCTTTCACCGTCGCAGAGCGCATCGACGTCCACTTCGACCGCGTTGGTCAGGTAGCTATCGAACAGCAGCGGGTTCTTGCCGAGCAGGGTGTTGATTTGGCCCGTCTTGTCGTTCGGGTAGCGCTGCTTGATGTCCTCGGGCACGAGGCCGGGGACGGTGTCGAGCAGGTAGGTCTGCAGCATCGATTCCGAATGGATGATCTGCATGGCGCGGCCGCCGAGCACGTAGGACGGGCGCACGACCAGCGGGAAGCCGATTTCGGCCGCGACGAGGCGCGCCTGCTCGACCGAATAGGCGATGCCGTTGTTCGGCTGGGCGAGGTCCAGTTTCTGGAGCAACTTCTGGAAGCGGTCGCGGTCCTCGGCGAGGTCGATCATATCGGGTGCTGTACCGAGGATCGGGATGCCGTTCTTCTCAAGCGCTTCTGCGAGCTTCAGCGGCGTCTGGCCGCCGAACTGGACGATGACGCCGACGAGCGTGCCGTTGGTCTGCTCGGCCTTGAGGATCTCGATGACGTCCTCGGCCGTCAGCGGCTCGAAATAGAGGCGATCGGAGGTGTCATAGTCGGTCGAGACGGTCTCCGGGTTGCAGTTGACCATGATCGCTTCATAGCCCGCATCCTTCAGCGCGAAGGCGGCATGGCAGCAGCAATAGTCGAACTCGATGCCCTGGCCGATGCGGTTCGGGCCGCCGCCGAGGATGACGACCTTCTTCTTGTCGGAAATGCCGGCTTCCGAGCGCGTCTGTCCGGCAAAGGGCTGCTCGTAGGTCGAGTACATGTAGGCCGTCGGCGAGGCGAACTCGGCAGCGCAGGTGTCGATGCGCTTGAAGACGGGGCGGACGTCGAGGCTGTTGCGCAGTTCGGCCACTTCCTTCGGCCGCTTGCCCGAGAGCGTGGCGAGGCGGGCGTCGGAGAAGCCCATTGCCTTCAGCATGCGCAGGTTCTGCGCGTCTTCCGGCAGGCCATGCTCGCGGATGCGGGCCTCCATGTCGACGATCGCCTTGAACTGGGCGATGAACCAGGGGTCGATCTTCGAGCCGTCGTGCACCTCTTCCGGCGTGAAGCCCATGCGAAGCGCCTGGGCGACCATGCGCAGGCGGTCGGGCGTCGGCGTCGAGATCGCCGCGCGCACCGCGTTCTTGCCGTCACCGTTTTCGTAGCCGGGGATTTCGATCTCGTCGAGGCCGGTCAGGCCGGTTTCCAGCCCGCGCAGCGCCTTCTGCAGCGATTCGGCAAAGGTGCGGCCGATCGCCATGACCTCGCCGACGGACTTCATCGCGGTCGTCAGCGTCGGCTCGGCGCCAGGGAATTTTTCGAAGGCGAAGCGCGGGATCTTGGTGACGACGTAGTCGATCGAGGGCTCGAAGGAGGCCGGCGTCGCACCGCCGGTGATGTCGTTCTCCAGCTCGTCCAGCGTATAGCCGATCGCGAGCTTGGCGGCGATCTTGGCGATCGGGAAGCCTGTCGCCTTGGAGGCCAGCGCAGACGAGCGCGAGACGCGCGGGTTCATCTCGATGACGACGAGGCGGCCGTTTTCGGGATTGACGGCGAACTGCACGTTCGAGCCGCCGGTCTCTACCCCGATCTCGCGCAGCACCGCAATCGAGGCGTTGCGCATGATCTGGTATTCCTTGTCCGTCAGCGTCAGCGCCGGCGCGACCGTGATCGAATCGCCGGTGTGTACGCCCATCGGGTCGATGTTCTCGATCGAGCAGATGATGATGCAGTTGTCCGCGGTGTCGCGGACAACTTCCATCTCGTATTCCTTCCAGCCGAGCACCGATTCCTCGATCAGCACTTCGGTCGTCGGCGAGGCGTCGAGGCCGGAATTGACGATCTCGAAGAACTCCGAGCGGTTGTAGGCGATTCCGCCGCCGGTGCCGCCGAGGGTGAAGGACGGGCGGATGATGGCGGGAAGGCCGATCTCGTCCAGCGCCTGCGCGCCGACCGCCATGGCGTGGCTCATGTAGCGCTGCTTGCGGTCGGTCTCGCCGAGGTTCCACTGGTTCTCCAGTTCGTCCAGCGCCTTGTCCAGTGCCTCGCCGGACAGCTCTGCCTTGAGCTTGGCGCGCTCGGCCTCGTGCTTCTTGCGGTCGGCGTCCTTGATCTCGGTGGCATTGGCCAGCAGCGACTTCGGCGTCTCCAGCCCGATCTTGGCCATCGCCTCGCGGAACAGCGCGCGGTCCTCGGCCTTGTCGATCGCCTCCGGCTTGGCGCCGATCATCTCGACGTTGTAGCGCTCCAGCACGCCCATGCGCTTCAGCGAGAGTGCCGTGTTGAGCGCCGTCTGCCCGCCCATGGTCGGCAAGAGCGCGTCGGGGCGCTCCTTGGCGATGATCTTGGCGACGACTTCGGGGGTGATCGGCTCGATGTAGGTGGCGTCCGCCAGGCCCGGGTCGGTCATGATCGTCGCCGGGTTGGAGTTGACCAGGATGACCCGGTAACCTTCTTCCTTCAGCGCCTTGCAGGCTTGCGTGCCGGAATAGTCGAATTCGCAGGCCTGCCCGATGACGATCGGCCCCGCGCCGATGATGAGGATCGATTTGATGTCTTGGCGCTTGGGCATGGCTCTATCCGTTCTTTAGCCTGCGCGAAAAACCGGCCAGGGTGGGAAGGTCACCGGCCGGGGCGCGAAAGCTTGGTCTTTAAAGGCTAGAAGCGGCTTATAGGCAAATGCGTTGCGGAGCGAAACCCCGAAAATTCCAGAATCGACAGAATAGAGAAGCGTGCGCGATCGCGCGTGCGGTCAGGGGATTTGCCCCATCGGTACTCGAGCACCGCCGGGTGGAAGACGGAGCGCAATTCGTTTTGCAACCGTCGCGTCCCGCCCTATAAGTGAATTGTCTGGAACGAAACCCGGTCTGCGGCGTTCCGGCGGGGCGCAAGAGAGGGAACGGTCATGGAGTGGAAGGGACGCCGTCAGTCCGGCAACGTCGAGGATCAGCGCGGGGCCGGGGGGGCGCGCAGCAATCCCTTCGGCCGCGGCGGCGGTTTCCGTATTCCCATGGGCGGTGGCCCTCGTCGGACCGGCGGTTTCAGCTTCGGCACGATCATCTTTCTCGTCGTGATCTATTTCGTCCTCAGGATGATGGGCGTCGATCTCTTGCAGGTGCTGGGCGAGGGCGGTGGCGGACAGACGAACCTGCCGGGCTTCGAACAGACCGAAAGTGGTTCGCGCGCGAATTCGCCAGCGCAGGAGGAGACCAAGCAGTTCATGGCGACGGTCCTTGCCGAGACGGAGGACGTCTGGAACGGCATCTTCCAGGCCAGCGGCGAAAACTACCAGGAGCCGAAGCTCGTGCTGTTTTCCGGCAGCATCCAGTCGGCCTGCGGCTTCGCTTCGGCGGCCTCCGGACCGTTCTACTGCCCCGGCGACCGCAAGGTCTATCTGGACATGAGCTTCTTCGACGAACTGGCCAACCGCTTCGATGCGGCCGGCGATTTCGCCCAGGCCTATGTCGTCGCCCATGAGGTCGGCCATCACGTCCAGAACCTGACGGGTGTCCTGCCGCAGTTCAATCGCGCCCGGCAGAGCATGAGCGAAGCCGAGGCCAACCAGATGTCGATCCGCGTCGAGCTACAGGCCGATTGCTATGCCGGCATCTGGGGCAAGTACACCGAGCAGAAGGGGCTGCTGGATACCGGCGACTTGCAGGAGGCGCTGAACGCCGCCGTGCAGATCGGCGACGACACGATCCAGAAGCGCATGCAGGGCTATGTCGTGCCGGAAAGCTTCAACCACGGCACCTCCGAACAGCGCATGCGCTGGTTCAAGCGCGGCTTCGACAGCGGCCGCGTCCAGGATTGCGACACGTTTCGCGTCGCCGACCCTTGATGGCGCCGAAGGCAGGGGCAGTCAGCATAGCCCCTGCCACTGCACGTCAAAACCCGGCATGGTGATTGAAGGATATACTTAATCGCTAATTAACGGTGTCCCACTAGTTTGCCTGCAGCGCGCGGCCATGCCTCTTCATCGAAGGTGCCCCGACCGAGACGCGCGTTGTCGTGGGAGTCCAACGAAATGTCTCGCTTTCCGAAATTCGGCCTGGATGCCTCGGCCGTGCTTGAGGCCCTGAGCCGGTCGCAGGCCATCATCGAGTTCGATCTGGCTGGCAACATCCTGACGGCGAATGAAAATTTCTGCAGGGCAGTGGGCTATCAGCGATCCGAGATCGTCGGCCGCCACCACAGCATGTTCGTGCTTTCGGACGAGGCCGCTTCGCCTGAATACCGGGCGTTCTGGGCAAAGCTGGCGCGCGGCGAATATGACCAGTGCCAGTACCAGCGCCGGGCGAAGAACGGCCAGGAGATCTGGATCGAAGCTTCGTACAACCCCGTCTTCCGCCGCGGCAAGCCCTACAAGGTAATCAAGATCGCCACGGACATAAGCGCGGTCAAGCGCAAGAGCGTCGAGGACGAGGGCAAGCTGGCAGCGCTTTCGCGTGCACAGGCCGTGATCGAATTCAGCCCCGACGGAAAGATTCTTGGGGCCAACGAGAATTTCCTGGCCGCGCTCGGCTATGACGCCGAGGAAATCGTCGGGAAGCATCATTCGATGTTCTGCGAAGACGGATATGCGCATTCGCAGGAATATCGCGAATTCTGGGAAGAGCTTCGGGCGGGGCGGTTTTCGACCGGGCAGTTCATGCGGCTTGCAAAGGGCGGCAGGCGCGTCTTCATCCAGGCATCCTACAATCCGATCATCGATGAGAAGGGGCGGGTCTGCAAAGTCGTCAAGTTCGCCCTCGACGTGACGGACCGCATGCATGCGGTGGAAGAACTCGGCGCGGCGCTGGAGCGGCTTTCTCACTGCAATATCCGCATCACGCTGGACGAGCCGTTCGTCGGCGAATTCGAAAGGCTGCGAAGGGATTTCAACAAGTCGATCGGCGAGTTCCAGAAGACGCTGGTCCACGTGCTCGGCCAGACCGGCGACCTCAGCAGAAGCAGCCAGGAAGTCCGCGAGGCCTCCGAGCTTCTGGCTGAACGCTCCCGGGAGCAGGCGGCGGCGCTTGAGGAGACGTCCGCAGCCCTTGGCGAGATCACTCGGACGGTCCACTCGTCGACCGAGAACACGAAGGAAACACGCCAGCTCGTCCAGAGGGCGCGGGCATCGACGGCTGCATCGACGGAGGTCGTTCAGCAGACGGTTGATGCCATGCAACGTATCGAAACTGCGTCCCGCGAGATAAGCCAGATCATCGGCGTCATCGACGAGATTGCATTCCAGACGAACCTTCTGGCTTTGAATGCGGGTGTGGAAGCCGCACGTGCGGGCGACGCGGGCAAGGGATTTGCCGTGGTCGCCCAGGAAGTGCGGGAGCTTGCCCAACGCTCCGCAAACGCCGCAAAGGAAATCAAGACGCTCATCAACAACTCGGGTGCGGGAGTTCTGGAAGGGGTGAGACTGGTCGGCAAGACCGGCGAGGCGCTGAAGGAAATCGACGTGCTGGTGAAGGACATCGACGGCAATGTCGACAAGATCGCCAAGGCTGCCGATGAACAGACGACGGGCCTCGGCGAAATCAGCAAGGCGGTCGGCCGGCTCGACCAGATGACTCAGCAGAATGCCGCCATGAGTTCGCGGACGACGGCGATCAGCAGCACGCTGGCACAGGGCGCCGACGCCCTGGCGCAGTTGGTCAGCCTCTTCAAGCTGAACCGCCGTGCCATCCAGCGCGAAGACGGATCGTCCGTCAAGTCGAACTACTCGGCCGGCGGGCGTGGCGGTCAAGATACCGGACGCGCCGCAGCTTGAAGCTGCGATGCTCCGGCCTTGCGGCGACCCTCGTCCAGACCGAGGATCGCCAAAATCCCTTAAGACTGGTGCGCCTCAGCGGTTTTTCTCGCTGTCCATATGCGCCAGCAGCGCCTCGGGGTAACGGGCGCCGGCGGCGGCGCCCTTCGGGACGGCTTTTTCAATCGTGACGAGGTCGTCATTCGACAGCGTGAGTTGCAGCGCGCCGAGGGCTTCTTCAAGGCGGTCCCTCCGCCTTGCCCCCACGAGCGGTACGATGTCCTCGCCCTGGGCCGTCACCCAGGCGATCGCGACCTGGGCTACCGTCGCGCCGGTGTTGCCTGCAATCGCGCGCAGCGCCTCCACGAGTTCCAGGTTGCGCTCGACATTGCCCTCCTGGAAGCGCGGACTCATCGTCCGGAAATCGCCCTTTGCGGTGGCGGTGTCCTTCTGCCAGTGACCGCTGATCAGGCCGCGGGAGAGCACGCCATAGGCCGTGATGCCGATGCCGAGCGCGCGGCAGGCGGGCAGGATCTCGTCCTCGATGCCGCGCGAGATCAGCGAATACTCGATCTGCAGGTCAGAGATCGGATGCACGGCGGCGGCGCGGCGGATCGTCTCGGCGCCGACTTCGGAGAGGCCGACGTGGCGCACGTAGCCCTGCTTGACGAGGTCGGCGATGGTGCCGATCGTGTCTTCGATCGGCACGTTCGGGTCGAGGCGGGAAGGGCGGTAGATATCGATGTGATCGACGCCCAGCCTCTGCAGCGAATAGGCGACGAAGTTGCGGATCGCCGCCGGGCGGGAATCGTAGCCGTTCCAGTTTCCGGCCGGGTCGCGCAGCGCGCCGAACTTGACGCTGATGATCGCCCGATCGCGGTTGCGGCCCTTCAGCGCCTCGCCGATGAGCATCTCGTTGTGGCCCATTCCATAGAAGTCGCCAGTATCCAGAAGCGTGACGCCGGCATCGAGGGCCGCATGGATCGTGGCGATGCTTTCCGTGCGATCGGCCGGTCCGTACATGCCGGACATGCCCATGCAGCCCAGTCCGAGGGCGGATACTTCGGGTCCCGTCTTGCCGAGGCGATAGGTCTTCATGGTCTTTCTCCTTTTGCTTCGTCGGGCATCGCCCGCGTCGTCGAGATCCGTTCTAACGCGGATCGTTTTGTGCGATAATCTGGCCTTTGGTGAACAGCTTATACGGAATTTTGCACAATGGACGATCTGCCGCTTGGCGAACTCGATGCCTTCGTGGCCGTTGCGCGGGAGCGCAGCTTTCGTGCTGCCGCCCGCCGGCGCGGCGTATCCCCGTCGGCGTTGAGCGCCGCACTCCGGCGCCTGGAAGAGCGGCTCGGGGTGCGGCTTCTCAACCGGACCACCCGCAGCGTGACGCCGACCGATGCCGGCTTGCGGCTGATGGAGCGCCTTGCCCCCGCGCTCGGCGAGATATCGACCGCACTCGACCAGTTGGAAAGCTCGCGCGACAGCCCCGCCGGCACCGTTCGCCTGAACGTGCCGACGATCGTTGCCCGCGCCGTGTTGCCGGACATCGCCACGCGCTTTCTCAAAGCCTATCCGAAAATCACGCTCGAAATCGTGGCGGAGGACAGCTTTATCGACGTTCTTGCCGCCGGCTACGACGCCGGCATCCGCTATGACGAACGGCTGGAGCGGGACATGATCGCGATTGCGATCGGCCCCCGCCGGCAGCGCTACGTCACGGCCGCTTCGCCCTCCTATCTCGAAGGCCGGGGTGTGCCGTCGCAGCCGGAGGAACTGCTCGAGCACGAATGCATCCGCCACCGCTTCACCAGCGGCCACGCGCTGCCGTGGGAGTTCGAGCGCGACGGCCGGTCGGTGACGATCAGCCCGTCCGGCCCGCTCGTCGCCAACGCGCTCGACATGGAGCTTGCAGCCGCCATCGCCGGCCTCGGCATCGTGCACACGTTCGAGGAGGCGCTGGCGCCCGCGCTGGGTTCCGGTGCGCTTGTTCGGATACTGGAAGACTGGTCGCCGGAATTTTCCGGGCCGTTCCTCTACTATGCCGGACGCCGGCACATGCCCGCGCCGCTCCGGGCCTTCATCGATTTCGTCAAGAGCGATCGGCGCAGCACCGGCTGAGGTCTGGAAACGGATTTCTTCGTTTTGCGGCGATCTTTCAGGATTTCAGGCCGAATTTTGTCGCGAAACTTGTGAAATTCGGCGAAAAATCGTCCTGTTTCGCGCCAAATTCGCAATTTTGTTGGATGCATCAATTCTATTCGATTGATTGCAGCTGCGCGTTGTGGTCGGAAGCAGCCGAAAGGCGGACGTTCGATGCACATGACCGTAAGACGCGAAGAAAACAGTTGGGGCGCACATTTCCGGGCGACACTGGCGCTCGGCATCCCGCTGATCGGGGCGCAGCTGGCCCAGCTTGGCATCCATACGACAGATGTGGTCATTCTCGGCCGGCTGGGGGCGACGCATCTGGCTGCAATCGTGCTCGCCGGCCAGTTCTTCTTCACCATCTTCATCTTCGGCTCGGGCTTCGCCACGGCCGTCATCCCGATGGTCGCGCAGGCCTACGGGCGCGGTGACGTCGTCTCCGTCCGCCGCGCGGTGCGGATGGGGATGTGGGTGGTGCTGCTCTATTCGATCGTCACCTTCCCGCTCTTTTCCTATTCGGGCGACATCCTGCTCTTTGCCGACCAGAAGCCGGAGGTGGCCGCACTTGCGCACGAGTACCTGGCGATCGCCCATTGGGGCATGCCGCCAGCGTTGCTGTTCATGACGCTGCGCGGCCTTGTCAGTGCGCATGGCAAGGCGGGCATCATCATGACGATCACGCTCATAATCCTGGTCGTCAACGCCATCTTCGCCTATGCGCTGGTGCTTGGTCACTTCGGCCTGCCAGCACTTGGCATGAAGGGGGCGGCCTATGTCTCTGCCGGGGTGAACCTGCTGTCCTTCGTCCTGATGGTCACCTATGTGCAGAGCCGGCCCGAACTGCGCCGGTACGAGCTGTTCGTGCGCTTCTGGCGACCGGACTGGCAGGCCTTCATCGAGGTGCTGCATCTGGGGCTGCCGATCAGCCTCACCGTCATCGCGGAAGTGAGCCTCTTCACCGTGGCTTCTCTCTTGATGGGGGCGATCGGTACGATCGAGCTCGCCGCTCACGGGATCGCTCTGCAGCTTGCGTCCATCGCCTTCATGTTTCCCTATGGGCTCGCGCAGGCCGCGACCGTGCGGGTGGGCGTGGCGCACGGGCGTAACGATCATCTCGGCGTGGTACGCGCTTCGGTTGCGGTCCTCGTCATCGCCACGGCCATCGCCATCACCGGCACCACGCTTTTTGCGATCGCGCCCATGCAGCTTGCCGGCATCTTCCTCGACCGCCATTCGAGCGAGGCTGCTGCGGTGCTCGCCTATGCCGGGCCGCTCGTCATCATCGCCGGTATCTTTCAGCTGGTCGACGGGCTGCAGGCGATTGCGGCGGGCCTCCTGCGCGGCCTGAAGGATACGCGCGTGCCAATGGTGCTGGCGATGATCGCCTATTGGCCGATCGGCTTCGGGTGCGCCTTGCTCTTCGCATTCCCGCTCGGCTTCGGCGGGATCGGCGTATGGTTCGGTTTCCTCGGCGGCCTTGCGGCCGCAGCCGTGATGCTGTGCTGGCGCTACTATGCGCTGCTGCGACGGGAAGGGCAGTCCGCGGCGGCGTGAGCCGGTCCGTGGTTGGGCCTTCAAGGACAGGGTGAGCAGACGAAAAAGGCCCGGAACGCGATCAGCGTCCGGGCCTTTGTAATTCCTTGCCGTGGCAGCTTATGCCCGCTCGGGGATCGCCTCTTCGCCCTTCTTCTCGCGCACCAGGTTGATGAAGCGGCGGAAGAGGTAGTGGCTGTCCTGCGGGCCGGGCGAGGCCTCGGGGTGATGCTGGACCGAGAAGACAGGCTTGCCGGCCAGACGCAGGCCGCAGTTGGAGCCGTCGAACAGCGAGACGTGCGTTTCCTCGACGCCTTCGGGCAGGCTTTCGGAGGAGACGGCGAAGCCGTGGTTCATCGATACGATCTCCACCTTGCCGGTGGTGTGGTCCTTGACCGGATGATTGGCGCCGTGGTGGCCCTGATGCATCTTTTCGGTCTTGGCGCCGACGGCGAGGCCGAGCATCTGGTGGCCGAGGCAGATGCCGAACAGCGGGATGTCGGTCTTGATCAGGTCCTGGATGACCGGAACCGCATATTTGCCGGTTGCCGCCGGATCGCCGGGGCCGTTCGAGAGGAAGATGCCGTCCGGCTTCTGGGCCAGCACTTCTTCGGTGCTGGAGGTCGCCGGCATGACGGTGACCTTGCAGCCGAGACCTGCGAACAGGCGCAGGATGTTGCGCTTCACGCCGAAGTCGAGGGCGACGATGTTGTACTTCGCGTCGCTCTCGGCGAGATCCTCGAACCCTTCGTTCCAGACCCAGGGCTCCTGGCTCCAGCGCGAGGACTGGCCGGACGATGCGACCTTGGCGAGGTCGAGGCCTTCCAGCCCGCTCCAGGCCTTTGCTTCGGCTTTCAGCGTCTCGATGTCGAAGACGCCGGCGGGGTCATGGGCAATGACGGCATTGGGTGCGCCGTGTTCGCGGATCCATGCGGTGAGCGCGCGGGTGTCGATGCCGCACAGTCCGATGATGCCGCGCGCCTTCAGCCACTGGTCCAGGTGCTTGGCGGCACGGTAGTTCGAGGGATCGGTGATATCGGCCTTGAAGATCACGCCGACGGCGCCGTGGCGGGCGGCGGGCGTCAGGTCCTCGATGTCTTCGTCGTTGGTGCCGACATTGCCGATGTGGGGGAAGGTGAAGGTGACGATCTGGCCGAGATAGGAGGGGTCGGTGAGGATTTCCTCATAGCCGGTCAGAGCCGTGTTGAAGCAGACCTCGGCCTGAACCTTTCCGGTTGCGCCGATGCCCCTGCCTTCGATCACGGTGCCATCGGCGAGAACGAGCAGCGCGGTCGGCTTTTCGGTGGTCCAGGGGGCAGTCGAGGTCATGGTCATCCCTTTTCCGGCGCGCCTTGCCGTCCGCCTTGAAAGGCGATGGGTCAGCCGCCATTTAATGTCGCAAACGTGGGCGCGCGGAGGTTCCGCGGCAAGGCCACCACATGCAAATTTCGTGCAGGTGCCGGAAAATAGACAAAGCACATGGCCGGGTCAACCGGAACGCTGTGGATTGGCCGGATTTATAGTCCGGCTAAATCAAGGTGTTAAGTAATCAATTTGATTGCAATGGCCTTGCCGGTCTATGAGAGCGCACGAAGAAACGTAAAAACATCGACGTCATCCGATCCGCCCCGGCCGGCGGCGGGGACGTCTGTCGGAGTAAGGACAATGCGCGAGCAACTCGCAGAATGCCTCAAGGATTCGCTGAAGAACAAGGATACGCGCCGAACATCGACGGTGCGGCTGATCCAGGCCGCGATCAAGGATCGCGACATCGCCAACCGCGGAGCCGGCAAGGATCCCGTCGATGACGACGGTATCCGCCAGATCCTGGCGAAGATGATCAAGCAGCGCGAGGAATCGGCGCGGATCTACGAAGAGAACGGCCGTCCCGAGCTTGCCGCGCACGAGCGCGAGGAAATCACCGTGATCAACGGCTTCCTGCCGGAGCAACTGCCCGAGGACAAGGTCAGGTCGCTCTGTGCCGACGTCGTGCGCGACACCGGCGCACAGGGGCTGCGCGACATGGGCAAGTGCATGAACGCCCTGAAGGAGCGCTATCCCGGGCAGATGGATTTCGCCAAGGCGTCCGGTGTCGTGAAGGATCTGCTGAAATAGGTTCAGTCGGTGCTTAGACGGAAGAATAGAACGCCGCGGCCTCGCCCGCGGCGTTGTCCGTCGTGCCTGCCTGCATCCATCTGGCGCATTGCCGGTGAAAGCGGCATTACCGGCCTTCGTCGGTCTTTCGGCAATTTGGGACGCAAAACCGCTTCGCGCCTTGCGGGAATTGCTCTAGCCGCCCGCCACTTCCTCGAAGGCTACGTCCACCAGCGCATGCTTGGCCGCCTGGTAACGGCTGTAGTCCTGCAGAAGCCGGTGCGAGATCCAGACCGCGCTTTCGCCGCGGCTGCCGCTCCAGCCGATATCGCCGGCTTCCGCCGCCTTGTTGAAAAGGCGCATGACATGGGTGCGGGAGATCGAGAACCGGCGAGCGACCTCGTTGATGGAAAGGGTGCCGGCGGCGATCCGCTCAGCCTGAAGGCCCACGCCGTCCTCGCCGGGTTCGACCGCGCCGATCAAGAGATCCATGAGCAGGCCGCCGAAGTTGGCCCAGGTGAACAGGTTGAAGGTCGCTCCCTGGTACCGGACCTCTTTGTCGGTGAGAATGCGCCGGGTGATGCGCGGCTGCAGCCGGTAGAGCAGCGACGGATCGGCCCCGTAGGTTTCGGCCCTCCTGCCGCCGTCGAAGCTGTCGAGGCAGCCCAAGTGGAGTTCCAGCCATTGCGACATCGCCTGTTCCGGAAGGTCGCTCGGCATCAAGGGCTTGCGCCGGCGGTCCTCCTGGCCTGGTGCGACATGGATGAAGCCATGCCCCAGAAGTTCCTGAATGAAGTCCGCCGCGGTGTTCTTGCTGGCAACGGCGTGCTCCTGCACCACGCTGATGAAGCGCGCCGCGTAGAGGCCGCTTGCGGCGTCGTCGGGATCATGCGAGCAGGCGAGCGCAAAGGCGGCATGGCTCATCAGCCAGCGCTGCTGGGAGGAGAAGAGCCCGCCGAGCGCCGGGTTCTCGTCGTAGATCGCCAGAAGCACCCTCGTGCCGTGCCGGAAGGAGAAGAAGAAACGGGGATCGGCGAGAAGCGAGGCGGAATCGATCGACATG
Organism: Mycoplana rhizolycopersici; assembly: GCF_013378445.1. Classification (GTDB taxonomy): domain Bacteria; phylum Pseudomonadota; class Alphaproteobacteria; order Rhizobiales; family Rhizobiaceae; genus Mycoplana; species Mycoplana rhizolycopersici. The sequence goes on from NZ_JABXYK010000017.1 coordinate 56,670, forward strand.
TCATTTCCCGACAGCGAATTGTCCCTCTCATTGGCAATGATGGCTCCTGACTGTCAATTTCGAACTTAATTCAAATTGTCGTGTATGTGCAGCCATCCGCGAGGGGGATTTCCCGGACCTTTCTGCAGCGCCGGGGCGCTCCGCCGACTTGTCCCCTGTTGAATGCGCCTCGCATCCTCTTTAATGCCTGCCGATGATGGTACCTGCCTGCGGCCATCGCTATAGTGGCGGGCTCGCCTGATCGGAGGCGACGGAGACGACGTTTCAAGATGCGCTTTTCCCCTTCTTTCCTCGACGAAGTACGCGATCGCGTGCCGATATCGGCCGTGGTGGGACGGCGCGTCACCTGGGACAAGAAGAAGACCAACGTCTCGCGCGGCGACTACTGGGCCTGCTGCCCGTTCCATGGCGAGAAATCGCCGAGCTTTCACTGCGAGGATCGCAAGGGGCGTTATCACTGCTTCGGTTGCGGCGTTTCCGGCGACCATTTTCGTTTCTTGAGCGAACTGGAGGGGCTGAGCTTCCCGGAGGCCGTGCAGCAGCTTGCCGACATGGCCGGGATGGCGATGCCACAGCCCGACGCCCAGGCCGAACGGCGGGAGAAGGAGCGCACCTCGCTTCTCGATGTGATGGAGATGGCGACGGCCTTCTTCCAGGACCAGTTGCAATCGGCAGCCGGAGCGCGTGCGCGCGCCTATCTGCGCGACCGCGGGCTGACCGGCCGCACGATAGAGACGTTCCGGCTCGGCTATGCTCCCGAGGGGCGCAACGTTCTGAAGGAGCACCTGGCGGGAAAGGGCGTTCCCAAGGAGCAGATAGAGGCCTGCGGGCTCGTGGTGCACGGGCCGGAGATCCCGGTCTCCTATGATCGCTTTCGCGACCGCATCATGTTTCCGATCCTGTCGTCGCGCGAGAAGGTGATTGCGTTCGGCGGACGGGCCATGTCGCCGGATGCACCGGCGAAGTACCTCAACTCCAACGAGACCGAGCTCTTCCACAAGGGCAACGTGCTCTACAATTTCGCCCGCGCGCGCAAGTCCGCGCAGGGCGGGGGACGCGGTGCCGCAGGCGACGACGGTGCGAATGCGACGGTGATCGCAGTCGAAGGCTATATGGATGTGATCGCGCTGCACCAGGCAGGCATCGAGAACGCGGTCGCCCCCCTCGGTACCGCGCTGACGGAGAGCCAGCTCGAGCTTCTGTGGAAGATGACGCCCCAGCCGGTGCTCTGCTTCGACGGCGACGGTGCTGGCATCCGTGCCGCCAATCGTGCCGCCGAGCTGGCACTGCCGCATATCAAGCCCGGGCGCACGGTCCGTTTCGCGCTTCTGCCCGACGGCAAGGATCCGGACGACCTCGTCCGCCAAGAGGGGCGCGCGCCGTTCGACAAGGTGCTTGCCGGCGCAAAGCCGCTGGCGGAGATGATCTGGTTGCGCGAAGTCGGCGGCGGCAGCTACGACACGCCCGAGAGCCGGGCGGAACTGGAAGCGCGGTTGCGACAGCTCGTGTCCATCATTGCCGACGAGAACGTGCGCCGCCATTACCAGCAGGACGTGCGAGACCGCCTCAACGCCTTCTTCCAGCCGGCGGGCCGGCAGGGCGGCGAGCGGCGCAGCTTCGGCGCACGACAGGGGCGGCGGCAGGAGGGCGGCCGCAACGCCGTTGCCGGCAGTCAGTCGTCAACGCCGGCGACGATATCCGACCGGCTGGCGCAATCGACGCTCGTGCGCGGCGCGCAGGCGCTGCCGGCGCTTCGCGAGAGCGTTCTGGCGCTGACGATCGTCAATCAGCCGCAGCTTCTGTTCGAGGAGTATGACGAGGTCTCCGCCATCGAGTTCGACAACCGCGACCTGCAGCGCTTCTGGTCGGCCGTGCTCGGGATCGCCGCCGGCATGGGCGAGCGGCTGTCGCGGGAACGGCTGGTGGAGGAACTGGGGGCGGCCGGGTTCGAACCGATGCTGAAGATGCTCGACCAGCAGATCCGGAATTCCCGCCTGTGGATCGCGACGCAGGAGGCAGCACCCGCCGATGCCCGTGAGGCATTCCTGCAGGCGCTTGCGCTGCACAAGCGCACCCGCGCGCTTCTGTGGCAGCGGCGCGAGCTGGAGCGGGAACTCGCCGAGGCGACCGAGGAGGGCGACGGCGAGCGCGCCTACCAGATCACCCGCGCGCTGCAAGAGGTGCAGATGGAAACCAAACGGCTGGAGAACCAGGAAGCGATCATCGACGGCTTCGGCGTCATGTCCGGCCGGGTGAAGGGGCCCGCGAAGGGGTAGGGCAAGCTTGCGCCGCCGTTCACGTTCTGCGTGAACGTTTCGGCAAAGCAGAGTCGTTTCAAGGTCTTGCCCGCAAGATATGAAGCATCGCCATCAGTCGCAGAGGATCGCGCATGCGGCGGCTGCGGCTTGCATCTTGGGGCGGGGTGGCCATGATGCGCCGACGATTCCCTGAAAGAGGCCCGATGCCGCATCCAGAACGACAGGACCCGCCCTTTTCCACCGACAGGCTCTTCGAGAACGCGCGGCGCCCCCTCGAAGTCCTCAAGCGCGTCTACGGCTATGATGCCTTTCGCGGCAAGCAGCAGGCGGTGGTCGAGCACGTGACGGATGGCGGCGACGCGGTCATGCTCTTTCCGACGGGTGCGGGAAAGTCCCTGTGCTTCCAGATTCCGGCGCTCTGCCGGGAAGGGGTCGGCATCGTCGTGTCGCCGCTGATCGCGCTGATGCGTGACCAGGTCGAGGCGCTGAAGCAGCTCGGCGTTCGCGCCGCCGCACTCAATTCCTCACTGTCGCGCGAGGAGGCCGCAGCCCTCATGCGCGCGGTGCGCGCGGGCGAGCTGGATCTTCTGTACGTCACCCCCGAGCGTATCGTGACGGACAGTTTTGCCGAACTGATCGGCCATGCACGGATCGCGCTGTTTGCGATCGACGAGGCGCACTGCGTCTCCCAGTGGGGGCATGATTTCCGCCCGGAATATCGCACGCTCGACCGGCTGGCCGAACGCTATCCCGGCGTGCCGCGGATCGCGCTGACGGCAACGGCCGATCCGCATACGCGCGACGATATCATCGAGCGGCTGTCGCTTCAGCAGGCGCGGGTGTTCACCACGTCGTTCGACCGGCCGAACATCTCCTACGATATCGTCGAGCGCGACCAGCCGCGCCAGCAGCTGTTGCGCTTTTTGTCGCGCCACAGAGGCGCGAGCGGCATCGTCTACTGCCTGTCGCGGGCCAAGGTGGAGGATACGGCCGCGTGGCTGGACGGGCAGGGGATCCGGGCGCTGCCCTATCACGCCGGTCTCGACAGGGCCGTGCGCGACGCCAATCAGGACGCCTTCCTGAAGGAGGAAAACCTCTGCCTCGTCGCCACCGTTGCCTTCGGCATGGGGATCGACAAGCCGGACGTACGCTACGTGGCCCATCTCGACCTGCCCGGCTCCGTCGAGGCCTACTACCAGGAGACGGGCCGCGCCGGGCGTGACGGCCAGCCTTCCGAGGTGTGGATGGCCTACGGAATGGCCGACGTGTTGCAGCGCCGGCGCATGATCGACGAGGGGGAGGCTGCCGAAGAGGTCAAGCGCGTCGAGCGGGCGAAGCTGAACGCGCTGCTTGCGATCTGCGAGACCGCTTCCTGCCGGCGGCAGGCGATCCTCGCCCATTTCGGCGAAACGCATCCAGGTGGATGCGGCAATTGCGATACCTGCCGCAATCCCGTCGAGACCTGGGACGGTACGGAGGCGGCGATCAAGGCGCTCGCCGCCGTCTATCGCACCGGCGAACGCTTCGGCTCCGGACACGTCATCGACGTGCTGCTGGGCACCGTCAACGAGAAGACTGAGCGTTTCGGCCATGTCGACATGCCGGTGTTCGGGGCGGGCAAGGACCTGCCCGGCCGTACCTGGCAGTCGGTGTTCCGGCAGCTTCTCGCCGCCGGGCTCATCCGCATCGATCATGCGGCCTTCGGCGCGATGAAGCTTGAGCCGGAATCCCGCACTGTCTTCCGCCGTGAGCGCGAGGTGCGCTTCCGCAAGGATCGCCCAATGTCGGGCAGGGCCGCGAAGGGGCAGAAGTCGGCTGCCGCGCGCGAGCGTCACGATCTCGCCGGTTCGGATCGGGAGCTTTTCGAACGCCTGCGCGCCGAACGCCTTTCGATCGCCAAGGACCTGGACGTTCCGCCCTATGTGGTCTTTCCCGACGCGACCCTGATCGCGCTTGCGAAGGAACGGCCGCAGGACTGGGACGAACTGCTGGATATTCCCGGCATCGGCCAGAGCAAGCGCGAGCGCTTCGGCAAGGCGTTCCTGGCCGTGATCGAGGACTACGCCGAACTCGAATGAGGAGGCCTGGCGGAGCGTGCGTCGGGCAGCAAGGGAGGAGAGCAGATGACGGACTGGAAACTGCCGTGGCACGGTGCCTGCCGATGCGGGCGCGTGAAGCTGAAGGTAACGGCACCGCCTCTGCTGACCATGGCCTGCCATTGCACCGGCTGCCAGCGGATGTCGGGCAGCGCCTATTCGCTCAGTGCCGCCATCCCGACCGAGGGATTTGCCGTGACGGAGGGCGAGCCGGTGGTCGCCGGCGCGAACGCCGAAGCCGGCCATCATTTCTGCCCGGACTGCATGACCTGGATGTTCACGCGACCGAACGGGATCGATTTCTTCGTCAACCTGCGGCCGACCATGCTGCAGGACACGCACTGGTTCACGCCGTTCATCGAGACCTATACGAGCGAGAAGCTCGCCTGGGCCGAGACGCCGGCGGTGCACAGCTTCGAGCGCTTTCCGCCCTTCGAGGCCTATGAAGGGCTAGTGGCCGAGTTTGCGGCCCGCTGACGGCGGGCTTTGGCGAGAATAACGCCGCGCTCCGGTGCCAAGCCGCCACCTCGCCGCGGGGACAGATGTGGCCATCCGTGCTACATCTTTCGCCGACCGGGTTTCGCTTCCTACCTGCAAGGGTTTCCCATGAGCTCGACATTCCTCTCCCACCTGCGCACCGAACTCGAAGGTCTCAAGGCCGTCGGCCTCTACAAGTCGGAGCGCGTCATCACCTCCAAGCAGGCCGGCACGATCGAGGTGGCGTCCGGCGGGCGCGTCCTGAACTTCTGCGCCAACAACTATCTGGGACTTGCCGATAGCGAGGAACTGGCGGAGGCCGCCAAGCAGGCGCTCGACCGCTACGGCTACGGCATGGCGTCGGTGCGCTTCATCTGCGGCACGCAGGAGGAGCACAAGCAACTGGAGGCGCGGATCTCGGCCTTCCTCGGCATGGAGGACACGATCCTCTATTCGTCCTGCTTCGATGCCAATGGCGGTCTGTTCGAGACGCTTCTGTCCGAGGAGGACGCGATCATCTCGGATGCGCTCAACCATGCCTCGATCATCGACGGCGTGCGGCTCTCCAAGGCCAGGCGCTTCCGCTACGCCAACAACGACATGAAGGCGCTGGAAGAGGAGCTGAAGAAGGCCGAAGGCAGCCGTTTCAAGCTGATCGCCACCGACGGCGTATTTTCCATGGATGGCATCATCGCCAATCTAAAGGGCGTCTGCGACCTGGCCGAAAAGTACGGCGCGATGGTGATGGTCGACGACAGCCATGCGGTCGGCTTCGTGGGCAGGCACGGCCGCGGCTCGGCCGAGCACTGCGGCGTCGAGGGGCGGATCGACATCATCACCGGTACGCTCGGCAAGGCGCTGGGCGGCGCGTCAGGCGGCTATACGTCCGCCAGCGCCGAGGTGGTCGACTGGCTGCGCCAGCGCTCGCGGCCCTATCTCTTCTCCAACACGCTGGCGCCGGTGATCGCGGCCGCCTCGCTGAAGGTGTTCGACCTGATCGAGAACGGCGACGCCCTGCGTGCCCGGCTCGCCGCCAACGCCGACCTCTTCCGTTCCGAGATGACAAGGCTCGGCTTCACGCTTGCGGGCGAGGGGCATCCGATTATCCCGGTGATGCTGGGGGATGCGGCACTCGCCCAGGAGATGGCGGCGCGTATGCTGGAAAAGGGTGTCTACGTGATCGGCTTCTCCTTCCCCGTCGTGCCCAAGGGGCAGGCCCGCATCCGCACGCAGATGTCGGCGGCGCATTGCCGGGCGGACGTGGAAAAGGCGATCGCGGTGTTTGCGGAAGTGGGACGTGAGCTGGGGGTGATCTGATGCGGGGCAAGTGGACAATTGTCGCGTTGCCTCTCACCCTAGCCCTCTCCCTGCAGGCGGGAAGAGAGGACGTGCCAGGCGCGGCCGTCGGAGTGGAGGAAGGACGTGCGGCGGTCGTCCTTCTCCCCGCTTGCGGGGAGAAGGTGCCGGCAGGCGGATGAGGGGCTCTGTGGAGGCAGACATGAGGAGCAAGCCATGACCAACATGATGCGCGCGCTGGTCAAGTCGAAACCCGAAGTCGGGCTCTGGATGGAGAACGTGCCGGTGCCGGAGCCGGGGCCGAGCGACGTGCTGATCCGGGTGAAGAAGTCGGCGATCTGCGGCACCGACGTGCACATCTGGAACTGGGACCACTGGGCGCAGAAGACGATTCCCGTGCCGATGGTGGTCGGCCACGAATTCGTCGGCGAGATCGCCGAGGTCGGCTCGGCGGTGACGAAGTATCACGTCGGTGAACGGGTCTCGGGCGAGGGGCACATCGTCTGCGGCAAGTGCCGCAACTGCCGCGCCGGACGCGGGCACCTCTGCCACTACACCAAGGGCGTCGGCGTCAACCGGCCGGGCTCGTTCGGCGAGTTCGTCTGCATCCCCGAGCACAATGTCGTTCCGATCCCGCCGGAAGTGCCGGACGAGGTGGCGGCGATCTTCGATCCGTTCGGCAATGCGGTGCACACCGCCCTGTCCTTCGATCTGGTGGGCGAGGACGTGCTCGTCACCGGCGCCGGCCCGATCGGCATCATGGGGGCGATGGTGGCCAGGCGCGTCGGCGCCCGCAAGGTTGTCATCACCGACATCAACCCGGTGCGGCTCGAACTCGCCCGCAAGGTCGGGATCGAACATGTGGTGGACGCCTCGAAGGAGGACCTGAACGAGGTGATGGCTGCGATCGGCATGACGGAGGGTTTCGACGTCGGGCTGGAGATGTCTGGCGCGCCGCCGGCCTTCCGCTCGATGATCGACGCGATGAACAACGGCGGCAAGATCGCCATCTTAGGGATCGCGCCCGATGGCTTCGGCATCGACTGGAACAAGGTGATCTTCAAGATGCTGACCCTGAAGGGCATTTACGGGCGCGAGATGTTCGAGACCTGGTACAAGATGATCGCCTTCGTCCAGGGCGGGCTCGACCTCTCGCCGATCATCACCCACCGCCTCGGTATCGACCAGTTCCGGGACGGTTTCGAGGCGATGCGCTCCGGCAATTCCGGCAAGGTGGTGATGGACTGGTGAGGCGCAAGGAGGGATGGGGCGAATCAGGAACGCGCGCAGCCCTTGTCTTTTGCGCGACCATGCCTACATCTTGGCCAACACCCGCAACCGGCGCGCCTGACGTTGAAGACCCGAATCAAAGGGTTTTCGGGGTTTTTTGGCGGAAAAGCTTGACGGAGCCGAAAAATCTGGGAATCACCATTTCTGGCAAGGGCGAGATGGGTACGGCGGATCGGGAAGTCATGTCAATCATGCTGCACAGGCAGTATGTCCTCGGCCTACGACGGCGAGGCGTGGTTAATCAGGATTTAAGTTTCATTCCGTTAGGTCACTGAAACGAATTGGCATGGCGCCGAGGCTTCGGGCGGGCGCTTGCACGGTACCGGACGGCACTGAAACTGGATACTCCAGGAAAGCGAAGACTAAATGGCAACTAAGGTCAAAGAAAACGAAGAAGCCGAAACCGAACGCGAAGGTGCACCGGACGGCCCGCTTCTGGACCTTTCCGATGATGCCGTCAAGAAGATGATCAAGGCCGCCAAGAAGCGCGGCTATGTCACCATGGACGAGCTGAACTCGGTGCTGCCTTCGGAGGAAGTGACCTCCGAGCAGATCGAGGACACCATGTCGATGCTCTCCGACATGGGCATCAACGTCATCGAGGACGAGGACGCGGAAGAAGCCCAGGGCGAAGACGACAGCGACGACGATAACGAAAGCGAAGGCGGCGAACTGGCTCCCTCGGGCGGCACCGCGCTTGCGACCGCCAAGAAGAAAGAGCCGACCGACCGCACCGACGATCCGGTTCGCATGTACCTGCGCGAGATGGGCTCGGTGGAGCTTCTGTCGCGCGAGGGCGAAATCGCGATCGCCAAGCGCATCGAAGCCGGCCGCGAGACGATGATCGCCGGCCTCTGTGAAAGCCCGCTGACGTTCCAGGCCATCATCATCTGGCGGGATGAACTCAACGAAGGCCAGACGCTTTTGCGCGAGATCATCGACCTCGAGACGACCTATTCCGGTCCCGAGGCGAAGGCGGCCCCGCAGTTCCAGAGCCCCGAGAAGATCGAGGCCGACCGCAAGGCGGCCGAGGAAAAGGAAAAGGCCAGGAAGGCGCGTTCGCCGGCCAATGACGACGACATCACCAATGTCGGCGGCGACATGCCCACGCCTGAGGAAGAGGAAGAGGACGACGACGAGTCCAACCTCTCGCTCGCCGCCATGGAAGCGGAACTGCGCCCGCAGGTCATGGAGACCCTGGACACAATCGCCGAGACCTACAAGAAGCTGCGCAAGCTTCAGGACCAGCAGGTGGAAGCCCGCCTGCAGGCAACCGGCACGCTGTCTCCTGCCCAGGAGCGCCGCTACAAGGAACTGAAGGACGAGCTGATCACGGCCGTGAAGTCGCTGTCGCTCAACCAGAACCGCGTCGACAGCCTCGTCGAGCAGCTTTACGACATCTCCAAGCGGCTGATGCAGAACGAGGGCCGGCTGCTGCGGCTTGCTGAAAGCTATGGCGTCAAGCGCGATTCGTTCCTGGAGCAGTATTCCGGGGCCGAACTCGATCCGAACTGGATGAAGTCGATCGGCAACCTGGCCGCCAAGGGCTGGAAGGAATTCGCAAGGGCCGAAAACGCCACGATCCGCGACATCCGCCAGGAGATCCAGAACCTCGCGACGGAAACGGGCATCTCGATCGCCGAATTCCGGCGCATCGTATCCATGGTGCAGAAGGGCGAGCGCGAAGCGCGTATCGCCAAGAAGGAGATGGTGGAAGCCAACCTCCGCCTCGTGATCTCGATCGCCAAGAAGTATACGAACCGCGGCCTGCAGTTCCTGGACCTCATCCAGGAAGGCAATATCGGCCTGATGAAGGCGGTCGACAAGTTCGAGTATCGTCGCGGCTACAAGTTCTCGACCTATGCGACATGGTGGATCCGGCAGGCGATCACCCGTTCGATCGCCGACCAGGCGCGCACCATCCGCATTCCGGTGCACATGATCGAAACGATCAACAAGATCGTCCGCACCTCGCGCCAGATGCTGCACGAGATCGGCCGCGAGCCGACGCCGGAAGAACTGGCCGAGAAGCTCGCCATGCCGCTCGAGAAGGTCCGCAAGGTCCTGAAGATCGCCAAGGAGCCGATTTCGCTCGAAACCCCGGTGGGTGACGAAGAGGATTCGCATCTCGGTGACTTTATCGAGGACAAGAACGCGCTTCTGCCGATCGACGCCGCCATCCAGGCGAACCTGCGCGAGACGACGACCCGCGTTCTGGCCTCGCTGACGCCGCGCGAGGAACGCGTTCTGCGCATGCGCTTCGGCATCGGCATGAACACCGACCACACGCTCGAAGAGGTCGGCCAGCAGTTCTCGGTGACCCGCGAACGTATCCGCCAGATCGAGGCCAAGGCGCTGCGCAAGCTGAAGCACCCGAGCCGCTCCCGCAAGCTGAGAAGCTTCCTGGATAGCTGAGCGAATAAGCATCTGGAAACATCGAAGGGGTCTGGCCTAGGGTCAGGCCCCTTTTTCGTGCGGTCCTCTTGTCGATAGCCGGACCTGTGCGCCTACGCCGGATGGTGTAGCCGCCATCCTTCGGATGGGCATGTCACGCCTAAGCCTTCTTGCGGATGGTCAGGCCGAGACGGGCGCCTACATGGGAAAACACACGTTTTACACGTGGCGCTGAAGGCGGGACCCGCGGCGCACGATAACCCCGGGGGAAGTTTCGATGAAGATTTCGCGCCGCGCCGTCTCTTTGAGCGGATTGGGCCTGCTCGCAGCAGGCGCAATGCCTGCCCATGCCTTTGACCTGCCGATCGTCGATCCTTTCGAGGGGGAGGGCGATTTCTGGACGGCGGTCGAGGCGTATGTCTATGGCTATCCGCTGGTGACAATGGAGATGACGCGCCGCGTCGTCACCAACGTCGCCAAGCCCGAGGGCAGCAAGGGGCCGATGGGGCACCTGATCAAGCTGCGCGAATATCCGGATGCATCGTTCACCGACGTGACCGCGCCGAACGCCGACACGCTCTATACGACGGCCTTCGTCGACGTCGGCAAGGAACCGTGGGTGCTGTCTATCCCCGAGATGGAGGGTGATCGCTACTACCTGTTTCCGATGCTCGACGGCTGGACGACGGTGTTCCAGGTGCCGGGGTCGCGCACGACCGGCCAAAAGGCGCAGACCTACGCCATCACCGGGCCCGGCTGGGAGGGCAAACTGCCCGACGGCATCACGGAGTACAAGTCGCCGACGAGCCTCGTCTGGATCCTCGGACGCATCTATTGCACGGGCACGCCGGAGGACTACAAGAAGGTGCATGCGATCCAGGACGAGTGCCAGCTCTACCCGCTCAGCGCCCACGGCAAGTCCTGGACGCCGCCGGAAGGCAAGGTCGATCCCAGCATCGACATGAAGACGGCGGTGCGCGATCAGGTCAACCGCATGGATGCGGTCGAGTACTTCACGCTTTTGAGCGAACTGATGAAGACCAATCCGCCGACGGATGCGGATGCCGAGATGGTCGAGAAGATGGCGCAGGTTGGCATCGTTCCGGGCAAAGACTTCGACAAGAGCAAGCTCGATACCCGCTTCGTCCGGCACATCCCCGAGATCGCTTTCGGGCGGATCATGCTGCACTTCAAGTTTTCCGACGGCGACGTCAAGAACGTCAACGGCTGGGGCTTTACCACCAGGACCGGCGTCTACGGCACGGAATACCTGCAGCGCGCGCTGGTCACGGCCATCGGTCTCGGCGCGAACCGGCCGCAGGACGCGGTCTATCCGACGTCCACGCGGGTGAAGGAGGGGCTGTTCGGCCGCGCCTACGACGGGGCGTACGACTATGTGCTGACCTTTTCCAAGGGGCAGATGCCGCCGGTGCGCGGCTTCTGGTCGATCACCATGTACAACGAGAAGTACTTCTTCGTCGCAAACCCGATCAACCGCTATTCGATCAGCGCGCGCCAGGACCTGAAGGTCAATCCGGATGGATCGACCGACATCTACATTCAGAACGCCTCACCCGGGCCGGACAAGGAAAGCAACTGGCTGCCCGCGCCGAAGGGCAAGTTTATCCTGATGATGCGGCTCTACTGGCCGGACGACAGCCCGCCCTCGATCATCGACGGTTCCTGGGTGATCCCACCGGTGCGCAAGGCTTAAGGCGCGGTATCATGCCGGGGCGTGGCTTCTGGCTCGCGCCCCGCTCATCCGGCGCTTGCCTTCGGTTGCGGACATGTACGGGAAGTCACCACCGTAGACCGGTTTTTCGCGCGCCGCGTTAACCTTTTATGTGCGATAACGTACATTTGTTGCGATGCAGCACTTGGGGGCGCAACGCTGCGCTGCTAGGCTGATGGTGCTGGGGCTTTGCCTGGAAACGGAGAAGCCCAATGAGTTCAAGCGTCCTCAACGCCCTTGGAAAACCGCTCTACTACAGCGCGCCCTCGACCGCGTGGTTTTCCGCGGTCGGCGCCGGGCCGATCCTGAACGGCACGACCGGCAACGATTCGTTCTGGGGCAACGCGGGCGTCGAAATTGCGATGGCCGGCGGGGCAGGCGACGACATCTATTATCTCTATTCGCCGGAGAACATCGCCTCGGAAGCATCGGGCGAGGGGATCGATACGATCTCCACCTGGATGAGCTACAGGCTGCCGGCGAACTTCGAAAACCTGACGGTCACCGGCCACGGCCGCTATGCCTTCGGCAACAGCGCGGACAACATCATTTCCGGCGGCCCCGGCGCGCAGACGCTTTACGGCGGTCGTGGCAACGATGTGCTGATCGGCGGTGGCGGGGCCGATATCTTCCTGATCGAGAAGGGGACGGGCAGCAAGCTGATCGCCGATTTCGGCGGCGACGACACCGTGCGCCTGAAGGGCTACGGCATTACCTCGTTCGAGCAGGTGCAGGCGCGCCTGACGCAGAAGGGCGACAACCTGCAACTCGATCTCGGTGGAGGCGAAAAGCTGGTCTTTGCGGGTATAACCGCCGAACAGCTGGGCGCTGGCCAGTTCGATCTCGCCATCGACAAGTCGAACATGACCCGCAGCTTCTTCGACAATTTCTCCACGCTCTGGCTCCACAACGAAAAAAGCGGAATATGGGATGCCAGGTTTCCCTGGACGCCGGAGAGCGGCGGAACGCTGCACACCAACGGGGAACTGCAGTGGTACGTCAACCCGGCCCACGAGCCGACGCGGTCACTCAACCCTTTTTCGGTACAGAACGGCATCCTGACGATCTCGGCGGAGCGGACACCGGAGGAGATGAAGCAGGCGGTTGGTGGCTACGACTATACCTCCGGCATCCTCACCACCCATTCCTCGTTCCAGCAGACCTACGGCTACTTCGAAATCCGCGCGGACATGCCGGACGACCGCGGCGCCTGGCCGGCGTTCTGGCTTCTGCCGGCGGACGGGAAATGGCCGCCGGAACTGGACGTGGTGGAGATGCGCGGCCAGGAGCCGCAGACGATCCACACGACGGTGCATTCCATGGAGACCGGCTCGCGCACGAGCGAGACGACTGCGACGCACATGCCTTCCACCGATGGATTTCACAATTACGGCCTGCTATGGACCGAGGACGAACTGGTCTGGTATTTCGACGACGTCCAGATTGCGCGGGCGAAGACGCCGGCGGACATGCACGATCCGATGTACATGGTCGTCAACCTCGCCGTCGGCGGCACGGCAGGACAGCCATCCGGCGACTTCGACGACGGCGCGCAGATGAAGATCGACTATGTGCGCGCCTATGCCCTCGACGACGACTGGATCCTGTAGGCCGGCGTTCCTAAATAAATGTGGCATCCGCGGCGGGGTCGTTTGACGCGCGGCGCCGTCGTCGGCAAGACTGGCCGGGATTTATAGTTGAACTTCGCCGAAAGCGGGAACGCCCGGACCGGCAGTCGTCGTGAAAGCAGTTGTGCCGGATGGAACCGCGGGTGACAGGTAAGCGTGGCAAGGGGCTTGGATGGGGCGTGGGCGTCTCGGCCGCGCTGCATGTCGCCATTGCCGCCCTTCTGTTCGTCCATCTGCCGGCCTTCGAGGTGACGCCGCCGGAGGAGGAGAGCGTCAGCGTCGAACTCGTCCCGCCCCCGGAAGAAAACGTGCCGGAGGAGGCCCAGCAGGAGCCGCCTCCGCCCGAGGAGCAGCAGGAGGAGAAGGTCGCCGAGGCACCGCCACCTCCGCCAACGCCGCCACCGCCGCCACCACCACCCGCAGCGGAGCCCCCGGAAGAGCCGCCGCCTGAGGAAACGGCGCCGGAAGAAACGGCTGCGGAGGAAAAGCCGCCCGAAGAGCAGATGGCGGAAGAACAGCAGCAGGCAGAGGAGCAACAGCGGGCGGTCGAGCAGCTTGCCGACGGCGCGCCCATTCCGGTCCTGCGGCCCGTCCTTGAATATGGCGACAAGGACAGCGGCGTGAAGGTGGAGACTGACGACCTGTCACCGGGCTCGCCGCTGCCGGAGGAGGAAACGGCCGACAAGCCGCCCGAGCAGCAGACGCCGTCCGAACAGCCCGTAGCCGAAGAGCTGGCGGAAGACGCGCCCGCCACCGCGCCGGTGCCGACTCCGAGCGAGCCGGACAGTGCGGACGGGTTTCCTACGGCGCTTGCCGAGGGAGAGCCGATCGACGGCACTGCGCAGGAGGAGGCCGCTAAGGCCGACGAGCAGCCGAAGGCCGAGGACAAGACTGCCGACAAGGCCGAGGCGAGCGACGCGCCCGAGACAAAGCTTCACGAGGCGGACCGGCTCTTTTCGGAGAATGCCGCAGAGGACCCGGTTGCGAGGACGGCGATCGGCGACCTGCCGCGAAGCGTGCGCATCGAGAGATTGTGCAGCACCGAGCTCTATGCCCAGCTCAGGCATGGTTCACCGGCCTACAATCCGGAGCTTCTGCCGTCCTATCGGCTGTCGAAGGGGACGGTGCTTGAGGTCACTCGCGCGGCGTTTCGCGCCAATACGCGCTGGTACAACCTCAGCTTCCGCTGCGAGGTGGATGAAGAGGGAACGCGGGTTGTCGCCTTTGCCTTCGACGTCGGATCGGAGGTGCCGAAAAGCGAATGGCGCAAGCGCGGTTTTCCGTCGTTATAGCCGGCGATCGGCGGCGAGATTTCTTGTTGGCGACACCGGCGGGGCGTATATTCAAGGTGGGCTGAGGGCACGACCGCGGCGTCTGCGGACGTACGCAGGGGAGGTGTGCCATGACCACGTACATTGTTCTCATCAACTGGACGGAGCAGGGCATCAAGAACGTCCGGGACTCGCCGAAACGGCTCGACGCCGCAAAGAAGGTGATCGGCGAGATGGGCGGCTCGTTCAAGGATTTTTACCTGACAATGGGCGACTATGACATGGTTGCCGTCTGCGAGGCGCCCGATGATGCGGTAATGGCCCGCTTCGGACTGACGCTCGCGCAGGGTGGCAATGTGCGGACCCGCACGCTCAAGGCCTTCCCCGAGAAGGCCTACCGCGAACTGATCTCGACGCTGTAAGTCCCGCCCTGGCGGCGCGGACAAGCGCAAAGCCGCTATGTATCGGGCGGCCAAACGAAAAGACGCCGGGCAGGGCCCGGCGTCTTGAGTGCTTGTGAAGGTCGCCCAGGGTTACTCGGCGGCAACGATCTTGCCGTCTTCCCACTTGAACAGCGAGAAGCTCGGCGAGGTGAGGTCGCCGCTTTCGCCGTAGGTGAGCTTGCCGATCGCGGTCTGGACCGGCTCGCCCGCCTTCAGCGCGGTGGCCACGGCCATGGCGTCTTCGGCGCTGCCGGCCTTCTCGATGCCGGCCTTGATCACTTCGACGGCGGCATAGGCGTTCAGTGTGAAGGCTTCCGGTGGAATGTTCGCGGCCTTGAGGACTTCGACGGCCTTGGCGGAGTCGGGGTTGTTCAGCGCGTCGATCGCGTTGGTGAAGAGCGTGCCGGCGACGGCTTCGTTACCGATCGCCCACAGTTCGGTGTTGGAAAGGCCGTCACCGCCGACGATCGTCGCCTTCACCGACATGTCCTGCAACTGACGGGCAAGAAGGCCGGCTTCGGGGTGATAGCCGCCGAAATAGATCACTTCGGCACCGTCCGCCTTGAGGCGGGTGATCAGCGCGCTGAAGTCCTTTTCGCCCGGGGTGACGCTTTCGTACAGCACCTCTGTGACGCCGCCCGCATTGAGGCCGGCCTTGAACGCGTCGGCAAGGCCCTTGCCGTAGGCGCCCTTGTCGTGGACGATTGCGATCTTCTTGTCCTTCATGTTCTTCAGGACGTGGTCGGAGGCGACGGTTGCCTGCTGGTCGTCACGGCCGCAGGTGCGCAGTACGTTGGGCAGGCCGCGCGCCGTCAGGTCGGGTGCGGTGGCCGTCGGCGTCACCATCAGCACGCCGTTCTCGGCGAGAACGTCGGATGCGGGAATGGCAACGCCCGAGGTGACCGGGCCAACGACGAAGCGGATGCCGTCGCCAACGATCTGGTTGGCGGCCGACACGCCCTGCTTGGGCTCGCCGGCATCGTCGGCAAGCTTGAGCACGACCTTCTCCCCGAGAATGCCGCCGTTCTTGTTGATCTCCGCCACGGCGGCTTCAGCGCCCTTCTTCACCTGGTCGCCATAGGCCGCGACCGGGCCGGTCAGCGGTGCGATCACGCCGATGGTGATGTCGGCATAGGCTGCCGTCGAAAGCAGCAGCGATGCCGCAAAGGTTGCGCCGGTAAAAGACTTGAGGTTCATAGTTCATCTCCCTTGGATGGACCGCGATGGATCCTGGCGGCTGGCTGGCCGGTCGCAGGCAAGCGATCGCTCCTGCAACGGCGGGCCTAAGTGTCGCTGCGACCTTTTTGATCGAAGTGACACTTATTTGGGCATCTTAAGTAGAAAACTCGCCTGTCGCGCGCAACAAAATAACGCGCGCTTCCCGGCAATATACAGGATGCGGGCGCTTTTGCCGCGCGCGGTGATGACGCGGCGCTGATCCGGCCTGCGACGATTGAAACCGGCGGCGAGCGGGTCCAATGTGCCGGTAGAACATCCGGCAGCGCTGCTTCAAATGTGCATGGCCGGATATGGAAATGCAGCGGGGAGAATATGAGCTTGGGGCGCAACCGTGCATTGCTTGTAAACTACCGGAATGGCAGTGTCTGAGCCATTGGCGGCGAGCGAGGGGTCGATTTCATGTCGCATCGGATGATCAAGTTCTGGGCATCGCTCTCGGTGCTGGGGCTCCTGCTCGGCGCGCTGTTCTTTGCCGCGTCGCTGACGCCAAGCCTGTTGCCGCGTACCTTCGTGACACAGGGCGTCCTTTCGGGCGTCTGCTTCGCCATCGGCTACGGTCTGGGCGTGCTGGTTGCCGCCACTTGGTCCTATCTGGAACTGCCGATGCCGGCAGGGCGTTTCTGGGGCAGGGTGCAGTTGCTTGCCGCTTTTGCATGCGCAATCGTCGTCGTGGTGTTCCTGTGGCGAGCGGCCGAATGGCAGAACTCGATCCGCACGCTGATGGAACTGCCGCCGGTCGAGACGGGGCATCCCTTCAAGGTTGGGCTGATTGCGGTTGCGACTTTCATCGTGGTCATCGTCGTGGCACGGCTCTTTACCTTCGCCTGGCGCTCCTTCTCCCGGATGATCCAGCGCTTTGCGCCGCGGCGGGTCGCCAATCTGGTGGGCGGTCTGATCGCCGTCGTTCTCTTCTGGACCGCGGTCGAGGGCGTTCTCTTCCGCACAGCGCTGCATTCGGTCGATTCCTCGTTGCGGGCGCTGGACGAACTGATGGAGCCAGATACGCCGCAACCGACGGATCCCCGCATGACGGGAAGCGCGGCCTCGCTGGTGCCCTGGCCCGATCTCGGGCGGCGCGGCCGCGAGTTCGTCTCAGGCGGCACGGCTGAGAACGCGATCGCCTCCTTTACCGGGCAACCCGCAAAGGAACCGGTGCGCGTCTATGTCGGGCTGAGCGGCGCACAGACTGCCGACGCGCGCGCGAAGCTCGCCCTGCAGGAACTGATCCGCACCGACGGTTTTTCGCGCAAGTACCTGGTCATCGTCACGCCGACGGGTACGGGCTGGGTCGATCCGGAAGCGATGGGGCCGCTGGAGTATCTGACCGGCGGGGACGTCGCCAGCGTGGCGATCCAGTATTCCTACCTGTCGAGCTGGCTGTCGCTGCTGGTGGAGCCCAGCTACGGCGCCGACGCGTCGCGGGCGCTGTTCCGCGAGGTCTACGCCTACTGGAACAAGCTGCCGCGGGACGCCCGGCCGAAGCTCTATCTCTACGGGCTCAGCCTCGGCGCACTCAGCTCCGAACAGTCCACGGAACTGTTCGAGGTCATCGGCGATCCCTATCAGGGCGCGCTCTGGGTCGGCCCCCCCTTTGAATCCCGCATCTGGCGCCGGCTGACCGCGGGGCGCAACGAGGGCACGCCGGCATGGCTGCCGCGCTTCGGCGACGGTTCCTTCGTCCGCTTCACCGCCCAGAAGGACACACTGGGCGAGGCAACGGCACCCTGGGGGCCGATGCGTGTCGTCTACCTGCAGTATGCGAGCGATCCGGTGACCTTCTTCGACGAAGGCGCCTACCGGCGCCCGCCCGCCTGGATGGTGGGGCCGCGCGGGCCGGACGTCTCCGATGAACTGCGCTGGTATCCGTTCGTCACCTTCCTGCAGCTCGGTCTGGACATGGCGATGGCGACGACGACGCCGATGGGCTACGGCCACGTCTATGCCGGCGAACACCATGTCGATCCGTGGATCGCCGTACTCGGCCTGGAGGGCCAATGGAGGCCGGAGGCGGTCGGCCGGCTGAAGGAGAAGTTCCGCGCGGACAGGCCGGCGGAATGAAGGTTCAGTTCGTCTAAAAACGAAACTTTAAACTTTACGAATTATCAATCTCTCGGAAATGAGAGATCGATCGATGCGTTGCGTTTTTGTCGTCGTCCTCACGATGATGCTTGCTGCCTGCGGGACCGTTCCGCGGAATACCGACAATGCCTGCGCTGTTTTCGAGCAGCGCGACGGGCTGTTCGAAAACTGGGAGCGCGACGCCCGGCGTGTCGAGCGCGAATACGGCGTGCCTGTCGCAGTGCTGATGGCGACGGTCTATGCCGAATCCGGTTTCAAGCACAACGCCAAGCCGCCGCGCCGCAAGCTCCTCGGCTTCATTCCCTGGAAGCGGGTCTCCACGGCGTATGGCTACTCGCAGGCGCTCAACGGAACCTGGGACAGCTACAAGAAGCAGACCGGCCGCTGGATGGCCAAGCGCAACGACTTCGGCGATGCGATCCGCTTCATCGGCTGGTATCACAGCCAGAGCAACCGCAAGAACGGCATCCCGCTCAACGACACCTACCGCCTCTACATCGCCTACCACGAAGGGCATGCCGGTTACTCCAGGGGTAACTGGAGCGCGCCGGCGAAGGCGGGCGCAAACCGTGCCTCGAAGATGGCGTCGCGCTATTCCAAGCAATTGCGCAACTGCAGCTCCTGGTAGGGCTGTTCCTTTGCGGCAGGCTCTGCCGCTTTCTCACAAAGCATAGTATGCTGCTTCGCCGCCAGCCGAGATTGCCTTTGCCGAACGGGCTGTGCTGATTTGCCGAAAGGACCGCGCCGCAAGCTCCCGCAACGGGGCTGGCACGGGAGGAATGCAGTACCTTTGCGGTGACCGGGCATCCTTCTGTGCGGCTGACGCACGATCGCTCGGGCGCTTCCGATCGACCACGCGGAAGGAGGGATCGAACCGGCGCCATGACACGCGCGCAACAGGTCGGCGTCATGCTCGGTCTTGCCATCGTCGCAGCGCTGACGCTGCTGCGCAGCGACGATCCGCTGTTCTTCCGCTTCGCTCGCGAAGCGGTGTTCGACGAATACCAGCGCCTAGCACCGCGGCCGTTCGAGCAGATGCCCGTTCGGATCGTCGATATCGACGAGGCGTCGCTGAGGGTGCTGGGGCAATGGCCGTGGCCGCGCGACCGGCTGGCGCTGCTGGTCGACCGGCTGAGCGACATGGGCGTGGCGGCGATCGCTTTCGACATCCTCTTTTCCGAGCCTGATCGCCTTTCGCCGCGCAGCGTCGTGGAAGCGGTTGAGGGGATGCCCGCCGACGTGCTTGGGCGGCTGCCCGACAACGATCAGATTTTTGCCAACTCTATTGTGAGCCGGCCGGTCGTGCTCGGTTTCGGCATATCCAACGACGGCAGTTTCCTCCCGCAGGTGAAGGCGGGGTTTGCGTTCACGGGCGAGCCGCCGTTCGGCGCGCCGCCCATCATCAAGGCGGCAACACCGCTTCTTCCGGCATTGGAAGCCGAGGCCGCGGGGCTTGGACACATCAGCCTCGATCCGGGCAATCCCTCGCCGGTCCTGCGCACCATTCCGCTGCTGCTCAGCGACGGAACCCAGCTTTATCCGAACCTGACGCTTGAAGCGCTGCGCGTGGCGCAGGGGGCTTCCACCTACGTCCTTGCAGACGCGCCCGACAAGCCGGACACCATTACCAAGATCAAGGTGGGCGATTTCGTCGTGCCGGTGACGGCGAGGGGTGAAATCTGGCTCTACTTTTCACCCGACCGCGCCGAACGATACGTCTCGGCGGCAAGGATTCTTTCGGATACGCAGCCGCCGGAAGCGCTGCGGGAGGCGCTGCAGGGAGCGATCGTCTTCGTCGGCGCTTCCGCGGCCGGCCTGCAGGACATCCGCACGACGGCGCTCGGCCAGCACGTGCCGGGCGTGTCAATCCATGCGCAGGCGGTGGAACAGATCCTGTCCGGCCGGTTCCTGTCGCGCCCGGACTGGGCGGACGGGCTGGAGATCGTCTCGATCGCGCTGGCAGGTCTCCTGATCGTTGCGCTCACCACCTTCCTCAGTCCGGCGATCGCGCTCGTCTTCGGGCTGACGGTAACGGTGGCGGCGCTGGCTGCGTCCTGGTTCGCCTTTCGTTATGCCGGCCTGCTGTTCGATCCGCTGGCGCCGATCGTCTGCGCCACCATCACGCATTTCTCCGCCACCGCCTTTCGAATCCTGGTCATCGACCGCGAGCGGCGCGAGGTCCGGCGGGCCTTCGGCAAGTATCTTTCCCCGGAGCTGCTCTACCGGATCGAGCACACGCACGACGCGTTGCGGCTCGGCGGCGACGAGCGCGAGTTGACCCTGATGTTCGTCGACGTGCGCGATTTCACCGGGATCAGCGAAAAGCGCGCGCCCAAGGAGGTGGTCGCCTTTCTCAACATCTTGCTGGATGCGCTGAGCCGCGACGTGATCGCCCATGAAGGCATGCTCGACAAATTCATCGGCGACTCCATCATGGCGTTCTGGAACGCGCCCGTGGACGTGCCGGATCACGCGCGCAAGGCGGTGCGCGCCGCACTCGCGATGCGCCGGACGCTTGCGAGCCTCAATGCCGATGACGCCTTCGGCTTCGGGCCCGGCCAGAGTGTCGCCATCGGCATCGGTATCCACACCGGGCTTGCCTGCGTCGGCAACATGGGGGCGGAGGCGCACTTTAACTATTCCGCCGTGGGCGACACGGTGAATGTCGCCGCTCGCATCGAAGCGGCCTGTAAGGAAGTCGGCTTCGACATCCTCGTCTCCGAAAGCACGGCTGCGTATCTGGGCGAGATGGCCCTGCTGGAGGCTGGCACGCTGCCGCTGAAGGGACGGCAGTCGCGTACCCGCATCTTCGCGGTGGGAGGTGACGAGCCGGTCGCAGCGACCGGTGCTTTTGCCGACCTGCGCTTCGTCCATGATCAGCTCCTAGAGGCGCTGCGGGCCTGCGCCGCAGATGCGGCCGAGCTCGCGCATGCAGCGGGAGAGCAGTCGTCGGCAATTAACGAGGCGCTGCCGGCGTTCTACCGCCGTATCCTCCGCAGGAGCGAACACTTTCCGCGGTGTGAAGGGCAGCGGGCGGAGGAGCGTGTGGAGTAGCAGGTGCGGGAGGCCGACGTCGCTGCGGTCGCCGCCCGGCGATCCCTCTCGCAATTTTCGCCAGTGCCGCACGTCTTCAGGGTTGGCAAGATCGCTTGTCTACCGCCCGTTTGCCGAAATCAGTCGAAATCTGGCCTGTCGCGCGGCGTCGGCTCGCGGTCTGGCCTGTCCCTGTCCGGGCGGTCTCGATCCGGCTTGGTCCGGTCGGGCTGGTCCCGGTCGGAGACGTCGCGCTGTGGTCGTTCCCTGTCCGGCCGGTCCCAACTCACCTTGTCGCGGTCGGGCTTCGATCGTCCAGGGTTGTCGAAGTCCGGCTTGTCGCGGGAGGTCCTTTCCCTGTCCGGACGGTCCCAGCTCACCTTGTCGCGGTCGGGTTTTGATCGTCCGGGGTTGTCGAAGTCCGGCTTGTCGCGGGAGGTCTTTTCCTTGTCCGGGCGATCCCAGCTCGGCCTGTCCACCCGCTTCTTTGGCGGCGGCGGCGGTGCGGGGGCCGGCTCTTGCACCCGTGGCGGCTGGCGATCCTCTTTCGGCTGCAGGGAGGCCTCGAGACGGCAACCGCCAGTCTGCATGCCGCCGGAGAGCTTTTGATCGCCGGTGAGGAATGGCAAGGCGCGTGTGTTGCCGAGCTGGCGCAGCGTGGTGCGGTTCACCCGTCGCGGCGAGCTGATGCCGCCGCTGCGGGTCGCGACCACGCTGTCGCAGCGGCGCGTCAGCTGCCGGCACTCGCCGCGGCTGCAGAAGGATGCGGCACCGTTGAGGAGTACCATCGCCGTCGTCCCGTCCGATGCCACGTAGAAGTCGAAGGCAGTGCCGCGCACGCCGATCGTTCCGGCAGGCGTGACGATCTCGTAGGCCGTGCTCTTGGAGTTGCCGCTGACCCACCGGAACGTCCCTTTGGCGGCCTTCAAGGTGAGCTTCTTCAGCGAGTTGCTGCCGTCATAGACGAACCTGTCGATCACAACCGACGAGCCCCAGCCGACGGCAAGCTTGGTTCCGTCGCGGAAGACGAACTGGCCAAGCCCCGAGCGCGAGGTGCGGATGCGCTCGTCGCGGTGGACGGGATCGCGCGCCACCATCTCTTCGCCGTTGCCGGTGACACTCGTGCGGATCAGGGCGGCCTGTCCCACGACTTCCACCGCATGCGCCGTATCCGCGCCGAGAAACGCCGCCGAAACGGCCATGGCGATCGCCTGGCGACGCATATGGTGCATCCCGCCCTCCGGCAAGCTTATGGAAATCGAGCGCAAACAATATATCAGGCGTTTCTAATTGTCTCGTTCGGCAAAGGTGGTACGTGGCGCCGCCGGCGCTTTCTGGCCGTTGACGTTCCGATGTCGGGAGCCGATGCAGCGACCGTCCCTGCATCGGGCCGGCTTTGGCATTGCTCCTTAAATCGGGACCGATTCGAGCGTAAAATCACACGTCTGGCCAACCGCTACGGCGGATCGATCATGCAACTCAGCGCGCGTTTCGCGCCCGAGGAGGTTTCGATGCACTATGTCGATGGATTTGTGATTGCCGTGCCCAAGCATAAGCTCGACGACTACAAGGCGCTCGCCGGTATCGCCGGTTCCATCTGGAAGGAGCACGGTGCGCTTTCCTATGTCGAATGCGTCGGCGACGACGTGCCCTATGGCAAGCACACGTCGTTTCCCCGCGCGGTGCACGCCAGGGACGACGAGGTGGTGATCTTTTCCTGGGTCACCTATGAAACGCGCGAGATCCGCGATGCGGTCGTCGGCAAGGTGATGGACGACCCGCGTTTGAGCGAAGAAGAGTGGAAGAACATCTTCGACGGCAAGCGCATGATCTATGGCGGGTTCCAGTGCTTTCTGGAACTATGACGCGGTGACGGGAAAGGGCGGCCCTTGCGCCGCCGGCAGGCAAGAGACCGACAGGGAGGCAGGGTGCCACAAACCAGGATTTCCATTCAGACCCGCGGGCAGGGGCTTTACGAATTCACCGCCGAAGCGGAAGCCTTCGTGCGCCGGAACCGGAGGGACGAGGGGCTGCTGACGGTGTTCGTCCGGCACACCTCGTGTTCGCTGCTGATCCAGGAGAATGCGGATCCGGACGTGCGCCGCGACCTCGACGCCTTCTTCCACCGCCTCGTGCCGCCATCGGACGATCCGTCCATGCGCTGGATCGTCCATACCATGGAGGGGCCGGACGACATGCCGGCGCATATCAAGGCGGCGCTCAACCAGGTGTCGATCGGCATCCCGGTAAGCGAGGGCAGGCTGACGCTCGGCACCTGGCAGGGGCTCTATCTTTTCGAACATCGCGATCGTCCGCACCTGCGCGAAATCGTGCTGCATCTTGGCGGCTGACGCCCGCCTCCGAAGGGAACCGGCCGGCCGCTCTGCGCGTTTTGGGCGGCGAGCCGGGCCGAAGACCGGCAATGGATAACCGGATAAAAGGGAGGACTGCATCATGGCGAATGCGAACGCCGTTGCCCTCGAACTCGTCGCGGCGCTGAACGCGCGCGACTATGCCGCAATCGCAGCACTTGCAGATGAGGACGTGGCGATCTCCGGGTTCGGGGAGGGTGGCGACATGGGGCGCGAGGCGTTGCGCGAACGGCTGGCACGGCATTTTTCGAGATTCGACGAAAGCTATGGCGATGCCGTGACGATGGTGGCGGATGGCGGTTCGCCGGCGGCGATCCGGGTAACGGCGCGCGGCAGCGTTCCTTCCGGTAAATCCTATTCGGTCGAGAAGGTCCTGCTTCTGGAACTCGACGGCGACCGGATCGCGCGGCTGGCGCTGATGGTGGACGAGGGCGAACGGATGCGGCAGATGGCTGGCTGATCGCCCCTCCCGCGACGACGTTCGGCGGGCTATGAATTAGAGCGTTGCTGAGGGCTAAACCTAGCTCAGCCCGAAAATGATGGTTCAATCGCTGCGAGGGGCGACTTCCGCTGCCACGCCGTGCGCTCGGTCGCGTCATCGTCCTCGACCGCCATCGCAAGGCCGGCATCGCGTTTAAGGCCGGAGGCGGTCTGTCAGATTACGCCGCGACCCGTGCTCGTCGCCAACCGCTTTGATCCCGACAACATGGCTGCGGCAGAATGCTGCAATCGCGGCCTGAAGGGCTCCGCTGCGCGTCCGCGTATTGCGGCTGAACGATGGCTGAACGCGCGGTTCCGGAGGCGTTCAGCCGTGCCCTCCTAACGTGTCTCCATTGAAACCCGCGGCGAGCGGCCGAACCATTCGGTCGTCGACGCACTCGACGGAGACCGTGATGTCCGACTTTCTCAAGAAATCCATTGCCGCCATTGCGCTGACGATTGCAGGGCTGACGTCACTCGCCCCGACCGCCTCGGCCTCCGGCCTCGACGCCCGCATCGAGACCGTCGGCTATCGCGACGGCTACTACGGGCGCTCGCCGGAGCGTCACGATCGCTGGGCCGACCGCCGAGGGGACGACCGGCGTGCTCGCGGCCGCTGCGCGCCCTGGCTGGCCGTTGAGAAGGCGCGCGACTACGGCGTCCGTGGCCCCCGCATCGCCGACGTCAGCCATCGCCGCGTCGTCGTAGAGGGATGGCGTCACCATCGCTACACGCAGATCGCCTTTGCCAACGTCGCGCGCTGCCCGACGCTGTGGCGTTGACGCGTCTGCCGCGACCCGTGTGACGCAAGGTTTGGCTTAGAGCGTGTCGGGTCTATTCTGAGCCCTTCTGCCGGAGCGGATTTTCGACTGGGCAGAGGCGATTGGCGACGGGCATACCCCGAAGTGCGGCCGAGCCGATCGCCTCTGATCCGGGCGGGAAGATGCCCGGCCCTTCGGGTTGGCTGAAACGGGCTGCCTGATCGACCGGCCGGCTTGGCCATAGGGCTTGGGTTTCGGCATACAAGGCATGAGACGTCGGCGCTGTCGAAACGATGAAGTCTCAACCAAAGCCGGCGGCGCGCCTTCTGCGCCGCTGCAGCATGTTGAGGAAAGCAATTCCAGTGAAATCCGGTTCACCGGAATTTGCCTAAGATATTATTATTGCTTCCTTATCATGCGCTTAAGCGATTTCACCTCGGTTGGAAGCGCATAAACTTCGGACATGTCTTTGTCCCCGCAACCGGGCGATCGCGGTAAAGAGACCTGCCGTTTCCCGCCCACGCAGTCTCTTGGGCCGGCCTCCCGAGGCACTCCGCCTTCGAGGGCCGGCGTGTTCGTATCGTGGCGGTCCCGTTCCGGTTCAGTTCTTCAGGGCGAAAGTCATGTTGACGGTGACGGAGTAGCTGCTTTCACCGGTGGCGACCGGCACGGCCTCGGCGGCGAAATCCTTCGCCATCGCCGCGCGCATCATGGGAACCGGCTGCGGACGGTAGGACGTCTCGGAAATTTCCAGGACCTTGCCCAGGTCGATGCCGGCGGCCGCCGTCAGTTCCTTCGCGCGCGCGATCGCATCGGCAACCGCGTTCTTGCGCGCCTCGCTGATGGCGTCGTCCGGCTTGTCATTGGTGAAGGTGATGCCGCCGGTCTGGTTGATGCCGAGCGTCACTGTCTGGTCGAGGATCGCGCCGAGCCGGGACAGGTCGCGGACGCGCACCGACAGCATGTTGGAAACCTGGAAGCCGACGAGGACGGGCGGCTTTGTCTCGCCATTGTCGCCCTGCGGGAACTGGTACTGCGGGCTGATGTTGAAGCCCGAGGTCTGCAGGTCGCGCTCGGCGATGCCGGCATCCCTCAGGGCCTTCATCACCTCGGCCATCGCGGCATTGTTGGCGTCGAGCGCCTCGCGCGCCGTCTTGCCGTCCTTGATGACGCCAAGGTCGACCAGGGCCATGTCGGGCGCAATGTTGGACCGGCCCTCGCCGGTGACGGTGATGACGGCCTCGCGCTGCCGTGCTTCCTGCGCCTGGGCCGGTGCGAAAAGGCCAGCGGCCAGGGTGGTGGCGATGACGCCGCTCATGACGGCGCGCGACAGTCTCGGTCGAAACATTCAATATCTCCGCTTGGTTGTCCCTCACGTCGTTTATTCCCGCGAGATTGTGTAAGCATTGCGGCGATGCTTGTCGGCCGGAAAGAATTCGTCTAGACGGAACCTCCGGGGCCGCCATTGACCCCGCATGCCGCCTCCGGCATGGGCCTGTAGCTCAATGGTTAGAGCCGGCGGCTCATAACCGCTTGGTTGGGGGTTCGAGTCCCTCCGGGCCCACCATTTTTCTAGTAAAAACAATGCGTTATATTGCGGTTAGCCAGAAGGGTTAGCCAATCGGTTAGCCACGCGGCTTTTTGGGCTGCAGGCTGCGAGTAAGGCGTGTCATGGCGTCTCTTGCGAGTCGCTGCTGCTCGGCCTCGCGGCTATAGAGTTCGGCGTGCTCGATGTTGTCGTGACCGAGCGTCTCCATCAGCTGGCGCGTGGTTGAGCCGCTTTCGGCGAGCAACTTGCCGAGCGTCTTGCGCAGGCCGTGCATCGTGCAGCCTTTCGGCATATTCGCGCTCTTGGTCCAATCCGCCATGCGGCCCGTCAGCGACTTTTCCGAGAACGGCTCGCCGTAAGCTGTCATGAGCACGAATTCGCCCTTGCGCTCGACCGGCTCCAGCAGCTCACGCAGCATAGGCGTCAGCGGCAGGACGAGCGTCTTTCCGCCTTTCTTCTGCTCGATCGTCACGGTCCCTCTCTTGAAATCGAACCAGCTCCATTTGACGCGCGCCACGTCGGAGCGGCGATTTCCGAGCCAGAGCGCAAGCCCATAAGCGGTGCGGGGCGTCGTTCCCGGCAGCCATCGGCCTTCGAACATCGTGCGTTCTTCGTCGGTCCAGGCGCGCCAGCCCTTGTACTCCGGCCGATAGCTCAGCTTCCATGTGGGGTCGGTATCGATCCATTCCTCGTCGAGCGCGACGTAGATCATCTTCCGGATCGTCACGAGCAGATGTTTCGCCTTGTGTGGCGTCGCGGCGAATCGGGCCAGGATATCCTTGACGTGCCGACGTTTAAGATCGCGCACAAGCATGTCGCCCCATACGGCGGGATTCTCGGGAACGAGGCGAAGCTGCAGGAAGTCTTCCGCAAGGCGGATGTTCTTCGTCTTGGTCGCCTCGTCATGCCGAAGCCATTCCGGCGTGCCGAGAACCTTGCGCCATGCAGCCTTGAATGAACCCGGAAGGGCTGATGAGGGATGAGCCAACACCTTGGCGGGCACGTGCTTCCGCCCCTCGATGGCTGCCTTGTATGCAGCCTCGAACTCCACTTCTCCCGGCTCGCCCGGAATGGACACCGTCTTGCCCGCGCGACGATAGCGCCAGCGCCGCCGGCCGTGCCGGTCGAGGAATGAGGAAAGGTATGGGCGAGGTTCTTCGGGCTCCAGCATGGCGGAACGATAGGCGGCTAGAACCGGCCTGACAATATGTCGTCTATGCGGTTGGCGCTCTCGTCGGGAAGCTCTGAGAAGGCAGCATCGAGGGCGATGCGATCCCATATCACGCAACCGCCAACCTTCTTGGGCTTCGGCATCAGCCGATCGGCGACCATCTGATCAAATTTCGATGCCCCCACGCCAACATAGCGCGCTGCTTCCTCGCGGCGGAGGCCGCGCGGTGCGTAGGCGATGGTGTCGGCGTGACGGCTCATTTCCGCTTCCTCCATCTGTCAAACTCAGCCCGCAGCGACAGCCAGCGCTGGCGGGCGTTTTCGTCTGTGTTGAGCTCAGCCATGGACTGGACGACGAGGATGCTGCGGGCGCGGGTCTTGATCCGATCCAGATCGGAGGCATCGGCGCCATGGCACTTGTGCAAGAACTTGCGGAAGAGATGATCGTCCTTGCACTTCATCGCGCATTCGGCGGCGAAGTTGGGCGCCTGATGCTTCGACGAAAGCCGAGTTATTTCGCTCAGTGCAGACTGATGAAGCCTTGCCAGGCTGGAGTACTTATCGAGCAGCCAGAAATGATCCTCCGCCAGGTGGAGGTAGAAATCGCGATCATCGACAGGTGCGTCGGCCGGTATCTTGAGCAGGTCGAATTCGCCACTGAGAACTCGGATTTCGCCAGCGGAGGCGACGATCGTCACGTCACGCGACGCGCGGGCAGCTCGCGTACGAATAGCCTCCATGCGCCTCTGTGCCGGGCTATGAACCGCCCGGTTCATCGCTTCTTGCTCCTGTCGAGTACCTTCAACGCCTGCTGGATGTCGCTCAGGCATTCGATCGGGGAACGGCCTTCGTCGAAGCGGCGGGCGGCTTTGCGCACCGAGGCGATGAACTGGAGACGCTTCAGGCCTGTTGCGGCTGCTTGCGGCTTGTCAGCCATGGGGCGTCAGCTCCGGCAGAGAATGAAGGTGGAGAGGCCGACGATGAGCGTCGGCAAGAACAGGTACATGAGCCGGTTGCACGCGCGATCGGCGCGGGCGCGGGCGGCGATCAGGCTGTCGATGCGGGACCAGTCGGCCTCGATGCGCTCGATCGGATAGCGGGGGAGGCAGTGCGGGCGCATCGGCTCAGGCTCCGAGGACGAGAATGCCGGTCATGGCAAAGCCCAGCAGCCCCGCGACCGTCAGAAGGGCGAAGCGCTGGATCTCGAGATCCCTGATCCGCATGCGAAGCAGGTCGCGTTGTGCGCTGCGCGGCCGAGTGGCGTAGTCGCGGGGTTGCCGGTGCATGGCGACGGCTTTCGATCAGGCCGCGCGGCGGTCGGCGGTGGCGTTCGCTTCCTCGACGGCAAGCGGAACAAGGGTTTCCATCTCGACGCCGGTAACGCCGCGGTTGCGCAGGTAGGCTTCAGTGCAATGGCCGTCCTGGCACTCGCGCATGATCGTTGCGATCTGCGAAATGCGGATTGCCTTCTGTTTCGGGGTGAGCAGCTTCGTATGCATCGTCATTCTCCATGGTTGGGGGTGAGGCTTTGACTTCCGGGCCTCGGGGAAAAGCCGACACCCGTCTGTGCGCGCGCTTGACGCATCGTCCAGTACTGCGCACGGTTGCATTGTCGGCGTCGACTCGCAGAGAAGGCGAGCCGGCGCCTGTCATCCCCAAGTGAAGCAACCACAAGGAGACGATTGAAATGACGAACAATGGAAACCAAGGCGGGAACGGACAAAGGGGCTGGGGACCGCGCCAGCCGAGCACTGGCGGTCCCAAACCGAATGGCGGCCCGGTCGGTCCGCGCCAACCCTCCGCGCCGCCGCCGCCCAAACCATGAGGAAGAGGGATGGACCAGCGAAAACTGCTGCAACTTAACGTACTGCGGAACGCACTCTATCATGCCGGCCAGCGGCGTCGGTACGAGAGGCTGACGCGCTGGTCCAACTTCCTTGTCATCATCCTGGGCGCGAGCGCTATGGGAGATGTCGCCCGCCTTGCAGGTTTCGCAGGGTCGGCTCCGGTGTTGGGGGCAGCAACTGCGGTCCTGGGCGCCCTGCAACTCGTGCTGGATTTCGGCGGAAGGGCCCGCGACCATCAGGTTTTGCAGCGCGACTACTACAACCTGTTGGCGGACATCGACGAGAGACCGGATGCTGTCGGACCCGAACTGGGCCGGTTTGCGGCCGCAATGACGCGCATCGCCGCCAGTGAACCGCCGACGCTGCGCGCCCTCGATGCCAAAGCCTACAACGATGCCCTTTCCGGCCTCGGCCATTGGGACCAGCAGGAAAGGCTCTACATCCCCTTTTGGCAGAAGGTTGTAGGTCGCTTCTATGCGTTCGATGGCTACGATTACAAAACGCTCAGGGAGGTCGAGGACAGTAAGCGCCTGCCTGCGCCGGTCGAATAGGCCGGGGGCACCGTCACGCTCCGTCTTTTCCAGAATCCACGACATTCATCGTTCTCCAATGCGAGCCGGGAAGCTGGGCCGCCGCCTTGGGAGGAGGAGGAGCCGCGGCCCTGTTCGCGGTCTGAACGATGCAATGAGTTGCATAAGATGCAACATAGGTCAATTTAAAAAGTTGCAACTTATGCAACTTTGCTGTTGCACAGTACGCCTGATTGATCTTTCGCAGAGGTGTGGCGGCGGATTACGTTATGTGAGGATAAGTGGGTCGGCTCAATCGTTTGTGCCGGTCTTCCCAAGGTCTTTGAAAAGCACCTTCAGCATTTCAATCGCCTGTTCTCGCTGAGCTTCGCTCTTGTCTCTGAAGAATCGAGCGAGCCAATCTTCTTCTGGATCGCGAAAAAGACCGTGAATATCCGTGCCAAATAGCGCTGCAAGACGCTCAAGGTAGTCTGGCTTAGGTAAAACCCCGCTCCACCAGCGCGATACCAGGCTCTTGTCGGCGCCCACCTCGCGCGCGACATCGCTCTGGGAGAGGTTCCGCTTCGCGGCCCACTCTGGGATGAAGTGGAAGCGCACCGGGGTTTTGTCTGAGTGAATCTGCGAGACGTTGCTCATTGCGCAACTCTACCGCAGGCCATGTTGGAGAGCGTTATGATGGCGTGCAACAAGGTGACTTGAAAAAAGTTGCAACTTATGCAACTCGTATGATCCATGAGAGCTGAATCCGAGATCGCGAAATTCCGTACGCGCAACGACCAAATGAGTCTTGAGGCGTTTGGCCAACTGTTCACGCCGCCGGTGGATAAGTCGACTGTATTGCGCTGGGAACGGGGCCAGATCACTCCTCGTCGCGCAATCGAGGTGGAGCGGATAACTGGCATCGCGCGAAATCTTCTTTTGCCTGAAGTGTTTACTACCCCGGAGACCGCCGAATGAAAGCGGCCCTCTCGCACGTCTCATTTCTGCAAGGCGGAGTTCCCCTCTGGAGCACTCCTCCCAGCCGCCTTGCATCTTCGTGCCGGAGCTGGCGGGCGTTGCCTGCCGCTCCGGCGCATCTTTCCCGTTTTCATCGTTCCCCACGCTGCGCGAACCTCCCTGCCGCGCGGCGGCCCCAGCCCGGCGGGCGGCGGACCAATCTGCCCGCCGGGCGCTTCCGTTTTCTCTTTCGACTGGCATGCGGGCCTCCGTGATCTGAGGCCCTGAAACTCTCACGTTCTGATCCTTCCCAAAACGGGAAAACCCCGCCGGATTTCCCGGCGCGGGAAAGCTTTTGCGCGCTCGCGCGGGAGACACTTCCATGTCCGACACGATGACGAATGCCTGGTTTCACCGTCTGAAGGCTGCGAACCGCATGCTGATCAAGCTCAATGGCGGGATCGAGGAAAGCGCCAGGCTGGCCTCGATTTCGAAAAGCCAGATCGGCCGATGCAACTCGGCAGGCGATACCGAGCTGCTGCCGATTACCGCGACGATCCGGCTCGAGGCGGAATGCGGCGAGCCCGTCGTGACGCGGGCGATGGCCGAACTGCACGGCTGTGCGCTGGTCAACCCCAAGGACAAGCCGGTCGATGGTCGCTGCATCATGCGCGACAATGCCGAGCTGCAGCGGCTGAACGGCGAATTTCAGGTCAGCCTTGCGAACGCATCCGCCGACCTGGTGGTGACGCCGGCCGAAGCACTCGTCTCGCTGCGGAATCTCGAACAATTGAAGCGCAAACTGCCGGACCTGGAGACAGCGCTGACGGAAATCATCGCCTCGGGCGGCGCGCGCACCGGCCTCCGCGTCGTCGGGGAGTGCGAGTGATGCGGGCCGCCAGTCTGAGGATTCCCTACGCCGGCAAGGAACGGCGCGGATTTGATGCGGCGATGCGACGGGGCGGGCCGATCGGGCTTCGCGGCGTGGCGCTGCTGCGCCGCGTGCTGGCGGCAGCGGGACCTTATCGTTGTGAGCGTAATGGGGACGAGGAAATCGCGTGGCGGTGTATCGATGCCGGCTTTCTGCGCCTCGACTGCCGTGACGAGGAAATATTGCACCTGACGACCGATGGGCGCGCCTACGTCAACCGCGTGACGAGGTCGACCTGATGGTTTGGCCTCTAGTGCAGCTGAACGACCAGCCGGGCTTCCTCGGCCGCGGCGATAAATGCCAGCCGCGCAGTGTCGTCGTCGACCACGTCGTCGAAGGCGTCATAGAGGACTTCCATGGCACGGCTGTAGGCCGAACCAGCGCGCTCGGGCCAGCAATTGGAAAGAATGATGCTGGCCTCGAAGGTGTTGTGAACAACGACAAATCCGTCATCACCGAGGTCGATGGGTACCCCGCGGGGCCATTCTTCGTAAATGGTCATCGCCGCTCTCCTGCCGGAGTAATTCCGGTCTTGCTAAAACGCGAAATGAACCGGCTTGTTCCTGCGAGGGCTGTGTGATGGCGGCACTCAGCGGCGAGCAGCTTCGCATTTTGCAGGTGGCGGCGGACGAAGGAGCGTTCGTCGCCGCAAGCGTTCCCGACAAGAACCGGATCGTTCGGCTGCACGGCATGGGGCTGGTGCAGCGCCACCCGACCGAACTTGAGCGTTGCACGATCACGGATGACGGCAGGGCGGCACTTGCGGGCGAGGGCGCGAGCGATGCTGCGGAGGGGCCGGCACGGCTGCCGCATCATCCGCTGGCCGCACTGTTCCCGATGCTCTCCGATGACGAGGTACGGCGGCTTTCCGACGATATCGCTACGCGCGGACAGGAAGAGCCCGTCTGGCTTCTCGACGGCAAGATCCTTGACGGCCGGAACCGCGCGGCGGCGTGCGCCCTGCTCGGCATCGATGCGTGGACCAAGGAATACGAGGGGAATGATCCGCTCGGCTTTGTCCTGTCGCTGAATCTTCACCGCAGGCATCTCAGCGAGAGCCAGCGCGCGATGGTGGCGGCGCGCGTCGTGGACTGGGAACGTGGCATGAACCAGAACACGGCCGGGCCTGCAAATTTGCAGACCCGCGAGGCGGCGCGCCGGTTGTCGATTTCGGAACGCGCTGTCGCCGCTGCCAAGCGGGTCCGCGACAATGGCATCGAAGCGCTTTCCGATGCCATCCGCGACGGGCGGGTATCGGTTCATGCCGGTGAGGCGATCAGCCACCTGGAGCGCGAGGAGCAGGAACGGGTTCTGCGAGAGGAAGAAAAGAAGATCGTCCAGCTTTCCAAGGAAATCCGGGCGAAGCGGGCGAAGATGCGCCATGAGGGGCGTTTGCGGCACATGGCGCTGGTCGCCACCGCCGGGCAGCGAACCGCCGGCGAGGTCTCGCAGAAGTATCCCGTCATCTATGCCGATCCGCCCTGGCAGTTCGCCGTGCGCTCGGAAGTCACCGGGCGCGAGAAGAGCGCGGAGAACCACTATCCGACCATGCCGACAGACGACATCTGCCAGCTGTTCGACAAGATCGGATCGCCGGCAGGGCGGGACGCCGTGCTCTTCCTTTGGGCGACGAACCCGATGCTGCCGGATGCGCTGCGCGTCATGGCCGCTTGGGGCTTTTCCTATGTGCATCACTGGATCTGGGACAAGCAGGTGGCCGGTACCGGCTACTGGGGGCGAGACCGGCACGAGCTGCTTCTGATCGGCCGTCGCGGCGAAGTGCCGGCGCCGCTGCCCGGCTCACAGCCGGAGACGGTCTATTCCGAACAAAAGGGGCGGCACTCAGCCAAGCCCGATTTCTACGCAGAGACAATCGAGCGGCTTTATCCGGGCGTGCCCCGGCTGGAGCTGTTCTGCCGCGCGCCTCGCCCTGGCTGGGATGCGTGGGGATATGAAGCGGCGAAGCCGGAAAGCGAGGACAATCATGAAGCTTGAAACGACTGCTGCCAGCCTCAAGACGGCGCTGGTCATGGCAGGGCATGTGGTGGAGCGCCGCACGACCATTGCGGTGCTTTCGATGGTCAAGATCGATGGCAACGTGATGACGGCCACGGATCTCGATACCGAACTTTCGGTCACTGTCCCGGTGAATAGCGCGGAGGGTGCGATCTGCGTCCCTCACGCCCTCCTGCTGGCGCTGGTAAAGAACCTTCCGCCACCGACTGGACGAACGCCAGACGAATCATCAACGGGCTCGATCGCGCCGACGATATCGCCGGTTACGCGAAGAAATTCCACGCGGT
Source organism: Mycoplana rhizolycopersici (assembly GCF_013378445.1). Taxonomy (GTDB): domain Bacteria; phylum Pseudomonadota; class Alphaproteobacteria; order Rhizobiales; family Rhizobiaceae; genus Mycoplana; species Mycoplana rhizolycopersici. The sequence goes on from NZ_JABXYK010000017.1 coordinate 90,785, forward strand.
CATTCTCGCGGCCTCCTAAGCTCGAAAGGAAACCACATGCAGAAGATCTCGAAAGCCATCGCAGCCGCAGCCGGCGGCGCTGCAACCGGCACCATCGGTCTACCGTTCATGCCGGAAGGGACGCCCTGGTACGGCTACCTCGCGCTCTATGCCATCAC
>NZ_JABXYK010000018.1 GCF_013378445.1 Mycoplana rhizolycopersici
TGCCGGCGGTGCTGACCTATTGGGCGCCGCCGAACAAAGCCTGATCGGCTTCGCCCGCCATGGCGAGCAGCTTTTCGCGGTCATGGATGCCGGCGCGGTAGTGGCGGAGCAAGAGGCCAGCGAGTGCGGTTGCCTCTGGGCCTTCGGCCTCTATTCCGCGTTGGCGACAGATCACGTCGAACGTGCTCCCGAGCATTGAGAGGCCAGCAGGATCGACGAAACTTTCCCTGGGAAGGTAGCGCTGGATCATGGCGGTTCTCCTATCCTGCGGCGCCCGTCCATGGCGCCGCGGTAGACAGCAAGAAGATGAGAATTGCGTTGGCGCGCGTCAAGGCGCTCCGCGGACAGCACACATGCAGGCAGGGGACTAAATGGCAGAGGTGGATGCTATGGAACTACCGAGACGCGCCCCGAAGCTCGAATGGAACCTGAACACGATCATCCAAATCATAACGCTCGTCGGCATGTGTGTCGGCGGCGTTGCGATCTGGGTGGACAAGAGCAGGGACATTGAAGAGCTACAGGCCTGGCGCACAGCGATCGAACAGGACCGAAAGGAGAAGTCAGCCGAATACCGTGCCAGTATGGCTAAGCTCGAAGAGCGCGTGAAGAGCACGGAAAAGGACATCGGCAAGATCGACAACCTTCAATACCGGCTGTCTGTGGCGGAGCAGTCCACCGCAACCACGGCCACGGCGATGAAAGAGCTTCAGGACAGTCTTAACGACATGAACGGCGATATCCGGGTCATGCGGGAGATCTTGCAGAGGCTGGATAACGTGAATGGCCGGCGGGCGGAGAAGCAGACGCTGGGTGTCCCGGGATAGTTACCCAGAAAACGAAATCAGCATGGCGACGGGCGCAAACGGAAGGATTGGACTCCCAATGGAAAGCGTGCTTATCAAGCCTAAGCCCAGGGAGAACGGAATGCCCCGAAAAGCAGTCAGCCAGTTCGTGATAGTCCCGCCGAGGAGGCGAGTGGCAGAATACGTCGACGCAAAGGACCGCTTTTCAGCATACCTATCAGATCACTTCCCGGGGTACGAATTCCGCATCACGGGGAACTCTCCGTTCAGCAACGACGATTTTCACATAGTGCCGATCATGGGAAGTGTGAACAACCCGTCGAATCCGGATGGCGATTTCGAGAGGCGCGAGCAACCGGATCGCGCCGTGCTCCACGAAATGCTAAAGGTCTGCCAGCGCTTCGACCTCTCAAAAAGCCGACTGTCGTAGCTCCTGGAGTCCCAAGGATATCAATCCACTGGCAAAAAAGAACCGGCGGAATTTCCGCCGGCTAGGCAGTTGAGAACGTGTGCAACCTGCCGACCGGGATCGGCGACCCATAAACTGCTGCACACATGAATTGTTCCATTGAACCAAAAAGAGTTTCTACGGGCTTTGTGACCACGAGGCGGGCCATTAGTTTCCCATCGCCAAGCTATGCTCGATATCGGCCCGCCCGATCGTTGGCACGCTGCCGTCCCTCCTGGAACGCTGCTCTGCGTGCGCAAGCGCCGCCACTTTCTTGCCTTTGGATAGATTGGCCATCAACCCCACTGCATCTTCGAATACGCGAAATCGCCCGCAGGCGGGACAGCTGAACTCTCGAATGCCATCAATGATCGGCGGCCGGAACTCCGTAGCCGGGTGGGCACTTATAGGGCATATTGTTTTGGTCCAGTCCATGAGGGCCGCCTTCCAGACGCACCAGCGGAGGTCCTGTCACATCCTCCGCTGGCTCCGCGTGTTTCGCGTCCGTTCCCCGCGACGCACGCATTGGGCCCAAAAAAGGCCTCCCGGGCCCAAGTCGCGTAACGCTACACGAAGCAAAATGTTCCACTCAGGTGGCTGTTTTATCATCCGCCGAACGCCATCCAGACACGCCCCACCGCACTCGCCAGAGCACCCAGCATGGCGACGATGATAATCGCGTAGACCCACCACGGATCACGTTTCATCGGCGATTGTCGTGAACTCGGTTGCTGACAGTTGCCTCGCGAACTGGCGTGCTTCAGCCTCGGTTTCAAATGCTTTGTGACTGGAGTATTCGTCTGTCTTTACGCTGACTACCCATTTGCCGTTTTGCTGAACGATTGTGATTTTCCTCCTCTGCTCATCCATGCAAATAACCCCTTCATGCCCAGCCCGAGTAACGCGCTCAGCTTACTCAAAATTCGCAGCTCCGCCAAAAGTAACGGCAACGTCTCCTTTTGGAGCATTGCGGAGGGCTCTATCCCGATTACCATGTGCGCATGTTGAAGCCCGGGCCCAACGATTTGAATTTCTCTCGACTAAGCGTCCGCCTCACGGTGGTCCTACTGTCTCAAGGCTTCCAGAATGTAAGCGAGTTGGAGCGAATGAGCGATAAGGAACTCTTGTCGCTGAAACGTATCGACCGCGCTGACGTCAAAAAGATCCGTGCGGAGCTTTCCAGGCTGAAACATGACGGGATGCTGCAATAGCGATCGACACCTAGGCCCGGGCGGCGCACAGCGTAGACCATGTCAATCCTCCGCTGGCTTTGCGGCCACCTGCCTATTCACACTTTGATTGGGAAGAAATGTTCCAGCATTCTGCGGCCCTACTCCCGGGGCTTTCGCGGCCTCGCAGTCGTTTTGGTGGTTGCTGAAAGCGCAGTTGGAGCGAATAAGCCAGGGCGGGTTTTACTACGTTGAGTTTTGGGACTCGATTATGCACGTTACTTCAGATAGCTTTCCCTAGCAGAGTGCAACCATGTTGGGGAGACAATGATGAAGATCTCACGTCGAGCGTTTACGGCATCTTCATGTGGTGGTGTTGCAGCAGCACTAATGGGGGGAGGCGTTGCCGCACAGGATGGGTCTATCAGCGATGAGTTACTAGGACGCACGGACTTCTGGACCGCGTTAGAGGCTTACGCATACGCGTATCCGCTTGTCACTATGGAGTATACAAGACGGGTCATTACAAACGTCGCTGAGCCGCGCGGCACGAAAGCCCCGATGGGACAGATCGGCCGCCTGCGCGAATATCCAAACGCGTCGTTCCGAGATGTGACCGCGCCAAATGCCGACACCCTCTATACTTATGCGTTCTTCGATGTCGGCGAGGAGCCCTACGTCCTGAGCCTGCCAGACATGGGGGATCGTTACGCCCTGTTTCCGATGCTCGACGGCTGGACCAATGTCTTTGAAGTGCCGGGCAAGCGGACGACCGGAACTGGTGCTCAGACCTACGCGATAACTGGCCCGGGGTGGTCGGGTGAACTGCCCGAGGGCGTCATAGAATATAAATCACCGACAAGTATGGTTTGGCTACTCGGCCGCATCTATTGCACTGGGACGCCTGAAGACTATGCAGCAGTGCATAAAGTCCAGGACGAGGTGAAACTCGTGCCGTTGAGTGCCTACGGGGCCGAATACACACCACCTCCCGGCAAGGTCGACCCTGCCATCGATATGAAGACTGCGGTGCGCGAGCAGGTCAATGCGCTGGATGCGGTGTCGTATTTCACGCTGTTCTGCGAGTTGATGAAGAATAATCCGCCGGCGGCCGCCGACGCGCCAATCTTGGAGAAACTGGCTGCCATCGGGATCGTGCCGGGTCAGGATTTCGACGCCAGCAAGTTGGATATCATCCTGCACAAGCGGCTGCCGCAAATAGCCTTTGCCCGTATCATGCTGCATTTCAAAGACAGCGGCGGAGATATCAAGGACATCAACGGCTGGGCCTATACGACGAAGACCGGACTGTATGGCACGGACTATCTCCAGCGGGCCCTGATTACTGCCATTGGTCTTGGAGCCAATCGGCCCCAGGACGCCGTCTATCCGACAAGCACCAAGTCGGGCGGCGGCCTGATCTCCCGCGACTACAATGGGTCAGAGAAATACGTGATCAATTTCCCGAAAGGCCATTTGCCCCCGGCCAACGGGTTCTGGTCGATCACGATGTATGACTCCGGTTATTTCTTCGTCGAAAATCCTCTTAACCGGTACTCGATCAGCCCGCGTCAGGATCTCAAGGCCAACCCGGACGGATCGACCGACATATACATTCAGCATGAATCCCCCGGCGCCGACAAAGAATCGAACTGGCTCCCGGCTCCGAAGGACAAGTTCATCTTGATGATGCGACTGTACTGGCCCAAGGAGGGAAATCCGTCGATCCTCGATGGATCTTGGGTGCTCCCTGCAGCGAAAAAGGTAAGCTAAGCGATCATCGGTGACCGATGGCATAGCCCAAGCTTCGGGTCGGGGGAATGCGGTGGTGTATCGGCGCACAGACGAAATCGTCTCACGCGTCGGTCACCTCGGACGTCTCCCAGATGAAGCCCGTCACCGACGACGTAAAGCGGTGGAGCGGATGGGGATCGGCGCGCTCGGTGTGATCGGCATCGGCGGAATTGCGCTTGGTGTGACCTTCACCGACGCGATCGGCAGGATTGGAATGGTGATCATCGGCAAAAGTTAGGGTTCTACCGGAGCTGTTGCTAGCTTTGGCAAATGCTTCTCGCGCTACATGACTGCAAAGTAGGCACCAAACAGCAACATCGCGCTTCCGACGGCAATCATTAGAATTCCGGGCAAGTTTCGTGTCAGTCCCAAGAATCGCAATGTCTGCCCTCGGGGCTCAAGGGTAGGGTCAGTGGCGGATGGTGACGGGCTGTGCAGATCGCTTAAGGGCCGTCGGCGAATTGCACCACGAAAGATGAACAAGATTCCGCCGACAACCAGGGCCGCGCCGAGCAAAATTGTTAACACAGCACACTCCCTCGCCCCGCGATTGGCGCTCGTTTTTGGACCGGAGCGGGACCGTCAGTCTGCCCGCCGCTCCAAAAGCGAAGCGACGGGCCTCCTGCGCAGGTGGGACGCAGTGGGGCGTTGATGCGTCCGTGGCACTCGAACAGCGCTGAAGCAAAAAAGTTCCCTAGGACCCGGAACAATTACGCATGGCGAGCGTTCTGACATTGCCGAGCCATCTCCACGCAGTATATCGAGCCCTTTATCGAGCTTGGCTCTGCGGCGATGGCCTCAGGAGGGGAAGCACTGGCTGCGCCGTCGTTTCAGAGTATCGTCGCTGCCACCCCTATAGCGCCCGAAGGTCATCCGCAGACGTCTTTCCACTCTTCCTGTCTCGCGCCAATTCGAACGAGACTTTCTGGCCATCTTTTAGTCCCGACAGACCTGCTCGCTGCACGGCCGAAATGTGGACGAAGACATCTGGGGAGCCGTCGTCTGGTTGAATGAAGCCGTAGCCCTTGTCGTTATTGAACCATTTCACAGTGCCAGTCGCCACGTCGGTGATCCTCAAAAATCTGGGTTGGCTGTAGTATCAAGCAAACGATGATGTCTGCATGATGGTTTGTAGAACCCCTCGCGCCGAGATCGGTTCCTCGGATCATGCGGTTTCGGAGTGTTGCCCCTCAGATTCCACGAGCCTACGGACCCGGGAAATATATCTAATGCGGCTGCAGCCGATCACGCCAGCTCGGCAGCCACGGGGCTACCAAATCGGGCGGACGATAATAGATGGTCGCAACAGCGGGTGCCAGGCAGCATCATCATCAACGTCTTCGAAACAGACGCGGGCATGTCCGGCCGAAATCATGCCGATCTCGATCGCTGCAGCTTTGGAAAGATCCAGCACGCGACCTCGAACGAATGGGCCCCTATCATTGACCCGCGCGACGACGCTCTTGCCCGTTTTTGGGCTGTTGACCCTGATCTTTGTGCCCAGCTTCATCGTCTTGTGTGCGGCCGTCAATTGCGACGGATCCATCCATTCGCCGGAGGCAGTCTGCGAAGTCAGAGCATACCAGGAAGCGCGCCCGCAGCTGTCGCTGGCCCCGGCGCCCTGGTGGCCGCTTTCGGAACGCCATTGGTTCCCGCGTTAAGTGCTTGGAGGACGAGGAAAGGTGATTTAGAGAACGCTAATACGTTGATCCGGTTCCGCAGAATCTTGTATTCGCCTAGTGGAGACGCTGCGGCCATTGAAGCGCAACAGCAAGCTCGGCAGCTTAAGCCAGAACGAAAAAAGCCCCGCACGATGGCGGGGCAATAACGCGCCGCTGCTGGCTCAGGTCGGCGCGGGGGAGGCTCAGCAATAGCGAGCCGTTCCTATCTACGACAGTGTATGTCGCTGCGGGAAGGTCTGATTCCGCGAATCCGGTACGGTTGACCAAAAAAAGAACCCGCCGAAGCGGGCAGAGAAAAATCGGCGCGTACGCAATGACAAGTCGCGCCTATCGCAAGGCTACCTATGCATCCTGAACATTTGCTTAACTCGCCAAGCCGCGGGTCGGCATCGCGGGTGCAGGCGACTACGCCGGCATGGCTCTCCGCCAGTAGTTTCGCCTCGCGCACTTGCTGGACAACATTTTAAAGTCAATGCTTAATTCACGGTAGATTTACTGTCACGCCTTCCGCCAGTATGCAAAAGAAGTGCGAGAAGGCTTCTCATGTAGCGCTTTCATCCTGAACCACCGGCGCGATTTCATTCAGCCATTCCCAGCTCAGGTACTTGTCGTTGCGTTGCCTGATATGGGTATACCTCTTGAGCGAGTTCCATGACCTGTGCCCGGAGACTGCCGCTACATGCGGGATGTTCCAACCGAGTTCGAAAAGGCGTGATATGCCGTCATGTCGCAAATCGTGGAAGTGAAGATTATCTATACCCAGCAGCAGGCACGCGCGCGTGAAAGAGGCGCTGACTGATTTGCTGTCGTAGGGGAATATTCTGGCCTCAGCGGTGCGCGGCATGGCATTTGCGATCCGCAAGGCTTCGGTCGGCAAGTCGCACCAAACGTGATTGCCGATTTTTTCGCCTGGATTCTTCATGTCCCTGACCAGCACACGGCCGTGTTCCGTATCCAGGTCCTCCCACGTTATGCGCGTTATTTCCTCCTGTCGTCGGGTCGAGAAGATTGCAAAAGCGACGACGCGGCGCATCGGCAAGGCGTTGGGGTGGCGAACTTCTCGATTGCCATAGTAGGTCATCAGCGCGTCCAGTTCGTCGAGCGTTGGTCGTCTGTCGCGCTGTTTCGACCGCGAGGTTACTCCGAGGCGTTTCAGCACTACCGCGGCATCCGCCATCGCGCTGCGATCGAGATCGATGTCCCATGCGGGACGGGCGATAGCGAATACGCTTGCTAGATGGGACAGATAGTTGCCCACGGTCTGCGGCTCACGCCCGTCAGACAGTTCGGAGGCGAGTTGGACGATATCGGACGAGCCGATGTCCCGGCACGCTTTAGATGCAATGGGAAAACCTTTCAGCGTCTCCAGGCATTGCGCCTTGGTCCGCCCCATCTGCCGACGGCTTTCTTTGATATAGCGGTCAATTGCGTCAGCCAGCGTTGCCTGACGCTTGGTGAGCTTCTTTAGGACCCCGGGTTCGGAAAGCTCGGTCTCTCGCTTCTTGAGCCAGGCGGAGGCGGCCGGCCGCCGGTCGAACGTCTGCGCCTCGCTGTGAACAGTGGCGCCGTCTCGCATTATCCGGATCTGTGCAATATAAGCCTTTGATCCGTCGCGCCGCTTTCGCTCAGTAATGGTACCCATTTGCTACACGCCATATTCGTTTGCTACAATGTAGCAATATCACGATGCAAATGGGCAAAAAAGAGCTGAAACCGCGTCAAATGAGACAAGCAGGAAGAGACGCAAGTGTCTGATTTTTATGAGAACGCGCTGATTTCCGGGGCGAAGCTTTTCGCCACGGCGCCCATGATCGACTGGTCCGACCGCCACTACCGCTATTTCGCAAGGCAGCTGACGAAGAGCGCCGTGCTCTATACCGAAATGATCGTCGCCGACGCGATCCTGCGCGGCAACCGCGACAGGCTGCTGGGCTACGATACGGTCGAGCACCCGCTGGCGCTGCAGATCGGCGGCAGCGATCCGGCAAAGCTTGCCGAAGCGGCCCGCATCGGCGCCGAATTCGGCTATGACGAGATCAACCTGAACGTCGGCTGCCCCTCCGACCGGGTGCAGTCCGGCACCTTCGGTGCCTGCCTGATGCGCGAGCCGCAACTGGTCGCCGACTGCGTCGCTGCGATGAAGGCGGCCGTAAAGATCCCGGTGACGGTGAAGTGCCGCATCGGCGTCGACGACCAGGATCCGGAGGTTGCGCTCCGCGACCTCGTCGCGCGGGTGAAGGCCGCCGGCGTCGACGCCGTCTGGGTGCACGCCCGCAAGGCCTGGCTGCAGGGCCTGTCGCCGAAGGAAAACCGCGACATCCCGCCGCTCGACTACGCCCTGGTGCGCCGGCTGAAGGCGGAGAACCCGGACCTGTTCATCGGCCTTAACGGCGGCCTACACACACTGGAGCAGGCCCAGGCCGAGATCGGCAGGCCGGGGGAGGCGCTGGATGGCGCCATGCTCGGCCGCGCCGCCTATCAGGATAGCGCCGTGCTTGCCGGCGTGGATGCGGTGTTCGCGCCGGCGGGCATCCGCAGTCTCGATGCATCGCCGTCCGCGGCCGTCGCCAACGGCCCGCTCGTCCGGCCAACCGGGTCCTCTTCCCGGCGGGAAGAAGGAGGTCGACCACGCGATGCCGCAGACGGCCCGCCTGAGAGCGTCGGCGACACGCACCCACTAATCGGCAGCGGGGAGGCGTGCCGTGCAGCGCGACGCGGCGAGGGGGGCGTTGGCGCCAGCGCCGCCTCTGAGGGTTCCCTCGTCCGGCACGCGCCTGCTCCCCGCGGGGGAGAGGGGCGCGCGCTGTCCGACGCGGCCTTCTGGGAAGGCGTGCGCGATGCGATGATGGTCTATGCGGACGGCGTGGTCGCCGGCGGCGGACGGCTGAACCACGTGACCCGCCATATGGTCGGCCTGTTCCAGGGCTTTCCGGGAGCACGGCGCTACCGCCAGATCCTGTCCGCCGACGCGACCCGGCCGGGCGCGGGCCCGGAGGTGATCGCGGCGGCCTTTGCCGCGGTGCTCGAGGCGGGCGCCGACAGGGCGGCGGCCGAGTAACGGCCCACGGGGGCAAGGCGGCGTCAAGGCGGCTTCGGTGCCGCCGCGGGACCGAAGCGGTTGCCTTCCAGGCATGGCGGGCATGACCACCGTCACTTCCGTCACTGTCGTCATGGCCGTCACAGCGGTCGCCGCCATGACCAGCCTCACAGGCATCATCGCGATCACAGCGATCGCAGCCGTCATCGCCAGCGCAGCCATTGCAGCCGCGACTGCCAGCACAACTGCCCAAGTCTTCACCGACATGGCAGGCATTACGGGTGCGCCGTCCGGATGGGCGGGGCGTTCCGGCGGCACTTCAGCTCCGGGGCGATCCGCCGGGCGCCGATGAAACGCAGGAAATGCCGGTATTCCGCAAGGTCGCGGCCCGCATAGGGCGGAGCGGTCGCGGCCTTGCGGCCGCGGTGCCAAGTGTCAAACCGCGCCTCCAGCAGGCCGCCGCGCGGCAGCATCGCGCGGACGATCGCAGCCGCCGCCTCCTGCACCTCGCGCTCGTCCGGGTCGCGGCTGGGCGGCGTGACCGGCGTCGAAGGCCCGAAGGCCAGCATCTCGATCAGCCGCAGCGCCTCGCAGGAGATCGCCCGGTGCAGCGCGCGCGCCGCCGGTGTCGCCTCGCCGAGGCAGGGCCGGCGGTCCCGGCCGTCGAGCAGGACGCAGCTCAGCGCCCGCCGGCACGGAGGGCGGCGGCAGACGAATTCCGGAAAGAGCAGCAGGGCGCAGGCGGCCCGCTCCACCTCCCGGTGGATCGGCGGATCGAGGCAGCGGCCGGCGGCATCGGTCCGGTCGAGCTGGAATGGGTCGTCGGACATCGTTCGGCTCCATGGGCTGGTGGACGTGGCGGCGGAGATGGCGTGCGGAAGGAGGGCAGGCGAGGGCATGGCCGCGCGATCGGCCGGCGATGGCGGCGGCGAAGGGACGGCTCGCCGGCGCGGCTCCCGACCGCAAGACCCTGCCTGCGCGATCCTGCCCGCGCGAACTCGCCTGCGTAAACTGGGGCGGGGGTGTTGATTTTGTTGGGGGAAATTCAAAGATCGTTCCCAGTTCCGATGGTAGCCTACCGCCTCTCAGGCGAGCCACCACTAAGCAATGCTCCAAGCCGGAAAATGAGCAAGTGCCAGACCGATGTATTAAACTGCCAGGTGATCCTTAAGCGTGTTCACTTATATTCAGAGCCCTGTGTAGCATCGGATGAACGATGAATTTGGCTTCGCCCGTAATTGCTTCAGGCAGCACAACCGATACATCTTTGTACGCATAAAGATACGGTTCGTTCGGTGCCAATTTAAGGCCCCCGGCGCCAATTCGGTAAAGTGTGGAAAAGAGCAAGCGTGCAGTAGTTAACAGTTTTTCCGGGCTTTCGCGTCTCAGGTAATCCCTTACGTGTTTAGCGATTGGGTCAGTATCGGATTGAATTTTGTCGTCCACCTCAAGAATAAACTCTTCGATAAATTCACGGCCGGAAATATCACCTGGTTTAAACCGACCACCCCGTCCGGAAATGAGATTAAAGGCAATCTTGATGGATGGGTAGGAACTCTCCCATTCTTGAGTGAGGGCTTGCAGTCGAATTCTTGAATATTCAGACTCTGCTTGGCGAATAATTTTTTGCGAAACATGATCTTGCCCCTGCGCAAGGGAAAGGCAAATGTTTATGTATGAAATTATGTCTCTTGGTCTCAAAAGTGTTCTCTCAATCATATAATCAAAAGAATCCTTTCCCCCAACTTTCTTTTCAAATACATCATAAAAGAAGATATTTTCGGAAGAGTATTTTCTTCTAAATAGAAAATTTATTCTTTTTTCTACCAATTGCCACAGTTGATCCTTGGTCCACCTTATTCTAAGGAAATAGTCGTCATACTTTTCACGTTGAAATCCAGCGTGAGAGCTCTCCTGCACCACGCGTTCAAGAACGTCAGAGCGCAATGCAACTATAACTTTGAGATTTCTGACTTTTCGGAATGATCGTAAGCATTCGATCAGGGCGCGAATAAGTTGATAGCGGATGCGATCATCAACCCATTTCTCATCGAGCTTGTCTATCAATATGTAATAATTGCTAGAGTATCTATCTTTGCCATCGTATTCTGAAAGAAGGTCGAGGACCTTTGAGAGATCGGTTAGAAGCTCTGAGTTTACAATCTTCTTAGCTCTGTGGGTCAAGGCAGATTTTTTTTCTGCGCTTAGGGTGCGCGCATACCCGGCTCGCCCTTTAAATTTCTCGACCTCCGCGGAGAGTTCGGCGTCGATTGTGCTCTCAACCTTCTGTGTGATCTCCTTTATATTTTCATCCATTGTTATCCAGAATCGGCTCTCCCATTCTCGCAGGTAGTCCAAAGCTGCCTTCTTGCGTGCGTCTCCGGAGAATATTTCAAATAAACGCGAGAATGCAAACCGAGATGCATCGCTGTCGTCAACGTTAAACCTTAGCCTTATGAACTCGATGCATAAAACGTGCTTCCATAGGGTTTGGTAAAACAGGTCTAAGTCTAAGTCTATGGCGTTTAGAAATTGAATTATGTCCGAATTTGCTACGTAATTTAGTGCTAAGTCAGTCAGATCAACGTGTGATACATGTTCACTCTTTCTCGCGATCATTCGAAGGAGTGCAGTTTTTCCAATCCCTGTTCTCCCTGACGCAAACAGCTTCGCACTCGATAAATCTCTCAGGACGGCCAGTGAAGGATGATCAAAGAAACAATCAAATAGAAACTCGTCGTCAGCCTCCGCTGACGAATTGCCAATGTTTGCGTCCGGGCGAAGGATGATTGGATTTGAACTCTTGCGCAAATATTTAGCCATTAAATTCCACCCTCCGCGTCAGGTGTTCAGTGTATGACCACCATCGAAGGCAAAGAAGCTGTAGAGAAGTGTTTTTCAACAAGAAATTGTGGCCTGCTGGAACCTCTCGCGGAATTGCTGCCACCGCGCAGACGCGCGGTGGCAGGATGCCGGATCAAGTCCGGCATGACGGAGGAAAGGGAAACGGGACGACGCGCGGGATCTGTCGTTCAGGTACGCGTTCTGTTGCGGAATTACCGCCTCGGTCTGCCCGCCTCGCGCTATGTCCTCACCTTGCGCGATTTCTCGCCCGGATCCTCGTAGCTGCCGACGCCGATCTTGCCGCGGACGTGACGCCAACTTTCCGTCATGCCGGACTTGATCCGGCATCCAGTGCGCGATGTCCATCGCGCGGAAGAACTGGCTGAAATTACCAGGACTAGCGTTCGGGAGTCATTCACCGCGCAGACGCGCGGTGGCTGGATGCCGGATCAAGTCCGGCATGACGGTAGAGGAGGGGGCGGCGCGCGTGATCTGTCGCCCCGGTCCGCGCCCTGTCGGGGGCTACCGGCCCGGCCGCCCCGTCTTGCCCTTGCCCTTTGCCTTCCGCTTCTCCTCGCCCGGGTCCTTGTAGCTGCCGACTCCGACCTTGCTGCGGACGACGCGCCAGTTCTTCCGTCATGCCGGACTTGATCCGGCATCCAGCGCGCGATGTCCATCGCGCGGAAGAACTGGTTGAAATTACCGAGGACTAGCGTTCGGGAGCCATTCACCGCGCGGACGCGCGGTGGCTGGATGCCGGATCAAGTCCGGCATGACGGATGGTGGGGAGCCTGACAGGGATGGCGGTGGCGACAGGACGGGTCGAGGCTGGCGCCGTTCGGATCAGAGGCCGTGCAAGTAGTGTGCGATGTCGTCCCAGTCGGGGTTGGCGGCTTCGATCAGGTCGAGCTTCCATCGGCGCGGCCAGTTCTTGATCGCCTTTTCGCGGGCGATGGCGTCGGTGACGAGGTCGTGCTCCTCGAACCAGACCAGCGTCTTGACGCCGTAGCGGGAAGTGAAGCCGGGCGTCAGGTCGTTCTGGCGCTCGAAGAGACGACGCGGCAGGTCGGTGGTTACGCCGGTATAGAGCGTGCCGTTGCGTTGTGAGGCGAGGATGTAGACGTAGCCTTTCATGCGGCGATGATGCGGGTGGTCTTGCGTGAAGGCAAGTCGGGGTTGCATGGCGGCCTGTTTCACCCGTCATGCCGGACTTGATCCGGCATCCAGACACGGCGCGTCTGCGCCGTGAATGAAGTCTTAGGACCCTCACATGGAAGAGTCTTCTGCGCAATGGACATCGCGCGCTGGATGCCGGATCAAGTCCGGCATGACGGTAGAGGATGGGGCGGCGCGCTGGATCTGTCGCCCCGGTCCGCCGACTGTCCGGGGCTACCGCCCAGGCCGCCCCGTCTTGCCCTTGCCCTTGGCCTTCCGCTTCTCCTCGCCCGGGTCCTCGTAGCTGCCGACGCCGACCTTGCCGCGGACGACGGGTTTGGCGTCGTCGGCGGAGCCACGGGACGCGCCTGATGACGGCGTGGGGGATGACGGGCGCGGGGCGGGGGCGTCGCCGCGTTCCGGCTGGCCTTCGAGCAGTGGCGAGAAGCGCTTCTTCGTGCTCTTTGCCTCTTCGGGTTTTTCCGGCAGGGCGCCCGTGACCGGTTTTTCGGTGCGGCCGACGGTCATTTCGTCCAGGCAATTTTTCCGGAACAGCGACTGCCCCTCATCCGCCCTTCGGGCACCTTCTCCCCGTGAACGGGGAGAAGGAATTTCGGTGTCGGTCCCCGGACCCATGTCGTCGAGCGAGGGTTTCTGGAAGAGGCTTTGCCCCTCAACCCGGCCGTCTGCCGGCTGGCGGGGCGAGGGGGATCGAGAGGCTGCGGCTTGTCCCTTCTCCCCGTCAGACGCGGAGGTGCCCGGCAGGGCGGATAAGGGGCGGCCAGCCTTGCCGCTTCTTTCCAGGCTCCTTGCCTCCTCCCGCGCCATAGGGTCGTCCATCACGGCGAGTTCGGCGGCCTTGAGGCGCTTGATCTCGTCGCGGATGCGGGCGGCCTTTTCGAAGTCGAGGTCGGCCGCGGCGTCGCGCATCTGCTTTTCCAGTGCGTTGAGATGGGTCTGCAGATTGGCGCCGACGAGGTTGCCGCCATCGGCAAAACCCTTGCCGGAGACGCCGGAAATGTCGGCGCGGACGTGGTCGCGCTCGTAGACGCTGTCGAGGATGTCGGAGATCCTTGCCTTGACCGATTCCGGCGTGATGCCGTGCTCGGCATTGTAGGCCATCTGCTTTTCGCGGCGGCGGGCCGTCTCGTCCATCGCCCGCTGCATCGAGCCGGTGATCTGGTCGGCATAGAGGATGACCTTGCCGTCGACGTTGCGCGCCGCGCGGCCGATCGTCTGGATCAGCGAGGTCTCCGAGCGCAGGAAGCCTTCCTTGTCGGCGTCGAGGATGGCGACGAAGCCGCACTCGGGAATGTCGAGGCCCTCGCGCAAGAGGTTGATGCCGACGAGCACGTCGAAGGCGCCGAGCCGCAGGTCGCGGATGATCTCGATGCGCTCCAGCGTGTCGATGTCGGAGTGCATGTACCGGACACGGACTCCCTGCTCGTGCAGGTATTCGGTCAGGTCCTCGGCCATGCGCTTGGTCAGCACGGTGACGAGGGTGCGGTAACCGCGCTGCGCGGTGTCGCGGATCTCGCCGAGCACGTCGTCGACCTGCGTCTTGGCGGAGCGGATCTCCACCGGCGGGTCGATCAGCCCGGTCGGGCGGATCACCTGCTCGGCGAAGACGCCGCCGGCCTGCTCCATCTCCCAGTTGCCGGGCGTGGCGGAAACGGCGATCGTGTCGGGGCGCATCGCGTCCCATTCCTCGAAGCGAAGCGGGCGGTTGTCCATGCACGAGGGCAGGCGGAAGCCGTATTCGGCCAGCGTCGCCTTGCGGCGGAAGTCGCCGCGGTACATGCCGCCGATCTGCGGGATGGTGACGTGGCTCTCGTCGATGAACACCAGCGCGTTGTCGGGGATGTATTCGAACATCGTTGGCGGCGGCTCGCCCGGCTTGCGGCCGGTGAGGTAGCGCGAATAGTTCTCGATGCCGGCACAGGAGCCGGTGGCCTCGAGCATCTCCAGATCGTAGCGGGTGCGTTGCTCCAGCCGCTGCGCCTCCAGCAGGCGGCCGGCCTTCTCCAGTTCCGCCAGGCGCAGCTTCAGCTCGTCCTTGATCGACTTGATCGCTGCGTTGAGCGTCGGGCGCGGGGTGACGTAGTGCGAGTTGGCGTAGATCTTCACGCTCTTCAGGTCGCCGGTCTTGGCGCCGGTCAGCGGGTCGAACTCGGTGATCGCGTCGATCTCGTCGCCGAACATGGAGATGCGCCAGGCGGCATCCTCGAGGTGGGCGGGGAAGATCTCGATGGTGTCTCCCCGGACACGGAAACTGCCGCGGACGAAATTGATGTCCTGGCGCTTGTACTGCTGGGCGACGAGGTCGGCGAGCAGCTGGCGCTGGTCGAGGCGATCGCCGACGGTCATCTGGAAGGTCATGGCGGTATAGGTCTCGACCGAGCCGATACCGTAGATGCAGGAGACGGAGGCGACGATGATGCAGTCGTCGCGCTCGAGGATCGCGCGGGTGGCGGCGTGGCGCATCCGGTCGATCTGCTCGTTGATCGAGGAATCCTTCTCGATGTAGGTGTCCGAGCGCGGCACATAGGCCTCGGGCTGGTAGTAGTCGTAGTAGGAGACGAAGTACTCGACCGCGTTGTCCGGGAAGAAGTTCTTGAATTCGGAGTAGAGCTGGGCGGCGAGCGTCTTGTTCGGCGCGAGGATCAGCGCCGGGCGCTGCGTCGCCTCGATCACCTTGGCCATGGTGAAGGTCTTGCCCGAGCCGGTGACGCCGAGCAGAACCTGGCTGCGTTCGCCGCTGTTCAGGCCCTCGACGAGATCCTTGATGGCAGTCGGCTGGTCGCCCGCCGGTTCATACTCGGAGACCATGCGGATCTCGATGCCGCCCTCCGACTTTTCCGGCCGGGGCGGGCGGTGCGGCGTCCAGATCTCGCCGTTCTTGTGCAGCGGGTTGCCGCTCTCGATCAGCTTCGCCAGCGCCTCGACGGTGGCGGTGACGGCCGCACCGGCGTTGAGCGAGGAGGCCTCCTCGAGGTTGACGTCGAGACCGGCGACCGGATTGAGCCCGGCGGCCGCGCGGGTCTTCGGATCGGAGGAGGCGCCGATCGAGACGCCGCGGGAGGTTTTCTGGGCGGTGACGGCCGTACGGCCCTTCGCACTGCCGGCGGATTTTTCCAGCGCTACCTTCTCGGCGTGCTGGCGTGCGGCGTTCTCCACCTTCTTGCGGTGCTTGCCGGCCTTCGAGGCGATCTCGCGCTGGCTTTCCAGCGACGAGGCCTCTGCATCCGCTTCCAGCTGCTTCACCCAGTCGGAGACGCTGCCGGAGATCGGCGCGCCCTCGAATTCGGACTGGAGAGCTTCCTCGAAGCCGGGTTTCGAGGGGGATGATTTCTTCGGTGATCTGGCCATGGGCGGAATATGGAGAGAGTCACCGGGAAAGGGAAGGGGGCACGAGTACAAAAGGGAAACGGATCGCGCGCGGCGTCGGCAGGCGGGGGCCATCATGCCGCCATGGTTTTGGCGTTCCGCTTCGGCGTCGCGAATGCCTTTCGCAGGCCGCGCGAGAATCGTCTATGACATTGCGAAATCCCCTCAGGAACCGGACCCCGCCCATGCCTTTCGCCTTCAATCCCGCGGCCGTGTGGCCGATCGTGATGCTCTGCCTGTCCAACGTCTTCATGACCTTCGCGTGGTACGGCCATCTCAAGGTCAAGGCCGCGCCGCTCTATCTCGTCATCCTGGCGAGCTGGGCGATCGCCTTCTTCGAGTACTGCCTGGCGGTGCCCGCCAATCGCATCGGCCACGAGGTCTATTCCGCCGCCCAACTGAAGACGATCCAGGAGGTGATCACGCTGGTCATCTTCGCTGGCTTCTCGGTGTTCTTCCTCAAGGAGAGCCTGACCTGGAACCACCTCGTCGGCTTCGCCCTGATCGCCGCCGGCGCCGCCTTCGTCTTCAAGGGTTAGTGAACGCGGGTCTCGGCGGAAAAGAAGTCGCAATCGCGCGCTAGTGGTTCTCCATAGAGAGGATGAAGCCTCATGATCCCGTCCTTCGGCACGATCGCGGCGCATCGCTTCGGCCTCGGCCCGAGACCGGGCGAGCCGCCGGCGGAGGATGTGGATGCGCTGATGGCGCAGGTGCAGCGCGGCGTCGCCGAGACCTGTCCATTCCCCTATGACGGGATCGACGGACGGCGGGCGAGCTTCGCGCAGTTCCGAACCCTGTTTCGCGCAAACCAGGACGCCAAGAAGAACGGCACCGTACGCAAGGTCGGCGACCGTACGGTCAACCCCTACGAAATCGGGCTGACGGCAGCATCGTTGCGCGACCAGCATCTCAAGATCCGTCACGCGGTCGAATCGCCGAACGGTTTCTTCGAGCGGCTGGCCTCGTTCTGGTGCGGTCATTTCGCCATCAGCGCCGGCAAGTCGAGCGCCATGCGCGTGCTGGTAGGGCTCTACGAGGCCGAGGCGCTGCGTCCCAATCTCGCCGGGTCGTTCAAACAGCTGTTGACTGCGGCGACGCTGCATCCGGCAATGCTGATCTATCTCGACCAGACCAAGTCGGTCGGGCCCGGCTCCGCCTACGGCGTCAAAAAGGGGCTCGGGCTGAACGAGAACCTCGCACGCGAGCTGATCGAGCTGCATACGTTGGGCGCCGGCAGCGGCTATACGCAGGACGACGTGCGTGCGGCGGCCTGTGTTCTGACCGGGCTGGACAGCGAAAGCTGGAAATTCAGAATGGCCTATCACCAGGACCGGGCCGAACCCGGCATCCACCGCGTTCTGGGCACCGACTATGGCGGTCCGGTGCGCCGCCTGGAAGACGTGAAGGCCCTGCTGTCGGATCTGGCCGGGAAGGAGGCGACGCGGCGCCACATCTGCCGCAAGCTCGTTGTCCATTTCATCGCGGACGATCCGCCCACAGAGGTCGTCGAAGCCATGGTGGCGGCGTGGTCCGAAAGCGACGGCAATCTGCCGGACGTCTACCGGGCGATGCTGGAGCATCCGCGCAGCTGGGAACAGGAAGGGCAGAAGGCGCGGCAGCCCTATGAATTCGTCGTCGCCGGGCTTCGCGCGCTGAACGTGCCGGGCGACGCGCTCGCACCGGTTCGGGTGGCGGACGTGCAATCGATGGTAGCGGCAGGAGCGGAGACAGGAACGATGGCTGAGCCGGCCCAGCCGGCCATGGCGAAGCCGGTGGCTGGCAACGACATGGACATGACGGGAGTTTCCGGTGCCGGCGTTGAAAGAAACACACCGGCGGCAATGAGCGAGACCGGCGGGGTGGGGCTCGTGGCCGCTCCGACTGCCGACGGGCGCATTCCGTTCCGGGCCAACCCCTATTCCGTGGGCGCGCTGAGCCGGTTCGGTCAGCCGATGTGGAAGCCGGCCAGCCCGGCCGGATGGGATGAGAATCTCGCAAGCTGGATCACCGCCAGCCAGCTGACCGAGCGGATCGCCTGGTCCCGAACGCTGGTCGCTCGGTTCGGCGAAGGGCAGGATCCGCGCGGGCTCCTGCAGGCGACGCTGGGCGATCTGGCCCGGGACGACACCATTCAGTCGGTCGCGCGCGCACCGAGCCGCGAGATCGGACTGGCGATGGTGCTGGCCTCGCCGGAATTCAACAGGCGCTGAGGAGCGGATGCGATGACGACAGATTTCAGCCGCCGCACATTCCTTGGCGCCGCCTGCTGCGTGGCGGCCGCACCGCTCGCGACCCCCGTCACCTTTGCGGCCTTGCCCGGCGACAACCGGCTCGTCACGATCGTCCTGCGCGGCGCGATGGACGGACTGGCGCTCGTGCAGCCCTATGGCGATCCCGCCCTGCGGCTGCTGCGCCCGAAGTTGTCGCTGTTGCCGGAGCAGGGCCTGCACGATCTCGACGGTTACTTCGGCCTGCATCCGGCCGCCGAGGCCTTGCTGCCGCTGTGGCGTGCGGGCGAGCTCGGCTTCGTCAACGCCATTTCGACGCCCTACCGCTCTGGCCGTAGCCATTTCGACGGGCAGGACATGCTTGAGAGCGGCGGCGCCGCCGTGCAAGACGAGCGTACGGGGTGGCTGAACAGGGCGATCGCCGGCATAACGCGCGGCAGCGCGCGAAAGGCCATCGACGTGAATACGACGTCCGAACTCATCCTTGCGGGGCCGAACCCGGTCGACGTCTGGTCGACGCGGGCGAACCTGGAGCTGGCCGACGACGAGCGAAGTTTTTTCACACGTCTGTATCGCAATGATCCCGTCTTTGCCGCCGCGATGGCAGAGGCAGTCGCGACGGACATGTTTTCCGACGGCATCTATGCGGGCGAAAAACGCAGCAGCGGCGTCGAATCGGTGGCAAGGCTCGCCGCCGGCATGCTTTCCGGGGAGCACCGAATCGCCAGCTTCTCGATCTCCGGCTGGGACACCCATGTCGGTCAGGATCGCACCTTCAAAAAGCCGGTCGGCGAGCTTTGCACGGCGATCCTGACGCTAAAGGCAAACCTGCGGCCGGACGTCTGGCGCAGGACGGCGATCCTGGCGATCACGGAATTCGGCCGGACGGCGCAGGAGAATGGTTCCGCCGGCACCGACCACGGTACCGGTGGCGTGGCGATCATTGCAGGCGGTGCGGTTGCCGGTGGCAGGATACACGGCAACTGGCCAACGCTTTCCGAAGCAAGCCTTCTCGATGGGCGGGACCTGCAGCCGACCACGGACTTGCGGCAGCTCGCTGCCGCAATGCTCTATCAGCAGTTCGGCATTTCCGCCAAGGCGCTGGGCAGCAGCGTGTTTCCGGGGCTGACGCTGGAGACCGGCGCGAGCTACCTGCGCGGCTGATCAATTGAGGACGTCGAAGGCACGGAAGATCCAGCTGATCTGGTAGATCAGGCCGGCGGAGACGAAAGCCGCGTGAAACGTCCGGTTGGCCGTCATCATCGCGATAGCGCAGAGCACTATATAGGTGCCGTTGCGCAGCGGATACTCGTAGCCGAAGGACTCGAAATAGGGCAGCCCCTTCAATGCGGTGTCGGCAAGGTCGACTGTGTAGGCAAGCGCCAGAAAGCCGAAAAACCAAGCCCTGCGCGACAGGAAGTAATCCTCATAGCCGCTGTATTCCTCGATCGAGGTGGGAAACAGCAGGACGCACAGGAAGAAGAACAGGCAGGCGAAGCCGATCAGGAACATGTAGACGGCGAAGTCGATCGACGTCAGGGCAGCCAGCCGGTATTCCCACCACCAGAAATGCAGCAGGAACAGGAACATCGACAGCACCCAGCCGAGATGGACCCAATAGATGCGCGTCCGGCCGGGATGCTGGATGAATACCGCCAGGCCGGTCAGTAGGCGTGCGATCGAGAGGCTGAGAACCATGCCGACGACGACGCGGATATGGTTGAACAGGGCTGGATCCGTCGCCGGGTGGTCCATCGGACACTGTCTCCATGTCGGGAGGCGGCGAAGGGACCGGGCCGGTGAGAGCGGCGTGCGGTCGCAGTGCACGGGCTGGGGCTCCCGCGGCCGCGTGATCATTGCAACTTTTGCGGCAGATTGTCAGAGGCGCGCGACGAAGTCCACCGTCCGCCCGGCCACGGAGCGCGCGGCGCGTCCTATTCTGCAGGAACGACGGCAGGACGACCTTCGTGGTCGAGCGCCACCATGACGAAGGTGGCGCCTGTCACCTTGTCGAGGCGGCCGGTCAGATAACGGTGGGCCCAGGCTTCGACCAGAAGCGTGATCGACGTGCGCCCGACGTGTGTGACTTCGGTATAGACGTTGATCGTATCGCCGATCTTCACGGGCAGCTCGAATGCCATTTCGCGAACGGCACGGGTGACGACGCGGCCGCGGGCGCGCTCGGCCGCGCGGATGCCGGCAGCAAGGTCCATCTGCGACATGACCCAGCCGCCAAAAATATCGCCGGCCGCATTGGCATCGCCGGGCATGGCAAGGGTCCTGAGCGTCAACTGGCCGTGTGGAGAGGCGGGGTCGGTCATGAATCGGTGCTCCCTGTATCGCATCTCCGTTTAGCCCAGTCTCGCGCGGTGAGAAAGGCGGCGGTGGGCGGCGGTGCCTGGCAAGCGGGAATATGTCGGTAAAACCGGCGTCCAGACCCATGATTTGATATGTGATAATTTAGTCGAATTTAACCTATCCAACCAAATATCCGGGCAAACCGGGAGGAATTGTCGACCGGACTATGAGGGGGCATTTCGTGAGCAACTTGAAGATTTCTGCCAGACTCTATCTGCTGGTCGGCGTGGCCTTGGCCGTGTTTTCCGCTGTATCCGTCTACACGCTGTTTCACTACCAGGATCTGATGGTGGTGGAGCGCAAGGCCAAACTACGGGCGATGGACGAGAGCCTGGTCAAGCTGTTCGAGTTCTATCACGGGCAGGAGACGGCCGGCGTGCTGAGTCGCGAGGAAGCGCAGGCGCGCGCCAAGGACGCGGTCCGGGCGCTGCGCTACGAGGGCAGCGGCTATTTCTGGATCAACGACCTCGATGCCCGCGTCCTGATGCATCCGATCAAGCCGGAAATGGACAACACCGACCAGTCCGGCATGAAGGATCCCGACGGCAAATTCATCTTCAAGGAATTCGCACAGGTGGCGAAGACCAAAGGTGAGGGTTTCGTCGACTATTACTGGCCGAAGCCCGGTGCCGACGAGCCGGTGCTGAAATATTCGCATGTCGCCGGCTTTGCGCCCTGGGGCTGGGTGGTCGGCACTGGCGTCTATTCCGACGACCTCGCCGCCATGTTCCGCAGCAACGCGCTCTTCATGGCGGGCCTGCTCGGACTGGGTGCGGGTGCAATCGTGTTGCTCGCCTATGCGATCGTTCGCAGCGTCGTGCTGCCGATCGAACGGCTGAAGGCATCGATGGAAGCGATCGGACGCGAGGATGTTTCGGGCGAGGTGCCGGAAACGGGGCGCGGAGACGAAATCGGCGACATGGCGAAGGTGGTCGCGGTCCTGCGCGACACGGTTGAGGAGCGGGCCGAACTGCGCCGCCGCGAAGGCGAGCAGCAGCGCCGGCTCGATGCCGAGCGCAGCGAGGGCGAACACCGTCAGCGCGCACACAGCCAGTCGCAGGCGGATGCGATGGCGATCCTCGGCAAGGCTCTTGAACAACTGGCGCGCGGCGACCTGTCCGCACGGATCGGTGCCATGGCGCCGGAATATGCCAAGCTGCGCGACGACTTCAACCAGGCGGCGCAGGCGCTCAACGGCGTGATTTCCGCGATCGCCCATTCGACCGACGTGGTGCACGGCAACGCTGGCGGCATCGCTGCTGCGGCCGACAATCTGTCCCATCGCACCGAGCAGCAGGCCGCTTCCCTCGAGGAGACGGCAGCCGCGCTGGACGAAATCACCGTCGCCGTTCGCAGCGCCTCCGATCGTGCCTCCGAGGCAAGCCGCATGGTTGCCCAGACGCGCGACAGTGCCGGTCGTTCCGGCGCCATCGTCCGCGACGCGGTGGCGGCCATGGGCCGGATCGAGGACGCCTCCAGCCGCATCAGCCAGATCATCGGCGTGATCGACGAGATCGCGTTCCAGACGAACCTTCTTGCACTGAATGCGGGCGTCGAGGCGGCGCGCGCAGGCGAGGCGGGCAGGGGATTTGCGGTCGTGGCACAGGAAGTGCGCGAACTGGCCCAGCGGTCCGCCAAGGCCGCCAAGGAGATCAAGGGGCTGATCGGAAATTCGGCGATGGAAGTCGAAAACGGGGTGGCGCTGGTGCGCTCGACCGGCGAGGCGCTGGCGGAGATCGAGCATCTCGTCAACCAGGTCAACGATCAGGTCAAGCTGATTGCGACCGCCGCCCGCGAACAGTCCGTCGGTCTTGCCGAGGTCAACACCGCGGTGAACCAGATGGACCAGATGACCCAGCAGAATGCGGCGATGGTCGAGGAGACCAACGCGGCCGGCCAGACACTGACGGAGGAAAGCGCGCAGCTGCGGTCGCTGTTGCAGAATTTCCGCCTTTCGACGCAGCAGGAAGCCGCGCAGATGCGCGCGGCCTGACGTTCAAATCGGCAGTTCCGTCAACGGTATGCGGCCAGGAGGTTTGACAGACAGTAACGGCTCGGCGCTTGCGCCGGGCCGTTTCCCATAGCGGCCATGGGCTGCCGCTCTATCCGGCGAGTTGCCGCGAAACCCTTCGTTTACCCTGCCGTTCTAAAATTTCGTTGATTTGCAGGGGCGTAGCATTGCGCCGCGCGGCGTGTCCGTTTCGTCCCAAATGCGAACATAGGATGTCTGCACCATGCCGGAATACGTGGCGGTTGGCCTTCTGCCGGCTGTCGGACCGCAAGCGGAATGGGAAGTGCCATGAGTATCGCGTCTGCCTTTTCATCCGGTCTTCCGGCCGCGCTGCTGGCGACGCTGCTGCTCGCCGCGTGCTCGGACGGGATGATGCCGCCGGCAAGCATCGACGGCGAAAGCACGGTCAACGCGATCAGGCCTGCGGGTGAGCCGCGTGCGCGACGTATGTCCGGCGACGCCGCCGCGGCCTATCCCGCGACGGGGATGCCGGTCACGGTCGCGGGAAACAGCGCCGTGGTCACGGACGACGCATACGGTGGGGGGCAGGCTCAGCCAGCCGGCGCCTTGCCGAAGATCGACAGCGACGAGGCAATGGGCGTGACGGAGCCGCAGGTCGCCTACGGGACGATGCAGGTACCGCAGGATGGCGTGAACATGGATGCCGGGCTCGGCGTTGCGCCCGTCCAAGGGCTTGCCGAGGCGCAGGCCGAGGAGATCGCGGAAGGCAACGCCACCCAGGTCGTGGTCGACGGCATCGGGACGGATGCGCCCCGGCAACTGGACGGGCCTGCGTCCACGCCGGAGCAGATGTCAATGCCGACGACAATGCCGATGTCTGGCGCCGGCGCGGAGCTGGGCGGTTCCGCCCCGGCGGCTGCAACGGCAGCACCGGCATCGCAGCAGGAGAAGGTCGCCTATATCCCCCGCTTCAGCAATCCGATGTCGGTGCCGGAAACGCTGGGCGGGATGCCGGCGGCGGAGAAGGCCTGTCGGCAGCGGCTGCAGCGGCTGGGTGTAAAGTTCCGCGACCTGCCGCGGATCGGCAAGGGCAATTCCTGCGGCATAGCCTATCCGATCGAACTGCAGGGCCTGTCCGGCGGCATCCAGAT
Source organism: Mycoplana rhizolycopersici (assembly GCF_013378445.1). Classification (GTDB taxonomy): domain Bacteria; phylum Pseudomonadota; class Alphaproteobacteria; order Rhizobiales; family Rhizobiaceae; genus Mycoplana; species Mycoplana rhizolycopersici. The sequence goes on from NZ_JABXYK010000018.1 coordinate 24,032, forward strand.
CAAGCCGGCCGCGCAGGTGAACTGCCAGATCACCGAGGCGTTCGCGCGCTGGGTGAAGAACGAACTCGCGCCGTCAGCGCGCATGCGCTACCTCTCCGGCGTCAAGTCGATCCACCAGATGTCGTCCTATTCCTGCCGTACGATGAACTCGCGGCGCGGCGCCGCCATGTCGGAACACGCCAAGGGCAACGCCATCGACGTCGGCAAGATCGTCCTCAACAGCGGCAAGGCGATCCTCGTCCGCAACAAGAGCTTCTTCGCCTTTCGCGAGAAGGGGTTGCTGAAGGCGGTGCGCAGCGACAGCTGCAAGTATTTCACCACGGTGCTCGGCCCTGGAAGCGACCGCTTCCACAAGGATCACTTTCACTTCGATCTCAGGATGCGCAAGTCGGGATATCGTCACTGCAGCCTTTGATCGGCTTTCACCCTGTTTGGGCTGAAGGAAAAAAAGGACCGGCCCTGGAGCCGGCCAAGTTACGCTTCATCAGGGCGTCGCGGCTGCGCCGACGCGATACAGGTGGCCAGCGGAAGGGGATCCCGCGGGCGGCGCTTCCTTGCGGATGGTTCATCCATCCGTCCGGCCTTGCCAAGGGGACAGCAAGGCGGAGGCGATGTCGCAATCATTGCGAGCGGAAAGCGCCGGGGCGACGCGGTGGCGGCTTCCTGCCTCGGCTCCGAGGATGATTGAAGACCGTCACGGTTTCATGACAGTTGACCGGTCTTGCTTGGAGCTCTGCGCCGATCTGCAGCATCTGCGTGTGCACGTGACATTTTTTCGCCTCGGGGGATGAAATCGGCCGCAGCCGGTCCCATATAGCGGCGCACCCCGCCATTTCCGGCAGAGCGCGCGTCTCCGGGTACCCAGAGACCGTCCTGCCTGCTTCCCGCCACTTGCATTGGTCCATTCATGGCTCCCATCGTCAGCATCCAGAACCTCACCAAGAGCTATGCCAGCGGCTTCCAGGCTTTGAAGGGGGTGAACCTCGACATCGAGGAAGGCGAAATCCTCGCGCTGCTCGGCCCCAACGGCGCCGGCAAGACGACAATGATTTCCATCATCTGTGGCATCGTCATGCCGAGCGGCGGCCGCGTGACCGTCGCCGGCCACGACGTGGTCAAGGATTTCCGTCGCACGCGCGAGATCATCGGCCTCGTACCGCAGGAGCTGACGCTCGATGCCTTCGAGACCGTGTTCAACACCGTGGCCTTTTCCCGCGGACTGCACGGCAAGAAGCCCGATCCGGTACTGATTGAACGCATCCTTCGCGAGCTGTCGCTGTGGGACAAGAAGGATTCCATGCTCCGGCACCTGTCCGGCGGCATGCGCCGGCGCGTTTTGATCGCCAAGGCGCTCTCCTACGAACCGAAGGTGCTCTTCCTCGACGAGCCGACCGCGGGCGTCGACGTGGCCCTGCGCAAGGACATGTGGCAACTGGTCGAGCGGCTGCGCGCCTCCGGCGTCACGATCATCCTGACGACGCACTACATCGAGGAGGCCGAGGAGATCGCCGATCGCATCGGCGTCATCAACAAGGGCGAGATCCTGCTCGTGGAGGATAAGGCGGCGCTGATGCAGAAACTCGGACGCAAGACGTTGACGGTCGAGCTTGCGGAACCGGTCGCTGTCGTTCCCGAAGCCTTGGCGCGTTTCAATCTGCGGATCGGGAGCGAAGGCCGCGCCCTGATCTACGACTATGAAACGAGCGGCGAGCGCACTGGCATCACGGGGTTATTGAGCGCGATCGCGCAAGAGGGTTTTCGGCTGAAGGACGTCTCGACGCAGCAGAGCACGCTGGAAGACATCTTCGTCGAACTGGTGGGAGAGGCGAAATGAATTTCGAGGCCATCAAGTCGATCTACCTCTTCGAGATGGCGCGCACCCGCCGCACCCTCATGCAGAGCGTCATCTCGCCGGTCGTGTCGACCTCGCTCTATTTCATCGTGTTCGGCGCGGCGATCGGCTCGCGTATCCAGGAGGTCGACGGCGTGCCCTACGGCGCCTTCATCGCGCCCGGCCTCATCATGCTGACGCTGCTCAACCAGTGCATCGGCAATGGATCGTTCGGCATCTACTTCCCGAAGTTCACCGGCACGATCTATGAAATCCTGTCGGCGCCGATCTCGGTGGTCGAGATCGTCATCGGCTATGTCGGCGCGGCCGCGACCAAGGGACTGCTGATCGGAACGATCATCCTCGTCACGGCGTCGCTTTTCGTGGACATCTCTATCGCCCATCCCTTCCTGATGGTTCTGTTCTTCGTCCTGACAGCGGTCAGCTTCAGCCTTTTCGGTTTCATGATCGGTATCTGGGCGAAGGATTTCGAGCAGTTGAACGTGATTCCGATGCTGGTGATCCCGCCACTCGTCTTTCTGGGCGGCAGCTTCTACTCGATCGACATGCTTCCGCCGTTCTGGCAGACGGTCAGCCACTTCAATCCGGTGCTGTATCTCGTTTCCGGTTTCCGCTGGAGCTTCTTCGAGATCGCAGACGTCAACCCACTGATCAGCCTGGGCATCGTCGTCGTGTTTTTGGCCGCCTGCCTTTCGATCACGGCCTGGATCTTCAAGACCGGTTACAAGCTGAAGAACTGAAGGCTTTGCCGCCGATGCCGCCGCACCCGGGATATCTGCATTGGAGGCGGCCGCCTTTATCGGACATGGGATTCCCGGTACGGATGCTTCCTCCTTCGGTTGCAATTTAAACAAATGTAAACGTTCGACCGCTTATCTTTTCGGCACTTAATGGACTTGTCTTTCAGCATGGCCCGATCAGGACTGTGCCTATTCCTGAATTATTATCGTTCTTTGCTGGAGTCGGATCATGTCGTTGCTTTCGTTTGGCCGCACGGTCGACGCCGCGGCCATCCTCGAGGCCATGGACAGGTCGCAAGCGATTATCGAATTCGACCTCGGCGGAAAAATCCTGACTGCGAACCGGAATTTCTGCAATGCGCTCGGATATGAGCTGTCGGAGATCGTCGGCCGGCATCACAGCATGTTCGTGGAGCCGCAATACGCCAAGAGCGCGGAATATCGCGAATTCTGGCGGCGCCTGGGGCAGGGCGAATTCGATCGCCGTCAGTACAGGCGCCTGGGCAAGAACGGCCGCGAGGTCTGGATCGAGGCTTCCTACAACCCGGTGTCCCGCGGCGGCAAGCCGTACAAGATCGTGAAATTTGCGACCGACATCACCGAGGCGAAGCAGAGAAACGCCGAATATTCCGGCAAGCTGGACGCGATATCACGCGCCCAGGCGATCATCGAGTTCAATACCGACGGACAGATCCTGACGGCCAATGACAATTTTCTGCAGGCTCTCGGCTACGGGATCGACGAGATCGTCGGCCAGCACCATTCGATGTTTTGTGATCCGGGCTATGTCGCGAGCCGCGGATATGGCGAAATGTGGAACAGGCTGGCTGCCGGTGAATTCGTATCCGATGAGTTCACGCGGATCGGGAAGGGCGGCAGGAAGGTTCATATCCAGGCGTCCTACAATCCGATCTTCGACATGAACGGCAAGGTCTTCAAGATCGTGAAGTTTGCGACCGACGTGAGCGACCGCGTTCGCGCGGTCAACGAACTCGGCGGCGCCTTGCACGAGCTGGCGGACGGTAATCTCGGATGCAGGTTGGAGCAACCTTTTGGCGCCGCACTCGACAAGCTGAGGGCGGATTTCAACATGTCCGTCGATCGTCTTGGCGGCGCGGTACGGACAATCTCACAAAGCGCCTCGACCATGGCGTCCGGTTCGCAACAGGTACGCATTGCCTCCGAGGCATTGGCACGCGAACTCGAACAGCAGGCAGCCGCCGTCGAAGAGACGGCTTCCGCGGTCAACGAGATCACGGTAACAGTGAATGAGACCGCGACGCGCGCCGCCGAGGCGGGCACGCTGGTCGAAGGCGCAAAGCTGAGTGCGGACATATCCGGCAATGTCGTCCGGCAGGCCGTAGACGCTATGGCGAAGATCGAGGCGTCCTCGACGCAGATTGCGGGCATCGTCAGTGTGATCGACGTGATCGCGTTCCAGACGAACCTTCTGGCGCTGAACGCCGGCGTGGAAGCGGCGCGGGCCGGGGATGCAGGCAAGGGCTTTGCGGTGGTGGCCCACGAGGTGCGCGAATTGGCGCAGCGCACGGGGACGGCGGCGAAGGAGATCAAGGCGCTCATCGCCGAATCGGAGAAGCATGTCCGCGACGGAGTGGGCCTTGTCGGTCGGGCCGGCGGGGCGCTAGAGGAGATCGTCGGGCAGGTGACGCGCGTGCATGAGAATGTCGGCGCCATCGTGGAGGCGACGCGCGAGCAATCGGCAAGCCTGAGCCAGGTGAACGAGGCGGTGAACGCCATTGATCAGGGAACACAGCGCAACGTTGCGCTGGTGGAGGAATCGGCAGTCGCCAGCGCTGGGCTTGCGGATGAGGCTGCGGAGTTGTCGGGACTGGTGGGGCAATTCCGCACTGGCAACCGATTCACCGGTAATTCGCCTTGCATGGGACAAAGTCTGGTTGCCTGACCTGCTGGTCAACCGGCCGGATTTGGTTTCTTGAAACGGCGCCGCCAAAGGGGCAGCGCCGATGTACATGGCACATTTGCGGTAACGACACGGATCGGTTCAAAGGCGGAAGCGTCGAAAGCGGGCGCAGGGAAGTCGGGTGCCGCTTCAGTCCCGCAAACGCAGTTCGTCGCCGCGAATTTCGACCGAGCCGAGCGTTCCGAGGAAGGTCATGCCGAGAAGGCTCTGATCAAGCCGGCCCCGGCCCGCCACCACGGCGCGGACGTTGCGACGCTCGATCGGGCCGATGGCGACGCTGTCGAGGCGGACGGGCGCAGCCACGGCCGTGCCGTTGGCGGTCGATACCATGAGATTGAAATTGAGCGTTTCGGGCGCCAGTCCAAGCCGCTCGGCGTCCGCATAGCTGAGGACGACCGAACTCGCGCCGGTATCGACCAGGAGATTGGCGCTGCCGCCGTTGATCTGTGCATCGACCTGGAAATGACCATGCTCCATCTTGTGCAGCACGAGGATCTGTTCGCCGGAAGCATCGGTCGTCGTGACGGCGCGGCCCGGTACGAGCCCAGCCGTCAGCCGGCCTGCGACCGATTGCAGATCGTCGCGGTAGATATAGCCAGCAACGAAGAGGAGCGCGATCAGCAGCCAGAGTGCCGCATTGCGCAGCGCTTCGCTCATGCGACCGCGGCTGGCGAGGAAGCCGGTGGCGAGCAACGCGCCGATCGCGGCCAACTGAACGAGTTGGCCGAAGTCGTCATTGCCGAGGCCGAAGGTGCGCCCCGTCCCGTGGTTCAGGAAAAGCATCGCCAGTCCGAAGCCGAGGATGCCGAGGACGATCCACAATCTCATGCCTCGCCGCGCTCCCGCGCCATGCGCGTCCGCCGGGTTTCCCGGCGAGGCTTGCGTTCGATGGTGGCAAGACGGGCCGGCAGTTCGGCCATCACAGAGCGGCGCTGGTCGGCGCTGTAGCTTATCCAGCCGCCGATCTCCTCGCGCGTCCTGCCGCAGCCGAAACAATAGCCGGTCGTGTCATCGATCGAACAGACGAGGATGCAAGGCGATTCCATCGGGTCTCCAGCGGATACAGATGCCATTCTATATCGTCGGCTCAGAGCGCCAGCGCAAGGGCGGCGAGCGCCGCAATCTCGGCGACCTGTTCGCTGGCGCCGATCGTGTCGCCGGTATGGCCGCCGATCTTGTCGGAAACGACGTCGCTGAAGGCGAAGACGGCGGCGGCGGCGGCGAGCACCATCGAGGCGATGCCGAGAAGCGGCGCCGCTGGCAGAAGCAGCAGCAGGACGATTGCCGCGCCGGAAACGAGTGCGGCCTGCGCCGCACCGCGCTCCGGCTGGCCGGCGGCGGCGGCGACGCCGTCCGGCCGGGCCGGGGGCAACGCCTGCCAGTGCCAGACCATCGCGGCGCGGCTGGCGGCGGCGACGGCAAGCAGCGCGCAGGCGGAAGCGATCGGCGAAAGGGCGGTCATGATCGCTGCGAGCGCAGACGCACGAAGGCCGAAGGACAGGACAAGGGCGACGACCCCGTAGGAGCCGACGCGGCTGTCCTTCATGATGGAAAGGGTGCTTTCCCGGTCGCGCCCGCCGCCGATCCCGTCGGCGGCATCCGACAACCCGTCTTCATGCAGCGCGCCGGTCAAAAGCGTCTGGACGGCGAGCACAAGAAAGGCGGACAGATAGGGAGCAGTCTCCAGCATCGCCAGGACTGCCAGCAGCGCCGCCGCCGGCAGCAGGATCAATACGCCGGCGGTCGGAAACGCCCGGACGGCCACGCTGAGCCGGCCGTCATGCCCCTCGAAATAGCGCCCGGGTACACGGATGCGCGACAGAAATGCGACTGATCGGGCAACGTCGTTGATATAGTCGCGCAGTTCCACCTGCATCTCCCCTTGCCGCCCGAGCCAAAGTGCGGGCACCTCATCCTAGCGTGTCGCCGCCGCGTTGCCATGCCGAAACGGCGACAGTGTCCGCCGCAAATTCGGTTGTCGGACGCGCCGCCGATCTCTAATAGGGGGCAACCGATCCTGCTTTGGAAGCCGAATACGAGGAATTCCCCAATATGAGTGCCAGCGGCCTGCCGTTCGATGATTTCCGTGAATTGCTGCGCAATCTGCCGGGGCCGGATTCGGCAGCGCTTGCGGCGGCGCGCGACCGCGATGCCCAGCTGACCAAGCCGCCGGGTTCGCTCGGCCGGCTGGAGGAGATCGCCTTCTGGCTCGCCGCCTGGTCCGGCCGTGCGCCCGCTGTGACGCGGCCGCTGGTCGCGATCTTTGCCGGCAACCACGGCGTGACGAAGCAGGGCGTGACCCCCTATCCGTCTTCGGTGACCGCCCAGATGGTGGAGAACTTCGCCGCGGGCGGGGCAGCGATCAACCAGATCTGCGTCACCCACGACCTCGGGCTGAAGGTCTTCGACCTCGCGCTCGACTATCCGACGGGCGACATCACGCAGGAGGCCGCCCTGTCGGAGCGTGACTGCGCGGCGACCATGGCCTTCGGCATGGAGGCTGTGGCAGGCGGTACCGATCTTCTGTGCATCGGTGAAATGGGCATCGGCAACACGACGATCGCAGCCGCCATCAACCTCGCGCTCTATGGTGGCACCGCAGCGGAATGGGTCGGTCCCGGCACCGGCTCGGAAGGCGACGTGCTTGCCCGCAAGATCGCCGCGGTGGAAAAGGCTGTCGCCCTTCACAAGGCGCATCTCTCCGATCCGCTCGAGGTGCTGCGGCGGCTCGGCGGGCGGGAGATCGCCGCGATGGCCGGCGCCATCCTGGCGGCGCGCATGCAGAAGGTACCGGTGATTCTCGACGGCTATGTCGCCACCTGCGCGGGCGCGATCCTGAAGGCGGCCAACCCGGCCGCGCTGGATCACTGCCTGATCGGCCATGTCTCGGCGGAGCCGGGGCACATGCGCGCGATCGAAAAGCTCGGCAAGACGCCGCTTCTGGCGCTCGGCATGCGGCTCGGCGAGGGGACGGGGGCAGCACTTGCAGCCGGCATCGTGAAATCCGCCGCCGCCTGCCATTCCGGCATGGCGACGTTCGTTCAGGCCGGCGTCAGCAACAAGCAATAGGCGGGGACCGCACCTGCCGGCAACATCAAGGCGTGGACGCTTAGGCGCTCCTTGCTGCCTTGTTTCGGCCACCGGACGCCAATATGGCCCGAAGCGGCAAGCCGGCAATGCTTTCGTCGGGCGTTGCTGGCATGATAGATATGACAACGTGGGCGTGCGCGGCCGCAATCGTGCGAGCGAGAGAAGAACGATGACCATGGCGGATGGCAGGATTGATACGAGCCCGGTGAAGAAGCAGAAGGGCATCCGGCACCTCTTTGCCGCCGCCAGCTATTCACTGGGCGGGGCAAGGCGCCTGCTGGGCGAGGCCGCATTCCGCCACGAACTGCTTGCCTTCGGCGGCGTGATGATCGGCTTCGTCGCAACTGGCGCGACGCTGTTCCAGTATGTCGCGATGGGGATCCTGTTTCTGCTGATGATGGCCTTCGAGGCGATCAATACCGCGATCGAGGAAATCGTCGACCGTGTCTCGCCCGAAATATCCGACATGGGCCGGAACGCCAAGGATCTCGGTTCGTTCGCCTGCTTCTGCATGATCGTGGCGAATGCGGTCTACGCAGTCTATGTGGTGATACTGTCGCACTGGTTGTATTAAGTTATTTATACAACCTAAAGATTGACGGCCGTGGTTCTGCCCCCTATGATCCTACGCAAACGGGGAGGGCGCCATGAGCGTGGGTATCGGCACATTCACAGACCTGGGGGAGGAGGATCGGGAAGAGCGAGACCGGAACGGGAAGGCAAGGTTCCTCGGGCTCGTGGCTCTTGTGCTGCTCGGCATTTCCGCACTGTTCCTCATCGCGTCGCAGACCTACGGCTATCTGGCGGCGATCGGCATCTGTGGCCTGATCTTCGCCATGGCGGCAGCACTCGGCGGTGTCGTCGGCTTCTTGTTTTCAGTCCCGCGAATTCTTGCGAAAGATCCGCTGGCGCCGGTCTCCGAACTGGAGGACCAGCAACCGGGCGATGACGCGAGAGGCAGGCGGCGGCTCAGTCTGCTGCGCTCGAACTCGAATCTGGAGCGCATTTCGGAATGGCTGACGACGATGCTGGTCGGCGTCGGCCTGACCCAAATCGGCACTCTTGATGATCGCCTTTACAGCTTTTCCGAATACCTGAAGTTAAATACGGCGCATCTGGGGCCGTCGGGCCAGTCCATACCGATCGTCGGCCCGTTCATTCTTCTTTTCGGCCTCGTCGCCGGCTTCATATTCTTCTACCTCTATACGCGGATCTACCTTTCGGCGCTGTTCCAGTATGTCGAACGCGTGCTGGGCGATCACCTCAACGATCCAATCGAGGAGGGCGCGGATGAGGTCACAAGGGCGGCAGAGGAATTGAGCCCCGACAGTGAGAACCCCTCTGTGAAGATGGTCTCGGGCGGCGCTGCACCCTCGGTCAACCAGACGCTCGATATCATTCGCTCCCTTCTCTACGTCGAGGACGGGTACCAGCGCGCGATCGACCTCGGAAACCGGATCAGCGGAAGCTCGGCGCGCAGCAATCCGGAATACTGGCTACTGATGGCTTGCGCATTCGGGCAGAAGCATCACGCTCTTCTCGAACGGCCGGACCTTGCCGGTGAACCGGCCGACAAGACGCAGCAGGCACTGATCGACATCAAGAACAGTGTGCTGACCTGCGTCCGCAACGCGGTGGCGCTCGACGGAAGGTACAAGCAGCGCCTGAAGAACCTGTCGCGGCCGAGCGCCTACGACAACGACCTGCGTGATTTTCACGACTATCAGCCGTTCCTCGACCTTGTCGGGTGACCTGCACACAAAAGCGTGAAAATCAGGCGAAGCTGCGCTTTTTCGGTGCGACCGTCCTGATCTCTTCCACCGGCAGGAGGCTCTGAAGGACCCGCTTTGCGGGAAGGATCGCGATCGCTTCGGTTCCTTCGCGCAGCTTCGATTTCAGGATGAATTCGCCGTTGTGCTTGGCGAGGATCGCCTGGACGATCGGCAGGCCGAGGCCGGTGCCCTGCTCGGCGCTCTTGATCGCAATCGAGCCCTGGCCGAAGGCCGACAGAACGATCGGAATTTCCTCTTCGGGAATGCCCGGGCCGTTGTCCCTGATCGAGATGTACTGACCACCGCCGGCGGTCCAGCCGACCTTGACGGTGACCTCGCCGCTCTGGGGCGTGAATTTCACGGCGTTGGAGAGGAGATTGAGCACCACCTGCCGCAACGCCTTCTCGTCCGCCCAGACGTCCGGCATGCCGCTTTCGAACTGCTGGCGGATGGAGATGTTCTTGGCGCGGGCGCGAAGCTGCACCATGCCGACGCAGTCCTCGCAGATCTCCACCAGTCGGATGGCTTCTTCCGTCAGGTCGTACTTGCCCGCCTCGATGCGCGAAAGGTCGAGGATCTCGTTGATCAGGTTGAGCAGATGCTTGCCCGACCGGTGGATGTCGGCGGTGTATTCCTTGTAGGTGGGGTTATTGAGCGGCCCCATCACCTCCGTGCTCATGACTTCGGAAAAGCCGAGGATGGCGTTCAGCGGCGTGCGAAGCTCATGCGACATGGAGGCGAGGAAACGCGATTTCGCGAGATTGGCTTCCTCGGCCCGGCGGCGGGCTTCGTCGGACATCGATTTCGCTACTTCGAGCTCAGCGATCAAATCGTCCTTTTCAGACTGCGATGACAGCAACTGTATGCTGGTGCGGCGGAGGCGATGGGTGATGAAGGTCAGGAAGATCAGGGCGGCCGAGAGGATGGCCGTCATCCCGAAAAGCACTCCGTCCGGCTTGCTGCTCGCGACCAGGAACATGACGATCACGGTCGGCATGAACGCATAGAGCGTGGCGTTCCGCAGCATCAAAGAGCCGATCGAGGTGACGCACAAGGCGACGAGCACGGAAGTGCCCTTGTAGAAATCGAAGGTGCTTCCGCCGCAGCTGTTGCAATCCTGCAGGGCAAAAACCGCCCATCCCAGACCCATGAGGATCTGTGCTGCGAGGAACCACCTCTGCCAGCGCCGAACCTCTTCCGCCGAAAGGCCCTTCCTGTGGACGTGCCTTGCCAGCAACACGGTGATGGCGTGCAGGCTCAGTGCCAGAAGGCCCCAGGCGACGAAGACGGGATCGCGGGTCAGCCTGAGCCCTATGCCGGCGATGACCGTGATCAGCGCGGGAATGACGAGGGCGCTGTTCAGAATGGAATTGATATAGAGAAGCAGCATCTCGCGTTCGAACACGGGAGATGTCCCCGTCGCGGTCTGCAGGCGCTCGCGGGTCGCGCGGACAGCTCGCGAGACAGCCTTGTTTCGATGGCTGCGCGATCTGTCGACGATATTCTTGTCGGTCGTGGTGCTGACGCCGGGGCTCATGGTCTACGAAACGCTTGTGATCACTTGTGAAAGTCTATTGTGGAATTCTTAAGAAGATGCTGCCGTGCGTTAGGAATTTGCGAACCATTTCACCGCTAATCGCGGATGGTTGCCTCGATGCGGCACGGTTGTGCCGCCCAGATGCAGCGACGGCTAGCAACACATTGAATTTGCGCACGCCTTGCCGGTCGGTCACGATGACGGCAGGACAAAAGCGAAGGCCGGGCAGGAACGCCCGGCCGGTATGACGGAACGCGGCATGAATGCCGGTCGGGGCAGAACCCGAGGGTGCATACGATGTTTGGATATGGAACTGCGTCGAAGATCGGCAAATGGCGCGATGCGATGCTGACGGTTGCAATTCTGGCCCTGATGGCCCTGATTGCCGCGCGCGTGAACGACCAGCCGGTCGCGGAACTGCTCGGCGGTGCGGCGCGCGCAGCCGATGGCGATACGCTGACGCTCGGCGGACGGCGGATCCGCCTGTCCGGCATGGACGCCCCCGAATTGACGCAATCCTGCCGCAGGGGCGAGGAAGATTGGCTATGCGGGGCATCCGCCCGCTCGCACCTCGCCGAGATGCTGCGCCGCGGCGACATTGCCTGCAGCCTGATCGGTACGGACAAATACAGCCGCACGCTCGCGCGTTGCCGTATCGGCGAGGAGGATGTCGGCGAGCGCATGGTCCGGGACGGGCTTGCCGTCTCCTATGGCGACTATGAGCATGCCGAGGCGTTGGCCCGGGCGGAAGGCAAGGGACTTTGGAGCAGCACGTTCGAAATGCCGCAGGATTGGCGCCGTCAGCACGGAAGGCCGCAGGAAGAGCCGCATGAGCCGGTCGCGGACTATCTCACCGCCGTGCTCAAGTTCCTCGGGATTCGGTAGGGCGCGCGCGGCGATGACCGATGCCGCCGTCGCGCCGGGCGTCGAGGAGCTAGGCGCAGCGATCGCCAGATGCCGGCTCTGTCGCGACGCGCCCAGGGGCGGCCCGCAGTTCCGCCTGCCGCACGAACCACGTCCGGTTGCGGTGATTTCCGGCAAGGCTCGGATACTGATCGCGGGGCAGGCGCCGGGATTGCGGGTTCATGAAACCGGCCTGCCGTTCAACGATGCGTCCGGTGACCGGTTGCGAGACTGGCTGCAGGTCGGCCGCCAGGAATTCTACGATGCGGACCGGTTTGCGATCGTTCCGATGGGGTTCTGCTTTCCCGGTTATGACGCCAAGGGCAGCGATCTGCCGCCGCGGCGCGAATGCGCGCCGCATTGGCGCGAGCGGGTAATGGCGGCGATGCCGCAGGTCGAGCTTGTGCTGGCAATCGGCCAGTATGCGCAGGCGTGGCATCTAGGCCCTGCGCGGGGAAGGACGATGACCGAGACGGTCATGGACTGGCGACGCCATCTGGGGCGCAACGAGCAGCCGGCGATCCTGCCGCTGCCGCATCCGAGCTGGCGCAACACGGCCTGGCTCAAGCGCAATTCCTGGTTCGCCGAGGAATTGCTTCCCGAACTGCAAAAGCGTGTGAAAACACTTGCAGGCTGAAATCTTGTTCTTTCTTTTGCCACGAGAGTGGTTCAAATAGAAAATTCGTTTCAAAGAGGAATGCAATTCATGGACCGTCTCGACCGCAAGATCTTGCGCCTGCTGCAGGAGGATTCCACGCTGGCGGTGGCCGATCTTGCCAAGAAGGTCGGATTGTCCACCACACCCTGCTGGCGGCGTATCCAGAAGATGGAAGAGGATGGCGTCATCCGTCGCCGGGTCGCGCTGCTCGACCCCGTCAAGGTCAACACCAAGGTGACGGTATTCGTTTCCATCCGTACGAGCTCGCATTCGACGGAGTGGCTTAAGCGCTTCTCCGAAGTGGTGGTGGAGTTTCCCGAGGTGGTCGAATTCTACCGCATGAGCGGCGACGTCGATTATCTCCTGCGCGTGGTCGTTCCGGACATCGCCGCCTATGACGCGTTCTACAAGCGTCTCATCGCGCGCATCGAGATCCGCGACGTTTCGTCGAGCTTCGCGATGGAGCAGATCAAGTACACGACCGAACTGCCGCTCGACTACATGGCGGTCGACAATCAGAAATCCGCTGAAGACTGAGACAATGCGCTTTTGAGGCGTGGCTGCGGCGGTACGCCGCCGCCGAACTGCGGCGTGACGACGGAGGGACGATGCGAACGGAGCAGGGCGTGCTGCGCATGTCGATCGCGGCGACCGTCGCGGTCGCAGCCTTCGGTATCGTTTTCGGTCTGTTGTCCGGCTCTTTTTCCATCGTCTTTGATGGCATCTATGCGCTTGCCGACGCCGGCATGACCGTGCTGGCCCTGTGGGTGTCGGTGCTCATCGTCCGGTCTGTTCAGGGTGCTCCGAAGGGGCGGTTCGCGCGCCGCTTCACGATGGGCTTCTGGCACCTTGAGCCGATGGTGCTCGGCCTGAACGGCGTGCTTCTGATCGCCGTTTCCATCTATGCCTTCATCAATGCGATCGCGAGCATACTGAACGGTGGGCGCGAACTGGAGTTCGGGCTGGCGATCGTCTATGCGTGCGTGACGCTGGTCGCCTGCTTCGGCATGGCCGTCTATGGCTGGCGGGCGAACCGCAGCCTGCGTTCCGATTTCGTCGCCCTCGACGTGAAGGCTTGGCTGATGTCGGGCAGCATCACCGTGGCGCTGCTCATCGCGTTCCTGATCGGCTACGCGGTGCAGGGGACGGCGCATGACTGGATCGCGCCGTACGTGGATCCCGCCGTGCTGGCTCTGGTCTGCCTCGTGATCATACCCATGCCGGTCGGCACGGTGCGGCAGGCGATGGCGGACGTGCTCCTGCTGGCGCCGTCCGACCTGCAGGAGATGGTCGATCGTATTGGGGTGGAAACGGTGGCGAGGCACGGTTTCCTGTCCCATCGCTCCTATGTCGCGCGCGTGGGCCGTGCCCGTCAGATCGAACTCTACTTCATCGTCCCGCGCGGCATGGCGGCGAAGCGGATCGAGGACTGGGACGCGATCCGCGACGAGGTGGGCGAGGCGGTCGGCGGCGACATTGACAATCGCTGGCTGACCATCGCCTTTACCGCCGATCCGGAATGGGCGGAATAGGCCGAGGACGCAAGCCTCATTGCCGTCGGCCCGGATCGCGCGAAGGCGACCCGGAATCCGGGTGGACGTCAGCAGGTAGTGGCTACTTCCGTTCCAGTCGTGCGAGCAAGGATGAAGTGTCCCAGCGATTGCCGCCCATATCCTGCACGTCGCCATAGAACTGATCGACGACCGCTGTCACCGGCAGCTTGGCGCCGTTGCGCCGGGCTTCGGCCAGAACGATCCCGAGATCCTTGCGCATCCAGTCGACGGCGAAGCCGAAGTCGTAGCGTCCCTCGTTCATCGTCTTGTGACGGTTCTCCATCTGCCAGGAACCGGCGGCCCCCTTGGAGATGACCTCCACCACCTTTTCGATGTCGAGACCGGCGCGCTTGCCGAAATGAATGCCTTCGGCCAGGCCCTGGACGAGGCCGGCAATGCAGATCTGGTTGATCATCTTGGTCAGTTGCCCGGCGCCGGCGGCTCCCATCAGCCCGACCATGCGCGCATAAGCCTCGATGACCGGCCGGGCCTTCTCGAAATCCGCCTCGTCGCCGCCGCACATGACGGTGAGCGCGCCGTTCTCCGCGCCGGCCTGGCCGCCGGAAACCGGGGCGTCGATGAAGGCGCAGCCGCGTGCCTTGGCCGCCTCGTAGAGTTCGCGCGCCACTTCCGCCGAAGCGGTGGTGTTGTCGATCAGGATCGCGCCGGCCTTCATGCCCTGCAGGGCGCCGTCCTTGCCGGTCGTCACCTGCCTGAGATCGTCGTCATTGCCGACGCAGACGAAGACGAAGTCGGCGTCGCGGGCGGCCTCGGCCGGTGTGGGCGCTGCCGTGCCGCCATATTGCGTCGCCCATTTCTCCGCCTTGGCGGATGTCCGGTTAAACACAGTGACCGTGTGTCCGCCCTTGACCTTGAGGTGGCCGGCCATGGGGTAGCCCATGACCCCAAGACCGATGAAAGCGACGTTTGCCATGCTTGAGTTCTCCTCTGAACGTAGCCGAGGTGTACCGGATACGACGCGTCAGGAAAAGGGTGCGATGGACCTTCGCCGGACTACGGACCCGTCCCGGCAATAAGGTTTTGCGGGAGCAGCAAATAGCCGGCGAGGCCTGCGCCGATGCTGGCGAGCGTGGCAAGGCCGAGCCGGACGGCAAAGGTTCCCCTGCCCTCGATTGATCCGGCAAGCGCCACTTTTGTCAACATGTTGACGCAGGCGGCGATCAGGATGGCGTCCAGTGCTGTGGCAGGCGCGAGGCCGCTGGCGGTCATTCTGGCCGTGGAAAGGGTGATCGCATCGACGTCCATCAGGCCCGAGACGGCGGCGACGACGTAAAACATCGCAGGCCCCGCATAGTCGATGATCAGTTTGGACAGCCAGATGATCAGGCCGAGCAGCGCGCCGAACTGCAGGACGACGCGAAGCTCGAACGGGTTCTTCAGCTTCAGCGCCGGCGCTTGTGCATGGTTCGACGCGTGCCGGATCGACCAGAAGGCGGTCGCGAGCATGGCCAGCAGCGCCGGCATGAGCGAAACGGCGAGCGCGGCGGCAAGGTTCGGGGCAAGCAGTGCCGTGATGACGAGGACGCGGCCGAGGGAAAGGCTCCCGGCGATCATGGCGCCGGCAGCGAGTTGGCCCCCGTTCTCCGGGGTCTCCTTTGAGAAATTGGCGAAGGAGAGGGTCAGCGCGGTCGAGGAGACGAGACCGCCGGCAGCGCCCGCAAAGAGGATGCCGCGATGGGGTCCCGCCACGCGCACGGCGACATAGCCAGCATAGGAGAGGGCCGCGATCATGACCGTCATCAGCCACAGGCTGTGCGGGTTCAGCGCGTCCCACGGATCGACGGTTCGGTCGGGCAGAAGCGGCAGGGCGATCAGCGTCATGGCCAGAAGGACCAGCGCGGATCGCAACTCCAACCAGGTGAGCCGCCGCAGGAAGCCGTGCAGCCGTGTGCGGGCTGCCAGCATCGCCGCCGCCGCCACGCCGCCGGCGGCTGCGACTGCCTGGTCGCCTGTGACAGCGAGCGCGCCGAGCGCGAAGACGACGAGTGCCGCGACGTGGCCGGTGATGCTGTAGTCGCCGTCCTCGTTTGCTTCCCGCCACTTGAGGAGCGTGTAGATCGCGCCGACGAGGACAAGCAGCGATATTGCGAACATCGTTCCCATCGACGGCCGAAGATAGCCTGCAAGGCCGCCGAGCAGCCCGATCAGCGTAAACGTGCGTACGCCGGCGGTTCGCCCGCCGGAGCGGACCTCACGCTCCTGCCAACCCCGCTCGATACCGATGAGCAGCCCGATCGCGAGCGCCACCCCAAGGCGCTGAAAGGCTTCGACAGTGTCCATTTCGCCAGCATATCCGCGACGGCAGCCGGAGCAAGCTATTGAGGATCGCCTGGTTGCGTCTGCCCGTCGTTCTGAGGCGTGTCTTCGGGCTTGGCGTCCATGAGACGGACGGCCCTCGGGCCGAGAGAATCGGAGATGTCGTTCCAGATCAGCCGCAGGCGGCGGACATGGAGATCGTCGCCGATCCAGCGCATGACATGCTCGATGCATTTCGTGGTCTGCTCGGGACTGGTCCCGATGACCTTGCGCGCCCAGATGCAGAATTCGTCGATGGACGCGGGGCTGATCTTCCCATCTTCGATGATCATCGGATGACTATTGCCGATTTCCGCCACGGTACGCAGGTTGTTCGTCGCGGCAAAGAGGATCCCCGCATAGAGCGTGTCCACTTCATCAGGCTCGCCTTTGCTGTCGATCGCTCGTTCGAGGTCGAAGATAGTGCGGATGTTGAGCTCGCGCATCATCAGGAATTTTTCGATGCCGAGGATGTGGCAGAGCTGCGCCTGTGCGACCCAGTCGATGCACTGGTAGATGCCATAGGGAGACTCGATGTGCAGCATGATCGGATTTGCCGCTGCAAGGTTCTGAACATCGTAGATGCCGCAATCCTCGAGCCGGAAACGCGTCGCAAAGTCGATACCGTCGATCACGTCCATCGGGGTGATACGCGTCACCTTCTCGAATCGGTCGTCCTCTGATTTGAACCAGCTGATCAGATTTCGCGTCTTGGTGTAGACGAACTGTGTTGCCGAGCGCGGTGTGAGGCCGAGAATGGGAGCCAGAGCGATCCAGACACCGGAGATCTGCCCGGTATGTTCAGGTGCCGTCGCATCGCTGTTGAGCGGGGCCAACAGCCAGAAGGGATCGGGAAGGGCGGCGAAGGCTATCATGGCAAAGACGCTGGCGGCCAGGATTTCGCAGCTGTACTTGATGAAGGTGAAGGAGCCGAGATCGTAGACCGACAGATTGCGCAGGAAGTTGCGAACGGCGCCGACATAGGCGCCCGCAAAGGCCAGTGCCCCGATGACGATCAGATTGTCGAAACTCAGCCTCCGCCCGTCGTCCGGCACGGCGGCGACGGCGGCGGGGCAGGCTGTGAATGCCGTGGTTGCGCAGGCGCAGGTCGCATTATCGAGACCGCAGCGCACCGCTGCCATCAATGCGTCGAAACCGACATAGACGATCAGCATCAGGCCGGTTGCCGAAACGAACAGGCCAAGATCCCGCCGGAGCCCCTGCCGGCGGATTCGGTTGAGCAGGTCGGTCAGCGGAACGCCGACAGGCAGAGGCGAGCGCGGATCCCATCCGTTCTCGATATCGACGTCTGAGAGATACTTGCTGCGCACAAACTCGAATGAGGGATTGATCCGCCTGTCTTGTCCCGATTCGAGAATGTGGCCGAACGTGTGTTCGAAGTCGTAGATCTGCCGAACCCGTTTCACCCGGATTTCCTGCCGGCTGAAAATGATCAGCGCCGGCGTCAGGATTGCGATCAGCAGCGCCCAGCCGTTGATATGATCCCATGCGTAAAGCAGTGGCCCCAGAATATATCCATAGGTCGCAATGTCGGATGCAGCCCCCGCGCCTTCCATCTGCGTCGCCCCCGCTAGCGAGATACAGGCGCAACTCTAGGAGGTTTCCTGCGTCCGTTCCAGAAACCGGACGCAATCAAGGGTTGCTTTACTGCTCTCCGCGGTAGCGGGCGATCAACAGATGGCCGGCGATGGGTTCGCCTTCTTCCATCCGGACGGTGATGTCGGAGATCTCGACGAGACCGAAGCCGGTGGCGTCGAGGCGCTCGCGGACGTAGCGCTCGGCGTGGGCGAAGCGCTGGTGCGGGCCGACCATGAAGCCCCGGCCGGCAAAGCTATCATCCGGCAGGGTCTCCGAGGAGAAGATGAAGAGGCCGCCGGGGACGAGATTGTCCGCAGCACCGAAGAACAGCGGCTCCAGCGCGCCGAGATAGGGCAGCACGTCGGTTGCGGTGATCAGGTCGAACGGCTCGTCATCGTTGTCGTCGAGGAAGTCCACGGCCTCTGAGACATAGAGCGTTTCGTAGAGATCCTTTTCATGGGCGACTTCGACCATGTTTTCCGACAGGTCGACGCCGGTGATGTCGTCGCACATGTCGCGCAGGGCGCCGCCGGTCAAGCCGGTGCCGCAGCCGAGATCGAGCATCCGCTTGAACGGGCCGAGCTCCAGCGCCTGCAGCCGCTGCCTCACCAGGACCGGCACGGCATAGCCGAGCTGTTCGACGAGCACATCCTCGAAGACTTCCGCGTGCTGGTCGAACAACGTCGCCACATAGGCGTCCGACGCCTTCTCCGGCGTATCGCCGCGTCCCATCGAAGCGAGGCGGACGGCAGCCCCGCCGTGATCTTCCGGATCGAGCGCCAGCACCTGCGCATAGGCCGCCGCCGCCGCATCGAAATCGCCGGACTTTTCCAGGGCAAGGGCGCGGTTATAGGCTTCCGCAAGCGCTTCTTCGTCGATCTTTTTCATGGCTGTCTCATAGGGCCGGCGAAGCCGTTTGGCAATGTGCGTGTCGGCGGTGCGCCTTCACGGCGTAAGCCGAAATTGACATTTCACAATCGGAACAAAGAGGGGCATCATTCCCTTCAACACAAATAGGAATATGGGAGGTGAAGATGCCTGGCGAGGTTGCGGCGTTCTCGACGCAGACAGAGACGGAGCTGGCGCGGTCTCCCGCACTGCCTGGCACGTCCATCGAGACGATCAACCTGATGGTGCACTACTATCGCGGCGAGATCGCGCGGATGGCGGGCTGGCGCGACAGGATCGACCGGACGACGAACTGGGCGATTACGGTTGTGGCGGCGCTGCTGTCGGTCTCGCTATCCACGCCGAGCTCCCACCATGGCGTTCTCCTGTTTGCTATGCTGCTGGTCTCGCTGCTGCTTCTGATCGAGGCCCGGCGCTATCGATTCTTCGACCTCTACCGCACGCGGGTGCGCCAGATCGAGAAGCGGTATTTCGCCGAGTTCCTGCATCCGCGCGGCGATCTGGCGCCCGACTGGGCCGCCTCGATCGCCAGCAGCCTGCGCAAGCCGCATTTTCTCATCAGCTATCGCAATGCCATGTGCCGGAGGCTCAGGCGGAACTATTCGTGGATGTATCTGATCCTGCTTCTGGCCTGGGTGCTCAAGATATCCTCTTCGATGATGACGGATGGAACCGGCACCTTCGACGTCGCCCTGTCGTTCAATCAGGTGCTGAAGAACGCCGCGCTCGGCCCCGTTCCCGGCGGCGCGGTCCTGGTGCTGGTGGCGTGCCTCTATGGCCTCATTCTGATCGGCGTGCTGCATCAGGACCGCGAGGAGAGTGAACGGGTGCGCGGCGAGGCGCATGTCTGACGGTCCGAAGAGATGGGCGGCGAGCGCTGCCAGCCCTGCCCATCGTCCCCGCGGACCGGCGCCCGTGCCTCACCGGTCAATGTATGATGAGCTCGCCCTTAAGGGCCCGCCATTCCGTCGCCGATATCAGCCTGCGATGGACGTAGCGCACCGAATGAAGCGGTCCGTCCAGTTCCTCCTGCCAAAATTTCAGGAATTGCCGCATTTCCGGGAAGTCCGGCGCCAGATCGTAGTGCTGCCATACGTAGGTCTGAAGCAGGGAAGGATGGTCGGGCATGCGGTAGAGGATCTGCGCCGTCGTCAGGCCGTATCCCTTGAGCTGCATTTCCAGTTCAGGTGTCATTCAGGACCTCATTTCATCGCGAATGATGGTCCTTATGATTGAGCCGTCACATCGGTTAATCAATTGCTGATTATCATCGATGAAAACAAATATTTCTTGGAAAACAATGCCTTGGCAGCATATCGGCGCGAGTGCTGCCAAGACCTCACTTTGCGCCTCAACGCTTGAGATGACGCGTCAGGCGGGCTTCAAGCCAGGCCCACAGGTTGCGGATGATTTCGACGATCATCAGGTAGAGAAGTGCTGCCCACAGATAGGTCTGATAGTCGAAGGTGCGCGAGAAGGCGCGCCGCGTCTCGCCCATCAGGTCGAAGACGGTGACGATCGCGACGATGGCGGAGCCCTTGATCATGAGGATGATTTCGTTGCCGTAGGGGCGAAGCGCGACGATAAGCGCCTGTGGAAGAATGACCCTGAAGAAGGTCACCCGCTTGGGCAGCCCGAGGGAGGCGGCGCCCTCGTGCTGGCCGCGCGGTACGCTTTCGATGGCGCCGCGCAGGATTTCCGCCTGATAGGCGGCGGTATTGAGCGTGAACGTCAGCAGCGCGCAGTTCCAGGCGTCGCGGAAGAAACCCCAGAGCCCGAGCGCCTTCAGTTCGGCCGAGAAGCTGCCGAGCCCGTAATAGACGAGAAAGAGCTGCGTCAGCAGTGGCGTGCCGCGAAAGAAATAGACATAGCCGTAGGCCAGCCAGGACAGGACCTTGTTGTTCGACATCCGGGCAAAGGCGATCGGCAGCGAAACGATCGCCCCGAGCGTCACCGACAGCGACACCAGCAGAAGCGTCACGCCGAGTCCGGACAGGTAGCTCGGCCCGTATTTGGCGAACTTGTCCGGATCCCAGCCGTCCACGACCGTCAGGAAGATGCCAACGGCCAGCGCAAGCCAGATGCCAAGGGCGACGCTGCCGAAAAAGCGGGAAAGCGTATAGGGCTGTGCCGGAGCAGGCGGCGGGGCCTGCGGCGGGATGAGGTTGGTGACGACGCTCATCGGCGCACCTCCGAACGCTTCACGCGGCTTTCAATGGCTGAAAAAGCCAGTGACGACAGGAAAGCAAGAACGAGGAACAGCGCGCAGGCAATGCCGTAGAACAGGAAGGCCTCCTTGGTGACGCGCGCGGCGATACCGGTCTGCCGCAGGATGTCGGAGAGGCCGACGACGGAGACGAGTGCCGTATCTTTCAGGAGCGCCATCCACAGATTGCCGAGGCCGGGAAGAGCGATGCGGACGAGTTGCGGCAGGATGACGAGGCGCATCGTGCGGCCATGATGCAGGCCGAGCGCGTAGCCGGCCTCGTATTGGCCGCGCGGTATCGCCTTGAAGGCGGACAGCAGCACTTCCGAGCAATAGGCGGAAAAGACGACGCCCAGCGCGATCATGCCGGCGAAGAAGGCATTGATTTCGATCGCGCCCTGATATCCCAGCGCGGACAGCAGGTTCTGCACGAGGATCTGAAGGCCGTAGTAGACGATGAACAGCGTCAGGAGTTCCGGCAGGCCGCGAAAGATGGTGGTGTAGATGTCGGCAGCCATCCGCAGCGAGCGTTCTTCGGATTGCTTCGCCAGCGCGATGAAGAAACCGATCAGAAGGCCGACCGGCAGCGTGGCGACGGCAAGGCTGGCGGTGACGAGAAAGCCGACCGCGATCTCATCGCCCCAGCCGGTGTCGCCGCAAGCCAGCAGGGTGCCCTCTGCGAACCAGCGAAACACGCCGGCGGGACCGCACAGGGGATCGATGAAACCTAAAAATGCGGAGACCGCCTCCGCTATGGCGGAAAAGAACCCGCTCATGCCAAAAGAACCCCCACGGCGCTTTGCGCTCGTCGTTAAGGCGCTTGTGAACGCCTTTCATTTCAGGCTGTTCTCAAACAAAAAAGACGGGAGGGCAAGCCCTCCCGTCCACAGAATGCGCTATAGGCCCTTACCGGGCCACAAAAACCCGGCATGGCCGGGCGGCCAGATCACTCGCCGTAGACGTCGAAGGGGAAGTACTTGGCGTTGATTTCCTGGTACTTGCCGCTGGCGCGGATCCCGGCGATCGCCTTGGTGAACTTGTCGGCAAGATCGGTCTCGCCCTTGCGCACGGCAATGCCGGCGCCGTCGCCGTTGATGACCGGATCGACCGGCAGCGTGCCGAGCAGCTTGCAGCATGCGCCGTCATCGCTCTTCAGCCATTCGGAAAGCACGACCACGTCGTCGATGACGGCGTCGATGCGGCCGTTCGCGATGTCGAGCTTGTACTCGTCGGCCGTCGGATAGAGCTTGAGCTCTGCACCCTTCATGTGCGCTTCGGCATAGTTGGAATGGGTGGTCGAGGACTGCGCGCCGAGCATCTTTCCGGCAAGCGCTTCCGGGGTCGCGGCGGTGATGTCGGAGTCCTTCGGGACCACGATCGCCGGCGGCGTGTTATAGTACTTAGCGGAGAAGTCGACCTTCTGCTTGCGCTCTTCGGTGATCGACATCGAAGCGATGATGGCGTCGAATTTCTTGGCTTCGAGGGCCGGAATGATGCCGTCCCAGTCCTGGGTGACGAAGGTGCACTCGGCCTTCATCTCTTCGCAAAGCGCCTTGGCAATGTCGATGTCGAAGCCGGTCAGCGTGCCGTCCGCTTCAAGATTATTGAAGGGCGGGTAGGCGCCTTCGGTTCCGATGATGATCTTTTCACCATCGGCCATCGCAGCCCCTGCCATCAGCGTGAAGACGGCGGCCGACGCGGCCATGGTGAGACGTTTTGAAATGCGCATTTCGATCCTCTCTTTTTTGATCCGGCGGGTTTGTTTTCATTTTCGCCGGTATGCGTACGGACGCCGGTGTGGTCCGATTGGGCAGATAATCGACTGCTTATTGAGCAAAAATCAACGGCTAATCGTATGACAAATGAAGCGCCGTCGCAGCCTTGTGGATTTCGGAACCGTTGGACGCGAGCGACGTTCATTCCGGGCCTGCATGAATGTGGAGGCAACGCAACGTTCATCGGCAGTTCAGCCGGTGTGGATAGGCTCGACATGACGAATCGGATCCTGCGGTTGAAACACAAAATCGCCCGGAATCACTGACTCACCGCTCGCCACGATGGGATCATCGGAGACAAGGAAGACATTATGGGTAATCGAACGAAACTGCTTGCTACGGTCGCACTGCCGATTGCGTCGATGCTGTTGCAGCCTGCCTATGCGGCTCCGTATCGCGCCATGCAGACGGTTGGAAACGAGCAGGGGGTGATTCTCGTCCAGTCGAATGACGGCGATCTTTCCGAAGAGGAGCAGCGCAAGCTGCGCCGCCAGCAGCGTCAGCAACAGGAACAGCAGGGCGGTCAGCAGCAGGAGCGCAAGAAGAACCGCGAGCAGGCGCAGGACGGCGAACAGAAGTCCGACCGCGAGAAGGCCCGCGAGGAGCGCCGCAAGCAGCGTGAAGCCCAACAGGGCGGCGGCAACGAAGAGCAGGGCAAGCCCAACCGCGAGCGCAAGCAGGCCGGACAGCAGGGCGACGGCCAGAACCGGCCGGCGCAGAAGGAGCAGCAGTCCGATCGCGAGAAGGCGCGCGAAGAGCGTCGAAAGCAGCGCGAGGCCCAGCAGGGCGGCAACGAAGAGCAGGGCAAGCCCAACCGCGAGCGCAAGCCGGCCGAACAGCAGGGCGACGGCCAGAACCGGCCGGCGCAGAAGGAGCAGCAGTCCGATCGCGAGAAGGCGCGGGAAGAGCGCCGCAAGCAGCGCGAAGCCCAGCAGGGCGGTGCCAACGAAGAGCAGGGCAAGCCCAACCGCGATCGCAACCAGGCTGAGCAGCAGGGCGACGGCCAGAACCGGCCGGCGCAGAAGGAACAGCAGTCCGATCGCGAGAAGGCGCGCGAAGAGCGTCGCAAGCAGCGCGAAGCCCAGCAGGGCGGCAACGAAGAGCAGGGCCGGCCCAACCGTGATCGCAACCAGGCCGAGCAGCAGGGCGACCGGAAGGATGCCGGCCAGAATCGCGGTGCGCAGGACCGAAACCAGGCCGATCGCGAGCAGTCGGACCGTGAAAAGGCGCGCGAGGAGCGCCGCAAGAAGGCCGAGGCGGACCGCGATCGCCGCACGTCGGAAGACAACCGCGAGCGCCCGCGCCGCGAACGTGATCCCGAACGCGAGCGCATTGCCCGCGACCCGTCGCGCACGACCGAGACGATCGACCTTCCCGTCGTGGGCGGCGCGGCCGTTCTCGACAGCGACAAGGACGCCGACCGCCGCGCCGGATCGCGCGAGTCCCGAGAGGAAAGCCGCAGGAAGCGCCAGGAAGAGCGCCGCAATGTCAACGTGCGCGTGCCCCGATCCGATGCCGACGCCCAGGTCGACCGAGACGGCAACCGCCGCAGCTACGAGCGTCGGGAAGCGATCGACCGCGAGCGTGGCGAGCGGCGCGACCGCAGGCCGAACTATCGCGATCCGGACAACGTGCGCATCGGCCGGCGCGAGGACAATCGCGTCATCTACAACATCGACAACCGCACCTTCGTGCGCCACTACGACAGCGACCGCCTGTCGCGCCGGGGGGGCGACACCTATTACGAGACCCTGCGCGGCGGACGCGTCCGCGAGACGATCGAGCGTCCCGGTGGCGTCCGGGTGGTAACGATCCGCAACGAGTACGGCACCGTCATCCAGCGCTCGCGCTTCGTCGGCGATCGCGAATATGTGCTCTACTACGTGCCGGAGGTCGACTATGTGGATGACCGCCCGTTCTACGATCCCGGTCTCGACCTGCCGCCGATGCGGCTTGGAATTCCGGTCGATGAGTACATCATCGACACGTCGTCCGACTATGACCGTGACTACCGCGCGTTCCTCGATCTGCCGCCGGTGGAACCGGTTGAACGCGTCTACACGCTGGACGAAGTGAAGTATTCGGCGCGTATCCGCGACAAGGTCCGCCGCATCGATCTCGACACGATCACGTTTGCGACCGGAAGCGCCGACATATCGATGGAGCAGGCCTCGACGCTGCGCCGCGTCGCCGATGCGATCAACGACCTGCTTGATCAGGATCCAAGCGAGACCTTCCTGATCGAAGGTCACACCGACGCGGTCGGCTCGGACGAATCGAACCTGATCCTTTCCGACGAGCGGGCGGAATCGGTGGCAAACGTTCTGACCGACGTCTACGACATTCCGCCGGAGAACCTGTCGACGCAGGGTTATGGCGAGCGCTATCTGAAGGTGACGACGGACGGGCCGGAACAGCTCAATCGCCGCGTCACCATCCGCCGGGTTACCCCGCTGGTGAAGCCGGTCGCATCAGCCGAATAGGCATGGCACCACGAAATGACCTCGCGGCCGCCGGAGCGATCCGGCGGCCGTTCTATGTCCGGCTTTTGGCCGCATCCAGCCCCACGGTGCGAATGACGAAGTCAGCGATCGCGTCCGTATCGTCGAGATCGAAGACGGGCAGAGCGCTGTCTTCGACGCGATGGTCGGCGGCGATCGCCACAATGTGGGGATCTTGCGGCGCCAGCGGCGTCCGGTTGGCAGCCTCCAGCCGCCGCGCCTCGATCTTGGGGATCGGCTCGCGCTTGTAGCCCTCGATCAGCACCAGGTCGCAGGGAGCGATCCGGGCGAGGATATCCTCGAAGCTCGGTTCAGGCTCGCCACGCAACTCGTGCATGATGGCAAAGCGGGTGCCGGATACGATGGTCACTTCATGCGCGCCCGCCTGGCGGTGGCGGTAGCTGTCGGCGCCGACCTTGTCGATATCGAAGTCGTGATGCGCATGCTTGATGGTCGACACACGGTAGCCGCGCGAGACGAGCGTCTCGACAAGGCGCACGGCAAGCCCTGTCTTGCCGGAGTTCTTCCAGCCCGCGATGCCGAAAATCCGGGGACGTGTTGCCGTCATGGGTCGAGTGCTCCCAGCCAGTGCTGCGCGGCGACCAGATCGGCCGGCGTGTTGACGTTGAAGAACGGATCGAGCCGGCCAAGCCCGGTCTCGTGGTCGGCAAAATGCACCTCGGTAGCCCCATGGCGGGCGAGCCAGTCGCGCAGCCGGAGGCTGCGCCCACTGCTCAGCCAGTGTTCCAGGTCGTCGGCAAGCGCAAGCGGCCAGAGCCCAAAGACCGGATGCAGGCCGCCGCTGGAGGCGGCGACGGCGATGCGGTCGGGGCGGTCGATTGCACCGGCAAGCCTGGCGACGAGATCGGTCGGAAAGAACGGGCTGTCGATCGCAACGGTCACCACATGCGAAGAGGACCATGAGGCGACGCCGGCATAACGGAGCGATGCCAGGATGCCGGCGAGCGGCCCGCTGCGGCTGTCGTCCAGATCGCTGAACACGGAGAAGCCGAGCGCCTCCAGTTCAGGCGGCCGGTCGTTGGCGTTGATCGCGACGGCGGTAACCTGTGGCGTCAGCCGGCGGGTGGCGCGAAGGACAAGCGATTCGGGTCCGAACGGCAGGAGCGCCTTGTTGCGCCCCATGCGGCTGGAGCGGCCTCCCGCAAGCACGACACCGGGAAATGCCGTGCCGCTGTCTGCCGAACTCTGTAATGCCTTCATTCCTCAAATGCCTCGGGCCATCCATATGAGTCTGCGACAGAAGTTATAGCAAGTCTTGTCTCTTTCCGCTGTCTATGCAGGCCGCCGCGGCGATCGGGGACCGATCCGCGGGGGCTGCTGCAGATGGGAAGATGCTGCAATGCACGCTTCGCATTTCGTTAATGTTCGCGTCCTATCGTTACGTCACCCGAAAGACCTTCGCATGATGCGACGGATGGCCGGTGCGCGCGATTTTTCTCGCAGCGACCGTCGCTTGTTCTTTTCTGCTGTTGCGCCCGAGTTTGCGCCGGCGACCTATCCGCAGGACCGGCGATCCTGCCATTCACGGGGATGCAATCGGACAGAAGAAAAATATCCGGGGAACCCATGTCCATTATCGATCGCATGCTGCAGCGCCGCCGCATCGTCACCAAGGTGCTGCTTTTCGTCATTCCGCTGGTGGTCCTCATCGCCGGCATCGGTCTCGTCGGGTTCTTTACCGCCCGGACGCTGAACGGACACATGACCGTAACGCGCGAGACCATCAACAGCCTGTCGGACTTCCAGAAGCTCAGGACGGCGCTGCAAGACTTCGTCGACGAGCCTACGGAAGAAAATCGCGACGCGCTGAGCGCGCGCGTGGACGATCAGAATGCCGGAATCGGGACCCTCAACGATCTGCTGCCGGAACAGGCCGTGAAGGACAAGATCGCCTCGGTCGTTGCGCTTGCGCCGAAGATGCGCGAAGAGACCGACCTTCTCTGGTCCATCAAGGTGGAGCAGGACAAGATCACCAACGATCTCGAGTCAGCCCTTTCCGGGCTGGCCGAACAGGGGCAGTTCGCCGAAAAACAGATCGGCGTGATCCGCAGCGAATCCGACGAGAAGGAAAAGTTCGCCCGCACGCTTCTTTTCGATGCGGCCGCATATCAGGGGCTCGCAGAGCGGGTCGGCAAATTCCGCAAGCCCGTTGCGCTTGCCATGAAGGCGGAAGACAAGGTCAAGGCCGCGCAGACCTATCTGCCTGCGCTGATCAAGCAGGTCGGCGAATCCGAAAAGATCGCCTCGCCCAAGGCGCTGGGGCAGTTCGCGCTGCTGAAGCGGGAGATCGAAGCGATCCAGAAGGTTCTGGCAAGTGCGGACGACGCAGAAGCCAAGAAGCAGGCCTTCACGCCCATACTCTCCAAGCTTTCGAAGTACGATGCCGATTTCGTAAAGGCGGCCCAGGAGAATTCGGACCTCGCGGCAAAGCGGTTTGTGACCATGGATGCAGAGATTGGCCTGCTCAAGTCGCTGATTTCGATCATGAACGACACCTTTACCAATATCGACCGGACGCGACTGCACATCAGCGAGCTTCACCGCAAGCTCGACCAGGAGAGCCGGGATCTGATCCTTGCAGATGTGCAGGCCGTCGCGGCGAGTGCTGCCCAGCTTTCCGAGCTTGGCGCCCGCAATGCGGCGCTGCGCGATCTTTCCGGGCGCATCGCGCCGCATCTTGCGGCGATCGAGGATGGGTCACAGGCTCTGATCGATGTCGGCCAGCGCTGGCGCGACGCGCGCAGCCTCGGCCGTTCGCTCGTCGCCGACGCCAGCCAGACATTGGAGGCCTTCGTCAGCCGCGCCCAGGAGGCAGGCAAGCGCGACAGCCAGCGTTCGGCCGATGTCTCCATCATCGCAATGGTGGCGGGAACGTTGCTTGCGATCATCGGCGGCCTGATGCTGGTCGAGACCTTGCGCGGCCCGCTGAAGCGGGTGACCGAGGTGATGTCCCGCCTTGCCAGCGGCGATCTCAACGTGCCGATCGAAGGCCGCAACCGCGGCGACGAGATCGGCGACATGGTCCGCTCCGTGGCCGTGTTCCGCGATGCCGCAGTCGAGAACGTCCGGCTTGAGCAGGAGGCCGAGGCGCAGCGGGCGCAGACGGCGCAGGAGCAGGCCCGGCGCGCCGCCGAGCAGGCGCGCATCGAGGCCGAGCAGATGGAAGCGCTCACGGCCCTCTCCAACGTGCTCGGCAAGCTTGCCGAGGGCGACCTGGAGGAAAGCATGACCGAGACGCTGGCTGCGGAATACGTGACCATGGCCCGCACCTACAACAATGCGGTCGAAGCATTGCGGGCAACGCTGGCCGATGTCCGGGCGACGACCCTGGAGATCAACGGCGGCGCCGGAAATCTCGCGACTTCCGCCGACGACCTGGCGCGGCGGACGGAGCAGCAGGCGGCAGCTCTGGAGGAAAGCTCCCGTGCGCTTCGCCAACTGACCGACATTGTCCGCTCGACGGCCGAAAGCGCCCAGCGCACCGCGCTCTCCGTGGACGAGACGCACGACTATGCGATCCGCTCCAGCGCGGTCGTGACCAAGGCGGTGGAGGCGATGGCGCAGATCAACACATCTTCCGAGAGGATCAGCACGATCATCGGTGTCATCGACGAGATCGCCTTCCAGACCAACCTTCTGGCGCTCAATGCGGGCGTGGAAGCCGCGCGCGCCGGCGAGGCGGGGCGGGGATTTGCCGTGGTCGCCCAGGAAGTGCGTGAACTGGCGCAGCGCTGCGCTGGAGCTGCGCGCGAGATCAAGGGGCTGATTTCGGACAGCTCCGCGCAGGTCCGAAACGGCGTGTCGCTCGTGGAAGAGACCGGCAATGCACTGTCGGTCATCAACGAGCACATCTCGACGATCCACCAGCTTGTCGGAAATATCGAGCAGGCGGCGGCCGCACAGTACGAAGGCCTGAACGAGGTGAATGCCGCAGTGCATCAGGTGGAACTGATTACCCAGCAGAATGCGACCATGGTGGAGGAAAACACGGCCGAAATTCACGGGCTGCGCCGGCGCGTGGAACTGCTCAACCAGAAGATCGACCGCTTCAAGATGCGCGATTTCGATGGCAGGCGCGAGGGCTATCGGGATCACTACGCCGCCTGAACCAAGCGGCGTGCAGCAACAGAAAGCCCCGGCGAAGTTTCGCGCCGGGGTTTCCAGCGAAAGGTTAGCCGCCGGTAACGCTCATGTGGCGCGCGACGGCCGGCCGCCGGTTGCGGTCTATGATGAAGTCGTGACCCTTCGGCTTGCGCGTGATCGCTTCGTCGATCGCCTGCGAAAGGAGCGCATCGTCCTCGGAGGCACGGAGCGGAAGGCGCAGGTCGGCGGCGTCGTTCTGGCCGAGGCACATGTAGAGCGTGCCCGTGCACGTCAGGCGCACCCGGTTGCAGCTTTCGCAGAAATTGTGCGTCATCGGCGTGATCAGGCCCAGACGGCCACCGGTTTCAGCCACGCGGACATAGCGCGCCGGCCCGCCGGTGCGATAGTCGATGTCGGTCAGGGTAAACTCTTCGCCAAGGCGCTGGCGCATCTCCGACAAAGGCAGGTAATGCTCCGTGCGGTCTTCGTCGATTTCGCCCATCGGCATGGTTTCGATCAGGGTCAGGTCCATGTCGCGGCCGTGCGCCCAGCGCAGCATTGCCGGGATCTCGCGATCGTTGAAGTCTTTCAGCGCGACGGCGTTGAGTTTGACCTTTATGCCGGCTGCCTGCGCCGCATCGATGCCTTCCAGCACCTTCTGAAGGTCGCCCCAGCGGGTGATGGCGCGAAACTTGTCCGGGTCGAGCGTATCGAGCGAGACATTGATGCGGCGAACGCCGCAATCGGCAAGCTCGGCGGCATGCCTGGAAAGTTGCGATCCGTTCGTCGTAAGCGTGAGTTCGTCGAGGCGGCCGGCCTCGACATGGCGGCCAAGCTCGCGCACCAGGAACATGATGTTCTTGCGCACCAGCGGCTCGCCACCGGTCAGTCGAAGCTTACGAACCCCCTTGTGGATGAAGGCGGAACAGAGCCGGTTCAGCTCCTCCAGCGTCAGCAGATCCTTCTTCGGCAGAAACGTCATGTTCTCCGCCATGCAATAGGTACAGCGGAAGTCGCAGCGATCGGTGACGGAGACGCGCAGATAGGTGACGGCGCGGCCGAACGGATCGACCATCGGCGCGTCCGAGTGTAGAAGCGCCTTCGCCCTGTCCATCGTGCCTGCGAAACTGTTCAATTCCATGCTCCGTTCTGATCCGCAATGTTGGCCGGTCGCCGTCAACCGTCAAGGCCAATCCATGCATTATCTCACGAAATTGAACCTTGCCTACGTCCCGTTCGCGTCATACTGCTGCCCGGGCATGCACGGAGAGCGATGATGAGCGAGCACTGGCCGACGGAATTACGGGTATCGAAGGATCGTCGCTGCCTGACCGTCGCCTTCGACGACGGACAGCGCTTCGATCTATCTGCGGAAATGCTGCGCGTGCTTTCGCCGTCGGCGGAAGTGCAGGGGCACGGTCCCGGCCAGCGCGTCACCGTGCCCGGCAAGCGAAACGTCGCCATCCTCGCCGTTACGCAGACGGGCAACTACGCCGTGCGGATCGGCTTCGACGATCTCCACGAGACGGGCATCTACACGTGGAGCTATCTGCGCGAACTGGGTGAGAAGGGCGATGAGCTCTTCGCCGCCTACGAGCGCGAACTGGACGAAAAGGGGATGACCCGCGACCGCGCCGAGAGGCCTCGCTAGGCTTTCCCGGTCGCGTCCGTCATTTCAGGCCGTAGCGGTCGGGCATGAGGGACTCGGTGCGTCAGACAGAAGCTTCACTGTTGTGCGCCTGTCATGAGAGAGTGCGATCGCGGAGCGAACCCATTGACTGGAGCAAAGCATGACGGTCGTCACATCCGTGGAACAACTGAATGAACTTTATGGCGAGCCCGGCGAAGCCTCGCTGGTCAAGGTCACGAATTTTCTGACGCCGGAATATCAGGCGATGATCGAGGCTTCGCCGTTCATGACGCTGGCGACGGTCGGACCGGAGGGGCTCGATTGTTCGCCGCGCGGCGACGCTGGTCATGTGATCCATGTCGAGGACGAACGCACGCTCATGCTGCCGGACTGGCGGGGCAACAACCGAGTCGATTCGCTTTCCAACATCGTCCGCGATCCGCGCGTCGGGCTGTTATTCCTGATTCCCGGGTCGAACACCACGATGCGCGTCAACGGTCGCGCCGTCCTGCGCATCGATGACGAACTGACCCGACGTTTCGAAATGGAGGGGCGCCACCCGCGATCGGTCGTCGTCATTACGGTGGACGAGGCCTATTCGCAGTGCGCGCGCGCAGTCCTGCGCGCCGACCTGTGGAACCCGGCGAAGCATCGCGATTCGGGCAAACTACCGAGTGTCGGACAGATGCTGGCTTCCGCCAAGAAAGGCTTTGACGGAGCGGCGTACGACAAGGAATGGCCCGGCCGCGCGGCGAAGACCATGTGGTAGGGCTAGCGCAGCTCGTCTTCTGGCGGGACGCGTGCCCCCGGAAATGCCTCTCGGCATCCGGAGGCACGCACCCAGGTGCCCCACCTGTCGCACGAACGCTGCAATGCCGGGAGGCCGTCGGGCGTTCAGTGCGATGAACAACTCCTAGCGTCCGGCGGGCTGCCTTGCGGTTTCCAGCGGAACTGCACGCAAAAGAAGGCGCCTTCCGGCGCCGTCGATCTGTCTGCAAGGTATCGAGATACGACCGAACACGGCGGCGGGCCGGCTACTTTCGATAGATGAGCCAGCTCTTGGAGAATTCCTTCTTCATGCCGTCCTCATAGGCCATCGTGCGATTGCGGCCGGCATTCTTGGCGCAATAGAGCGCAATGTCGGCCTTGCTGTAGAGTTCGGCCGGCGCTTCCGCTTCGGCTGCCATGCACAGGCCGAGCGAGATGGTGATGGGCCCATAGTTGACGCCGGTCTTGGAGTTCTTGAACGGCGTGTGTTCAAGCGCGATGCGGACCCGCTCGGCGATCGTCATGACCTCGTCCTGGTTGTTGCCCTCGATGATCATGGCGAACTCCTCGCCGCCGGTGCGTGCGATGAAGATGTCCTTACGCAGGCTGGCGCGGATGATGCTGCCGACCGAGGCGAGGATCTTGTCGCCGACGGGATGGCCATAGGTGTCGTTGATCTTCTTGAAATGGTCGATGTCCACGAGTACCAGCGCTGTGACGTTCAGCAGCATCGCATTGTCGTAGATCGCGGCCAGTTTGTCGTCGAAGGCCCGGCGGTTGGACAGTTGCGTCAGCGAATCCGTGTGGGCGATGCGCTTGTATTCGTCCAGTTCGCGGCGAACAACCGCCATTTCCAGCGACGTCTGCGTTACGTTCTCGACCATGTTGCGCCCTTGCGAGATCGAGTCTCCGGTGGCATCGGAGAGAACGTCGATCGCGCTGCGGATGATCTCGGTGCTGGTCGTGTTCTTGCTGCTGATGCGGCTGTAGGTCTCGTCGAGGATGCGGTTATAGCTTTCGAGCGAGTTCTGCTCCTGCTTGAGCAGGTGCAGCAGGCCTTCCAGTTGGGCGACCATCTTGGTGTGCGCGCCGTCTATGGCCTCGGCGCGGTGATGGTGGCCGAAGTACTGGCGGCCGATCGCGTCGAGCTCTTCCTGAGAGGCGCGGTTGCCGAGTGCGGCGATCTCCCGCGTCAACTTCGGATTGGAGCCGATATAGGCCTCATAGAAAAGCTCGTAGTTCCTGGGAATGGGAGCGATGCCCATGACGCGCATCGCATAGGTCACTTGCGCTGCGATGTCCGGTACCTGGACTTTCTGCGCAACGGACGTGTTCATCTTCCGCTCCTATCGGGTTCCCTTATTCTGGTGTGTCAAATTAGGGAGAAAAGATTTGGAAACGATTAACGATCTTGTGGTTGACGGCAGTCAGCCGGACAAAGAAATGCGGCCCGGCGGGATGTCCGCAGGGCCGCTGATGTTCCTTGCCGGTTGATGTTCTGCCGATCTCAGCCGGGCATGATCATCTTCTCAGGACGCACGATCGCGTCGAACTCCTCGTTAGTGACGTATCCGCCGCCGACCGCCTCTTCGCGCAGCGTCGTGCCGTTCTTGTGGGCCGTCTTGGCGATCTTCGCGGCGTTGTCGTAGCCGATCTTGGGGGCGAGTGCCGTCACCAGCATCAGCGAGCGCTCCAGCGCCGCCTTGATGTTGTCCTCGCGCGCCTCGATGCCGACGACGCAGTTGTCGGTGAAGGAGACGGCGGCGTCCGCAAGCAACTGGACCGACTGCAGGAAGTTGTAGGCCATCAGCGGGTTGTAGACGTTCAGCTCGAAGTGGCCCTGGCTGCCGGCGAAGGTCAGCGAGGTCTGGTTGCCGAAGACCTGGATGCAGACCTGCGTCAGCGCCTCGCACTGGGTCGGGTTGACCTTGCCGGGCATGATCGAAGAGCCTGGCTCGTTCTCCGGCAGCGACAGTTCGCCGAGGCCGGAGCGGGGGCCGGATCCGAGCAGGCGGATGTCGTTTGCGATCTTGAAGAGCGCGGCTGCGGCCGAATTGATGGCGCCGTGGGAGAAGACCATCGAATCGTGTGCTGCGAGCGCTTCGAACTTGTTCGGCGCGGTCTTGAACGCGAGGCCGGTGATTCCGGCGATTTCCTCGGCCACCTTCTCGGCGAAGCCGACCGGGGCGTTGAGTCCGGTTCCGACGGCCGTGCCGCCCTGTGCCAGTTCCATCAGGCCCGGCAGCGTCATCTCGATGCGCGCGATCGAGGAGGCGACCTGCGCGGCGTAACCGGAAAATTCCTGGCCGAGGGTGAGGGGGGTGGCGTCCTGGGTATGAGTGCGGCCGATCTTGATGATGTGGTCGAACGCCTTAACCTTGGCCTCGAGCGCCGCATGCAGGTGCTTCAGCGAGGGCAGGAGGTGATGAACGATGCGCTCGGCGCAGGCGATGTGCATCGCCGTCGGATAGGTGTCGTTCGACGACTGGCTCATGTTGACGTGGTCGTTCGGATGAACCGGCTTCTTGGAGCCCATCTCGCCGCCCAGCATTTCGATGGCGCGGTTGGAGATGACTTCGTTGGCGTTCATGTTCGACTGCGTGCCCGAACCGGTCTGCCAGACGACCAGGGGAAAGTGGTCGTCGAGCTTGCCGTCGATCACTTCCTGGGCTGCGGCGATGATCGCCTCGCCGACCTTCGGATCCAGACGGCCAAGAGCCATGTTGGCGCGCGCTGCCGCCTGCTTGACGATGCCAAGTGCGCGGACGACGGAAAGGGGCTGTTTTTCCCAGCCGATCTTGAAATTGCCGAGCGAACGCTGCGCCTGGGCGCCCCAGTAGCGGCTGTTGTCGACTTCGATGGGGCCGAACGTATCGGTTTCCGTGCGCGTTGATGTCATTTCGCTTCCCGCTTTGATCCATGCGTTGTACGGGTCGGCGCGCCGTCCGCCGCATGGAGGCGGGTGCCGCCGGACTGCGCGCTGCCTGCAATGGCACCGTGCCTCAAATCCGGGCATTCTCTGGCCCATAACGGCCGGCCTTGTAAAGAGGTCGGCGGGCTGCAGCACCTCAGTCTCGCGGTAAAATCGATTAGTGCGGATATCGCACCCGAAGGGGTGGACTTTCCACGTTTGAAGCTGTGGCCGATGCGCGACACTCGCGGCATTTCCTCAATCGTGCCATATCCGGACGGGTTTCGACTTCGGTTGCCGCCCCGGCTGTCACAGAACATTTGTCCTATTTTTCAAATGATTGCGCCCGCTGGTGCATCCATGTGCGCGATCCCGTGCCGGCGGCGTCGGGCGCGGTCGGCATGGTCGCGTTTCCTTTTCATTCACTATCCCGTCCTATAATTCCCGGACTCGCTCGCTCGGGTGCAAACCAGTTCGCCGCCACTACCGGCGGTACAGGGGAATGAAGCAGATATGACGTTCAAGAAGTCCACGGCGCTCACAGCGCTTATGATCACCTGCGCAGTTGCAGTTGTCGACGTGGCGCCTGCGCATGCGGCGCAGCCCAACCTTCTGGATCTCCTGTTCGGCAAGCGCAAGAAGCAGGAAGAGACACCGCCGCCGGGTGTCGCGGTCATGGGCCAGGCCGCCCAGCCGGCCCCGACCAAGCCCGCGCCGCTGCCACGCGTGATCGGACCGCGCTACTATAGCTACAAGGCGGAGCCGCTGAAGGCGATCGCGTTGGACCGGTTTTCCGATCCGGTGGTGACAGGTTCCATAGAGGATGGCGCCGTTGAAGTGGCGCAGCATACGCCCGAAGGCGACATCCGCCGCGAATTCTCTGCCGTCAAGGCTTTCGCTCCCGCAGAGAGTGCAAGGGCCGTCGAGGAGTTCTACACCCACAATCCGGAGCTCATCTGGATTTCCGGCAACCACATCAATGATCGGGCGCGCGCTGCCCTTGCAGTCCTTGCCGACGCCGGCTCTGTCGGTCTCGACCCGCAGGACTATGCCGTCGAAGTCCCTTCCGCGGTCTTCGACAGCGCAGATACCGCCGCGCGTTATCAGGAGCTCGCGACGTTCGAGGTCAATCTGTCTTCGGCTGTCGCGACCTATGTGCTCGACACGGTGCGCGGGCGGATCAATCCGAACCGGATTTCCGGCTATCACGATTTCAAGCGCAAGGAGGTCAACCTCGTTTCCGCGCTGAAGATCATGGCGCTGAGCCCTGACGTCGCGGCCTATCTGAAGAGCCGCGAGCCTTCCGGAAGCCATTTCCAGGCGCTGAAGGCCGAGTTGAAAGCACTGAAGGCCGAAGAAGAGGCGAGCGATCCCGTAGTCATCGCCGCCGGCACGCTTTTGAAGCCGGGCCAGAGCAATCCGGAACTGGCCAACATCGTCAAGGGGATCGTCCAGTACGGTTCCGCGGCCCTGAAGACCGAACAGGCCGCAACGATTGCAGCCTATGCCGGTACGCCGGAATACACGCCGGAGCTGGTGACCCTCGTCGAGGCCTTCCAGAAGGAACGCGGCCTGAAGCCCGACGGCGTCGTCGGCCGGGCGACCATCCGCCACCTGACGGGCGGCGACAGCGTCGCCGACAAGATCTTCAAGGTGAAGGTGGCGATGGAGCAGGCGCGCTGGCTGCCGGCAGAACTCGGCTCGCGATACGTCTTCATCAACCAGCCGGCCTATATGGCCTACTACCACGACAAGGATGCCGAGCAGTTTTCCATGCGCGTGGTCGTCGGCTCGAAGTCGAACCAGACCTACTTCTTCCAGGACGAGATCCAGACGGTGGAATACAACCCCTATTGGGGCGTTCCGCAGTCGATCATCATCAACGAGATGCTGCCGAAGCTGCGTTCCGACCCCTCCTATCTGGACCGGATGGGCTATCAGGTCGAGGTGAACGGGCGGGCAGTCGCCTCTTCGCAGATCAATTGGAATTCGACCAAGGGTGTCGCTGTCCGCCAGCCTCCCGGTGACGACAATGCGCTTGGCGAATTGAAGATCCTGTTCCCGAACGCGCATGCGATCTACATGCACGACACCCCCTCGAAGAGCTTCTTCAAGAAGGATATGCGGGCGCTGAGCCACGGCTGCGTGCGTCTCGCCGAGCCGCGCGTGATGGCGGCGGCGGTGCTCGGCACGACTGTGGATCAGGTCGGTGCGGAGATTGCCAAGGGTCGCAACAAGGCCGTCAGCGTGCCGGAGCGGATTCCCGTCTACGTCTCCTACTTCACCGCCTGGCCCAACAAGGACGGCAAGGTCGAGTTCTTCGAAGACGTCTATGGCCGCGACGACTACATGCGCAAGGCAATCGAGGCGACGCGCTCGGCCCGCCAGGTCCAGAGCTGACATCGCTGCAGCAGCGCCCTCTGCAAATCAAAACGGCCCGCTCCATTCTTCTGAGCGGGCCGTTTCCGTTTCTGCTTTGTCTTCTGCTCAGGCGGCAGCGGAACGTGCGATCAGCGCTTCCACCAGTTCCGGTCGAAGCTCATCGAAGCTCTCGATGATGTGATTCGGCTCCAGCTGAATGACCGGGACGTCGGAGTAGCCGAAGGGTACGCCGATGGAGGGAACGCCGGCATTGCGGGCGACGAGTATGTCATTGAGGCTGTCGCCGATCATCACGGATCTGTCCGAAACACCGCCGGCGAGCTGGATCGTCTCAAGAAGATGAGCGGCATTCGGCTTGCGGACGGAGAACGTGTCGCCACCGGTAATCGCGGAGAAACGGGGGGTGAGCTGCAGCCCGTCGATCAGCCGCCGCGCCAGTCCTTCCATCTTGTTGGTGCAGACCGCGAGGCGGAAGCCGGCGGCGTCGAGCCGGTCGAGTGCCGCGACCAGCCCGGGATAGGGCAGGGAAGCACCGGGCATGCCTGCAGAATAATGATCAACGAAGACCTTCAGGTAAGAAGGCAGGTCGCGGTCCGTGAGGGTCTCGCCGCGCAGTTCGAAGGCGCGCTGGATCATCACCTGCCCGCCATGCCCGACGAGGAAGGTCAGGTCGTCGTAGCTGACGGGTTCGAGACCGGCTGTGCCGATCGTGTGATTGAGGCTGGCAATGAGGTCGGGGGCGGTATCGACGAGGGTACCGTCGAGGTCGAAGACGACAAGGGGAGCGGTCACGGTCTGTCTTTCTGCTGGGAGTCCTGCCAGCGGAGGTAAGCGATCGGTGCGGCGAATGCAAATTGTCTCGCCGACCACCTGCCCGCGATGGCTGTCGGCACGCCGAATTTGGCTTTCGTTCGTGCGTGAGGGCGTGTAAGTGTCGATCCGGAAATCCGCCGGAGAGCGGCAGGAAGCGCAAGAGGAGCGAGAGGCGGATGGACGCCCGCGAAATGAAGATAGAGGCGGCCGCGGTCGCTTTGTCCTATGTCGAAAACGGCATGCGGCTTGGAATCGGAACCGGGTCGACTGCGGAGGAATTTGTCCGGCTCTTGGCCGAACGCGTCGCCGATGGTCTGTCGGTTGTCGGTGTGCCGACGTCCGAGCGGACTGCACGTCTCTGCGTCGAACTTGGCGTTCCGCTCATGTCGCTCGACGAACTGCCGGAACTCGATCTCACCATCGACGGTGCAGATGAGGTCGACAGCAAGCTAAGGCTGATCAAGGGCGGCGGCGGCGCGCTGCTGCGCGAGAAGATCGTCGCCAGCGCCTCAAGCCGCATGATCGTCATCGCTGACGAGAGCAAGGTCGTCGAGACACTGGGC
The DNA here is from genome assembly GCF_013378445.1 of Mycoplana rhizolycopersici. Classification (GTDB taxonomy): domain Bacteria; phylum Pseudomonadota; class Alphaproteobacteria; order Rhizobiales; family Rhizobiaceae; genus Mycoplana; species Mycoplana rhizolycopersici. The sequence continues at coordinate 62,556 of NZ_JABXYK010000018.1, forward strand.
GCATTCAAGCTGCCGATCGAGGTCAATCCGTTCGGCATCGTCACCACGCGGCTTGCGGTCGAAAGGACTGCGGCGCGGCTCGGCCTCACGGGTGCCATCGAGCCTCGGCGTTCCGGCGGCGGCATTTTCACGACCGATGGCGGCCACCATATTCTCGACGCATCATTTGGCCGTATTCCTGATGCAGAGGCGCTTGCAACCGCGTTGAACGCGATTCCAGGCGTCGTGGAACAAGGCTTGTTCATCAACATGGCGTCGATTGCCATCATTGCCGGGGCGGCAGGTGTGCGGACGCTGAAAGCGGACAGTTAGACAGGAGCTATGACCACTATGACCATTTTTGCCGGCCTTGGCCGCACTCTTGCCGCAACCCTCGTTGCTTCGGCGACTTTCGCAGGGACTGTCCTAGCGCAGGACGCAACCGAGGAGCAGATCCAGGCGGCCCGCGCTGCGATGAACGCACTCGATGCCACCGCACAGTTCGATTCGATCCTGCCGCAGATCGCAGAGCGGCTGAAGGGCACGCTGATCCAGTCCACGCCGAACTATGGCGACCTGATCAACAAGACGGTCGACGACGAAGCGCTGGCGCTGGCGCCGCGCCGGGCCGACCTGGAGCGTGAAGTGGCGAACATCTATGCCAAGACCTTCACCATTGACGAGTTGAAGGCGATTGCTGACTTCTACGGCTCGTCCGCCGGCAAGAAGCTGCTGCAGTCAGGCCCGCTCGCCGCGCGTGAAGTCATGAAGGCAGCCGACATCTGGGCAGCCGGCATCTCCCGCGATCTCGCAGTCAACAGCGACAAGAAGCTTGAAGCGGATATCGGCGCACAGAAGAAGGCAGAAGGCCAGCAGCCGCAGTAAGCGCTGCCGGATTCCTCCTCATCTGTCGAATTTTCAAAGCCCGGAGCGATCCGGGCTTTTCATTTTGCTACGGCACAACCTATATCACAGCCGTCGCGACATCGCCGCGATCCGCGTTCCGCCTCAATATGCGTTTGTCCTTACTTGACAGGGAGCTTCATGATGCCCGCCTTCGACTATGACCTCTTCGTGATCGGCGGCGGCTCGGGCGGTGTTCGCAGCGGCCGGCTTGCGGCGGCAATGGGCAGGAAGGTGGCGATCGCCGAGGAGTTCCGCTACGGCGGCACCTGCGTCATCCGTGGCTGCGTGCCGAAGAAGCTCTACGTCTATGCCTCACAGTTTCACGAGCATTTCGAAGATGCCGCCGGTTTCGGCTGGAGTGTCGGCGAGACGCGTTTCGACTGGAAAAAGCTGGTCGCCGCGAAGGAACAGGAAATTACGCGCCTGGAAGGCCTTTATCGCAAGGGGCTCGACAATGCGGGCGCCGAGATCCTCAACACGCGCGCCGTTCTGGCCGGTCCGAACGCCGTCCGGCTGACGGCGGACGACCGGCTGGTGACGGCCGAACGGATTATGATCGCCACCGGCGGTCACCCGACGCCGCACAAGGATCTGCCCGGCCACGAACTCTGCATCACCTCGAACGAGGCATTCGACCTGACCGAACTGCCGAAATCGATCCTGATCGCCGGGGGCGGCTATATCGCCGTCGAATTTGCAAACATCTTCCACGGGCTCGGCGTGGACACGACGCTGATCTACCGGGGCAAGGAAATCCTTTCCCGTTTCGACCACGACATGCGCCAGGGCCTGCACAAGGAGATGGCCGCCAAGGGCATCCGCATCCTGTGCGAGGACCTGCTGCAGTACATCACGGCGGACGCCGAAGGTCGGCGTCACGTCCGCACCCTCAAGGGCCAGGACCTCGTTGTCGACCAGGTAATGCTGGCGCTCGGACGCGTGCCGAACACGACGGGCCTGGGGCTTGAGGCGGCCGGCGTCGAGACCGATGCCAAGGGCGCGATCGTCGTGGACGCGTATTCCCGCACCAACGTTCCCGGCATCTTCGCGATCGGCGACGTGACCGATCGCGTACAACTGACGCCCGTGGCGATCCACGAGGCAATGTGCTTCATCGAGACGGAGTTCCGCGGCCGGCCGACCTCGCCGGACCACGAGCTGATCCCGACGGCGGTGTTCTCGCAGCCTGAGATCGGCACGGTCGGCATGAGCGAAGAGGCGGCCGCAAAGGCGTTTTCGGAAATCGAAGTCTACCGCGCCGAGTTCCGGCCGATGAAGGCGACGCTTTCGGGTCGGCAGGAGCGGATGATCATGAAGATCGTCGTCAACGCCGAAGACCGCAAGGTGCTCGGCGTGCATGTGCTCGGCCATGACGCTGGCGAGATGGCGCAGCTTCTCGGCATCGCGCTGAAGGCCGGTTGCACGAAAGACGATTTCGACCGGACGATGGCCGTTCATCCGACGGCGGCCGAGGAGCTTGTGACGATGTATCAGCCGAGCTACCGAGTGAGCAACGGCCAGCGGCTGTAGGCCGGGTGGCCCCGGCTATGCAAGCGGGGCATTCCAGTCTATAAGCCCGCATCCTAATGGAGGCCGGGCCTGCGCGGAAATGAACGCATGCCTCGAAACAGGTGAGTGAGATGGCACAGAATTGGAACCCGAACAGCTGGCGGCAGAAGCCGATCCAGCAGGTGCCGGACTATCCGGATGCTGCGGCTCTGGCCGCGACCGAGGAGCAGCTCGCTTCCTATCCGCCGCTGGTCTTTGCCGGCGAGGCTCGCCGTCTGAAGAGCGCGCTGGCCAATGTGGCGGAAGGCAAGGGCTTCCTGCTGCAGGGCGGCGACTGCGCCGAAAGCTTCGCCGAGCACGGCGCCGATACGATCCGCGACTTCTTCCGCGCCTTCCTGCAGATGGCCGTCGTGCTGACTTTCGGCGCCCAGCAGCCGGTAGTGAAGGTCGGCCGCATCGCCGGCCAGTTCGCCAAGCCGCGCTCGTCCAACGTCGAGAAGCAGGGCGACGTGACGCTGCCGTCCTATCGCGGCGACATCATCAACGGCATCGAGTTCACCGAAGAGGCCCGCATTCCGAACCCGGAGCGCCAGATCATGGCCTATCGGCAGTCGGCAGCGACCCTGAACCTGCTGCGCGCCTTCGCCATGGGCGGCTATGCCAACCTGGAGAACGTGCATCAGTGGATGCTGGGCTTCGTCAAGGACAGCCCGCAGGCCGAGCGCTACCGCATGCTGGCGCACCGGATCTCAGAGACGATGGACTTCATGAAGGCGATCGGCATCACCGCCGAGAACCAGCCGAGCCTGCGCGAGACCGATTTCTTCACCAGCCATGAGGCGCTGCTTCTCGGCTACGAGCAGGCGCTGACCCGCGTCGATTCGACCTCGGGCGACTGGTATGCGACGTCCGGCCACATGATCTGGATCGGCGACCGCACGCGCCAGGCCGACCATGCGCATGTGGAATACTGCCGTGGCATCAAGAACCCGATCGGTCTGAAGTGTGGACCGTCGCTGACGGCCGACGGCCTGCTCGAACTGATCGACGCCCTGAACCCGGCAAACGAAGCAGGCCGGCTGACGCTGATCTGCCGCTTCGGTCACGACAAGGTCGCCGAACACCTGCCGCGCCTGATCCGTGCGGTCGAGCGGGAAGGCAAGAAGGTTGTCTGGTCGTGCGACCCGATGCACGGCAACACGATCACGCTCAACAACTACAAGACCCGTCCGTTCGAGCGGATCCTGTCGGAAGTCGAGAGCTTCTTCCAGATCCACCGGTCGGAAGGCACGCATCCGGGCGGCATCCATATCGAGATGACCGGCAAGGACGTCACCGAATGCACCGGCGGCGCCCGCGCGCTCTCCGGCGACGACCTGGCGGACCGCTACCACACCCATTGCGACCCGCGCCTCAACGCCGACCAGGCACTGGAACTCGCGTTCCTGCTGGCCGAGCGTCTGAAGACCGGGCGCGATGAAAAACGCCTCGTCGTGAACGGCTGATCGCTCTTCGTTCACGTTTTGATGCCACTCATCAATGGCATTGAAATGATTGGTGAATTCTCTGAATTTGACAGAGCCGGGCCAGCCTTCCAAGCTGGCCCGGCTTTTTGTTGCGCATCGGTGGCCAAGGCGAGCGCGTTCGAGGGAAATCTGGAGGGTCGATGAGCGACATACACACCGGACACTGCCTGTGCGGCGCGGTTCGTTTTCGGGCCATGGGCCCGCTGCGCGATGTCGTTGCATGCCATTGCAGCCAGTGCCGCCGCCAGACCGGTCATTTCTACGCGGCGACGAACGTCGGCAATGCCAATCTCGAAATCGAAGGCGGGGAGAATGTCGGCTGGTACCGCGCGAGTGATGCGGCCGGCCGCGGCTTCTGCCGGATCTGCGGTTCGACGCTGTTCTGGAAAGCCGACGACGCGAACTACACGTCGATCATGGCCGGCGCCTTCGACGGGCCGACGGGGCTGAAGATCGCCTGCCACATCTATTGCGCCGACAAGGGCGATTACTACGAGCTCGACGACGGCATCCCGCAATATCCGCAGAACTACCGGTAAGCGCCCGCGGCATCCGGTGGAGCGGCCGGGGCTTTGACCCGGGGCTCCGCCATATCTGAGCTACCGCTACCGCGGACTATTTGGCTACTGCCGCCTTGATCTCACCCATCCGGTTCCAGGCGTCGAGTCCGGCGATCTTGTAGGCTTCGGCGAGCGTCGGGTAATTGAAGGTGTTCTCGACGAAATATTCGACCGTGCCCTTCAGGTTCAACACGGCCTGGCCGATATGGACCAGTTCGGTCGCGCCTTCGCCGACGATGTGGACCCCAAGCAGGCGGCGCGTCTTCAAGGAGAAGATCAGTTTCAGCAACCCGGAATCGAGGCCCATGATGTGGCCGCGCGATGTCTCACGGAAACGGGCGATGCCGCATTCATAGGGAATGCCGCGCTCCTTCACTTCCTCCTCGGTCAACCCGCAGGTCGAGATTTCCGGTACGGCATAGATACCGTAGGGGAAATATTTCTGCGGCTCCTTGGCCATCGCCCCGACGGCAACGCGCGCAGCAATACGGCCCTGTTCCATCGATGTCGAGGCGAGGCTGGGGAAGCCGACGACGTCGCCGGCGGCATAGATGTTCGGCACTGCCGTCTGGAAGGTTTCAAGATTGACCTTGAGCCGTCCGCGGTCGTCCGCCTCGAGCCCCGCAGCGGCAAGGTTCAGCGTATCGGTCGCGCCCATGCGGCCGGCAGCATAGAGCACCATGTCGGTGACGACGACGCGGCCGTTGTCGAGGGTGATGGAGCATTTTCCGCTGTCGAGCTTCTCGATCTTCTCCGCCTTGGTGCCGAGCAAAAGCTTCATGTTCCGGTCGCGCAGCTGGTAGGTGAAGTCCTCGACGATCTCGCGATCGATGAAATCGAGGATCGTCGACTTGGGATCGATCACGGTGACCTGCGCGTCAAGCGCGCTGAAGATCGTCGCATATTCGATGCCGATGACGCCCGCGCCGATGACCGCCAGCGAACGCGGCAGCTCTTCGATCTCCAGCAGTTCGTCGCTGTCGAGGATCGCCTTGCCGTCGAAGGGAATGCTGGCGGGGCGATAAGGCTTGGTGCCGACCGCAAGCATGATGCTCTTGCCGTTGACATGGAGGATTTCGCCGTCGTCCTTGACGACTTCGAGCGTGTCGGGCGCAAGGAAGCTGGCCTTGCCGCGAATGAGCTGGACCCGGTTGCGGGCGAACTGATGCTCGAGCACCTCGACCTCGTGGTCGAGCGTGATAAGCAGGCGGCGGCGCAGGTCCTCGGCGCTGATTTCCTCCTTCACGCGGTAGGCGCGGCCGTAGAAGCCGCGCTCGCGCCAGCCGGTCAGGTTCAGCGCCGTCTCGCGCAGCGTCTTGGACGGGATCGTGCCGGTGTGCACGGAGACGCCGCCGACGCGCTTGCCCTGTTCGATGACGAGAACCTTGTGGCCGAGCTTGGCCGCCTGGATCGCGCCCCTGCGTCCTGCGGGGCCACTGCCGACGACGACGAGATCAAACTGTTGCATGTGCAGTTCCGAAAGCTGGAAGGAATCTATGTTGCGGTGCCGCAATATCTATACCGTCAATGTGATGGCTTAACAAAGCCTTCGCAAAGCGATCCCGGCACGATAATTTTTGCGGTTCGACAAGTGATGGTTCTGCAAACGCAGGTGCTGGCGCTTTAAATCAGGCGCAGCCCCTTCAGGCTGGCATGCCCTTCGCGGCCGATGATGATGTGGTCGTGCACGGTGATGCCGAGCGGGCGCGCCGTGTCGATGATCGTCTTGGTCATCTCGATGTCGGCGCGCGAAGGCGTCGGATCGCCCGAGGGATGGTTGTGGACGAGGATGATGGCAGTGGCCGACAGCTCCAGGGCCCGCTTCACCACCTCGCGCGGATAGACAGGTGTGTGGTCGACCGTGCCGCGCCCCTGCACCTCGTCGGCGATCAGTACGTTACGCTTGTCCAGAAACAGCAGGCGAAACTGTTCCCGGTTCTCGTGCGCCATGGCCGCGTGGCAATAGCTGATGACCGACGACCAGGAACCCAGCACCTGCTTGTTGCGCAGTTCGCTCTTCAGCATGCGCTGCGATACCGTCGATATCAGCTTCAGGTCGAGCGCCACCGCTTCGCCGATGCCCTTGACCTCCTGCAGGAGGGCGGGCGGCGCGCCGAGCACGCCCGAAAGCGTGCCGAAGCGCTCGAGCAGCGCCTTGGCAATCGGCTTCGTATCGCGCCTTGGAATCAGGCGAAACAGAAGCAGCTCCAGAAGCTCGTAGTCGGCAAGTGCCGTCTCGCCATGTTCGCGGAAGCGGCTGCGCAGGCGCTCGCGATGACCGTGATAATGCGCCTCGGCGGCTTCCTTCGGTGCTGGTGTCTGCGCCCCGACGATCGTCTCGCGTCGCGGCGAGCGTTCGGCGAAATGACCACGTTCGTCGCCGTCGTCGAAAAGGGAGCCGCCATACCCGGAAGACGTTTGCAACGACTCTTCGGCCGCTTGCTCTTCGCCAATGGATACGGGGGGCTTGCCCATGAGGTCCTATCCGGGAAGGCCGGGCCGGTCGAGACCGGCGGGCGAAAGGGTGAAGACTTCGCAGCCATCGGCCGTGACGCCGACGGCATGCTCGTACTGGGCAGACAGCGACCGGTCGCGCGTGACGGCGGTCCAGCCGTCCGACAGAACCTTCACATGCGGGCGGCCGAGATTGATCATCGGCTCGATGGTGAAGATCATGCCTTCCTTCAGTTCCGGCCCTTCGTTGGCGCTGCCGTAGTGCAGGATGTTTGGCGCGTCGTGGAACAGCTTGCCGACGCCGTGTCCGCAGAAGTCGCGAACGACCGAGCAGCGCTCGGATTCGGCGTAGCGCTGGATGGCTTCGCCGATCGCGCCGGTGCGAACGCCCGGCCGGACGGCGGCGATGCCGCGCAGCAGGCACTCGTAGGTCACTTCGAGCAACCGCTCCGCCGAGCGCTTGATCTGGCCGACGGGATACATGCGGCTGGAATCACCGTGCCATCCGTCGAGAACGTAGGTGACGTCGATGTTGACGACATCGCCCTCGCGCAACGGCTTGTCGTTCGGAATGCCGTGGCAGACCACGTGATTGATCGAGGTGCAGGAGGACTTGGTGTAGCCGCGATAGTTCAGCGTGGCGGGAAGTGCGCCGTGGTCCATGCCGAATTCGAAGACGAAGCGGTCGAGCGTGTCGGTGGAGGTGCCGGGCTTGACCAGCGGGTAGATCTCGTCGAGCGCGCGCGCCGTCAGCTGGCAGGCCCTGCGCATGCCTTCGAACGCCTCGCTGCCATAGAGGCGAATCACGCCCGTGTTCTTCATCGGCGCGGAAAAGGCTTCGATATAGGTAACCATCGTCGGTCTTTCGATTGTTTTTCAAGTTTTCATAAAACAGCGAGGGCGGCTTCGTCCATGGCGATCAGCGCATCGGGTTGAATTTCGCGCGCCGAAACCGTGCATTTTACCGCATAGGCTTCGACGCCGCGCGTCATGGCGCGCTTGAAGGCCGCCGCATAGATGGGGTCGAGGTCGGCGCAGATGCGGAAGCGTTCGCAGTCGCCGCGCTGGACGAGGTAGAGCATGATCGCGCGATGGCCGCTTTCGACGACGTCGCCCAGTTCCTCCAGATGCTTGGCGCCGCGCACGGTGGCCGTGTCCGGAAATTCGGCAACGCCGGCCGTGCGGCGATAATGCACGTTCTTCACCTCCACATACGCCATGGGCCGGTCGGGCGCCGAGAGCAGCAGGTCGATGCGCGAATTGCGACCGTACTTCTGTTCCCGCCGCAGGGTCGGATAGTGGGCGAGGTCGCTGACAAGGCCGGCGCGAATGGCCTCCTCGGCCAGCCGGTTCGGCAGGGCCGTATTGATGCCGACGACCGTATCGTCCGCCTCGATCAGTTCGAAGCGATGGCGATATTTGCGTACGCCGTCGTGCTCGGAAAGCCAGATGCGCGAGCCGGGTGCCGTGAGCCCCCGCATCGAACCGGTATTGGGGCAAGAGCCGGTGATCGGCGTGCCGTCGTCCAGGAGGGCGTCGAACAGGAAGCGTTTGTAGCGCTGCACAAGCGTTGCGGGAATGAGCGGCGGATCGAAGAGCATAGGATGGTAGCGGGATCTCGTGGGTCGAAGAGGGGGCGAAGAGGAGAAGGCGACCGCGGCTGGCTGTCTCATGCCTATTTAGGCGGGGAGATGTCCGGTTTCACCTTGTCCGGGCGATCACGCCCGGACGCGGACGTAGGAGCCCGGAGCTTCCTCGATCGAGTTGAGCGAGCCACCGGGCTTTCTCGCCGGGACCTTGCGGCCGTCCTGCGCCTCGATCCAGGCGCGCCAATGCGGCCACCACGAGCCCGGCGTTTCCTGCGTCTTCTTCAGCCAGTCCTCGAAGTCGCCGGTCGGCGGCCCGCCGGTCCAGAACTGGTATTTCATCCTGTCGGGCGGATTGACGACGCCGGCGATATGGCCGGAGCCCGAGAGCACATAGGTCACCTCGCCGCCAAACGCGCTGCTGCCGGTGAAGACCGACTTGGCGGGTGCGATGTGGTCTTCCCGGGTCGCCAGATTGTAGATCGGGATCGTCACATCCTTCAACGACAGCTTCTTGCCCGCCAGCATCATCTCACCGCGGCTGAGGCTGTTCTTCAGGTAGCAGTTGCGCAGATAGTAGGAATGGTTCGCTGCCGGCATGCGTGTCGAATCGGAATTCCAGTACAGCAGGTCGAAGGGCAGGGGGTCCTGGCCCTTCAGATAGCTATTGACGAAATAGGGCCAGATCAGCTCGGACGCCCGCAGCATGTTGAAGGCCGTCGCCATCTTCGATCCTTCGAGATAGCCGACTGCCGCCATGCCCTGCTCGAGCGCTGCGATCTGGTCCTCGTCCGCAAACACCTTCAGATCGCCTGCGAACGTGAAATCCACCTGCGTCGTAAACAGCGTGGCGGAGCGGATACGTCTGTCGCCTTCCTGCGCATGCAGGGCCAGCGTCGCCGCAAGCAGGGTGCCGCCGACGCAATAGCCGACCGCATTGACCTCCTCCTCGCCGCAGGCCTGCTTGATCGTGTCGAGCGCGAAATCGATCCCTTCGCGAGCGTAGGCCTCCCAGTCCTTGCCGGCATGGCGCTCGTCCGGATTGACCCAGGAGATCACGAACACCGTCAGCCCCTGGTCGACGGCCCACTTGATGAAGGACTTCTGCGGGTTGAGGTCGAGGACGTAGAACTTGTTGATCCACGGCGGGCAGATCAGAAGGGGACGCTTGAGCACGTCTTCCGTTGCCGGCTCGTACTGGATGATCTGGCAGATGTCGCTCTGGGCAATGACCTTGCCCGGCGTGATCGCCAGGTTCTCCCCGATCGCGAACTTGCTGGTGTCGGTCTGGCGAAGCTTCAGGTCGCCACGACCTGCCGCGATGTCCTCGGCGAGCATCCGCATGCCGCGCACAAGGTTCTCGCCATTGCTGGCGACCGTCTCGCGATAGAGTTGCGGATTGGTCGTCACGAAGTTGGTGGGCGAAATGGCGCTGGTGATCTGGCGCATGTAGAACGCGGCCTTGTGGCGGGTGTGCTCGTCCAGGCCCTCGGCTTCGCTCACCATCTTCTCAGCCCAGTCCGACGTGACGAAATAGGCCTGTCGAAGGAAGTCGAAGAACGGGTTCCTGATCCAGTCCTCGTCGGCGAATCGCTTGTCGCTTGCAGCCCTCTTGTCTTCCGGGGCTTCGATGTCCTCTCCGGCGAGCTTTTGCAGTGTGCGCGACCAGATGCCGAAATAGCTCCCGAGCAGGTGCGTCTGTGCTTCCAGCGTGCGGCGAGGATCGGCAAGCCAGTACTCGGAGACCTTCGACAGGGTCTTGACCATGTCGACGACGGGGTCGGCGAGCGTGTCGACCTTTTCGCCGCGTTCGCGCGGCGCCAGCCAGGCAGATGCGGCCTTGCCCAATTGTTCCACGGTACGGGCGAAATTGACCGCGAGCGCCTCGGGATTCTTGACGACGTAGGGCTCGATCGTCTTGGGGTCGAAGCTTCCAAAGCCGGTGGTCTCGCGCGTGTCGCCGTTCTTGTCCTGGCTCACCCCGTTTCCTCCGGATTTTGTTGTTAGTTCCGTTTTTACATCCTGCCGGAAAAAGATTACAAGGGCCATAAAGCATTTTGCCGGCCGCGCTTTTTGAGTGGCCGTCCGGGCGGCAATGAGGCCGGACCGGAGAGGGATGGTTTGCTGCGCGGGGCAGGACGGGAATGGCGTTTGAATTCGGAAAACTGGCTGCTGCGATCCTCATTGGCGGTCTGAGCGGCACGATCATGTCCGGATGCACGTCAGCGAGTTCGCCCTCGCAAGCCACACTGGTCAATCCCGGTGCCGATCGCTCGTCGACCTATCCCGATATCACCGCCCCCGTACATGCTGCGAACCAGCAGATGAGCAACGAGGAAGCCCAGAAGATCAGCGCACGCGTCAGTTCGCTGGCAGCCCAGCGGCGGGCCGGAACGATCTCGGACGCCGAGTATCGACGCGTGCTGCTCGAGATGGATGCGCTTGCGGCGAATCATGGCCCCGACGCGCTGAAAGAAATCCAGAATTAGCGCTTGCCTTTGCCTCCGATTGGACGCATTGGCTTGAATGGTCCCATGGACTGCTTCGGAGGCGCGAAGTGTCATCAAATCGGACATATTCGCCCCTATCCGAACTGAAGGAATCGCGCGAAAGGGCGCAGCGTCCGATCGACGGACGCCTGTTGCGTCGCGCCAAACGAGGTCGAAGATGGAAGAGTTTCACAAGGTCCGGCGACTGCCGCCGTATGTTTTCGAACAGGTCAACCGTTTGAAAGCAAGCGCGCGAGCGGGCGGCGCCGACATCATCGACCTTGGCATGGGCAATCCCGACCTTCCGACACCGAAGGCGATCGTCGACAAGCTTTGCGAGGTCGTCCAGGATCCGCGCACTCATCGCTATTCCGCCTCGAAGGGCATTCCCGGCCTGCGCCGCGCGCAGGCCTCCTACTATGCCCGTCGTTTCGGCGTGAAGCTGAACCCTGATACCCAGGTTGTCGCAACGCTGGGTTCGAAGGAAGGCTTCGCCAACATGGCGCAGGCGATCACCGCCCCTGGCGACGTGATCCTCTGCCCCAATCCGACCTATCCGATCCACGCCTTCGGCTTCCTGATGGCGGGCGGTGTGATCCGCTCCCTGTCGGTCGAGCCCGATGAGAGCTTCTTCGGACCGCTCGAACGCGCCGTGCGCCACTCGATTCCGAAGCCGCTGGCGCTGATCCTGAACTACCCGTCGAACCCGACCGCGCATGTGGCGACACTCGATTTCTACAAGGACGTCGTTGCCTTTGCGAAGAAGCACGACATCATCGTGCTTTCGGATCTCGCCTATTCCGAGATCTATTTCGACGACGCGCCGCCGCCGTCGGTGCTGCAGGTTCCGGGCGCGATCGACATCACCGTCGAGTTCACCTCTATGTCCAAGACCTTCTCCATGCCCGGCTGGCGCATGGGCTTTGCGGTCGGCAACGAGCGCCTGATCGCGGCATTGACGCGCGTGAAGTCCTATCTCGACTACGGTGCGTTCACGCCGATTCAGGTCGCTGCCACCCATGCGCTCAATGGCGACGGCTCGGACATTGCCGAGGTGCGCAACATCTACAAGCGTCGCCGCGACGTCATGGTCGACACGTTCGGCAAGGCCGGCTTCGAGGTTCCGCCGCCGGCGGCTACCATGTTTGCCTGGGCCAAGATTCCGGAAAAGTTCCGTCATCTCGGCAGCCTCGAGTTCTCCAAGCTTCTGGTGGAGAAGGCCGACGTTGCCGTGGCGCCCGGCATCGGCTTCGGCGAGCAGGGCGATGACTATGTCCGCCTCGCGCTGGTGGAGAACGAGCACCGCATCCGTCAGGCGGCGCGCAATATCAAGCGCTTCCTGTCATCGGCGGACGAGACGATGCATAACGTCATCTCGCTCAACGCGCACCGCTGACCCTTCTTCGCCCGCCGGCGTTCTGCCGGTGGGCGCAAACTTACATCGATAGGACTTTTCATCATGGCTGATGCCCTCAAAATCGGCATAGCGGGCTTGGGGACCGTTGGGGCCTCGCTCGCACGCATTCTCGTCGAGCGCCGGGAGGCCCTGGCGGCGACATGCGGACGGCCGATCGAGATCGTCGCCGTGAGCGCACGCGATCGCACGCGCGATCGCGGCATCGACCTTTCGCGGGTCGCGTGGTTCGACGATGCCGTGGCGCTGGCCGAAAACTCGCAGATCGACGTCTTCGTCGAACTGATGGGCGGGGCGGGCGATCCGGCCTACGCCGCCGTGAAGACCGCGCTTTCGCGCGGCGTGCATGTGGTGACGGCCAACAAGGCGCTGCTGGCGGCCCACGGCGTGGAACTTGCCACCATCGCCGAGGAGCGCGGTTGCCTCCTGAACTACGAGGCGGCCGTCGCCGGCGGCATTCCCGTCATCAAGGCGCTGCGTGAATCGCTGACCGGCAACACCGTTTCGCGTGTCTACGGCATCATGAACGGCACCTGCAACTACATCCTGACCAAGATGGAGAAGGAAGGTCTCAGCTTTGCCGAGTGCCTCAAGGAAGCTCAGCGGTTGGGTTATGCCGAAGCGGATCCGGCCTTCGACATCGAGGGCAACGACACCGCCCACAAGCTGTCGATCCTGACGACGCTCGCCTTCGGCAACAAGATTGCGGCCGACGACATCTATCTCGAAGGCATCAGCAACATTTCGATCGACGACATCCGCGCGGCCGCCGATCTCGGCTACCGCATCAAGCTTCTGGGCGTGGCGCAGCGCACCGACACCGGCATCGAGCAGCGTGTGCATCCCACCATGGTGCCGATCGAATCGGAGATCGCGCAGGTCGACGGCGTGACCAACGCCGTGGCGATCGAATCCGACATCCTGGGCGAACTTTTGATGGTGGGGCCTGGTGCCGGTGGCAACGCGACGGCATCCGCCGTGCTTGGCGACATCGCTGATATCGCCAAGAGCCGCCCCGGGGCCCAGATGGTGCCGGTGCTCGGCCGCCCGGCCGCCACGCTCGAGCCCTTCAAGCGTGCGCAGATCCGCAAGCATCACGGCGGCTACTTCATCCGCATGACGGTGGAGGACAGGGCAGGCGTGTTTGCCAACGTCGCCGGCCACATGGCCGAAAACGGCATCTCGCTGGAATCGATCGTGCAGCATTCCAAGCACCACACCGAGGCAGCCGAGCCGAAGACGATCATCCTTGTCACCCACGCGACGATGGAGGACAGCGTCCGGCGCGCGGTAGCGGCGATCACCCGGGAAGGCTATCTTGCCGGTGAACCGCAGGTGATCCGCATCGAACGCCCGAAGTCCGCCTGAACCGAGGCGCGTACCGCGCCGTCACGCAAATTCCCCCGTGCCCGCCCCGGTGCATGCCAAGGAGACCGATGAGCCAGGAGGTTGATCCCGTCCAGCGTGCCTTTCTCGGAGTCGAGCGATCGGCGACCGGGCAGAGGTGGCTGGCGCGGCTCGATCAGGCGGGCGAGAACCGGGCGCTGGCGATGAGCCAGAGCCTCGGCATACCCGACCTGATCGCCCGCGTACTGGCCGGGCGCGGCGTCGGCTATGACGAGGCGCTGGAGTTCCTGGATCCGACCCTGCGGCGGCTGATGCCCGATCCCTATCGCATGACGGATTGCGAGGCGGCGGCGGAGCGGATCGCGTCCGCGATCGCACGACGGGAGAGGGTGGCGATCTTCGGGGACTATGACGTCGACGGTGCCTGCGCCTCTGCCATCCTCTACCGTTTCCTCCGCCATTTCGACGTCGATTGCGAAATCTATATTCCCGATCGCATTTTTGAAGGCTACGGGCCCAATCCGCAGGCGATCGACACGCTGATCGAGCGTGGCGCCAGGCTGATCGTCACCGTCGACTGCGGCTCGACCAGTTTTGATTCCGTTGCGCATGCAAGCGCACGCGGCATCGACGTCGTCGTGCTCGACCACCATCAGGTCGGGCAGGATCTGCCGAAATGCACAGCCCTGGTGAACCCGAACCGAGAGGACGATCTCTCCGGTCTAGGGTACCTCTGCGCTGCCGGCGTGGTCTTCCTGGTGCTGGTGGCGCTGCAGAGGCTGCTGCGCCGCCGCGATCCGCGTGCGGGCGAACTGGATCTTCTGGCCATGCTTGATCTCGTCGCGCTTGCCACCGTCTGCGATGTGGTCCCGCTGAAAGGGCTGAACCGCGCCTACGTCGTCAAGGGGCTGGTCGCCGCACGCCACCTCGGCAATCCGGGACTGGCCGCGCTCGTCAAGCAGGCGGGGATCGGTGGGCCGATCACGCCCTATCACTTTGGCTTCATGGTCGGCCCCCGGATCAATGCCGGCGGGCGCATCGGCGATGCCGCGCTCGGCAGCCGCTTGCTGACTCTGGACGATGCCTCGCAGGCCGAGGCAATCGCAATTCAACTCGACGGTCTGAACCGCGAGCGCCAGGCGCTCGAAGTGGCGATGCTGGCCGAGGCCGAAGCCGAGGCGAGTGCCGAATACGGTTCCGGCGAGAGCGCGGCCGTCATCCTGACCGCCCGCGAAGGCTGGCATCCGGGTGTGGTCGGCCTTCTGGCCTCGCGCCTCAAGGATCGCTTCCACCGGCCCGCTTTTGCCATTGCCTTCGATCCCAACGGCAAGGGTACCGGCTCCGGCCGCTCGATCAACGGCTTCGATCTCGGACGCATGGTACGCGCGGCCGTGGACGAAGGAATACTCGTCAAGGGGGGTGGCCACGGCATGGCGGCCGGCCTGACGGTCGAGCGCGCACAGCTTGGCAGGCTCCGCAGCTTCTTCGAGGAACGGGCGGAAAAGACGGTCCGCGAACTGACGGCGACCCGCACAATGAAGATCGACGGCGCGTTGTCGGCCTCAGGCACGACGATCGCGCTGGCCGACCAGCTGGAGCAGGCAGGCCCGTACGGCTCCGCCCATCCGCAACCCGTCTTCGCGCTTGCTGCCCATCGCCTGCTGGATGCGCGCCAGGTCGGCGTGAACCATCTCAAACTGACGCTGGAAGGGCCCGACCGGGGCCGGATCGAAGCCATGGCGTTTCGCGCCGTCGACGCTCCGCTCGGCGCCTTCTGCCTCGCCCGCCGCGGGCAACTCATGCACGTGGCCGGCTCGGTCTCCGCCGACCAATGGCAGGGAAGCCGGCGCGTCCAGTTCCGCGTGAGCGATGCGGCCGAGGCTTTCTAGGGCGATTCCCGGAAAAGTGTGATGCGGTTTTCGCTGAGAATGAGTCGGAGACAGAGTGGTACGCCCAACGGGAATCGAACCCGTGTTTTCGCCTTGAGAGGGCGATGTCCTGACCGCTAGACGATGGGCGCCTTCGGTCCTTGAAATATAGGGCCTTGCGATTCGCACGGCAAGGTCAGCGCTTACGCAGCCGAAACTTCGAGCTCTCGACCGAAAAACAAAACTTGTGCGACGAAGGAGGGTGGCACGCCCTAGGGGAGTCGAACCCCTCTTTTCAGAATGAAAATCTGACGTCCTAACCGATAGACGAAGGGCGCGTGCGGTGGGCGTCTTCTACTCAGGGGGGCGGCTGTGCGCAAGACGTAAAATGATGATTTGGCAAATTTTTTCGGTTGCTGTGGATGAGCCATATGTCGGCCGGTTTGCACCGGTGCGCATTCCCGAAGGCGATGGCGGCCGCGCTTGCCGCGCTGGCGGGATTAGTTGGAAATATGTGAGCGGGCGTCGACAACCGCAAAGAGGGGGAGCGCCGATCAATCCGCGCGAGATCGCTTCCGCAGGAACCGAGCGAAGCAAACAGCGGTGCTTGTCTGGGGAGGGATGGCACGCCCTAGGGGAGTCGAACCCCTCTTTTCAGAATGAAAATCTGACGTCCTAACCGATAGACGAAGGGCGCGTGCGATGGGCGTCTTCTACTCAGGCGAGCCTGTTTGCGCAAGGTGAAAAATAGCGCCGTGGCGAATTTATTCACAGGTCAAAATGGCACGGAACGGGAAAAGCGCCATCGCGAGTATGGACATGAAATCAAGCGCTTACTGGAAGAAAGTGGCACGCCCTAGGGGAGTCGAACCCCTCTTTTCAGAATGAAAATCTGACGTCCTAACCGATAGACGAAGGGCGCGTGCGGGGCGGTTTATAGAGGGCGAATCCCGGTTCGGCAAGCGCCAATCGCCGCAAATGTCAAAAAATCTTCACATGCGTAAGGCTGTCGCGCAGAGCAAGATATAACTGTTTTATTTCAATATGTTAGGCCTCTGGTTGATCCGGCCCGCCGGTGCCGGACGGGCGGCCATCCACCAGCATGACAGATGATTTCCATCGATCGCCCTGACAGGCAGAGAGCCCGCGAAAAGGGGGATCCTGCCTGGATCGGAACCGAACGGATCTGCTGGGTCTTCGCGAGTGAGGCAGGACATCTGCCGCGACGGCGCGGCGCTTCGCTACGCCGACGCTATTTCCGCTTGCCGCGGCATCTCCAGTTCCAGTCGCGCTCCGGACCGATGTCGATATGCACCGATTCCGTATGGCAGTAGGTGCCGACGCCGCCGCGGCCGGGCATGGAGCGAAGATATTCCGCCAGTTCCCAGCGGCTGACGCCGGCGATCTGGATGTCTGCGGCTTCGCAGCGCGTATGCAGCGACTGCTTGGCCCGGTTGCCCTTTATCGGACGGACGCCGGACGTGACGATGACCGGCTTGCCGTAGTGCTGCTCGATCGACTTGAGCGTTGCAAGCAATTGCGGCTTGAAGCAGCCGGTATTGACCTTCTCAGTCTGCAGCCAGAGGCCATTGGGAGATAGCCGTGCCAGTCCTGCAAGCGAGGCGACCTCGGTAACGCCGTTGTCTGCGCCGGCGTCATCCGGTCCGTCTTCCTCAACCTCGGAATGATCGTTGGGTGCTGCCGTCACAGCGGTTGCAACGCCGGGCAGGGAGGGCTGGCCGAGGGACGCCGTCTGGTAGGAACCGGCCGTCTCCCGGCTGAGCATACGCGGCTTCTGGCTCGTCGTTTTGTCGTTTTCGACGGCGGCCGGAGATTTCCGCTTCGACGCGAAGAGGGCCGCAAGCGTCAACGGCTTGCCGGTGTCGTTGTCAGCAGGCTGCCCTTGCGGAATCGCGCCGGGCGCAACACCCGGCTGTGCCTGCGCGATTGCCTGCGCGGCGGCACTCTGCCCGGGTTCGGCGGCAAGCGCGGAACGCACGCTCGTCGGCAGCGGCACGCGGTCCGGCACCAGAGATGCCTCTTCGTCGGAAAGGGAAGGGGGGACGGAGCCCGTCGGCGTATCCTCTCCGGCGCTGGTCGTCGGATTGGTGCCGTAGAGGTTGCCGATTGTCGGGCTCGCGCTCGGGGTGCCGGCGATCGCTCCGGACGGCTGCGCCGCCGCGGACGCGTAGATGCTCGTCTGGTTGGCTTTCACCTGGGCCGGCTGCATGATGACGTCGCCGAGATTGGCCGGTGTATCTCCGTCGCCTGCGGTCTTCTGCGTGCCTGCTGGCGTACCTTCGCCGTCCGAACGGCCGGCTGTTACCATGGGATCGCGATAATCGGACACCGTCTGTTCGTCACCGCCGGGCCGGGCGGTCTGCAGGACGGCAGCGTCCGGCGCCGAACCGTCGTCATCGGAGCGCATGTCGCCCGTTGCCGAGACGCAGCCCGAGAGTGCCAAGGCGGATACCGCGATCAGCAGGCCGCTTTGCATTACGTTGAGTTTGTCGCCCATTCTGCGTGTGAACAGCAAATTGGATCCCCGATTCATTCTGGCGGCCAGCCCGAGGGAGGGCCTGCCCGCATTCGGAAAAAAGTCAGCTCCCATCCGGAAGCGACATCTTCCCGCCACCCGCGCACTGCGGACGGTGTCTGAGATTGCCCTGACAATAGCGTCGGAGCGGCGCTGTATCTCCTCCCCCGAGAAAAGTCTCCGCCGCCGGCGCCCACAATTCGGGCAAAAGGCGGCGAAACCGTGGTCATTTGAGCGCAATCATTGCAAAAAGACGGCGCCGCCACCCAGAATAGGCGAACTTTCAGCGCGATCCGTCCGCAACGGCGTGCGTTCCGTCACCGGTCCTAGCGGCCGGGCGTTGCGTGAGGCTTACCAGCTACCGGTGTTCGGCATCGAGGCCCAGGGCTCGGCCGGGGCCAGGTTCGCGCCCTTCTGCAGGATTTCGATAGAGATCCCGTCCGGCGACCGGACGAATGCCATGTGGCCGTCGCGCGGCGGTCGATTGATCGTGATACCGTTGTCCATCAGGTGCTGGCAGAAACCGTAGATGTCGTCGACCTCATAGGCGAGGTGTCCGAAGTTGCGACCGCCGGTGTATTCCTCTGGGTCCCAGTTGTGCGTCAGTTCGATACAGGGCGCGGCATTCTGCTTCACACTTTCCACGTCCTCGGCCGCAGCGAGAAAGATCAGGGTGAAGCGTCCCTTCTCGTTGTCTATGCGTCGCGTTTCGACCAGCCCGAACAGGTCGCAATAGAAATGCAGCGACTGCTCGAGATTGTTTACCCGGACCATCGTGTGGAGAAAGCGCATCTTGGTATCCTCGTCGAAAGAACGAATCTGCGCGGGAAGATAGGAGTTTGCCAGCCAGAGGCAAGCCTCGGCGGCTATAAGGGGATCGGGCAAAACTTTTTACGGAGGCTTGCCCAATCGTAATGGGACGATGTTATTCTGATCTTCAAGAATCAGTTAACCGTAATTCATGTGACGCGTAATCGAGGGGCTGAGCAGATCATGGCGGACAGGATTTCGACGAAGGACGTCGCACAGCAAGATGAGCAGGGTGGCGATGCCGTCGATCTGATCGAGATTACCGGCGTGATCAAATGGTTCGACGTCGCCAAGGGCTTCGGTTTTATCGTCCCCGATAACGGCATGCAGGACGTGCTGGTTCACGTCACCTGCCTGCGGCGCGACGGTCACCAGACCGTGCTGGAAGGAACGCGCGTCGTCGCCCTCATCCAGCGCCGCGAGCGCGGCTACCAGGCATTCCGCATCCTCTCGATGGACCAGTCGACCGCGGTGCATCCCTCGCAGATGCCGCCGGTCAAGACCCATGTGCAGGTGACCCCGTCCAGTGGGCTCGAGCGCGTGCTGGTCAAATGGTTCAACCGGACAAAGGGTTTCGGCTTCCTCACGCGCGGCGAGGGGACGGAAGACATCTTCATCCACATGGAGACGCTGCGCCGTTTCGGGCTCACCGAGCTGCGTCCCGGCCAGGTCGTTCTGGTGCGCTTCGGCGACGGCGAGAAGGGCCTGATGGCTGCGGAAATCCATCCCGACAATCCGCTTCCGGGCAACCGGGCACATTGATGGCTGCCCGGCCCCACTCGTCTCTTTCCCGCATCGGCAGCGTCCTCGTGGCGCTTTTTTTGTTGCTGGTCGGCGCAAGTGTCGCGAAAGCCGACGAGAGCTTCCAGCAAGGGCCGCTGACCATCGTCACGGCAAAAGGCCTCCGGCACGCCTTTACCGTGGAATTGGCGCTGACGCCGCGTCAGCGCTCGCAGGGCCTGATGAACCGGCGTGAAATGGGACCCGATCGCGGCATGCTTTTCGACTTTGGCGAAACCCGCCAGGTCCTGATGTGGATGAAGAACACCTATCTGCCGCTGGATATGCTTTTCATCGACGGCAAGGGCACGATCCGCACGATCCGTGAAAACGCCAAGCCGCTTTCGGAGGCGATCATCGATTCGCGCGTGCCGGTCGCCTACGTCCTCGAACTGAACGGCGGAACGGTCCGCAAGCTCGGCATCCGCACCGGCGACACGGTCGAAAGCCCGGTCATTCGCAAGGTTGGCGAGACACCTTGACGCCCGCGGCGCGTCATCACGGCATTGTTACATTTTCGCCGGCGGCCGAATCCCTGTAAGAGGCGGCCGAACGATATGGCAGTGAGGACGGAAATGGCGGCGCGCGATCGGTATTCCAGGAAGCTCGAATGTTCGAAATGCGGCCGTAGCGGGTTTGCCGAGGCTTCGGAGGACGACGATCCGCGACGCAAGAACCCCGGCTTTCAGGTCGACGAAATGCCGGCCGGTTTTTCCGTCGAGCGTCCGTCGAACGATCCGGCCAAGTTCATGGTGCGTTGCCGTTGCGGCAATGTGTTCGCGTTCCGGCAAAAGACCTACTATCCTCCGGGAGGCGAGCCGTCCTAGGCGACCCGGCCCGATCCGATATGCGGCAGACGGGGCTGGATGCACCATTTTGCCGTCAGCATGAAAAGCGGTAACGACAAGGCAGAGACCTCGATGATCCTTCGCACCTCCCACGCCATCTTGACGTTGTTCGTCGCCGTCATATTTGCGGCGAATGCCTTTGCGGCGGAATTCAAGCATCCGGGTCTGATCAATTCCGGCAGTCGCCTCAACGCGTTGTCGCGGCTGGAAAAGGAAAGCCGGGCCTCTGACCGCAAGCAGAGCTACTACGACCTACTCGACAAGGACAAGCGCTTCTCGGTCGACTACCAGCCGGCGCCGATGGACTATGTGATCGTCACCGCGCGCGGCATGAATCCGATGGAGCGACGCTTCCGCAACGACATGATCGCGGCCTATTTCACGGCGCTGCGCTGGGTCAAGACCGGCGACAACCGGTATCGCGCCAAGTCGATCGAGATCATGAACGCCTGGTCAGACAAGTTCGTTGCTCTGGATCGGGAGAAGGGGACATGGAAGGGACAGATCCGGCTGGAAGCGGCATGGGCCGTGCCGATCTGGGCGAATGCGGCCGAAATCATTCTCTATTACAAGCATCCCTATGGAAATCCGGGACCGGAATGGCGGGATCGCGACGTCAAGAAGTTCCGCAAATTTCTGGGGCGCCTGCACCGCGAAATCGGCGAGGCGCGTGACCGCGTCGACAATCAGGGCGTTGCGACCGCGCTTGCCGACATGTCGATCGGCGTCTTCAATGACGACAGGCGGCTCTACGAGGCCGGGCTGGCGCGTGCGCGCAATCTGATGCCGCAGATCATCTCCGATGACGGTGAGGTCAAGGAATTGCGCAAGAGCGACTGCATCCATCCGCAGTATTCGCTTATCGGCCTGACCCAGGCAGCGCAGATCGAGATGAACCAGTCGGGCAAGAGCACATTGCTCAATGCCAGGCGTCCGGGCAACAACGAGCCGATGCTCGCCAGCGGAATCGAATACATGGCGCGCGCCCTGACCGACGGAACGGACGCCCGCGACTGCCGCACCGGTCGCCTGATCGACGGCTACGCGCCGATTGCGAAAAAGATATACGCCAACGACAACAAGGCGCCGCTGAAGCAACTGGACAAGGCGATGTCGACGGTGCCTCAGCGCATGTCTGGCCTGTTCCCCGAGGCCGCCGACGTAACCCATGGCGCGGGCGTTCAATAACAAGTGACCACCGGCGGTTCGGAGGGAACGCCTCCGAACCGCCGGAGTGTCGATGAGGGGCGACCAACCTTCCGTCGTCAGCTACCGTCTTTTCGTGAGCAAGCGCGGGCTTGCGGTAAGGGCGGGCCATCGCCGACGGCGCAGAGCGTGCAGCTGCGACCATCGCGCACCCGCTTGACGTGTGCACAATCCTTCAGGGAGTCGCCGTTTACAACGCTTGGGCGTGCACCGTACAATGGCTGGCGGTTTGCGCGGCTGTTTCGCCAGTTCCGAATTGAGCCCCTTTCCAGCGATGGAGACGGGCTTTTCTGTGCGCGAAGGACAGGCCGGAAAATCAGCGTAAAATGCGGAATGCTGTTGGGCATGACAAAAGGGGCAGGGAATCCCTAACCCATTGTGTCCGACCTGAGAGATAGGTGACGTTTTGTACCGGAGACATGGGTAACACTTTTCGCTTTGCGGGAGGTGTTGATGCCGTGGAGAGAGACTTCGGTGATGGAGGAACGTCTACGCTTTGTCGCCCGTCTGCTTGAGGGCGAAGGGATGAGCGATGTGTGCCGGGAGTTCGGCATCTCGCGTAAAACCGGATACAAGATTTTCAACCGCTACAAGGATGACGGTCTGGAGGCACTGACGGATCGGTCGCGGCGTCCGGTTCGATATGCCAACCAGTTGCCGGCTCAGGTCGAGGCGCTGATCGTGTCTTCGAAGAAGGACAAGCCGCATTGGGGAGCGCGCAAGATCAGGGAGTTGCTGGTCCGCAGGCTCGCCGGCGACCTGCGCATCCCTTCGACGAGTACCGTGCATGCCATCCTCGATCGCCACGGGTTGGTTACCCATGCCCGCAGGCGTTGTCGCAGCAAGGCCGAAGGCACGGCGCTTTCACATCCACTTGCGCCGAACGAACTCTGGTGTGTCGATTTCAAGGGTGAGTTCAAGCTCGGCAACGGTCGCTACTGTTACCCTTTGACGGTCACCGACCAGGCCTCGCGCTATCTTCTTGCCTGCGAGGCTTTCGAATCGACGAAGGAAGCCGCCGTCTTCGAGGCCTTTCGCCGGCTGTTTGCCGAGCGTGGCCTGCCGAGCGCGATCAGAAGCGACAACGGCGTCCCCTTCGCCAGTCCGAACGGCCTCTATAATCTGTCGAAGCTCTCTGTCTGGTGGTTGAGGCTCGGCATTGCCATCGAGCGCATCAGGCCGGGCCACCCGCAACAGAACGGCCGGCACGAACGCATGCATCTGACACTCAAAAAGGAAGCCACGCGCCCGCCCCAGATGAACATGCTGCAGCAGCAGGTCCGTTTCGACAGCTTCGTCAACGAATTCAATAGGGAACGTCCGCATGAGGCACTGGCCATGAAGAGCCCGGCAGACGTCTATTGCGCATCGTCCAAAGCCTATACCGGCCTGCCTGACATCAACTACCCTTTCCACGACAGGGACGCGCTTGTCACCAATTGCGGGCGCATCTGCATGTACCGAAAGAAGATCAACATCTCGATCGTCATGGCAGGGCAGAGACTGGGAATAAGAGAAGTCGATGACGGCATTTGGCTCGTCAGCTTCATGCACTATGATCTGGGATATATCGACCTGGAACAGAGGACTTTGCAAGCCATCGACAACCCGTTCGGCACGAGGTTGTCACCCATGTCATAGGTACAAGCCGGTACCTATGTCTCCGGTATGGACAATGATTTTAATGGCGACCCCTGCAGGATTCGAACCTGCGACCTACTGCTTAGAAGGCAGTTGCTCTATCCAGCTGAGCTAAGGGGCCGTTGCCGGCAGGCCGGGTCAGTGGGTCCAGGGCTGCATGCGGTTGAAACGAAAATTGTCGGGGTAGGCGACCTTCTTGCGCGTCGCGTCGTGCGGCTCGATCACACGATATTCCAGTCCGTTGCGTTCGGCATAGGCGACCGCCAGCTCACAGGTCTCGAATGTGAGCTTCACCTGCTGGCGCATGTCGCCGGAACTCGTGTAGCCCATGATCGGATCGATCGTGCGGGCGCGTTCCTGGTCGAACTCCAGAACCCAGCGATGCGTTTTCGCCTTGCCGGACTGCATAGCGGTCTTGGCGGGACGGTAGATCTTCGCGGACATCGGTATTCTGTCTCCAGCAGGTTCGATTTCGTGCCGCACCGGCACTGCCCATGCATAGCGCAGAATCGGTAAACGGCAAATGTCAGGGCAGGGGAAAACCAACGAACCGAGCCACTTCGATCTTCGACGACTGCAATCCGCACAGGCGCGCCCCGCGTGCGGGACCCATAGCACTGGCATGGGAGCATTTCAACGGTTCAGCGCGCTGATGATGTCCCAGGGAGTGGTGTAGCTCGGGCGATCCTCGAGCTTTCCGGACAGGGCCGGGAACGGGTCAACTTGCAGCAGGCAAGTTGATGAGCTGATCATCACTCATTGTGGCGATCGTCTCAA
>NZ_JABXYK010000019.1 GCF_013378445.1 Mycoplana rhizolycopersici
AACGTCACGGTTGACGTCGAGCTGATCGTTCCGATCGCGATGGAAGAAAAGCTGCGCTTCGCGATCCGCGAAGGCGGCCGCACCGTCGGCGCCGGCATCGTCGCCTCGATCGTCGAGTAATCGACGAGCGACGAGGCCGAAAGCTGCCGACGGTTGATAAGTGGTGCAGATGGCGCGCAAGCGCGATCTGCACGCGGCGCCGGCATCGTCGCCTCGATCGTCGAGTAGTCGACGGCACGACAGCGGGCAACCGGGATCGCAGTGTTATGCGGTCCTGGCATAGCCGCTACGAAAGAATTAGTCGGTCGCACCGCTTGCCGACGACGCGAAAATAGTGCAAATGGCGCGCAAGCGTGATTTGCACCGTGCTTCGTCCGGTGCGATCGCCAGGAATAAGGCCAGCCTTGGCCGCTCAAATAGGAAGGGGCAGGGGAAACCCTGTCCCTCCGATCTTTGAAAAGTTAGCGGACTGGCTGAAGATTAAACGAAGTTCAATGCGTGTTCCCTAAGGGGAGCCGCGATAAGCAAGAACAAGGACAAGTCGTATGAACGGCCAGAACATCCGCATTCGCCTCAAGGCGTTTGATCACCGGATCCTCGATGCCTCCACGCGCGAAATCGTGTCGACGGCCAAGCGTACCGGTGCCAGTGTCCGCGGTCCCGTGCCGCTCCCGACACGTATTGAGAAATTCACGGTCAACCGGTCGCCTCACATCGACAAGAAAAGCCGCGAACAGTTCGAGATGCGCACTCACAAGCGTCTTCTCGATATCGTCGACCCGACCCCTCAGACGGTTGACGCCCTGATGAAGCTCGATCTCGCCGCCGGCGTCGACGTAGAGATCAAGCTCTAATCAGGACTTTGTGAAAGTCCGGCGCAAGCCGAATAACAAGGAAGGTACGTGGCGGTAACGCCAACGGCTTCTAGGAACGGGAAACCCGAAGGTCGGATGGCCTCCGCGGAATCCTTAAACAAGAGGCGTGTAGGGGCGTTGCCCCCACAGGACTTCTAAGAGGAATGAACCATGCGTTCAGGTGTGATTGCACAGAAAGTGGGAATGACTCGCGTCTACAACGACGCAGGAGAGCACGTTCCCGTAACGGTTTTGCGATTGGACGGCTGCCAGGTCGTCGCTCATCGCACGGAAGACAAGAACGGCTACACCGCAGTACAGCTCGGTGCGGGCCGCTCGAAGGTTAAGAACACGTCGAAGGCGCTCCGCGGTCAGTTCGCTGCCGCCAGCGTCGAGCCGAAGGCGAAGCTCGTCGAGTTCCGCGTTTCCGCCGACAACCTTATCGAAATCGGCGCGGAGCTTTCCGCCAGCCACTTCCTCGCCGGCCAGCTGGTCGACGTGACGGGCACGACGATCGGTAAGGGCTTTGCCGGCGCGATCAAGCGTCACAACTTCGGCGGTCTGCGCGCCACGCACGGCGTGTCCGTCTCGCACCGCTCGCATGGTTCGACCGGCTCCAACCAGGATCCGGGCCGCGTCTGGAAGGGCAAGCGCATGGCTGGTCACATGGGCCAGACGCGCGTCACCACCCAGAACCTCGAGGTCGTTTCGACCGATGAGGACCGTGGTCTGATCCTCGTCAAGGGCGCAGTACCGGGCTCCAAGGGTGCCTGGATCGTCGTTCGCGATGCCATCAAGTCCGGCACGCCGGCCGACGCTCCGCGTCCTGCCGCTGTCCGCGCTGCAGCTAAGTAAGGGAGCCTGGTTATGGATCTCAAAGTCACGACCCTCGAAGGGAAGGACGCCGGCAAGGTTTCCCTCTCCGACGCGATCTTCGGCCTCGAGCCGCGCGAGGACATCATCGCCCGCGTCGTTCGCTGGCAGCTCGCCAAGAAGCAGCAGGGCACGCACAAGTCCAAGGGCCGCGCGGAAGTTTCGCGCACTGGCGCCAAGATGTACAAGCAGAAGGGTACGGGCCGCGCTCGTCACCATTCGGCTCGCGCTCCGCAGTTCCGCGGCGGCGGCAAGGCCCACGGCCCGGTCGTTCGCAGCCATGCTCACGACCTTCCGAAGAAGGTTCGCGCCCTCGGCCTGCGTCACGCCCTCTCGGCCAAGCTGAAGGCAGAAGACGTCATCATCGTTGATGATCTCGTTGCCAACGAAGCCAAGACCAAGGCGCTGGCCGGCTCGTTCGCCAGCCTCGGCCTGACCAACGCCCTCTTCATCGGCGGCGCTGAGCTCGACAACAACTTCAAGCTCGCAGCCCAGAACATCCCGAACGTGGACGTTCTGCCGATCCAGGGCATCAACGTGTACGACATCCTGCGTCGCGGCAAGCTCGTGCTTTCCAAGGCTGCGGTAGAAGCCCTCGAGGAGCGGTTCAAATGACGGATCTTCGCCACTACGATGTGATCGTATCTCCTTCGATTACCGAAAAGTCGACGCTGGTATCCGAGCATAACCAGGTCGTCTTCAACGTTGCCAAGACCGCTTCCAAGCCTGAGATCAAGGCTGCAGTCGAAGCGCTCTTCGGCGTCAAGGTCACGGCTGTGAACACGCTCGTCCGCAAGGGCAAAGTCAAGCGTTTCCGCGGCTTCTCCGGCCGGCAGGGAGATGTCAAGAAGGCTGTCGTCACGCTTGCTGACGGCCAGTCGATCGACGTCTCCACCGGGCTCTAATCGGGCAGTCGGCTAAAGAGGACATAAGAAAATGGCATTGAAAAGTTTCAATCCGACCACCCCGAGCCAGCGTCAGCTGGTCATCGTCGACCGTTCGGGCCTTTACAAGGGCAAGCCGGTCAAGGCGCTGACCGAAGGTCTCTCCAAGAGCGGTGGCCGTAACAACCTCGGTCGTATCACGGCCCGCTTTATCGGTGGCGGTCACAAGCGCACCTACCGTCTGGTTGACTTCAAGCGTCGCAAGTTCGACGTCGAAGGCACCGTCGAGCGTCTGGAGTACGACCCGAACCGCACCGCGTTCATCGCGCTCGTCAACTATGCCGATGGCGAACAGGCCTACATTCTCGCTCCGCAGCGCCTCGCTGCCGGCGACAAGGTCATCGCTTCGGACAAGGCTGTCGACGTCAAGCCGGGCAACACCATGCCCCTGCAGTACATCCCGGTTGGCTCGATCGTTCACAACGTCGAGATGAAGCCGGGCAAGGGCGGCCAGATCGCCCGTTCGGCAGGCACCTTCGTGCAGCTCGTCGGCCGCGACCAGGGCATGGCGATCCTCCGCCTGAACTCGGGCGAGCAGCGCCTTGTGCACGGCTCCTGCCTGGCTTCGATCGGCGCGGTTTCCAACCCGGATCACGGCAACATCAACGACGGCAAGGCCGGTCGTACTCGTTGGCGCGGCAAGACCCCGCATAACCGCGGTGTCGTCATGAACCCGGTCGACCATCCGCACGGCGGTGGTGAAGGCCGCACGTCTGGTGGTCGTCACCCGGTTTCCCCGTGGGGCAAGCCCACCAAGGGCAAGCGGACCCGGTCGAACAAGTCGACCGACAAGTTCATTATGCGCTCGCGCCACTTGAAGAAGAAGTAAGAGAGGTAGTCAGGAATGGCTCGTTCAGTATGGAAAGGCCCGTTTGTTGACGGCTATCTTCTCAAGAAGGCTGAGAAGGTTCGTGAAGGCGGCCGCAACGAAGTGATCAAGATCTGGAGCCGTCGCTCCACGATCCTGCCGCAGTTCGTCGGTCTCACCTTCGGCGTCTACAACGGCAGCAAGCACGTCCCGGTCAGCGTCAACGAAGACATGGTCGGACACAAGTTCGGTGAATTCTCTCCGACCCGGACCTACTACGGTCACGGTGCGGACAAGAAGGCGAAGAGGAAGTAACGATGGGCAAGGCAAAAGCCGAACGTCGGCTGAAGGATAACGAGGCGCAAGCAGTTGCGCGCACGATCCGCGTCAGCCCCCAGAAGCTCAACCTGGTTGCCGCGATGATCCGCGGCAAGAAGGTCGACCGCGCTCTGGCCGAACTCGAATTTTCCCGCAAGCGCATTGCCGGCACCGTCAGGAAGACGCTGGAATCGGCAATCGCAAACGCCGAAAACAACCACGATCTCGACGTCGACTCGCTCGTCGTCGCTGAGGCTTTCGTCGGCAAGTCGATCGTCATGAAGCGCTTCCACGCCCGTGGCCGCGGTCGCGCATCGCGCATCGAGAAGCCCTTCGCGCACCTGACGATTGTCGTCCGCGAAGTCGAAGCCAAAGGGGAGGCCGCATAATGGGTCAGAAAATCAATCCGATCGGCTTCCGCCTCGGCATCAACCGTACCTGGGATAGCCGCTGGTTCGCCGACAACGCCGAATACGGCCAGCTCCTTCACGAAGACCTGAAGATCCGCAAGTATCTGATGACGGAACTGAAGCAGGCCGGCATTTCCAAGGTTGTCATCGAGCGCCCGCACAAGAAGTGCCGCGTCACGATCCACTCGGCTCGCCCGGGTCTGATCATCGGCAAGAAGGGTGCGGACATCGAGAAGCTGCGCAAGAAGCTTTCCGAGATGACCAATTCGGAAACGCACCTCAACATCGTTGAAGTGCGCAAGCCCGAGACCGACGCGACGCTGGTTGCCCAGTCGATCGCCCAGCAACTCGAGCGCCGCGTGGCTTTCCGCCGTGCGATGAAGCGCGCTGTTCAGTCGGCCATGCGTCTTGGCGCCGAAGGCATCAAGATCACCTGCGCCGGCCGTCTGGGTGGCGCGGAAATCGCGCGTACCGAATGGTACCGTGAAGGCCGCGTTCCGCTGCACACGCTGCGTGCGGACATCGACTATGGTACGGCAGAAGCGGAAACCGCTTTCGGTATTTGCGGCATCAAGGTCTGGATCTTCAAGGGCGAAATCCTTGAACACGATCCGATGGCCTCCGAGCGCCGCGCGACCGAAGGTGATGCCCAGGGCGCAGGCCAGGGCGAACGCCGTCGCCGTGAAAACGCTTAATTCGCTTTAGGCGAGCAGATCGGAGAATAGAAAAATGTTGCAGCCAAAGCGTACTAAGTACCGCAAGCAGTTCAAGGGCCGCATCAAGGGCGTCGCCAAGGGCGGCTCGGACCTCGCATTCGGCGAGTTCGGCTTGAAGGCTCAGGAACCCAACCGCGTCAACGCACGCGAGATCGAAGCGGCCCGCCGCGCGATCACCCGCTACATGAAGCGTGCGGGTCGCGTCTGGATCCGCGTGTTCCCGGACACCCCGGTAACCGCCAAGCCGACCGAAGTTCGCATGGGTAAGGGCAAGGGTTCGGTCGAATACTGGGCAGCCAAGGTGAAGCCCGGCCGTATGATGTTCGAGATCGACGGCGTCAGCGAAGAGATCGCTCGCGAAGCTCTTCGTCTGGGTTCGGCCAAGCTCTCGGTCAAGACGCGCTTCGTTCAGCGCATTGCAGAGTAAGGATTGAGCCATGAAAGCCGTAGATGTTCGCGCACTTAGCGCCGACCAGCTTAATGACGAGCTCGCAAAGCTGAAGAAAGAGCAGTTCAACCTGCGCTTCCAGAAGGCGACCGGCCAGCTCGAAAAGTCCTCGCGTATCAACGAAGTCCGCAAGGACATCGCCCGCGTGAAAACCATTGCCCGCCAGAAGGCGGCAGAAGCCAAGGCCTAAGGACCAAGAAAAATGCCGAAACGCATTCTGCAGGGCACTGTAGTCAGCGACAAGAACGACAAGACTGTTGTCGTTCGCGTCGAGCGCCGCTTTGCACACCCGCTTCTTCAGAAGACCGTTCGTCGCTCGAAGAAGTACAAGGCACATGACGAAAGCAACCAGTTCAAGATCGGCGACGTCGTTTCCATCCAGGAATGCGCCCCGATCTCCAAGGACAAGCGCTGGACGGTCGTTTCCGCCCAGGCTTAATTCATGCACTTTTCGCGCAAGGGGTTGCCCTTTGCGCGAAATCCTGTATGAAGCAGCGCAAGGACGCTCGGAATCGGGCGTTCTTTTGCTTTGAGCGCATGGAAGGTCCCGGGTTTCGCCAGGCGGAACCGACGAGGAAACCACCTTGGCAAGACCCATCCCGCGCGAAAAACATAGATTCTCATAAGCTGGAACAGGGGGCTATCCTGCCCAACCGGTCCGGTTACAACAAGAAGGCGACCTGACATGATTCAGATGCAGACTAACCTCGACGTCGCGGATAATTCCGGCGCACGTCGTGTCATGTGCATCAAGGTGCTGGGCGGCTCCAAGCGCAAGTACGCTTCTGTCGGCGACATCATCGTCGTCTCGATCAAGGAAGCTATTCCGCGCGGCCGCGTGAAGAAGGGCGACGTGATGAAGGCGGTGGTCGTTCGTACCGCCAAGGACATCCGCCGTGCAGATGGTAGCGTTATTCGTTTTGATAACAACGCGGCCGTCCTGATCGACAACAAGAAAGAGCCCATCGGCACCCGTATCTTCGGACCGGTTCCGCGCGAGCTGCGCGCCAAGAACCACATGAAGATCATCTCGCTGGCTCCGGAAGTACTCTAAGGGAGCGATGGCAATGCAGAAGATTCGCAAGGGCGACAAAGTCGTCGTTTTGACCGGTAAGGACAAGGGCCGTACCGGTGAAGTCGTTCAGGTCATGCCGAAGGAAGATCGCGCGATCGTGCGTGGTGTCAACGTGGTCAAGCGCCACCAGCGCCAGACCCAGTCGCAGGAAGCCGGCATCATCAGCAAGGAAGCCTCGATCCACCTGTCCAACATCGCGATCGCCGACCCGAAGGACGGCAAGCCGACCCGCGTCGGCTTCAAGATCGAAGGCGACAAGAAGGTTCGTGTGGCAAAGCGTTCGGGAGTGTCGATCGATGGCTGACACCAAGTATGAGCCGCGGCTCAAGAAGGATTATGTCGAGCGCATCCGTGCGGCGCTGAGGGAGCAGTTCTCGTACGCCAACGAGATGCAGATCCCGCGCCTGGAGAAGATCGTCATCAACATGGGCGTCGGTGAATCGACGGGCGACTCGAAGAAGCCTTCGGTTGCTGCGGCCGACCTGGCGGCGATTGCCGGCCAGAAGCCGGTGATCACCCGTGCCCGCAATTCCATCGCGGGCTTCAAGCTCCGCGAAGGCATGCCGATCGGCGCCAAGGTCACCCTTCGCGGCGTTCGCATGTACGAATTTCTGGATCGCCTCGTGAACATCGCGCTGCCCCGCGTACGCGACTTCCGTGGTCTGAACCCGAAGTCCTTCGATGGCCGTGGCAACTTCGCCATGGGTATCAAGGAGCACATTGTGTTCCCTGAAATCAACTACGACAAGGTTGATCAGATGTGGGGCATGGACATCATCGTTTGCACGACGGCCACGACGGACGACGAAGCTCGCGCTCTCCTGAAAGAGCTCAACTTCCCGTTCCGCCAGTAATCCGTAACGACAAGCGTAAAGAAGGATAACTGTTATGGCGAAAACGAGCGCAGTCGAGAAGAACAAGCGCCGCCGCAAACTGGTTGCCAATCATGCCGCGAAGCGTGCGGCCCTGAAGGCGATCATCCAGAACCAGTCTCTGCCGATCGAAGACCGGTTCAAGGCCACCCTGAAGCTTGCCGCCCTGCCGCGCAATGGCTCCAAGACCCGCATTCGCAACCGTTGCGAAGTCACGGGCCGTCCGCGCGCATTCTATCGCAAACTCAAGATGTCGCGTATCGCGCTTCGCGAACTGGGCAATCTCGGCAAGGTGCCGGGTATCGTCAAGTCGAGCTGGTAAGGAGACGGGTACATGGCAATGACTGATCCTTTGGGCGATATGCTCACCCGTATCCGCAACGGCGCCGCACGCCGCAAGTCGAGCGTTTCCACGCCGGCTTCCAAGCTGCGCGCCCGCGTTCTGGACGTCCTTCAGGCTGAGGGCTACATCCGCGGATACTCCGAAGTCGAATTCGACAACGGCAAGGCCGAGCTGAACATCGAACTGAAGTACTACGAAGGCGCGTCCGTGATCCGCAAGATCGACCGCGTCTCCAAGCCGGGCCGCCGGGTTTATGTCTCGGTCAAGTCCATTCCGCAGGTCGCGAACGGCCTCGGCATCACCATCCTTTCGACCCCGAAGGGCGTGATGGCCGATCACCAGGCACGCGAACAGAACGTTGGTGGCGAGATTCTTTGCTCTGTCTTCTAAGGCAGGGCAGGGATCTCCATAACGAACAGACAGGATAAAACAATGTCTCGTATCGGTAAGAAGCCCGTTCCGGTTCCCGCTGGTGTCACCGCGACCGTCGATGGTCAGAAGGTCACCGCAAAGGGCCCCAAGGGCGAACTGTTCTTCGTCGCCAATGACGAAGTTTCGGTAAAGCTGGAAGACAACGCCGTTGTTGTTCAGCCGATCAACGCTAGCAAGGATGCTCGCTCCAAGTGGGGCATGTCCCGCACGATGGTCGAGAACATCTTCAAGGGCGTCAAGGACGGTTACGAGCGCAAGCTCGAAATCAACGGCGTCGGTTACCGTGCCTCGCTCCAGGGCAAGAACCTGCAGCTGGCGCTCGGCTTCAGCCATGACGTGGTCTATGAGCCGCCGGTCGGTATCAGCATCGCTGTTCCGAAGCCGACGGAAATCATCGTCAGCGGTATCAACAAGCAGCAGGTCGGCCAGGTCGCTGCGGAGATCCGCGAATACCGTGGCCCCGAGCCCTACAAGGGCAAGGGCGTCAAGTATGCCGAAGAGCGGATTGTCCGCAAAGAAGGCAAGAAGAAGTAAGGATCACGCGAAATGGCTAGCAGGAAAGAAGCTCTCGTGCGCCGCGCCAACCGCGTGCGCCGTTCCATCAAGGCGGTCGCCAACGGCCGTCCGCGCCTGTCGGTTCATCGCTCGTCGAAGAACATCTACGTACAGGTCATCGACGACGTGGCCGGCAAGACGCTTGCGTCCGCCTCCACGCTCGACACCGATCTGCGCTCGTCGCTGAAGACGGGCGCCGACACGGCAGCTGCTGCTGCCGTCGGCAAGCTCATTGCTGAGCGCGCCACCAAGGCAGGCGTCAAGGAAGTGGTATTTGACCGCGGCGCCTTCATCTATCACGGCCGCATCAAGGCTCTTGCCGAAGCTGCCCGTGAAGGTGGCCTGAGCTTCTGATCGATCCTGGCGGGCTTTACGCCCGCCATCTTCGGTCAGTGGGTATCGGTCGCTTGCCCGAAACAGGGCAGGCGACTTTTGTCAATCTGCCGATTGCACCCGGAAAAGAAAAAGGAAAAGGACAATGGCACAGGAAAGACGCGGTCGTGAAGACCGCCAGAACCGCGAAGAGCGCGACAGCGAATTTGTCGACAAGCTCGTAGCAATCAACCGCGTCGCCAAGGTGGTGAAGGGCGGCCGTCGTTTCGGCTTTGCAGCCCTCGTCGTCGTTGGTGACCAGAAGGGCCGCGTTGGCTTCGGTCACGGTAAGGCCCGTGAAGTTCCGGAAGCCATCCGCAAGGCTACCGAAGCTGCCAAGCGCGAACTGATCTTCGTTCCGCTGCGTTCGGGCCGCACGCTGCACCACGATGTGCAGGGTCGCCACGGCGCCGGCAAGGTTCTCCTGCGTTCGGCCAAGGCCGGTACCGGTATCATCGCCGGTGGCCCTATGCGTGCCGTCTTCGAAACGCTCGGCATCCACGATGTCGTCGCCAAGTCGACCGGTTCGTCGAACCCCTACAACATGATCCGTGCGACGTTTGACGCGCTGAAGAGCCAGATGCATCCGAAGGACATCGCTTCACAGCGTGGCCTGAAGTATGCAACGCTGCAGGCCCGCCGCGCTTCCGCCGGCGTCGCTTCCGAAGAATAAGGGAGCTTGACCAATGGCTAAGAAAGAAGCTGCAAAGAAGACGGTCTCCGTCGAGCAGATCGGTTCGCCGATCCGCCGCCCGGCCATTCAGCGCCAGACGCTGATCGGCCTCGGTCTCAACAAGATGCACCGGGTCAGCACGCTGGAAGATACGCCTTCCGTTCGTGGCATGATCCGTGCCGTCCAGCACCTCGTTCGCGTCGTCGACGAGAAGTGAGGGGGATAAGATCATGAAACTGAACGAAATCAAGGACAACGAAGGTTCTACCCAGAACCGCAAGCGCGTCGGCCGCGGTATCGGTTCCGGCTCGGGCAAGACCGGCGGCCGCGGTGTCAAGGGTCAGAAGGCTCGTTCGGGCGTTGCGATCAACGGCTTCGAGGGCGGCCAGATGCCGATCTATCGTCGCCTGCCGAAGCGCGGCTTCAACAACATCTTCGCATCTGAGTTCGTCACCGTTTCGCTGGCGCGCCTGCAGACCGCGATCGATGCCAAGAAGCTCGACCCGAAGGCGACCGTCGATGCTGCTGCCCTGAAGGCTGCCGGCGTCATCCGTCGCCCGAAGGATGGCGTTCGCATCCTCGCCGACGGCGAGCTGAATGCCAAGCTGACGATCGAAGTCGCTGGCGCTTCCAAGGCTGCCATCGAGAAGATCGAAAAGGCTGGCGGCAGCATCAAGCTGCTTTCGGCTGCTGCCGAATAATCCATTCGGATTTTCTGCGCCCGGGGTGCTTCACTCCGGGCGTTTTCGCTCCCATATGTGAGCCTGTCCCGAGGGGGCAAATGGTCGCGCTATGGTTTGGGAGAGCGCTGCCCAATTCCTTAGATCCGATGGGCTTTAAGGAATTCGGCAGGGGCGGGGGAGACATCCGCTGCCTGTTTCCGGGGAGTTTCGACCGGGCGAGGGGTCGGATTGCTTGACAATCGAGGTTTCGCCCGGTTTACCCTCCGTGCCGCCTGCTTTGCCCTGGCAAGGCCGGGGGAAAATTTTCGAGCGTGCGCTTTGAACGGAAGGCCTTCCGCGAGAACGCGCGCTGCAACGGTTCAGCCATAGCCCGGGTCCGGCACTCCGGCCTCTTCCCGGGCATGGTTACGCGGAGAAACGCATGGCATCGGCAGCGGAACAACTCGCCTCCAATCTCAATTTTTCGACCTTCGCCAAGGCCGAGGATCTCAAGAAGCGCCTCTGGTTCACGCTGGGTGCGCTGCTGGTCTATCGTCTCGGCACCTACATTCCGCTTCCCGGCTTGGACGCCGACGCCTTCGCCCGCGCCTTCCAGGGCCAGAGCGGCGGTATCCTCGGCCTGTTCAACATGTTCTCGGGCGGTGCGGTCGAGCGCATGGCGATCTTCGCGCTCGGCATCATGCCCTATATTTCGGCCTCCATTATCGTTCAGCTGATGACGTCGGTCGTTCCGGCGCTGGAGCAGTTGAAGAAGGAGGGCGAGCAGGGCCGCAAGATCATCAATCAGTACACCCGCTACGGCACGGTGCTGCTCGGCACGCTGCAGGCCTATGGCATTGCCGTTGGTCTTGAAGGCGGGGAGGGGCTCGTCGTCGATCCGGGCTGGTTCTTCCGCATTTCCACGGTGATCTCGCTGCTCGGCGGCACCATGTTCCTGATGTGGCTCGGCGAGCAGATCACCTCGCGCGGCATCGGCAACGGTATCTCGCTGATCATCTTCGCGGGCATCGTCGCGCATCTGCCGACCGCCATGGCCGGAACGCTCGAACTCGGCCGCACCGGCGCGCTCTCTTTCGGCGTGATTGCAGCCGTCGTCGTCATGGCCGTAGGCGTCATCGCGCTGATCGTCTTCGTCGAGCGCGCCCAGCGCCGCCTGCTGATCCAGTATCCGAAGCGCCAGGTGGGCAACCGCATGTTCCAGGGCGATACGTCGCACCTGCCGTTGAAGCTCAACACAGCCGGCGTCATCCCGGCGATCTTCGCTTCGTCGCTGCTGCTCCTGCCTGCGACCCTTGCCGGCTTCTCCAGCACCACCGAGCTGCCCGGCTGGGCGACGACGATCATTGCTGCGCTTGGTCACGGCCAGCCGCTCTATATGGCGCTCTACGCCGCGATGATCGCCTTCTTCGCCTTCTTCTACACCGCCATCGTCTTCAATCCGAAGGACACGGCGGACAATCTGAAGAAGCATGGTGGCTTCATTCCGGGCATTCGTCCCGGCGAGCGGACCGCGGAATATATCGATTACGTGCTGACCCGTATCACGGTGCTCGGCGCCATCTACCTGGTATTCGTGTGCATCCTTCCGGAAATCCTGATCGCGCAGACCGGCGTGCCGTTCTACCTTGGTGGTACGTCGCTTTTGATTGTTGTCAGCGTGACCCTTGATACTGTAGCACAGATTCAGGGTCATCTGATTGCCCAGCAATATGAAGGGCTGATCAAGAAGTCTAAGCTGCGTGGAGGAAAGAGGGGACGATGAGACTGATATTCTTGGGGCCGCCGGGTGCCGGCAAGGGCACGCAGGCAAAGCTCCTGACGGAG
Source organism: Mycoplana rhizolycopersici (assembly GCF_013378445.1). Classification (GTDB taxonomy): domain Bacteria; phylum Pseudomonadota; class Alphaproteobacteria; order Rhizobiales; family Rhizobiaceae; genus Mycoplana; species Mycoplana rhizolycopersici. The sequence continues at coordinate 12,201 of NZ_JABXYK010000019.1, forward strand.
AGGCATGGTATTCCCCAGCTCTCCACCGGCGACATGCTTCGCGCCGCCGTCGCCGCTGAGACGGACGTCGGCAAGCGGGCGAAGGCGGTCATGGATGCCGGCCAGCTCGTCTCCGACGCGATCGTCAACGAAATCGTGTCCGATCGAATCGATTCGCCCGATTGTCGCAACGGTTTCATTCTCGACGGCTATCCGCGTACCGTGCCACAGGCGCGGGCGCTGGATGAGATGCTCGCCGGCAAGGGGCTTCGCCTCGACGCCGTCATCGAGCTCAAGGTTGACGAGGAAGCGCTGGTCAAGCGGATGGAGAACCGCGTGGCCGAGACGATCGCGGCCGGCGGTAACGTCCGCTCCGACGACAATCCCGAAGCCTTCAAACGGCGGCTGACGGAATACCGCGAGAAGACGGCGCCGCTGTCGGAATACTATTCCTCGACCGGAATGCTGAAGACGGTCGACGGCATGGCCGACGTCAAGGTGGTGACGGAACAGATCGGCAGGATCCTGGCTTAAGGCCATTAATCTGTCATTCGGAGCGGCCGGGGTTGACTTTTCCGGCCGATTCCTCTTAAGAGAGCGCCAACTCGCGACAAGCTAGCGATCGGCGCGGATTTCTCGACAAGAACGAGATCCGGAGGCGGTCGCTTTTGACATGTCCCGAACCTCGAAATTGAACGCGCGGCCGCAGGGTCGCATGACGAAGAAACCCACTTGCCGGATGGCAACTGGAAGCAAGGAGAACAGGCGTGGCTCGTATCGCTGGCGTCAACATCCCGACTGCAAAGCGCGTTGTCATCGCGCTGACCTACATCCACGGGATCGGTCCGAAGTTTGCACAGGAAATCATCGAGAAGGTCGGCATTCCCGCTGACCGTCGCGTCCATCAGCTGACCGACGCCGAGGTGCTGTCGATCCGCGAAGCGATCGACCGCGACTACCAGGTCGAAGGCGACCTGCGCCGCGAGACGTCGATGAACATCAAGCGTCTGATGGACCTTGGTTGCTACCGTGGCCTGCGTCACCGTCGCGGCCTGCCGGTTCGTGGCCAGCGCACGCACACCAACGCCCGTACCCGTAAGGGTCCGGCGAAGGCCATCGCGGGCAAGAAGAAGTAATTTCCCGATATGGGAGATTTGGAGGCTGGCGTTTGCGCCGGCCTCTTTTGAGTTTCGAACGGGGCCTGGACCGCATGTGCGGTGACCGTTTTCATGGTCGTCCCGGTCGGTGGAGCTGCTGGCGTTACGGCAGTGACGATATCGCCGCACGGTAGCCTTCGAAGGTGACGTGCACATAACACAATCAGGGCAGGGGCGAGAATGCTCCCACCCGGTGGAGCCGCTGGAACTACGGCGGTGTAGAGATCAACGAAAGGAATACCCATGGCCAAGGAAGCCGCACGCGTCCGCCGTCGCGAACGCAAGAACATCACCTCCGGTGTTGCTCACGTCAATTCGTCGTTCAACAATACGATGATCACCATCACCGACGCACAGGGCAACGCGATTGCCTGGTCGTCCGCTGGTGCAAAGGGCTTCAAGGGTTCGCGCAAGTCGACCCCGTTCGCTGCCCAGATCGCTGCTGAAGACTGCGCCAAGAAGGCTCAGGAGCACGGCATGAAGTCGCTCGAAGTCGAAGTCTGCGGCCCGGGTTCCGGTCGTGAATCGGCTCTGCGCGCACTGCAGGCCGCCGGCTTCATGATCACCTCGATCCGCGACGTCACGCCGATCCCGCACAACGGCTGCCGTCCGCGCAAGAAGCGCCGCGTCTGATCATTCGCAATCGTCATGCCGGCTGGCGCGCTTCTCGCGCCGACGGCTCTTCAAGGCTCGGCCGCCACGATTGGATGGTGGTGGCGAACGGAAGGCAAAAGATATGATCCAGAAAAACTGGCAGGAACTGATCAAGCCGAACAAGGTCGAGTTCGCCTCGTCGGGCCGCACGAAGGTGAGCCTCGTGGCGGAACCGCTCGAGCGCGGCTTCGGTCTGACCCTCGGCAACGCGCTTCGCCGCGTTCTGCTGTCGTCGCTGCGTGGCGCTGCCGTCACCGCAGTGCAGATCGACGGCGTTCTGCACGAGTTCTCCTCGATCCCGGGCGTCCGGGAAGACGTGACCGACATCGTGCTCAACATCAAGGAAATCGCCATCAAGATGGATGGCGACGATTCCAAGCGCATGGTCGTGCGCAAGCAGGGCCCGGGCGTCGTCACCGCCGGTGACATCCAGACGGTCGGCGATATCGAGATCCTGAACCCGGACCACGTGATCTGCACGCTCGACGAGGGCGCCGAGATCCGCATGGAGTTCACCGTCAACAACGGCAAGGGCTACGTGCCGGCTGACCGCAACCGCGCCGAAGACGCGCCGATCGGTCTCATCCCGGTCGACAGCCTCTACTCGCCGGTCAAGAAGGTGTCCTACAAGGTCGAAAACACCCGCGAGGGCCAGGTTCTCGACTACGACAAGTTGACGATGTCCATCGAGACCGATGGCTCCGTCACGGGTGAGGACGCGATCGCGTTCGCTGCCCGCATTCTTCAGGACCAGCTGTCGGTCTTCGTCAACTTCGACGAGCCGCAGAAGGAAGCCGAAGAAGAGTCGGTCACCGAGTTGGCGTTCAACCCGGCGCTTCTGAAGAAGGTCGACGAGCTGGAGCTTTCGGTCCGTTCGGCGAACTGCCTGAAGAACGACAACATCGTCTACATCGGCGACCTGATCCAGAAGACGGAAGCGGAAATGCTCCGGACCCCGAACTTCGGTCGCAAGTCGCTGAACGAGATCAAGGAAGTTCTCGCTTCCATGGGCCTGCACCTCGGCATGGAAGTGCCGGCATGGCCGCCCGAGAACATCGAAGATCTCGCCAAGCGCTACGAAGACCAGTACTGAGCGGCACGAGAAAGCGTGCGGGCGGTCTTGCCGCTCGCACGTCGCGCCGATTGAAAGCAACCGAAGGCAGGGTAATGCCACTGCCTTTCCCCGTCAGACAGCAGGCAGGTCGCCTGTATGTGCCAGGAAACGGCAGGACCGATGAGAGATCGGGAGCCCTGCATTGAAGGAGAATAGCAATGCGCCACCAGAAAGCCGGCCGCAAGCTGAACCGTACCGCCAGCCACCGCAAGGCGATGTTCGCCAACATGGCTGCTTCGCTCATCACCCATGAGCAGATCGTCACCACCCTGCCGAAGGCGAAGGAAATTCGCCCGATCGTAGAAAAGCTCGTCACCCTCGGCAAGCGCGGCGACCTGCACGCTCGCCGCCAGGCGATCTCGCAGATCCGCGACGCCGCCGTCGTCTCCAAGCTGTTCGACGCGATCGCCTCGCGCTACGCCACCCGCAACGGCGGCTACCTGCGCATCATGAAGGCTGGCTACCGCACGGGCGACAACGCCCCGCTGGCCGTCATCGAGTTCGTCGACCGTGACGTCGCCGCCAAGGGCGCCGCCGACAAGGCCCGCGTCGAAGCCGAGGCTGCTGCCGAAGCCGCCTGATTTTCGGGCAACGGAATGAATGGAAGAGGCCGGGTGCGAAAGCGCCCGGCCTTTTTCCTGTTTGCGATACGCCGGAAAGCCGAGCGCATTGCGCCGGGAATAGAACGCGGGAGCGTCGCCCTCATTGCCGCGTCGGGCGGACACAGCCCCTCACCCTGACCCTCTCCCCGCAGGCGGGGAGAGGGGACGTGGCTTACGTTGGAGCAGAGGATGGCGGAAGCGTCTCGGCATGTGTCCTTCTCCACGCTCGCGGGGAGAAGGTGCCGGTAGGCGGATGAGGGGCAGTTTTCGCCCCGTCAGCCGGGTGAGGGCGAACGTTGACGCAACCGATCGTCACAACCAGCTCCGGCGTCCTATTGCGCGGCGCCGTAGCTCGGCCGCGCGCGTTCGCGCCGCCACTGATTGTACCGCGAGCGCAACAGCCGCCAGACGAGCAGTGCTGCAACCAACGCGATATAGATCATTTGCTCCGGCCCCACGACCTTCACCGACATGGTAAAGTGCAGCGCGCCGGCCGCCGCGATGACGTAGACGAGCTTGTGCAGCCTGTTCCAGCGCGGCCCGAGCCGGCGGATCGACCAGTTGTTCGACGTCAGCGCCAGCGGAACTAGCATGACGAAGCCGGCCATGCCGATCGTGATGAACGGGCGCTTGGCGATGTCGGCGATGATCGAGGCAAAGTCCAGATACTTGTCGAGGATCATGTAGGTGGAAAAGTGCATGACCACGTACCAGAAGGCCAGAAGCCCGAGGGCCCGGCGATAGCGCATCCAGTTGATGCCGAAGAGATCGCGGATCGGGGTGATGCAGAGCGTGGCGATCAGGAAGCGCAGGGCCCAGATGCCGAGCAGGTGCTCGAACTCCTTGATGGCGTTGCCCGGCAACTGTCCGGTCGCGCCGAGATAGAAGGCGGAGACAGCGGGGATGAAGCCCACGATGTAAAGCGCCCAGACAGAGGCGCTGTGATACTTGCGGGGCAGGGAAGGCAGCGCGATCATCATCAGAAGTTCTTCACGAGGTCCATGCCGGCATAGAGGCCGGCAACCTCTTCGGCATAGCCGTTGAAGGGGAGCGTGTTGCGCCGGCTGCCGCCGAAGAAGCCGCCTTCGCCGATGCGGTTCTCGGTCGCCTGGCTCCAGCGCGGATGGTCGACGGCCGGGTTCACATTGGCGTAGAAGCCGTATTCGTTGGGAGCGGAGCGGTTCCAGGTCGTCGGCGGTTCCTTCTCCGTCAGCGTGATCTTCACGATCGATTTGATGCCCTTGAAGCCATATTTCCAGGGGACGACCAGCCGCACCGGCGCTCCGTTCTGGTTCGGCAGCGTCTTGCCGTAGAGACCGACGGACAGGATCGTCAGCGGATGGCGCGCCTCGTCGAGCCGCAGTCCCTCGACATAGGGCCAGGCAAGCGGCTGGAAGTAGCCGGACTGGCCGGGCATCTGCTCCGGCCTGACCACTGTCTCGAAAGCCACATATTTGGCGCTGCCGAGCGGCTCCACCTTGTCGAGCAGGCCTGCCAGCGGAAAACCGATCCACGGGATCACCATCGACCATGCCTCGACGCAGCGCATGCGGTAGGTCCGTTCCTCCAGTGGCATGGCCATCAGTTCATCGAGGCCGAATTCCTTCGGCTTGGCGACCATGCCATCGACCTTGATGGTCCAGGGAGACGGCTTGAAGTCGCCGCTGTTCGCTGCCGGGTCGCCTTTTCCCATCCCGAACTCATAGAAGTTGTTGTAGTTCGTGACGTCCTTTTCCGGCGTGAGCGGTTCGCCGACCTTGAACGGCGACGGTGATGCCTTGAGATCGGCTGCAATCGCCCCGGCGGATGATGTCAGCAGCAAGCTGCCTGCTGCCGCGCCCATGAAGGCGCGCCTGCTCATGAACAGGCTTTCCGGTGTGATTTCATGCGACGCGATCTTCGGCGGGTGATAGGCAGCCATTGGTGAGTTCCTTTGACAAGTGCAGTCACCGTGTATGTACGTAAGGAATGACGCCAAAGTTACAGTCGCGACCCCCGCGTCGCCGAGCACAATTTCGTGTGCCGGCCGTGAGTGGCATTTGCACCCGCGACCGTTGGCGCATTTGCCTTTTTTCGTGCGAAATCTTATCTGAACGTGGCGGCAACGAAAGGGAGAATCTTTTATGAAATTCGGCCAAGGCCTCGCGACCGCAACACTCCTCCTGCTCACTGCCTTCTCACCCGCTATCGCCCAGGACAAGACCGTCCCTGCCTCGCAGATGGAGATGCAGCTTTCCTTCGCGCCGCTCGTGAAGAAGACTGCGAATGCGACGGTGAACGTCTATGCCGAGCGCGTCGTCGAGCGTCGCTCGCTGTTCAACGATCCCTTCTTCGAAGAGTTCTTCGGCCAACGCATGCCGAACAGGACGCAGAAGCAATCCTCGCTCGGTTCCGGCGTGATCGTCGGCAAGGACGGGATCGTGGTGACCAACAACCATGTGATCGAGGGCGCGGACGACATCAAGGTCGCCCTCAGCGACGGCCGCGAATATCCCTGCAAGGTGCTGCTCAAGGACGACCGCGTCGATCTCGCCGTCCTGAAGATCCAGGCCAAGGAGACGTTCGACGCGCTGCCGCTCGGCGACAGCGACGCCGTCGAGGTCGGCGATCTCGTGCTTGCGATCGGCAATCCGTTCGGCGTCGGCCAGACGGTCACGAGCGGCATTGTCTCGGCATTGGCGCGCAACCAGGTCAAGGCCGGTGATTTCGGCTTCTTCATCCAGACCGACGCCTCGATCAACCCCGGCAATTCCGGCGGCGGCCTGATCGACATGAAGGGCGAACTGATCGGCATCAACACAGCGATCTTCTCCCGCGGCGGCGGATCCAACGGGGTGGGCTTCGCGATTCCGGCCAATCTCGTGAAGGTCTTCGTCGCAAGCGCCATCGGCGGCAACACCACCTTCGACCGGCCCTTCGTTGGCGCGACCTTCGATGCCGTCACTTCCGACGTGGCCGAGGCGCTTGGCCTGCACAAGGCCCGCGGCGCGCTCGTCTCTAAGGTTCTTACGGGGAGCCCTGCGGAGAAGGCCGGGCTGAAGCCGGGCGATGTCGTACTTGCGGTGAACGGCATCGCCGTCGAGCATCCCGATGCACTCGGCTATCGCCTCGCGACGGTCGGCATCGGCGGAACGGCGAAGCTGACGGTCAGCGACGGCGGCAAGGAGGAACATCTGACGATCGCGCTCGACCGTCCGCCGGAAACCACGCCGCGCGACGAAAGGCTGATCGAGGGCCGCAATCCGTTCTCCGGCGCAGTCGTCGCCAATCTCTCGCCGCGCGTCGCAGACGAACTGCGCATGCCGGCAGGCTCGGTCGGGGTGGTCGTCACCGATGTCAACCGCGGTTCGGCTGCCGCCCGCATCGGCCTGCAGCCGCGCGACATCATTATCGAGCTCAACGGCACCTCCGTCGCCTCGACCGAGGTTCTGGAAGGTCTCGTTTCCGAAGATCCCTCGGTCTGGCGGGTCGAGATCGAGCGGGACGGCCAGCGTATCCGGCAGTTCTTCCGATGAATGATCTCTTTACCCCGTCCGAACCGGCAGGGATGGCGACCAAGCGGCCGCTGGCCGATCGGCTGCGCCCGCAGTCGCTCAGGGAGGTGGCGGGGCAGGAGCACCTGACCGGCGAGGACGGGGTGCTGTCGCGCATGATCGCGTCGGGCTCCCTCGGCTCGATGATCTTCTGGGGGCCGCCCGGTACGGGCAAGACGACCGTGGCAAGGCTTCTTTCCGGCGAGACGGGGCTCGCCTTCGAACAGATTTCGGCGATCTTTTCCGGCGTGGCGGACCTCAAGAAGGTATTCGACGCCGCTCGCCAGCGTCGTATGGGCGGTCGCCAGACACTGCTTTTCGTCGATGAGATCCATCGCTTCAACCGTGCGCAGCAGGATAGTTTCCTCCCGGTGATGGAGGACGGCACGATCATTCTCGTCGGCGCGACGACCGAAAATCCCTCCTTCGAACTGAATGCCGCACTTCTGTCGCGGGCGCGCGTGCTGACCTTCAAGTCGCACGACGAAACGAGTCTCGAGGAACTGCTGAAGCGTGCCGAGGCGGCCGAGGAAAAGCCGCTTCCGCTGGACGCAGATGCCCGCGCCGCACTGGTCCGCATGGCCGATGGTGACGGTCGCGCCGTGCTGACCCTTGCCGAGGAGGTCTGGCGGGCGGCACGCCCGGGCGAGACCTTCGGCCAGGACGCGCTGTTTGGCATCGTCCAGCGCCGGGCGCCGGTCTACGACAAGGCCCAGGACGGCCACTACAATCTTATTTCGGCGCTGCACAAGTCGGTGCGCGGCTCGGACCCGGATGCAGCCCTCTACTATCTCTGCCGGATGCTGGATGCCGGCGAGGATCCGTTGTTCATCGGCAGGCGGCTGGTGCGCATGGCGGTGGAGGACATCGGGCTTGCCGATCCGCAGGCGCTGGTGATCTGCAATGCGGCAAAGGACGCCTATGATTTCCTGGGCTCGCCGGAGGGGGAACTGGCGCTCGCGCAGGCCTGCGTCTACATCGCCACCGCGCCGAAATCGAACGCCGTCTACACTGCCTACAAGGCCGCCACCCGCGCGGCGAAGGAAAACGGCTCGCTGCTTCCGCCCAAGCACATCCTGAACGCTCCCACGAAGCTGATGAAGAGCGAGGGCTACAACGAAGGCTATCGCTACGACCACGACGAGCCGGATGCCTTTTCCGGGCAGGACTATTTCCCCGAGAAGATGGGAAGGCAGACCTTCTACGATCCGCCGGAGCGCGGCTTCGAGCGCGATATCCGCAAGCGGCTGGACTGGTGGGCCAAGCTGAGGCGCGAGCGCAACGGCTGAGCCGCCAGGAAATGCCGTCGGCCCGGTTTTCAGATCTCAGCGTTGGGCGGACTGCCGGGCGGGCGGGGAGAATCGCGGACCGGCTGGTGCCTTCGGCTTCGGCACGACGCGGATGGACGATTCCACCGTGCCCTTGTGGCCCTCCATGTCGATGACCACGTGCCAGTGCGCATCCTTCGGGATCTTCAGGCGGATGGGCGACTTTTTCGCGACGCCGCCGACGAACTTGTGCTTTCTGGCGTTCTTGAACAGGTCGAAATCGGCATGCGTCATCAGCCTGACATTGGCAATGGCCGAAAGCGTGATCTCGATGACAACACCCTCGCGGATGTCCTGGAGATCGTAGTGGGTGTAGGGGAAGCTGATCTGTGTCATTGCGATCCTGCGCTGTCATTGCAGGGCGCTAATATAGGCTTCAGCGGTTAAGGATCGGTTGGCAGCCGCGGCAATGGGCCGATGCAGCAAACAGGCCGCCGCCGGGTTGGCGGCGGCACGAGCTCGGCGTCGGCCGTCAATTCTTGCTGTCGTCGAAGCGAGGGGGAGCGATCGGGTCGCTCGCCGGAAAAGTCTCTTCCAGAGCCTCGTCCAGATATTCGTCTTCCTTTGCCTTTTTCTTGTCGTTGGGGGGCATGGTCCCGCCCTTGGGGGCGGGCTTTTTGCCGGGGTCGGTCTTTGCCATGTGCGTTCTCCCGTATGATTAGGATGGGGTCAGTCAGGCGGATGGATCCTTGTCGAGCAGCGCCAGGATGCGGCGTTGAATGTCTTCGTCCTGGCTGCGGATTGCGTTCATGAGAATGCCGAGCTTGCTGCGCAGGCCGTGGATCTGATCCAGCAGTTGCATGGCGATGTCGACGCCGTCCTCGTTGACGCCCATTGGCCCGACGAGGTCCTGGATAAGCCGTGCACGCGCCAGGTCGGCATCATGGAAGGTGCGGGTGCCCTCTTGCTCTTCCGGGACCAGCCAGCGGTGTTCGACCCAGAGTTCGAGGACGGAGATCTCGATTTCGAGGGAACGGCAGAGTTCGGTGTCCTTCATGTCAGCCTCCCATGTGCCGGCGCGGGTTGTGCGCCTTGCCGGTCTCCCAGCTTTCGGCGAACGCGGTCAGTTCCGGATCGGGCACTTGTGGCAGCACCACCTGCAGTGTGACATAGGCGTCGCCGTGTCCGCCGGCCTTCCTGTGCAGTCCCTTGCCCTTCAGGCGCAGCGTCTTGCCGGTGTTAGAATTTGCGGGAATCGTCACGTTGACGGCGCCGTCGAGTGTCGGCACGCGAATTTTGCCGCCGAGTACGGCTTCGCTCAGCGAGATCGGAACCTCGTATCGCACGTCGTCGCCGTCCTGCCTGTAGAACGGATGCGGCAAGACGCTGATCTCGATGAGAGCGTCGCCTGCCGGTCCGTCGTTGAAGCCTGGTTCACCCTTGCCGCGAAGCCGCAGCGTCTGGCCGTCGCGCGTGCCTGGCGGGATGGTGAGGTCGAGTGGTGGCCCGTCCGGCAGGCTGATCTGCTTTTTAGCCCCGTTCGCCGCCTCCAGAAAATCGATCTCCATCGAAAAATGCGTGTCGCGGCCGCGGCCGCTCTGCTGACGGCGCCCGCGTTGCGAGAAGAAGCTGGAAAAGATGTCGTCGGCGTCGCCGAAATCGGAGAAGCTGTGCGTGCTTTCATATCGACCTGCGGTATCGCCCGCCGATGCGTAGTCACGGTAGTACTGCCGCGGCGGCGTCTCCGCGCCGGTTTCGTCGATCTCGCCGCGGTCGTATTTCCCTCGCTTGTCCTCGTCGCCGAGCAGCGCATAGGCCGCAGACACGGCCTTGAACTTCTCTTCGGCTTGCTTGTCGCCGGGGTTGAGGTCTGGATGCAGCTTCTTGGCGAGTTTCCTGTAGGCGCTCTGAATGTCCTTCTGGGTCGCGTTCTTGCTCACCTCGAGGACTTCGTAAGGACTGCGGCTCATGCGGACTTCCTTCGGACCCTGTTTTCATCGCGAGGCGGGACGGCAACTGCGCGACGCCCGCAATGCATGCAGCGTGTCACGTCCCGGCCTCGATCTCAATCATAGGGCAGCCAGCGAAAATGGACAGGGTTCCAGCGTGAAGTTGGCAGGCTGAAAACGGGTGGTTGAAGTCAGCCACGGTTGAGCGCGATGTCGCTCGTCGTCACCGTCTTGCCGGTGGAAGGATCGCGATCGATTGTTCGTAGCCTGAGGCCGCTTGCACCGACCTTTTCGATGATCATTTCGGCTGCGCGATCCCCGTTGACGATCTTGTTCCAGCGGACCGCAAGATCGATCGCATCGCCCTTGCGGCGTCCCGACAGCGTCGATCGCCCGCCGGCCGGTCCGACATAGATGCCGACGTAGCGATTGCCGCGGGCCGTGAGGTCGGCCGAAATCGTTCGATTGACCACGAGCATACCGCGACAGGTCGCCTTCATCGAGACCGACGCAACGCCGGCGGTTGAACGCAAACGGCAATTGACGCTGATCGCCGGCGTGCCGATCCGCATGATGACCGTACCCTTACCACTCCAGTTTCCCGCGAGCGAATGCAGGAAGGCGCGCTCGTCGGCAAGCGCCGGTGCCGCAAACGACAGGACCAAGGCGACGCAGAGCAATCTTGCAGTCAGCGGCATGGCAGCACCTCGCGCAAACGAAACATACCTCGCCCGGGATATAGTGTGTCCGAAATGGCCAAAGTTCCAGAAGGTCGAAGCTAGAAAAGTCGAACGCCCGCCAAAGACTTATCAGAATTCCTGGCAGACTAGATAAGAAGAGCTATCCCGCGCTCTTCATCTTCGTGATAAAGCATGTGCTAATATACAAATCCTGCAATGGGCTCGTCTGGCTGAGTTGCTGAACGAGGTGCGCCTGTGCGTGCCCGGTCGGCGAATTCGCCTCTACTCGATTGTTCATGGAGAGAAGAAATGGCTGTTCCCACGATTAGCATTGCGCGCGCCGAAAGCCTGGAGAATGGCTATGCCCGCTTCGTGGTGCGCCTGAGCGCACCGACCAGCGACGAAGTTCGCATCGACTATCGCGCAATCGAAGGGACGGCCCGGAACGCGCCGCTGAATGCGCAGGACTATACGGTTTCGCGCGGCGTGCCGTCGCTCTACGGCCTCGACGCGCTCGTCATTCCGGCCGGCCAGACGGAAGCGGAGATCTTGGTGCGGGTGCGGCACGATTACGAGGACGAGACCGACGAATCCCTCTGGCTCGAGCTGTTCAATCCGAAAGGTGCCGCATTTGCCGGAAACCCGGCGGTCTTGCGCACGCTCGGGGTGGCCAAAGATAACGATGGAACAGGCTCGAACCTCGCGCTCTTCGTGTCCAGCCCGACGGTGGTCGAGGGGCATGGCGGAAACAGGAAGGCGATCTTCGAGGTGCACATATCCGAGGCGCAGGCAAGCGATATGACCTTCAGCTACAGGACCGTTGACGGATCTGCGCGTGCCGGTAGCGACTACCTGGCCAAGCAGGGGACGGTGAAGATCGGCGCCGGCGAAACGACGGCAACGATCGCCATCGATCTTGTCGAGGACACGGTGCAGGAGATCAACGAGTTCTTCTCGCTGCTGGTAACCCCGAACAGCGCCATCAAGAACGGCTTTTCCGGCAGCAGCGGCGTGGCGTCCATACTCGATGACGATACCAGCAAGTCGCAGCCGGTCATCTCGGTCGAGCGGGCGGACCAGACGGAAGGCGGGACCATGCAGTTCCGCGTCGTCCTGTCACGCGCGACCGACGAGGAGGTTCGCATCGACTATCGCACACTTGTCGGTTCAGCCGCCGACGCGCCTACTAACAGCCGCGATTTCGCGCCGGAAACGGGAACGCTGGTGATTGCGGCCGGCAGCCGCGTCGGTTTCGTTTCCGTGCGCGTACGGCAGGATTACCTGGATGAGGTGGATGAGTCGGTCTGGCTGGAACTGTCCAGCGCGACGAATGCGCGCTTTGCCGGCAATCACAAGATCGAAAGGGTGCTCGGCGTCGTCCAGGACAATAACGGCACGGGCAGCAATCTCTCGGCCTTCGTTTCCAGCCCGACGGTGTACGAGGGCGACAACGGCGATCGGAAAGCCGTGTTCGAAATCCATCTCTCGCAAGCCTATGACAAGAACCTCACCTTCGCATTCAGGACCGCTGACATCACCGCCAAAAATGGCAGCGACTATGTCGGCAAGAAGGGCAACGTGACAATTCTGGCCGGACAGAGCGTGGCGGCCGTTACCGTCGATCTCGTCGAGGACGAGCGACTGGAGGGCGACGAGACCTTTTCTCTCCTTGTCACGGCGCCTGCGGGAGGCATCGTCAAGAATGTGATCACGGCAGGCCGTGCGACGATCGCCAACGACGACGACATCCACGAGGTCATCAACGGCAATGCGGCCAACAACTATCTTTCCGGCGGCAGCGGCAATGACCGAATCTACGGCTATGGCGGCAACGACACGCTGCTTGGCGGGACCGGCAAGGACCGGATGGACGGCGGCTCGGGCAAAGACAAGGTGGATGGCGGGACCGGCAATGACAAGCTGTTCGGCGGTGCCGGAAACGACACCCTCATCGGCGGTGCCGGTCACGACAAGATGGGAGGGGGTCCCGGACGGGACACGTTTGTCTTCCGTGCGATCGGCGACTCGACGGTGAAATCGGAAGGGCGCGACAAGATCTCTGACTTCACCCGCGGACAGGACAAGATGGACCTGAAGCTGATCGATGCGAAGATCGGTGCTGCCGGCAACAACGCGTTCGTCTTCATCGGCAAGGAGGCCTTCGACAAGAAGGCCGGGGAACTGCGCTACGAGCACAAGAACGGCGATACGCTGGTCACCGCCGACGTGAATGGCGACCGGAAGGCGGACTTCGCGATCGTGCTGGAAGGCATCCTGAACCTGAAGGAGACCGACTTCATACTCTAGCTGGTCTGGGATGTCTGGTCCCTTGTGGCGAAATCTGGCCGCTAGTCGCCGTTGTGGCGATGTGGCAGGCTCGCGCGTATGGGGCGGCCCGAAAATGCCCGCTACGTCCAGCGACCTGAAAGCGGAGAAGTCCATGCGCATTCTTTCGCCCGTGCTCGCGGCGGTCGTCACGATCCTTGCGGGACAGCCTTTATACGCCCAGTCCTTGAAGGCGGAGGAGGTTTTCAGCTCCATCGCGGTGCGACCGCTCAGCGCCCCCGATCCGGTCACAGGTGCGGACGAGAGGGTGCATCTCGCCTATGAGCTTCTGGTCGTCAATCCGAGCCGTTTATACGTCACTCTTCACAAGGTGGAAGCCATCGAAGCAGAGAGGCGCTTGCTCGGATCGATGGAGGGTGATGCGCTTTCGAAAATGACCACGCCCTATGCCGGAACGGGGTTGGAGATTCCTCCAGGGGGGTCTGCGACCGTTTTCATGGATGTCAGCTTTGCTGTCGGCGCACCCCTGCCGTCGGACCTGTTCGCACGGATCACCGCCAAGCGGATGGCGGCGGGGGCGGACGGCAAGGCCCAGCCCATGCCGAAGGACAGCCCGATACCGGAAACCTTCACCTTTACCGGCGCCGGCACCGGTATCGGCAAGCCCGCCGTGGCGGTGGCGCCGCCGCTCAAGGGAGCTGGCTGGGTCGCAGTCAACGGCTGTTGCGACGAGATAACGTCGCATCGCGGCGCCGTCATGTCGATCAATGGCCGGCTGCGCGTGCCTGAGCGCTTTGCGATCGACTGGGTGAAGATCGACGACAAAGGCAGGCTGTTCGAAGGCGACGTCTCGAAGCTGCAAAGCTATCCCTATTACGGCGCGCCGGTACTGGCCGCGGCCGATGGCATCGTCGTCAATCTTTATGACGAGGCGGACGAGCAGGTGCCCGGCGGGGATGCGAAGGGCATCACCACCGAAAACATCGGCGGCAACATGTTGGTGGTTGATATCGGCGGCGGCGCCTATGCCTTCTACGCCCATCTCCAGCGCGGCAGCCTAAAGGTGAAGCTTGGTGATCGCGTCAAGACGGGCGAGGTGATCGGCCTGCTCGGCAATACCGGAAACTCTACGGCGCCGCACCTGCATTTTCATGTCATGGACGGGCCGTCGCCGCTCGACGCCAACGGGCTACCATTCGTCTTCAAGCGGTTTTCCAGCCAGGGCAAGCTGGCGCCCGGCTCCGACGAGGCGATTCAGCGCGGCGAGCCCGCCAGTATCGTCAAGGCGACGTCCGGCGAGCACATCAACCAGTTGCCGCTGAACAACGAGGTCGTAGATTTCGACTAGAACATTCCAGCCGAAGCTGTCGTACCGAATGTCAGCTCGATTGGCCTGCGACCCAGTTGTGCCAGTCCGCCTCGCTGCCGCGGAATACGTTCAGGTCGATCTTGCCGTCGACACCCTGCGACAGGCCCGAGCCGGAATACTGCCAGAACACCCACTTGCGGTTCGGATAACGCACGGAGGGGTGTGCTGCGACCGAGCGAAGCCAGAACGGATAGTCCTTGAACTCGCCCGTCAGGTTGTCCGCATAGAAATCCGGGGCCGTATAGATGATCGGGCGCTTGCCGTAGTGGCGCTCGAGCTTGTCCATGAAGACCTGCATCTTCTCCACGACGGTGGCGCGGGAAAGCCGGCGCTTGCACTTCGATTCGCCGTTGTACTCCACATCGATGACCGGCGGCAGCGCGTCGGGATCTTTGGGCACGTTGCGGATGAACCAGTCGGCCTGTTCGCCTGCCGTCCGGCACCAGTAGAAGAAGTGATAGGCACCACGCTTGATGCCCGCTTCCTTCGCCTTGCGCCAGTTCGTCTTGAACATCGGGTCGAGATGGTCGCCGCCGTCGGTGGCCTTGATGAAGGCAAAGTTCGCGCCCTGGGTTCGCAGCGTCACCCAGTCGATGTCGGCCTGCCAGCGCGATACGTCGACGCCGTGGACTGCATGATGTCGAGGGGTGATCTTGCCGAAATTGATCGGCTTGGCATCGCGGAAGCGCTGGTTATAGATGCGCGAGCGCTTGCCGGGTTTGATGGTGATGGCGGGTTCGACCGGTGCGATTGCCTCCAGCGGGCGTTGCGTCGGCATCGCTGCGGTGCGCGTCAGGTTCTTGAAGGGTTCCTGGTCCGGGACGGGACCTGCCCAAGCCAGTTCATGTGGGGCAGCCTGGTCGGTGTCGGCTTCGCCGACATCGTTGGCCGGAACGGGGGCCGCGGGACGGACGATGGAACTCGTCGTCTCCTTCGAGGTCAGACCGGCCCGGAGATCATCGACGCCCGAACGCGAGCAGCCGGATAGCGCGAGGCCGACGAGAAGGATTGCTGGTACAGCCGAAAGACGCATGGGAACCCGTTACGCAAAACAAATACGGATGGCGGCAATTCCGCCGCGGAAGCACTCTGAATAATTGCTAACGGAGAATTACCAAAAAAGACTGAATCCAATCTTTACGGCGCGCAAAAGTGGCGGCTGTGACGCCGAAAACGCAGGTCCGGGAATGGTCGATCCGTGAATTTCACGTGGATGCTGTGCGCTATCGATCTGAAACTACGACACAATAGATCGTGATGGGGATTTGATCCCGGCTTCCTGAAAAATGCGATTGGCCGGGACGATGCCCGGCCAATCTGGGACAGATACGACAGAGGACAACGATCACACGGCGATCTTGCCACCGCCGATCTTGGTGATGGCGACGACGGCCGGGCGGACCGGCATGTCGTCCTTGAAGTCCGGCCAGCGGGTGGAGAGGTCCTCGTAGTAGGACGGGCGGCCGTGGCCGTCCCAGTCCTCGCCACCGTCAGCCGGATGCTGCACGGCGACGAAGGCCGTCTCGTCATCCGGGGTGAACAGCGGGCCGCACATTTCAGCTCCCACCGGCACGCGGAAGAACAGCTTCGAGGTCGCGCGCGCGTCGCCCTCGGTATCGACCGCCCAGAGCCCGTCTGCGCGACCCGTCGCCTTGTTCGAGTTGCCGTCGGTCGACACCCAGAGGCGGCCGGCAGCATCGATGGCACAGTTGTCCGGCATGCCGAACCAGCCGTTCTTCGTTGTTGCGGTGGAGAAGGTGGCACCGACCTCTGCGACGGAGGGATCGCCGCATTTCAGGAGAACCTCCCACTTGCCCGAAGTGGCGGTGAAGTCGCCGTCGTCTTCCGTGATCTCGATGATGTGGCCGAAGGCGTTTTCGGCGCGCGGATTGGCGGCGTCGACCTGGTCGGCCTTGCGCTTGGTGTTGTTGGTCAGCATCACGTAGACCCTGCCGTTGACCCCGTTCGGTTGGACGTCCTCCGGACGATCCATCTTGGTGGCGCCGAGCAGGTCGCCAGCGCGGCGGGTCTCGATCAGCACGTCGGCCTGGCTGGCAAATCCGTTCTCGGCCGTCAGCGGGCCTTCGCCATGCACCATCGGCAGCCATTGCATGGTGCCGTCCTCGTTGAACTTTGCGACATAGAGCGTGCCGGCGTCGAGCAGGTCCATATTGGCGGCGCGGTCGTCGGGATTGTAAGCGCCATCGGTGACGAACTTGTAGACATAGTCGAAGCGCTCGTCGTCGCCGAGGTAGAAGACGACCTTGCCGTTCGCAGCCACGATCGATTCGGCCCCCTCGTGCTTGGTGCGGCCGAGTGCGGTGCGCTTCTTCGGCACGGACGTCGGATCCATCACGTCCACTTCGACGATCCAGCCGAAGCGGTTCGGTTCGTTCGGTTCCTTGGCAAGGTCGAAGCGATCGTAGAAGTTGGCCCACTCGTGGCCGCCTTCCGGAACGCCGTAGCGCTCGTAGTTGCTGGCTTCTGCGTGATCGGCCGGCAGTTCGCCGGAGAAGTAGCCGTGGAAGTTCTCTTCCGCCATGATGTAGGTGCCCCACGGGGTAACCCCGCCGGCACAGTTGTTGAGCGTGCCGAAGACCTTCCGGCCGGTGGCGTCGGCGCCGGTCTTGACGCGGTCGTGGCCGGCGACAGGGCCCGTGAGCTGCATCTCGGTGTTGGCGGTGATGCGGCGGTTCAGTTTGCCCTCCGGCACCACCTGCCACTTGCCGTTCACCTTGCGGATCTCGACGATAGTGCCGCCGTGGGCGGCCATCTCGACGTCGACCTGATCCTTCGACAATGCGCCCTGTTTCACCTTGCCGTCGACGATGGTGACGAGGCCGGGGAACATCAGGTGGGGATTGGTGTATTCGTGGTTGACCACGAGCAGCCCGTGCTCGGACGAGCCTTCAAGCGGAATGAAGCCGACATAGTCGTTGTTGTAGCCGAACTGGCGCTCCTGTGCCGCGGCAGTCTGCGCCACCGGGTCGAACGCGGGAGAATCTGTAAAAAGCGCATCGCCCCAGCGCAGGAGCACATCGGCATCATAGCCCTCAGCCACGTGGTGTGTCGCATCGACGCCGGCTTCGACTTCGGTAAACGAGAAGGCGGAACCGCTGGCCGCACGCGCCTTGTCGGCGCTCATGAGCGCGACGGGGCCGACGGTCGCTGCGATCGCGGAGACAGCCAGGGAACCCTGCAGGAAGCCGCGGCGCGAAAACCGCTTGCCGATGATTTCGCCCATCGTCGGATTCAGGCTCGGATTATGTCCGTCGCCGTCCGCCTCCTCGAGTTGCGTCGTCGGGAAGATCTTTTGAGAGAAATGTTCGGTCATAAGACGGTCTCCAATAGCTGTCGCGGACTCCCGGTTTAGAGTCGTTCTAGCCTTTAGAGGCAGCATGTATCGGTTTTGCGACAATTGTCGCGGTGGGTGCACGGCAAGCCGACTGGCCGATCTCCTGACCGTCCACAGGTGGCCGTCGGGTCGGATGCGGCGGAAGGAAGCGGTTGTCGAAGCTTCCCGCCGGGTTTAGTTTGGTTGAGACTGGTGACGGTTTCAGGGCTTTGCCGGAGTTGGAACAGATGCGCGTCAAGGATGTGATGTCGAAGGTCGTCGTCAGGCTTTCACCCGACAACAGTGTCAGGCAGGCCGCAAGGCTCATGCTCGACAACCACATAAGCGGTCTCCCGGTCGTCGACGACGAGGGGCATGTGGTCGGCGTCATCACCGAGGGTGATCTCATTCGTCGCACCGAGCTCTGCAGCGGTGTGGCCGGCACACCGGCCGATCCGGCGATCCCTGCCGAGACGCGGGCAAGCGCCTATGTAAAGCGCAGTTCGTGGAAGGTCGGGGATGCGATGACTGCCGACCCGGTCACCATCGACGAGGACGCCTCGGTCTCGCGCGTCGCGATGATGATGCAGGACCGCGGCGTGAAGCGGATCCCGGTGATGCGCGACGGCCAACTGGTCGGCATCGTCAGCCGCGCCGATCTCCTGGAGGCAATCCTGGCCGCCAAGCAGGACGAGATGCAGACCGGCGACGACGCGATCCGGCGAAGCATCCTAGTCCGGCTCGGCGAGAACACCGGCCTCGAAGGGTTGGGCATCGACGTCACGGTCGTGGACGGGACGGTACATCTCTGGGGCAAGGTGGAGACGGTTGAATGCCGCAAGGCGGCGCGGGTCGTAGCCGAAGGCGTCCACGGCGTCAGAGGCGTGGTCGAACATTTCCCTGCACTCTTGCCCGGCTAGAGTGGCAAGCCCGTCGGGGCTTCGGCGCGGTCAAACGCGTGCATCTGCGATGGATGCGCGGCCATCACAGCCCTGCCACAAGCTGCGCCTATGCTGGCGACGGCAAGTTTCAAAGAGTAACGATGTCTTTCTGATCGGGAGGCTGGCATGGCTTCGGTTGAAATGGCAGCGACGAAGGAAGAGGCGGCCGCCCCGAAGGGAAGGGCGGCTGGGCTGGACCCGGATGAGCTTCGTCTGATCGATGCCTACTGGCGGGCGTCGAACTACCTGTCCGTGGGCCAGATCTACCTGCTCGACAATCCGCTGCTGCGGGCGCCGCTGAAGCGCGAACACATCAAGCCACGCCTGCTCGGCCACTGGGGCACGTCTCCCGGCCTTAACATGCTCTACGTGCATCTCAACCGGGTCATCCGGCGCGACGACCTGAACATGATCTACGTGATTGGTCCCGGACACGGCGGGCCGTCGCTGGTGGCGCATGCCTATCTGGAAGGCACCTACAGCGAGTTCTATCCGAACATCAGCCAGGATGCGGAGGGGATGCAACGGCTGTTCAAGCAGTTCAGCTTTCCCGGCGGCATTCCGAGCCATGTCGCGCCCGAGACGCCCGGCAGCATCCATGAAGGCGGCGAACTCGGCTACGCGCTGAGCCACGCCTATGGTGCCGCCTTCGACAATCCCGACCTGATCGTCGCCTGCGTCGTCGGCGACGGCGAGGCGGAGACCGGGCCGCTTGCCACCGGCTGGCAGGGAAACAAGTTCCTCAATCCGGCCAGAGACGGCTGCGTGCTGCCGATCCTGCACCTGAACGGGTACAAGATCGCCAATCCCTGTTTCCTCGCCCGCATTCCCAAGGAGGAGTTGCAGAAATTCTTCGAGGGCATGGGCTACAAGCCGCACTTCGTCGAAGGCCATGAGCCGGAGGACGTCCATCGCCAGCTTGCGGACGTCATGGACACGGCCGTCAGCGAGATCCGCCACATCTGGGCCGACGCCCGCGAGAACGGCAACCTCAAGCGGCCCGCCTGGCCGATGATCGTCTTCCGCACGCCGAAAGGCTGGACGTGCCCGGAAGAGATAGACGGCAAGAAATGCGAGGGCTACTGGCGCTCGCACCAGGTGCCGATGGGCGACATGGACAAGCCGGAGCACATCCGCATCCTCGAGCAATGGATGAAGAGCTATCGTCCGGACGAACTGTTCGACGGCGACGGGCGGTTGAAGCCGGAAATCGCAGCGCTGGCGCCGGTGGGGCGGCGGCGGATGAGCGACAATCCGCATGCCAATGGCGGTATTCTGCTGCGCGACCTGAAGATACCGGACTTTCGTAAATACGCGGTCGAGGTTCCAAGTCCCGGCGCCACGACGGCGGAATCCGCCCGGGTGATGGGAAAATTCCTGCGCGATGTCATGAAGCAGAACCTCGGCGACAGCAATTTCCGCCTGTTCAGCCCTGACGAGAACAATTCCAACCGCTGGCAGGACGTGCTGGAGGTAACCGACCGCTGCTACATGGCGGAGATCTATCCGGAGGACGACCACCTCTCCCCGGATGGCCGCATCATGGAAGTGCTCAGCGAGCACCAGTGCCAGGGCTGGCTGGAGGGCTACCTGCTGACCGGTCGGCACGGCTTCTTTTCCTGCTACGAGGCCTTCATCCACATCATCGATTCCATGTTCAACCAGCATGCCAAGTGGCTGAAGGTGTGCAACGAAATCCCCTGGCGCAGGCCGATCGCCTCGCTGAACTACTTCCTCAGTTCGCATGTCTGGCGGCAGGATCACAACGGCTTCAGCCACCAGGATCCGGGTTTCATCGACCATGTCGTCAACAAGAAAGCCGAGGTCGTCCGTGTTTACCTGCCGCCGGATGCCAACACGCTGCTCTCGGTGACCGACCACTGCCTGCGCAGCCGCAATTACGTCAACGTGGTGGTCGCAGGCAAGCAGCCGGCGCCGCAATGGCTGACGATGCCGGAAGCCGTCCGCCATTGCGCCATGGGCCTCGGCATTTGGGAGTGGGCGAGCAACGACAGGGGCGGGGAGCCGGATGTCGTGATGGCCTGCTGCGGCGACGTACCGACCCTGGAGACGCTCGCTGCCGTCCAACTCCTGCGCGAGCACCTGCCCGAACTGAAGGTGCGGGTGATCAATGTGGTGAACCTGATGAAGCTGCAGCCGGCGGAAGAGCATCCGCACGGCCTGTCGGATCGCGATTTTGATGCACTGTTCACGCGCGACAAGCCGATCATCTTCGCCTTCCATGGTTATCCCTGGCTGATCCACCGGCTGACCTATCGCCGGACGAACCACGGCAATCTCCACGTGCGCGGTTACAAGGAGGAGGGCACGACGACGACGCCCTTCGACATGGTGGTCCTCAACGAGCTCGACCGGTTCCACCTGGTCGGTGACGTCATCGACCGTCTGCCGCAGCTCGGCGCGCGCGCGGCCTATTTCAAGCAGGCGATCCAGGCCAAGCTGATCGAGCATCGCGAGTACATCGAGAAGCACGGCGACGACATGCCTTCGATCAGCGGATGGAAATGGGGCGTGAAGGAAGGGGCGAAGGCTGCCGCAGCGACGTCCACGGAAGGCGACAACGCATGACGGCTCGCTTCGGCACCTGCGGGTACCGCAACACCGGGTGCGCTCCGAAAATGACGTTGTCTTGCGCGGAGTGGAGGGAACCGCAAAGCACATCCGGCAGTTGATTGGCCATGTCAAATTTGTTGTCGACCGATCCCGAACTGAAGCGGATGCCGACCGAGCAGGATCTCGGTCGGCTCCAGTTCACCACCATTCTCTATTACCTGCACTGCACCAATCCGGATAACGGGCTCGTCCGTGACAAGACCCAGCCGGATGCGCCGGCCAGCATCGCCGCCATCGGCATGGCGCTCGCCACCATTCCCGTCCTCGTCGAGCGCGGCATCATCATTCGCAAGTTCGCCGCCAAGATCGCCCGCCGGCGACTGGAATTCCTGCTGGAGCTGCCGCAAGGGCCGGAACCCGACGCCTCTGGCTACAAGGGGTTCTTCTATCATTTCCTCGATATCGAGACGGGGCGTCGGGTCTGGGAATGCGAACTGTCGACGATCGATTCGGCGTTCCTCTTTGCCGGCGCCCTGACGGTGGCAGCCTATTTCGATGGGCCGGTGGTAGAAGAAGCCGAGATCCGCCGCCTCGCAAACGCACTTTACGAACGGGCCGATTGGAACTGGGCGCGCGACGGCGGCCTCACGCTGAGCCATGGCTGGCGGCCGGAAAACGGCTTCATTCCCTATCGCTGGCGGGGCTACGACGAAGGCCTGCTTCTCTACATCCTCGGTCTGGGCTCGCCGACCCATCCGCTGCCGGCGGACTCCTATGCCGCCTACACCGGCAGCTATGAGTGGCGCAACATTTACGGGCGCGAACTGCTTTATTCGGGGCCGCTCTTCACCCATCAGCTGTCGCACATGTGGATCGATTTCCGGGGCATCCGCGACGCGTTCATGCGCGAGCACAACAGCGACTATTTCCTGAACAGCCGGCACGCCACATTCGTCCAGCAGGAATACGCCATTCGCAACCCGATGAATTTCGCCGGCTACGGCGAACATTGCTGGGGCTTCACGGCTTGCGACGGTCCCGGCTGGACCAAACGCAACGTCGATGGCATCGACAGGGAGTTCTTCGACTACATCGCCCGCGGTGCTCCTTATGGCCCCGACGACGGAACGGTGGCGCCCTGGGCGGTCGTCGCCTCGCTGCCGTTCGCACCCGAGATCGTCATCCCCACCATCAGCCACTTCGCGCGCATGGATCTCGGCATGACGCATCTCTACGGCTTCAAGCCCTCCTTCAATCGATCCTTTGCGATGGAAAACGGTCACACCGGCTGGTGGGTCAGTCCCTACCACTTCGGCATCGATCAGGGGCCCGTCGTCCTGATGATCGAGAACTACAGGAGCGAGCTCCTGTGGAACATCATGCGCCACTGCGAGCCGCTGGTCGTGGGCTTGCGGCGCGCCGGCTTCTCCGGCGGCTGGCTGTGAGTGCGGGGCTTGTTCCGCGCTACGCCGGATTGCACGCCATCCCGTTGCGGCGGGCATTGTCGAGGCAGTCGCTCCGGTTCACGTAGGACTCGGTGGAAGCGCCGACGATCCGACCGTTTGCCGCAGTCCTGCGCCAGCGCCACCGCCCGCCGCTCTGATAGATTTCCCAGGTGTCCCCGTTCATGGTCAACTCCTCTCGGTCTGGGGTGACGCTAGGTGATTCGTAAAGGGTGCTCCACGAACTGAACGCAATCATGGATTGCTGTTTCGGTGGCGTCGGTTGAGTGGCGGCCGACGTATGCGACAGATGGAAAGTTCCGCATCCCGACACTCCGAATGCCGTGCCCCAAAATGCAATAAGCCCGCTCAAACGGCGGGCTTACGGCAATTCTTGAGGCCAGGTCCTGGCGTTGCGTTATCGGTCTATATGCCGGATCAGCTGCACCCGCTCGTCGCACCGCAGGTGTCGCACTTCTCGCAGGTGCCGTTGCGCACCATCGTGAAGTTCTGGCACTCCGAGCACATGTTGCCGGTGTAGCCCTGGGCGATCGAGCGCATGCGGCGTTCGTTCTCCACCTTCTTCGCCTCCGCCTTGGCGGATGCCGCTTCGGCTGCGGCCTTGTCGGAGAAGAGGGCGGTCACGCCCTGTTCGGCTTCGGTCGTGACCTCGACGGACGCTTCCTCTGCGATCTCTTCGGCCAGTTCGACAGCGCGCTCCTCGTAGTCGCGCTTGAAGGCGACGATTTCCGAAGTCGAGATTGCTGTGGCCGTTTCCAGCTTGCGGGCGGCGTTGCCGGCAAAGGCGGTGACGTTGCCGCCGCCGGAAGCCTTGGCGGGAGCCGCCGTCGCCGCGCCCTTCGGTTCGCCGAGCTGGCGCTCGCCGCCGGAGACGAGCGTCGGCTTGTAGCCGCGGGTCCAGCCGGTCGAGACGAGGTTGGTCTTGCCTTCCTGGATGCCCTTGCCGAGTGCGGTGTTGCCGAAGTCGGAGGTGTCGACATGGGCGAGGTCGTGGCGGCCGAGATAGGAGACGGCGAGTTCGCGGAACACGTAGTCGAGGATCGATGTCGCGTTCTTGATCGCGTCGTTGCCCTGCACCATGCCGGCCGGCTCGAACTTGGTGAAGGTGAAGGCCTCCACGTATTCTTCCAGCGGCACGCCGTATTGCAGGCCGAGCGAGATGGCGATCGCGAAGTTGTTCATCATCGCCCGGAAGGCAGCACCTTCCTTGTGCATGTCGATGAAGATCTCGCCGAGGCGGCCGTCACCGAATTCGCCGGTGCGCAGATACACCTTGTGCCCGCCGACGACGGCCTTCTGGGTATAGCCCTGGCGGCGGTTCGGCAGCTTCTCGCGCTCGCGGGTGACGCGCTCGATGATCCGCTCGACGATCTTCTCGGTCACGGTGACGGCCTGGGCGGCCGCAGGTGCTGCGACCAGTTCCTCGACCGCATCCTCGTCCTCCTCGTCCTCGATCAGCGAGGCGTTGAGCGGCTGCGACAGCTTCGAACCGTCGCGGTAGAGCGCGTTGGCCTTCAGGGCCAGCTTCCACGAAAGCATGTAGGCGTTCTTGCAGTCCTCGACGGTCGCCTCGTTCGGCATGTTGATCGTCTTGGAGATCGCACCCGAGATGAACGGCTGGGCGGCCGCCATCATGCGGATGTGGCTTTCGACCGAGAGGTAGCGCTTGCCGATCTTGCCGCAGGGGTTGGCGCAATCGAAGACGGGCAGGTGCTCGGCCTTCAGGAACGGCGCGCCCTCCAGCGTCATCGCGCCGCAGACGTGGATGTTGGCGGCCTCGATGTCCTTGCGCGAGAAACCGATGTGCTCGAGCAGGTTGAAGCCCACGTCGGCAAGCTGTGCGTCGGTGACCTTCAGCGTCTCCTTGAGGAAGTCGGCGCCGAGCGTCCACTGGTTGAAGACGAACTTGATGTCGAAGGCGGCCTTCAGCGCGCCGTTGACGGCGGCGATCTTCTCGTCCGTGAAGCCCTTGGCCTTCAACGAGCCGGGATTGATGCCGGGCGCCTGGTTCATGTTGCCGTGGCCGACCGCATAGGCCTCGATCTCGGCGATCTGGGCTTCCGAGTAGCCGAGCGTGCGCAGCGCTTCGGGAACGGCGCGGTTGATGATCTTGAAGTAGCCGCCGCCGGCGAGCTTCTTGAACTTCACCAGCGCGAAGTCTGGCTCGATGCCGGTGGTGTCGCAGTCCATGACGAGGCCGATCGTGCCGGTCGGCGCGATCACCGAGACCTGCGCGTTGCGATAGCCGTGCTTCTCGCCGAGCTCGACGGCCTTGTCCCAGGCGAGCATCGCGTGGGTGATCAGGTCCTGGTCCGGGCAATCGTCATGGATGAGGCCGACCGGGTTGATCGAGAGCTTCTCGTAGCCGGTCGTCTCGCCGTAAGCTGCGCGGCGGTGGTTGCGCATGACGCGCAGCATGTTGTCACGGTTCGGCGCAAAGCCCGGGAAGGTGCCGAGCTCGCCGGCCATTTCGGCAGACGTCGCATAGCATACGCCGGTCATGATCGCCGTCAGGGCACCGGCGATGGCGCGGCCTTCAGCCGAGTCGTAAGGAATGCCCGACGACATCAAAAGGCCGCCGATATTCGCATAGCCAAGGCCGAGCGTGCGGTATTCGTAGGAGAGCTCGGCGATCTGGCGGGACGGGAACTGCGCCATCATGACCGAGACTTCCAGCACGATCGTCCACAGTCGGACGGCATGCTCGTAGTCGGCGATGTTGATGTTCTTCGTCGTCGCGTCCTTGAACTGCAGGAGGTTCAGCGAGGCGAGGTTGCAGGCCGTGTCGTCGAGGAACATGTATTCCGAGCACGGGTTGGACGCGCGGATCGGGCCGGCGGCCGGGCAGGTGTGCCAGTCGTTCATCGTTGTGTTGAAGTGCAGGCCCGGATCGGCGGATGCCCAGGCGGCATACGAGATCGATTCCCACAGGTCGCGCGCCTTCAGCGTCTTCATGACGCGGCCGTCCTTGCGGGCCGTCAGGTTCCATTCCCCGTCATTTTCCACTGCGCGCAGAAAATCGTCCTTGATCGAGACGGAGTTGTTGGAGTTCTGGCCCGAAACGGTCAGGTAGGCTTCCGAATCCCAGTCCGTATCGTAGGTCTTGAACTCGATGTCCTTGTAGCCCTGCTTGGCGAACTGGATCACGCGCTTGATGTAGTTTTCCGGAACCAGGGACTTCTTGGCCGCGCGGATCTCGCGCTTCAAGGCGGGGTTCTCGTTGGGATCGAAGCAGGCGTCGTTGTCGGCCGCGCAGTTGATGCAGGCCTTCATGATCGCCTTCAGGTGCGTGGCGACGATCTTT
This sequence comes from Mycoplana rhizolycopersici, assembly GCF_013378445.1. Lineage (GTDB taxonomy): Bacteria > Pseudomonadota > Alphaproteobacteria > Rhizobiales > Rhizobiaceae > Mycoplana > Mycoplana rhizolycopersici. Next base: position 38,408 of record NZ_JABXYK010000019.1, read on the forward strand.
GAGCCGGTGACGAGCGCTGCGACCTTCTGCTCTTCCTTCACCTTCCAGTTGATGTATTCCTCGATATCCGGATGGTCGATGTCGACCACGACCATCTTGGCCGCGCGCCGAGTCGTGCCGCCCGACTTGATTGCGCCCGCCGCACGGTCGCCGATCTTGAGGAAGCTCATCAGGCCGGAGGAACGGCCGCCGCCGGAAAGCTTTTCGCCTTCGCCGCGCAGGTGGCTGAAGTTGGAGCCGGTGCCGGAGCCGTATTTGAAGAGGCGCGCTTCACGCACCCACAGGTCCATGATGCCGTTCTCGTTGACGAGATCGTCCTCGACCGACTGGATGAAGCAGGCGTGCGGCTGGGGATGCTCGTAGGCCGACTTGGACTTTGTGAGCTTGCCGGTGAAGGGGTCGACATAGAAGTGACCCTGGCCGGGACCGTCGATGCCGTAGGCCCAGTGCAGGCCGGTGTTGAACCACTGCGGCGAGTTGGGGGCGACGCGCTGGGTGGCGAGCATGTAGGCGAGCTCGTCCTTGAAGGCGGACGCATCTTCTTCCGATGCGAAGTAGCCGCCCTTCCAGCCCCAGTAGGTCCAGGTGCCGGCGAGACGGTCGAACACCTGGCGGGCATCGGTCTCCGAGCCGTAGCGCTCACCCTCGGGGAGCGCCTTCAGGGCTTCGGTGTCGGCAACGGAACGCCACAGGAAGGAGGGGACGTCGTTCTCCTCGACCTTCTTCAGCTTCGCAGGAACACCCGCCTTGCGGAAATACTTCTGCGCCAGGATGTCGGCTGCGACCTGGCTGAACTGCGCGGGAACGTCGATGTCGGCGAGCCGGAAGACGATCGAGCCGTCCGGGTTCTTGATCTCGCTGGTGGCCTTGCGGAATTCGATCTCTGCATAGGCCGATTGGCCCTGCTTGGTGAAGCGACGTTCTATGCGCATGGTCCGTTGTCCCTTTGGTTGTCGCGCGCCACCCGTGGCCGGGGCGCAATTGTCCATGACCGGCCGCGGTTCTTCGCAGCCAGCTCAAATTCTTCATTCTGTTCGGGAAACCCGTTCTTGCGGAACCCTGTATCTTGTGCTGAGCATTGCTGCAAACACTAAATATAGTATTAACAGCTTCTTTACGCCAGTCTTTTGGCTGCTCCTGCCATCAGAAAATCGTGCGCAAAAACCTCCCCTGCGGCCGGCGGTCCATCCACCTCGACGCATGGTCACAAAACGCATTTTATTGATTGAAGGGCCCGGACTTAAAACTCTCGCGCCCTGCCGCAGTTGCAGCGTGGAAACCATTAACGACATGGCACCCGATTCCGTCAAGGGGTGGTTTATGACGGATTTGTGGACGCTAGATGTTGTGTGCGGTGCCTGTGGAAAATGGGGACATGTGGTAAATGCTGGAATTCCAGCCGGTTGAGGTGCCGCAGTTGAAGCTTGCGCCAATCAGTTGTGGAGAACCCAAGAAATAAGGGGCCAAAATTAAGGGTAGTTTGCGGCCTCTCTGCCACAGCGCGATTGCCATGGGACGGCGGATGTGGTTGCGGCGACTGGCCGCTTACACGATAGCCCCCGAATACCCTCAAAGGTGCCTTCACAAAGTCGCTTTTTGAAAGAAGAACCTAAATTAGTAGTATGTCGATTGTAACCGTGGCGCGTGCCGCGCTAGACTCGGCTATGGCATGCGGATTGTGTTGGAGTTCCGGCCCGTTCACATGCTGAATGGGAGGCTACATGGCTGCAGGCATCAGGTCGGTTCCGACGGGCAATCCATATATCGACGGCATCCTCTACGGCACGCAGTGGAGCGGCCGGATCACCTATAGCTTCCCGGACGCGATATCGGACTACGGTGCCGACTATGGCCACCCGGTCACCGGCTTCAGCGCCGTCAGCAAGCAGCAGAAAGACGCGATCCAGTCGATCCTGGAGGGGAAGGTGACCTCCGGCTCGGCGCCGTTCACCTACGGATCCTTTGCCCAGATCTCCAATGTGCAGTTGGCGCTCGCTGCGAATCCCGCCGGAAAGTCCGACATCATGATCGGGCAGGCGGACCATATCGACGGCGCGAACCTGCCGACGGCAGAAGTGCTGACCTTCGTCGGCACCACCGGCAAGGCGTCCGACGGCGACCTCTGGTTCGGCAACGACTATGCCGGGACGTTCAACGACTACCGTACGCCGCAGCTCGGTACCTACGCCTGGCTGACCCACATCCACGAGATCGGCCATGCGCTGGGCTTGAGCCACGGTCACGACGCCGGAACGGATATCGACGGCTTCAAGCTGGCGTTGCCCCGGGATCGCGACAGCATCGAATTTTCCGTCATGACCTATCGCTCCTTCCTGGGCGGCATGGTGGCGCCCTATTCCGCCGAGGAGTACGGCTCTCCGCAGACGCTGATGATGTCGGACATCGCCGCCATTCAGCATCTCTACGGTGCGAACTTTTCCACCAATGCCGGCAGCACCGTCTACACCTGGTCGCCTGACACCGGCGAAATGTTCGTCAACGGCAAGGGGCAGGGCGCGCCGGGCGACGGCAAGGGGGGGGCGGCCAACCGTGTCTTCCTGACCATCTGGGACGGTGGCGGCAACGACACCTACGACTTTTCGAACTACGATCAGGACGCCTTCATTGACCTCGCACCCGGCAGTTGGTCGCTCGTCTCCCAGTACCAGCGCGCGCAGCTGGGCTACACGGCGCGAGCGAACGGCAACGTCTACAACGCCCTCCAGTACGAGGGTGACACCCGCTCCCTGATCGAAAACGCCAGGGGCGGCTCGGCGAAGGACGACATTGCCGGCAACGCCGCCGACAACCGGCTCTACGGCAATAACGGCAACGACATACTGACGGGGCGTGCCGGCAACGACCGGCTGTCTGGCGGCTATGGCGACGACATCCTTTATGGCGACAACCGCGCCGGCAAGGCCTATCTCGGCCCGGGGGTTTTCTTCGAACCGGGCGGCCTGCGGCATGATACGCGCGCATCCGCGCTGTCGCTGGACAAGGCGATCGGCATGCGCCACGACCCTAATATCCAGCGTTCGGACACCAATCCGACCGTGAAGGTGTCGGGGTCCGGCGACTGGAGCATGGATTTCTATTCGTTCACCGTGCGCGCAGCGGGGCAGGTGATCCTCGATACCGACGGGACGATGGATTCGCACCTCCAGCTGATCGACAGCCGCGGCAACATTCTGACGCAGAACGAGGATTCCGCCTCGGACCCCGGTGACGAGGGCTACGGCTTTCAGAGCTTCATCTCCTATACGGTGACGAAGCCGGGGCTCTATTACGTTCGCGTTTCGCTCTACCCGGGCGACGGTGTGCTGCCTGCCGGCGCCAGCTACACCCTGAACCTGACACTGCCTAATCCCGTCGAAGCTGATCCGCTTGCTGCGGGGGACGACATCCTGAACGGCGGCGCGGGAAAGGATGTGCTCGTGGGCGGTGCCGGCAACGATACCTATGTGCTGGGGGCGGGGCGCGACACGGTGATCGACAGTGCGGGCATCGACACGATCACCTCCATGATTTCCCGTTCGCTGGCGGCATATCCGGCGATCGAGAATCTGCGGCTGCTGGGGACGGGCGGCCTGACGGGGCGCGGCAATGCGCTGGACAATGTCATTACCGGCAACATCGGTAACGATGTGTTGGACGGTGGCGCCGGGCGCGACACGCTGATCGGCGGTGCGGGGGACGACACCTATGTGCTAGGCGCGGAGAAGGACAGGATCGAGGACAGCGCCGGCAACGACACGATCACCTCGACCATATCCCGCTCGCTGACGACCTATCCGGTGATCGAGAACCTCAGGCTGTTGGGCGACGGCGACATCAACGGTCACGGCAACGCGTCGAACAACACGATCACCGGCAATTCCGGCAATAACCTTCTGGACGGGGCCGGCGGCCGGGACCGTCTGATCGGTGGTGCCGGCAACGATACCTATGTCCTGAGCGCCGGGTCGGATCGGATCACAGACACGTCTGGCAACGACACGATCACCTCAACGATCACGCGCTGGCTCGGCCATTTCACCGGTATCGAGAACCTGACCCTGATCGGCGACGCGGATGCAAAGGCCACGGGCAATGGGCTGTCGAACCGCATCACCGGCAACGCAAGTGACAACATCATCGACGGCCGCGCCGGCAACGATTACCTCGCGGGCGGAGGGGGAAGGGACGTCTTCGTCTTCTCCACCCGGCTGGATGCCGCGAAGAACGTCGATAAGTTGTTCGATTTTACGGTAGGCGAGGATCTGTTCCGGCTTGATAGCGCCGTTTTCACAGCACTCGGCTCACATGGCGTTCTGGGGGCGGACGCCTTTGTCAGCAACGGCTCCGGCAAGGCGGAGGACGCCCGTGACCGGATCGTCTACGAGCGCGATACCGGCGATCTTCTCTACGATGACAACGGCAGCGCGAAGGGCGGCGCGACTCAGTTTGCAAAGCTCGCGCCGCACCTGTCGCTGTCTCACAGCGACTTCTTCATCATATAGAATGCCGGATCGGAGAAGGACGGCGCGCAATGCGCCGTCAGCCGCGGGTGCCCTTGGCGATCGGTTCCTGGTAGGTGAAGCCCATATCCCAGGGGAAGTAGATCCAGGTGTCCTGGCTGACTTCGGTGATGAAGGTGTCCACCTGCGGACGTCCCTTTGGCTTGGCATAAACGGCGGCGAAATGCGCCTTCGGCAGCATGGAGCGCACCTGGGCTGCGGTTTTGCCGGTGTCGGTCAGGTCGTCGACGATCAGGATGCCTTCGCCGTCGTTCTGCAAAAGCTCGGGTGAGATCCCCTTCAGCACATGCATTTCTCCCTGCGACAGGTAGTCGTGATACGACGCCACGCAGACGGTCTCGATCAGGCGGATGTTCAGCTCGCGCGAGATGATGGCCGCGGGAACCAGCCCGCCGCGGGTGATGCAGACGATCGCCTTCCATTCGCGGTCGTTGTCGGAAAGGCGCCAGGCCAGCGCACGGGCGTCGCGATGAAACTGGTCCCAGGAGACGGGAAAGGCTTTGTCGGGAAGCGACATGGCAGGCTCCTATCGCCGGCGGCCGGCAGAATTACGGATAATTCCGCCTTTCTAGGGCATAAGATTAGCGAAGGGAAACGGAGCGGAACCGTTCCCCTTCGCGATCCACAGCGAAACGACGCAATTTGCGCGATCTCAGCGCGACATGATCGCTGGAACACGCAAATCCTTCAGCATTGCGCTGGTAACGCCGCCGAACAGGCGATGGCGTAGCCACGAATGACTGAACGCGCCCATCACGAGCAGGTTGGCGCCGGTTGCCGAAACGCGCCGGTTGATGACATGCGCCACCGTATCGCCGTTCGAGCTTGCGGAATTGACGGTGACGTTGAGGCCGTGACGCGTCAGCGTCGATGCGATCTCGGTGCCGGAAAAAGCGGCATGCTGCGTGGCGTCGTCATGACCGTCCACCGTGAAAACCTCGATCTCCCTGGCCTCCTGGAGCAGCGGGAGCGCGTCGAAGACGGCGCGCGCCGACTCGCGTGTTCCGTTCCAGGCGATGAGCACGCGGCTCGGCGCCTCGGGGCCTGCCACTGCGTCGGAGATCAGGCACAGCGGCCGGCCGCTTTCGTAGAGAAGGTCCTCGATATCTGCGCGGGAAGGGCCGTCGCCTGCGGGATCGAGCTGGACGGCGACCACGATGTCGCTGCCGCGCGCGCTGTCGATGATGCCGCTGGCACTATAGCCGGCGCTGCCGGTGAAAAGCCGCCATTCATGCGAGACGCCCGATCGCTGCGCCAGCGTGCGAAAGGTCGTCTCGATCGAGCGCGAGACGGCCTGTGCCTGCGCCTGCTGCTCCATGATGGCGTTGGGATCGGGAAATTCCATCGGTGCGGCGATGGTGACGACGATCGGCGTCTCCGCATGCACGCCGATCACGTGTGCGCCGTGCCGTTCCGCCAGGGCAAGCGCGTGCTGCGTCACCTTTTCCGCGTCGTCCGCAGTGCTGAGGACGGCAGTAATGGTCTTGTAGGTCATGGCGATCTCCAATTCGAACCCACGCTCTTCTTCAGGGCACCGGGCCATGTGGCCAGGTTGCCGTAACGCCTTGAAATTCTACGATGATCTTTTCCCCAAATCGCCTCTTATTCAAGAGCAATCCGCGGATGTGGCCATCGATTCGTTCAAAACCCTGCGATGTCAGGGCGCGTGGATGCAATCTAGAGCGCGGCGGAGCAATCGACGTTGACGCCGATCAACCCGCAGCCTTGGCCGTAGCGATATCGGCGATCATGGCGAGCACGTCCCGCTCTGCTGCCGCTGCCGGCGCCTCGTCCCGGCTTCGGATGACGATCTCGGTCGAAAACCGGTTTCCGTCGAAGCGCGGATAGGAGCCGATCGAAGTCTCCGGGTGCGCCTTCTGGATCTCCGACAGCCGGGAGCCGATATCGCCCTCGCCGAAGGGGGAGGCGACGCTGCGCGAGAGCACGGGCGAACCGGTTTCAAGCGTTGGAAGCAGAACGTCCAGCATGGCGACGAACACCTGAGGCACGCCGGCCATGACGTGGACATTGCCGACCGTAAAGCCCGGTGCGGTCGAGACGCTGTTCGGAATGTGCCGGGCGCCGACAGGCATCCGCGCCATGCGCTGGCGGGCCTCGTTGAACTCCACGCCGCGGCGGGCATACATCGCGCCGAGCAGTTCCATCGCGGCTTTATCGTGCGTGCAGGGGATGCCGAAGGCCTTTGCGACCGCGTCCGCCGTGATGTCGTCATGCGTAGGGCCGATGCCGCCGGAAGTGAAGACATAGTCGTATCGGCTGCGCAGCGCATTCAGCGCCTCGACGATCATCTCCTCTTCGTCGCCGACGATCCGCACCTCCTTCAGGTCTATGCCGGCGAGGAAGAGCATGTCGGCAAGGTGGCCAATATTCTTGTCCTTGGTGCGTCCCGACAGCAGTTCGTCGCCAATGGCAAGCATGGCGGCGGTGATGATCTTCGCGGAACCCATTGAAAAATCTCCTGATGCGGGATGGACGCCCGCTGCGACACAATGACTGTCAATCGAATGTGAACAGTCTGTTGCCCGGCAAGCTGCTGGCGTCACGGCTCCCACTGCTACATCTTCGCGCCGACCGCAATCAAGCGGAAACGCCGCAATTCAGACGCGACAGGAGATTTGAATGGCAAGAGTTCTGGTTCTCTACTACTCGGCCTACGGCCACATCGAAACGATGGCAAATGCCGTGGCCGAAGGCGCGAAGTCCGCTGGCGCGGACGTCGTCGTCAAGCGCGTACCCGAGCTCGTGCCCGAAGAAGTCGCCAAGGCGTCCCACTTCAAGCTCGATCAGGCCGCCCCGATCGCGACCATCGAGGAACTTGCAGAATACGACGCGATCATCGTCGGCGCCGGCACGCGCTTCGGCACCGTCGCCTCGCAGATGCGCAATTTCTGGGACCAGACCGGCGGCCTTTGGTTCAACGGCAAGCTCGTCGGCAAGGTCGGCTCCGTCTTCACCTCGTCGGCGACCCAGCACGGCGGCCAGGAATCCACCATCCTCGGCTTCATCCCGACGCTGCTGCACCACGGCATGGTCGTCGCGGGCCTGCCCTATGCCTTCCAGGGCCAGATGGGCGTGGATGAGATCAAGGGCGGCTCGCCCTACGGCGCCTCCACCATTACCGACGGCGACGGCTCCCGCCAGCCCTCGGCAGTCGAACTCGATGCCGCCCGCTTCCAGGGCGCCCACGTCGCGAAGCTGGCCGCCAAGATCGCGGGCTGAAACGCATCATCTGCACGAAAAGGGAAGGGCGCGGCCGGTTTGCCGCGCCTCTTCTCGTTTGAGGTGCCTTAGAATCTAGGGGCGTTCGGCTGCGTTCCGAAAACCAAGTGCACGGCAATCCGCCAATCGCCAGGGCCTTTCCGGACAAACGATTCGCACCTTCGCTGGATTGCTCTATCGCGCCATCACCTTGCCATTGGAGGCCACCAGGCGGCCGCCCTTGTAGACGTCGCGCGACGTGGGAACTTCCACGACGGCCTGTGGAATGTGCGGTGCGTCGAGCACGACGAAATCCGCGCGCGCGCCGGCGCGCAGCCCATAGTCGGCAATGCCGAGAGCTGCTGCACCGGCGTGCGTCACCACATCGAAGGCGGCCGCCAGCATGTCGTCGGTATAGAAGCCAGACCGGTAGGCGATGACGCCGGCCCGGCTCAGCATGTCGCCGTCCCCGAATGGCCACCACGAATCACGGATGTTGTCGCTGCCGGAGAAGACGGTCACGCCTTCGCTTCTGAGAAGGGCTACCGGCGGGAATGCATGGTCCCCCGGCGCATTCGTCATGATCGATACGCCGGAACGCGCAAGCAGCGCGCCGGTCTTTCTTGCGACCGATTCGGGGACGTCTCCCAGCCCGTAGGCGTGGCTGATCGCCACCTGACCCTCCATCCCAAGCGTGCGCGTGCGGGCGCAGATCTGCTCGATCTCGAAGACGCCGAGCGTGCCCATGTCGTGCAGGTGGATGTCGACGCCGATGCCGTGTTTGTCAGCCACGCCAAAGACGACGTCCAGGTGACGCTCGACATCGCGGTCGAAACTGGCCGGATCGAGCCCGCCGACCAGATCGGCGCCAAGCGCTATGGCTTCGTCGAGCAGTTCGGGTGTGCCGGGGCTGGAAAGGATGCCGCTCTGCGGGAACGCTACGAGCTGAATGTCGATGTGATCGCGATATTCCTCGCGCACGGCAAGGATCGTCCGGAGCGATTCCAGCCCCACCGAGCCGTCCACCATGACGTGGCTGCGCATGTGCGTCGCACCATTGGCGATGCAGAGTTCGAGCTGATTGCGCGCGCGTACGTCCATCGGAGCGGCGTTCGCCATGTTGTCCGCCTGGAAGGCGACCCGCTCGCGAACGTCGAAGCCGTTGGTGCAGGGGCGGTGCGGCTTCCAGGCGTCGCCGTAGAAGCTGGTATCGAGGTGGATATGGCCCTCGATGAACCCCGGAACGACCAGCCGACCCGAAAGGTCGGTCGAAGGCGTCGATTCGGATAAGCCGCCGGCGGGCACGATCGCGCCGATCACGCCGTCGGCAACGCGGATATCCACCAATTGCCCGTCGGCAAGGCGTCCGTTGCGGAACATCATTTCGCGGGCCATCCGCTCTCCTTCTCAGTCTCGGTTTGCGCGACACTACGTGCGCCGCCTGAGGCGTTCAACATGGAAGCCGGGATTGTCGTCGGCGGATCAGGAAAATCCGGTGTGTCGGGCCGATGGGAGAATAGTGCAGCGAACGATCGAAGAGAAAGCAAAGCTGCCACACCGGGAAAGGCGAGGTCATCGCGCGTCCGCGTGAAGCCAAAAAGCCCCGAATTCGCAGGGCTGATGTACTAACTCTTGGGAGAAAATGGTGGGCGATGACGGACTCGAACCGCCGACATCCTCGGTGTAAACGAGGCGCTCTACCAACTGAGCTAATCGCCCGCCGCGTTGGTGGCCGTGATCTATGCGGAACCGGACAAAACCGCAAGAGGCGTTTTGACGATTTTCGCAAAAATTTGCAGCGGGGTGTGGATGACCCCGGTGGGACGGGCTTGTGATAGGCAGGCCCCGGGGGGAGAGCGTCCGAACAGGCCGCTCGCCCCGATATACTATAGAGTCTGCGCATGGAGGCGCGCGCGCCAGTGCTGAGGATATGGGGGCTGAGAAAAAATCTGGCAGCTGGCCGTGTCTCGCGATTTGATCTGCGCAGGTGAGACGGAGCGCAACACGCGACCGCGGCGTTTCTCGAGACGGTTCCCATACTATGAGCGTATTCCCGAATGTGGATAAGCTGCAATCGATCTTCGCTTTGCCGGCGGTGGGGCTCGACTGCGAAAGCGCCGGCAAGCCAGGGCGTGTACGCGGCGTGTCTCGGCGGCGTATCCCGGACAGTTTTCAACATTTCGCGCCGCGTCATCGTTTTGTCTTCAAACCTGCTTGACACCCATAAGGGAACCCCTTAGTTAGCCGCTCATCGAACGGCCCCGGCCGCTTCGAGAGGGTGCCTCGGGCATCCGGACTTGGAAGGTAAAAGCGGGTGTAGCTCAGTCGGTTAGAGTGCCGGCCTGTCACGCCGGAGGTCGCGGGTTCGAGCCCCGTCACTCGCGCCATCTTCCAAAAGCCGGATATTCGAAAGCATCAAGGCCGAAACGGCCAAATGCGCGGGTGTAGCTCAGTCGGTTAGAGTGCCGGCCTGTCACGCCGGAGGTCGCGGGTTCGAGCCCCGTCACTCGCGCCATTCATCCTTTGGAAATGAAATGAAGATGTGCCGCCAGCTTAATGGCGCCTGCATCTGTGCTGACGACAGGGATGCCGGCGACGACTTGTGCGGCACAAGCGGAATGGCGCAAATTGCGGCGATGAGTCCGGCGATAAGTACGACGCCCAAATTCACTCTTCTCATTCCTGATGACGATTCGATGAGGATCGGATCTCGCCACTCTGCCAGCTGAAGCTGACGGCCTGCTGAATGCTGCGCTGCTTGCGGTACGGCCGACTGGTGTCCGTGTTGTCGGTTGTCATGGGGCTTAAGTCGGGAGTCAGGCCCGGCGACTGCGCCGGTTCACATTTTGTGCCCGGACGCGGATGGGAGGAAATGTGCGCAATGAGTGGGCGAATGCCCGATCAAAGCCTTGCGCGGGGGCGCTCACTGCGCTAACGACGTGGGCGTTGCAACATACTTTCTCGGCTTGCAGGTCTAGCGACCCAACGGCGTTTCTCCGACGCCCGATGCAGGCAGGACGGACGAAAATGACTGAACTTCTTGGCTCCTACATTCCGATCGCCATCTTCATTGGCATCGCGCTCGTGATCGGCATCGCGCTTCTGATCGCGCCGTTTGCCGTGGCCTACAAGGCGCCCGATTCGGAAAAACTTTCTGCCTATGAATGCGGCTTCAATGCGTTCGACGATGCGCGCATGAAGTTCGACATCCGTTTCTACCTGGTGTCGATCCTCTTCATTATCTTCGATCTCGAGGTGGCGTTCCTGTTCCCCTGGGCGGTTTCGTTCCATCAGCTGGGCTGGTTCGGTTTCTGGTCGATGATGGCATTCCTGTTCGTGCTCACCATCGGCTTCATCTATGAATGGAAGAAGGGAGCGCTGGAATGGAACTGACATCCGGCACCACGCTCGTGGCCCCGAAGGCAAAGGGCATCATCGATCCCGCGACCGGCAAGCCGGTCGGCAGCGACGACGCCTTTTTCGGCGAGATCAACAACGAGCTGGCCGACAAGGGCTTTCTCGTCACCTCGACCGACGAGCTTATCAACTGGGCGCGTACCGGCTCCCTGATGTGGATGACCTTCGGTCTCGCCTGCTGTGCGGTCGAGATGATGCAGCTTTCGATGCCGCGCTATGACGTCGAGCGCTTCGGTTTCGCGCCGCGCGCCTCACCGCGCCAGTCGGACGTGATGATCGTCGCCGGCACGCTGACCAACAAGATGGCGCCCGCTCTGCGCAAGGTCTACGACCAGATGCCCGAGCCGCGCTACGTCATCTCGATGGGCTCCTGCGCGAACGGCGGCGGCTACTATCACTATTCCTATTCGGTGGTGCGCGGCTGCGATCGCGTGGTGCCGGTCGACATCTATGTGCCGGGCTGTCCTCCCACGGCAGAAGCGCTCCTATACGGCGTGCTTCTGCTGCAGAAGAAAATCCGCCGCACCGGCACGATCGAGCGTTAAGGGCAGGGGACGTATATCATGAGCGAGGCCCTCCAGGAGCTTGCTTCCTATCTCGGCGAAGTGCGCGGAAACCTGATTTCCGAGGCGACGCTTGCCTATGGCGAGCTGAACGTGACGACGACGAACGAAAATGTCATCGCGCTTCTGACGTTCCTGCGTGACGACGTGGAGTGCCGTTTCGTCAACCTGATCGACGTGTGTGGTGTGGACTGGCCGGCGCGCGAGGCGCGTTTCGATGTGGTCTATCACCTGCTTTCGCCGCAGCAGAACCTTCGCATCCGTGTCAAGGTCGCGACCTCGGAGTTCGAGCCCGTGCCGTCTGCGTGCGGCGTCTATCCGGGTGCCGACTGGTTCGAGCGCGAGGCCTACGACATGTATGGCATCCTGTTCACCGGTCATCCGGACCTTCGCCGCATCCTGACGGATTACGGCTTCGAGGGCTATCCGCTGCGCAAGGACTTCCCGACGACGGGCTTCGTCGAGGTTCGCTATGACGACGAAGTCAAGCGCGTCGTGTATGAACCGGTCCAGTTGAGGCAGGAATTCCGCAACTTCGACTTCCTCTCTCCCTGGGAAGGTACGGACTACGTGCTGCCGGGCGACGAGAAGGCGAAGACGAACTGATTTTGGGGTGTGCATCTCAAAGGTGCGGCATCCATTGGAGCAAGCGGCATGACGGAACACAACGTCCGCAACTTTAACATCAACTTCGGTCCGCAACACCCTGCGGCGCACGGGGTTTTGCGTCTCGTCCTCGAGCTGGACGGCGAGATCGTCGAGCGCGTGGACCCGCATATCGGCCTGCTGCATCGCGGCACCGAGAAGCTGATCGAGACGAAGACCTACCTGCAGGCAGTGCCCTACTTCGACCGCCTCGACTACGTGGCGCCGATGAACCAGGAGCATGCGTTTGCCCTGGCCGTCGAAAAGTTGCTGGGCACCGAGGTGCCGATCCGCGGTCAGTTGATCCGCGTTCTCTATTCGGAAATCGGCCGTATCCTGTCGCATCTTCTGAACGTCACCACCCAGGCCATGGACGTCGGCGCACTGACGCCGCCGCTGTGGGGCTTCGAAGAGCGCGAGAAGCTGATGGTGTTTTATGAGCGTGCGTGCGGCTCGCGCATGCACGCTGCCTATATTCGTCCCGGTGGCGTCCACCAGGATCTTCCCGACCAGCTGGTGGAAGATATCGGCAAGTGGATCGATCCGTTCCTGAAGACGCTCGACGACATCGACGAGCTTCTGACCGGCAACCGTATCTTCAAGCAGCGAAACGTCGATATCGGCGTGGTCAAGCTGGAAGACGCCTGGGCCTGGGGCTTTTCGGGCGTGATGGTGCGCGGTTCGGGTGCAGCATGGGACCTGCGCCGCTCGCAGCCCTACGAATGCTATTCGGACCTCGAATTCGACATCCCGATCGGCAAGAACGGCGATTGCTACGACCGATACCTGATCCGCATGATCGAGATGCGCGAGTCGGCGAAGATCATGCGTCAGTGCGTCGATCGGCTTCTCGGCGATGCGAAGGTCGGTCCTGTCTCCTCGCTGGACGGCAAGGTCGTGCCGCCGAAGCGCGGCCAGATGAAGCGCTCGATGGAAGCGCTGATCCATCACTTCAAGCTCTACACCGAAGGCTACCATGTGCCGGCAGGCGAAGTTTACGCCGCCGTCGAGGCGCCCAAGGGCGAGTTCGGCGTCTATCTGGTCGCCGACGGTACCAACAAGCCGTATCGCTGCAAGATCCGCGCTCCCGGTTATGCGCATCTGCAGGCGATGGATTTCCTCTGTCGGGGACACCAGCTTGCCGACGTTTCGGCCGTGCTGGGCTCGCTCGACATCGTTTTCGGTGAGGTGGATCGCTGATGCTTCGACTGAGCTTCGCCCTTGCCGCACTGATCGCCTCGACTGGCATCGCCAATGCCCAGGACGCCGAAGCCGGCGGAGAGGGTGGGGCGACCCAGTCGACGATGGCCCGGCTTCTCGCCGATGGCTACGAGATCAAGGGCACCGCTCAGGCCAGCAGCCGCTACATCGTGTTCATGCAGAAAGACAAGACGGCCTATGCCTGTCAGTTCGTCACCGTGACGACGACGCGCTGCGGCCTGATCACTGAATAAGGCGCCAAAGAATGTCCGTTCGTCGATTGGCCGATGAGGCCGTGCAGCCCGCAAGCTTCGCCTTCTCCGAGGAGAATGCGGTCTGGGCTCAGGCAACGATCAACAAGTATCCGAAAGGTCGCGAGCAATCCGCCGTGATCCCGCTTCTCATGCGGGCGCAGGAGCAGGACGGCTGGGTCACCAAGGCCGCGATCGAGAAGATCGCGCAGATGCTTGGCATGGCCTATATCCGCGTGCTCGAAGTGGCGACCTTCTACACCCAGTTCCAGCTGAAGCCGGTCGGAACGCGCGCCCATGTGCAGGTCTGTGGGACCACGCCCTGCATGCTGCGTGGCGCCGAGGACCTCATCAACATCTGTAAGCACAAGATCCATCCCGAGCCGTTCCACACCAATGATGGTGGCACGTTGTCCTGGGAAGAAGTCGAGTGCCAGGGCGCCTGCGTGAATGCGCCGATGGTGATGATCTTCAAGGACAGCTACGAGGATCTGACGCCAGAACGGCTTGAGGAGATCATCGACCAGTTCGAGGCCGGCCATGGCGCCGACGTCAAGCCCGGGCCGCAGGTCGATCGCATCTTCTCCGCGCCCGCAGGCGGCCTGACGTCCCTCAGCGAGCCGGATGCGGCCGTAAAGAAGCCGTCTGCCCCGCGTGCCAGGAAGAGCGCCGAGGAAGCCGTCAGCGTTCCGCCGTCGAACGCCGCGCGCGCCAGGACCGATGCCGAGGAAACCGATCCGTCGCTGAAGACGCCGGCGACCGCCAAGGCTGAAGCGGCAGAAAATGCCAGGGTCAAGGGCGACACGCGCGCCGAGGGCGGCAAGCCGTCGCTTGACGACAAGAACCGTCCCGCCGGCGTTGCCAAGCCCGATGCTCCGGACGACCTGACGCTGATTTCGGGCGTCGGTCCCAAGATCGCCGGGACGCTCAACGATCTTGGCATCTTCACCTATACGCAGGTCGCTTCGTGGAAGAAGGCCGAGCGCGAATGGGTGGACGGTTATCTGAATTTCAAGGGCCGCATCGAGCGCGACGACTGGGTCAAGCAGGCCAAGGCGCTCGCAAAGGGCGGCGAAGCGGAATATATCCGCGTCTTCGGCAAGAAGCCGCGGTAAAGAGGTGAAACATGCTTAGAGACCAGGATCGCATCTTCACCAACATCTACGGCCTGAAGGACAAATCCCTGAAGGGGGCGATGGCGCGTGGCCACTGGGATGGTACCAAGCAGCTTCTTGAAAAGGGGCGCGACTGGATCATCAACGAGGTCAAGGCTTCCGGCCTGCGCGGCCGTGGCGGCGCCGGCTTCCCGACCGGCCTGAAGTGGTCCTTCATGCCTAAGGAAAGCGACGGCCGCCCGCACTATCTCGTCGTCAATGCCGACGAATCCGAGCCCGGTACCTGCAAGGACCGCGATATCATGCGCCACGATCCGCATACGCT
The DNA here is from genome assembly GCF_013378445.1 of Mycoplana rhizolycopersici. GTDB lineage: Bacteria > Pseudomonadota > Alphaproteobacteria > Rhizobiales > Rhizobiaceae > Mycoplana > Mycoplana rhizolycopersici. The sequence goes on from NZ_JABXYK010000019.1 coordinate 53,663, forward strand.
GATCGAGGGTTGCGTGATCGCTTCCTTCGCCATGGGCGCGCACCATGCCTTCATCTACGTACGCGGCGAGTTCATGCGCGAGCGTGAGGCGCTGCAGGCGGCGATCGACGAGTGCTATGATTATGGCCTGCTCGGCAAGAACAACAAGCTCGGCTACGACATCGACATCGTCGTTCATCATGGCGCCGGCGCCTATATCTGTGGCGAAGAGACCGCGCTCCTGGAAAGCCTTGAAGGCAAGAAGGGCCAGCCGCGCCTGAAGCCGCCGTTCCCGGCCAACATGGGGCTCTACGGCTGCCCGACGACGGTCAACAACGTCGAGTCCATCGCCGTCACGCCGACGATCCTGCGTCGTGGCGCCAGCTGGTACACGAGCTTCGGCCGCCCGAACAACCACGGCACCAAGCTTTACTCGATCTCCGGCCACGTCAACCGTCCCTGCACGGTCGAGGATGCCATGTCGATCACCTTCCAGGAACTGATCGAGACCCATTGCGGTGGCATCCGCGGCGGTTGGGATAATCTTCTCGCCGTCATTCCCGGTGGCTCCTCCGTTCCCTGCGTGCCCGGCGCGCAGATGAAGGACGCGATCATGGACTATGACGGCCTGCGCGAGCTGGGCTCCGGCCTCGGCACCGCTGCCGTCATCGTCATGGACAAGTCGACCGACATCGTGAAGGCGATCTGGCGGCTGGCTGCCTTCTACAAGCACGAGAGCTGCGGCCAGTGCACGCCGTGCCGTGAGGGCACCGGCTGGATGATGCGCGTCATGGAGCGCATGGTGAAGGGCAATGCGCAGAAGCGCGAGATCGACATGCTGTTCGACGTCAGCAAGCAGATCGAGGGCCACACCATCTGCGCGCTCGGTGATGCGGCCGCCTGGCCGATCCAGGGCCTGATCCGCCATTTCCGCCCCGAGATGGAAAAGCGGATCGACCAGTACACCCACAAAGCCATGGCGCATGGCGCCGTGCTCGAGGCAGCGGAGTAAGGCGATGACAAAGCCGGCAGGACAGGAAGCAGAAGCAACCCAGTTCCCGCCGGCGACAGCGGAGAGCGACGATCCGTTCGGCTTGTCGCCCTGGTTGAAGGAAATGCCGTCGATGGCGATCCCGCCGCTGATGGCGCACCCGATGGCGGCGATGGCTGCCGCAACCGCGATCGGTTTCGGCATGACCAGCCATCTGGCCGGGATCATGATGGGAGCGATGCAGTCAAGCGCGGAGCGCGCCAGGGCCCTGCTCGACGAGGCGGCTGGGATCGAGGCGGAGGCGCTGAAGGCTCGGAGCGAGGCTACGCCGGCAAAGATGCCGGATACGCACGGGGCAGGAGACGCAGGCATCGCGTCCGCGCCGCCGAAGCCGGACGCCAAGGCGCGACGTGCCAGCTCGGCGGGCCGGTCGGCGACTGCGGTGAAGGTGAAAAAGCCCGCGACGCCGGCAGAGCCGGTGAAGACGGGAATTGCGGCGGGCAAGGTGAAGGCGAAAGCCGGCCCGGTCGCCGCGAAGACGAAGGCGCCGGCAACGGTTCGGAAAGGTTCCGGGCCTAATGCGGGCGGGAAGAATGCGGGCAAGGGCGATGACCTGAAGATGATTTCGGGCATCGGGCCGAAGCTGGAACAGGTGCTGAACGGCAAGGGGATTTTCCGCTTTTCCGATATTGCGCATTGGTCCGGCGCCGACGTGGAGAAGATCGAAGCCGAACTCGGCCTCGACGGGCGGATTGCCCGCGATGGCTGGGTGGAGCAGGCGAAGGCGCTGGCAAGCGCGAAGGGCTGAAGGCCCGGAGCGTACCGGCGGACGAAACGGACTGACGCGGACGGGAAGCGGGCTAGCCGCTACCGGCCGCGAGTGACATGGCGCTGGCACGGCGGAAGCGGTGCATCGGAAGCGGGAAGACGGATATGGCAAAACTGAAAGTCGACGGAAAAGAGATCGAGGTTCCGGATCATTTCACGCTGTTGCAGGCGTGCGAGGAGGCCGGCGCCGAAGTTCCGCGCTTCTGTTTCCACGAGCGGCTGTCGGTTGCCGGCAACTGCCGCATGTGCCTGGTCGAAGTGAAGGGCGGCCCGCCGAAGCCGGCGGCCTCCTGCGCCATGGGCGTTCGCGACCTGCGTCCCGGACCGAACGGCGAGCCGCCGGAAGTCTTCACCACCACGCCGATGGTCAAGAAGGCCCGTGAAGGCGTGATGGAATTCCTGCTGATCAACCATCCGCTGGACTGCCCCATCTGCGACCAGGGCGGCGAATGCGACCTGCAGGACCAGGCGATGGCTTTCGGCATCGACAGTTCGCGCTATCAGGAAAACAAGCGCGCCGTCGAGGACAAGTATATCGGCCCGCTCGTCAAGACGATCATGAACCGCTGCATCCACTGCACGCGCTGCGTCCGCTTTACCACCGAGGTGGCCGGCATCAGCGAACTCGGCCTGATCGGTCGCGGCGAGGATGCGGAAATCACCACCTATCTCGAGCAGGCGATGACTTCGGAGCTGCAGGGCAACGTCGTCGACCTGTGCCCCGTCGGCGCGCTGACTTCCAAGCCCTTCGCCTTCACCGCCCGTCCATGGGAACTGAACAAGACCGAATCGATCGACGTCATGGACGCCGTCGGCTCGGCGATCCGCGTCGATACCCGCGGCCGCGAAGTGATGCGCGTGCTGCCGCGCGTCAATGAAGAGATCAACGAGGAGTGGATCTCCGACAAGACCCGCTACATCTGGGACGGGTTGAAGACCCAGCGCCTCGACCGCCCCTACGTCCGCAAGGACGGCCGTTTGCAGCCGGCAAGCTGGGCCGAGGCTTTTGGCGCCATCAAGGCTGCCGTTGCCGGCAAGCCGGGCGACCGGATCGGCGCGATTGCGGGCGATCTCGCTTCGGTCGAGGAAATGTACGCCCTGCGCGAATTGATGTCGGCGCTGGGCTCCGCCAACATCGATTGCCGGCAGGATGGCACGGCGCTGCATCCATCGTTCGGCCGCGCGAGCTATCTCTTCAATCCGACCATCGTCGGCATCGAGCAGGCTGACGCCCTTCTCATCGTCGGTGCGAATCCGCGCGTCGAGGCCGCGGTGCTGAACGCCCGCATCCGCAAGCGCTGGCGCATGGACGGCTTCCCGATCGGCTTGATCGGCGAACAAGCGGAACTGCGTTACGGCTACGAATACCTCGGCGCGGGTCCGGATTCTCTGGCCGAGCTCGTTGCCGGCAACGGCAAGTTCGCCGAGACGCTGAAGAACGCCAAGAACCCGATGATCATCGTCGGCCAGGGCGCTCTGGCGCGCGAAGACGGCCTTGCCGTTCTGGCAAATGTCGTGAAGCTGGCCGAAGCTGTCGGTGCGATCGGCGCCGATTGGAACGGTCTCGGCATCCTGCATACGGCTGCCGCACGCGTCGGCGGGCTCGACCTCGGCTTCGTTCCGGGCGAGGGCGGCAAGACGGCAGCCGAAATGCTGACCGGTACCGACGTCCTCTTCCTGCTTGGTGCTGACGAGATGGACTTCGCCAACAAGTCGGCCTTCACCGTCTATATCGGCTCACACGGCGACAACGCGGCGCATCTCGCCGACGTGATCCTACCGGGCGCGACCTACACTGAAAAATCCGGCACCTGGGTCAACACGGAAGGCCGGGTCCAGCAGGGCAACCGTGCCGGTTTCGCGCCGGGCGAAGCCCGTGAAGACTGGGCCATCCTTCGCGCCCTTTCCGACGTGCTCGGCAAGAAGCTGCCGTTTGATTCGCTGGCCCAGCTTCGTTCGAGGCTCTATGCGGCGCACCCCCATTTTGCAGGCGTGGACGAGATCGCCCCCGCCGACAGCGCCGAACTGGCCGCTCTTTCGAAAAAAGGCGGGAAGATGACGAAATCCGGGTTTGCGTCTCCCGTCAAAGACTTCTATTTGACGAACCCGATAGCGCGTGCCTCCGCGGTCATGGCCGAGTGCTCGGCACTCGCCCGCAACAACTTCAAAGCCGCAGCGGAATAAGCGCGAGGGAATAAGCATTATGGACGCTTTTGTTTCGAGCTACGTATGGCCTGCGGTCATCATGATCGGCCAGTCTCTGCTGCTGCTGGTCGCGCTGCTCCTTTTCATCGCCTATATCCTGCTGGCTGACCGCAAGATCTGGGCGGCCGTGCAGTTGCGTCGCGGTCCGAACGTCGTCGGTCCGTGGGGGCTGTTCCAGTCTTTTGCCGACCTTTTGAAGTTCGTGTTCAAGGAGCCGGTCATTCCGGCCACCGCCAACAAGGCGATCTTCCTTTTGGCGCCGCTCGTTTCGGTGACGCTGGCGCTGGCCACCTGGGCGGTCATCCCGCTCAATGAGAACTGGGTCATCGCCAACATCAACGTCGGCATTCTCTACGTCTTCGCCATCTCCTCGCTCGAGGTCTACGGCATCATCATGGGCGGTTGGGCGTCGAACTCGAAGTACCCGTTCCTGGGTGCCCTGCGTTCGGCAGCGCAAATGGTCTCCTATGAAGTCTCCATCGGCTTCGTGATCGTCACCGTTCTGCTGACGGTCGGTTCGCTGAACCTGACCGACATCGTCAACGCTCAGCGTGACGGACTGGGCACGATGATCGGCCTGCCGGGCTCGTTCCTGGACTGGAACTGGCTGGCGCTGTTCCCGATGTTCGTGATCTTCTTCATCTCCGCGCTTGCCGAGACGAATCGCCCGCCCTTCGACCTTCCGGAGGCTGAATCCGAACTCGTCGCCGGCTTCATGGTGGAATACGGTTCCACGCCGTACATGATGTTCATGCTCGGCGAATATGCCGCCATCTGCCTGATGTGCGCGCTGACGACGATCCTCTTCCTCGGCGGCTGGCTGCCTCCGGTCGACGTGTGGTTCCTCAACTGGGTGCCGGGCATCGTCTGGTTCGCCCTGAAGGCCTGCCTCGTGTTCTTCATGTTCGCGATGGTCAAGGCATTCGTGCCGCGCTACCGCTACGACCAGCTGATGCGTCTCGGCTGGAAGGTCTTCCTTCCGTTGTCGCTCGCCATGGTCGTCATCGTTGCATTCGTGCTGAAGCTCACCGGTTGGGGCGCCTGATGGCGGCCGGTCGTTTCAGCAGCATTGGAGCTCAGTAATGGCTAGTCTTTCGCAAGCCGTAAATTCGCTGTTCCTGAAGGAGTTCGTCGGCGCTTTCTTCCTGTCGATGCGCTATTTCTTCCGGCCGAAGGCGACGTTGAACTATCCCTTCGAAAAGGGACCGGTAAGCCCGCGCTTCCGCGGCGAGCATGCGCTGCGCCGCTATCCGAACGGCGAGGAACGCTGCATCGCCTGCAAGCTGTGTGAGGCGATCTGTCCGGCTCAGGCCATCACGATCGAGGCGGGACCGCGCCGCAACGACGGCACGCGCCGCACGGTGCGCTACGACATCGACATGGTGAAGTGCATCTATTGCGGCTTCTGCCAGGAGGCCTGCCCGGTCGATGCCATCGTCGAGGGGCCGAATTTCGAGTTCGCCACGGAGACCCGTGAGGAGCTCTATTACGACAAGCAGAAGCTTCTCGAGAACGGCGATCGCTGGGAGCGGGAAATCGCCCGCAACATCGCAATGGATTCGCCCTACCGCTGAGACGCGGTCGGGAAGGGGACTGCCGCCCTGACGGGCGACGGGCATCAATACTGGACAAGTGCTTGGTGGCGACGGGCCGCCAAGCTTCGACGGAGAAGGGCGGCCTTGGCGCGGTTCTTTCCGGGGAAGACGAAAAGGCACCAAAATGGGTCTGCAGGCTCTTTTTTTCTATATGTTCGCCTTCGTGGCGGTGGCGTCCGCGTTCATGGTGATCGCGGCAAGGAACCCGGTCTATTCCGTGCTGTTCCTGATCGTCACGTTCTTCAACGCCGCGGGTCTCTTCCTTCTGACCGGCGCCGAATTCCTGGCGATGATCCTGCTGGTCGTCTATGTCGGCGCGGTTGCGGTTCTCTTTCTCTTCGTCGTCATGATGCTGGACATCGATTTCGCAGCCCTTCGCTCCGGTCTTATCGAGCATGCGCCAGTGGGTGCGCTGGTCGGCCTCGTCCTGGCGGCGGAGTTGATCATCGTCGTCGGCGGCTCGACGCTTGCGCCAGAGATTGCGAGTAACGCTGCGCACCCGATCCCGCCGATCGCGGAGCGCACGAACACCGCAGCACTCGGCGACGTGCTCTATACGGACTATGTCTACTTCTTCCAGATCGCCGGCCTGGTGCTGCTGGTAGCCATGATCGGGGCGATCGTGCTGACGCTGCGCCATCGCGAGGGAATCAAGCGGCAGGACATCTCCGCTCAGGTGGCCCGTACGCCGGCAACCGCCGTCGAGGTGGTCAAGGTGAAACCGGGGCAGGGTCTCTAAGGCGCGCTGGACTTAAGGAATTCGCATCATGGAAATCGGTATTTCCCACTATCTCACAGTCAGCGCGATCCTGTTCACGCTCGGCGTCTTCGGCATCTTCATCAACCGCAAGAACGTCATCGTCATCCTGATGTCGATCGAGCTGATCCTGCTCGCGGTCAACATCAACATGGTCGCCTTCTCGGCCTTCCTGAACGACATCGTCGGCCAGGTCTTCGCTCTGTTCATCCTGACGGTCGCGGCTGCCGAAGCGGCGATCGGTCTTGCAATTCTCGTCGTCTTCTACCGTAACCGCGGCTCCATCGCCGTGGAAGACGTCAACGTGATGAAGGGTTGATCGGTCATGGATACCGTCATCAAGGCAATCGTCTTCCTTCCGCTGATCGGCTTTCTGATCGCGGGTATCGGTGGCAACACCATCGGCGCCAAGGCTTCCGAATTCGTCACCAGCGGCTTCATGGTGATCGCCTGTGCGCTTTCCTGGCTCGTCTTCTTCCAGGTCGCCCTCGGCCACGAAGAACTGATCAAGGTCTCGGTGATGCGCTGGATGCAGTCCGGCGGGTTCGATGTCGAATGGGCGTTCCGCGTCGATACGCTGACAGCGGTAATGTTCGTCGTCGTCAACACCGTGTCGATGCTCGTGCATGTCTACTCGATCGGCTACATGCATCATGACCCGCATCGGCCGCGCTTCTTTGCCTACCTGTCGCTGTTCACCTTCGCGATGCTGATGCTCATCACGTCGGACAACCTGCTGCAGATGTTCTTCGGCTGGGAAGGCGTGGGCCTGGCGTCGTATCTGCTCATCGGCTTCTGGTTCAAGAAGCCTTCGGCGAACGCCGCCGCCATGAAGGCCTTCATCGTCAACCGTGTCGGCGACTTCGGCTTCGCGCTCGGCATCTTCACCGTCTTCTATCTCTTCGGCTCCGTCAGCTTCGAGACGATCTTCGCGACGGCTGCGACCTATCTGCCGGCCGAAGGCGCTGCAGATGCCGCAGAGCCCGTCATCACGCTGTTCGGCATGCACCTCGACAAGGCCAATGCGATCACCGCGGCCTGCCTCCTGCTCTTCATGGGCGCGATGGGTAAGTCGGCGCAGTTCCTGCTGCACACCTGGCTTCCGGACGCAATGGAAGGCCCGACCCCGGTCTCAGCACTCATTCACGCCGCGACCATGGTCACCGCCGGCGTCTTCCTCGTCGCCCGCATGTCGCCTCTGTTCGAACTGTCGCCGGATGCGCTCACTGTCGTTACCATCATCGGCGCGATCACGGCCTTCTTTGCCGCGACCGTCGGCCTGGTGCAGAACGACATCAAGCGCGTCATCGCCTATTCGACCTGCTCGCAGCTCGGCTACATGTTTGTGGCGCTTGGCGTCGGCGCCTATGGCGCGGCTGTGTTCCACCTCTTCACGCACGCCTTCTTCAAGGCGCTGCTGTTCCTTGGCGCCGGCTCGGTCATCCATGCCGTCGATGGCGAGCAGGACATGCGTTACATGGGCGGCCTGCGCACGCATATTCCGGTCACCTTCTGGATGATGACGATCGGTACGCTGGCGCTGACGGGTGTCGGCATTCCGGGCACCGTCATCGGATTTGCCGGCTTCTTCTCGAAGGATGCGATCATCGAGAGCGCCTTCGCGTCGCACAGCACGGTTGCCGGCTTCGCCTTCACCCTGCTGGTGATCGCAGCGCTCTTCACGAGCTTCTACTCGTGGCGCCTGGCCTTCATGACGTTCTTCGGCAAGCCGCGCGCTTCCTCCGACGTCATGCACCACGTCCATGAATCGCCGGCGATCATGCTGGTTCCGCTCTATATCCTCGCCGCCGGCGCGGTGCTCGCGGGCTTCCTGTTCCACGACTACTTCTTCGGCCACCACTATGTCGAATTCTGGCAGGGTGCGCTGTTCACCGGTCCGGAAAACGAGATCCTGGAAGAGTATCACCACGTTCCGCTGTGGGTGAAGTGGAGCCCGTTCGCCGCAATGGCTCTGGGCTTTGTCACCGCCTGGTTCATGTACATCCGCCGTCCGGACCTGCCGAAGTACCTGGCAGAACAGCACCGCGGTCTGTACCAGTTCCTGTTGAACAAGTGGTACTTCGATGAGTTGTACGACTTCCTGTTCGTGCGCCCGGCGCTCTGGCTCGGCCGCGTGTTCTGGAAGGGCGGTGATGGGGCGATCATCGACGGCCTCGGTCCGAACGGGATCGCCGCGCGCGTCCTCGACGTGACCGACCGCGTCGTCCGCCTGCAGACCGGTTACCTTTATCACTATGCCTTTGCGATGCTGCTCGGAATTGCGGCACTCGTTACCTGGATGATGCTCGGGAGTTCCATCTGATGACCGATTGGCCGATTCTTTCCGCGGTCACCTTTCTTCCGCTGGTTGGCGTGGCGCTGCTGCTGCTGACCCGCGAGGATAGCCCTTACGGGCGGCGGAACATCCTGAACGTCTCGCTGCTGACGACTGTCTTCACCTTCATCCTGTCGGTCTTCATCTGGGTTGGCTTCGACTATTCGAACCCCGGCTTCCAGATGGTCGAGAAGCATGAATGGCTTGGCACCGGGATTGCCTATCATCTGGGCATCGACGGCATCTCGATGCTGTTTGTCATCCTGTCGACGTTCCTCATGCCGTTCTGCGTGCTGGCGAGCTGGAACTCGATCGAGAAGCGCCTGAAGGAATACATGATCGCCTTCCTCGTCCTGGAAGTGTTCATGGTCGGCGTCTTCGTCTCGCTCGACATCGTCCTGTTCTACGTCTTCTTCGAAGCAGGCCTCATTCCGATGTTCATCATCATCGGCGTGTGGGGCGGCAAGGATCGTGTCTACGCATCCTACAAGTTCTTCCTCTACACGCTGCTCGGCTCGGTGCTGATGCTGCTCGCCATCATGGCGATGTACTGGCAGGCCGGCACGACCAGCATTCCCGAACTGCTCGCCTACGGCTTCCCCGAGCAGATGCAGACCTGGCTGTGGCTTGCCTTCTTCGCCTCGTTCGCGGTGAAGATGCCGATGTGGCCGGTCCACACCTGGTTGCCCGACGCGCACGTTCAGGCGCCGACGGCGGGTTCGGTCATCCTGGCCGGCATTCTCCTGAAGCTCGGCGGCTACGGCTTCCTGCGCTTCTCGCTGCCGATGTTCCCGCTGGCATCCGATTATTTTGCGCCGTTCGTCTTCACGCTTTCGGTCGTCGCGATCATCTACACCTCGCTGGTCGCGCTGGTGCAGGAAGACATCAAGAAGCTGATCGCCTATTCATCAGTTGCACACATGGGCTACGTGACCATGGGCATCTTTGCGGCCAACGAGCAGGGCGTGCAGGGTGCGCTGTTCCAGATGCTCTCGCACGGTATCGTCTCCGGCGCGCTCTTCCTTTGCGTCGGCGTCGTCTACGACCGCCTGCACACCCGCGAGATCTCCGCCTATGGCGGACTTGTGAACAACATGCCGAAATACGCCGTCGCCTTCATGATCTTCACGATGGCCAATGTCGGTCTGCCCGGCACCTCCGGCTTCGTCGGTGAAATCACGACGCTGCTCGGCGCCTTCCGCGCCAACACCTGGGTCGCGTTCTTCGCAACGTCGGGCGTCGTCCTGTCGGCCGCCTACGCGCTGTGGCTCTACCGCCGCGTGATCTTCGGTCCGCTCGAGAAGGAAAGCCTCAAGGCGCTGCTCGACCTGTCGGGACGGGAGAAGGCCATTCTCTATCCGCTCGTGGCCCTGACGATTTTCTTCGGTGTCTATCCCATGCCGGTCTTTGACGTGACCGCCGCCTCGGTCGATGCCCTCCTGAACAATTACACCGCGGCCCTCGAAGCAGCGCAATCCGTTGCGCTCTCGGCGAACTGACGACGGGATCATTCGATATGACTGCTGAACTCCTCCTTGCCAGCCTTCAGCTCTCGACGCCTGAGGTCATTCTGGCTCTGGGTGCGATGGCTCTCCTGATGATCGGCGTGTTCTCCGGCGAACGCTCGGCGACAACCGTCACCGGGCTGGCCGTGGCTCTTCTGATCATCGCCGGCCTGATGCTGGTGATGAAGAGCCCCGAGGGCATTGCCTTCGGGGGCGCCTTCGTCTCCGATCCCTTCGCCCGCTTCATGAAGATCCTGACGCTGATCGGTTCGATCACGGCGCTGGTCATGACGGTCGGCCATGCCCGCTCGCAGCAGCTGGACCGGTTCGAGTTTCCCGTTCTCATCGTGCTGGCGACGCTCGGCATGCTGCTGATGATTTCGGCGAACGACCTGCTTTCGCTCTATCTGGCGCTGGAACTGCAGTCGTTGGCTCTCTATGTGGTCGCCGCGATCAACCGTGACAGCGTCCGCTCCACGGAAGCCGGCCTGAAGTACTTCGTGCTCGGCGCACTTTCGTCGGGCATGCTGCTCTACGGAATGTCGCTCGTCTACGGTTTCACCGGCCACACCAACTTCGAGCAGATTGCAGCCGCGCTGTCGGCCGAGGGCCGTTCGCTCGGCCTAGTCTTCGGTCTCGTCTTCGTCCTCGCAGGCCTGGCCTTCAAGATCTCCGCCGTTCCGTTCCATATGTGGACGCCGGACGTTTACGAGGGCGCGCCGACGCCGGTGACCGCCTTCTTCGCGGCAGCGCCGAAGGTTGCCGCGATGGCCATGCTCGTGCGCATCGTCATCGATGCCTTCGAGCCGGTGGTTGCCGACTGGCAGCAGATCATCGTCTTCATCTCGATCGCCTCGATGCTGCTCGGCTCTTTCGCAGCGATCGGCCAGAAGAACATCAAACGGCTGATGGCCTATTCGTCGATCGGTCACATGGGCTATGCGCTCGTCGGCCTTGCTGCGGGCTCAATGGCCGGTGTGCGCGGCGTCGCTCTCTATATGCTCATCTACATGGTGATGACGCTCGGTACCTTTGCCTGCATTCTCGCCATGCGGCGTCGTGAAGGCGGCAACGTGGAATCGATCGACGATCTCGCCGGTCTCTCCACCACCAATCCCTTCATGGCCAGCGTTCTGACGGTGATGATGTTCTCGCTCGCCGGCATCCCGCCGCTGGCAGGCTTCTTCGCCAAGTACTTCGTCTTCATGGCGGCGATCGAGGCGGATCTCTATGCGCTTGCCATCATTGGCGTGCTGTCGTCGGTGGTCGGCGCCTATTATTACCTGCGCCTGGTGAAGGTGATGTGGTTCGATCCGGCGACGGACGAATTCGCCCGCACGCCGGGCGAGCTGAAGCTCGTCTTCGGTCTCGCCGGTCTGTTCGTGGCAGGTTACGTCCTGATCGGCGGACCGATCGGCGAAGCGGCCGAAGCGGCCGCGCGGACCTTCTTTTGACAGGGCGGACGGGCACCGGCCGGCTGACGCTGGATGATTTCCGGCACGAGGCGCTGGTCGAGACCTCCTCCACCAATGCGGATTGTTTTGAGCGCGCCCGCAGGGGCGCGCTTTCCGGTCTGTGGATCACCGCGGCGCGGCAGACCGGGGGCAGGGGGCGGCGCGGTCGCCCGTGGACGTCGGAGGCGGGAAATCTCTATGCATCGCTGCTGCTGATCGATCCGGCTCCCATGGAGCGGCTCGGTTCGCTGCCTTTGGCGGTCGCCGTGGCGGTTCAGTCGGCGATTTCTTCTGTAATGCCGATCGATGCGCCGCCGGTGAAGATCAAGTGGCCGAACGACCTGCTGATTGAGCGGAGGAAGATCTGCGGCATCCTGATCGAGGCGGAAACGATGGCCGACGGTCGCCAGGCGATCGTCATCGGCTGCGGCATCAATGTGGCAGTGGCGCCGGAGACGGGGCTGTACCCGGTCGCGCGCCTCACTGACTATGGCTGCACGGTCGGGCCTGCCGAACTCTTCGCCCATCTCTTCCGGGAAATGGCAGATATCCTGCGGCTGTGGGACAGCGCCAACGGGATCGGGGAGATCATGGCCCGCTGGAGAAAGGCCGCCGGCGGTATCGGTGAACGTATTACGGTCAATTTGCCGACCCAATCAATTTCCGGGCGTTTCGTCGGAATTGATGATAGTGGTCTGCTGAAGCTTGAGACTGACGACGGCGATGTACGCCTGATCGCAGCCGGCGATGTTTTCTTCGAATAATCGGATTTTTGTAGAATATGGCGAACCAAGAAGACCTGGTGTTCCTGCCGCTTGGCGGGGTTGGCGAGATCGGTATGAATCTCGCGCTCTATGGCTACGGCACACCGGGCAATCGCAAATGGATCATGGTCGACTGCGGCGTGACGTTCCCCGGACCCGACCTGCCGGGCGTGGATCTCGTGCTCCCCGACATTCGTTTCCTCGCCGAAGAGCGCAAGAACCTCAAGGGCATCGTCATCACCCATGCCCATGAGGATCACTACGGCGCCCTGAACGACCTGTGGCCGGGTTTGAACGTGCCGGTCTATGCCTCGCCCTTCACGGCCGGCATGCTGGAAGCCAAGCGCGATTTCGAGCGCAGCCGCACCGAGATCCCGGTGACGATCTTCAAGCAGGGCGACCGCATCAATGTCGGTCCGTTCGAAATCGAGGGCATCGGCGTCAACCATTCCATTCCCGAGCCGATGTCGCTGGCGATCAAGACACCGCTCGGCACGGTGATCCACACCGGTGACTGGAAGATCGACCTTCACCCATCGCTCGGACCGCTGACCGACGAGACGCGGTTCCGCAAGCTGGGCGACGAGGGCGTTCTGGCGCTCGTCTGCGACAGCACCAACGCCCTGCGCGATGGCGTCTCCCCGTCCGAGGAGGAGGTGAGTGAGAGCCTGGCGAAGATCATCGAAAGCTCGGAAGGCCGCGTGGGCATCACGACCTTCTCGTCGAATGTCGGCCGTATTCGTTCCATCGCCAAGGCGGCCGAGACGGCGGGACGCGAGGTGCTTCTGCTCGGCAGCTCGATGAAGCGAGTGACGGCGGTGGCGCGCGACATCGGGCTGATGGAAGGCATCAAGCCGTTCATCGACGAGGACGAGTTCGGCTACATTCCGCGCGATAAGGTCGTCGTCATCCTGACCGGAAGCCAGGGCGAACCGCGTGCAGCACTCGCCAAGATCGCACGCGACGAGATGCGCAACGTAGCGTTTACCGCCGGCGACACGATCATCTTCTCCTCGCGCGCCATTCCCGGCAACGAGAAGGCGATCAACGACATCAAGAACGGCCTCGTCGACCAGGGCATCCACGTCATCACCGACGGCGAGGCACTGGTCCATGTCTCCGGCCATCCGCGTCGCAGCGAATTGCAGCAGATGTACGCCTGGACCCGGCCGCAGATCGTGGTGCCGGTCCATGGCGAGGCAGCCCATCTCGTGGCGCACGCGGCGCTTGCCGAACAGTCCGGCATCGGTGTGGTGCCGCGCGTTCGCGACGGACAGATGCTGCGGCTGGCGCCGGGCGTCCCGGAGGTGCTGGACGAGGTGGCGTTCGGCCGCATCTTCAAGGACGGAAACCTGATCGGCGACTATGAGGAAATGGGTATCGGCGACCGCCGCAAGCTCTCCTTCGTCGGGCATGTTGCCGTGAACGTCGTGCTCGATGCCCGTTACGACTTCCGTGGCGACCCGGAGATCGTTCCCTTCGGCCTGCCGCAGTTCGACGACGAGGGCGAGGACATGGGTGATACGCTCTACGACGCGGTCCTAGGCGCTGTTGAGAGCATTCCGCGGGCGCGCCGCAAGGATCTGGCGACGATCCGGGAAGCGGTTCGTAGGGCCGTGCGGGCGATGGCGAACGAAGTCTGGGGCAAGAAGCCGGTCGTAACGGTGTTTGTCACCCGCGCCTGAAGGGCGTGCCGGGACGCGTCATGAGTTTGTCTTTGGGAGGCCAGGCGTGCTTGGACGAGTAAATCATATCGCGATCGCCGTGCCGGATCTGGCAGCGGCGGTCGCGTCCTACCGCAACGTGCTCGGCGCACGGGTGACGGAGCCGCAGGCGCTGCCGGAGCACGGCGTGACCGTCGTCTTCGTCGATCTGCCGAACACCAAGGTCGAGCTCCTCGAGCCCCTGGGGGAGACGTCGCCGATTGCTGCCTTCCTGCAGAAGTCGCCGGGCGGCGGTATGCACCATGTCTGCTACGAGGTGGACGACATTCTGGCTGCGCGCGACCGGCTTGCCGCCAGTGGCGCACGCGTGCTCGGCGACGGCAACCCGAAGATCGGCGCCCACGGCAAGCCTGTCCTGTTCCTGCATCCGAGGGATTTTTTCGGCACGCTGATCGAACTGGAAGAAGTGTGACAGCTGGCCGCTGCGATCGGGTTTGAATTCCACTGCGGTCGGCGTTAAAAGTGGCAGGTGGCCGAGCCGGGCATCAATGCCGGAAATGTTCGGGTGTGAGGCCCGGTCTTGTATCAATACGCTTGGCGGCAGGTGTTCGGTTCCGTGGAGCCGCGCCGTCCGGTTCGCGCCCGACGGGATAGGCTCATGCCTCTGTTTTCACTCTTCGCCGTCTATTTCATCATCTGGTGGGTGACGCTTTTTGCCGTTTTGCCCTTCGGCCTGCGGACCCAGGCCGAGGAAAACGACGTGGTGCCGGGCACGGTCGAGAGCGCGCCGGCGCGTTTCCGCGGCGGGAGGGTGGTGCTGATCACGACTGTTGCCGCGGCCGTGATCCACTTCGGCTGGTACCTTCTGTCGGTCAAGTTCGGCTTCGGGATCGACGCGATACCACAGCTCTACCCGAAGTTCGATTGAGCCCGCACTTGCGGACCTGCAAACGATCGCCTTCGTACATTGTTTCAGCGGTGTTGCGCGCATGTGCGCGTTTGCCGCAGGCGTCTGTCATTCAGCCGTCATGATCGCAGGTTAGGGACAGCAACGCTGCGAAAGACAAAAAAAAACAAGGCCGGAAGCCTTGTTTTTAAAGTATCGCGTGATCTTTATCCGTCGCCGGTGGCAGCGTCTGCGCGCGCCTAAGATCTGATCCTCCCAAGACTTGACCGCGAAATTGGCAAGAATTTATACTCCTTGCCTGTTTTGTGGCCTGAAACTAGCCCAAAGGTTGGGCGTTGTCATCCGATTTTTTGCATATTTGTTACAGTCGCGGAAAATTTTTCCGTTGACTTCGAAACTGAAATTTCCGTTATTACCGGCCCCGTTTTCCATGATTAGCCGGTCCGGCGGCTCGCTCGGCCGATTTGGTGATGGGCATGCGCACGCGGGTTCACTTCGCCGTGCGAAGCGTCTATGAACGCACGAATTCAACGTCATTTCGCCCGATTCCATCGCTAGGCGAAAATTGTCAATTTGGAACCCGCCATGCGCCTTTCCCGCTTCTTCATGCCCATCCTCAAGGAAAATCCCAAGGAGGCGGAAATCGTCTCGCATCGCCTGATGCTGCGCACGGGCATGATCAAGCAGCAGTCCGCCGGCATCTACACCTGGCTGCCGCTGGGCAAGCGCGTGCTCGACAAGGTTAACGCGATCATTCGCGAGGAGCAGAACCGCTCTGGCGCCATCGAACTGCTGATGCCGACGCTGCAGTCGGCCGAACTCTGGCAGGAGAGCGGGCGCTACGATGCCTATGGCAAGGAGATGCTGCGCATCAAGGACCGCCAGGACCGTGCCATGCTCTATGGCCCGACCAACGAGGAGATGATCACGGATGTGTTCCGCTCCTACGTCAAGTCCTACAAGGACCTGCCGCTCAACCTCTATCACATCCAACTGAAGTTCCGCGACGAGATCCGTCCGCGCTTCGGCACCATGCGTTCGCGCGAGTTCCTGATGAAGGATGCCTATTCCTTCGATCTGACGCGGGAAGGGGCGGAGCACGCCTACAACCGTATGTTCGCTGCCTATTTGCGCACCTTCACGCGCCTCGGCCTGCGCGCGATCCCCATGCGCGCCGATACCGGCCCGATCGGAGGCAATCTTAGCCACGAATTCATCATCCTTGCGGATACGGGCGAATCCGAAGTGTACTGCCACAAGGATTTCCTGGGCTTCGACATTCCGGGCGAGGACACGAATTTTGACGATGTCGCCGGCCTGAAGACGATCTTCGAAAAGTGGACGTCGCGCTATGCAGCCACCTCGGAAATGCACGACGAGGCGGCATTTGCCGCGGTCCCCGAGGGCGAGCGTCTTTCCGCACGCGGCATCGAGGTCGGCCACATCTTCTACTTCGGCACCAAGTACTCCGAGGTGATGGGCGCCAAGGTGCAGGGCCCCGATGGCAAGGAGCATGCCGTGCACATGGGCTCCTACGGCATCGGTCCGACGCGGCTCGTGCCAGCGATCATCGAGGCCTCTCATGACGAGAACGGCATCATCTGGCCGCGTTCGGTGGCGCCCTTCGAGGTTGTCGTCATCAACATGAAGGCGGGGGATGCGGCCTGCGACGCGGCAAGCGAACAGATTTATGCGGCGCTCGGCAAGGCCGGAATCGACGTGCTGCTGGACGACAAGGACGAGCGCGCCGGCACCAAGTTCGCCACCGCCGACCTGATCGGCGCCCCGTTCCAGGTCATCGTCGGGCCGCGCTCGGTTGCAGCCGGCGAAGTCGAGGTGAAGGATCGCAAGACCGGCGAGCGCGAGACGCTCACCATCGAGGCTGCGATCGCCCGCCTGGTGGCAGCCTGATTTCGATCCGTTGGGATCGCTTTTCGACAGGCTTTGTGCGCAGACTTCTCCTGCATGATTCCCCTGCTGGCCCGGCGCCGTGCAATGGGATCGTGCAGGATCTGAACATTCGGCTTTCGCGCGTCGCAGACGATGCGCGGAGCGCATGGCTGGAGTGGGGCATCGTTCGCGGCCGCAGGTCGCCGATACGCCCCGGCAAGACGACCGGAGGCATCATGGCAGAAACGACCGGCGAGGGCAGCGCGACCAAGGCGAAGGCGGCGCCCGCAAGTCGTCCGTTCTCCGGTTTCGAGCGGATGGTCGCCTGGCGCTACCTGCGATCGCGCCGCAAGGAGGCCTTCATCTCCGTGATCGCCGGCTTTTCCTTCATCGGTATCATGCTGGGCGTGGCGACGCTGATCATCGTCATGGCCGTGATGAACGGCTTCCGCACCGAACTGATTTCGCGCATCCTCGGCATCAACGGCCACATGATTGTCCAGCCGATCGACGGTCCCCTGAATAACTATGCCGAACTGGCCGAAAGGTTTTCGCAGGTGCCGGGCGTCAGGCTGGCCATCCCGCTGGTTGAAGGCCAGACGCTGGCCTCCGGCAAGGATGGCGCGGGTACCGGGGCGCTTGTGCGCGGCATCCGCGCAGACGACCTGACCAAGCTCAAGACCGTGTCCGACCATATCACGTCGGGCGATCTCACCGGCTTTGCCGCCGGCACCGGCGTCGCGATCGGCGCGCGCATGGCCGAACAGCTCGGCATTTCCGCCGGCGACACGATCACCCTCGTTTCCCCGGAAGGCGACGTCACGCCGCTCGGCGTCAATCCGCGCGTGAAGAGCTATCCGGTATCGGCGATCTTCGAGATCGGCATGTCGGAATACGACGCCTCGATCATCTACATGCCGCTCGAAGAGGCGCAGCTTTACTTCAACGCCGACGGACTGGTGCAGTCGATCGAGCTGTTTGTCGACAATCCCGACGCGGTGGACCAGTTGCGCCAACCGATCGAGGCGGCAGCCGAGCGGCAGATATATGTAACCGACTGGCGGCAGCGAAACCGGACCTTCTTCTCGGCGCTGGAGGTCGAGCGCAACGTCATGTTCATGATCCTTACGCTGATCGTCCTCGTCGCGGCATTGAATATCATCTCCGGGCTGATCATGCTGGTGAAGGACAAGGGCAGCGACATCGCCATCCTGCGCACAATGGGGGCGACGTCGGGCTCGATTATGCGCATCTTCTTCATGACGGGGGCTGCGATCGGCACGGTCGGCACCATTGCCGGCGTGCTGCTCGGCGTCGTCGTCTGCCTGAACGTCGAGTCGATCCGGCAGTTCTTCTCATGGCTATCGGGACAGACGCTGTTCGATCCCGAACTCTATTTTCTCAGTCAGCTCCCCGCAGACATGAATTTCGGTGAAACGATGTCGATCGTTATCATGGCGTTGCTGCTGTCGTTCCTGGCGACGATCTTCCCGGCATGGCGGGCGTCCAAGCTCGATCCCGTACAGGCGCTGCGGTATGAATGAAACGGAACGATCGATGAACGCGCGCGTGGCATTGCAACTCGCCGGCGTGGACCGGCACTATGGTCAGGGCGACAGGCTGCTGACGATCCTGAAGGGTGCCGATTTCTCCTTGAGGAGCGGCGAGATCGTGGCGCTGGTGGCGCCGTCGGGTACGGGGAAGTCGACGCTTTTGCACGTCGCCGGCCTGCTGGAAAAGCCGGACGGCGGCGACGTCATCGTCAACGGCCACTCCTGCGCGCAGCTCGGCGACGAGGAGCGGACCGCCATTCGTCGTAACGAGATCGGCTTCGTCTACCAGTTCCATCACCTCCTGCCGGAGTTTTCGGCGCTGGAGAACATCATGATGCCGCAGCTTATTGGCGGCCTGCCTCGCTCCGAGGCGAGCGAGCGGGCAAAGCAGTTGCTCGACTACATGCGCATCGGCCATCGCGCGGACCACCGGCCATCGGAACTTTCCGGCGGCGAGCAGCAGCGCGTGGCGATTGCGCGCGCCGTCGCCAACGCGCCGATCGTGCTGCTCGCGGACGAGCCGACCGGTAATCTCGATCCGGAAACGGCGGGCTACGTCTTCGAGGCACTGCAGGCGCTGGTGCGCCAGTCGGGCCTTGCGGCGCTGATCGCGACGCACAACCTGGAGCTCGCCGGGCGCATGGATCGCAAGGTCACGATCGAGGACGGCAAGGTCCGCGAACTTCGCTGAGCGGGAGTACCCGCCGCCGCACGGCGGGATGCTCGATTGCCCCGGCCGCAAGTGCAGTCGAACTGGATCCGTCGAACGGGATGTAGGGAATGGCGTTTGCCGCTCTGCTGCACGCCAGAATCTCGCACCCTGCTGCATCATCGGTCCATCGCTGCTATCGCGCGGAGAAGCCGCAGGCCTTCTGGCCGATCTCGTCGTTCCATGCCTCGAACGTTACCGGCTCGGCCTTCGCCGCAATCGGCTTGCCGTTGGCCGTTCCCTTGCCGGTCAGCACGTTGAGATCGCATTGCGAGGTGTTGTTGGGTTCGAGCGTGTCGTAGGACGAATAGGTGTAGCCAGCCACGACGAACTGGCCGTTGCGGTAGGCGATCGTGAGGCTCTGTTCCCAACGGTCTCGTCCGACCGCGCTGTTTTGCGACGTCAGCTTGATCGAACCGTTCGCAAGTGCCGTGACGCCTGGCTCCTGGCCAAACAGCGTCAGGTTTCCCCACACCTTGTTCGGGGCGGCGACCGTCAGCTTCAGTCGGGCTTCCGAGGGATCGGCGAGATAGATGTAGACGCCATTGTCCTCGTCGCTGCCCTCGGCCGGCTGGGCAATCACCACCAGATCCTGGCTGTCGTCCCTGTTCCAGTCGCCCATGGCCGCGGCAAAGATCCGCTCGGCAGGAAAGTCCTGCGCCGGCGCGGCAACAGCGAGACCGGAAAACAGAAGGATCGGTACAAGCATCCGTAGGGTTCTCATGATGATAGGTCCTCAAAAGTTGTCCAGCGCGACCATATGCAATCCGTTCAACAGCGTCCAGAGACCGCGAAGTGTCGTCGCGGCCGGGCGGACAAGCAATTTTCAGTTTAGTGGTTGACGAGCGAACAAAGATGGAACAAAATGCAAACATAAACAGATTGGAGCCGTCAAATGACCGAATTCATGCGCGATCTTGCCGCCTTTGCATCCATTACCCTGTTCATTGCGAGCTTCTCTATCCTCGCGCTTGGCCTGTGAGGACTTTCTGCCCCTGAGCGTGCCTGGGATTGGGCAGGCCGGGGATAAGGCATCCGTCCTGAACCTTTGACTGGACATTCGTTGCCAGAATCCGCTTATCGTTGTCGCTCTGAAAAGGAGTGCTGAAGATGGCGGATGCTGCGTCGGGGACGGTTGTCGGGCAGGCGGCGGGGCGGGACGTGCAATTCGTCCACCTGCGCGTCCATTCGGCCTTCTCGCTGCTCGAGGGCGCACTGCCGATCAAGAAGATACTCGGCAAGGCGGTCAGCGACAGCCAGCCGGCAATCGCCATTACTGACACGAACAATCTCTTCGCAGCACTTGAGTTTTCGCAGAAGGCGGTCGGCGACGGTATTCAGCCGCTGATCGGCTGCCAGCTTTCGATCGACATGGAAGACAGCGTCGAGGGAGAGCGCCGCAACGGCGCGCAGTCACTCGCCAAGCCTCCGTCGCTCGTGTTGCTGGCAGCGACCGATGCCGGCTATGCGCGGCTTGTCGACCTCGTAAGTCGGGCCTATCTGGATGGCGAGGGTGGCGGCCATTCCGTCCACATCTGCCGTTCCTGGCTGGAGGCGGGGACCGAAGGGCTCATCGCGCTGACCGGTGCGACGACCGGCCCGGTGGACATGGCGTTTGCCGCGGGCCAGCCGGCGATGGCTGAAGCGCGGCTTCTGGAGCTGAAACGGGTCTTCGGCGACCGGCTGTATGTCGAGCTGCAGCGTCACGCCAGCTATGACCGCCGGCACGAGCGGCGCATGATCGAACTTGCCTATGCGCATGACGTGCCCCTGGTGGCGACCAACGAGCCGTTCTTTCCCGCACCCGACGACTACGAGGCGCACGACGCGCTGATGGCGGTGGCGCACAATGCCATGGTTTCCGACGACAATCGGTTCCGCCTGTCGCCGGACCACTACCTGAAAAGCCGCTCGGCGATGGCGGCGTTGTTCGCCGATCTTCCCGAGGCGCTGGAGAACACGGTGGAGATCGCACGGCGTTGCTCCTTTGTGCTCAAGACCCGTGCTCCGATCCTGCCGCGCTTCACCGGTGCAACCGACGATGCGGAGGAGGCCGAGCGCGCCGAGGCGAGGGAACTGCGCCGGCAGGCCGTTGAAGGCCTGGAGGGGCGAATGGCGCAGCTCGGCTTGTCACCGGGCTACAGCGAAAAGGATTACCGCGAGCGGCTCGACTTCGAGCTCGGCGTCATCGAGCGAATGAAGTTTCCGGGCTATTTCCTGATCGTTGCGGACTTCATCAAGTGGGCCAAGCAGCAGAACATTCCCGTCGGTCCCGGCCGCGGTTCAGGTGCGGGTTCGCTCGTCGCCTACGCGCTGACGATCACCGACGTCGATCCGCTGCGCTTCTCGCTGCTGTTCGAGCGCTTCCTCAATCCGGAACGCGTCTCGATGCCGGACTTCGACATCGACTTCTGCCAGGACCGGCGCGAAGAGGTGATCCGCTACGTCCAGCGCAAGTATGGCCGCGAGCAGGTGGCGCAGATCATCACCTTCGGTTCGCTGCAGGCGCGCGCGGCGCTGCGCGACGTCGGCCGCGTTCTGGAAATGCCCTACGGCCAGGTCGACAAGATCTGCAAGCTCGTGCCGAACAACCCGGCCAATCCCACCCCGCTCTCCAAGGCGATCGAGGAGGAGCCGAAGCTGCAGGAAGAGGCGGAGAAGGAGCCGGTTGTCGCGCGCCTGCTCGATATCGCCCAGAAGATCGAGGGCCTCTATCGCCACGCCTCGACGCACGCAGCCGGCATCGTGATCGGGGACCGCCCGCTGTCCAAGCTCGTGCCGATGTACCGCGATCCGCGCTCCGACATGCCCGTCACCCAGTTCAACATGAAGTGGGTGGAGCAGGCGGGGCTGGTGAAGTTCGACTTCCTCGGCCTGAAGACGCTGACAGTGCTGAAGACCGCCGTCGACTTCGCCCGCAAGCGCGGCATCGAGATCGACCTCGCGAGCCTGCCGCTCGATGACAGCCTGACCTACGAGATGCTCTCGCGCGGCGAGACCGTCGGCGTGTTCCAGGTTGAAAGTGCCGGCATGCGCAAGGCGCTGATCGGCATGCGGCCGGACTGCATCGAGGATATCATCGCGCTCGTGGCGCTCTATCGTCCGGGCCCGATGGAGAACATTCCGGTCTACAATGCCCGCAAGCACGGCGAGGAAGAGATCGAATCGATTCATCCGATGATCGATCACCTTTTGAAAGAGACCCAGGGCGTCATCGTCTACCAGGAGCAGGTGATGCAGATCGCCCAGGTCCTGTCGGGCTATTCGCTCGGCGAGGCCGACCTCCTGCGCCGCGCCATGGGCAAGAAGATCAAGGAGGAGATGGACAAGCAGCGCGCCCGCTTCGTCGAAGGCGCGGTGAAAAACGGCGTTTCCAAGCCGCAGTCCGACCTGATCTTCGACCTGCTCGCCAAGTTCGCCAACTACGGCTTTAACAAGAGCCATGCTGCGGCCTACGCGATCGTCTCCTACCAGACGGCCTATCTCAAGGCGCATTATCCGGTCGAGTTCCTGGCCGCGTCGATGACCTACGACATGTCGAACACCGACAAGCTGAACGACTTCCGCCAGGACGCGGCCCGTCTCGGCATCAAGGTCTTTCCGCCGTCGATCCAGACCTCCTATGCGCATTTCGAGACCGGAGAGAGCTGCATCTATTATGCGCTGGCCGCGATCAAGGGCGTGGGCGAAGCCGCCGTGCACCATATCGTCGAGGTGCGCGGCGACAGGCCGTTCGAGAGCTTGGAGGATTTCTGCCTCAGGATCGACCCGAAGCTGGTCAACCGGCGGATCTTCGAAAGCCTCATCTGCGCCGGCGCATTCGATTGCTTCGGCCATGATCGCGCCGCCCTGATTGCCGGTATGGACCGGCTGCTCGGCTATGCCCAGCGCGCGCAGGAAAACAAGACGAGCGGCCAGAGCGACATGTTCGGGGCAGGGGCCGCGACCGGCCCGGAGGTGATCTCCTTTCCCTCCTATGCGCCGTGGCTCGCCTCGGAGAAGCTGCACCGTGAATTCCAGGTGCTGGGCTTCTACCTGTCCGCCCATCCGCTCGACACCTACAGTCCGATACTCGCAAAGATGCGCGTGCAGAACTTCGCCGACTTCGCCGTCTCGGTGAAGCAGGGCGCGACGGCCGGACGTCTGGCGGGCACGGTCACGTCGAAGCAGGAACGCAAGACCCGCACCGGCAACAAGATGGGCATCGTCGCCTTCTCCGATGCGTCCGGTCAGTTCGAGGCCGTGCTGTTTTCGGAGATGTTGCACCAGTATCGGGACCTGCTGGAACCCGGCAAGTCTCTGGTCATGACGGTGCAGGCCGAAGAGCGCCCGGAGGGCATCGGCCTCAGGATACAGACGCTGCGTTCGCTGGAGGAAGAGGCCCTGCAGCAGCAGAAGGCGCTACGCGTGTTCCTGCGCGATTCCGGTCCCTTGCGGTCGATCGCCGCGCACCTGAACGCCAAGGGCGACGGCCTTGTTTCCTTCATCGTGATCAAGGACAACGGCGACCGGGAGATCGAGGTGGAGCTCAACGAGCGCTACCGTATCTCGCCCGAGATCGCCGCCGCGCTCCGTTCCGCCCCTGGCGTCGTCGACGTCGAACTCGTCTGACGGCTGCCCTTGCTGGTCGATAGGCAGGAAGGAGCGGGAGTTTTTCCGGCGGCGCCGGTCCGCCGGATCGAGATTTTCATCACCGCGGTCCGCTATGGCCCCGGCTCAGGCAAGCGGTTGCTATGATCGTCGCTTGAACGACGGCAAAAGCGCTGCCTTGATAAACGTTCCATCGCGTTGTCCCTGGGAGTAGAGCCGGATGATGGCCACTCCCAGCGATTCAGCAGCCTGGCTGTCGATGGAAAAGTTGCATTCGTGCAGGCAGTCGTCGAAGATGTGCTGAAGCCGGTTCAGATCGTCAGGGCTGAACACCTTCGTGCTGGAACCGCATGGAAAGACCGGATAGCCGGCGGCGTCGTAGTATAAGGACGTAGACACGAGACACCTCCCTCGGTTGGGGCGGAAGCTGCCATCTCCCAGTCGTTCCTGCCATTCATGTGGAAGCGATCAGGCAGTGTGCGCCTTGTATGGCTGGCCATCTATTAAATTTGACACTGGTATCGGGCATTCGTTGGGTGGCCATTTTCCGCCGCTTCCTTTTTTGGTCGCGTGCAGCCCATCATCCGGCCACGCGACGCCGCTACAATCTACAAAACGCAAAGGACCTCCCGAAAAACATGGCCTTGATTTTTGGGCGCAAGTTGTTGAAAACACGGGCAGGCGGACGTGGCGAAACTGGTAGACGCAAGAGACTTAAAATCTCTCGGAGCAATCCGTACGGGTTCGATCCCCGTCGTCCGCACCACGTTGCCGTATATTTCAGCTGAAAAATCCGGATGACCGGGTATCTCTCGACCCTGGATGATCGGCAGCCTGAACCGCGGCGTCCTACGGCACGATCGAGAATTTCTGGTCCGAAAGCGCGACTGCACCGCTGATCGCGTCGCGGAACCGGTAGCGCAACACGTACTCGCCGGCCGGTGGCCCTTCGACGCTGAGCGTCAGCTTGGCGAAGACTTCCTGGTTGCGCACGAAGCCGCGGAAGGTGAACGAGCCGAAGGCCTTCTGTTCGGCCAGCGTATCGCCCTTGTCGTTCAGAAGCTCGAGATCGACGGTGAACTGAGCCTCGACCTTGCCGCCGTCGATGGGCCGCCAACTGAGGCCGACGGGTTCCACATAGGAAATCAGTGATTCGCCGGGCTTGTAGACCGCGTTGGCGCGGGGCGTGTACATGCCGTAACCCTCGGGCGGATCGGCGACGAAGGTCGCCTTGCCGATCGAGAAGGGCAGCGTTGAAGAAAAGGTGCCGAAGGCCTCGCGCAAAGCTTCGTGCGCGCCGACCGGATTGCCGGACGTTGCCAGTTGTTCCGCCTTCGTGGCGGCATCCACCAGCATGCCGGCGGCGGCGGGAAGGGCCCAGAGGCCGAGCATTGCGGCAAGCGGTAGTGCGGATGCGGACGGCATTGCGGGCATGCGGCCTCCTTCGGATCGTCCACGAAAGATGCGCAGATGCTTCAGGCCAGTCAAGAAAGTGTTTTGGCTGCGCCTTTTGACTTCAGCTCTTCCAGAACAGAGGAGTCAGGATGACGAGAACGGTCAAGACTTCCAGACGTCCAAGCAGCATCAGGAAGGACAGGAGATAGAGCGCCGGATCGCTCATCTCTGCAAACGTGCCACTCGGTCCGATTGACGGCGTCACGCCTGGCCCGACGTTGGAAAGGGCTGTCGCTGCGGCGGACACCGACGTCAGCGCATCATAGCCTAGAAGCCCGAGAAGGAGGCTACCGGCAACGCAGACCATCATGTAGCTGATGAAGAACAGGAACACATTGCGCTGCACGTCTGCATCTACGGTGATCGGGCCGTAGCGCACCGCGTGGATCCCGTTCGGATAGATCAGCCGGTACAGGCCGGAGCGGACGAAGTTGAACAGGATAATGATGCGGTAGGCCTTGATGCCGCCGGCCGTCGAGCCCGAGCACCCGCCCATGAAGGTGGCGATGAAGGCGAGAATGACGATGAAGTGGCCCCATTTCGTATAGTCGTCGCTGGCAAAGCCGGTCGTCGAGAGGATCGAGGTCACGGTGAAAAAGGCATGCGCCAGCGCCTCGTGGAACGGCACGCCGTTCTCCAGCCGCTGGTAGAGGCTGGCGGCGATCGAAAACAGCGCGACATAAGCCAGAAAGACGATGATCTGCGGATCTTTCAGCGTGTCCAGCCGGCCGCGCACCAGAAACAGGATGAGCACGGAGAACGGCAGGCTGCTGAGCGTCATGAAGAACGAGGCCGCCCACAAAAGCGGCAGGCTGTTAAAATAGCCGAACGAGGCGTCGTGGGTTGAAAATCCCCCGGTCGCCACGGTGGACATCGCATGATTGATCGCATCGAAGCGGCTCATGCCGAGCGCGTTGTAGGTGATCGCGCAGAAGAGCGTCAGCAGCACATAGATGAGAAGAAAGGCGCGGGTGTAGACTGCCATGCGCGCAAACGGCTTGTCGCTTGTATCGGATGATTCGAGCTTGAAGAACGACAGGCCGCCGACGCGCAGGTACGGCATGATGAACAGGCCGAGTGCCAGAATACCGATACCGCCTAGCCAGTGCAGCAGTGACCGCCACATCAGGATGCCGGGGGGCGCGTTTTCCAGGCCGACGATGACCGTCGAGCCGGTCGTGGTCACGGCCGAGACCGATTCGAATAAGGCTTCTGCGAAGTCCATCTTCAACGACGACATCCAGAACGGGACGGCGCCAAGCAGGCAGAAGACGAGCCAGAGCAAATTGACGACGAGAAAGCCCATCTTCTTGGTGTAGGGCGGAGGGCCGGCGCGCGTCGCCATGGCGGTCGCCGCCGAAAGCCCGCCCATCAGGAAGGCCGATACGCCGAAAATTTCCCAGTCGGGGCTGCCGTAATAGAGGTCCACCGCCATCGGCAGCAGCATCGACAGCGAAAGGTAGAGACCGCAGGTGGCCGCGATATTGATGGCGGAGCGATGAATCGTGGCGTTCAAATGCGTCTCGTTCTGGCTTGACCGCTGCCATGTCCCGGTGGTGAAAGACGGGTGGCCTCCGCTTCTTCGATATGCAATAGCGATAGCCGCAATCAAACTCAAGGACGACGGCTTGTCATGAAACAGGATGTCGAGCGTGCAACCGACGCGTTGCGCACGCTTTTCCCCGAAACCCCTCTGCAACTGAACGAGCATCTGAGCGTCCGCTACGGCGCCCAGGTCTATCTCAAGCGCGAGGATCTCTCTCCGGTCCGGTCCTACAAGATTCGCGGCGCCTTCAACTTCTTCCGCAAGGTCATCGCGCAGAAGGGGACCGGCAACAGCTTCGTCTGCGCCTCGGCCGGCAACCACGCCCAGGGCTTTGCCTTCGTCTGCCGCCATTTCGGCGTGCAGGGAACGGTCTTCATGCCGGTAACGACGCCGCAGCAGAAGATCGACAAGACGCGCATCTTCGGCGGCGATTTCGTGAAGATCCGGCTCGTCGGCGACATCTTCGACGAGTGCTACCGTGCCGCGCAGGACCATGCGCGTGACAGCGGCGCAATCATGGTGCCGCCGTTCGACCACGCCGACATCATCGAGGGACAGGCGACGGTCGCAGCCGAGGTCGCGGTGCAGTTGGGAGACGGCGTTCATCCGGATCTGGTGATACTGCCGGTCGGCGGCGGCGGGCTTGCCGCCGGCGTCACCGGCTATCTCAAAGGGGACGTTCCGGACGACGGCTTCCTGTTCTGCGAGCCGGAAGGCGCGCCGAGCCTCCGCCGCAGCCTGGAGGCGGGCGAGGTGGTCACGCTCGACCAAGTGGACAACTTCGTCGACGGTGCCGCCGTCGGCCGAATCGGCGAGCTGAATTTCGATCGGCTCCGGAAGTTTCGGCCGGAGCAGGCCATGCTCCTGTCTGAAAACGCGATCTGCGTCACGATCATCGACATGCTCAACGTCGAGGGCGTGGTGCTGGAGCCGGCAGGCGCGCTTTCGATCACGGCGCTGGAGGCGCTGGGGCGCGAGAAACTGCAGGGCAAGACCGTGGTGGCGGTTGTCTCGGGCGGCAATTTTGACTTCGAGCGCCTTCCCGACGTGAAGGAACGGGCCATGCGGCACCGCGGCCTGAAAAAATACTTCATCCTGCGCATGGCGCAGCGCCCGGGTGCGCTGCGGGACTTCCTCAACCTGCTGGGGCCTGAGGACGATATCTCCCGTTTTGAGTACCTGAAGAAATCGGCACGCAATTTCGGTTCGATCCTGATCGGCATCGAGACCAAGGCGCCGGAAAACTTCGACGTGCTGAAGGCGGCCTTTGACCGGGTGGGCCTGCGCTATCAGGACATCACGGAAAACGAGATCCTGTCCAACCTGATCATCTGAAGCGCCTCGAGGCTGCCCTGCGAAGCATGCAGGAGGCTGCCCTGCCTTGGCCAAGCCGCGGCAGGGGCCGCCCCGGCTGTCCTCAAAGGCCGAGCTGTTTGTCGGCAACCGTTGACACGATGCCATGCTGTGTTACCACTCCGCCATGGCATCGTTCTTTTCCAAGCTTTTCGGTCTTTCCGGCAAATCCGAACCTCCGGCGGCGACGCCTGAGGATCGCGAGATCTACAACGACCTTGTCCTCATCGCCGCGCCGATGAAGGAGGGGGCGCAGTTTCGCCTGGCGGGCCGGATCGAGAAGCACGACGGGGACGTCGTGCTCGTGCGCAGCTTCATTCGCGCCGACCTCTTCACGAGCCGGGATGATGCGGTCGCCACCGCCTTCCGCAAGGCCAAGCAGATCGTCGATCAGAACGGGCCGTCGCTCTTCTCCGACGGTGAGCAGTCCCGATCCGTTTGACGAAGCGGTTTGTACACACTGCTGAGTGCAGGCTCTGATCTTGTTCAATTCTTAGATATTGCTTGATATGCCTCGGAACGTCGGCGTGTTGCGCTCCGGACGATTTCTGCAGGCAAGTGCATGGAAATAAAGAATCTTATCCTTTTTTTCGTGGAGGCGCTGGTCTATTTCGCCTTCATGGTGAGCCTGCTGCACCAGCGCCATCGCATCGGGATCGGCGTTTTCATCATCGCACTGGGCGTGATGCACTTTCTGGAAACCTACCTGGCGGCGGTCTTCTACGTCGAGCTGCCGTTCGGCGTGCTCTCGCCGGGCTCCTCGGTGCTTTTCTCCGGGAAGCTGATGATGATCCTGCTCCTCTATATCAAGGAGGATGCAGCGACTGTCCGGGCGCCCATCTATGGCCTGCTTGCCGGCAATTTCATGACCGTCATCCTCGCTGCGATCCTGCAGTATCACGAGACGATCAGCGTCGTGCCCGGCCGCGTGGTGGATCTCACCTTCATCGACGAGATGGGCTGGCTGATGCTGTGGGGCACGACGCTGCTCTATGTCGATGCGCTGGCGATCATATTGCTCTACGAGCGGCTGGGGCGGGGAAGATGGATGCCGATGGCGCTTCGCCTGTTCGTGTCCGGCGCTGGGGTCCTCACATTCGATCAGCTTGGCTTCTTCGCCGCGCTCAACCTGCTCAACGATGCGCCGATGTCCGTCCTGTGGGGCGGGTGGCTGGCGAAGATGATGGCGGCGGCGCTGTTCGCTCTGCTGACGACGGCCTACCTGAGCTTTGCCCGCCTAGCCGCCGTTCCCGCATCGTCGCGCCCGATCGCCGACATCTTCAACGACCTCACCTTCCGCGAACGCTATGAGGATCTGCTCGATCGGTCTGGGCACGATGCGCTCACCGGCGTGCTCGACCGTAGCCGCCTGGAGTTCGAGGGGCCGCGTCTTCTGCAGGCCTCCAATGCGGCGGGCACGGTGACGAGCCTGCTGATCGTCGATGCCGATCACTTCAAGGCGGTGAACGATGCCTTCGGCCATCTCGTTGGCGATCAGGTGCTGAAGGAGGCGGCAGCGACATTGCAGGACGGTCTGCGCGCCGGCGACCGCGTCTATCGCTTCGGCGGCGAAGAATTCGTCATCCTGTGCGAGGGGCTTTCGCACGAGGGCGCGCTTGCACGCGCCGAACAGATCCGCCTCGCCGTGGCCGAACGCATCCTCCGGCCGGACTGTGCGCCGGTGACGGTCAGCATCGGCGTGGCCAGCACCGAGCACGATGGCGGCACGCTGAACGGCCTGCTGTCGGCGGCCGATCAGCGCCTTTACGCCGCCAAGCACCGCGGCCGCAACCGGGTCGTCGGCAAGGAATCGTCAGACGCCGACATTCGGCCTGTCGATGATTTCGCGTAAGGCAAAGCTCGAATTGATCTTCACCACATGGGGCAGGGCGGAAAGCCAGTCGCGGTGGATGCGCTCGTAGTCGGCGAGATCCTTTGCCGCCACCCGCAGGATATAGTCGTATTCGCCCGACATCAGGTAGCAGACCAGCACGTTCGGACAGAGTTTGACCGCCGCTTCGAACTCCGCCAGCGTCTTGGCGAACTGTCCCGACAACGAAATGTGCACGATTGCGATCATCCGGTAGTCCAGCGCCTTTTGCGAAAGGTGCGCGTGGTAGCCGCTGATGACGCCTGACTTTTCCAGGATGTCGAGCCTGCGGGAGCAGGCGGAAGGCGATAGCCCGACGCGCTCGGCCAGTTCCGCGTTGGAGATGCGCCCGTTCTGCTGCAAGATGCGTAGCATTGCAGTATCTATCGAATCCAGCTCGCTCAATGCAATTTCCTTCGAAGTTTGGCGTGTTCTAAGCAAGGATACGCGGAAAACGCTCCATCTTCCAACCGTCTTCGCAAGGACATTGCGCGTGACTTCTGATCCAATTCCTGTCGACCCGCAGGGAGTGGCGGGCATTTCAGGATTGGCAAATCAGATGAGAGGAACGCGGATGCGTGTCGGTTGCCCGAAGGAAATCAAGAACCACGAGTACCGTGTCGGCCTGACGCCCGGCTCGGTGCGCGAATACGTGGCGCACGGCCACGAGGTGATCGTCGAGACGAAGGCCGGCGCCGGCATCGGCGCGGATGACGACACCTACCGCGCTGCCGGCGCAAAGATCGTCCCCACCGCGAGGGACATCTTCGAAAAGGCCGACATGGTCGTAAAGGTCAAGGAGCCGCAGCCCGCCGAATGGGCGCAGCTTCGCGACGGACAGATTCTCTACACCTATCTTCATCTGGCACCCGATCCGGAGCAGACCGAGGGCCTGCTGGCGTCCGGGGTGACTGCGATCGCCTACGAAACCGTGACGGACGAGCGCGGCGGCCTGCCGCTGCTGGCGCCGATGTCGGAGGTTGCTGGCCGGCTTTCGATCCAGGCCGGGGCGACGGCGCTGCAGAAGGCCAATGGCGGCCGCGGCATCCTGCTCGGCGGCGTTCCGGGGGTTCCGCCGGCAAAGGTTGCGGTGATCGGCGGCGGCGTGGTCGGCCTGCATGCCGCCAGGATGGCCGCCGGGCTTGGCGCCGACGTGGCGATTCTCGATCGCTCGATCCCGCGCCTGCGCCAGCTTGACGACATCTTCAACGGCCGCGTCCACACGCGCTATTCGACGATCGACGCGCTGGAGGAGGAGGTTTTCGCCGCCGACCTCGTCATCGGCGCCGTTCTCATCCCCGGCGCGGCGGCACCGAAGCTCGTCACGCGAGAAATGCTGTCGGGCATGAAGAGGGGCTCGGTGATCGTGGACGTGGCAATCGACCAGGGCGGCTGCTTCGAAACCTCGCATGCGACCACCCATTCCGATCCGACCTACGAGGTCGATGGAGTTATCCACTATTGCGTCGCGAACATGCCGGGCGCGGTGCCGATCACCTCGGCCCAGGCGTTGAACAACGCCACGCTGCACTATGGCCTGCAACTGGCCGACAAGGGTCTGAAGGCAATCACCGAGGACCGTCACCTGCGGGCCGGCCTCAACGTTCACCGCGGTCGCATCACCAACAAGGCGGTCGCAGACGCGCTGGGCTACGAGATGGTATCGCCCGAAGCCGTCCTGAACGTCGCCTGACGCAGCCCTGCTTCTAAGCCTTGCCAAAGCTCCGGGGGTCGAAAAAAATGCCCCCGGGGCTTTCTGTTGCCGCGAGCAGCCGGTTGTCGAAAAGGTTGTGGCGCCTTTTCCTGCAAACCTTGGGCGTGCCGGGCAATGACCGTGGCTGTGGAAACCTCATTTCAGAATTCCGAGAGGGCATATTTCGGAAATAGCCCCTTGCACGGAAAATGGATTCGTTCTAAACGCCCGACACCACACGCTTTTAAGCATACGGATGGCCTCGTGGCGGAGTGGTGACGCAGAGGACTGCAAATCCTTGCACCCGAGTTCGATTCTCGGCGAGGCCTCCACTTATTTCCCGCATTAAATAAAAAGCTTAAGGCGTCGTTTATCCGACGCCTTTGTTGCTTTTCAAGTTGCGGCTGAGTGGCCTTGAGTTTTCAAAGGTTTCGGCCGCACGCGGCAAATCCATCTGACATGGTTCGTAGCATGGGGCTGACTGTTGAGGGCCAACGTCGCGAAGTCTTGTCCCCGTGTCGTGACAGTGTCTGTTTCTCCGACAGCCTGTAGAGGAAGTTACAACTCGTCCCGCTTGACTCACGCGTGCATCGTGTCAATTTTCGCTTATTGAGGGAATTGGGGGTCACAATGATATTCTTGATAATCTGGATTTTGTTCGGGGTTGCGGCCGGCGTTGTTGCGTCGTCGAAAGGTCGGAGCGGTTTCGGTTGGTTCCTGCTCGGCTGCATTTTCGGAGTATTTGCGTTGATCATAGTTGCGTGCCTATCGAGTTTGAAGCGGGAGCGGGTTGTCGCTGCGACGCCTACGCCTCAGCTCGCTCAACCTATTAAGGCTTGCCCGGAATGTGCTGAGACGGTGCTTCTTGCAGCGAACGTATGCAAGCACTGCGGCCACCGATTCGATGCACAAGTACAGGCAGTCTAAGTCGCACCGGGATGACGTCCCGAGAGGTGGTGTATCAGGCTAGCGGTGGTCATCGGCTTTTTCCGGTAGGGTTGGGTTGTTCAAGCACAACCTGATGGAAAGACCACCGATGACCAATGACATGATGGACCTGCGC
>NZ_JABXYK010000020.1 GCF_013378445.1 Mycoplana rhizolycopersici
GAACGAACCGTCGAAACAACATGGAGGCGCGTCGGCGATCTCCTGCAGCTCTTTACGCCGCAGGAGTGCTCGAACTATCTGCGACATGCAGGCTATGGTGCAGCCTAGCCCTGACAGACTCTAGCGATGCTACGCTCTCTTCGATCTTTTCAAGCTTCGACATCAGCGGGTTCCGGTAAATTTGATTACCTGCGAAAAATAGGTCGTTTCCGCCTTGCTGCCAAGTATTGTCATTCACCCGATCAGTTCGAACCGGCCCACGTCGACCATGCCGCGGTCGGAGATCTTCAGGTGCGGGATAACCGGCAGTGGCAGGAAGGCGAGCTGCAGAAAGGGCTCCTCCAGCGTCGCACCGAGCGCACGTGCCGCCTGGCGCAGGTGGTGCAGCGTGTCGCGGACTGTCTCGAAGGGCTCAAGGCTCATCAGGCCGGCCACGGGAAGCGCGATCTCGCCGGTGATCCTGCCGTCCTCGACCACGACGAAGCCGCCGCCGATCTCGCCCAGGCGGTTGGTGGCAAAGGCCATGTCGTCTTCGTCGACGCCGACCACGCAGATGTTGTGGCTGTCATGGCCGACGGTCGAGGCAATCGCGCCCTTCTTCAGGCCGAAGCCCTGGACGAAGCCGTTGGCGTGGTTGCCGTTCTTGCCGTGCCGTTCGATGACGGCGACCTTGATGATATCCTGCGACAGGTCCGCCGCCGTCTGGTTTCCCTTGGAAGGCAGGCGGAAGCGGCGATGCTCGGTGATGATCTTGCCGGGGATGACGCCGATCACCGGCGTCTCCCCCTCCGTCACCGGCACGGCGAAGTGGGCCGCCTTTACCTGTCTTGCCCTGACGCTGTCGAGGCCTACGGGTGCGACAGGCTTGCGACCGGCAAATAGTGCGTCTGTGACGCGGCGACCGGCCGAGAAGACCATTTCGGCACGGCAGTCCTCCAGCGTGTCGATAACGACGAGGTCGGCCCGCCAGCCGGGGGCAATCAGGCCGCGGTCGTGCAGGCCGAAGGCCTTCGCCGCCGAGATCGAGGCGGCGCGGTAGACGGCAAGCGGGGCGCGGCCGTGGGCGATCGCGGTGCGGATCATGTGGTCGAGATGGCCCTGCTCGGCGATGTCGAGCGGGTTGCGGTCGTCGGTGCAGAGCGCGATGAACGGCGACAGCCGCTCGGTGAAGAGCGGCATCAGCGCCAAGAGGTCCTTCGATACGGAACCTTCGCGGATCAGGATGTGCATGCCCTTCCTGATCTTTTCCAGCGCCTCTTCCGCGCTGGTGCATTCGTGGTCGGTGCGGATGCCGGCTGCGAGATAGCCGTTGAGGTCGCGGCCGGAGAGCAGCGGTGCGTGGCCGTCGATATGGCCGCCCTGGAAGGCTTCGAGCTTGGCAATGCAGACGGGATCCTTGTGGATCACGCCGGGAAAATTCATGAACTCGGCCAGCCCGATCACCTTGGGATGGTGGCGGAAGGGCAGGAGCTTCTCGATCGGAAGGTCGGCGCCCGAGGTTTCCAGATGCGTCGCCGGCACGCAACTCGACAGCTGCACGCGGATGTCCATGATCGTTCGTTCGGCGGAATCGAGGAAGAAGCGGATGCCGTCTTCGCCCAGTACGTTGGCGATCTCGTGCGGATCACAGATTACCGTCGTTACGCCATGCGGCAACACGCAGCGGTCGAACTCGTGCGGGGTGACGAGCGAGCTTTCGATATGCAGGTGGGTGTCGATGAAGCCCGGAACGACGATGCGGCCGGAAATGTCGATCTCCTCGCGCCCCTCATAGGCCTCGCAGGTGCCGACGATCCGCTCGCCGCAAATCGCGATGTCGGAGGCGACGAGTTCGCCGGTGACGAGGTCGAAAAACCGGCCGCCCTTGAGCACGATGTCGGCGGGTTCGCGCCCCGTGCCCTGGTCGATGCGGCGTTCCAAGTCGGTCATGGCGGTCTCCGGATTGTTGTCTTGCGACAGTGCGAATGTGCCCGGTCAAAGGGCGGAAGCGGGTGAAGACCACTATCTCATGCGGGCAGTTCAACCGAAAAGCCGTAGTTTGCACTTTCCCCCGCTGCCAGCGCCGCCGTGAAGGGTCGCTCGGTCAGTTCGGCGGTGCCGCCGGCATGGGCGGCCATGCCGTGCCAGGGTTCGATACACAGAAAGGGGGCACCCGGCTTCTGCCAGAGGGCCAGATTGGGGAGGTTTTCGAAGCAGAACTTGAGACACGGTCCACCGTTCGCGGCATAGGTCAGCTCGGAGCCAGTGCCTTCCGGAAAGATCATGGCGTCGGCGTCGAAGAAGCCGGATTCCAGCACGAGGCGGCCGGCATGGAAGGGCGAAGGGAGGTGGTCGGCAGCCAGGTATCCGTCATGCAGCCGGGCCAGCGGCGGCTCGGCCCCGTTGCCGAGCGTAACCGTATGCGGCTTGCCTTCGCCGCCCGGCAGCGGCCAGAGGAAGGCGGGGTGGAAGCCGATGCCGTAGGGCATCACGTCGGTGCCCTCGTTCGTCACGGTGGCGGTGACGCGGAGTATCGCCCCTTCCAGCCGATGCTCCAGCGAGAGCGAGAAGTCGAACGGATAGACGGCCCGCGTCTCGGCGCTGGCCTTCAATTCGTGCCGGCAGAAGCTGTTGTCGGACTGTGTCAGGGCGAATTCGCTGCGCCGGGCAAAGCCGTGCTGCTTCATCGGGTAGCGCGTACCGCCGATCGCCAGGCTGTCGTCGGGTGCCTTGCCGACGATCGGGAAGAGAAGCGGCGCGCGGCCGGACCACCAGGCGGCGTCGCCATGCCACAGCCATTGGCGGCCATCCCTGTGCGCCAGCGACTGCATTTCCGCGCCAAGGGAGGACACGTCCACGATGAGGGCGTTGCTTTCGATGCGGATCGTTTCGGACATGGTCACTCCTGATGCGGCGATATGTGCAGCGTAGCATAGACGTTTCTTCGGCGTTTTCGTGTGTTGTCGCTGATCCTGGAGCGGTTTTCCGGTGCTGTGATGCATTGGGCGTGACCATCGTGTCAGGCCCCAGGGCAGCGCTTGACATATTCATAACCAAAGAGTTATTGAATAAATCAATAGCCAACGGGTTATGGATTCGATGGGCGAAGCGCAGGACCTTCTCTTCTCCGCACTGGCGGACCCGACACGACGGGCGCTCTTCGAGCGGCTGTGCCTTCGCGGCGAGCAGACCGTGGGCGCCCTGACCGCAGAGGCCGGCGTCTCGCAGCCGGCGGTTTCCAAGCACCTGGGCGTGCTGAAGCGGGCAGGCCTCGTGCGCGACCGGCATGAAGGCCGCCAGACGCATTACAGTGCCAAGCTCGACGCGCTTTCCCCGTTGGTGGACTGGACAAAACAGATGTCCGGCTTCTGGGAAAGCCGGTTCGACGATCTCGAAGACCTGCTCAAGAGGATGGACCAATGACCGCAACCGAAGCGAAAACACTCTCCGTCGTCGTCGAACGGGAGCTGCCGCATCCGCCGGAAAAGATCTGGCGCGCGCTCACGCAACCGCAACTCATCGAGGAGTGGCTGATGAAGAACGAATTCAAGCCGGCCGTCGGCCACGCCTTCAGCCTGCGCGCCGACTGGGGCACGGTCGAATGCAAGGTGCGGACCGTCGAGCCGAACAGGACCTTGTCCTACACATGGGATGCCACGCCGCTGGAGAGCATCGTCACCTGGACGCTGACTCCGACGGCGACCGGGACGATGCTGCGCATGGAGCAGACGGGCTTCCGGCAGGATCAGCCGATGTTCTATGGCGGCGCGAAGATGGGCTGGCCGAAGTTCATCGACAAGCTGGAAGACGTGCTGGCGCGTCTGGGCTGAGGCCCACCGCGTCCGTCACCCAAAAGAAACTCCCGCGACGCCATCAGTTATCGCAGACGTGGCCCTCTTGAAGGAACCGCGGATGACGTCGCCGTGCCTTTGCGGGCTCGGCATCAAACGACGGGCCACGCAGTCCGCCACCAAAACGGAGACCGAATTGAACTGGAACAGAAAGATAAGGCAGTTTCACCGCTGGGTTTCGATCGCATTCACCCTTGCCGTGATCGCCAACATAGCCGCCATGGGCATGGAAGAGCCCGTCGTCTGGATCGGCCTGCTGGCGCTGGTGCCACTCGTCCTCCTGCTTTTGACAGGGCTCTATCTTTTTGCGCTGCCCTACACCGTAAAGCGGCGCGACATCGCCGGATAACACCGGCCCGGAACGAGGAAGCGGCCGGGGCGGCCGCTTCCTCTCAAATCTTTCTGCCGTCAGATGTTGTGCTTCAGCACGCCACGCAGCTTGTCGAACAGCTCGTCGATATGGTGCTTCTCGATGATCAGCGGTGGAGACAACGCGATGATGTCGCCGGTGGTGCGGATCAGCAGGCCTCGCTCATAGGCCTTGAGGAAGGCGGAGAAGGCGCGCTTGGTCGGCTCGCCGGCGATCGGCGACAATTCGATCGCGCCGATCAGGCCGATGTTGCGGATGTCGATGACGTTCGGGCAGTCCTTCAGCGAATGCAACCCGTCCTCCCAGTAGGAGGCGAGTTCGGCGGCGCGCGTCAACAGGCCCTCTTCCTTGTAGGTATCGAGGGTGCCGAGGGCTGCGGCGGACGCGATCGGATTGCCGGAATAGGTATAGCCGTGGAAGAACTCGATCAGGTGTTCCGGGCCGTTCATGAAGGCGTCATGGATCTCCGAGGTGACGAAGACGGCGCCCATCGGGATGACCCCGTTGGTCAGGCCCTTGGCGGTGGTGATGATGTCAGGCTTGACGTCGAAATACTGTGCGGCGAATGGGGCGCCCAGGCGGCCGAAGCCGGTGATGACTTCGTCGAAGATCAACAGGATGCCGTGCTTCGTGCAGATCTCGCGCAGCTTCTGCAGATAGCCTTTCGGCGGGATCAGCACGCCGGTGGAGCCGGCGACCGGCTCGACAATGACGGCGGCGATCGTCGAGGCGTCGTGCAGGGTGACGATGCGCTCGAGCTCGCTGGCAAGGTCGCCGCCATGTTCCGGCTGGCCGCGGGTAAAGGCGTTCTTTTCCGGCAGGTGGGTGTGCGGCATGTGATCGACGCCGGTGAGGAGCGTGCCGAACATCTTGCGGTTGGAGACGATGCCGCCGACGGAGATGCCGCCGAAGTTGACGCCGTGATAGCCGCGCTCGCGGCCGATCAGGCGGAAGCGTGAACCGTCGCCCTTGGCGCGGTGGTAGGCGAGTGCCACCTTCAGGGCCGTATCGACCGATTCCGACCCCGAATTGGTATAGAGCACATGGTTCATGCCTTCGGGGGCGATGTCGACCAGGCGGTTGGCGAGCTCGAAGGCTTTCGGGTGGCCGAGCTGGAAGGCCGGCGCATAGTCGAGTTCGCCCGCTTGTTCGCGGATCGCCTCGGTGATCTTCGGACGGCAGTGACCGGCATTGACGCACCATAGGCCAGCCGTGCCGTCCAGAACCTGACGCCCGTCATGGGTCTGGTAGTGCATGTCCTTGGCGCCGACGAAGAGGCGCGGTTCCTTCTTGAACTGCCGGTTCGCCGTGAACGGCATCCAGAAGGCGCGCATATCGTTGGGGGTGTTGAGGCGGTTGGACATGAGGATCTCCGGGGCCATGTTTTCTCGGCGGTGTCGTTCCCGCCATGCATTATTTACCTGTTGGTCAAACTATCGAAGCGACGGACGCCGTCAAGCCTGCGCGCGAACGAAGGAACAAAGGAAAACGCCCGGCGAAGTGGCTTCGCCGGGCGTTCGGAACTGGCTTCTGAGGTCGCTCTCAGGCGTAGCGCAACTGTCTGCTGTCGCGGGCGAGCGATTCGCTGAAGATGCTGTCGATTGCCTCCAGAATGGTCAGAACGGCTTCCGACTTGCTGGAATAATAGATCGTCTGAGCGTCGCGACGCGTGGAGACGAGGTTCTGCGCGCGCAGCTTGGACAGATGCTGGGATAGGGCAGACTGGCTGAGCCCCACCTTCTGTGCGAGTGCGCCGACAGCGATTTCTCCACCGACGAGTACCTTCAGGATCAGCAGGCGCTTGGGATTCGCCACCGCTGAAAGGAAGTTGGTCGCAACTTCCGCCTGTGCTTGCTCGTCTTCAGAAAAAGTGTCCATTGGAAACTCCTTCAATGCGTATCATATTCAATATGTGCGGTCCCGTACTGTACGACTGTTAGCATATAAACAAAACCAAACACATCAAGGGCCAGAAATGGGGGTAGGCGCGGGAGCGGTTTCGTGCTTCAGGCTTGCTCGGTGCGGGCGGCGTGAAGCAGGTCGGCGAGGACCGTGCGCAATTGCAGCGGATCGCTCAATTCCTGTTCGAATTCAAGGCGCTTCAGCTGGTAGCCCGCCGACAGGTCGATGCCGGCGGCGTCAATTCCCGAGATGATCCAGTTCCCTTTTTTGGCGCCGAGGTAGTGGCTGGCATAGATCCCGGCAGCCTCCGCATGGTCGCTGTTCATATGGTCGATTGCGGCAGCTTCGCGGCCGGCAAGGGCCTCGCGAACGGCTGAGCGAATCAGGAGATCGTCGGCCGACAGCAGGTAGGCCTTGCCGAATCCGCCGTTCAGATTTGCCCGTATCGGCACGAGCCGGAAGAAGGTGAAATCGGGAAAGTCGACATAGAGTTGCGCCTTCGGGTGCCTTCTGACGAAGCGTTCGCGCAGGCGGGCATGTCCGTCGCTGCCGCGCTCTACCTCCTCCGCCTGCGTGATGACGGTCAGGCGGGGATGGGCGAGGGGGTCGCCCTTGCCGGGTTCGCCCGCAAGGAGAGAGGAGCGCGGATCGCGCCTGAGCGCCTGCGTGTGGACGGAAAGGGCCGACACCAGGATCACCGGAACGCCGTCGATATCCATGCCGGTCAGCACGCGGCTGGCAAAGGGATGACCGGTCTCCGGCTCGAGCACCGCGAGTGCGGCACTGCGCGCCGAGCGCAGCAGCACCCGGGCCAGTCGGCGCGCCGCGTCGTCGGTCTCGCGCAGAACCTTCGGCGCGTCCTTGTCGTTCTCTGTCATGCAGGCCTCGCCTGTTAGGGTTTGTCAGGGAAAAGTGGAATCCGGCTTTCCCGAAAAGACAAACGAAACAAGGAACCACTGGAATGAACCAGGGAGGCTCCAGTGCGACGTTCGATCCGGTGAGGCGGGCCCCGCCGGGCGGGCATTGTCAAGCTGCAGGCCCGGCGCTCCCGTCGATGTTACTCGCGGCGGCGGTGGCGGGTCAGGCTTTCGACGACGTTCTGCGCGTTGATCATGCCGACGATCGCCCCGTTTTCGACCACACCGATATTGCCGGGCTGGCGCGCCATGGCGTCGAGGATGTCCACCAGCGGCGTATCGGGGCGGGCCGTCGCGGTGACGCCGACCGCCGGTCCGCCAAGGCCGGTCTGCATCACGTCCTGCGCCGTCAGCATGTTGATGGGGTTCATGTTCTGGACGAAGTCCGCCACATACTGGTTTATCGGGTTCTTGACGATGTCCTGCGGCGTGCCGCACTGGATGATGCGGCCACCTTCCATGATGGCGATGCGGTTGCCGATGCGGAAGGCTTCGTCGAGATCGTGGCTGACGAAGATGATCGTCTTCTTCAGGCGGCGCTGGAATTCGAGCAGTTCGTCCTGCAGGCGCGTGCGGATCAGCGGGTCGAGGGCGGAGAAGGGCTCGTCCATCAGAAGGATCGGCGCGCCGGTGGCAAAGGCGCGGGCAAGGCCCACGCGCTGCTGCATGCCGCCCGAGAGTTCGTTGACCTTGCGGCCGGCCCACTGCGTCAGGTTGACGAGCTTCAACTGCTCCTCGACGCGGGCCTTGCGTTCGGCTTCCTTCATGCCGGCAAGCTCCAGCCCGAAGCCGACATTGTCGGCGACCGTGCGCCAGGGCAGCAAAGCGAACTGCTGGAACACCATGGAGACGGTGTGCATGCGGAAATCGCGCAGCGCCTTCGGCGAACAGCCGTAGGGGTTGAGCGCGCCGTTGCCGGTCTTTACCTGAACCTCGCCGCGCACGACGGGTGCCAGACCGTTGACCGCGCGAAGCAGGGTGGACTTGCCGGAACCGGATAGGCCCATCAGCACCAGGATCTCGCCCTCGTGGATGGCGAGCGATGCACCGGCGACGCCCATGACCAGGCCGGTTTCGCGGCCGATGTCGTCGCGGGTCTTGCCGGAATCGACCATGGCGAGCGCCCGTTCCGGCTTTTCGCCGAAGATGATGTCGACGTTGTCGAAGACGACGGTTTCGGTCATGCGCCTTCTCCTTCATCGGAAGTGCGGAACAGGCGGTCGAGAATGATCGCAAGGATGACGATGCAGAGGCCGGCCTCGAAGCCCATGGAGATGTTTACGGTGTTCAGCGCACGTACGACCGGCACGCCGAGACCCTTCGCGCCGAC
This sequence comes from Mycoplana rhizolycopersici, assembly GCF_013378445.1. Lineage (GTDB taxonomy): Bacteria > Pseudomonadota > Alphaproteobacteria > Rhizobiales > Rhizobiaceae > Mycoplana > Mycoplana rhizolycopersici. The sequence goes on from NZ_JABXYK010000020.1 coordinate 8,350, forward strand.
GAGTGCTGCGATGACGACCATTGACAGCGACAGCATGATCGTCTGCGTAAGCCCGGCCATGATCTGCGGCGTGGCGAAGGGCAGTTCCACCTTGCGCAGCACCTGCGACGGCGTGGCCCCAAAGGCCTGCGCGGCTTCCACCAGCGAATCCGGCGTGGAGATGATGCCGAGCCGGGTCAGGCGGATAGGGGCGGGGATTGCGAAAATGACGGTGGCGATCAGTCCCGGAACCATGCCGAGCCCGAACAGGATCAGCGCCGGGATCAGGTAGACGAAGGTCGGGATCGTCTGCATCAGGTCGAGCACGGGTCGCAGGAAGGCGTAGAACATCGGTCGGCGGGCGGCGGCGATCCCGAGCGGAATGCCGACGGCCATGCTGACGCCGGTGGCGGCGAGAACGAGCGCGAGCGTCTCGGTCGTCTCCTTCCAGTAGCCCTGGTTGACGATCAGGAGCAGGCCGAGGAACGTGAAAAGCGTCACGCCGAGCGACCGGCGCAGATACCAGGAAAGAAGCGTGATCAGCGCGATCAGCGCCAACGCATAGGCAAACCTGCCCTGATCGCTGGAGAACGGCCCCTGCATCACAAACAGGATGGCATCGATGCCGGCCTGCAGGACGACCTTGAGCAGGTCGAAGAGATCCTTGCCGTTCGTGGTCAGCCAGGTGACCGCGGTCTTGGCCCAGGGGCCGATGGGCAGTTTGATGTTTGTCAGCCAATCCACGGAATCGTACCTGCCTTCCAAGTGTTGCCGGGTTCACGTCCCCATCCTGCCTGCTGCAGACAGCGGCATGCAGCGGCGGTACGGCGGGACCAGAAGATCACCAGATGATGGTGAAGTCGATGTGTCTATGGGCGACAGATCGTTTCGCATGGTCGAAAAAAGGCGGGACCGTGTCCCGCCTTTGCCATGCTCAGAGACCGAGCGAGGACTTCACGGCGGCCAGACCGTCGCCGCCGTCCTTGGTCGTGACGCCCGCCAGCCACGGCTCGATGGCTGCGGGATTGGCCTTAAGCCATGCGCTCGCAGCCGCTTCCGGGGCCTCGCCGTCGTTGAGGATCTTGCCCATGATCTGGTTTTCCATCTCCAGCGTGAACTTGAGGTTCTGCAAGAGCTTGCCGACGTTCGGGCATTCGGTGGTGTAGCCCTGGCGGACATTGGTGTAGACGGTCGCGCCGCCGAAGTTTGGGCCGAAGACGTCGTCGCCGCCGGTCAGATAGGTCAGCTTGAAGTTGGCGTTCATCGGATGCGGTTCCCAGCCGAGGAAGACGATCGGCGCACCGTCCTGCTCTGCGCGGGCCACTTCGGCGAGCATGCCCTGCTCGGACGATTCAACGACCTCGAAGCCCTTGAGATCGAAGGTGCCCTTGTCGACCATGTCGATGATCAGGCGGTTGCCGTCGTTGCCCGGCTCGATGCCGTAGATCTTGCCGTCGAGCGCTTCCTTCTGTGCGGCGATGTCCTTGAAGTCCTTGATACCCAGCTCGGCGCCCTTGGCATTGGTGGCGAGCGTGTACTTGGCGCCCTCCAGATTCTCGCGGACGGTCTCGACCGTGCCGGCCTCGCGGAAGGGCTTGATGTCGGCTTCCATGGTCGGCATCCAGTTGCCGAGGAAGACGTCGATGTCCTTGTTGGCGAGCGATGTGTAGGTGACCGGGACCGACAGGACGGTGGTTTCCGTCTCGTAGCCGAGGCCCTTGAGGATGGTCGAGGCGGTCGCGGTGGTGGCGGTGATATCGGTCCAGCCGACGTCGGAGAAGCGGACCTTGCCACAGCTCTCGGCCTCGGCGGCCAGCGCACTGCCGACGCCAAGCGCGACGATCGAGACCGCAGCCAGAGCCGATGCTTTCAGTGTCGATGCAAATTTCATGTTCAATGCTCCCCATTTTTGTTCTGATGCCGCAAGCCAAGCATCAAAAACGTCATCATTCAAGCACTTTACGTACCTGACACAGCCATCGCCGGCCTAGTTTATTTCACGCCGCTTCGCAATCGAGCGCAAGAATGTCGTTGTGAACGGAGCGTCGCAAAATCTGTGGTCTGCGCCTCACCATGGCTGGAAATCCGGGTTCTTCCGCGCCAGAACAGGCCACGAGGAAAATCATGGCAAAACTCTATTTCCACTATGCGACGATGAACGCCGGCAAGTCGACGATGCTGCTGCAGGCGTCCTACAACTACCGTGAGCGCGGCATGCGCACGGCGATCTTCATCGCCGCCTTCGACGACCGCGCGGGACGGGGACGGATCTCCTCGCGGATCGGCCTGCACTCGGATGCCATCGCCTTCGATGAGGGCGACGACCTGCAGGCGAGGGTGGAGGCGATGGGTGCGGACGGGGACGGCCCGATCGCCTGTGTCTTCGTGGACGAGGCGCAGTTTCTGAGCGAGCGGCAGGTATGGCAGCTGGCGCGCATTGCCGACCGCATGGGCATTCCGGTGATGACCTACGGCCTGCGCACGGATTTCCAGGGCAAGCTGTTCCCCGGCTCGAACGCGCTGCTTGCGATAGCGGACGAGTTGCGCGAGGTGCGCACCATCTGCCATTGCGGGCGCAAGGCGACCATGGTGGTGCGGCTCGACGCAAACGGCACCCTCGTCAGGGAGGGGGCGCAGGTGGAAGTCGGCGGCAACGAGAAATACGTGTCCTATTGCCGCCGCCACTGGGACGACCTGATGCAGGGCGATTCCTGATGCAGAACGAGTACGGCAACGGAGGCCTGCACGCATGAAATCGATCGCCTTGTCGGCATTCTTCGTTCTTGCCGCCGCCTCGTCCGGCGTTGCCGGTGACGCCGATGCCGGAAAGGCCGTCTTCCGGAAGTGCGTGGCCTGCCACACCACGGACCCCGTCAACCGGGTCGGGCCGTCTCTCGCCGGCATCGTCGGCCGTCCCGTCGCGTCGTTTCCCGACTACAGCTACTCGTCCGCGATGGTTGCGTTCGGCAAGGGCAAAGTGTGGGACGAGGCGCTGATTGCCGACTATCTGGCCGCGCCAAGGGCCATGGTGCCGGGCACGGCGATGGCCTTTGCGGGGCTGAAGAAGCCGCAGGATATTGCCGATATCATCGCTTTTCTGAAGGGCGCTTCTGCCGCACAATGAGAACTGCGGTCGCGCCTGCCGGCGCCGTTGCTGACATTTTCAGGTTTCATGCAAAAAATACATGCCTTTAAGGGTTGCAGCCGCGATGCTGCTTCCCACATCATGTCCTGCAGGCAGACGGCGGGAATTCTGTATCTGCGATGCCGCGCGGCGGTGTCTTCACATGTTTCGTCCAGCGTATGACGCCGGTCGTTGAGAGAGGGATGAGGGATGGCGACGCTTCAGAATTTCGATACCGAGATTGCGCGGACGCGCGACACCGTCGAGCAGATGCGCGGCAAGCTGGAGCAGACCGGCATCGTGCTGGAGGAGTTCGCCAAGGCGGACACCAAGCTCGGCGACGCCAATTTCGATATCGAGAACGCCCGCCTGCAGGACGTGCTCACCCAGCAGAAGGTGATGGAAGCCAACATCGCCGACCTGATCATCGGGCTCGAGGACGCCACCAATGTGTTCGGCGTCGAGTTCGAGAGCATGAAGAGCTACACGGGCTACGAGAAGTTCATCGGCATCTTCTCCAAGCAGAAGATGCAGCGCATGCGCACCGACCGCGTGCGCAACATGTCGCTCTCTGGCAATCTCCAGGAGCTTTTGGCGAAGTCCGACACGATCGTCGGTATCCTGAAGGAACAGAAGGCTGTGCTCGACAGCCGCTACAAGACGTCCGAGGCGAGCCTGATACAGGTGATCGAGCGGCGCAAGCAGACGATGGCGAACCTGGAGACCACGCAGAAGCGGATCGAGGAACTGAACCCGCAGCTCCTCGACATCGAGAACCGGATCGCCGCCTCCACCGACCAGAAGACGCGCACGCAACTGGAGGGCGAGCGCTCGACGCTCGCCACCGAATACAACGAGCAGCAGGCCAAGGAGCAGGAGCTGCTCGCCGAAAGCCAGACGCTGGAGCGCTATACCTCGATGTTCCAGACCTTCGTCGACTCGCTCAACAACCAGATCGCCGCGCAGAACACGCTGATCAACAAGCTGACGATCGATACCGAGCAGCGCATCGTGCTCTACAAGGCGCTGGAGGATTCGCTGAAGACCGCCGCACAGCAGGACGTCGCCCACCGGATCAACACGCTCGGCAGCAAGGTGGATACCGCAGCCGAGGAAACGATGGCCGGTATCGGTGCCGCCGCGCAGAAGCACATCGGCGACCTGCTCGAGATGCACGAGAAGAACATGCTCGCCACCCAGGACATCCAGCGCCGCAAGAAACTCGCCGACGATGCGTTTGCCCGGCGCTTCCAGGACGTGATGGACAAGCACAACGCTTCGAACTACGTGAAGGCGTGACGGCGATGGCCCGGTCGGGTTTGGGTTCTGGAAGTTTGCCCGTCTCCCTGGTCCTCTCCCCGCAGTCGGGGAGAGGGGATAAAGATGGCGCGGCGTCCGCCTTCGCCCTGCTTGCGGATAGAAGGTGCCGGCAGGCGGTTGAGGGGCAGACATGAAACCCCCAGCCGACAGTGCGGTCGCGCAGTACTTCACCTCCATCCGGGCGGCCCTCGGCGGGCTGGAGGTGTTTCTCGGCGACCGCAATTCGCCGCTCTACCAGCACGGCGTCGTCGGCGAGGCGATCGTGCCCTATCTTGCCCGACTGAAGGCGTCGTTTTCCTGCTGGGAGAACCGAATCGGCTTCGTCGACCAGTTCCGCATCTCGCGTGCCGAAAGCGGCTTCCCGGTCTATCAGAACGTCCTTGAACTCGAAAACGATCGTAAGGGCGCGGAAAAGCGGCTTTCGGAGATCCCGGGCGCCGATCAACTGCGCGGCGAGATGGCCGACTTCATCCTGCGCAACAAGGCTTTTCCGACCGAGCTGCAGGTTCGCATGGCCGAGCGGATGTACCTGCAGCAGATCGGCAAGGGAGAGGTATTCTCGCCCTTCGTGCTGCCCGAGACGATCCGCGTCGCCGTCAACCCGAAGACGATGCGGCCCTACTACGTCGTCAGCTGGGGTGCCTTCGACGGCGCCAGCACGCTGCCGATGGTCTACATGGCGACGATCGAGGACAGTTCGGAGAAGATCGTCGAACTGCTGGTGACGAAGGACGGCAAGCTCAACCCCGACGTCCAGATCGACCTGCCGGTCGGCGGGCTGCTCAACCCGGAGCTCGCCAGCCGCTTCGATGATTTCGCGCTGAAGAACAGCGCCTATTCGCTATCGCCGGTGACGATCGCCACCAATCTCGACCGCGACTTCGAGATGCTGCATCCCAAGCAGCTGCGCCGCATCGTGCTCGGCCCGTTCTATTCCGCCGACATCACCGAGAACAACCAGAAGGTCCGCGACATCCTGTCGAAGGTGCGCAAGGTCGAGAACGCCTGGCTTCTGACATGGACGATCCAGGAGGTGTTCTCGCAGGCCGAGCGCCCGGCGAAGAAAGGCTTCTGGAGTTCGACGCCGGCGCAGGAAGAGTTCCATATCGACACCAACAACCTCGAGGCCGCGCGCATGGGCGTCAGCTGTTTCGAGAAGCATGCGCTGGTGCCGCACGATGCCTACCAGGCGCTCTATGCCGCCGGTGAGGCGGAAGCGATCTTCGGCGAATACAAGGTGCACGTGATTTCGGGAAACCGGGTGGTCAGCGGGGTATGACGCGATGAGCTTGAACGCCGGACTGACGATGATCCCCGAGAGCGATATCGCAAGGCACCGCGCGGTGGCGCAGAGCATGGTGACGCGGCTCGCCATCCTGGAGAGCGATGGCGGGCCTGCCGGCGCGCCGATCGCAGGCACCGGGCGGCGCTTTGTCTCCACCGTCTCGACCGGCGGCATGCGGCGGACGCGTGAGGTCGAGCTGGCAAAGACCATCGCCGCGGTGCGGCCGGGCGATCCGCTTTTGTCGCCGGCGCAGCACCAGCTGCTCTATCGTGCCCGCCGCGGCATCGAGATCGCGCTGGCCGTCGCCGACGTCTTCGCCCGGCAGACGGAACTGGAGCAGTTGCAGGCGCGCAACGCCACCGCCCCGCTTTCCGGCGAGGAGGCCGAGCGCTTCAAGGCGCTGCTTTCAGCCTCGGCCTATGTCACCGCCTTCACCCTTGCCGCCTATCTCGGTGCCATGCTGTCCGGCGAGGGCGAGCCGGCGGAGGATACCGACGAGCCGGACTACCTGTTCGACACCGCCCAGGATGCCGCCAAGAGCCTCGTCGCCGGCCTCGACCGGGCGATTGCGGGATCGGCCGACGACACGGTGCTGGTCGCGCGCGCGCGGGCCTTCGCCCGCGTGGCGCTGGAGGGACTAATCGGCCGCAAGGCGCGCTTTTCGGGGCTGTCGAGCTTCGAGAGCGCGCATATTCGTATCGAGCAGGACGATTTCACCCTCAACGGCTTCGACGTCGCACCGGGGCAGAAGCGCAAGCCGCTTTCGATGACGTTCAAGAAGCCGACCGACATCGTCGGCAACCATATCGCCAAGTACCAGGCGTTGCGGCTTGCCAAGATGCTGATGGCCTACGACTTCGAGCGGCAGATGAACCCGTTCGTCGAGCTCGGAGGCTTTCTTTTCACCTTCATCGGCGACGGCATGCCGGGTACCGGCAAGACCATGCTGATCCAGATGCTGGCCGGCCTGCTCGACGACTATTGCCGGGTGGCCGGCTATCCCTTCCACTACGAGAACTTCGGCGTCGACCAGATCTCTTCCTACCAGGGCAAGTCGGGACAGAACTGCAAGGAATTCGTCAACAACGTCGTCAACCCGCGCGCAATCGGCTTCGGCACGATCGACGACGTCGACCAGGTGGCCGCCAAGCGTTCCGACGACAGGGCGTCCGCCGGCCAGCACGAGGTGACGGCCGTCTTGATGGAGAGCTTTGCCGGCGCCTCGACGGTGGTGCGCGGCAACTGCACCTTCGGCATGTTCTCCAACTATCCCGAAAACGTCGACGATGCGCTTCGCCAGCGCGCCGGCGCCCGCTGGCTCGTCGACGGGCCGCAGTCGCGCGCCGATTATGTCGACATCTTCGCGCTGCTCGTCGGCAAGAACCATTCGATCCCGCTCGGCGAGCATGCGCTGCTGGCCGGGCAGGAGATCAAGACCGCGGTCTCGACCTCCTACGGCCAGCACGCACTGCCGCAGGAAGACGGGCTTCTCAAAGTGTGGGAGCGCTACGAGAAGGCGCACGGCAAGCTGGCGAGCCTCGCCGACGTCGGTACCTACCTGCACATGATCAAGGAGGCCGAGCCGCGCTTCACCGGACGGGCGATCAAGAACATCACCGATGCGATCAAGATGCGGGCGATGGACGTTGACCTGCCGGACGACTGGTTCGCCGCGCCCGACGCCTTCATGCACAAGTCCTACGACGAGAAGAAGGGCATGATCGAGGAACTGCGCGGGCCGATCACGATGGAGATGGTGCTGCAGGAGATCAACCGCTACGCCGACAGCGAATTCCGCTACGCCGACAAGTCCGACGACGCCGCGGTGGCCGACATCATCCGCCGCGAACGCCTGCGGGAGCGGGCGGTTGGAGAGATTGAGGCGATGAAGCGAGAGGGGCGTTGGGGGTGACGTGAGCGCGGCATCCTGTTTCGCATTGGTGAATTCAAAGTCGCCCCTCATCCGCCTGCCGGCACCTTCTCCCCGCAGGCGGGGAGAAGGACGGGCGCGGCAGCGTTTCCAGTCCCTTCTGCTGCTTGCGGCGGGAAGGGGCGGGTCCACAACGCTTCCAGTTCCCTCACCCCGCTTGCGAGGAGAGGGTTAGGTGAGGGGCAATTAACTCGTGAGGCAGCGATGAGAGGGGCGAACTCGAAGAGGAAGGAACGGGCGCGCAGGCTTCGGCAGGTCGAGAACGATGCGGAGGTGTTGCTGTGGTCCGAATTGCGCGGTCGGCGGCTGAATGGGTTCAAGTTCGTGCGGCAGATGCCGATAGGCCCGTATTTCGCCGACTTCGCTTGCCGGGGGAGGATGCTGGTTGTCGAGGTGGACGGCAGCCATCATGCCGATAGCGCGTATGATGCGAGGCGGAACGAATTCATGAACACGAACGGCTGGTCTGTCGCCCGATTCTGGAACATGGACATTCTGCGCGAGCTGAAAGTGCTGGAGACAATCGTCGCAATCTGCGACGGTCGCCTTGTCGAAAAGACGCATGCAGCCGACTTCATTTTCATGCCGGTGTCGGAAAGACCATGAAACGCCTCCTCGAAGCCGAACTGATCTACGGGCGGTTGCTCGATGTGTCCGAGCCGCATCTGGTCGAACGCTACAACAAGGCGCTGGAAGCCTTCGGGCTGCCGCGGACGAACCTAGCGCGCTTCGGCATCGACATGACCGGGTTTTCGCCCGAAATCGCCGATGAGCTCGGAGACCGGGACTATCTCGATCCGAACCGGGTGAACCGGCGCTTCATCATCCTGACGCCGGATCAGGTGGATCTGCCCGTGGTACACACGAGCTTTTCCAACACCGCCGCGCTGATGCACGAATTCTTCAACGCGAACGCGCGGGCGATCAATGCGGTGACGATCCGCGACGCGCTCTATGGTGAGATCGAGGACAGCGTCTCCGTCGTCAATGACATCGACGACCTGCTCTCGATCAACGAGGTGCGCTTCCGGGTTCTGTCGGCGGAAGATGTGCTCGGCAAGGCGGCGGAACTTCGGACGCTGGTCGACCGGTTGAAGACGGTGCCGAACGCCTGGGCGGACGACGCGATGCTGAACCGGATGGTGGAACTGTCGAAGCAGACCGGCGACATCCGCCAGAACGCGCTCGTGCCCGACCAGCTCGTGTTCCGCCATGAAGCCTTCTGGGCCAATCATTTCGGCGGGGTCTACGTGTTTCTCGACGGCAGGCAAGCGACGGTCATTTGCGATCCGTCCGTGCCCGGCTTCCGTCGCTCGCGACCCTGGCAGGTCAGCTACATCGCGCTCGACGATTATCCGCGCATCTTCGAGTTTCTGGCTTCGACGAAGCGGCTGGAACTGCCGCGGGCTTCCTGGGTGGAGGCTTCCGGGCTGCTGCAGCACCGCGCCGACATGGCGATCCTGAACCTGATCAACAAGACGGAGCCGCGTGCGAACCTCGCCAAGGCGGACCGGATCTGGATCCAGACCTGGATGCACCGCAATGCGGCGCTGATCGCAGAGGACGGAATCTATCCCTTCCTGCAGGAGGCAATCCGCATCATTTCCGCCACCGGCGAGATCCGCATCAAGGACGTGGCACCATGGCCGCGCTTCCTGCTGGTGCGGGCAGCGCCCGTCCATCCGGACCAGTGGCTGGTCAACCGGCTGATTTCGCAACTCACGCCATTTGATTTCGTGTCCCGTTTCGTCTTCGACAAGCAGGGCTTCTACGAATCCTATGAAAAGCTCAGCGAAAAGTTTAGAGAATTCGTGGTTGAAACGCTGACGCGTACCTATCTTGAGAACAAGCCCGCCTTCCGGCAGAGGCTCTTCGGAATTCGAGAGGAAAAACGAAATGCTTGACCCGATCGCCGCGTTCTTCCAGCGCGTCTTTGCTGCCATCGGACGGGGCATCGGGCTCTTCATATCATGGCTTGTCTGGCCCTTCGTCGCCGCGGCGAACTGGTATCGGCAGCGCAACTGGCTGATCAAGGGGCCGATCGGCATCGTGCTGCTGGGGCTTGTTGCCCTCTACGGCTATTTCATCTGGCAGACGCAGGTCTGGACCAACTTCAACATCGACTACGTCAACGCCTACAATTTCCCGGCGCGCAAGAACGATGCCGGCCTGCCCGTGAAGAGCGCCGCCCAGTCTTCGGGCGCAACGACGGCGACCGGACAGACGGCGGGGCAGGCCGCTCCCGCAAACGCCTGCGAGCGCTCCGCGATCGTCGATGTCGCCGCCGACCTGATCGACTTCAACGTCGACCAGAACGCCTGGATCTCCTCGATGGTGCTCTACAAGCTCGGCCTTTTCGGCATCGACTGGGACGATACGCCGTGGCTCGACAACAAGGCGTCGTTCCAGCGCGGCGTCAACCAGGCGGTTCGCCGTACGACGGTGGAACTGGTGGATTCGCTCGGCCGCGTGCGCGGCACCTCCGGGATCAACAACGACCTGCAGTCCGCACGCGGCAACATCCAGTTCGACGAGGAGACCTGGTACTTCAGCCTGAGCCCGTTCGGCCCGAGGACGCCGACCCCCAGCATCTACCGCGCGGCGGCGCGCGACCTGCAGAGGTTCAACGCCTCACTGACCGCCTGCAATTCGACATTCGATGCGCGGTCCGACAACCTCGTGGAGTTTCTCGACCGCATTGCCAACGACATCGGCAATACGTCGGCGATCATTCGCGAGCGCTCCGAATTCCACAACGGCGGCTGGTTCGACGTCCGCGCGGACGACCGTTTCTGGTTCGCCTTCGGCCAGCTCTACGGCTATTACGGCATCCTGTCCGCCGCCGGGGCCGATTTCGACAGTGTCATCGCCCAGCGCGGCCTGACGCAGATCTGGAACGAAACGCTCAAGCAACTGCGCTCGGCCCTGAACATCCAGCCGGCCATCATCTCAAACGGGCGCGAGGATGGCTGGATCATGCCCACGCATCTGGCGACGATGGGCTTCTACATCCTGCGCGTTCGCTCCAACCTGGTGGAGATGCGCGATATCCTCGCGCGGTGAGGAGATCCACGGCCGACCTGAGCATCCGAGGATGAGGCAGCCCCCTTCCTCGGTTGCCCCTCTTCATGTCGTGCTGCGCGTCAGACCGGCAGCCAGCCGGTGCTCTTGACCTCTTCCATCACCGCGTAGGTGTGCGTCTCGCGCACGCCGGGCAGCGACAGGAAGACGTCGGAAAGGAAGGTCCGGTAGGCTTCCATGCCGGCAACCCGCGCCTTGACGAGATAGTCGAAACCGCCGGCGACCATATGGCATTCCATCACGTTGTCGCTCTGGCGGACGGCCTCGGCAAACGTGTCGAATACGTCAGGCGTCGTGCGGTCGAGCTTGATCTGCACGAAGACGAGCAGGTTGCGGCCGAGCCGTTCCGGCGAGAGGATCGCCATATAGCCGGTGATATAGCCGTCGCGGGTCAGGCGCTTGACGCGCTCGGCGGTTGCCGTCGGCGACAGGTTCACCTTCTCGGCCAGTTCGATATTGGACAACCGCCCCTCCTGCTGCAGCGCGCGGAGAATTTTGCGGTCAAGTCGGTCAAGTTCCTTCATGATTCCCTACCTATCTTGTCCTTGGTCGTCATATTCGGGGGGAAACTGCATGATTGCTGGTGATCCTCTCTCCACATTTTCCGGGTATCTGCAAGCGATTATCGCCGGAAAGACGCAAATGTGAGCGGGAGCGGCGCAAAACACTGTGGCTTCGGGCGGCCTTTGCGGGTCTAAATATACGCCATGAGCGTCACGGTGGTCACAACCGCAAAGACAAGAACAGAGCGGGGCGTGAGGCGCGATCGACGTCATTTCCATTCGAAGGGGAGGAAGAATGGGCAATACCGGTTTCAAATCCGACATAGAGATCGCCAGGGCGGCCAGGAAAAAGCCGATCCTCGAAATTGGCGCAAGCCTCGGCATACCGGCCGAAGAGTTGCTCCCCTACGGCCATGACAAGGCAAAGATCAGTGCGGACTTCATCGCCGCGCAAAGACAGAAGAAGGATGGCAAGCTCATCCTCGTCACCGCCATCAATCCGACGCCTGCAGGCGAGGGCAAGACGACGACCACGGTCGGCCTTGGCGACGGGCTGAACCGGATCGGCAAAAAGGCGATCGTCTGCATCCGCGAGGCGTCGCTCGGACCATGCTTCGGCGTCAAGGGCGGTGCTGCAGGCGGCGGCTATGCGCAGGTGGTGCCGATGGAGGATATCAATCTCCATTTCACCGGCGATTTCCATGCGATCACTTCGGCGCACAACCTCCTTGCCGCCCTGCTCGACAACCACATCTACTGGGGTAACGAACAGAATATCGACATTCGCCGCATCGCCTGGCGCCGGGTCATGGATATGAACGACCGGGCGCTGCGCGATATCGTCTGCTCGCTCGGCGGTGTCGCGAATGGATTTCCCCGCGAATCCGGCTTCGACATCACCGTCGCCTCGGAGGTCATGGCCATCCTCTGTCTGTCGGAGGATCTGGCGGATCTCGAAAAGCGGATCGGCAACATCATCATCGGCTATCGCCGCGACAAGAGCCCGGTCTTTGCCCGCGACATCAAGGCGGACGGGGCCATGGCGGTGCTGCTGAAGGATGCGATCCAGCCAAACCTCGTCCAGACGCTGGAGAACAATCCGGCATTCGTCCACGGCGGTCCGTTCGCCAACATCGCCCATGGGTGCAACTCCGTTGTGGCGACCAAGACGGCGCTGAAGCTTGCGGACTACGTCGTCACCGAAGCCGGCTTCGGGGCGGATCTGGGCGCGGAGAAGTTCTTCGACATCAAGTGCCGCAAGGCCGGGCTGAAGCCCGATGCCGCCGTGATCGTCGCAACCGCGCGGGCGATGAAGATGAATGGCGGGGTGAAGAAGGACGCGCTCGGCGAGGAGAACATCGCAGCGGTGCGCAAGGGATGCGCCAATCTCGGCCGACACGTGCAGAACGTCAAGAAGTTCGGCGTGCCGGTGATCGTGGCAATCAATCATTTTTCCAGCGATACGGAAGGCGAGATCCAGGCGATCAAGGATTATGTCGCGACGCTCGGAACGCAGGCCGTGCTGTGCCGGCACTGGGCGGAGGGATCGGCCGGCATCGAGGAACTGGCGCACAAGGTCGTGGCGCTCGCCGAATCCGGGCGATCGCAGTTCGCCCCGCTTTATCCCGACGACATGTCGCTGTTCCACAAGATCGAGGCGATCGCCAAGGACATTTACCATGCCGGCGAGGTGATCGCCGACAAGTCGGTGCGCGACCAGTTGCATGTGTGGGAGGCGCAGGGCTATCGCAACCTGCCGATCTGCATGGCGAAGACGCAATATTCGTTCTCGACCGATCCGAACCTGCGCGGCGCGCCGGAGGGCCATACGGTGCCGGTGCGCGAAGTGCGGCTTTCGGCCGGCGCCGGTTTCGTCGTCGTCATCACCGGCGAGATCATGACCATGCCCGGCCTGCCGAAGGTGCCGTCGTCGGAGAAGATCTTCCTGAACGAGCAGGGGCAGATCGAGGGCCTGTTCTAGGGGGTGGTACCGACAGTTTTCGCCGCCCCTCATCCGCCTGCCGGCACCTTCTCTCCGCTTGGGGAGAAGGAAACAAGCGGAAACGTCTTCCTTCTCCCTCTCGCTGCTTGCGGGGAGAGGGCCGGCCTGAGGGGAAAATGTAAATCTGTCGTGTGCTGTGGTTCTTATCGTACCGACTGAGGCGGCGGCGGGGAGCGTCACCACCGTTCCGTCACCCCGGACTTGATCCGGGGTCCAGCGACCGCGTCGGCGGCGCCGGAATTGTTCCTTTCGCGCAACGACCTGCGCCGTTGGATACCAGCTCGGGGGCGGTGTGACGGGGCGCGGTTGCGGGTAGGCCCTCGGATGCGGGAGGGCAGGCGTTCAGACGGAGTGCGTGCCTGCATGCAAAACGCCGCGGCGGGGCCGCGGCGTCCATATCTCGATCCGCGTCTCGCGGAAGCTCAGAAGGTCTTGGTGAGCGACACGCGGAAGGTGCGGCCGGCCTCGCTGTAGAAGTCGCGCGCTTCCTGCGTCGTGCCATCCGGCACGTCGATGGCATTCCAGTACTTCTTGTCGAAGATGTTGAAGACGCCGGCCTGGACGCGCAGACCCTCGACCTGCTTCGGCTGCCACCAGGCCGTCATGTCGACGATGCCGTAGCCCGGGGCCTTGAAGCCGCCGTCGCTGACCTTGTCGCGGGCCGCTGCCGTCGTCAGCGAGACGTCGGAGCCCCAGCCTTCGGTCGCATAGCCGAGGCCGATGATGGCGCGCAGCGGTGCCACCGAGTTCAGGTACTGGTCGGTCTCGGTATCCTTGCCGTGCGACCAGGCCACCGAACCCCATGTGCGCCATTCGTCCGTGAAGCGCCATTCGCCGGCGAATTCCACGCCGTAGATACGGACGCGATCCAAGTTCTCGTAGCCGATGATGCCATTGACGGGATATTCGCCGCCGGGCGGGGCGAGCTGCACCTGATCGATGAAGTTCCGATAGTAGTTGTTGAAGACCGTCGCCGACACCGTATAGGCGTCGGAAGCGTAGTTCGTGCCGATCTCGAAGCCGTTGCTCGTCTCGCTCTTCAGATCCGGATTGCCAATGCGGGCATAGGAGCCGGGAGCGCCGAAGTTCTGGTAGAGTTCGGTGGCGCTCGGAGCGCGAAAGCCCTGCGCCCATTGGGCGAAGAATTCGAGCTCGGACGTCGCCTGCCAGGCGGCGCGCAGCTTCGGCGAGAAGCGGGAATCGCTCGTGCCGTCGAGATAGGCGGCGTCGAAGTTCGGGCTGCGCTCGTATTCCGCGGTGGTCTTCGGCGAATGGCGGTACCAGTCGAAGCGCAGGCCGGGGGTGATCGTCAGGCGGTTGTCGATCAGCTTGATATCGTCCTCGACATAGGCGCCGAAGAAGACGCTGTCGACGTCGGGCATGTCGGAAGCGTTGGTGTGCAGCATGCGGCAAGACTGCGGGCCGAACGGCTGCGGTACCGTCAGCCAGTCGACATCCGGGCAATTGTCGCGGCCGGACGAATACTGGTGCGTCTTCTGGCCGTAAAGTTCCGCGCCGAAGCGGAAGCCGTGTTCGATGCCGCCGAACTGCACCGCCTTGGCCGCATCGCCGTTGATGCCGTAGCTGGTCTGCTCCAGCATGTTGTCGCGGTAGTAGTCGCCCGTCGGATAGCCGTAGTAGAATGGGTCGCCTTCAATGATGCCGGCGCGCGCATCACGCAGGCGGAAGCCGTCGGTCGTGTTGTTCAGCCGCTGCCTTTGCCAGTAAGTGACGACGCTGGCCTGGTCGAGCCAGTCAGTGCCGTCGGGCGAAATGAAGTCGTAGGAGGCGGAGACGCGCTTGCGGTCGATCTCCTCGCCGGATTTCAGCGAGTCGGGCTCGTAGCTTGAGGTCGTGCCCCGCATGTTGTCGATGTCTTCGTCACGGTTGAAGATTTCGCCGGTCAGGCCGAAGCGGTGGCCGCCATCGATATACTGATGGATCTTGGCCAGCATGTTGCGCTGGTCGAAGTCCATCGGATTGGCTTCGGTGCGGGCCGTGCCGTAGCCGCCGACGTCGCCGCGGTTGTCGGTCTCGTGTCCCTTCTTGTAGCCACCCTGCAGCAGCAGCCAGGTATCGTCGAAGCGACCGGCGATCGCTCCGTTGCCGACAACGCTCTTGTCGGTGCTGTCATAGGTGGTCTTGGTGACCGCGCCGAACGTCTTGCCTTCGGAGATCAGGTCTTCCGGGTTCAGGGTGCGCAGTTGCACCACGCCGCCGAGCGCGCCGGAGCCATAGCGCGACGAGTCGGTGCCCTTGGTCACGTCGATGCCGGAGAGGCTGTCGAAATCGAAGCCGTTCAGCCCGCCCTGCGCGGAATCGCGCGGATCGGTGAGCCAAGGCACGCGGATGCCGTCGAGGGTCGTCAGGACGCGGTCGTTCTGCAGGCCGCGAATGTTGATGCTGTTGTTCTGGGTGCTGAAGTTGACGCCCGCATCGACGCGTCTGGCGAAGTCCTGAAAGTCAGTGACCATGCGGTCTTCCAGCGTCGCCCGCCCGGTCGTCTGCGTCAGCGGCGATGGGTTTGCGTTTTCGCCGGCGCCTTCGACCGTGATGGTCCTGAGCGTCGTCGGCTGGACGGTCGTGGTGCCCGTTGCCTCCTGGGCGAGTGCCGGCACGCTCGCGCCGACCACAATGGCGATGGCTGTTCCCCCCAACAGTCGCCGCGACAAGGAAGAGAATGGTATCATCGAATTTCCCCTGTAAATGCACGCAAGAAACCTTCGCACGCAGCACATCTGCCGCGTCCGTCGCTCTGTTCGTGGAATCCCTGTGGAAGGAAGCCCGGGACGATACCTATTTAATCTGGATTAAATTCATCAAGTTTAAATATGACTTTTTGAATCAAGTTATTGTGAGCACAAGTGATCGGCCAGAGGCTTGCCGGTCGGCGCCTCTTGGTTCAGCCGAAAGGGCCGAGGTAGTCGCGCTTGCCGATCTCTACGCCGTCGTGACGCAGGATGTCGTAGGCGGTGGTGACGTGGAAAAAGAAGTTGGGCACGGCGAATTCGAGGAGATAGTTCACGCCGGTAAAGGTCACGCCGAAGCTGCCGACCGCCAGGTTTACCTCGCGTGTCTCGCTGCCCTGAAGGTCGCGTTCCGAGATCGTTTCAAGATAGGCGATGGTCTTTTCGATGCGCGCTCCAAGCTCCGCGAACGTCGCTTCGGTGTCTGGCAGGCTTGGCGCCGGTTTCGCTGTCAGGCGGCCAAGCGCGTTCTTGGAGGTATCGCTGGCGCGCTGGATCTGGCCGCAGAGCGAAAGCATGTCGGGGGCGAGGCGGGAATTCAGCATGATCCCGGGCTCGATCCCGTTTTCGCTGGCATGGGCCTCCGCCTTGTCGAGCAGCGTCGAAAGCACCTTCAGGCCGCGGATGAAGACCGGGACGGAAAGGCGATACATGGATACGGTCATGCTGGGCGTTCCTTGTCTATGCAGGTTTGTCTCGCACCCAATATAGGCAGTTCCGCTGCGGAGTTGAGCCCGCTGTGGCGTCTTGCCGAAAGAAACGGACTTACCAGCAATAGCGATAGCCGTTTTTTCGCTTGATGACGTCGAGATGCAGATGGGTCTCGTGCGCCGCATCGCTGCCCGGATCGAGCACCGTCGTGAAATAAAGGCAGGCGGTCGCGACGGCTGCGCGCTGCAGGGCTCCCTCGACTGTCGAGTCCTTTTCGCGCGGGGCGATGTCGAGGCGGCTTCCGTCCGAGAAGATGAACGCGGCGATATCGACCGCATTGCCGAATGCGTGTTCGGAAACCTTGCCGTTGGACGCGTTGTTGCGGTTGCGGCAGACGTAGCCCGATGCCTGCTCAAGCCCGGTCAGCTTCTTGTCCGGCATCGCTGCCTTGACCGCCGGCACCATCGCCTCCTGTGACCACCGCTGCAATTGCAGCGCGGTCTCGCAGCGAAGCGTGGCCTTCGGCTCCAGCGCGATATCGGCGGAGAGGCGGGACAGTTCCACCGGCCGGGCAATGCCGCAGCCGTTCTGCGGATCGATCGGATCGATTTCCTTGACAACCGCGCCTGCCGATTTCAGTTCGCCGAGGCAGGCTGCCAAGGCGTCGTCGCTCTCTCTTTCCAGCGGCCGCGGCGGCTCTTTCGCCTCGGTCCTTTTCTTCTGCTCTTCTGTCGGTGCCGGCGGTCCCTGCATTTCCCGTGGTGCGGATTTTTCCGCAGTTTCGGCTTGCGGGCTCGCCGTCGCATCGGGTCGGGGGAGCGGCAGCGGGCCATTTTTCGGAAGCCCGGCACCGGTCAGGGATAAAAGGCTCAGGATCAGGATGGTCGTCTGGCGCGGATCGATGATGCGGCCCTCCGGTTTCGCACGAACGGTGAGATGAAAACGCGCGACGAAGGTTTCGGTTTCCAGAAAGCATAAAGAGCGGCTGGCAGGCCGCGGGAGCGCGGAAATCGCAGTTGCGTTCGCCATGGCTTCGCGCTAACAATTCGGCCGATGAAAAACGCACGCAACATTTCGATCTGGTGGTGGGCTCGCTGAAGCGGCCTCGACCAGTCACGCGTGATTGAAACGAACAGCCGCCCGGAAACCTCGAGGCGGCTTTTTCTTTTCGGGCCGCAGGTAGACCGGGCCGAACAGGAGAGCAGGGAATGGTGACGAAGCAACTGGAGGACGGCGCGGAGTCTTACGAGACGCGGGGCGGCATTACCGTTATCCGCCGGCGCCGGGACGCCGACTACGCCAACGCGATTTCCACCTATGTGGACAAGCTCGACGAGCACCGCGGCGCGGTCTTTTCCTCCAACTACGAATATCCCGGCCGCTACACCCGTTGGGATACCGCGATCGTGGACCCGCCGCTCGGCATCTCCTCCTTCGGCCGCAACGTCTGGATCGAGGCCTATAACGGCCGGGGCGAGGCGCTGCTCGAAATCATCAAGCCGCGCCTGCAAAGCGTCGCCGAGCTTTCGCTGGGGGCATCGACGCCGCGCCGGCTCGACCTGACGGTGAACGCGCCGGATCGCGTCTTCACCGAGGAGGAACGTTCGAAGATCCCGACCGTGTTCACGGTGCTGCGCGCGGTGACGGACCTGTTCCATTCCGCCGAGGACGCCAACCTCGGCTTTTACGGCGCTTTCGGCTACGATCTCGCCTTCCAGTTCGACGCGATCGACCTGAAGCTGGAGCGGCCGGACGACCAGCGCGACATGGTGCTGTTTCTGCCCGACGAAATCCTGGTGGTCGACCACTATGCCGCCAAGGCCTGGATCGACCGCTACGATTTTGAAAAGGGCGGGGTCACCACCGAGGGACGCGAGCAGGCGATCGCCTCCGAACCTTTCCGCACGTCGGATACCATTCCGCCGCATGGTGATCACCGGCCGGGCGAGTATGCCGAACTGGTCACCAAGGCGAAGGAGAGTTTCCGCCGCGGCGACCTGTTCGAGGTGGTGCCGGGACAGAAATTCTTCGAGCGCTGCGACAGCAAGCCGTCGGAGATCTCGCTCCGGCTGAAGGCGATCAACCCGTCGCCCTATTCCTTCTTCATCAACCTCGGCAATCAGGAATATCTCGTCGGCGCTTCGCCGGAGATGTTCGTGCGCGTGTCCGGCCGCCGTATCGAGACCTGCCCGATCTCGGGTACGATCAAGCGCGGCGACGACCCGATTGCCGACTCGGAGCAGATCCTCAAGCTCCTCAATTCCAAGAAGGACGAGTCCGAACTCACGATGTGCTCGGACGTCGATCGTAACGACAAGAGCCGCGTGTGCGAGCCCGGTTCGGTCAAGGTGATCGGCCGTCGTCAGATCGAGATGTATTCGCGGCTGATCCACACGGTGGACCACATCGAGGGCCGCCTGCGCGACGACATGGATGCCTTCGACGGCTTTCTCAGCCATGCCTGGGCGGTGACCGTCACCGGGGCGCCAAAACTCTGGGCGATGCGCTTCATCGAGGCGCACGAGAAGAGCCCGCGGCTGTGGTATGGTGGGGCCATTGGCATGGTCGGCTTCAACGGTGACATGAACACGGGCCTGACGCTGCGCACCATCCGCATCAAGGACGGGATTGCGGAGGTCAGGGCCGGCGCGACGCTGCTCAACGATTCCAACCCGCAGGAAGAAGAAGCCGAAACCGAACTGAAGGCATCCGCCATGATCGCAGCCATCCGTGACGCCAAGGCCGGAAACGCTTCAAAGACGCAACGTGACGTTGCTTCGGTCGGCGCCGGCGTCAACATCCTGCTCGTCGATCACGAGGACAGTTTCGTCCATACGCTGGCGAACTATTTCCGCCAGACCGGGGCGACGGTGACGACGGTGCGCACGCCGGTCGCCGAAGAGCTGTTCGACCGGCTGAAGCCCGACCTCGTCGTGCTTTCGCCCGGACCCGGCAGCCCGAAGGACTTCGACTGCAAGGCGACGATCAAGAAGGCGCGCGCACGCGACCTGCCGATCTTCGGCGTCTGCCTCGGCCTGCAGGCGTTGGCGGAAGCCTATGGCGGCGATCTTCGGCAGCTTGCAGTGCCGATGCACGGCAAGCCGTCGCGCATCCGCGTGCTGGAGCCCGGCATCGTCTTCTCGGGTCTTGGCAAGGAGGTGACGGTCGGCCGCTATCATTCGATCTTCGCCGATCCGGCGACGCTGCCGCGCGACTTCATCATCACGGCGGAGAGCGAGGACGGCACGATCATGGGCATCGAGCATGCCAAGGAGCCGGTGGCCGCGGTCCAGTTCCACCCCGAATCGATCATGACGCTCGGCGGCGACGCCGGCATGCGGATGATCGAGAACGTGGTGGCGCACCTGTCGCGAAAGGCGAAGACGAAGGCTGCATGAGCCGATTCCGGCTTTGACTTTTCGGCCGAACCGGCCGATAGAGATGCCGATCACAGCCGCCTGCGCGACCCCCGCGCGGGCGGTTTTGCGTTGAAGGGCGAAACTCTGCAATTCGTTCGCATCCGCACTGGAGGCCACATGGCAAGCAACGGCAATCCTACCGTCAATCGGCTGGCCCTGATCGGCATCCCGATGGCCATTTTCGTGCTGGGGCTGAAGATGCTGGCCTGGTGGGTGACCGGCTCGGTGGCGCTGCTCTCGGATGCCCTGGAATCGACGGTGAACGTCGTTGCCGCCGTCGTTGCATGGGGCGCGATCCGCTACGCTTCGCGGCCGGCCGATGCGACCCATCCCTTCGGCCATCACAAGGCGGAATACGTCTCTGCGGTCATCGAGGGCGTCCTCATCGTTGTCGCCGCGTTGCTGATCCTGCAGGAGGCGATACCGAAGCTGTGGGCGCCGACGGTGCTCGAGCAGCCGGTGCTCGGGCTTGCGATAAACTTCCTGGCCGGCGTCATCAACGTCGTCTGGGCGACGATCCTCATCCGCGCCGGGCGCCGGCATCGCTCGCCCGCGCTTACCGCCGACGGTCATCACATCATGGCGGACGTCGTCACCTCGGCGGGTGTTCTGGTGGGCCTCATTCTGGTCGTTCTCACCGGTTATGCGATCCTCGATCCGGTGATGGCGATCCTTGTGGCGATCCACATCGTCTTCCAGGGCTGGAAGATCATCATGAATTCCGTCAACGGACTGATGGACCATGCGATCGAGGCGGAGGAGGAAGCAGCCATCAAGCAAGCGATCGCCGTCAATGCGGACGGTTCGCTCGGCGTCCATGACCTAAAGACGCGCCGGGCCGGACAGGTGATCTTCGTCGAGTTCCATCTCGTGGTGCCGGCGAGGATGGCGGTCGGAGACGCGCACGACATCTGCGACCGGCTGGAAGCGGCGATCGAGGGTGTCCGTCAGGGCGCGCAGGTTGCCATTCATGTGGAGCCGGAAACGGAAAAGGCACATGGTATCAGGGTGAAAGTGGAAAAGGCCAAGGCATGAGCAAGACCGACGTTTCAAATCTCTCCCAACTCGGCCGCAATGTCGATCTGCCGTCGACACCGGAGGAGGCGGTCCTGGAAAAGGTGCCGAACGGCAACCAGGGCACGGACTATGTCGTGCGTTTCACCGCGCCGGAATTTACCTCGCTCTGCCCGATGACCGGGCAGCCCGACTTCGCTCATATCGTCATCGACTACATTCCCGATGCGTCGCTGGTGGAATCGAAGTCGCTGAAGCTGTTCCTGCACTCCTTCCGCAACCACGGCGCCTTCCACGAGGACTGCTCGATCTATATCGCCAAGCGTCTGGTGGAACTGCTTGCCCCGAAGTGGCTCAGGATCGGCGCCTACTGGTATCCGCGCGGCGGCATCCCGATCGACGTCTTCTGGCAGACGGGGACTGTGCCGGATGGCGTCTGGCTGCCGGATCAGGGCGTGCCGACCTATCGCGGGCGTGGTTGAATTCACGAAAGTCGGCCGAAGCGCGATGCGGTGGTGGACGCGCGACATTCAAGGCGGAAATCGGCCGGCAAAAGAAAGCGCCGCTCGTCGGTTTGCGGCGGGCGGCGCCGGCATGGGGCGTTCGGCGCATTCGGCCGGAACGCCTGCTCGGTTATTTCCCGACAGGCCGTTTCCGGCCTGACGGGGTGCCGTCAGGCGTGCGAATGCGGGTGGCGGAAGTCCCAGACTGCCCATGCCGACAGAGCGGCGGTGCAGAGTCCTAGGATGACATGCGTCCACATCGCGTTCGTATTGGCCATGAAGCCGAGCATCCAAGGCGAGGCGACCAGCCACAGGCCGATCACCATGTTTACCCATTCCTCCCATTCCGCAAAGGCGGAAAGCGTCATGATCGCGCAGGCGCCGAGGACGATGGCGGCGATCCAGGCGTTCCAGCTTGGCGTCAGGTCGGCGGCGAAACCGACGACCCAGGGAGAGATGAACAGGCAAAACGCCAAGATCAGAGTGACCAGATCCTGACCTCTCCGTCCAGACATCATGTTCATGCTGCAACCTCCGTTCGTGAGGCATTTTCACGCCGCACACGGTTGTGTGGCGTATTATTAGTGTACTCTAAAAAATACTTTATTTCAAAATGTTAAGTTCTGTCGTCGCGCTCTTGTGAAGCCGCCGTGCACCAAGGCCGTGTGTCGGAGAGAAGAGGCGCTGTGCGAGGCACGACGCTGCAGCGGTGGCTGCAGCGTCGATGCAAAGCCAGCGCGCTCAGCCGAAGGCGAGGGCAACGCCTGCAAGCGCGGTGGCGGCGCCAAGAATGCGCGTCACGATACGGCCGCCGGTGATCCGCCCGATGCCAAGGCCAAGTGCGATGCCGGCGACATGCAGCAGTGCGGTTGCGATCACGAATCCGGTTGCAAAGGGCAGGGCACCGGCGACACCGAGCTCGCCGCCATGGGCGTGACCGTGGAAGAGCGCGAAGACGGCGACGATCGCGGCCGAGACGGCCGGATCGAGGCGGACGGCCATCGCCACCAGCAGGCCCAGGGCCACGACCGAGGCGAGGATCACCGGCTCGACGAAGGGCAGCGAGACGCCCGCGACGGCAAGGCCGAAGCCGAGTGCCATCATCGCCACGAAAGCCGCCGGTACCGCCCCCATTGCCCTTCCGCCGATCTGCGCCGCCCACAGGCCGACGGCAACCATGACGAGGATGTGATCGAGGCCGAACAGCGGATGGGAGAAGCCGGCCATGAAGGAGCCGTGTTCCTGCGGGTTGAGGTGGGCGAAGGCCGGAGCGGCCGATGCGGCGGTCAAGCCGAGCGCGAGCAGAAGGCGTTTGAACATAATGTCCCCAGAGTAAATCCGGCCGTGGGAGACAGCCGGTTCGTTTCGTCAATACATCCGGTATCTTAGGGTCGCGAACGGCCGTGTCCATACGTAAAGATGCGCAAGTCCGGCCGCGTCCCTGTCGATCATTTACCCTTTTTCCCGGTGGTGTTTGCCGCCTCTATCGCCCGGCTTGCGTTTTGTTGCATTGTCTTGGCACGTGAGTCGCATTATCTGACTGCGGCAAGACCTATGAGACAACAGGCGGAGAGTTGCCGATGAGCGACGAAGAAGACAAGAAGACCGAGCTGCCGCTCGGCAAGGAAACCGAGGCGAACCTGTTCAAGTCGCGCTCGATCTTCATCTATGGCGGCATCAACCAGGAGCTGGCACAGAAGGTCAACTCGCAGCTCGTGGCGCTCGCCGCTGCCAGCGACGAGGACATCCGCATCTTCGTCAACTCTCCGGGCGGCCACGTCGAGTCCGGCGACAGCATCCACGACATGATCAAGTTCATCAAGCCGAAGGTGTGGATGATCGGCACCGGCTGGGTCGCCTCCGCCGGCGCGCTGATCTATGTCGCCGCTCCAAAGGAGCGCCGGATCTGCCTGCCGAACACGCGCTTTTTGCTGCACCAACCGTCCGGCGGCACGCGTGGCATGGCTTCGGACATCGAGATCCAGGCCCGCGAGATCATCAAGATGAACGAGCGCCTGAACAAGATCTTCGCAGACGCAACCGGCCAGCCGATCGAAAAGATCGCCAAGGATACGGACCGCGACTACTGGCTATCGGCCAAGGATGCGATCGAATACGGTCTCGTTTCGCGGATCGTCACGTCGCAGGCCGATATCTGAGCAGGCCTGCACTGCGCGTTACCAAGCGCCTTCCGTCGCCCTGACGGAGGGCGCTTTTCATTTTGTCGATGGCGATCTCACGCCGCGGTCTTCGCGATCAAGACATGCGCAAATCCGCGAGATCGCGATCGGCTTCCGGCTGATCACCAGCCGGCAGTCGCCGGCGTTACTTCCATGCCCATCTGCCGGGCATAGACGCATGAGTCGTAGTTGGTATTGGAGGGGCCTCCGAAGCGACGGAAGCAGTAGTTGGTCGCGTCGAGCGTCTTCTGGCTCGGCGGATTCGACTGACAGCCGACCGATAGTACGGCCATGATTGCGAGCATCGCGTAGCGGACCTTCATCGTTTCATTCCCTTGCGGCGGCTGCCGATCGGCGCCATCGGCAAAGACTATCCCCGGCCAGCGGTTTTCACAAATCATCTAGCCGCGACTTGCGCCCTTGCGGGTTCGCGGCTATAAGCCGGTCCATGTCCAAGAGCGAAAGCAACATCGTCGCACGCATATCGCGCAGCCGTCAGGCCGCCCGCGAACGCGCGCGCAGCTTCACCTCGCTCCTTCTTCTCGGCCTTACGCGCGGTTGCCGGGTCCTTTGAGGAGCGCCCGGCGGCCGAAAAGCCCGCCGGCACAAGTGCTCCTCGCATTACCCCTATCGTAAATTTCCCGGGCGCCCGACGAAGGGCCGCTTTCGCCGTCGCCAAGCGAGCTTCGATCCGCTATGAGGCTGCATGCGAGAGCCGGGACGAGAAGAGACAGGCACATGAGCACCACTATCGACACCCGTAAGAGCGGCATGAGCAACGCCGCCGTGAAGTATCAGCCCTATCCGCAGGTCAACATTCCCGACCGCACCTGGCCCGGCAAGACGATCGACCAGGCGCCGATCTGGTGTTCGGTGGACCTGCGCGACGGCAACCAGTCGCTCGTCAACCCGATGGGCCATGACCGCAAGGCCCGCATGTTCCAGCTCCTGCTGGACATGAACTTCAAGGAAATCGAGATCGGCTTCCCGTCCGCTTCGCAGACGGACTTCGACTTCGCCCGCTGGTGCGTCGAGCAGGGCAACGTTCCCGACGACGTCTCGTTGCAGGTGCTCGTCCAGTGCCGGCCGGAGCTGATCACCCGTACCTTCGAGGCTCTCGAGGGCGCGAAGCGGCCGATCATCCATTTCTACAACTCGACCAGCGAGTTGCAGCGCCGTGTCGTGTTCGCCAAGGACGTGGCCGGCATCAAGCAGATCGCCACCGACGCGGCCAAGATGATCACCGACATGGCGGCGAAGGCCGGCGGCGACTACCGCTTCGAATACTCGCCGGAGAGCTTCACGGGCACCGAGCTCGAGGTAGCGCTGGAGATCTGCAACGCGGTTACCGAGATCGTGCGGCCGACGGCGGAGAACAAGCTGATCATCAACCTGCCATCGACCGTCGAGATGGCGACGCCGAACGTCTATGCCGACCAGATCGAATGGATGTGCCGCAACCTCGACAACCGCGAAAACCTGATCGTCTCGCTGCACCCGCACAATGACCGCGGCACCGGGATCGCTGCGACCGAGCTCGGCCTGATGGCGGGCGCGGACCGCGTCGAAGGCACGCTGTTCGGCAACGGCGAGCGCACCGGCAATGTGGACGTCGTGACGCTGGCGCTCAACATGTACACGCAAGGCGTCGATCCGGGGCTCGACTGCACCGACATCGAGCGCATCAAGGCGGTCTACGAATATTCCAACGAGATGATCATCCCCGAGCGCCACCCTTATGTCGGCGAACTGGTCTATACCGCTTTTTCGGGCTCGCACCAGGATGCGATCAACAAGGGCATGAAGGCGATCAAGACCGCCAACAAGCCGCTGTGGGAGGTGCCCTACCTGCCGATCGATCCGCAGGATGTCGGGCGTACCTACGAGGCGATCATCCGCATCAACTCGCAGTCGGGCAAGGGCGGCATCGCCTACATCCTGCAGCAGGATCACGGCATCAACCTGCCGCGCAACCTGCAGGTCGAGTTCCGCGAGGACATCCAGCGCATTACCGACGAACAGGGCGTGGAACTGCCATCGCAGCGCATCTACGAGCGCTTCGTCGAACGCTATGTGAGCCAGCCGGATGCGCGGCTGCGCTTCGTCGACCACCACACCTATCCCGATACCGCGCACAAGGGCGTGCGAATCGTTGCGGCCGAGATCACCGATCGCAATGAGACGAAGCGGATCGAGGGGCAGGGCACCGGGCCTATCGACGGCTTCATCCATGCGCTTTCGATTTATACCGGCATCGAGATGTCCGTCGTCGACTATTCCGAACACTCCCTCCAGAAGGGCTCGAATGCGGCGGCGATCGCCTATGTCGAGATCGCCCATCCCGGTGGAAAGCTTTTCGGCGTCGGCATGAACACCAACATCGTCACCGCCTCGCTGGAAGCGATCGTCTCTGCGGCCAATCGCGTTCTGGAAGAAGCCGGCCGCTGACATAGCGAGACAAAGGCAATTCGACGCCGCTCCGCATTTCGGGGCGGCGTTTTCGCGTCCAAGTGGATCGTCGATAGCGTGAGGCGTCCGACGGAGCTGCGTGTCAGATCGTCTGGGCCACGGCCGTGGCGATGGATTCCAGCTGCGGATCGGACGAGGGGCCGATGACGACGAAGGCGCCTGCGCCGCGTTGCCAGGAGACCAGGCCGAGGTCGTCGCGGATGCTGTCGGTCAGCTCCGTCATTTCCGGCACGGGCTCGCTTTTCTGGAAACAGACGGCGAAGATGTCGCCGTCCTGGTCGCGGTATATTAGCTGTGCCGTCGGCATGCTGCCGGCGACGAGAAGGCGCGCACCCTCGAAGGTCAGGCCCTTCGCGCTGAGGTCCGGTATCGAGAAGTCGACGCCGACCGCGGTCGTCAGCCATTGGGTGATGTGCTGGCTCTCGGAAGCCGGCACCTCGACGAGGTGGCGGGACTGGCGGGCATAGATCCGGTGGTAGTCGGCGATGTCGTCAAGCCAGTTTCGCGCGACGGCGATGTGGACCGGCGGGGGAACCGGGTTCTGCCATGCGGCGGAGAGATAGCCGGCGCCGACGCCGGCAGCGAGCAGGGCGAGTCCGGCTCCTGCAACTTTCCATAGTCTTTTCTTCGGCGGTGCCTCCTTGGAAGGCGGCGACAGGGGAGAGCGCATGCGGTTCTGGCCGGTCTCGGCCGAGGCCTGCTTGATGCTGCGGACGAGGTCGAGCGGGACGGGGTCGTGCAGCATGTCCTCGAAGGCCTTGCGGCCGAGGTCGCTGCCGAGCTTCAGCCGGTTGAACAGCGTGCGCGCCTTTTCGTCGCGCGCCAGCATGACGTCGATTTCCCGGATTTCGCTGTGGCTCAGTTGTCCGTCCAGATAGGCCGACAAGCGCACTTCCAACGGGAGACCCTGCGTGCTTTCCAAAGCTCAGGTCCTTCTCTCTGTCTGTTCGGATATCATCGCGGCCAGTCGTATACGGGCGGTCGACAGCCTGCTCATGACGGTTCCGATCGGTATTCCGAGAATGTCGGCGGCCTCGCGGTAGCTGTGCCCTTCCACGTTGACGAGCAGGAACACGCTGGAGAGGCCCTCCGGCATGGTCATGATCAACTTGTGCAGTTGCTTGGCGTAGACGGCCTTGTCTGCCGATGCTTCGATGTGGAGATCGTCCTGTTCGGAGAAATCGACGGTCCCCGAACCCGTGCGGACCTTGCGCTTTCGGACCTCGTCCACCCAGAGGTTGCGCGTCATGGCATAAATCCAACTCTCCAGCCGTCCCTCTCCGTTCCAGAGGTGGCTGCGGGTGATCGCACGTTCACAGGCTTCCTGGACGAGATCGTCTGCATCGCTGGCGTTTCTGGTCAAGGTCATCGCAAAACGGCGCAGCTTCGGCAGAAGTCCAACCAGGTCACGCCGGAATTCGTCTGTTTCTGCCGTCTGACGCATTGCTTCCCCAAGGGAACGTTCGAGATCGGATCGGTATTCGCACTGTGCGGGGCTCGACGCACAGGTATGAAACATTTGCCCGCTGCTGCGCAAGCATCAGACCGGAGAATGGAAGCTCCGTGCCTTTCCTGCCCCTCGTTCCTGCCAGTCTGGAAGCATGATAGCAAAAGGGCCGGCGCTTGCACGCCGGCCCGAACGACTTTTTTCGACGCTTGCGGTCAATAACGGCTGCGTTCGCCGCCAAGGGATTGCAGAAGGGCGCGATAGGCCCAGGTCCCTTCGCCGCCGCGGTCCCTGATCTCCACCAGCTGGACGCGGGCGCCTTCGATGTCGCCCTGCTGGATCAAGGCCTGTCCCATGTAGGAGCGGGCGAGGATGTAGTTCTCGTCGGCCTGCAGTGCCTGGTGGTAGTAGGACATCGCCGTGTCCATGTCGCCGAGCTTGCGATAGGTGAAGCCGTAATAGTTGAGGATGCGCGGGTCGCGCTGGTTCTCCGCCGCCTTCAGCGTTTCAAGAGCGTGCTGGTATCGGCCCGCATAGGCAAATTCGCGGGCGGCCTCATACAGAATGTCATCCGGCTTCAGCTCGCTCTTCTTCTGCGAGCCTTTCTTTTTCTGCTCGGATTTGATCTGTTCCGGCGTCAGGCACATCTTGCGCGTCGCGCTCCAGATCTTGCCGTTCGTGCAGGTGGTTGTCGTCTGGGTGGGCGTAGGCGGCGAGCCGGAGCCGCTGTCTGCGGCGGACGCCTGGCCGATCGGCGTGAACGCCAAAAGCAGGGCTGCCGCAAGGGTCGTACGGGTTACGGACTTGGCGGGCATGAGCGTTCCTTCCACGAGAAATTGCCGATCGGAAGAAGACGTCCCCGCCCGGCATCCGGCAACGGAAACGCATTCTCCTGTTGGACGCTGCCGCCTTGCGATTTATTCCGCTATCGAAAACCGCGTGGTCTCTGCAAGCACGATATCTGTGCCGAACTGATCGATTTCGTAGCGCTCGCGCATCATGTTCCAGCGTCCCGGCCCGCCGGAAATCGAGAAGATGTTGTAGCCCGCCGGCGGCTTGTGGCCGCCCGGGCCTTGCGAGGCGGACGAGATGCCGACGACCGGTACGGGAGCCGCCGGGCTCTTCAGCCAGTGGACGGTGTTGAGGTGGGTGTGGCCGTGCAGGACCAGCTCGGCCCCGCCGGCCGATATCGTCGCGGCAAAGCGGCGAATGCCGATCATGCGCTTGTGAAAGGAGGTGGCACCGTGGATCGGTGGGTGATGGATCATGACGACGCGGAACAGGCCGGCCTCGCCGGCGGCGCGCAGAAGATTGACGGTCTCGCGCGCCTGCCGCCTGCCGAAATAGCCGCTGGCGGCAAAAGGGGGCGTGGCGACCGCCGTGGAGCATCCGATAAGTGCGACATTGTCGCGAACGCGTATATAGGGAAACACATGCCGGTCTTCGCTCCACGCCTCCGGCGCGCCGTCGCCGCGCATGTAGGGGTACCAGCTCTGCGTTGATCGCTCGTAGGCGCCGGGCACATAGGCGTCGTGGTTTCCGGGCACGACGGAGACGTTTTCGGGCTTGCCGACGCCGGAAAGCCAGCGGGCCACGGTGTCGATCTCGATCCTGGCGGCGAGATTGACGAGGTCGCCGGTGATCGCAAGATGATCTGGATCGCGGCGCTCGACATCGTCGGTCACGAGTTCCAGCGTGTTGGCGAACAGGTGGCGCCGCCGGTTTCGATGCCAGTTGACGAAGCCGGTTATCCGTTTCGAGGCCAGTTCCAGAACGGACAGGGCGGGGAGGGGCCCCAGGTGGATGTCGGAAATATGTGCGAGACGGAACATGACCCTCAATAGACCAAGATGCGACGCAAAGGGAATGCCGGCTGCCGGGATTCGTTGCCGAGGCGCTCGGGCTTTTCGCTTTGTGGGTGGACAATGCGGGACTGGCCAGGTGGGTGGATTGATTCCGGCCACGTTTGTGGCAAAGCCTAATGGGCCGTGATTGGAGGCGGCGAAGGGAGCCGATGGACAGCGATCAACCGCCGGAAATGCGAAACCTGTGGGCCCGCATCTTCACGCGCGCCATTCACACCTATTTTGCCTATGCGCGCGGGATGACACTCGGCGTGCGGGCGGCCTGCTTCGACGCGGAGGGGCGGATTTTCCTCGTCCGACACAGCTACGTTACCGGCTGGCACATGCCGGGCGGCGGCGTCGAGCGGCACGAGACCGCCCCGCAGGCGCTGGCCAAGGAGATGCGGGAAGAGGGCAACCTTCTCTTCGGCGACGCGCCGGAGCTCTTCCATGTCTATTTCAACAGGCAGACCAGCAAGCGCGATCACGTGCTCTTCTACATCTGCCGAAACGTTCGCCAGAGCGCTCCCAAGGTGGCGGACCGGGAAATCGTGGAGGCGCGGTTCTTCGCGCTCGGCGACCTGCCGGCGGGGGTGACGGCTGCGACGCGCCGCCGGCTGGAGGAAGTCGCCGGCAACACGACGCCGGCCGACTTCTGGTAACGGCGCAGGGGGCGGGAACCCGCGCTCTCAGGCCGCCAGCAGGCTGTCGCGCCCGTGCGGGGCGGTGAGATCCTGCTGCGGGCCGACAGGCACGATGCCGGTCGGGTTGATCGTCAGGTGGCTGCGATAGTAGTGCGTCTTGATGTGGTGCATGTTCACCGTTTCGGCGACGCCTTTCACCTGGTAGAGATCGCGCAGGTAGCCGGACAGGTTCGGATAATCGGCGATGCGGCGGATGTTGCATTTGAAGTGGCCGACATAGACGGCATCGAAACGGACCAGCGTCGTGAAGAGCCGCCAGTCGGCTTCGGTGATCTGTTCGCCGGTCAGGTAGCGGCGGGTCGCAAGCCGCTCTTCCAGCTCGTCGAGGGTGGCAAAGAGCCTGACGACGTTTTCCTCATAGGCTTCCTGCGTCGTCGCAAAACCGGACTTGTAGACCCCGTTGTTGACGGTGTCGTAGATATGTTCGTTGAGCGCGTCGATCTCACCGCGCAGGGCGGCGGGATAATAGTCGTCCCGGCAGCCCGTGACGCCGTCGAAGGCGGAGTTGAACATGCGGATGATTTCAGCGGATTCATTGGAAACCGGCCTGCCCTGCTTCTTGTCCCACAGCAGCGGAACAGTGACCCGGCCGCTATAGTGCGGGTCGGCTTTCACATAGACCTGCCACAACGCACCCAGTCCGAAGAGATGGTCGACGGTGCCACCGTCCGCTCCCTTGAACTCCCAGCCGCTCTTCAGCATCACCGGATCGACGATCGATACCGAGATCAGATCCTGAAGCTTCTTCAGGTTGCGGAAGATGAGCGTGCGGTGCGCCCAGGGACAGGCGAGCGACACATAGAGATGGTAGCGACCGGCTTCGGCCTTGAAGCCGCCTTCACCGGTCGGGCCAGCGCTTCCGTCCGGCGTGACCCAGTTGCGAAACTGCGAGGGCTGCCGCTTGAAATGTCCCTTCGTCGCCTTCGTATCGTACCAGACGTCCTGCCAGACGCCGTCCACAAGCCTTCCCATGCCTGATCTCCTTCGATTTCCTCGTCGTTTTGTCTGGCTAGATAGATAATGAAACGAACACGTACGAATAGGCTCTATTTTCTGAACAGTGCGTTTTTGGCTTTGACACGCGGCAATTTTCTGCTATCCGCGCTGGTCAGGAAATTCATGCCGCCGTGGCATGATGAGGAACGCTTGGTCCGCACGATGTTCTTTGCAGGAAACCCGCGACGACGCTGATGCTCGTGACGCCTCCCTCGAGGCGAAGCCATCTCTTGTTGTCTCGCATACGGTTTCCGATCCCATGTCCAAACACGACCTGTCCAAGCACGACCTCGTCTACCTGACCGAAGACGCGTCCCACGACGCAGCCATCGAAATCATCAACGAAGAAGCCTTCGGCCCCGGACGGCATGTGCGCGCCGCTGCCCGCATCCGGGAGCAGGGTCCGCACGACCTTTCGCTTTCCTTCATCTGCGCCGACGACGGTGAGACGATCGCATCGGTTCGGATGACGCCGGTCATGGCAGGATCGGTGAAGGGCCATCTCCTCGGTCCGCTCGCCGTGAGGCCTTCGCACAAGAACCGGGGCATCGGACGGGAACTGGTCCGCATCGCCGTGGAAGCGGCAAAGCGGAAGGGCTCGGAGGCGGTCATCCTCGTCGGCGACCCGCCATATTATGGCCCGCTGGGCTTCGAGAAGGTCGCCTACAACGCGCTGACCTTCCCCGGACCGGTGGACCCGAAGCGGGTTCTGGTCGTGCCGTTCTCACCCGATACGCATGCCCGCCTGCAAGGCACGATCGGCTGGCGACCGGAAGAGGCTGCAGCCCAGCCGCTGGAGCTTGCGGTCGCGAGCTAGCTCCGGCTCGCGCGGCAATTCCTGCCTGAACGTCGCACGCGGCGTCTCAGGTGGTGTATCCGCTTTCGCCGCACCCCTTCAGACTTCAATCCATGCCATGGTTTGTCTTGCCCATCCTCGGGGATGCGCGGGAAACGCCAGTATAGTTGTGCCGGAATGCCGTTCCTATACTATGGGGCGCAGAAGAAAACGCCGCGATGGACGCGGATTGTTCGGGAGCGCCATCCATGAAGACTGCGGCCCTTGCGATTGCCATTGTCGGTGCATGCCTGGCTGCGGGCGGCGGTCCGGCGCGTGCGGCAGGCCTCGAATGCCCGCGGCTTGCAGACCTCGACACGCCCGCCGCTCCGGTGGAAGTCGAACGCCTCCGCGCCAAGGGCATATTGCTGGAACAGCCGGCGGAGCTGCAGGCTGCAGCCGGTTTCCTGCGCGAACAGGGCCTTTCCGCCGACGATTCCATCAATCATCTCATTGCGTTCTATTGCCCGGCGGTCGCCGCCGAGGCGAGCCTGAGCGATGAGGAGAAGGCGGCACGCGTCAGGGAATTCGCAGCGCAGGCGAGCAGGGTGGTGCTTGCCGAGGGCAATGTCGAGGATCTGGTGTATCAAGTTCCCCTCGATCCGAACACCGCAGCGGCGGTGAGCGAGCGCGCCAGGCAGGCCGGTATCACGCCCGAAGAATGGATTGCGAGAACGGTGGAAAGCGCGCTCCGATAGGGAACGGAGGCGGAAGGCCATCCCCGGACAGGCGAATTCGAACGCTGTGAGGCCGCGGATGCCCAGGACGGGGCGAAACGGGAGCCCATCAATGACGGAGCCCCGGTGCGCGGAAATGCTTCAGCGCGCCGGGGCTCCCTTGTCGTGTCGGCTATCCGACAAACCTGTCAGCGCCCTTCGCGATACCAGGTGGCGGAGAGTGCGAGCAGCAGCAGGCCGACGCCGGCGAAACCGGCAAACAGCGACAGGCTGTCGATCCCCTTCAGCACGGTCTCGTTGGTCATGCTCAGCGAGAGGCGTTGCGGGTCGGCGGTGCGTACAGAACCGGAAACCGGCAGGAGCGGCGGGACTTCCGGGCTGCCTTGCGCTTCGGCCAGCCGACGCACCGTACCCTTCGTGTTTTCGGCAAGCGGCGCCAGGGTTTCCGTGGTCGAGATGGTCGCCTTGAATTCCGGCGCATCGACTGCGCCGACATGGACCAGCGCGGTCAGTCCGTCGTTTTCGATTTCGTAGAGGCCGGTTTCGGCCGTCTTCAACTCGGCCTTGTAGAGGCCGGGACCGCTTTCCTTGAGCTCGACCGATTCCGTCCGGCCGGAGGGCAGCTTCACCGTTGCGGGGCCCGGCGCATCCTTGATCGTCTGGCGGGTGATCTCCAGCGTCCTGCCGAAGGTGCGCGCCGTCAGGGCCTCTTCCTCCAGCGCCGGTTCCTGCATCAGCCAGTGGGCGGTGCGGCGATAGAGCGAAACATGCGGGCCGCCGCCTTCGAAACCGCGCGCCCACAGCCAGCCCTGGTCGGATAGCAGCATGGCGACGCGGCCCTCGCCGTAGCGGTTGAGCACCAGAAGCGGATTGTTGTCGGCCCCTTCCATGACGACATTGCCCTGCGGGCGCGCCACGTCGACGGTGCGGAACCAGCGTCCCCACTGCGGCGGCTCGTCGAATGCCCCTTCGAGGCCGCGGGTGACGGGGTGTTTCTTGCCCTGTTCGGAAAGGCGCGGATAGAAGGCCTTCTCGTTCATGACCCCGGTCGGCGTCGCCGGAAGGACGACGGAGAGCGGCGTATAGGCTATGGAATCGCTGCCGGCATGCTCGGGCCCCGCGGCAATCAGCAGCGCGCCGCCGTTTTCGACGTATTGGGCGATATTGTCGTAGTAGAGGATCGGCAGCACGCCGCGATGCTGGTAGCGGTCGAAGATGATCAGGTCGAACTCGTTGATCTTGTCGACGAAGAGCTCGCGGGTGGGGAAGGCGATCAGCGACAGCTCGTTGATCGGCGTGCCGTCCTGCTTTTCTGGCGGGCGCAAAATGGTGAAGTGGACGAGGTCGATCGCGGTGTCGGACTTCAGCAGGTTGCGCCAGGCGCGCTCGCCGGCATGCGGTTCGCCGGAGACCAGCAGCACGCGCAGGTTCTCGCGGATGCCGTCGATGATGTGGACGGCGCGGTTGTTGGCGGTGGTGATCTCGCCTTCCACCGGGTCCACGGCAAATTCGAGGACATTGTGGCCGCCGCGCGGAACGGCGAAGCGGAAGGGCGTCTCGGCGCCCGGCGCCACCGTCTCGGATGCGATCTCGTTGCCGTTCAGGCGGATGGTGACGCGTGCTGTCGTGCCCGGGCTCTTGCCGTCGTCGGTGACGCGGAACCTCAGTTCCTGCGGCTCGCCGACGATGCCGAAGCGCGGCGCGCTCAGCACCTCGATCCGCCGGTCGAATTCGTCCGGACGTCCCGTGATCAGACCATGCACCGGCGCATCGAAGGCGGAAAACGCCGTGGGATCGGGAATGTCGTGGATCTGGCCGTCGGTGATCATGATGGCGCCGCCGACGCGCGACGGAGGCACATCGGCCAGCGCGGCCGTGAGCGCATCGAACAGGCGCGTGGACGGCGTGTCGGAATCCGGATCGTCGCCTGCCTCGACGATGCGCGGCTCGATGCGGGGATAGCGGGAGAGGTTGTCGTTCAACTGCGTCAGCGCCTGATCGGTCATCGCCGTGCGTTCGGGGTTCTGCTGGCTCTGGCTGCGGTCGACGACGACGGCGACGACGGTCGACAGCGGCTCGCGCTCCTCGCGCATCACGACGGGATTGGCGAGTGCGAGCACGAGAAGGGCGAGGGCAGCGGCCCGAAGTGCGCCGCCGCGCATCCGCCGCCAGAGACCGATCCCGGCCAGCACAAGCGCCAGGGCGGCGATCAGGCCGATGACATACCATGGAAAAAGCGGGGAGAAGGTGATGCTCATGCTACTGGCCCAGCCTTTCGAGAAGGGCGGGCACATGTACCTGATCCGCCTTGTAGTTGCCGGTCAGCATGTACATCATGATGTTGACGCCGGAGCGGAAGGCATGCTCGCGCTGCACCTCGTCCGGCGGCACGGTCGGCAAAAGCGGCATGCCGTTGGCGTCGATTGCCCAGGCGCCGGCGAAATCGTTGCCGGTGATCATGATCGGGGTCACGCCGTCGCCGGCGCGGGCCGGACGGTTCGGATCCTGCGCCTGGTCGAGTTCGGCTTCGACCCAAAGGGGGCTGCCGGCATAGCGCCCGGGGAAGTTACTGAGAAGGTAGAAGGACTTCGTCAGCACGTGATCCGGCGGCACCGGCTCCAGCGGCGGGATGTCGAGGTTGGCGAGAATATCGCGCAGCCGCTGCGTGTTGGGGCTGGTGTCGGCGCTGTTCTCCAGTGACGAATACTGGTCGCGGGTGTCGAACAGGACGGTGCCGCCATTGCGCATGTAGGCGTCGATGCGGGCGACGTCTGCGGGCGAAGGCATCTGCGCCGTTGCGCTGACCGGCCAGTAGATCAGCGGATAGACCGCAAGCTCGTCCTTGGAGATGTCGACCGCCATCGGCTCGCCTGGCTCCAGCGTGGTGCGGTAGGTGAGAAACTCGGTGAGGCCGGCAAGCCCGCGCTCGGAGATGCTGTCGACCTCGTCCTCCCCGGTCAGCACATAGGCTAGATGGGTGGTGTCGAGCCGTTGCAGCAGACCATCGTCGTCGGGCTTGGTGTCCTCGGCGAGCGCTTGCGTTGAGGCGAGCGCCAGCATGCCGACCGAGACGGTGACCATCGCCATAAGCGCGGCCGCGCTGCGCGCGGGCGTTACCCGGAAGCGGCGCGTGAAGGCGCCGTTCATGAACAGCACCACGAGGCAATCTGCCAGCAGCAGCAGCGTCGCGATCAGGAACAGGGCGGGCTTCAGCGATTTCGCCATCTGGCCGATCAGGCTTTCGCGCATGAGGGACGCGGCGTCTCCGGTTGCGAGCGGCTTCAGCATCTGCCCGGCAGCCAGCAGGTTGTGGGCCACGAACCCGTCCTGCGAGCCGTAGAGGCCGGGCGGGTTGTCGGCGGTCGCAGCGGTGCTGCCGGCCGTGGCCGGATCGAGGGGCTTTGCTTCGCCGGTGTCGGTCGAAAGCGTGCCGACGGCGGTCAGGAGCCGGTAGGGGGGCAGGCGCTGGCCCTGCGCTTCTCCGCTCGCTGCGACGCCGCCGCCGCGCGACAGCTGCACGCTACGGCGCAGCATCTCCACGAAGTCGCCCGAAAGCGGCAGGTTCGACCATCCCGTCTCGGCGCTGACGTGGAACAGGACGATACGGCCGGCACCGACCTTGCCGGTGGTGACGAGCGGGGTGCCGTCTGCCAGGCTCGCCCAGGTGCGCTCGGGAAGGTCGGGCGTCGGCTCGGCGAGAACCTGGCGCTTGACCAGGATATCGCCGGCGCTCGGCATGCCCGCAAACGGGCTGCCTGGCGGATAGGCGGCCAGCGGCTGCGGCTCGGACCAGGAGAGTGCGCCATCAAGGGCGCGCTCGCCCTTGCGCAGCACCACCGGCACCAGCGGGTCGTCGGCAGGGGCGGCCGCAAGCCTCGGCCCGGCGAAGCGGATCAGCATGCCGCCGGCCTCGAGCCACTTCTGCATCGGGCCATAGGCTTCCTCCGGCAGGCGGCCGATATCGGCCATGATCAGCACGGACGGACGCTGGTCGAGCAGTTCCGGTATGGCGGCTGCGAGATCGGAAACGTTTGGTCGGATCAGGTCGGAATAGGGGGCCAGTGCCTTTTCGATATAGTGCAGCGGCGACAGCAGCGGCTGGCTGGCGTCGATCGTCTCCCCGCTCAGGAGCGCCACGCGCCGGCGGCGGAACCCGTCGTCCAGAAGATAGGTGCCGCCGGCTGTTGCCAGCCCGTCGACGCTGATCTGCGCGAAGTCGTTGCGAAGCTCGAAGGGCGCGGCGATGCTGCCGGTGCCTGTCGTCTCGCCGGCGCGGAAGTCCAGCGTGCCATTGCCGATCGGCCGGCCGCGCGTGTCGTGCGCCGTGACGGCGAGCGTGCGGGCCTCGCCGGCCGAAAGCCGGCTTGCAGCCACCACCATCGCCTCTGCGTCGTTGTTGGCATCGGTCAGCGCGAGCGCACTGCGACCATCGCCCTCGATCAGGCGCATCTGCGCAGGCTTCAGCGCCTGCAGTGCCGCGACGGTGCCGTCGTCGTCGCCGGCGGCGATCCCGTCGGAGATGAAGGCGAGGGTGCCGGGCGGGGTTCCGGCGAGCGCGGTATTGAGTGCGGCCACGGCGGACTGGCGGTTGGCCGGCAGCGGGCGCGGCTGGGCTGCCGCGAGCCGCGTGCGCGCGGACTGCGCGTCGGTCGGCACCGCGTCGTGCTGGCGGTCCACGGTGAAGACGATGGAGATCGGCAGATCGCGCGCCTCCGCATCATCGATCATCGTGCTGGCCGTATCGACCCGGCGTTGCCAGTCGCCGGCGGACGCCCAGCTGTTGTCGATGACGAGGACGAGCGGGCCAGAGGCGGCGAGCGTGTTTTCGCGCGGATTGAGCACCGGATCGGCGATCGCAAGGATGACCGCGGCGGCCATCAGCATGCGCAGCAGCGTCAGCCACCAGGGGCTTCTGGCAGGCGTCTCCTCGCGCTTGAGGATGGAGGCGAGGATACGGAAGGGCGGAAAGGCCTCGACCACGGGCTTGGGCGGCGTCAGCCGCAGCAGCCACCAGATCGCCGGCAGGAGCACCAGTGCCGCGAGGACGGCGGGATAGGCGAAGGCAAGGCCGCTCATGGGCGTTCACCCGCGGCCCTCATGGCGGGCAGGCCGGACAGGTACATGTGCACGGCGACGAGGGCCTCGGAGGCGAGGTGGTCGGTCCGATGGGTGATGAAACTCCAGCCGAGATGGCGCAGGCTGTCGGCCAGTGCCGCGCGTCTTGCCTGATAGGCGCGGGTGTAGTCCTCCTTCAGGGTCTCGGCGCGGCCGGCCGTCAGCTTGTCGCCGGTCTCGGGATCGGTGAATTCCGTCCGCCCGGTATAGGGAAACAGGTCTTCGGCCGGATCGGCGACCTCGATGACGTGGCCGCGCAGACCCCGGCGCGCGAGCGGGCCGAGCCGCTCCATCACCTGGTCCGGCGGATCGAGGAAATCGCCGATGAGGACGATATCGCTGGACCCGCGGATCATGTCGGTGCGCGGCAACCCGTCGGCAAGCGGGCTATGGGCGATGGCGGTGGCCAGCCTTTCGGCCGCATTGCGTGCGGCGATCGGCTCCATGACGCCCGGGCAGCCGATCCTTTCGCCGGAGCGCGCCAGGATTTCGGCAAGCGCCAGCATGAGGACGAGTGCACGGCTTTCCTTCGAGACGCTGCCGAGCGTGGACTTGTACATCATCGACGGCGACAGGTCCGCCCAGAGCCAGATCGTGTGGGCGGCTTCCCATTCGCGGTCACGCACATAAGTGTGGTCGTCGCGGGCGGAGCGGCGCCAGTCGATGCGCGACAGGCTCTCGCCGTCGACATAGGGGCGGAACTGCCAGAAATTCTCGCCGATGCCGCGCTTGCGACGCCCGTGCCAGCCGGAAATCACCGTATTGGCCAGTCTGCGCGCCTCGACCAGGCAATCCGGCATCAGGGCGGCGCGCGCCTGCGCCCGCGACAGGACGTCTGCGGAAGGGGTACGTTGGACGGTGGTGCCGATGGAGGCCATCACGCGCCCCGTCAGCCGCGGGCCTGCGTGACGAGCGAGGCAATCACGTCGCGCACCGATATGCCCTCGGCGCGGGCGGAGAAGGTCAGTGCCATCCGATGCTGCAGCACCGGTTCGGCGAGCGCCAGCACGTCGTCCACCGACGGTGCAAGGCGTCCTTCATAGAGCGCACGCGCGCGGGCGCACAGCATCAGCGCCTGGCCGGCGCGCGGCCCGGGTCCCCAGGCGACCTGCTTGTCGGTTTCGGCATTGCCATGGCCGGGACGGGCGGAGCGCACGAGCGAAAGGATCGCGTCGAGCACGGTTTCGCCGATCGGCATCTGCCGGATGAGGGTCTGGATTTCCAGCAACCTGCCCTCGGGCATCGCCTGGCTGGCTTCGGCCTCGGCGGTGCCGGTGGTCTCCAGCAGGATGCGCCGCTCGGCGGCGAGATCGGGATAGCCCACGTCGACCTGCAGCAGGAAGCGGTCGAGCTGCGCCTCGGGGAGCGGATAGGTGCCCTCCTGCTCCAGCGGGTTCTGCGTCGCCAGCACGTGGAAGGGGCGGGGCAGGTCGTTGGCGCGGCCTGCAACGGTGACATGGTACTCCTGCATCGCCTGCAGGAGGGCGGACTGGGTGCGCGGCGAGGCTCGGTTGATCTCGTCGGCCATCAGCAGCTGCGTGAAGATCGGCCCGGGCACGAAGCGGAAGGAGCGCTTGCCGTTTTCGTCCTGGTCCATCACCTCCGAGCCCAGAATGTCGGAGGGCATCAGGTCAGGGGTGAACTGGATGCGGCTTGAGGCGAGGCCGAGCACGGTGCCGAGCGTCGCCACCAGCTTCGTCTTCGCAAGGCCCGGCACGCCGACCAGCAGGGCGTGACCGCCGGAAAGGATCGCGAGCATCGTCTGCTCCACCACGCTCTCCTGTCCGAAGATGACCTTGCCCACCTCCTTGCGGACCAGCGCTATGTCTGCAAGCGCGCGTTCGGCTGCGGCGATGACGGCTTTTTCGTCCAGAGCTGCTTCGGTGGATGTCATAACGCCCATGATCGTCTCCAGATCGCTTTTTCCGCCGCCCGCCGGTTGGCGGGTGCCGCTCCAATGGCCGATAGTTTTGAGCTTATCGGCTCTCCTGCTGCTGACAAGTCAGCATGAAATGTCTATCTCGTCACAAGAGCTTGAGATAGGGGCCAACCGGGACGGAACAATGGCGAAGGGCGAAATTCAGGCTTCGGGCGATGCCGCCGGACTGGCGGCGCTGATTGCCCGCGCGGCGGCCGACAAAGGCGGGCGGGAGCGCGGCCTGCCGCCGGTCGACAAGTGGAATCCACCTGATTGCGGCGATATCGACATGGAGATCCGCGCGGACGGCACGTGGTTCTACATGGGTACGCCCATCGGCCGCGCGCCGCTGGTGCGGCTGTTTTCCACCGTTTTGCGCCGCGAGGAAGACGGAAAGACCTATCTCGTGACGCCTGTGGAAAAGGTCGGCATCCGCGTGGTCGATGCGCCCTTCGTCGCCGTCGAGATGGATTCGCACGGCGCGGGCGACGAGCAGGTGCTGACCTTCCGCACCAATGTCGGCGATGTGGTCGAGGCCGGCGACGAGCACGCCCTGCGCTTCGTCGTCCACGGCAGTAACAAAGAATTGAAACCCTACCTGCATGTGCGCGGCCGGCTGGAGGCGCTGGTGGCACGGCCGGTGATGTACGACATCGTCGCCCTCGGCGAGACGCTGGAGCTCGAGGGCAGGGCGATGTTCGTGGTGCGCTCGGGCGGTGTCATCTTTCCGATCATGCCGCAGGCGGAACTGGACGCGCTGTCGCGATGAGCCTTTCCCTCTACAGCGCGGCCGAATTCCGCAAGCGGGCGATCGCGCAGACGCAGACGATCACCGCCGACAGCTGGCGCGACACGGGTGATGCCAAGCTGAACCCGGCGACGATCCCGCATGTGGAGGAAATGAAGCTGAAGGACGCGGCCGTGCTGGTGGCGGCCATCGACGAGGGCGACGATGCGCGCCTCATCTTCACGCAGCGTACCGCCACCTTGCGCAAGCACTCCGGCCAGATCGCCTTTCCGGGCGGGGCGGTGGACGACGAGGATCACGACGTCGAGGCGGCCGCGGCGCGCGAGGCGGAGGAGGAGATCGGGCTGGACCGCCGGCTGGTGGAGCCGGTCGGGCGGCTGCCGGACTACATGGCGCTTTCCGGCTTCCGGATAACGCCGGTGCTGGCGGTTGTGAGGCCGGGTTTCTCGCTCAGCCTCAATCCGACCGAGGTGGCGGACGTGTTCGAGGTTCCCCTGTCCTTCCTGATGGACCCCGCCAACCACGAAATGGGCAGCGGCGTCTGGCTGGGCAGCGAGCGTCACTATTATCGCATGCCCTATGAGGGGCGAAACATATGGGGCATCACCGCCGGGATCATTCGGGTGATCTATGAAAGGCTTTACGCATGATATCGGTTGCTGATCGGGACTGGTTCAGGGAGCCGGCGCTCAGGCGCGTGCTGACCATGCTGAACGCCGATGGCGGAGAAGCGCGGATTGCCGGCGGGGCGGTGCGCAACAGCCTGATGAACCTGCCAGCCGGCGACATCGACATCGCCACGACGCTGGTGCCGGCCGAAGTGGTGGCGCGCGCCAAGGCTGCGGGCATCAAGGCGGTGCCGACGGGCATCGAGCACGGCACGGTGACGCTGGTCATCGGCGGCGCCCCCTTCGAGGTGACGACGCTGCGGCGCGACATGGAGACCGACGGACGCCGCGCGCAGGTGGCGTTCGGCACAAGTTGGCAGGACGATGCGGAGCGCCGCGACCTGACGATCAACGCGCTCTACGCGACGATCGAGGGCGAGGTGGTCGATCTCGTCGGCGGCCTTCCGGACATCGAAAGCCGCACCATCCGCTTCATCGGCGATGCCGCGAAGCGGATCGCCGAGGATCATCTGCGCATCCTGCGCTTCTTCCGCTTCTTCGCCCTTTACGGCAGCGGGCGGCCGGATGCGGACGGGCTCAGGGCTTGCGCGCGGGCCAAGGACAAGCTGCAATCGCTGTCGGCGGAGCGCGTCTGGTCTGAGACGAAGAAGTTGCTTGCCGCACCCGATCCGTTCCGCGCGCTGCTGTGGATGCGGCAATCCGGCGTGCTGACGGAAATCCTGCCGGAGACGGAGAAGTGGGGCATCGACGCGATCCCGGGCCTGGTCGCCGCCGAACAGGCATTCGGCTGGACGCCCGAGCCGCTCTTGCGGCTTGCAGCGGTGGTGCCGCCCGATGCGGAGCGGCTCGCAGCCCTTGCCGCCCGCCTCAAGCTTTCGCGCGCGGAAGCTGCGTTTCTCGGCGATTGGGCGGCAGCGCCGCAGATACCGGCGACGCTGGCAGACACCGCGTTCGACCGCATGCTCTACCGAAGCGGCCCGCAGGGTCTCGTCGTGCGGCTCAAGCTTGCGCTCGCTTCCGCCCGAAGCAAGGCGGAGAACGATCCCGCGCAGATGGCCCATGTCGGACTATGCCAGCGCTTGCTTGATCGCGCCGAACGCTGGACGCGGCCGAGCTTCCCGCTGTCGGGCGCAGACGTTCTTGCAGCCGGCGTGCCTGCCGGACCGAAGGTCGGCGCGGTGCTCGCTGCGCTGGAAAAGGACTGGGTCGAGGCGAATTTCAATCTCGATCGTGACACCCTGCTTTTACGTCTGGCGGAAAGCACCGGGCGGTAGCCGGACCGTTTGCCGATGGTAAAATGCATTACACCGCCGCGCTACAGGCGGCGGTGTATGGGCTGGCTGGGTCGGATGACGCCTCAGGGACAGTTCAGGGGGACAATTCAGGCGCCGACCTTGTTCTCGTCGACGATCCGCGCCTTGATGTTGTCGACCATGTTTTCGCGAATGACCGTTTCGCCATGCGCGTTACGCAGGTGCTCGACGGCCCGGCGCACGACTTCGGCGTCGTTGTCGGCGCGTGTATGCCATTCACAACCCGGGACGAGGGTTCCGCATTCGAAAAGTCTCATTGCAAATCTCCCTTCGATTGCTGGCTTTCATTTCTCGTTCCTTGCCGGCCAGGCTCGGCAGCCGGAACATCTTACAGGCATTCAAGGAAAACGTGGACCGTGCGACGAGGTTCCATCCCGCCGCGATCCGCATTGCCGTGAGCCTTCAGTTGCTGGCCCGGCCCTGCTCCGGTTTCGCCCAGGCATCGAAGCATGCGGACGATTGATATTTCTCGTCCTTGGTCCTGTCCGGTGCCTGCTTGCGGGACAATTGCAGGCGGGCCTGCGGCAGGAAATAGTCTCGCGGCAGATTGCTGCCACTCTCGATGCGCAATTTCTCAGCGATGGAATTGATGATGTCTGCGTCGTTCGGCATGCCGGCAGTCACAGTCGTCATGATAACCCTCCTCCGATGGAACCATGCGGGATGATCGTATCATGAAAAAAACTAGTACGGTATGCGAACGGCGTTGTTGATCTGGCGCAAGCCTGGCTGACGCGGGCCGCGAAATACCCCCGACGCCTTGAATTTCAAGCACGTCGTCATTGCAAAGTCGCTGCACGCTTTTGCGCGGCCTGCGTCAGGGCCAGCGCACGACAGGGGGGAGCGAGGACAGGATGGATTCCACATTGCCACCGGTCTTCAGGCCGAAGATCGTGCCCCGGTCGTAGAGCAGATTGAATTCGACGTAGCGTCCGCGCCTGATCAGCTGTTCGTCGCGGTCCTCTTCGGTCCAGCCATTGTTGAAGTTGTTGCGGACGATCTTCGGATAGACCAGGCCGAATGCGCGGCCGACGTCGCGGGTGAAGGCGAAGTCCGCCTCCCAACCGCCTTTGTCCTGCGGCGAATGCAGCCAGTCGTAGAAGATGCCGCCGGTGCCGCGCGGCTCGTTGCGATGCTTGAGGAAGAAGTATTCGTCGCACCAGGCCTTGAACTTCTCATAGTCGGCAACGGGATGCTGGCTGCAGGCGATCTCCATCGCCCGATGGAACAGCACCGTATCGGGATCAGTCTGAACGCGCCGGCGCCCGAGCATCGGCGTCAGGTCGGCGCCGCCGCCGAACCAGTGGCTGGTGGTGACGACCATGCGCGTGTTCATGTGCACCGTCGGCACGTTGGGGTTCACCGGGTGGGCGATCAGCGAGATCCCGGATGCCCAGAAGCGCGGATCTTCGGATCCGCCCGGGATCTGGCTGCGGAACTCGGGCGAAAATTCGCCGTG
The DNA here is from genome assembly GCF_013378445.1 of Mycoplana rhizolycopersici. Lineage (GTDB taxonomy): Bacteria > Pseudomonadota > Alphaproteobacteria > Rhizobiales > Rhizobiaceae > Mycoplana > Mycoplana rhizolycopersici. Next base: position 52,242 of record NZ_JABXYK010000020.1, read on the forward strand.
CACGGTCGACGTATGGATTCCGACCTTTTCGAAGACGCGACCCGACATCAAGGACATGCGCCCGCCGCCGCCCTGGCCGTCGTCGCGCTGCCAGTCGCGCGGGGCGAAGCGCCCCGGCTCGCGGTCGCTCAAGGGACCTTCCAGTTCGTCTTCCAGCGTTTCGAAGATATGGCACAACTGGTCGCGCAGCGCCTCGAACCAGTCGCGCGCCTTTGCCTTGCATTCCTCGATGTCGTCCGGCAGGCCCATCGGCAGGTCCGGTCTTTCCATTGTCGTTTCCCGATTGTCTGGCCGTATTGTACGGCCGATTCGAATTCCGGCACACTTCCCATTTTTTGCCGCCGTTTGGCAACTTCGCCGTCGCATTCGCGCTTCTTGAAGCGACTCGCCAAAGACGTACGGGCATCCTATCTTAGATGCATGAATGTGCTGCCGGAGGCTTCTGAATGGCGCGTATTCCAGGTCCTCCGCCGCTCGACGGACTGAAGCGGCGGATCGAAGAAAGCAGGCGGGCTCGTCCCGCAAGACGCAACGGGCAATTCATTCGCGAGACCTTCCTTCTCGAGCGGGACGCCGCGCGGCAGAAGGCGCGCGAGTGGTTCGACACCTGGCCGAAGGCCGCCTACTGGACGGAGGTCGAAAGCTGGCGGTCGCTGGAGGGCGACAGGATCGAGTTCACGATGCGTCGGCTACCGAGCGCCGATTGAGCGCCGCTTCGCAGCGGGCCGGTGTCCTTGGCGCAAAGCCCCAATGCGGACGACAAAGTCGATCTGGACTAGCGTACGGCATCCTTCTCAAAAACGCCCATCCTCCTCGACCGGTAGGGACCGTCCAGGATCTGCCGGTATGCCGCGACCTCCTGCGGCTCCCCATAAGGCTCAGCCAGAACAGCAGCGGCGGCTTGATAGGGTCAGAAGTTCAGCTTCAAGTCGTACCAGCCCTTTCGCATGAACATTTCCCAGGCGACGCTCAGATGGCGTGTCTCGTCGGTCGGTAGCAGCGCCAGGTCTGTCAGATGAGTAATGACGGTCTGATTCGTGCCGTCTGCCTGCGGTTTGCCGGGACGTGTTCTAGTCGGACGATCTATCTATAGGAGCAGGGGGGAATGGGTGAGCTTTGTATGGGCGATCCGTCTCAATCTATTGGCAATTCGTCTCAACCGAAGGCGCCGACGATCGCAGCAGGCAGTCGCGGCGCTGCGGCAGACGGCACAACCAGAGACAGAAGCCCATTTGCAATAACGATTTAGGCGATGCAGGATGGCCGCTGCCAAACCGGATCGAGGAGTGCAAATGTGACGATGGAATTCGATCATCTCAGCAGGCTTGTCGCAGGTGGACGCCTTTCCCGGCGTGAATTTCTGAGCCGGGCTGCCGCCCTTGGGGTGTCCGCGGCTGCGGCAAACGCCCTGCTGTCGAGTGCGGCCCGGGCGCAGGGGCCGGTAAAGGGCGGCATGTTGCGCGCCGGCCTCGTGGGCGGTGCTGCCACCGACAGCCTGGATCCCGCGACCTGGGCAAGCCAGGTGCCCTATACGATGGGTCGCTGTTGGGGCGAGCAACTGTTGGAAGTCTCGCCTGCGGGCGAGATCGAATATCGCCTCGCCGAATCCTACGAGGCGTCCAAGGACGCAAAGACGTGGACCTTCCGGATCCGCCAGGACGTCACGTTCCACAACGGCAAGGAACTGACGCCCGCCGACATCGTCGCGACGCTCGAGCGCCATGCGGACGCGAATTCGAAATCCGCCGCACTCGCCTTCGTTTCCGAGTTCGAAACCGTGAAGGCGGACGGCCGCAACGTCGTCATCACCCTTAAGGAGCCGAACGCCGATCTGCCCTATGTGGTCAGCGACTATCACCTGATGATCCAGCCGAACGGGGGCAAGGACAATCCGACGGAGGGCATCGGCACCGGGCCTTACAAGGTGGTCGTCAACGAGCCCGGCGTTCGCCATGTCGGCCAGAAGCACGAGGGTTACTGGGGAAGCGACCAGCGCGGCCACGCCGACACCATCGAGATCATCGTCATGAACGATTCGACAGCGCGCACGGCAGCGCTTCAGAGCGGCCAGATCGACATGATCAACCGTGTAGAGCCCAAGGTCGTCGAGCTCGTGAAGCGTGTCCCGGGCGTGACTATCCGCAACGTGCCGGGCAAGGGCCATTACGTGATGATCGCCCATTGCAACACTGCACCCTTCGATAACAACGACCTGCGGCTGGCGCTGAAATACGCCGTCGATCGCGAGGAGATGGTGCAGAAGATCCTGGGCGGCTACGGCACCGTCGGCAACGACACGCCGATGATCAAGGGCTATCCGCTGTTCGACGACGACATCGAGCAGCGCGTGTTCGATCCGGAGAAGGCCGCCGAGCACTACAAGAAGTCCGGCCATAGCGGTTCCGTGCTGCTGCGCACGTCGGACGTCGCCTTCCCGGGGGCCGTGGATGCGGCGCAGCTTTTCCAGCAGAGTGCGGCCAAATGCGGCATCACCGTCGAGATCAAGCGGGAGCCGGGAGACGGCTACTGGTCGGACGTCTGGAATCAGCAGCCCTTTTCGATGTCCTACTGGACCGGCCGTCCCACCCAGGATCAGGTCTATTCGATCGCCTATCTTTCCAAGGCGGAATGGAACGACACCCGGTTCTTCCGCGAGGACTTCGACAAGCTGATCATCGGTGCGCGCTCCGAACTGGACGAGAGCAAGCGCAAGGCCATGTATCGGCAGGCGGCGATGATCCTGCGCGACGAGGGCGGTGCCATAGTGCCGATGTTCAACAACTACATCGATGCGACGACCGCGAAGGTCGGCGGCTGGGTGGACGACCCGAACGGGGAGCTGATGGGCGGCCACGCGCTTACGAAATGCTGGGTCACCGCCTAGCGTGACCGTGCGAGAGGGGGCGAAGTGCCCCTTCCGGAGCCGCGCAGGCATCTCGATTGCCCCACGATGCCGGCCGGTCCCTCGTCGGACCGGCCGGCCGCTTGGAATAAGCTGCAGACGGGGCCGCTTCCGCACCGCCATGGCTGCGTCGCCATTCCCGCCACAATTCGTTCGCCGGCCGGCACGCGACACATTGACCGCGGCCTCGCCGGCCCCTAAGTTGCGGCCATCTGAAACAGCTGAAAGGTGCCGGTTCGATCAATGCGTCCGGCGAACACCGCTTGTTCGAACTTGCGATTGCATTTCTTCTTATCGTCATCAATGGAATTTTCGCTCTCTCGGAACTCTCGATCGTCTCTTCGCGGAAAGTCCGCCTGAGAACGATGGCTGCCCAGGGGCGGCGCGGAGCGGAGACGGCCATCAGGCTTGCCGACAATCCGGGAAAATTCCTCTCCACCGTCCAGATCGGCATCACGCTGGTCGGCATCCTGGCCGGCGCGGTCTCGGGTGCCGCACTCGGCGAGCGCCTCGGCGAGATCCTGCGCGATTCCAACGTACCGATCTGGCTTGCCGGCCCGCTCGGCTACGGCATCGTCATCACGCTGATCACCTATCTTTCCGTCGTTGTCGGCGAACTGGTTCCAAAGCAGATCGCGCTGCGCAATCCCGAGCGTTTCGCCTGCAACGTGGCGCCGATGATGGCGCTTTTGTCCAAGATCGGCGGGCCGTTCGTCTGGCTCCTCGACGGTTCGACGCGCCTCATCTTCCGCACCATGGGGCTGCACGAGGCGCCCGAAAGCGTGGTGACCGACGAGGAAATCAAGGCGGTCATGGCGGAAGCGGAAGCAGCCGGCGTCATCGAAAGCGGTGAGCAGAGCATGATTGCAGGCGTGATGCGCTTTTCAGACCGCGAAGCGCGCGGCCTGATGACCCCGCGCAAGGACGTCGACTGGATCGATCTCAGCGACGATCCGGCGGAAATCCGCCAGCAGATCTTCACCAGCCAGCACTCGCGCCTTCCGGTCAGCGAAAACGGTATCGAATCGATCATGGGCATCCTGCAGACGCGCGAGCTTCTGCCCGCGGTCGCTTCGGGCGCGCCCTTCGACATCCGCAGCTATATCCGCCAGGCGCCGGTCATTCCCGACAGTATGGACGCCATGCGCGTGCTCGAGGCATTGCGCTCTTCCGACGTGCCGATCTTGCTGGTGCACGACGAGTACGGGCATTTCGAAGGCGTGCTGACGCCCGCGGACGTGCTGGAAGCCATCGCCGGCGTGTTCCGTTCGGACATCGGCGAGGGCGAAGAGGACGAATATGCCGTCCAGCGCGCCGACGGATCCTGGCTGCTCTCCGGCTCGATGCCGATCGATGAGCTTGCCGACCGGATTGGTCTGTCGCTGCCGGATAACCGCGGCTACCAGACCGTCGCCGGCCTGATCATCGACGTGCTGCAGCACCTGCCTGTCACCGGCGAGATCGTGCAGACGCAGGGCTGGCAGTTCGAGGTGGTCGACATGGACGGACGCCGGATCGACAAGCTGCTCGCCAGCAAGATTCCCTGATCGCGCAAGTTCAGGCCGAAAGACCGGTCATCGTGTGAAGCCACGCAGCGCTTGCGTGGCTTTTTCCGTTCAGGGGCCGATCAGCCGGGCACCCGGTCCCGCCTTGGCAAGCTCATCGTGAGGGTTGCGCAAGGGGCAGTCGTGCATCGAGAGGCAGCCGCAGCCGATGCAGCCTTCGAGCTGGTCGCGCAGCGCGGTCAAGACGGCGATCCGTTCATTGAGGCCCTGCTGCCAGTTCTGCGACAGGGATCGCCAGTCCTCGGCGGCAACCGGTCTGTCGTGCGGCAGCGCGGACAGCGCTTCTGCGATTTCCGCAAGCGGTATGCCCGTGCGCTGGGCGATCTTGATCACCGCCACCCGGCGCAGGATCGAGCGCGGATAGCGCCTCTGGTTTCCGCGGTTGCGATTGCTCCGGATCAGGCCCTTGGTCTCGTAGAAATGCAGCGTCGAAACGGCCACGCCGCTTCGGGCCGCCACTTCGCCGACGCTCAGCTCGAAGGGTATCGGCTTCCTTGCAACTTTCTTCATTCGCCGCATTGACCTCAATATTGGTTGAGGTTTTATAGCATCGTCTCCACACGATTGAAACGCTTGCTGGAGACCACAGGCATGAATGAGAAAATCCGCATCGCGATCATCTATGGAAGCGCTCGTGAGGAGCGCTTCTGCGATACGGTGGCGAACTGGCTCCTGTCCGAGCTCGAGGGATTGAGCGGTTTCGACGTCGCGATCATCGATCCAGCCCGGCTGACCTTTACCGCCAGCGGGCCGGATGCGCGCTCGGCCGCGGAAATCGAGACACAGCTGGCACGGGCCGACGCCTTCATCATCGTCGTGCCGGAGTACAACCACGGCTATCCCGCGGTGTTGAAGGCGCTGATCGACAGCACCTACAAGCCGTGGCACGCAAAGCCGGTCGCTTTCGTTTCCTATGGCGGCATTTCGGGCGGACTGCGGGCGGTGGAGCAGTTGCGGTTGGTGTTCGCCGAGCTGCACGCGGTCGCGATCCGCGACACCGTCAGCCTGGCCCATGCGTGGTCGCAGTTCGATTCGGAAGGAAACCCCATGCGCCCGTCGCAGATGAAGGGGCCGGTAATCGTGATGGTGAACCGGCTCTTGTGGTGGGCGAGGGCGCTGCGGGCCGCGCGCTGGGAGAGCGTCTACGACGATGTCGCCTAGCGGCTGCGGGTGCGCGAACGGGCATCAGGCAATCTCAGCCGAAGCCCGTCTGCCGCAAGGCCTCGCCGGCGATCATCGCCGCCGACATGGCAACATTGATGGAGCGCTGGCCTTCGACCATCGGAATGAGCAGGCGGGCATCCGCCTTCTCGTGGACGTGGTCCGGCACGCCGGCGCTTTCGCGCCCGAGGAGGATGATATCGTCGGCATGGTATTCGAAATCGACATAGGGAAGGGCGGCCTTCGTCGAGGCGAGCACGAGCCGCCTGCCGGTGGAGAGGCGCCATTCCTCGAAGCGTTCCCACGTCACGTGACGGACAAGCCGGACCGCGGCAAGATAATCCATCCCCGCGCGCTTCAGGTTGCGGTCGGAAATGTCGAAGCCGGCAGGCTCGATGATGTCGACGCCCATGCCGAGGCAGGCGGCGAGCCGCATGATGGTTCCGGTGTTGCCGGCGATATCCGGCTGGTAAAGGGCGATGCGAAGGTCAGACATGCCCCTGCCATAGCGCAAACGGAACCGCAGCCAAAGGGGAGCCTTGTGCGAGATCGGCGCGACCGCTGTGCCGGCCGGGCAACAGGTGGTGCCGGATCGATGAAATATTGGGCATGGCCTCTGGCAAAAATGCGTAATTCAGGGTAACAAACGTTATCTTCAACGCGAGAAAAGGGAGGCATCCGGATGGATACAGCTTATCGACCACGCCTCCTTGACGGCATCGCCATCGCTCTCGTCTAGGCGTTCGACGCTTTTCCCGACTTTCGTTTTTCAATGACCGCGCACTGGCCTCTGTGCCGTATCGCGGTTTCCCGGTGGCCCCGACGGGGCCCATGCGCGACCGCGCAATGCGCCGCGCCGTTTCCGGGGTTGTTTCGGAGAGACTGCCACCATGTTCGGCTGGTTTGAAAAAAGACTTGATCCCTATCCCTCCGAGGAGCCGAAGCTCCCCCCGAAGGGGCTTTTTGCCTTCTGCTGGCATTACACGCGTGCGGCCGCGCCCTGGCTTGCGATCATGGCGGTACTGACGGCGCTGATCGCCGTCGGAGAGGTGATGCTGTTCCAGTTTCTCGGCAACATCGTCGACTGGCTGTCGAGCGCCGACCGCGCGACCTTCCTTGAGACCGAGGCGCCACGCCTCTACTGGATGGGGGCGATCGTGCTCGTCGGCCTGCCTTTGGTGGTGGCGCTCGATTCGATCATCATGCACCAGGTGCTGCTCGGCAATTATCCGATGATCGCGCGCTGGCAGATGCACCGCTACCTGCTGCGGCAGAGCATGACGTTCTTTGCCAACGAGTTCGCCGGCCGGGTCGCCACCAAGGTGATGCAGACATCGCTCGCCGTGCGCGAGACGGTGATGAAGATCCTCGACGTGTTCGTCTACGTGGTCACCTATTTCGTAACGATGATCGCGGTGGTGGCGAGCGCAGACCTGCGCCTCGTCGCCCCGCTGCTCGTCTGGCTGGCGGTCTATGTGGCGATCGTGTGGTACTACGTGCCCAAGCTGCGCAAGATCTCCTCCCAACAGGCCGACGCCCGCTCGATGATGACCGGGCGGATCGTCGATAGTTACACCAACATCGCAACGGTGAAGCTTTTCTCGCATGCCGGCCGGGAAGAATCCTATGCGCGCAACGGGATGGACGAATTCCTTCAGACCGTGCATCGCCAGATGCGCAAGGTGACGATGTTCCATATCCTCGTCTACCTGAACAACTGCGTGGCGCTGTTTTTCATCTCGGCCCTGTCGATCTGGTTCTGGCTGAACGGTGCAATCTCGGTCGGCGCGATCGCAATCGCCATCGGCCTGGCCATGCGCATCAACGGCATGTCGCAGTGGATCATGTGGGAAGTGTCCGCGCTCTTCGAAAACATCGGCACCGTCTATGACGGCATGGGCATGATGACGAATGCGCACGACATCACCGACCATCCGCAGGCCGCAGCCCTTTCGGCGCGCAAGGGAGCGATCGTGTTCGAGAACGTCGGCTTCCACTACGGCAAGAACAAGGGCGTGATCGAGGATCTGTCGCTGTCCATCCGGGCGGGCGAGAAGATCGGCCTTGTCGGCCGGTCGGGTGCTGGCAAGACGACGCTGATGAACGTGCTGCTGCGCTTCTACGATCTGGAGAAGGGCCGCATCGCGATCGACGGGCAGGATATCTCGAAGGTGACGCAGGACAGCCTGCGCAGCCAGATCGGCGTCGTCACGCAGGATACCTCGCTGCTGCACCGGTCGATCCGCGACAACATCGCCTACGGCCGGCCGGAGGCGAGCGATGCGGAGATCATCGAGGCGGCGAAGCGCGCCAATGCGTGGAGCTTCATCGAGGACCTCGTCGACATGCAGGGGCGCCAGGGGCTGGATGCCCAGGTCGGCGAGCGCGGCGTGAAACTCTCCGGCGGCCAGCGCCAGCGCATCGCGATCGCCCGCGTCTTCCTCAAGGATGCGCCGATCCTGATCCTCGACGAGGCGACGTCGGCGCTGGATTCCGAAGTCGAGGCGGCGATCCAGGAGAACCTGTTCGCGCTGATGCAGGGCAAGACGGTGATCGCCATCGCCCACCGGCTGTCGACGCTGACGGAGATGGACCGCCTCGTGGTTCTCGACAAGGGGCGGATCCACGAGACCGGCAGCCACGCTGAACTCGTCGCCGGCCACGGCATCTATGCCGACCTCTGGCGCCGCCAGTCCGGCGGCTTCATCGCTGACGACGAGAAGAGCGAGGCGGCGGCGGAGTAGAAGGGCGAGGCGGCATTGGAGCAGGACTGGGTGAAATGGATGCCAAGCCCTCACCCTGCCGTCATGCCGGCCCCCGAGCCGGCATCCAGCCGCGCAAGTCCTTGCGGGATAAACGTTTCCTGCGCCGCGGACGCGGCGCTGCTGGACACCGGATCAGGTCCGGTGTGACGGTGAGGGGGTGTCGCGGCTGTTTCCGAATGCAAACGGCGCGCCCCCGGTCGGGGCGCGCCGTTTGTGCGGTTTTGACCTTGACGGCCGTGTCGTCCCGCCGCCTCAGGTCGGCTTGTGGCCCTTGAGGCCGTAGTAGGCGATGTAGACGTAGCACAGAACCGGCAGCAGGAAGGCGTGCTGGATGCCGATGGCATCGGCGAGCGCGCCCATGGCGACGGGCACGATGGCGCCGCCGACGATGGCAAGGCACAGGATGCCGGAGCCCTGGCTCGTGTGGCGCCCAAGGCCATAGAGGCCGAGCGAGAAGATCGTCGGGAACATGATCGAGTTGAAGAGGCCGATCGCGAGCACCGCCCACATGGCAAGGCTGCCGGAGGTGAACACCGTCACGAGCAACAGCAACATGGCGATCGCGGCGTTGAAGGCCAGTGCCTTGCCGTCGTCGATGTAGCGCATGGCAACGGAGCCGATGAAGCGGCCGATCATGGCGCCGCCCCAGAAATAGGCGACGTAGTGGGCGGCCTCGGCCTCCGGCATGCCGGCGATCGACCGTTCACCGAAGAAGTTGACGAGGAAGCTGCCGATGCTGACCTCCGCGCCGACATAGAGGAAAATGCCGATCGCGCCGAGGACGAGGTGGCGGTGGCTCCAGGCCGAGCCGGTGTCGGTGATCGGTGCGACTTCTTCAAAGGCGTCGACCTTGGGCAGCTTCAGCGCGGCAAACACGGCGGCCAACAGCAGGAAGGCGGCGGCGAGGCCGAGATAGGGGGCCTTGACGGCGGCAGCTTCGGCGCTCTTCAGCGTATCGATCTGCTCGGGCGTCATGCCGGCGGTGGCGGCGGCGGCACTGCCGAGGATCAAAAGCGCCCCGAACATCGGCGCGAGCGTGGTCCCGAGCGCGTTGAACGCCTGCGTCATGGTGAGGCGGCTTGCGGCGGTGTCGGGCGGACCGAGCACGGTGACGTAGGGGTTGGCGGCCACCTGCAAAAGGGTGATGCCGCTTGCCAGCACGAACAGGGCGCCGAGGAAGAGCGGATAGGCACGGTAGGAGGCGGCGGGCACGAACAGCGCGCAGCCGATCGCTGCGACGACGAGGCCGAGCACGATGCCGCCCTTGTAGCTGATGCGGCGGACGATGGCGCCCGCCGGCAGCGATACCAGGAAGTAGGCTCCGAAGAAGCAGAACTGGATCAGCATCGACTGCGTGTAGTTCAGCGAGAAGACGTTGCGCAGGTGCGGCACGAGAATGTCATTCAGGCAGGTGATGAAGCCCCACATGAAGAACAGGGAGGTGAGCGCGATCAGCGCAAACCGGTGGTTCGATGCGGTGCCGTCAGAAGCAGCGGCGCTCGCATTCGCGGAGTTGTTTGGCAATGCTACCAAGAGACTGACCTCGATATCGTTGTAACCGGCGATCGCGATGAGGGGAGGAGGCACCAGGGACCGGTGCCGGGACGCGCCGCCTTCCAAAGTTCGAACTTGGATGAAATGCGGGTGGATCGGGAGGAAATCCTTCGTAGATCTAACCAAGAACGGCCGTTTCTATTGTCAAATCGGGCCGGCGGCGCAAGTAGGTTTACGCGGGATCATCCGTGTCACTATTGGCCAACATTATGATTCTGAATGATTATTTTATCTCGCAAATGCGAATATTTTATTGTGCAATGCGACGTAAACGCCGCGACTCCGGCTGAAGAACGGCGTCTGCGGCCCGTTTCGCGGCAGGGAAAGCGGGCCTCTAGCGGCGCCTTTCCTTGCCGAACTTTAATTTGCCGCGCCGCGGAATCATCCTATATCTTCGGCCATGGTTCTGCGCGCGCTCTTTTCCTACTTCGAAAACTGGATCAAGCCGTTCGCGCGGACAAAGGACCTGCGCCCGCCGTCCGGCCTGATCGGCTTTGCCTGGTTCTACGTGCGCCAGGCGCCGGGGCCGTTCGTGGCGATGCTGCTCCTCGGCGGATTGACGGCCGCGATAGAGGCGGCAACCTTCTGGTTCGTCGGGCGGATCGTCGACATCCTCGCCAGCGTGAAGCCTGCGGACGGCTGGGGCGGCCTGATCGCCGGACACGGCTATGAACTGCTGGCGATGCTGGTGCTGATCGGTCTTGTCCGCTTCGCCGTCACCTTCCTGACCGCACTGTTCGACCAGCAGGTCATCACCCAGGGCTTCTACAACATGGTGCGCTGGCAGTCCTATGCCCACGTCGCGCGCCAGTCGCTCTCCTTCTTCCAGAACGACTTTTCCGGCCGGATCGTCACCAAGGTGTGGTCGGCGGGGCAGGCGACCGGCGACGTCATCACCTCGTTCATGGAAAGCGTCTGGTTCGTGACGATCTACGCCGCCTCGACGCTGGTGCTGATCGGCGGACTGGATCTGAGGCTGGCTGCGATCATCTGCGTCTGGATCGGCGTCTTTTCGCTGCTGGCGCGTTTCTTCGTGCCGCGCATCCGCTTTCACTCGAAGGAATCGGCGGAAGCCGCCTCGATGCTGAACGGCCGCATGGTCGATGCCTATTCCAACGTGCAGACGCTCAAGCTTTTTGGCCGCGACGACGTCAACGACCGCTACATGCTGCAAGGCTTCGAGACCTACCAGGAGACCATCAGACGCTTCGCCCGGTTCCTCACGGGCGTGCGAGCCTCGATGGCGCTCCTGTCCGGCATCATGATCGTGTCTATGGGCGTGCTCTGCATCCATCTCTGGCTCGCCTCCTCGATTACCTCCGGCGCGGTCGCCTTCACCATGGCGCTGGTGCTGCGGCTCAACTTTTTGCTGAACCGGCTGATGACGCAGCTGAACAACATCATGCGCAACATCGGCACGATCCAGAATTCCGCCGAACTGATCTCGCAGCCGATCGGGCTGGTGGACAGGCCCGACGCGCGCCCGCTCGTGGTGACGACGCCGGAGATCCGCTTCGAGCACATCCGCTTCCACTACGGACGCCAGTCCGGCGTCATCGACGACCTGTCGCTGACGATCCGGCCGGGCGAGAAGGTCGGCATCGTCGGCCGCTCGGGGGCGGGCAAGTCGACGCTCGTCAGCCTGCTTCTGCGCTTCTACGACCTGGAGGCCGGGCGTATCCTCGTCGCCGGCCAGGATATCGCCGCCGTCACGCAGGAGACGCTGCGCGCCAGCATCGGCATGGTCAGTCAGGATACCGCGTTGCTGCACCGCTCCATCCGCGACAACATCCTCTTCGGCAAGGCCGATGCGACGGAGGCGGAGATGATCGAGGCGGCCGCCGGGGCGGAGGCCAACGAGTTCATCGCGCGCCTGGAGGACCAGCGCGGTCGCAAGGGCTTCGACGCGCATGTCGGCGAGCGCGGCGTCAAGCTTTCCGGCGGTCAGCGGCAGCGGATCGCCATCGCCCGCGTCATGCTCAAGAATGCGCCGATCCTCGTGCTCGACGAGGCGACCTCGGCGCTGGATTCGGAGGTCGAGGCCGCGATCCAGTCCAACCTGGAAAAGCTGATGCACGGCAAGACCGTTCTCGCCATCGCCCACCGGCTCTCCACCATCGCCGCGCTCGACCGGCTCGTGGTCATGGATCGCGGCCGAATCGTCGAACAGGGAACCCATGCGGAGCTGGTGGCGCGGGGCGGCATCTATGCCGAGCTGTGGGCGCGCCAGTCGGGCGGTTTCCTCGCCCGGGACGAGGCGGCCGAATAGGGTGGAGGGAAACAGGCCGGGCGATGTTCTTGAATCGCGGCGTTTCCTTGCGGCATCTACTTTGGCAACGAAAACACACGCCCGGCTTTTCCCGCGACATTGTGCCCACCTGTACTTGCCAAGGCTGGACATATTTCGCGATCAAGCATAGAACCCGCCAAATTGGCGGGGAATCTATGGCCGTATTGTGTCCGCTTTCCCGGCAGCAGGAGGTCACTGCGGATTTCGCAGTTTTGCGTGAGAGGATGGTCAGGCCGTGAGCGAACACGACACAACAAGCGGGACCGCGGGGGAGCCCACGCGTCGCGATTTTCTATACCTTACGACGGGGATGGCGGGCGTGGTCGGCGCTGCCGCAGTCGCCTGGCCGTTCATCGACCAGATGCGCCCCGATGCGTCTACGCTCGCGCTCGCCTCGATCGAAGTCGATGTGTCCAGCCTCACGCCCGGCATGTCGCTGACGGCGAAGTGGCGCGGCAAGCCGATTTTCATCCGCAACCGGACCGACAAGGAAGTGGAAGAGGCGAAGGCCGTTCCGCTTGGCGACCTGAAGGATCCGGTCGCCCGCAACGCCAACCTCGCATCTGACGCGCAGGCGACCGACATCGATCGTTCGGCCGGCGAGGGTAAGGAGAACTGGATCGTCATGATCGGTTCATGCACGCACCTCGGCTGCGTGCCGCTCGGCCAGGCCGGGGACTTCGGCGGGTGGTTCTGTCCCTGTCACGGCTCGCATTACGATACGGCTGGTCGCATCCGCAAAGGTCCCGCGCCGGAGAACCTGCACGTGCCGACCTTTGGTTTCGTGTCTGACACAGTCATCAAGATCGGTTGAGGGGAAGACTGATTATGAGTGCAGAGCATTCCACATACCAACCGACGACCGGCATCGAAAAATGGATCGATTCGCGCATGCCTTTGCCGCGCCTGATCCATGACAGCTTCATTTCCTATCCGGTACCGCGCAACCTGAACTATGCGTATACCTTCGGCGCCATGCTTTCGGTGATGCTGATCTCGCAGATCCTGACCGGCGTCGTCCTCGCGATGCATTACGTCGCCAGCACCAACGAGGCGTTCAACTCGGTCGAAAAGATCATGCGCGACGTCAACAACGGCTGGCTGCTGCGCTACATGCACGCCAACGGTGCGTCGTTCTTCTTCATCGCGGTCTACCTCCACATCGCCCGCGGCCTCTACTACGGCTCCTACAAGGCGCCGCGCGAGATCCTCTGGATCCTCGGCGTCGTGATCTACCTGCTGATGATGGCGACGGGCTTCATGGGCTACGTGCTGCCCTGGGGCCAGATGTCCTTCTGGGGCGCAACCGTCATCACCGGCTTCTTCTCGGCCTTCCCGCTCGTCGGCGAGTGGATCCAGCAGTTCCTGCTTGGCGGCTTTGCCGTCGACCAGCCGACGCTGAACCGCTTCTTCTCGCTGCACTACCTGCTGCCGTTCATGATCGCCGGCGTCGTGGTCCTGCACGTCTGGGCGTTGCATGTCACCGGCCAGACCAACCCGACCGGCGTCGAGGTCAAGTCCAAGACGGATACCGTTCCCTTCACGCCCTATGCGACGCTGAAGGACGCGTTCGGCGTCTCGGTGTTCCTGATCGTGTTTGCCTGGTTCATCTTCTACATGCCGAACTACCTCGGTCACCCGGACAACTACATTCCGGCGAACCCGCTGAAGACCCCGGCTCACATCGTTCCGGAATGGTACTACCTGCCGTTCTACGCGATGCTGCGCGCCATCACCTTCAATATCGGCCCGATCGACTCCAAGCTCGGCGGCGTTCTGGTGATGTTCGGCTCGATCATCATCCTGTTCTTCCTGCCCTGGCTCGACACCTCGAAGGTCCGCTCGGCGGTATACCGTCCCTGGTACAAGCTGTTCTTCTGGCTGTTCGTCGCCAATGCCATCATGCTCGGCTGGCTCGGCGCCATGCCGGCAGAGGGAATCTACATCATCCTTTCGCAGCTCGGCACGCTCTACTACTTCGGTTTCTTCCTCGTCATCATGCCGGTCCTCGGCCTGATCGAGACCCCGAAACGCATTCCGAATTCCATCACGGAAGCGGTTCTGGAACAGAAGAACGCCAACGCACAGCTGGCCAAGGCCTGATCGCGACGCGACGAAAGGAACCGATAAATGAAAAAGCTTCTTGCAAGCCTTCTTTCGCTCGCAGTCGTCGCCGGTCTCGGCATCTCGATTGCAACCGCGCAGGACGAACACGCAGCCGGCGGTGCGGAGGCGGAACACGCCACGCCGCACTATCCGATCAACCATCCGCGCGAGCAGGACTGGTCGTTTGCCGGTCCCTTCGGCAAGTACGACAAGGGCCAGCTGCAGCGTGGCTTGAAGGTCTACACCGAAGTCTGCGCGGCCTGTCACTCGATGAACCTCGTCGCCTTCCGCACGCTGACCGACCTCGGCTATTCCGAAGACCAGGTCAAGGCGTTCGCGGCGAACTACGAGGTTCAGGACGGCCCGAACGCCGATGGCGAGATGTTCATGCGGAAGGCCGTTCCGTCCGACTATTTCCCGTCGCCGTTCCCCAACGAAGCGGCGGCTGCGGCATCCAACAACGGTGCTGCCCCGCCGGACTTCTCGCTGATCGCGAAGGCCCGCGGCATCACCCGCGGCTTCCCGCAGTTCGTCATCGACATCTTCACGCAGTATCAGGAAGGCGGGCCGGACTACATCTACTCGCTTCTGACCGGCTACCAGGATCCGCCGGCCGGCGTGGAAGTGGCCGAAGGCACGCACTACAACCCGTACTTCGCCAATGCCGCGGCACTTGCCATGGCAATGCCGCTGTCGGCCGACCAGGTCACCTATGACGACGGCGCGCCGCAGACGGTCGACCAGTACGCGCACGACGTTTCCGCGTTCCTGATGTGGGCGGCCGAGCCGCACCTGGAAACCCGAAAGCGTATGGGCTTCATGGTCATGGTCTTCCTGGTGATCTTCACCGGCCTGATCTACCTGACCAAGAAGTCGGTTTACGCCAGCAAGGAACACTGAGCGATTCCGCATAAAAGACAAGGAAGGCGGCCTCCGGGTCGCCTTTTTTAATGGGGCGACAGTTCTTCCTTGCAATCGGTTCGCGTTGCCCGTTTCCTTTCCACGGCCGAAAATGGAATTTGAAAATGACGCTCCAGGAAGAACTGATCGCCGCCATCCGCAACATTCCGGACTATCCGAAGCCGGGTATCATGTTCCGGGACATCACGACGCTGCTCGGCAATCCGCGCGCGTTCCGCCGCGCGGTCGACGAGCTCGTCCATCCCTATGCCGGAACCGGCATCGCACAGGTCGTGGGCATTGAGGCGAGGGGCTTCATCCTCGGTGGAGCCATGGCGCACCAGCTTTCCTCGGGCTTCATCCCGATCCGCAAGAAGGGCAAGCTGCCGCGCGAGACGGTCAGCATCGCCTATAGCCTGGAATACGGGGTGGACGAGATGGAGGTCCACAAGGATGCGTTGAAGCCGGGCGACAAGGTCATTCTCGTCGACGACCTGATCGCGACGGGCGGCACGGCCGTTGCCGCCGCCAACCTCATCCGCCAGCTCGGTGCAGATATCGCCGCTGCCTGCTTCGTCATCGACCTGCCGGAGCTCGGCGGGCGGGCGAAGCTGGAGGCGCTGGGCGTCGAGGTGCGCACGCTCGTGTCCTACGAGGGGCACTGAGGCGCGTCGGGCGATTCGCCCGTCAGACGAATTCCAGCACGGTGCTCTCAAAGCGGATGACCGGTTCGCCGTGCTGGTTGATGCCTTCGCACAGGATCGTGCACAGGTTCCGGTCGGTCCGCGAGCGGTGCTCGCGGGCATCGAGCAACGTCACCGAATAGGTGATGGTGTCGCCGGTAAAGACGGGCCTGAACCATCGCAGGTCGCGAAAGCCGGAGGAGGGGCCGAGCTCGGGCGGGGTGCGGCCTTCACGTTTCAGCCGCGCATATTCGGCGCTCCAGAACGCCACGAACGTCTTCATCCATCCAGCACAGGTATGCCAGCCGGAGGCGCACAGGCCGCCGAACAGCGAATCCCGCGCCGCTTCCGCATCGATGTGGAAGGGCTGCGGGTCGAACTGGCGGGCGTAGCGCACGATGTCGTCCGCTGAAAAATGAAGGCTGCCGAGGACGATCTTCTCGTTCAGGGCATAGAGTTCAGCCATGCGCATGAGCGGCGGCCTCCGGGGCTTCGGTACGGATCATGTTGGCATAGTCGCACAGCGCCACCGTCTCGCCATGCTGGTTGACGACGTTGGCGACGAAGCGGACGATGCCGATTTCGGGGCGGGAGCGCGAAAGGCGTGCCTCCGTTACCGTGCAATGGCCCGAAAGCGTATCGCCGGCAAGCACCGGTCGCTTCCATTGCATGGCGCTGACGCCCGGCGAACCTTCTGCGGCGGTCTGGTTGATGTAGCTGTCGCAGAGCATGCGCATCATCATGGCGCTGGTATGCCATCCGGATGCAGCCAGCCCGCCGAGGATGCTGGCCCTGCCGGCGGCTTCATCGACGTGCATCGGCTGCGGGTCGAATTCGCGCGCAAAGGTAACGATCTCCTCGGCCGTGACGGTGCGCGGCGGAAAATCGAAACGCCGCCCGACGGGGAAATCCTTGAAACTCAGCATCGCGTCGCCTCCCTGACTGCGCTGGACCGAACCGGGCCGGAGCATGGCCACTGGCCATGCCTAGCAGATTTATGTACCACCGGTCTTGCAATCAAAAAGAGTGGATGGGCCGAAATATGACGGAAACGACCTGATGACGGAACTCGAAGAAACGCTGCGACGGGCGGCGGGCCAAGGCATTATCAGCGACGGCCAGGTTACAGGCCTTGCAACCTACCTGCAGGCGCATGGCAGCTATGTCGCCGCGACCCCGGCAATCGACGCGGAGGACTTCGCGTCCCCGCCGCGCGACATCGAGGATACGGAGGCGCCGCGCTTCGTTCGCGGCTTCCACGACGTCCTGATCACCATCGGCGTCGTGGTGGCGCTCGTCGGCCTCAGCGGTCTTGCCAGCGTGCTGGCGCTCGTTCCGGCCGTCCTGGTCCTGAGCGAGGTGCTGGTGCGCCGGCAGCGGCTGGCGCTGCCGGCCTTCGCGCTGACGATCGCCTTCGTGCAGGGCGCCGGCTACCTGATCGCGACCGCGCTCGGGCCGTTCGGCGAGGGCTGGAACGCGGTGACCTACGCCTGCGCGTTCCTGGCGAGCTATCCGGTGCTGCTCGGGCTTTACTACTGGCGCTATCGGGTGCCGCTATCGCTGGCGCTGACGTTGATTTCAGCCTTTGCGCTGGCTGTTCTGCTCGTACTGGTTCTTCTTGGCAAAATTGCCGGCACGGACCAGTTCATCGTCGACCACAGCCTTGTGGCTGCGCTGGTCTTCCTGGTCGCGGCGCTTGGCCTGTTTGCGGTCGCCATGCGCTATGATCTGGCCGATCCGCAGCGGCAGACGCGCCGTTCCGACATCGCCTTCTGGCTGCATCTCGGCGCCGCACCCTTCCTGCTGTACGCGATGCTCGCCTTCGTGTTCATCAACCGCTTTTCGGGAGACTGGTGGGGCAGCGAGACGACCTATCTGCAGGCCGGGATGGTCATCGCCATCGTCTGTATCTTCATGCTGGTGGGGCTGGTGATCGACCGGCGCGCCTTCGTGACGTCGGGGCTCCTGTCGCTCGGCCTTTCGATCTGGACGCTGCTGCGCGAGAACGCCTTCGAGGCCTCGAACTACGTCTATGTCACGATCCTGACGGTGGGGGTCGTCGTGCTCGGCGTCGGCATCTTCTGGCCGGCGCTGCGGCGCTTCGTCATGGGCTTCATGCCGCGGGAGATTTCCTCGAGGCTGCACGCCGTCCACTGACGGCGTGCGATTGAACATCTCTCGGTGGCCGCGCCGGCGCGGCCACCGAGGAAACCGCATCAGGTGTTGAAGCGGAAGTGGATGACGTCGCCGTCCTGGACGACGTATTCCTTGCCTTCGTCGCGGCCCTTGCCGGCTTCCTTGGCGCCGACTTCGCCCTTGTAGGCGATGTAGTCGTCATAGGAGATGGTGAAGGCACGGATGAAGCCGCGTTCGAAATCCGTATGGATGACACCTGCGGCCTGCGGCGCCTTGGTGCCACGGACGATGGTCCAGGCGCGTGTTTCCTTCGGGCCGACGGTGAAATAGGTGATGAGGTCGAGGAGGTGATAGCCCGCACGGATCAGGCGGTCGAGGCCTGCTTCTTCAAGGCCGAGCGCCGACAGGAATTCTGCTGATTCTTCTTCCGGAAGCTGGGCGACCTCGGATTCGATCGCAGCCGAGATGACCACGCATTCGGCGCCTTGTTCCTTGGCCATGGCGGCGACGGCCTCGGTATGCGTGTTGCCGGTCGATGCGTCGGCCTCGGCGACATTGCAGACATAGAGAACCGGATGCGAGGTCAGAAGGTTGAGCCCCTTCAGGATGTCGATCTCTTCAGGTGCGAGTGTCTTCAGGAGGAGGCGGGCCGGTTTGCCGTCCTGCAGCAGCTTCACCACAGCTTCCATGATCGGTAGCTGGGCGAGTGAATCCTTGTCCTTGCTGGCGGCGCGCTTGCGGGTCTGCTCGACGCGGCGTTCGAGGCTTTCGAGGTCGGCGAGCATCAGCTCGGTCTCGATCGTCTCAGCGTCGCCAACCGGGTTGATGCGGCCCTCGACATGGGTGATGTCATCGTCTTCGAAGCAGCGCAGCACATGGACGACTGCATCGACTTCGCGGATGTTGGCGAGAAACTTATTGCCGAGGCCTTCGCCCTTCGAAGCCCCGCGCACGAGGCCGGCGATATCGACGAAGGAGATGCGGGTCGGGATGATTTCCTTGGAGCCCGCGATGGCTGCAAGCTTCTGCATGCGCGCGTCGGGAACGGCGACTTCGCCGGTATTCGGCTCGATCGTGCAGAAGGGATAGTTGGCCGCCTGTGCAGCCGCCGTCTTCGTCAGCGCGTTGAAGAGAGTGGACTTGCCGACATTGGGCAGCCCGACGATACCGCATTTGAAACCCATGGGATGGTCCGTCCGTGTCTGGAAATATTTGCCCTCGCTATGGGGGAAGGGCGGGGCGTGGTCAAGTCTGACGGACGGCAAATGCGGGAAGCGGGCCTGAGGCGGCCTCTGAAAAGGGCAAGATCGCCACTCGCCCTTGCGGCGCGGTGGCCGGCGTTGCAAGATGCAAGGCCAAGAGAAGTGGCATCGTCATCAGGAGAGGTCCTCCGATGGGCAGCAAGGACACCGCGCTGACGCCAAAGACGGCGACGAAGCCGAGGCTCAAGCGCCCGCGACTTTACAAGGTCATTCTGGTCAACGACGACTACACGCCGCGCGAGTTCGTCATCCTCGTCCTGCGCGCCGTGTTCCGCATGTCCGAGGAGACCGGCTACCGGGTGATGATGACGGCGCACAAGCTCGGCACCTGCGTGGTGGTCGTCTGCGCGCGTGACATCGCCGAGACCAAGGCGAGCGAAGCGACCGATCTCGCCAAGGACGCAGGATTTCCGCTGATGTTCACGACCGAGCCGGAAGAATAGCGCCCGGCTATTCGGACTTGCCCAACAGCTTCTTCAGCATCTCCGCCATCGGACCGCTTGCGGGAAGGACCTTGGGCTGCGCGGTGTTGCGCGCCTGGCGGATATGCGACTGGGCGGCGGGTTTCGGTTGCGCCTTCGGTTTTTCCTCGACGGTGCCGCCGACGGCGAGCGCCAGCTTGTTCATCAGCTGCGAATCCTCGGCGCGCACCAGCATGTCGGCGTTGATCGCAAGCTCGTCGAGGAGCGGGTCGAGCCAGCTGTGATCGGCCTTGGCGAAATCGCCGAGCACGTGATTGTGCACCAGTTCCTTGACGCCGGGGTGGCCGATCCCGAGGCGCAGCCGGCGATAGTCCCTGCCGCAATGGGCGTCGAGCGACTTGACGCCGTTGTGGCCGCCATGGCCGCCGCCGGTCTTGATGCGCGCCTTGCCGGGCGCAAGGTCGAGTTCGTCGTAGATGGCCAGCACGTCCTTCGGGGCAAGCTTGTAGAAGCGCATCGCCTCGCCGACGGCTTCGCCGGACAGGTTCATGAAGGTCTGCGGCTTGATCAGCAGGACCTTCTCACCCGCAAGCTCGCCTTCCGCGATCTCTCCCTTGAACTTCTTCGACCAGGGAGAGAACGGGTTCTTGCGATGGATGGCATCGACCGCCATGAAGCCGATGTTGTGGCGGTTGGCGGCGTATTTGGGGCCGGGATTGCCAAGGCCTGCAATGATCAGCATCGGACGCGCTCTTGGGGTGACTGTCGTTTCGCCCTGTTCCCACAGGCAATCGTGGCCGATGTCAACCGATTTCTGTGGCGTAAGGATGAAGGGAGACCCGCGGGCGCGGCGAGAGGGGCCGCTGCCGCCTCATTCGGTGGCGGTGAGGGACCGACCGGTCTTTCCCGTCGGCGGAAGGCCGTATCGGGCGAAGATGGCGTCCTGCTCGCCGCTCTCGATCAACGCGTCGAGTGCTGTCTGCATGGCCGCGACGGTTTCGGACGCCATGTCGAGATTGCAGGCCAGACTGTAGATCTGGCCGTCCATCAGCAGCGCGGTCTCGATCGCAGCGCCCTCGGAGACGAGTTTCTCGTATGTCTTCAGCGAGGTCGGCATCAGGTCTATCCGGTCGTTTTCCAGCTTGCCGAGCGTGATGGCGATCTCGGTTGCGAGGTCGATGTCGCCAAAGCCGCGTACCTTCAGGAAGTCGAAGGCGAAGTCGCCGCGCTGAGCGCCGACCCGCAGGCGGCGTGCATCCTCCAGCGTCTTCACCTCGATGGAGCTTCCCCTGCGTTTGACCATGACCATGGTGTCGACCAGAAGCGGCTCCACCCAGCGAAACCGGGCGTGCCGCTCGCTATTGTGGCCGGTGGTGAAGACGCAGTGGTCCGTCTGCCGTTCCACCAGCATCAGGGCACGCGCCCACGGCATGATCTCCATGCGGTAGGTGATGCCGGCCATTGCCGCGATCCGGTGGACCTGATCGACGGCAATGCCTTTGATGACGCCGCCTTCGGAGTAGTTGTACGGCGCGTACTCCTCGGTGACGAACGTAATGTCGGCGCCTCGTGCCGCAGGAGCGATGGTCGCGGCAATCGCTGCGACAAGGAAGGGTAGAAGCAGAAGACGTCCCATTCGCACCATTGTGACCCCCGTTCCTGTCATCGCCTCCCGGCCAGGATGGCCGGCTCGTCCGGTGCCTTACCGCGAAGTCTTTCGATCAGGGAGGCAACGGGAAGCGGTGCGCTGAAATGATAACCCTGGCCGAAGTCGATGCCGATCTCGTTCAGAACCTGCAACTGATGCTCGGTCTCGACGCCTTCGGCGACGACCGTGCAGCCCATCTGGTGGGCGATCATGCAGATGCCCTCGATCAACGTGCGGCTCTTGCGGACAACTTCCGGTGCTGACGTGCCCAGCGCCCTGACGAAAGACTGGTCGACCTTGACGATATCGACGGGAAAGCTGTTCAGATAGCTCAGCGAAGAGTACCCCGTGCCGAAGTCGTCGAGCGCGATCCGGCAGCCTAGCGCGCCGAGCGCATCCATCACCTGGCGGACCGCCGGATTGTCCAGCATCAGCACCGCCTCGGTGATCTCCACCACGATGCGCGACGGCTTTACGCCGTATTGCAGGAGCAGCGAGGCAAGGCGGCTCGGCAGGGCGGCATCGAACTGCAGCGGCGAGAAGTTGACGGCCAGGTAGCAGTCGGAGAAGCCGTCGATTTTCGACAGATCGGCAAGATGGCGGACTGATTTCTCGAAGATGACGTCGCCGACCTTGCCGATCGATCCGTTCTCCTCGGCGACGACGATGATGTCTTCCGGGACGAGGAGGCCTTTTTGCGGATGACGCATCCGCAGCAAGGCCTCGAAGCCCGAGACGCGACCCGAACGAAGATCGTTGATCGGCTGCAGGTGAGCCTCGAACCAATCCTCCCGCAGGGCCTGTTCGATGCACTGCTCGATCTCGAGACGCTTGCGGGCAATGTCGACGATCTCGTCATCGAACAGGCGGGTGCCGTTCTTGCCGTTCCGTTTGCGGGCGTACATCGCCATGTCCGACTTCTGCAGCAGGTCGCCCGCATTCGCCGCATGGTCGGGATAGACGGCGACGCCGATGCTGGCGCTGACGTTCAGACGGCTGCCATTGATGATGATCGGCTCCTTGAGCGCCGAGCATAGCCGCCCGCTCACGTCGAGTGCCAGCTGGACGGCGTCCTGCGAGGTCAGCAGGATTGCGAATTCGTCGCCGCCGAGACGGGCGACGATGTCGTTGAAGCGCAACTGGTTGCGCAGCCTTTCGGCGACCTCGACGAGAACCTCGTCTCCGATGGCGTGGCCGAGATTGTCGTTGATCCATTTGAAACGGTCGAGGTCGAGGAAGAGGCAGGCCAGTTTCTGCTCTTCGGCATTCGCCTTTGTTATCAGGCTGCCCAGGACGGATTCGAAGCCCTGGCGGTTGAGCAGTCCGGTGAGATGATCGGTGATCGCCTGACGGTGATTGCGGCTTTCCGCCTCCTTCAGGCCCGTCACGTCGGTCATGACCGAGAGCGTCGGCTCGGTGCCGTCGGTCTCGACGGATGCGCAGCTTTCGAGGACCAGCACGTCCATCACGCTCCCGTCGGCGCGGTGGAATCGAACGGTGACCTCGCAGATGCCGTTGTCGTCCACGCCGCCGGCACGACGATCGCGATAGACCAGATGGTCGGCGGCGTCGACGAACTCGGTGAAGCTGCGGCCGATGACGGCATCCCGGCTGTAGCCGGTCGCCACCAGCCAATAGTCGCTGACGGCGGCGATCCGGTTGTCCGGATCGATCGTGAACAGCATGGCTGGCGTCTTGTTGTAGATCTCCGTGGTGCGGGCGTGTGCGCGCCTGAGCTCGTTCTCCTCCCGTTCCAGCCTGCTCTGCATCTCGTTGAACGTGCGGGCGAGGTGCCCCATCTCGTCGCTCGACGTCCATTCGACGTGCCGGCGCGACCCAAGCCGCCTGGTTGCCTCGATCGCCGCCGTCAGGCGCTCCAGCGGGCGGATAATGGTCATGCGATTGCCGATGATGGCTGCGACGAACAGCGTTCCGACGGAAAACAGGAAGATCGAGAACAGGGCGATTTCGTCCCTCGCGATGCGCGACATCGTTCCGCGCTTTGCGATCCAGATCTCCGCTTCGCCGACCTTGCGGATGCCCTCCCTGGTCTGGTGCAGGATGTCGGCCGTAACCTTCGACTGGACGCTGTCGGCTGGCGGGGGAGTGGCCGGACGGCGAATGTCGAGCGTGCCGGAGGTATCGCGAATGTGGACATAGCCGATCTCGTCGTCGGCCTGCAGGGCTTTTACGATCTGTTGCGTGCTGTCGTCGTCGAGATCCCACAGGGGCTTGCCAAGCGCCTGAACGTTTGCCCTCAGAAGGATTTCGGTATTGTGCAGCCGCTCGCGTGCGACCCTTTCGGACGAAAGGACCAGAAGCAGGAGGAACAGCGGTGCTACAAGGGCGACAAGTGCGCCGAAGACGATGGCAATGAAGCGGCTTTCGACCGACCGTATCCTCATGCCGCATTCTCCGCAGTCCTGCGCATGGTCGCCCGCATGCCGGTTCTCTTGTCTTGTTGCCCCGGAAATCAGTATTTCATCGATATCTTAAATGTTGCTGAAATGGCTGGCTAAAATAGCGAAAGCCCGCCTTCGTCTCCGAAGGCGGGCTTATGCAAGACAATCCGTCTTGTCTGAAGCTTACTCGGCGCTTGCTTCGCCTTCGGCTTCTTCTTCCTTCGCTGCAGCCGTGCCGACGATCGTGGCGACGGTGAAGTCGCGGTCGGTGATGACCGGGGTCGTGCCCTTCGGCAGCTTGGTGTGCGAGATGTGGATGCTGTCGCCGATCTTGAGGCCTTCGAGGTCGAAGGTGATGGCTTCCGGAATGTCGTTGGCCGGGCAGTGCAGCTCGACTTCGTGGCGAACGATGTTCAGCATGCCGCCCTGCTTGATGCCGGGGGCCTTGTCTTCGTTGACGAAGTGAACCGGAACCTGGACGGTGACGCGGCTGTCGGCGGAAACGCGCAGGAAGTCGACGTGCATCGTGAAGTCGCGGACCGGATCGAGCTGGTAGTCCTTCGGCAGGACGCTGATCTTCTCGCCGTTCACGTCGATCGTGGCAACCGTCGTCATGAAACCGCCGGCGTGGATGCGCTGGGTGACTTCCTTGGTCGACAGGGCGATCGAGATGGGGGCCTTCTTGTCACCGTAGATGACAGCAGGGATAAGACCGTTGCGACGAAGTTCGCGGGAGGACCCCTTACCTACCCGTTCGCGCGTCTCGGCCTTGAGCTCGTAGGATGCGTGGCTCATAGCATGACCTTTCGTAAGTTACTGGAGAGCTTCGCCGGCTGCGGCTTTCGGGCCGGCCGTGCGAAACTTGAGGATTTCGTGAAAGCCTCATCCGCGTTGCCTCCAAGGGTGTCTACGCGGACGGGGGTCGCATATCCGAGAAAGGCTCGAAATGCAAGCGTGGGGCTAAAATCATGGTCGGGCGAAGAATATGCGGCACGGTCGCCCGCTAAACCTTTTTCGCCTTGCGCGCGGCGACGAAGCGACCAACGCCCATCACGAGACCGCCGGCGAGAAGGCCCCAGAAAGCGCCGGATATGCCGCCGAAACTGACGCCTGACGCCGTCGTCAGAAAGGTGAGGGCGGCGGCCTCCCGCGTTTCCGCCTCCTTGAAGGCGTTCATCGCCGAACCTGCGAATGCGCTGATCAGGGCAAGGCCTGCGACCGCCTGGATAAGGATGGGAGGCGCGAGGTTGACGATCGCAGTCACTGCGCCGGCCAACAGCCCGAAAACCACGTAGAAGACGCCGGCATTGATGGCTGCCCAGTATCTGCGGCGGGGATCCGCATGTGCATCCTCGCCCGCGCACATGGCCGCGGTGATCGCCGCCAAGTTGACGGCATGGCCGCCGAAGGGCGCGCTGAGGAACGAGAAGATACCGGTGGCTGCGAAAAGCGGGCCGGGGTTCGGCTCGTATTGGTTCACCTTGAGAACGGCGATCCCCGGAATGTTCTGGGAGGCCATGGTGACGACGAACAGTGGCAGCGCAATGCTGACGAGGCCGGGCAGGTTGAACACGGGTGCCACGATCTCGGGACGGGGCAGCAGGTCACGCGCGATAGCGGAGAATGCACCGTCTGGTATGTCGATGCCGAAGGTGAGCACGAGGGCGAACGCGACAAGCGCAGCCGGGACGGCGAGGAGCCGGTTGAAGGCGCCGACGACTGCCCAGGCGCCAAGGATCGCGAGCCCGAAGGCCGGATTGAACGCCACCGCCTTGACCGGTGCAAAGCACAGACCGATCAGCACGCCGGCCAGCATGGCGTTTGCCAGCGTGGCCGGAATCGCCGCCACCATGCGGCCGAGGGGCTTCCAGAGGCCGGCTACGACGATGAGGGCCGCGCAGATGAGAAAGCCGCCGACGGCAGCCGCGAAACCGCCCTCGACCGCGCCGGAGCTTGCAAGCAATGCGGCGCCCGGCGTCGACCAGGCGATCGATACGGGAAGCCGCGTCCAGGCGCTGAGAACGATGGCGCAGAGGCCCATGGAAATCGAAAGCGCCATCACGCCGGATGCTGCCTGCGCTTCGCTGGCGCCGACGCCCGTCAGGCCATGCAGCACGACGGCGAAGGAACTGGCAAAACCGACGAAGGCGGTGAGAAGGCCCATGAAGAGCGCTTGTGCGGAGAAGTCGCGAAGCATGTGGCACGTTGAAAGAGGTTGGCGGGTGGTAGCTGGTTAGCACAGCTTTCCGGAGATGCGAACGAAATCCGCGCCCGCACGTTGCCAAGGTCGCGGCCTCCGGCTGCGCGCCGCAACAATAGCGGCGCGCAGGAAGGATAGGTCAGCGGCGGCATTCTCCCGTGCCGATGACGCGGAAGCCGTCGTTGCGGGCGGTGCAGGAATTCGGGAACGTGCGCGTCCGGCCACCGCGTTCGGCACAGACGGGGGCATATTCCATCGTGCACATTCGCTGCGTCTCGCGATCCGGGCGCCGGTCCGGCTGGCGGCGACATTCCCCACGTGCAACGACCTGGAAGCCCTGGTTGCGCGCTTCACAGGCGTTCGCAAAGGTCTGCTGGCGGCCGCGGCGCTCTCCACAGACCGGGTTGTACTCGCGCGTGCAGGCCCGGACGTCCGGCTCGCGCCGGCACTCTCCGCGGTGGACGATATCGAAGCCGCGGGTGCGCGCCTCGCAGGCGTTGGACAGCGTCTGCCGCCGTCCGCCGCGATCGCCGCACACCGGCGCATATTCCATCGTGCACATGCTCGGCCCCGGGATCGGTCGGCCGCCACCCACGGGGCCGGGCGATGTCTCGACGGTGCAGGCGGCGAGCAGGGGAATGAAGGCGAGAAGCGCACACAAACGTCTCGCGGGGGTGAAAATCAAACCGAGGCCATCGGCCAGCATGCATAACCTCCCAGAGTACCTATTTGAAATCGAAAATATACTCGACGCAGAAGCCCGTGCATGTTACCGGCAACGTCAAGAGCTATTCAAGACGGTATCGGAATGCACATAGGTCACATCATCATCATCGGCGCGATGAAGGCGGGCACAACGACGCTCTACCATCTGCTTTCGCAGCATTCGAAGGTCACGATGTCGCACAGAAAGGGCTTCAAGAGCACCAAGGAGCTCGACTACTTTCTGGAAGATCGGGAGAAGAACTATGCTCGCTTCTTCAAGCACGACGTTCCCGGCGGCAGCTGGACGCTGGAAGCCTCGCCCAGCTACACGAAAAACTACCTGGCAAACGGCTGTGCCGACCGAATTGCTGCATTGAGCAAGCAAAAGAAGCTGATCTACATCCTGCGCGATCCGATCGACCGCATCGATTCTCACATGTCGCACAATGCGAGCCGGGGACGAAGCATCAATGGCGCGCGAGCCACCCGTGGTTTCGACGATGCTTCCTCTTATTGGAGCCAGATCCAGCGGTTCGACGCTGCCGGGTTTTCGGACTCGCTGCTGCTGCTCGATTTCGACGATCTGTGCAGCGATCCCGTCAACTCGGTTCGCAAAGTGCAGGAGTTCATCGGCCTCGACTTCGAGGAGCCGGCGGATGTTCGCGTTCACAATTCTCGCCGCTCCTCGGGCCGGCTTCTGACCGAAGTGCAGGAGCGGAAGCATTGGGAGAACATCAAGGCCGATGTCGAGGCGCTTGCCGCGAGCGGCCGCTTTGCCGCCGCGCAGAAGTGGATCGATACCTGGTCGGCAAAATTCGGCTGAGCCGTCGCAGGCGAGGCTGACAGGAACCAGTCAGGTCGCGGCCGCGATGACGTGTGCCTGGCCGGCGATGCCGCTCAGAACAGGAAATCCCCTTTCGTCAGGTCGCCGATCTTCACGCCCTTGAGGATCAGGACGTCACCCTTTCCTCCATCGATCCAGACGTCGGTGTCGTGGACGGAGAGATGGTTTTTCTTGAGGTCGGCAAAACTGGTTACGGATTTGAGCCGGGTCAGGTCCAGGATATCGTGTTTGGACCCAGTCGCTGCGAAGTCGGTGATCTTGTCACGGTCATAGCCGGTCTTGAAGACGAAGGTATCAGCACCACTGCCGCCGGTCAAAGTGTCGGCTCCGGCTTTGCCATCCAGAACATCCTTTCCCTTTGTTCCCTTGAGCGTGTCGGCCTTCGAGGTTCCCCGGAAGATGTCGGTCATGTCCGCCACGTTGAAGGTGAGGGTGTTGGGCGTCGGATCGATTTTCTTGCCGCCGTTCGCGGTTCCGCCGTTGTCGATGACCTGGAACTTCATCGACGCGAGCCCCTTGCCGAAGTCGTTCGGAGGCGGCGTGTAGGCGAGCTTGCCGAGATCGGTCGAGATGACGATCTGGCCGGATTTGACCGCCTTGCCGGCAAGGGTCAGGGAGCCTGCAGCCGGGAGGGCTGCAATCTTGACGGCATGGAACGCGTTGCCGTCGATCTTGTCCGAAAAGCCGAAATCGCCCGCTTTGAAGACGTATCGCTTGTCTTCGAGCATGCTGACGATTTTGTTGCTGCCCGAAGGAGCGTCGTTGACGGGCTTGATCGAAAAGCGGAACGCGTTCGGCGTCGGGTCGATGTTGCTGCCGCCATTGGCCGTTCCGCCATTGTCTACGATCTGGAAGGTGAAGGAGACGGGGGCGGTGGCATTGGCAGCCGGCGTATAGACCAGCTTGCCGAGATCGGCTGCGGTGACGATCTGGCCGGCCTTCAGCGCCTTGCCGGACAGCGTCAGGCTTCCCGCG
>NZ_JABXYK010000021.1 GCF_013378445.1 Mycoplana rhizolycopersici
CTTGAGACGATCGCCACAATGAGTGATGATCAGCTCATCAACTTGCCTGCTGCAAGTTGACCCGTTCCCGGCCCTGTCCGGAAAGCTCGAGGATCGCCCGAGCTACACCACTCCCTGGGACATCATCCGCACCGGGCATTGAGGGGGCGAAATGGCTGATAAGCGGCAACGGTCGATTGACCGTATACACAGTGCCTCGATGCCGCACGAGGCCATCGCTAAGCCGCCCCCTTGATGCATCCGATCGAAGATCGTGACCTACGGGCGGTCAAGCAAGTTGGTGTCAAATTCCTGACGGAGCGAGAGATTTGAGGTAGGGAGAGACTTCGCCGCCCCTCGACGGGCCCCGCACTCTCTCTCATCTTTTTTTAGGGGGGGGGCGGCTATTGGGCAGCTACTGCCGGCACTTGACGCGATAGCCATTGCATTAATGTCTTGTCCGAAACACCATCGGCTTGTGCAGCTACCGTCCCGACCCGCGTTTCACGCCGGCGCGGCGCTGCTTGCGTGTCGCCCACCAGATGGCGAGCTTGCGGCGCTGGCGGCGGATGAGCGGCGAATCGTGCGACAGCACCAGAAGGCCAAGCGGGATCATCCAGAAGCCGAGTACGGGCAGAAACCCCAGCATGCCGAAGAAAATCAGCACGAAGCCGATCACCATCCGCAGCGCGCGGGACTGCGGAAGCTTCCAGCGGAACGGCCCGATGACAATCTCATGCGTGCGATGATCGATGCCGAAATGGGTTTTTGACGTGTCTTTTGGTTTCATCCGCTCGCTTCGCAATTCAGGGATGCCGGATTTCCGGGCATTTGCGTGAGACATCTGGTTCCTTCTCCACAGTCAATCAAGGAGGAGGCGAATTTTTCTGAAAAAACCGCTTGGCAAATCGGTTCAGCGTTTGTATTACGCGCTCACTCCGCAGCGAGCGGATGATCCCTGGTAGCTCAGCGGTAGAGCATTCGACTGTTAATCGACAGGTCGCCGGTTCGAATCCGGCCCGGGGAGCCAGTTTCTGAAGGGCTGCGCCACAACGGCGCGGCCCTTTTTCATTTTCGCCCTATCATCGCGTCTGTGGAACTCTGGACGACCCGTGGGTATTTACAGGCCATCCGGGACCGGGGTGATGGCGTGAACACGTTGTACGCGGCCCGACCGTCCACGAAGCATCGACGCGAGGATCGTGATGGCCATTTCCCCCTCCCAATGCCGCGCTGCGCGGGCCCTGATCGAATGGACCGCGGAACGGCTTGCCAAGGCCGCCCGGCTGTCGGACCGCACGATCGTCGACTTCGAGCGTGGCGGCAAGGCGCCCCCGTCCGCCTCGCTGTCGGCGATCGAGAAGGCGCTTCTTGTGGCGGGCGTCGAAATGATCAGTGAAGACAGCGCCGGCCCGGGTGTGCGATTGAGGCAGGGCGGCAACGAGGAGCAGACGGAGGCATCGATGGAGACGGGCGGCAGGTCGAACAGGGCGGGCGAACGGATCAGATGAGGACGGGCAAGGCGTTGATGGGCGATGCGGCCCCCGTGATCATGTGGTTTCGCCGCGACCTCAGGCTGCACGACAACCATGCGCTGGCCGCCGCCGCATCAAGCGGTCGGCCGGTCGTGCCGCTTTTCATACTGGAGGACGGCAATGACGGCGCGATGCCCTATGGTGCGGCGCAGGCATGGTGGCTGCACCGATCTCTCGAAGGTCTTGCGGCACGTCTGGAGGCGATCGGCAGCCGGCTGATTCTGCGGCGGGGCAGCACGGCCGATATTATTTTCGCCATCGCGGCCGAGACCGGTGCCGCCGCCGTCTTCTGGAATCGGCGCCACGACGCCTGCGGGATAGAGATCGACAGTGCGCTGAAGGCGGATTTGCGTGCGCGGGACATAGATGCACAGAGCTTTGCCGGGCAACTCCTGCATGATCCTACGCGCCTGAAGACGAAGACCGGCGGATCCTACAAGGTCTTTACGCCGTTCTGGCGCGCGCTGCAGCAGGGCGGAGAGCCCGATACGCCGATAGACGCGCCGCAGTCGGTTCTCTCGCCGGCACGCTTCCCCGGCAGCGACCGTCTCGACGACTGGTCATTGCTGCCGACCAGGCCTGATTGGGCCAGCCGGTTTGGCGAGGTCTGGACACCGGGAGAAGACGGCGCGCAGGCGCGGCTTTCGGACTTCGTGGGCGATCGGATCGGCGACTATGGCCGTGCCCGCGATTTTCCCGCCATCGACGGAACCTCGCAGCTTTCGCCGCACCTGGCCTTCGGCGAGATATCGCCTGCTGTCCTGTGGCATTCCACCCGCCTCGATGACAGCAGCCGCGGGACGGAGGGTGTGGTCACCTTCCGCAAGGAGCTCGCCTGGCGCGATTTCTCCTATCACCTGCTCTATCATCACCGAAAACTCGACCGCGAAAACATAGACCGCCGTTTCGACGTCTTCGAATGGCGCGAGGATGAGGAGTATTTTGCAGCCTGGACGAAGGGGCTGACGGGGTACCCGATCGTCGATGCCGGCATGCGCCAGCTCTGGAAGCACGGCTACATGCACAACCGCGTGCGCATGATCGCCGCCTCTTTCCTGATCAAGGACCTGCTGATCGACTGGCGGCGGGGCGAACAGTGGTTTCGCGACACGCTTCTGGATGCCGATCCGGCTTCCAATGCGGCGAGCTGGCAATGGGTGGCCGGGTGCGGCGCGGACGCTGCCCCGTTCTTCCGCATCTTCAATCCCGTCCTGCAGGGGGAAAAATTCGATCCCGATGGCGCTTACGTGAAGACCTTCGTGCCGGAACTGGCGGAGATGCCGGCAAAGTACGTTCACCGGCCGTTCGAGGCACCGGCACCGATCCTCAAGCAAGCCGGCGTCGCTCTCGGGACCGACTATCCGCAGCCTCTCGTCGACCATCGCGCCGCGCGCGACCGGGCGATGCAGGCGTTCGCCCGGATCAAGGGGGTGCATGCGGACGAGGGGGACTGAGGTCGGTCGAAAGACGCGAAATTATACCGGCGAAGGGTGGGCACAAGGAACGGAATTTCTTGCAAACCATTGCTTGCGGATCGAAAAGTCGCTCCCTAATCTATTGGAAAAATTGTGAGGCTCGCGAGCGATGGCTATTCTTACCTCGGTACTGGACGCGATTGGCAACACGCCGCTGATCCGGCTGAAAGGTGCGTCGGAGGCGACGGGCTGCACCATTCTCGGCAAGGCGGAGTTCCTCAATCCCGGTCAGTCGGTCAAGGATCGCGCGGCGCTGTCGATCATCCGTGCAGCGGAGAAGGCGGGTCAGCTGCGCCCGGGCGGTGTGATCGTAGAGGGAACGGCCGGCAATACCGGCATCGGCCTGGCGCTGGTCGCCCAGGCGCTCGGCTACCGCACGGTCATCGTCATTCCCGAGACGCAGAGCCAGGAGAAGAAGGACGCGCTTAAGTTGCTTGGTGCCGAGCTCGTCGAAGTTCCGGCGGTGCCCTACAAGAACCCGAACAACTATGTGAAGCTGTCCGGCAGGCTCGCCGAGCAACTCGCCAGAACCGAGCCGAATGGCGCGATCTGGGCCAACCAGTTCGACAATGTCGCAAACCGCGACGCCCATATGGAGACGACGGCACCCGAAATCTGGCGCGATACCGATGGCAAGGTAGACGGGTTCATCTGCGCGGTTGGGTCCGGCGGTACGCTGGCTGGCGTCGCCGCAGGCCTGCGTGCGAAGAATCCCCACATCAAGATCGGCCTTGCCGATCCCGAAGGCGCCGCGCTCTACAATTTCTATGCGCACGGCGAGATGAAGGCGACGGGAAGCTCGATCACCGAGGGGATCGGGCAGGGGCGTATCACGGCCAACCTCGAGGGCTTCACACCGGACTTCTCCTACCAGATCCCCGATTCGGAGGCGGTACCACACGTCTTCGACCTGATCGAGCATGAAGGCCTCTGCGTCGGCGGCTCTTCCGGCATCAACGTGGCCGGCGCCATCCGGCTGGCCAAGGATCTCGGGCCCGGCCATACGATCGTGACGATCCTCTGCGACTATGGTAACCGTTACCAGTCCAAACTCTTCAATCCGGACTTCCTCGCGTCGAAGGGCCTGCCTGCTCCGGCATGGCTGACGAAGACGTCGGGGATCAAGGTCCCCTACCAGGCCGTTGATTGATCGATGACAAAGCTCGTTGCCGCGCTCTTCCGCGACGATTTCTACCTGTCCACGACCGAAGCGGTGGTGACAGCGATCCATGAGGACGGCGGCATCGAGCTCGATCGCACCTGCTTCTATGCGACTTCAGGCGGTCAGCCCGGCGACACGGGCTTCCTCGAGCGTCTTGACGGCAGCAGGATAGCGCTCGGGCCGACGGTTCATGGCGCCGGCAAGGACGTCATCATCCACCGCCCTCTGGAAGCCGGCGTTCTGCCGGTCGTGGGCGAGACGCTGGTCGCCCATATCGACTGGCCGCGGCGCTACCGGCTGATGCGCATGCACACCGCCTGCCACCTTCTCTCCGTCGTCTGCCCGTTCCCGATCACCGGTGCCGCCGTCGGCGAGGACGAGAGCCGGGTCGATTTCGACATGAGCGAGACAATCGACCGGGACGAGGTGACGGCGCAGTTGATGAAGCTCGTCGAAGAAAACCATCCGATCTACGTCCAGTGGATCACCGACGAGGAACTTGCCGCCAATCCGAACATTGTGAAGTCGAAGAACGTTCGCCCGCCGATGGGCCTTGGCCGCGTCAGCCTCGTCTGCATTGGTGAGAATTCGTCCGTCGACAGCCAGCCATGCGGTGGAACGCATGTTTCTGAGACCCAGGAGGTCGGCGCGATCCACATTTCCAAGATCGAGAAGAAGGGCAAGGAGAATAGACGCTTCCGCATCCGCTTCGGAACGCCTTCGTCCGCCCCTTAAGGAGCAGATTTTTGACCGCCGCCAAAAGCAAGTTCGTCGTCAGCCCGGACTGGGTACAAAAGCAGCTGGGTGCACCGGCATTCCGTATTGTCGATGCCTCGTGGTATCTGCCCGCGCAGAACAGGAACGGTGCGGCGGAATATGCCGCCGGTCATCTTCCGGGCGCTGTCTTCTATGACCAGGACGCCATAGCCGACCACTCCACCGGCCTGCCGCATAGCGTTCTCGCACCCGAGGCGTTTGCGCAGGCCATGGAGAAGCTCGGCATCTCCGATACCGATACGATCGTCGTCTATGACGGGCCGGGCATTTTTACCGCGCCGCGCGTTTGGTGGCTGCTGCGCATCATGGGCGCGCGCAACGTCTTCGTCATGGACGGCGGTCTGGACGGCTGGAAGCGAGACGGACGGCCGCTTGAGACCGACCTGCCGGAGCCGGCCGTCGGCCATTTCCGGCCGCAGTTCAACGAAGCAGCGATCACCTCCTACGATCAGATGTTTGCCATCGTATCCCGCGGCGGTCGCCAGATTGCGGATGCGCGTAGCGCCGGTCGCTTTGCCGGAGAGGAGGCCGAGCCTCGTGCGGGGATGCGCTCCGGCCATATGCCCGGAGCCCGAAGCATGCCGTCGGGGTCCTTCTCGGTCGATGGCAGGCTGAAGGATCTGGACGGGTTGAAGGCCACCTTCGAGGCTGCCGGGATCGATCTGGCGGCACCGGTGGTGACGACCTGCGGTTCGGGTATCACGGCGGCGATCATCACGCTGGCGCTGCATTCCCTCGGTCACGAGGACAACACGCTCTACGACGGCTCGTGGTCGGAATGGGGCGCACGCTCGGACACTCCGGTCGTCACCGGGCGGGGTTGAGACGATGCCGTCGAAAAAGACGCCCGATGCGATATTGGCGCATATCACCGAACTGCGCATGACCGCGCCGCCGAAGCAGAGCCTGCCTGTGCCGGTCAACATCCAGACCGCCATCATGCGGGTGCCGGAAATTCCGCTGGCTTACTACCGCTTCCTCTATACCCAGGTCGGCCGACGCTGGCACTGGGTGGAGCGTCTGCGCATGGACGATGCAGCACTCGCGGCCATAGTGCATGACAAGCGCACGACGGTATCGGTCCTCTACGTGGATGGCGCACCGGCCGGATTCTTCGAGCTTTTCCAGGGGGATCCGGATACGACGGAACTCGTGCATTTCGGCCTGTTCGAACGCGCGCTCGGTCTCGGTCTCGGCAAGTGGTTCCTGCTGCAGGCACTCTATGCCGCCTGGGCAACGGCGCCGCAGGCGCTGACCGTCACCACCAACAATCTCGACCATCCCCGCGCCCTGCAGCTCTACCAGATGTTCGGCTTTTCGCCGGTCGGCATGCGCGACGTCGAAGTGCGGCCGCTGTCGGACGCCGAACTGCTGGACCTCGCCCGTCGCAGCTGAATGACCCGTTTTCGTTAAGGAAGATGAACGCCGGCCGAATGGCCGGTTCAGCGATGCTTCAAGCTGCATGCCTATCCTGGGTCGGCAATGAAACAGCTTGAGGAAACGTCCGATGGATCGCCGTTCATTCCTGATCGCCCTTGCCGCTGCAGCGGCAGCACCGACCATCGCCAGTGCGCAGGAGACCCCCTCCGAGGACATGATCCTGCGTCGGCTGGATGCCGCACCGTCACGTCGCATGCGCGGCGAGGAGCGAGTGACCGTGCAGGAGTTCAAGCGCCGCCCGGAACTTCGCCGTGCGGCGCCCTCGATCGACATCCAGTCGATCAACTTCGCCTTCGGCTCGGCAGACATTCCGCGTTCTGAATATGGCAAGGTCAGGCAGATCGCGCGTGCGATGGAAAAGCTTCTTCGCCGCCGCCGCGGTGCACGGTTCCTGATCGAGGGGCATACGGACGCCGTCGGTTCGCCCTATTCAAACCAGATATTATCCGAGCGCCGTGCCGAATCGTTGAAATGGGTGCTTGTGCGTGAGTACGGCATTCCCCAGCGCGTGCTGGAGACGGTTGGCTACGGCGAGCAATACCTGCTTGTGCCGACCGAACGCGAGGAGTGGCGCAACCGGCGCGTGACGCTGCGCCGGATCGACGAGTTCGTGCGCTGATCGTCGCTCCCGCCGCCGGAAAGCTCTTGCAAGCCGGCAGTGCGCATCGAAAGACGGGATGACGCACCGCGGCGGGCTGGAATCCGGCCACGGTTTGCGCCATAACGTGCCGGCTTCAATATCCGATGGCGTCTGCGGCGTTGGCATCGGGGCGCAGGGACGGATCAGGTACATCGGGCACGCATGAAGAGCGCCAATCCCAGCATAGGCGAATTGCTCGCCGGCCATGTTGATGTCGTCCACACGAAATGGCGCTTCAGCCTGCAAAAGCGCATCGTCGAGCTGAACGGGAGCAAATATGTGCTTTATCGTTTCCGCTCGAAGAAAATGATGCACAGGTTCGAGGACGCGCTCGCGCTTCTTTCCGGGGCAGGCGTTCCCGTGCAATCGGTCTGCGCGCGCACGTCCACGCTCGGTGAATATCTCAGGCACGGGCATTGGCTGGCCTTGTCCTATCTGTCCGGACATCCGCTGGGCAGAAGCCCGGGGCGGCTGCTGATGGCCGAGCTTGGCAAGGTCATGGCGAAGGTGAACGGCATATCGGGACCCCAAAGCCGGTCCCTGTTCAGCCGAAGGCGCCCTGAGCTGCCGCACCGCGCCTATCTCGAGATGGCGACAGGGCTGGACGAGAGGCAGCGCGAATGGATAGGCGCGAGCCTCGACAGGCTGCAACGACTGCAGGGCACGCAATTGACGCATGGCGATCTGTTCGTCGACAACATCATCGTGATGCCCGACAAAACGATCGGGCTGATCGACTACGAACTGATGGCCTATGATCATTCAGGCATCGAGCTGGCCGGCACGTTGCTGCGCTCGTTCTGCCGCAAGAACCACACGCGCCGGGCACTGGTCAGAGCCTACATGGCAGCCTGTCCGCCAAGATTGAAGACTGAGTGGAAGCAATATTGCAGGGACTTTGTGTTCGCGGCCGCGGCGCGGCTTGTGCTGGCGCGACAGGATCGGCTCCGGCACATCGCGAGAAAACAGCGTATTCTGGACTTGCGGAGCGCCCTGCCGTTCGGTCCGAAAACCGCCGAAGTTGCACGGCAGCGAAGGGCGTTTCAGGGCATCATCCGTTCGGCGAAGAAGAACGAGGAATACTATCTGCACGTCCTGAGCACGATGATCGACATTTGTATCAAGAATGAGGGAATCGGTGCGGTGGCATTGCTGGACAAATGCGACCGGAGTTATCGGCGGACGATCGCACGCCGTCAGGATGGCGTTAAGAGCTGAAATCGGGTGGCTCGGCTGTCCCGTGCGCGGCATGCTTCTCCAAGCTAAAATTGGAGACGGACCATGACGATCCGCTATCGCCCGATTGCCACGGAAGTTGCCGCTTCGCTATGGAGCGGCGCTTCCGATTCATACGGAATGCAGCCCGAACGACGAATCTCGGACGGTGACGGCGTGCCTTGCCGACATTGCCTTTCAGGCGTCAAGGAGGGTGAGGCCTACCTGATCCTAGCCTATCGGCCATTTCCATCCCTCCAGCCTTATGCGGAGACAGGCCCGATCTTCTTGCATGCGGATCCCTGTCGCGCCTTTGACGGCAACGATCTGCCTCCGATGCTCGACGGCGGCCCCGACTATATCGTCCGAGGCTATTCCAGCGAGGATCGCATCGTCTACGGCACAGGAGCGGTCACGCCACGCGTGGAGATCTCGGCCTATGCAGAGGCTCTGCTTTCGCGGCCCTGCATCGCTTATGTCCACGTCAGGTCAGCCCGCAACAACTGCTACCAGTGCCGCATCGAACGCCGTTGAGGTTTCGCACAGTCGATATCGCCAATGCATCCGGCTGAAGGCCGCAGAAAATGCGTCTGCCGCTGCATCTGTCGCAAGCGCCGCGCGTGTGCGACAGGCCGTCCGCGCGGACGAGGCCGTCGGTCAATACTGCGCGTTCAACGTCCCCGTGCGCATTCCATTGACTTCGGCATCGGGCGAGGGGCCTTGATATTGGGAGTAGGTCGTATTGTTTGCACCGCTTGTCGCGCAGCCCGCCAGCGTCGTGAGCGCCAGGGCGAGTGCGATGAACGAAGAACGAAAGGTCATGGCTTCAATCCTCTCTGCCCGTTGCGCAGAAGGCCAATCTACCGCTCGTTGTCGGCGGGGCGCAAGTGGAGTGGGCGCACGCGAGAGTAAAATTGTCCAAATTACGGCAAAATCCGACCGTTGCTTAACTGCCTGTTATCCCTGGCCCGAAGTGGAGCAATGCTGTGCAGTTTTGAGAATTGTGATACTGACGCATTCCGGGATATCGATAGCGCGACACAATCAGGAGAAACGGCGTGGCGACGTTCACATTCAAGGGATTTACTGCAACCACCGGTATGGATTTCGGCCTGCTGACGAGTGAAAGCCTGCAGACTATCCTGGATTATGATTCAGAGAAGTTCACTTCCACCCGGATCCTGTTCAAGGATGATGCAAAGAACTACATGCAGTTCACGGGAACGGGATTGAAGTACAAATATCAGGGCGGTGAGGTCTTCGGGATGACGGCCGGCAAGTTTACCGGCTTCAAGGTGGTCAGTGACGGCATCACCATCGCATCCGCCTCTGGGCTGTCGGTCACCGGCAAGCTTGTCAGCGATGCGATCGACAGCGGCAAGACGTCGAAGTTCCTCGACGCGCTCTTGTCCGGTAGCGATAGGATCACCGCGACCAAATACGCCGACAATTTTGCAGGCGGCGCCGGCAACGACAAGATCTACGGTCTCGGCGGCGCCGACACGTTGCACGGCAATGCCGGTAACGACCAGCTTTATGGCGATGCCGGTAACGACAAGCTCTACGGTGACGCTGGCAACGACAAGCTTTATGGAGGCAAGGGCAATGACCAGCTCTATGGCGGTGCCGGCAAGGATCTTCTCGACGGCGGTGTCGGCAAGGACACGCTGACCGGCGGCGGCGGCGTGGATACCTTCGTCTTCCGCAAAGGCTATGGCGTCGACACCGTCACCGACTTCAATGCGGTCGGCAAATCGCATGATATCCTCGACCTCACCGGCGTATCCGCGATCACCAGCTTTAAGGACCTCAAGGACAACCACCTCAGTGTTTCCGGCAACAAGGTGATCATCGATGCCACCGGCGGCGACAAGATCATCCTTGAGGGCGTCAAGCTCGCGGACCTCGACAAGGGCGATTTCCTGTTCTGATCGTCTTGGCAGGGCCACGCCGAATAGGCAGCGGCGAACAGGCAGCGGAACATAAGGAAAGCGGCGCGTTGAGCGCCGCTTTCTCGTTCAATCGTTATCGTTCGAAGCTTGCCCGGCTCAACCGGGAGCGCCCTCGAGGCCGACAAGCGCGATCTTCGGATAGCCGGCGGAACGCAGAAGGTTCATTACGTCCATGACGGCGCCGTAGTCGACGGCCTTGTCCGCGCGCAGCAGTATCCGTGTCTCCTTGTTGCCTTCCGTTATGGTGTCGAGCTCGGTTGCGAAGGTGTCGCGCGAGACCGTGCCGCTGCCGAGTGAAAGCGTAAGGTCCTGCTTGAGCGTCACGAAGACCGGCTTGTCCTCGCGGGGCACCGGTTTGGCGACGGAAGAGGGGAGGTCGACGTTGATGTCGACGGTTGCCAGCGGTGCTGCCACCATGAAGATGATCAGCAGCACGAGCATGACGTCGATGAACGGCGTCACGTTGATCTCGCTGTTGTCTTCCAGTTCGTCGCCGCCGCCTTCCTTGATCCTGCCGGCCATGGGTCACCCGATCCTGACGAGAGTGGAATCCTGCCGCGCGCCGCGCTGCGACGCCAGCCGGGCGCGGCGGACGTCGAGGTCGCGGCTGACCAGGCGCTCGATCGCCGCGGACGTGTCCGTCAGCGCCTGGCGGTAGCCGGTGATGGCGCGGGCGAGGAAGTTGTAGAAGACGACCGCCGGAATGGCCGCGACCAGGCCGATCGCCGTTGCCAGCAGCGCCTCGGCGATCCCCGGCGCCACAATGGCAAGGTTGGTCGTCTGCGCCTGCGAGATGCCGATGAACGAGTTCATGATGCCCCAGACCGTGCCGAACAGGCCGACGAACGGTGCCGTGGAGCCGATCGTGGCGAGAAGGCCGGTACCCTTGGCGATCTGCCGGCCCGCCTGCACCTCGGAACGCTGCAGGCGCGAGGCAACTCGTTCTTTCACGCCTCCGTCGGAGACGAAGTCCAGCACGGCGTCGGAATTGTCGACTTCCTGGCGCGCAGCCGCGACCATGCGGGCCGGCACGTTGCGCTTGCCCGAAAAAAGCTCCTCGGCGGCGGCAAGCCCCTTGGCCTCCGTCAGATGGCGGACGGCGCGGCTGGCGGCGCGCTGGGCGGCCCCCAGTTCGAAGATCTTGGCGATCAGCACGGTCCAGGTGGCGACGGAGGCAATTGCGAGACCGATCATCACGCCCTTCACCACCATGTCCGCCGCCATGAACATGCCCCACGGCGAAAGATCGTGCGGCAGGCTCGACTGGCGCTCCTCCAGCGCCTCGGCGAATTCGGTCTCTTCCGCAGGCGCGGTTGCATCGCCGGTCGCGGTCGAGCCTGCGGTCGCATCTGGCGCCGCAGCCGGCGTGTCCGTGGAGGTCGTTGGCGGAGCCTGCTCTGCCGTCGCGGGAGCCGGTGCCTGCGCGTCACCATTCGCAGCGGCATCGGCTTCCGGAGCGGCGACGGGACGCTCCTGCGTCTGCGTCGTCACCGCGGGCGTTGTCACGTCCTGCGCGTGGAGGAGGGAACTGGAGAAGAGAAGGCCAATTGCGGCGCAGGCCGCGGCCAGATGGGGCCGTTTCGACAAGGTCGGATCCTCTGGTAGTGTTGTCGCGGAGATGCGCCGCATGGCCGCGCCGCGCTCCGGTCGCGCTTGATGATGAGCGTCCCATACAACGAATAACTGTATCTGAGCAATGTTATCATGAGTATTTTTATCATGATAATTGGCGTGGATGCACGCTTCCCGACACATTTTTTACCCGGTGGCGGCGGCGATGCGTATGGACACCCGAGCCGAAAGCGCATTAAACAGGCTTGAATTATCCGCCTGCGCGCCGCACCGGCCGCGAGGTTCTGACACAAGGCAGCAATGATGGACTACACTGCAGCGCGCATCAAAATGGTCGACAACCAGATCCGCACGACGGATGTGACTTCGCACTCGGTGCTCGACGCGTTCCTCACCGTGCCGCGCGAGGCATTCGTTCCGGCGCAGCTGAAGCCGCTCGCCTATATCGACAACGATATCGAGGTGGCACCGGGGCGTTACCTGATGGAACCGTCGCCGCTGGCGAAGCTGATCCAGCTCGCCGTCGTCACGAAGGACGATGTCGTGCTCGAGGTCGGCTGCAACTCCGGCTATGCCTCGGCCATCCTGTCGAAGCTTGCCGGTTCCGTCGTGGCCCTCGAGGTGGACGAAGAGCTCGCTGCCCGCGCCAGCGAGACGCTAGCCGAGCTCGGCTATGACAATGTCGCCGTCGTGACCGGCGATCTAGAGAACGGCTATGCCGCCGAGGCGCCGTATGACGTGATTTTCGTCCACGGTGCGGTCGAGGTCGTGCCCGAGGCCCTGTTCGGCCAGTTGCGCGATGGCGGCCGCCTCGTCGTCGTAGAAGGCTATGGCAACGCCTCGCAGGCGCGTCTCTACATAAAGGAACGCGGTCTGGCTTCGGAGCGTAGCGCCTTCAACACGGCGGTAAAACCGTTGCCCGGTTTCCGCAAGGCTGCCGAATTCGTCTTCTGACGCGTGAACGTGCGAAATTCCGAGTCGATTTAAGCAAAGTTTTATGTGCAAACTCCCAGATGGCGACTTTGCCTCTATCGCTGCCAGGCGGCTGGATATCGGTCGATGTCGCATGTGACCGAGGCCCCGTGGGAGGGTTTCGGATCGCCGGTCGGTCATAATGGTGCCGCAGCAGTGATGCTGTTGACGGGGATAAGTCACAGGTGACAGCACAATGCGGGGCGCTGCGAATGGCATGTTCGCCGCTCCCGTGAGAAACATGCGACGTAGCGTCGGCGCGCCCAGCGCTGCGTCTCAAGCGTGACCGGTTTTCCCGGTCCAGTCTGGAGTTGGTACGTGTCAGTATTTCGCAAGACCGCACTCGCGGCGGCACTCGTTCCCTTTCTTCTGGCGACGACGCAGTCCGTGTTCGCCGAGACGGTGGCCGGGGCCATGGCAAAGGCCTATGCGAACAACCCCGATCTCAACGCCGCCCGCGCCGCCCTCAGGGCGATCGATGAGAACGTGACAATTGCCAAGGCCGCGATGCGCCCTCAGGTCACCGGCGTGGCGCAGGCCGACGCAACGCGGCGGATCTACGACAAGCCGACGTCATCTGGCTTGTTCGGTCCGCTGATAAAGCGAAACGACACCTTCACGTCGTCCTATGGCATCTCGATCACGCAGCAGATTTTCGATGGGTTTCAGACCCTCAACAACGTGAAGTCGGCCGAATCGAACGTTCTCGCCAACCGGGAAGCCCTGCGTGCGCAGGAAACAAACACGCTGCTGGCGGCGGTCGAAGCGTATTCCAACATCGCCCGCGACCAGGCGATCGTCGGCATCCGCAAGCAGAACCTCGCCTTTCTTCGAGAACAGTTGAACGCATCCCGTGCGCGTCTGGACGTGGGCGAGGGCACCCAGACCGACGTCAGTCTGTCCGAGGCTCAGCTTGCCGAGGCCCAGGCACTGCTGGTATCCGCCGAGGCACAGCTGAAGACGAGCGAGGCCGTCTATTATCAGATCGTCGGCGATCAGCCGAAGGACATCAGGCAGCCGCAGCCGGCAAGCCGCGGCATGCCGAAATCGCTCGACGAGGCGTTCGCCATCGCGATGCGCGAGCACCCATCGATTCTGTCTGCAGAGCGCAGCGTCGATGCCGCCGGCTACAACGTCAAGGCGGCCGAAGGGACGATGCTGCCCGGCGTATCCATCCAGGGCGACGTCTACAAGTCGGTGAACGACAGCGGCAGTACCAACGATAACGTCGAAGGCAGCATCTCCGCTCGCGTTACCATTCCGCTCTATCAGGGCGGTGCCGAGTACGGCCAGATCCGGCAGGCGAAGGAACGGCTCGGCCAGCAGCGCATTCTGGTCGATTCGGCGCGCATGGAGGTTCAGCAGACGCTGATCTCGGCGCAGACACAGCTCGACGCCGCCCGCGCGGCGATCAAGGCCAACCAGGCCGAGATCGCGGCGGCCGACATGGCGCTGCAGGGCGTCATCGAGGAGCGCAACGTCGGCCAGCGCACCACGCTCGACGTTCTGATCGCACAGCAGACCGTGCTGGACGCGCAGGAAAGTCTGGTGCTTTCGCAGCGCATCGCCGTCGTCGCCAGCTATTCCGTGCTGGCCTCGATGGGCCGTCTCACCGTACGGGGGCAGAACCTGCAGGTGGCCGAATACCGCGCGGCCGATCACTACGAGGCGGTGAAGGACAAATGGTTCGGCCTTCGCACCGTCGACGGCCGCTGAAACCCAGGGTGAAACCCTTCGTCATTGGCATCCCCCACAAATCTGTGCATCACTGTTAAGAGTTGATTCGCGACGATTTTTTTGCCCTCGCGAGTGGCCTATGGTCTGCACATCCGCAACGCGCGAACGCCTTTACGGTCGTGTTCGCAGGTCGGGCGGCGCAGTGAACGGGGATGAAAATGGCTCAGCCGAATGTAGCGCGTGAACCGTCGATGGACGAGATACTGGCGTCGATCCGCCGTATCATCGAAAGCAACGATCCGCCTGTCGGCGCGCCGCCGGTCCTGTCTGCCATCTCCGGCGACGCGGGCGTTGACGAGGACAGCTTCGATGACGAGATGATCGTTGCCGACTTCCACGCACAGGAGGCGCTTTCGGCTGCTGCGTCGGCCATGGTCCAGTCGCCTGCCTCCATGGATCATACCGCCGCCGATCGTGTCTCCACGGATTCCGCAGATGAGCCGCGTGTCCAACCGGCGATGTCGCTTGCCGACGTCGCAGCCCGCGTGCGCGCGGCTTCCGAACGTAACGGGATGATGCTCCGCGAGCAGCCCGGCCGCCCGCTGCCGGCGGAAGAGCCGGTTTCCGTGCGCGCCGAGCCCGTGTTCGAACCGCCTGTTCCGCCGGCCTCGAATGTGATGGCGATGGTTCCCCCAACGGTTGCGAAGCTGCCGCAACAGGAGCCGCCGGTGGAGCGCAGCGAGCCTGCCGCCGCACCGGCGTTTGCCGAAGAGCCCTATCGCCCGGAAGCGCCTGCTGCCCACGCTCCTCAGTCGTCCTCGCCCGCGGCCCTCGTCTCGGCCGCAGTCGGCGCACAGGTCGCAAGCTCCTTCGGTGCGCTGGCGGAGGCCGTCGAGGCCGGCCCACGCCGGTCGTTCGACGATATTGCCAAGGAAATGCTGCGGCCGATGCTGCAGGAGTGGCTGGACGACAACCTGCCGACACTGGTCGAACGCCTCGTCCGCGAAGAGATCGAGCGTGTCGCGCGCGGTCCGCGCCGCTAATACGCCTTGTTTTCCTGTTGCCATGAGCCGCGCCGACCCTGGCGCGGCTTTTATTTGTTGTTGTTGACTTCGATCTAGCCATCCGGTTTAGAACCGGGTGACAGAAACCATGGTGTGGCCAGTAAGATGCTTGAGAAAAACTATGATTCCGCGGCCGTAGAACCGAGAATTGCCAAGGTCTGGGAAGAGGCGGACGCCTTCCGTGCCGGCGCCGGTGCAAAGCCGGGCGCAGAGACCTTCTCGATCGTGATCCCTCCACCGAACGTGACCGGCTCGCTGCACATGGGGCATGCGCTCAACAACACGCTGCAGGACATCATGGTCCGCTTCGAGCGCATGCGCGGCAAGGACGTGCTCTGGCAGCCGGGCATGGACCATGCCGGCATCGCGACCCAGATGGTCGTCGAGCGCAAGCTGATGGAGACCCAGCAGCACCGCCGCGAGATGGGCCGGGAGGCTTTCGTCGAGAAGGTATGGGAGTGGAAGTCCGAATCCGGCGGGCTCATCTTCAATCAACTCCGTCGCCTCGGCGCCTCGGCCGACTGGTCGCGCGAGCGGTTCACCATGGATGAAGGGCTTTCGGAAGCCGTTCTTGAAGTCTTTGTAAGTCTTTACAAGGAAGGGCTCATCTACAAGGACAAGCGCCTTGTAAACTGGGACCCGAAGCTCCTGACCGCCATTTCCGACCTCGAAGTCGAGCAGGTGGAGGTCAGCGGCCACCTCTGGCATCTGCGCTATCCGCTCGAACCGGGCGTCACCTATCAGCATCCGGTCGCCTTTGACGAAGACGGCAAGGCCATCGAGTGGGAGACGCGCGACTATCTGGTGG
Source organism: Mycoplana rhizolycopersici (assembly GCF_013378445.1). Classification (GTDB taxonomy): domain Bacteria; phylum Pseudomonadota; class Alphaproteobacteria; order Rhizobiales; family Rhizobiaceae; genus Mycoplana; species Mycoplana rhizolycopersici. The sequence goes on from NZ_JABXYK010000021.1 coordinate 16,269, forward strand.
TCGCCACGACGCGCCCGGAAACCATGCTTGGCGATACCGGTATAGCGGTTCATCCGAGCGACGAGCGCTATAAGGGCATCGTCGGCAAGCACGTCATCCTGCCGATCGTCGGCCGCCGCATCCCGATCGTCGCCGACGAGTATCCGGATCCGACCGCCGGTACCGGTGCGGTCAAGATGACCCCTGCGCACGACTTCAACGACTTCGACGTCGGCAAGCGCCAGGGCCTGCGCGCCATCAACATCCTGACGGTCGATGGCCGCGTTACGCTGAAGGACAACGAGGACTTCCTGGAAGGCCTCGACCATCCCGCAGCCCTTCACGGCGCCTGGGACCAGCTGGAAGGCAAGGATCGTTTCGAGGCGCGCAAGATCATCGTCGAGATCTTCGAAGATGCCGGGCTTCTCGACAAGATCGAGCCGCACAAGCACACCGTGCCCCATGGCGACCGCGGCGGCGTTCCGATCGAGCCGCGCCTGACGGAGCAGTGGTATGTCGATGCCAAGACGCTGGCACAGCCGGCGATCGCTTCCGTGCGCGAAGGCCGCACCAAGTTCGTGCCGAAGAACTGGGAGAAGACCTACTTCGAGTGGATGGAGAACATCCAGCCCTGGTGCGTCTCCCGCCAGCTCTGGTGGGGCCACCAGATCCCGGCATGGTACGGCCCGGACGGGCAGGTCTTCGTGGAGAAGACCGAGGAGGAGGCGCTGCACGCCGCCATCCAGCACTACATCTCCCACGAAGGCCCGTGGAAGGCCTGGGTCGAGGAGAAGCTTGAGAATTTCCAGCCGGGCGAGATCCTGATCCGCGACGAGGACGTGCTCGACACCTGGTTCTCCTCTGCGCTCTGGCCGTTCTCCACGCTCGGCTGGCCGAAAGAGACGCCCGAGCTCGACCGCTATTATCAGACCGACGTGCTGGTGACCGGCTTCGACATCATCTTCTTCTGGGTCGCCCGGATGATGATGATGGGCCTGCATTTCATGAGGGACGACCTCGGCAATCCGATCGAGCCGTTCCACACCGTCTATGTCCACGCGCTGGTGCGCGACAAGAACGGACAGAAGATGTCGAAGTCGAAGGGCAACGTCATCGACCCGCTCAGCCTGATCGATGAGTACGGCGCCGACGCGTTGCGCTTCACCCTCGCCATCATGGCGGCGCAGGGTCGCGACGTGAAGCTCGATACCTCGCGCGTCGCCGGCTACCGCAACTTCGGCACCAAGCTGTGGAACGCCACCCGCTTTGCCGAGATGAACGGCGTCAAGCTTGATCCGCAGTTCGTTCCCGAGGCCGCCTCGCTGACGATCAATCGCTGGATCCTCACCGAACTCGCCCGCACCGCTCGCGACGTGACCGAGGCTATCGAGACCTACCGCTTCAACGACGCGGCCAGCGCGCTCTACCGCTTCGTCTGGAACCAGTTCTGCGACTGGTATCTGGAACTGCTGAAGCCGGTGTTCAGCGGCGAGGATGCCGGTGCCAAGGCCGAATCGCAGGCCTGCGCCGCCTACGTGCTGGAGGAAACCTACAAGCTCCTGCATCCCTTCATGCCCTTCATGACGGAGGAGCTTTGGGCGCATACGGCCGGCGAGGGCAAGGAGCGGCTGGGGCTGATCTGCCATGCCGAATGGCCGTCTCCGGCCTATGCGGACGAAGCGGCGGCCGACGAGATCAACTGGCTCGTCGAACTCGTGACCGGAATTCGTTCGGTTCGCGCGGAGATGAACGTTCCGCCGGCGGCCATCGCACCGCTCGTCATCGTCGGCGCCAACGTGCAGACGCGTGCCCGTCTTGAACGCCACGAGGCTGCCATCCGCAGGCTGGCGCGCGTCGACGAGATCACGCTCGGCGACGTCGCCCCGAAGGGAGCGGCACAGATCGTCGTCGGCGAGGCGACCGCGTGCCTGCCGCTTGGCGCGCTCATCGACCTGGCGGCAGAAGCCGGACGCCTCGAAAAGGCGATGGCCAAGGCGACGACCGAAGCCGAACGCATCCGTGGCAAACTGGGTAACGAAAAGTTTGTCGCCAACGCCAAGCCCGAGGTCGTCGAGGCCGAGCGCGAGCGGCTTTCGGAGCTCGAACAGCAGCTTTCGAGCCTCGGCACGGCGCTTTCGCGGGTTCTGGAAGCCCGCTGAGTCGCATTGAACCGGATTTCCACGATCGTCAGACCGCGCCGCTTCTGCGGCGCGGTTTCGTTTTGCGCACACCTTGTCGCTGACCATTTCCGTTCATGTGGTCGAAATGTGACACAGTGTTAGGTGGATGGAATAAAATACTATAAATTTTAGGGGTTTTCGTAATCTGAGGGAAAATTGAACTAAGGTATAGGGCTTTGGAGCGGGTCGAATTATCTCTTACGTAAGTCAGCGGACGTGACGGCGGCGCCCGTCGTGGAATCTGGCATTTGCAAAGCGTGTAGCAGTCTTTGATAGTTCTCCGACTGCGGCGCTGCTGCGGGGACAGAAGCGCTGCAAGGAAATGCCAGGGGGGATTTGATGATGAAACTGAAACTGACGCCGGGTGTCACGGGGCTCGTGGCCCTTGCCGTTTCCACATCGGCAATGGCCGGCGGACTCGAGCGCCATGGCTACGACGTCGATCTTCTGTTCGGGAACTCGCCGTTCTATTTCGACGGGTCGGTCACTTATGTAATGCCGAACCGCAAGATCAAGAATGCGAAGGACGAAAGCGTCCCGGAATCCGATCCGACCAATCTGAACTCGCTCGGATACTCCACTACGGCGGAGGAATACGAGAACTATGCCGATCCCTATCTCGGCGGAAAGGCCGCGATAGGCGATTCGATCGATTGCATGGTCGACTACTCCGAGCCGTGGGGCGCCAATTCCAATCCCGGTCGTCACTGGGCGGGCGCCAAGGACATGACCGAGATCGAGGTGTTCAGCCGGAACTACGGCGGTAGCTGCTCTTACAAGTTCGATGCCGGTCCTGGACAGTTCCGCATCATCGGCGGTGGCTTCTACCAGGAGATCGGCGGCCACAAGGAAGCGGTTGTATTCGCGCCGGAAATCCTGCCGGGTATGGGCGCGCTGATCGGGCAGGATTTCTCCGGATACAGCGGCCTTGGCCGTCTGGACGGCATGAAGGACAGCAGCGGTGGCTGGCGCCTCGGCATCGGCTACGAAATTCCCGAATACGCCATGCGCGCCAGCCTCGTCTATAACAGTCGCGTGAAATACGACAGCATCGACGGCACGCTGGACATGACGGGGGTTCCCGCAGCTGCCGCCCTTTTGGAACTCGATCCCATGAAGCGGGCGCTCTATTCGCGCATCTTTGGGGTCAACACGCCGGTAACAGGCTCTGCCACGCTGCCGGATTCGCTGGAACTCAAGCTGCAGTCGGGTATCGCGCCGGACTGGCTGGCTTTCGGTTCGGTCAAGTGGACGAACTGGAGCCTGCTGCAGACGGTGGAATTCACCTGCGCGGGCAGCGCCTCGTTCTGCGGCACGGCCGACGGTGTGGCCCTGACTTCGCTCGACCTGTACTACCGCGACGGCTGGACGGTGACGGGCGGCGTCGGCCACAAGTTCAACGATGAGTGGAGCGGCGGCGTCAGCCTGACCTGGGACCGCGGAACGAGCACGGTCACCGGCTCGCAGTCCGACAGTTGGACGGTGGGTCTGGGTGCTGCCTATACGCCAACGGAGAACGTCGAGCTTCGCGTCGCCGGTGCCCTCGGCGTCCTCACCAGCGGCCAGTCCAATCCCGTCCACATGACGACGACAAGCTACGACTTCGGCACGGACTACGTGTCGGCACTATCGGGCGAGTTGAGGGTTAAATTCTGATTTACCAGAGTTTCCATTGAAGTAGGCCCGGGTCATATCCGGGCCTTTTTTATGGTCGATCATGTATCGTCGCTGGATGAACCGGCGGGCTTATGGTTGACGAGTACTCTTCTCCTTTTGCGGATGTGCCGATTTGGCAACACATTCTTTGCGATAGTCTGCTAGAGAGGAATGAGGAGCTGTCTTGTCCATTTCCCGCCACAAACAGGGAGCAGCGATGGGGCTCTAGAGCGCGCTTGCGGACGAGCGCCAGAGGAACAGATGAACCGAGTGACGCCATTGATCGCTGGACTGTCTGACGGACACCTGAAGGGTGTTTCGGCGGGGGTCGGGATTGTTGCCATGGCGCACGACCGGAACACGGCTGACCTTGTTCAAGTCCTTGTTCCTGTTGCCGAAAGCCGCATTCCGCTTGTTGCGGACAGCTGCGGAAGATTGCTGTAGCCATGTACAAGTCTGAGTTTCTTTCGTTGAAATGTGTGGCCCTTGGCCTTTGTCTTTCCTTAAGTCAGGGGATGCTGGCGACGCGCGCGCTTGCCTTTGATCCCTCGGCTGGCGTGAACAAGGAAAGCCGCCCGTTCGATCTCTTCAAGTTTGGCTTTTTCTCCTACAAGGAAGGGCGCAAGGACGACGCGATCGAGGCCTATCGCTATGCCGCTGAAAAGGGGCACACGGGCTCGCGCTGGGCGCTTGCCAACATGTATGCCGATGGCGATGGCGTGCCGGAGAACGATCTCGAGGCGTTCAAGATCTACAGCGAGATTGCGAGCCAAGGCATCGAACCGGGATCGGAAGATACGGGCTTCTTCGCCAATGCCCTGATCGCCCTGGCCGGCTACTACACCCGCGGTATCCCCGACAGCCCCGTTAGCGTCGATCTCTCGCAGGCCCGCCAGCTCTATTTCCAGGCCGCATCCACCTTCGGCATTCCGCAGGCCCAGTTCGAGCTCGCCCGCATGATGCTGTCGGGCGAGGGCGGTGCGTCCAACGTCCACCAGGCCAAGAAGTGGCTGAACCGGGCGCAGAAGAACGGTCACGCCGCGGCCATGGGGCTTCTCGGCAACATAATTTTCCAGGAAGGCCAGTCCGCGCGCGGGCTGGCGATGATGACGGCCGCACTCGACACCTGTTCGCCCAAGGACAAGCCCTGGCTGCAGGAGATGCAGGAACAGGCCTTCTCGCTTGCCAGCGAAAAGGACCGCCGCTCAGCGGTTTCCATGACCGAAAAGATGAAGCGCGGCGTCAACTGACTACGCGTACGATTTTTCACCGGCAATTCTGACCGCTGTTCGTAACGCAGGCGCCGCCGGCTCAGGCGAGATGCGCCACGACAGGCACGTGGTCGGACGGCTTTTCCCAGTTGCGGACATGCTTTTCCACGTCGGCGCTGAGAAGGCGGTCCGAAGCCTCCGGCGACAGCATCAGATGATCGATGCGGATGCCGTTGTTCTTCGGCCAGCAACCGGCCTGATAGTCCCAGAAGGTGTAGAGCGGTGTTGCGTCGGTCGAAGCGCGCACGGCATCGACGAAGCCGAGGTTTGCCAGCCGCCGGAACGCCTGTCGCGTCGGCGGCAGGTAGAGGGCGTCGTTCTGCCAGACCTTCACGTCCCAGCAGTCGTGCGGCTCGGGAATGACGTTGTAGTCGCCCGCAAGAACGAGCGGTTCCTCCAGCCGTAGCCGGTCTTGCGCAAACGTAGCAAGCCGCTCCATCCAGGAAAGCTTGTAGGGATACTTGACCGGGTCCTGCGGCGGGTTGCCGTTGGGCAGGTAGATCGAGCAGACCCGGATGGCTCCGCTTCCTAAGGTAAACACGCCCTCGATGAAGCGCGACTGCTCGTCTCCTTCGCCCCCCGGCAGGCCGCGATTGATTTCATCCGGCCGGAACTTCGAGAGCAGCGCCACGCCGTTGAAGCCCTTCTGGCCATGTGTCTCGACGTGGTAGCCGAGCGCTTCCACCTCGAGGCGCGGGAAGGCGTCGTCCTGGCACTTGATTTCCTGCAGGGCGACGATGTCTGGCTGCGATTCCTTCAGCCAGGCCAGCAGATTGTCGATGCGCGCGCGCACGCCGTTGATGTTCCAGGTCGCGATCTTCATCGGCAGTCTCCATTGCAGCAGGACCCGTGCGGGTCGCGGCCCTTTCTAGCCGCTCCGATTTCCTTTGACAAACCGCTTCGTTGCCCCATGCTGACGATGCAACCCTGAGGGAGGGCAGGGCGGCGGCCATGCCACACAGATCGCGTCGGCCCGCACCATTCCGCGCGCCCAAGCGCGACGGAAAACAGGGGAACCCGATGTCATCAACAGATACCACGCATCCCGTCGATACAGTCCTGCCGACGGGACGGCTAGCCACGCTGGGCCTCCAGCACGTCCTTGTCATGTATGCCGGTGCGGTCGCCGTGCCGCTGATCATCGGCCGCGCGCTGAAGTTGCCGCCCGAAGACGTCGCCTTCCTGATCTCGGCCGATCTTTTTGCCTGCGGCATTGTCACGCTGATCCAGTCGTTCGGCCTCACCCAATGGTACGGCATCCGCCTGCCGGTTATGATGGGTGTCACCTTCGCCGCCGTCGGCCCTATGCTGTCCATGGCGGCCGTCACCAGCGGCACCGAGGGCGCGCGCGTGATCTTCGGCTCGATCATCGGCGCCGGGATCATCTCCATGTTGATCGCGCCTCTGGTCAGCCGGCTCCTGCGCTTCTTCCCGCCGGTCGTCACCGGTACGATCATCCTCGTCATCGGCGTGTCGCTGATGCGCATCGGCATCAACTGGATCTTCGGCAATCCGGTTGGGCCAACCGCGCCGAGCCTGGTCGATCCGGCGCACAGCGCCTGGCTCGACGGCGTGAAGGCGATCGCAGGCGAGGGCGCAACGGTCGCCGCGGTGCCGGAAAAGCTGGCGCTGGCGGCCACCGTGCCGAACCCGGCCTATGCGCCCCTGCAGGGCATGGCGCTTTCCGCCGTTGTCCTGCTGTCGATCCTGCTGATCGCCCGCTTCGGACGCGGCTTCGTCGCGAACATCGCCGTGCTGCTCGGCATCATCATCGGCGCCGTCGTTGCCAGCGCCACCGGCCTGATGGGCTTCGCCAAGGTCGGGGAGGCTGCCTGGTTCGCCCCGATCATGCCGTTTCATTTCGGTGCGCCGATTTTCGATCCGCTGCTGATCTTCACCATGTGCATCGTCATGATCGTCGTCATGATCGAATCGACCGGCATGTTCCTGGCGCTGGGCGAGATGACCGACAAACCGGTCACGCGGCCGATGCTGTCGGCAGGCCTGCGCACCGACGGGCTTGGCACGCTGATCGGCGGCATCTTCAATACCTTCCCCTACACGAGCTTCTCTCAGAATGTCGGCCTCGTCGGGGTGACGGGCGTCAAGTCGCGCTTCGTTTGCGTGGCCGGCGGCATCATCCTGGTGCTGCTCGGACTGCTGCCGAAGGTGGCGGCCCTGGTGGAATCGCTGCCAACCGCCGTGCTCGGCGGCGCCGGGCTCGTCATGTTCGGCATGGTTGCCGCAACCGGGATCCGCATCCTTGCTACCGTCGATTTCAAGACCAGCCGCAACAATCTGTTCGTGGTGGCGGTCTCGCTCGGTTTCGGGATGATCCCGCTGATCGCGCCGAACTTCAAGCAATGGATCGCCCACGGCCTGCATCCGCTGATCGATTCGGGCATCCTGCTCGCCTCGCTGGCGGCCGTGCTGCTGAACATGTTCTTCAATGGCGCGAGCTATGACGAACGCAGCACGAAGGTCGCCGCGATGGCGGCGGATGGCGGCCACTGAGAAAACGTGCGATGGGCGGCTGGCTCCGGGCCGCCCATCGCACCTGTGTCGAGGCTAAAAGCTAGATGGAGAAGCTCGTGCCACAGCCGCAGCTTGCGACTGCGTTCGGGTTCCTGATCTGGAACGACTGGCCCATCAGGTTGTCGATGAAATCGATCTCCGAGCCATCCATGTAAACGAGCGAAAGCTGGTCGATGAGAACACGGGCGTTTCCCTTCTCCAGCACGATGTCGTCGTCGGCCGCTGCCGTGTCGACGAGGTCGAACTTGTAGGAGAATCCGGAACAGCCGCCGCCCTCGACGGAAACGCGCATGGCGCTCTTGTCGGGATCGGCGCCCAGAATGGTCGCGATGCGTTTTGCAGCCGCATCGGACAGGGTTACGGTCTTGTCGCTCATCAACACCTCCGGGCGGGTTCAAGGTCCGCCGAGAATCGATTCTGTGCCGCGGCCGGCGGCCGTGGCTCCTCACGTCGTTGAAGCGCTTTCCGCAAGTTCATGAATCGAAATGCATATTCGCATCACGCTTGCAGTGCGCTTTCACGCTGTGCACACTATAGGTATGAAGGCATCGGGGCCGCGTCAATGGGCGGCCCGAATGCGGGTGAGCTATGACACTGGACAGACATGCCCTCGGTTTCGGCGCAGGCCAAAGGGCAATCTTTGCGGCCGATCCCTGGTCGAGCCGCGGACGGCTTTTCGATGAGGTCACGAGCCCGACGCGCTCGGATTTCCAGCGTGACCGCGACCGGATCGTCCATACCACGGCCTTTCGCCGCCTCAAGCACAAGACCCAGGTCTTCATCGCCGCGGACGGCGACCACTATCGCACGCGCCTGACGCATACCATTGAGGTCGCGCAGATCGCCCGCGCGCTCGCCCGCGCTCTGAGGCTGGACGAGGACCTCGCCGAGGGGGTGGCGCTGGTGCACGACTTTGGCCACACGCCCTTTGGTCACACCGGCGAGGACGCGCTGCATGAGGCGCTGCTGCCCTATGGCGGCTTCGACCACAATGCCCAATCGTTGCGCATTGTCACCAAGCTGGAGCGGCGCTATGCCGAATTCGACGGGCTGAACCTCACCTGGGAGACGCTGGAAGGGCTCGTCAAGCACAACGGGCCGCTGCTGACGCCGGACGGCGAGGGCATGCGCGGTCCCGTCCCTCAACCGATTCTCGACTACTGCGCCCTGCACGACCTGGAACTGGCAAGCTTTGCGAGCCTCGAGGCGCAGGTGGCGGCGATCGCCGACGACATCGCCTACAACACCCATGACATCGACGATGGCCTGCGGTCCGGTTACCTCTCCTTCGACATGCTGGAGGAAATCCCCTTCCTTGCCGGGCTTATGGCCGAGGTGCGCGGCCTTTATCCCGGGCTGGAGCCAGCGCGTTTCACCCATGAGATCATGCGCCGCCAGATTACCGCCATGGTCGAGGACGTGATCGGCTATGCGCAGGATTCCCTGCGCGCCGTTCAGCCGCAAAGCGCGGCCGACGTCCGTGCCGCAGGCCGCGTGATGGCGACGTTCTCGCAGGACATGGCGGTGACCGACAAGCAGATCAAGAAGATGCTGTTTTCCCGCATCTATCGCCATCCCGAAGTAATGCGCGTGCGCGCGAATGCGGCGTCCATCGTCACGGATCTGTTCAACGCCTATATGAACGATCCTGCGCTGATGCAGGGGCACTACTGGGTCGATTGCATGGCTGGCATGCCGGAGGCCGCCAAGGCCCGCCATGTCGGCGACTATCTCGCCGGAATGACCGACAACTACGCGATCAATACCCACAGGCGTCTGTTTGACCATACCCCGGAATTGCGATAGTCACCGGGCCCACTGGAAATTCAGCGCTTTGAGCGCATTGGCGCCTTCTGGCGTGCGGATGGATGACATGAACCTCTTTACCGATTTCGAATGCAGAATCAAAAGCGTGCTGGAGGAACTTGAGATCGTGCGCGAGAAGCGCGCCGATGTCGATTTCACCCGCGTCGGCGTCGAGCCGCCGCGCGATTCCAGCCATGGGGACGTCGCCACCAATGCCGCCATGGTGCTTGCCAAGCCGCTCGGCACCAATCCGCGGGCGCTGGCCGAACTGATCGTCGAGAAGCTGCGCCAGGACCCGGAAGTGGCCGAGGTCACGGTTGCCGGACCCGGCTTCATCAATGTGCGCCTGTCGGTCGGTTACTGGCAGAAGATCCTGGCCGACATGATCCGCAAGGCAACCGCCTTCGGTCGCAGCGAACTCGGCGCCGGCCGCAAGGTCAACGTGGAATACGTCTCGGCCAATCCGACCGGGCCGATGCACGTCGGCCATTGCCGTGGCGCGGTCGTCGGCGACGCCTTGGCGAACCTGCTCGCCTTCACCGGCTGCGAGGTCACGAAGGAATACTACATCAATGACGCCGGCTCCCAGGTGGACGTGCTCGCCCGTTCCGCCTTCCTGCGCTATCGCGAGGCGCTGGGGGAAAACGTCGGCGAGATCCCGCCCGGCCTTTATCCCGGCGATTATCTCGTGCCGGTCGGCAAGGCGCTGGCGAATGAATACGGCTCCAGCCTCCGCCTGATGCCGGAGGAGAAGTGGCTGCCGATCGTGAAAGACATCACCATCGACGCCATGATGGCGATGATCCGTGCCGATCTCGACGCGCTGAACGTCCATCACGACGTCTTCTTCTCCGAACGGACCCTGCACGCCAATGGCGGGGCGCCGATCCGCACGGCGATCAACGACCTCACCTTCAAGGGGCATGTCTACAAGGGCGTTCTGCCGCCGCCGAAGGGCCAGTTGCCGGAAGACTGGGAGGACCGCGAGCAGACGCTGTTCCGCTCCACCGAGGTCGGCGACGACATCGACCGGCCGCTGATCAAGTCCGACGGCAGCTATACGTATTTCGCCGCCGACGTCGCCTACTTCAAGGACAAGTTCGACCGCGGATTCAGCGAGATGATCTATATCCTCGGCGCCGATCACGGCGGCTACGTCAAGCGGCTGGAGGCGGTCTGCCGGGCGATCTCGGACGGCGACGCCAAGCTGACCGTGCTGCTCTGCCAGCTCGTCAAGCTGTTCCGCAACGGTGAACCGGTGAAGATGTCCAAGCGTTCCGGCGACTTCGTCACCCTGCGCGAGGTGGTGGACGAGGTCGGCCGCGATCCGGTCCGTTTCATGATGCTGTACCGCAAGAGTTCCGAGCCGCTCGATTTCGATTTCGCCAAGGTGACGGAACAGTCGAAGGACAATCCGGTCTTCTACGTCCAGTATGCGCATGCGCGCTGCATGTCCGTCTTCCGGCAGGCCGGCGAAGCCTTTCCGGGCCTTGAAATCGACAAGCTGGATTTGGCGTCCGCCATCGAAGGCAAAATTTCTGACCCGAATGAACTGCAGTTGCTTGCCAAGCTCGCAGAGTATCCGCGGATTGTGGAGGCGGCTGCACTCGCGCATGAGCCGCACCGCATCGCGTTTTACCTTTACGATCTCGCCAGCGCCTTCCATGCGCACTGGAACAAGGGTAAGGACCAGCCGGACTTACGTTTTGTTAATGATAAAGACAGAGAATTGAGTATAGCCAGACTCGGGCTGGTGTTTGCTGTTGCATCTGTTCTCAAGTCGGGACTCGCCATTACCGGTACGGCGGCGCCCGACGAGATGCGATAGCGTCACCATTTGCCCACAATAAGCTGGCAGACGCGATTTGTAGCTTGTGAGTGGAGCAGTATGGCAGACAAGAACCTTGCGAGAAGCGGAGCCGCTGACATCGACCTTCTGTCGGACGATGATCCTTTGGCGGAACTGGCACGCATTGTCGGCTACGAGCCACGCAATGTGCCGACGGCGGCGCGTCCCGTGCCGCCAGAGCCCCTTCAGGAGCCTGCCTTCGATCTCGAGGGTGAGTTGCTGCGCGAGTTCGCGCGCTACGACGCCCCGTCGCTCGATCCCGCAGGCGATCTTGACGAGCAGGCCGAACCGGTCGCGGTCAACCAGAATGCCCGTACCGTCGCAGACGTCGTTCCGGCCGTCGAGCACGTCGATGACGTCGATCCGGCAGCTGCAGTCCTTCCGGAGCCCTTCGACCAGCCGTCGCTGACGGCGCCACACGACTTCGCAGTCGAGCCTGAGTTGATAGCTCCTGTTGCGCTTGAATTGCCGGATGTCGGGCAGGGTGGTTATGAAACCATTCAGCCTGAGGCATCTGCGCCGTCGGTCGAGGCGGGAGAGGCTGTCGTTCAGCAGCCTGTGTTCCTGGGCCTCCAGCCCGTCGAAGCTCCCGCGGCGTCCATGGCGGTGGAGCCGCCGCTGTCGCTTGACCTCGATCAGGAACTGGAGCTTTCGCTGGGCGAGGCGTTCGCCGAGCAGCCGGAACCCGCCCACGTGGACGTCGCGGCAGCGTCATTTGTCGAGCGTCAGGACGAGCAGGCTTGGACCTCAATGCAGGGGCAGCCACAGTCGGAGCCCATCGAGCCGCAGCAGCAGCCAGCCGAGTTGACGCCGCACGCCGAGGTTCATGCCTATGATCCCGCCGCGTCCGGATATGCCGACGTTGATACCGGCACGGCGCATGCGGGCGTGTTGCAGGATTCGCTGGTCGAATCCCTGCCTGTCACGGAGCCATTCGACGTCCATGCTGGGGAAGGCGCGGCCGCCTATGCCGAGCCGCTGCCGGTGACGCCGGCAATCGGCGAGGGTGCGCACTTCGAAATGGAAGAAATCCCCGTCGAGATCGCCGCCGTCGATTTCGTTCCCGAGTGGACACCCGAACCGCACGCGGAGACCGCTCTCGTCGGCGCCGAAGACCTGCTTTCCGCCAATGTCCCGCACGACACCGCAGCGGAAGCCTACGCCGCAGCCGAGCCGAGCTATGCCGTGGCACCGCCGGTTCCTGCCACAGTCAGCCTTGATCTCGATGAGCTTCTGGCTGAGGTGGAGCGGTTCCCCGTTCCCGAAAGCCGGCCGCCCGTAATCGCGCCCGAGCCAGTCCGCCCGCGTCCGGGTACGCTCGAAGGCTTCTCGAACGTCAAGTTCAGCCGCGCGACCCCCGTCGCCCCGAGCCGCCAGCAGCAGGTTGAACCTGCATTCCCGCAGCCGGCCCCTGCAGCGGCGGCACCCGCGCCTGCCACGCCAGTGGCGCCCACCGTTGCTGAACCGCTGGCCGCAGTGCCCGCAGCCGAGCCCGTCATCGCACAGGCTCCCGCTTTGGAGCCGATCCCGGTCGACGTTGCTCCTGAGCCTGTCGCCGATTTGTCTTCGGCCGATCTGAGCGATCCTTTCGCAAACTTCGAACTTGATCTGTCGGACATCGAGTTCGACATGGATACGCCCGACCTTGGTCCGGCCCCGGAGGCTGCGGTGGCTCCCGTCTTGGCTCCGGTCTTGGCTCCCGAGCCGATCGTGGCCGCGGCAGCTGTCGCACCGGTTGCCGTAGCCGCCGCCCGCGCCGCGGCGCCGGCGCCTTTCATTCCCACGCCAACGCGTGCACCGGTTCCAGTCGCAACGGCCCCGGTCGCTGCCGACCCGGTTGTGCCGCGTTTCGAGCCGGCTCCTGTGCGGCCGGCACCCGAGCCGGTCCGCGCCGTGGAACGCCAGGATTTCGATTCGGTTCTGCCCTTCGATCCGTCGCTGATTGCCGAAACCGACGTCAGCGTCGGTCAGGTCGGCGATCTCAACGTGCCGCAGCTTCCGGTCGTCGAGAAGGAACGCCCGCCGGTCCACCAGCCGGACTACGATCTCGATATCGATGCCGAGATGGCGCAGCTCTTTGCTCCCGATCCGGCTGCCCCCGGCAATGGCCAGGGCTTCGATCGCGGCACCGCGGCGCCGGCGCCGGTTTCTGCCAAGGCGTCGCCGGGCCAGGCCGACGAGTTCGACAGGGCGCTGGAGGAAGACCTGCGCCGTTCGCTCTCGCAGCCCGAACGCCATGCCATCCCGCTGGATGCGCAGCAGGTGGACGATGACTATGTCGGAGACGGTTACGACGAGCCGGCTCGCCGGGGTCGCGGCCTGTTGATCGCCGCAGTTGCTGCGACCGTGGTCGTTCTCGGTGGCGGCGGCGTCTACGCCTATCTCTCGAGCGCCGGTGTCGTCGGCAGCGGCTCGGGCGAACCGCGCGTCATCATGGCCGACAAGGAGCCGGTCAAGATCGTGCCGGAAGAGCGCGGCGGCAAGAGCGTCCCGAATCAGGACAAGGCGGTCTACGACCGCGTCGCCGGCAAGCAGGACGCCGGTCCGCGCCAGGAGCAGCTCGTCACCACCACCGAAGAACCGATCGATGTGGTCCAGCGTACGCTGACGCCCGAATCCCTGCCGAACGATGGCCCGATCGAGGATCTGTCTGGAGACGTCACGGCCAACGCTGCTGCAGAGGACGATCGTCTGCTGCCGGGCGTGGATGATCAAGCCGACGTCGCCTCCGAACAGGAGGCCAAGGCCCCCGTCGTTTCCCCGCGCAAGGTGCGCACGATGATCGTGAAGCCCGACGGCACGCTGGTCGCACGGGAAGAGCCCGTGGCGGAGCCGGAAAACGCTCCGGCGCTGGCTGAAAGTACGCAGCCGGCCGAAACCAGCGGCAGCGCAGTCGCCAATGCCGGCGCATCCGCTGCCGCGGGGGCTGATACCGGCCTGCGCGCCGTTGCGTCCGACAATGCGGCGGCTGAGCCGAATGGCGACGATCGTGCACTGCAGGAAGTGGCTGGTGCTTCGGTTGACGGAACCGCTCCGGTCCGCCAGGTCAAGACGACGACAATCGGCGCCGCACCGGCAGGCGAGGCTGCCGTCGGTGCTCCGGTGCCGGAAACTCGTCCAACCGAGCAGCCGGTGGAGGTTGTCGGGACCGTGACGGAACGCGGCCGCGTGACCGACACCCGTCCGACCGAGACTGCCGCGCTTGCGAACGCTCCGGCCGAGCAGCCGGCAGCGACTGCAGCTGCCGCCCCGGCAAATCCGGGCGGGTACGTCATCCAGATCGCGTCGTTGCCTTCGGAAGCCGACGCGCAGAAGTCCTATAACAACCTGTCTGCCAAGTTTGGCGTGATCGCCGGCCGCGGAGTCGACATCAAGCGCGCGGACATTACCGGCAAGGGCACCTACTACCGGGTCCGCATTCCGGCCGGTTCGCGCGAAGAGGCCAATGCGCTTTGCGCCAAGTACAAGGCCGCGGGCGGAAGCTGCCTGGTCACCCGCTGAGCTGGGAGTAATCGTGAAATCGCAAATGGCGCGCCCTCGGGGCGCGCCATTTGCTTTTGGGCCGTTTGGAAAAGACGCCTGCATGCTCTCGCCTTTCGCTGCAAGGAGCTTATGATTCGGGCATGAGCGAATCGAAATCTTTCCTTTCCGGCTGCAAAGGCCTCGTGCTGACCGAAGATGAGAAGGCCTTCTTCAGGGACGAGCGTCCCTGGGGCTTCATCCTTTTCGGCCGTAACATCGGCGAACCGTCGCAGGTCGCGGACCTGACAGCGGCAATGCGTGAAACGGTCGGTGGCGATCCCGCCATCCCGGTCCTCATCGATCAGGAGGGCGGGCGCGTCCAGCGCATCAAGCCGCCACACGTGCCGCAATATCCCAACGCGGCAGCCCTCGGCGCCATTTACCGGCAGGATGAGGAAAAGGGCCTGCGCGCCGCCTGGCTGATGTCGCGCCTGTTCGCCTTCGATCTGTCGCGCCTCGGCGTCAACGTCGATTGCCTGCCGGTGCTCGACGTCGCCGTGCCTGGTGTCCACGACGTGATCGGCAACCGTGCCTACGGGCAGGAGCCTGGCATCGTCGCGGCGATGGGCAAGGCGGCATCCGACGGCCTGAAGGCCGGCGGTCTCCTGCCCGTCATGAAGCATATGCCGGGCCATGGCCGCACCATGGTCGATTCGCACCACGATCTGCCGGTCGTTACAGCGACCATCGCCGAGCTGGAGGCCGTCGATTTCGTGCCTTTCCAGCGGATGCGCGACGAACTGATGGCAATGTCGGCCCACATCGTCTTTACCGAAATCGATGCCGATAATCCGGCGACGACGTCGGCGAAGGTCGTCCGCGACATCATTCGCGGCCATATCGGCTTCGACGGCCTTCTGATGTCGGACGACGTCTCGATGAACGCGCTGCGCGGCGACATTGCAACCCGTACGCGCGGGATCGTCGCGGCTGGTCTCGATTTGGTCTTGCATTGCCACGGCATCATGGAAGAAATGATCGCGGTTGCCGAGAACGTGCCGGCGCTGGTAGGAGAAAGCCGCCGGCGCGCTGATGCGGTGACGGCTGGTTTCCCAAAGGCCGATGGTGCGGACGAGCAGGCCTTGCGGGAGGAATTCAACGCGCTGATCGCGGTTTCCTGAGGGTGTCATCCCTTGGGCAGTCCGCGCTGGGAGCCTAGGTGAACGGATCGCGGTTCAAGTCGCAGAAGGGGCGAACATCGGACAATGCGCCGATGGAGGAGCTGTGGCAGGACAACGACAGCCGCGGCCTGCACGAGGAAGGGCTTGTCGTCGACATTGCCGGCTTCGAAGGCCCGCTGGATCTGCTGCTTCATCTTGCCCGCACGCAGAAGGTTGATCTTGCGCGGATTTCGGTCCTGGCCCTTGCCGAGCAGTATATCGCCTTCATTGACCGGGCGCAGCGCATCCGCATAGAGCTTGCCGCCGATTATCTGGTGATGGCGGCATGGCTGGCCTATCTCAAATCGCGCCTGCTCATTCCGCAGCAGCCCAAGGACGGCGGCCCGTCCGGCGAGGAGATGGCTGCGACCTTGGCCTTCCGCCTGAAGCGCCTGGAGGCGATGCGGGATGCCGCGACGCGGCTCATCAACCGCAATCGGCTGGGCCGGGACTTTTTCGCCCGCGGCGCACCGGAGCACATTCCCATCGAGCGCCGGTCGGCGTTCGATGCCTCCCTCTATGACCTTCTGAGCGCCTACGCTTCGCTGCGGCAGCGCAGCGCGGTGACACAGGTCACGATCGAGAAGCGAAACGTCTGGTCGCTGGTGGAGGCACGCGAGGTGCTTTACCGGATGATTGGCGAGGTGGAGGACTGGACGGCGCTGGACCATTACCTGCTGCGCTATCTGACGGATCCGCAGGAACGCAAGACGGCGATGGCCAGCGCATTCGCGGCGTCGCTGGAAATGGTGCGGGAGGGCCGTCTGGAGATCCGCCAGGAAGGCGTATTCCAGCCGATCTACCTGCGCCGCGGCGGGCAGGCGGCTGCATCCGCAGAAGAGGACGGCGATCGTGTCTGAGGTGGGCGAAGACGAGGACTTTGCGGTCGGAGAGGGTGCCACCGTCGTCGATCCGCGACGCCTGCACGAGGCGGCCCGGATTGCCGAGGCGCTGGTTTTCGCGTCCGCCGGTCCCGTGCCCGAGGGCTACATCGCCGACCGCCTGCCGGCGGGCGTCGACGTCAGCCACGTCATGCGGCAGTTGAAGGCGCTCTATGCCGGACGCGGCGTCACTCTCGTCCAGGTCGGCGATCATTGGGCATTTCGCACAGCGCCCGATCTTTCCTTCGTCGTCAGAGGCGACGAGGCCGAGACACGCAAATTGTCGCGTGCGGCGCTCGAGGTCCTCTCCATCATCGCCTATCACCAGCCCGTTACCCGCGCGGAGATCGAGGATATTCGTGGCGTCCAGACCTCCAAGGGCACGCTCGACGTTCTGCTCGAAGCCGGCTGGGTCCGTTTCCGCGGCCGTCGTCGCACGCCGGGCCGCCCCGTCACGTTCGGGACGACAAAGGATTTTCTGGATCACTTCGGCCTCGAGGAGCTGCGAGATCTGCCGGGGCTGGAGGAGTTGAAAGGGGCTGGTCTGCTGTCCGGGCGGATACCGTCGAACTTCCAGATCCCGCTTCCGCTGGGCGAGGATGAAGTCGCCGAAGACGAGGATCCGATCACGTCCATGGATCTGGAAGAGCTTGGGCTCTTGACACCGGGTGGAAAAGAAGACGAATAGCAGAAGGTTATCGTCGCCCTGAATTGCCACCGCTTTTCTCGGCGGATCGGCATAAGCGCCATGGGTATCTTCGGTCCATGGGCGCAGGCAGGGATTGGCAGGCATGGCGTCGGGGTCGTCGAATCTGAACGGGATCGAACCGCGGACAGCCTCCGCCGTCACGTTCGCGGCCAAGTTGTCTTTCGAGGACATTCACCACAGCTATCACGGCAGGGAAACGATACGCGGCATTTCCATGTCGGCACAGCCAGGCGAGGTGCTCTGCCTGCTCGGCCCCTCCGGATCGGGGAAGACAACGCTCCTGCGGATCGCCGCGGGCATCGAGGCGCAGGGCGGCGGCCGGGTTCTTCTCAACGACCAGGAGATCGCCGGCCCGAACGTCTTCCTGCCGCCGGAGCGGCGGGGCGTCGGGCTGATGTTCCAGGATTTCGCGCTGTTTCCGCATATGTCGGTGCTCGATAACGTCCGATTCGGCCTGACCGCGCTTCCGAAGTCCGAAGCGACGAAGGAGGCACGGTTCGCGCTGGAGCGCGTCGGGCTTGCGCATTATGCCGACAAGTTTCCCCATGCGTTATCCGGCGGCGAGCAGCAGCGTGTCGCGCTGGCGCGTGCATTGGCGCCGCGCCCGTCGGTTCTTCTGATGGATGAGCCGTTCTCCGGGCTCGATTCGCGCCTGAAGGATTCCATCCGCGCCGACACGCTCGCCATTCTGCGCCACAGTCGCGCCACCGCGATCGTTGTCACCCACGATGCCGAAGAGGCGATGCGGATGGCCGATCGCATTGCACTTTTACGTGATGGGCGGCTGGTGCAGGTGGGAACGGCGGAGGAACTCTATCTCAAGCCGGCCGACATCTTCGCGGCCGGTTTCTTTTCCGAAATCAACATCTTCCCGGGCTTTGTTAAATCGGGACGGGTCGAGACGCCGCTGGGAAATGTGCCGGCCGGCCCGCTCGCAGATGGCGCCAACGTCCGTATTGCCATACGGCTTTCCGGCGTTGCGGTATCGCAGGCGGGTGGTACGATTCCCGCGCGCGTGCTGTCGCGCCGGTTCCTCGGGGTGGTCGAACTGCTGGAACTCGCCGTGCCGGGCACGGATCAACTGGTCCGCGCACGGATAAGGGCCGGTCAACTTCCTAGTGGATTGCGCGAAGTCACCGTATCGGCTAACGAACGCGATATACTAGTGTTTGAAAAAGACGCTTGAACATCCTACATCGGTTGGGATTTCCTAGAGGGAGCAAAAAGAAATGGGTTCTTTCAGCATCTGGCATTGGCTGATCGTTCTGGCGGTGGTGCTGCTGCTTTTCGGCCGCGGCAAAATCCCCGAACTGATGGGCGACGTGGCGAAGGGTATCAAGAACTTCAAGAAGGGCATGACCGACGACGAGACGGCTTCGGCCGATCCGGCGAAGACCGTCGATCACAAGGCCGACGAAACCAAGTGACCGGTTTCGGTCGCGGCGGTTTGGTGCGGTTTCTGAGGACAGTGCCTGATGCTTGATATCGGCTGGACTGAATTGCTGGTCATCGCTGTCGTTCTTATCCTCGTGGTGGGTCCGAAGGACCTGCCGCCGATGCTGAGGGCGTTTGGCCGAATTGTCACCAAGATGCGTGCGATGGCCGGGGACTTCCGCCAGCAGTTCGATGAAGCGCTGCGCGAGGCCGATCTGGACGACGTTCGCAAGACGATCGACGACGCGCAGAGGCTCAATCCGATGAACACCATCCGCGAGGCGGTCAATCCGTTGCGGCAGATGGGGGAGGACATCAAGTCGGATATCACCCGTTCCGTCAGCAGCACGCCGTCCAGCCCGGCGGCGGCTACGGAGTTCGCAGAGGATGACGCAGAACCTGCGGCCTTGGCCACGGCCGGATCCGTTCCGTCTGCTCTTGCCGAGCCCGCACCGGCAACGGCGCCGCCTGCTGCAACGCCGGCTTCGCCTCTGCCCGCCGCACCGGTGCAGGCAGTGAAGTCCGCACCGATCGCCGCTCCCACGGCGGCCGAGGCTCCGCCGGCACTGCGCAAGGCCACGCGCCGCAAAGCGGGGGCGGAGGCTGGCGACGCCGAGCCCAAGGCACCCGCCCGCAAGCCGGCCGCCGCCCGAGCTGCTTCCGCCAAGGCCGCTCCGAAGGCCTCCACGAAGGCTGCAGCCGATACGACGAAAAAGACCACGCGCAAGTCGAAGAAGGACGAGGCATGAGCGGCGAATACGAGGACAAGCCCCAGCCGCTGATCGAACATCTGATCGAATTGCGTAGCCGGCTCATGTGGGCCGTCGGTGCGTTCTTCGTGGCATTTCTGGTGTGCTTCTATTTTGCCAAGGAGCTGTTCAACATCCTCGTGCTGCCGTTCAAGTGGGCGGTGTCGTGGGCGGGAATTTCCCATCGCAACGTCGAACTGATCTATACGGCACCGCAGGAGTTCTTCTTCACCCAGATCAAGGTGGCGATGTTCGGTGCGCTGGTGATCGCCTTTCCGGTGATTGCCCAGCAGATCTACAAATTCGTTGCTCCCGGCCTTTACAAGAACGAGCGTGCCGCTTTCCTGCCGTTCCTGGTCGCGTCTCCGATCCTGTTCTTGATTGGTGCTGCACTGGTCTACTTCTTCTTTACACCGATGGTGATGTGGTTCTTCCTCGCCATGGAGCAGGGCGGCGGCGAAGGGCAGGTCTCGATCCAGCTTTTGCCGAAGGTTTCCGAATATCTGGGCCTCATCATGTCGCTGATCTTCGCCTTCGGCCTGGTCTTCCAGCTTCCGGTGATCTCGTCGCTGCTTGTGCGCGCCGGCTTCATCACCGCGCAGACGCTGGTCGAGAAGCGCAAGTATGCAATCGTGATCGCCTTCGTCGCGGCTGCCATCCTGACGCCGCCGGATCCGATCTCCCAGATCGGCCTTGCGCTGCCGACCATCCTTCTCTACGAGATTGCCATCTATACGGCCCGACTCATTGAACGGCAGCGGGCGGGCGCCACCGAGAAATCGGACTCCGATGAGGAGGATGTGGCGCAGGCGCCGCCATCGCAGGAAGCCGACAACAAGGCTTGAACCGATGACAGGCGCAGGCGGACGCTGTCGGGCGAACAGGGCATCACCCCTTAAATACGCCTGGAGCGAAAATGCTTGACATAAAATGGATCCGCGAAAACGCCGATGCACTGGACGCCGCCCTCGCAAAGCGGGGCGCGGATCCGCTTTCGGCAAGCCTGATCGCGCTTGACGAGATGCGCCGCGCCCTTATCCAGAAGGCGCAGGACATGCAGTCGCGCCGCAATGCCGCCTCCAAGGAGATCGGCGCGGCGATGGCGCAGAAGGACACCGCACTTGCCGAAAGGCTCAAGGCCGAGGTGGCCGAGATCAAGACGCAGCTTCCCGCCGCCGAGGACGAGGAGCGCAAGGTCACAGCCGAGCTCAACGACGCTCTGTCGCGCATTCCCAACATCCCGCTCGAAGACGTTCCCGTCGGCGCCGATGAGAGCGACAACGTCGAGAAGCACAAGTGGGGCACAAAGCCCGCCTGGAACCACAAGCCGCTGGAGCACTACGAGATCGGCGAAGCGCTCGGCTGGATGGATTTCGAGGGCGCGGCCCGCATTTCGGGCTCGCGCTTCACGATCCTGAAGGGCCAGCTTGCCCGGCTCGAACGCGCGCTCGGCCAGTTCATGCTCGACACGCACACCCAGGAGCACGGTTACATCGAAGTGCAACCGCCGCTGCTCGTGCGCGACGATGCCATGTTCGGCACGGGCCAGCTGCCGAAATTCGCCGAAGACCTGTTCCGGACGACGGACGGGCGCTGGTTGATCCCGACCGCCGAGGTGCCGCTGACCAACCTCGTGCGCGAGGAGATCCTGAGCCAGGAGAAGCTGCCGCTGCGCTTTACGGCGCTGACGCCGTGCTTCCGCTCGGAAGCCGGATCGGCCGGCCGTGATACCCGCGGCATGCTGCGCCAGCACCAGTTCATGAAGTGCGAACTCGTCTCGATCACCGATGCCGAAAGCTCGATTGCGGAACACGAGCGCATGACCACCTGCGCCGAGGAGATCCTCAAGCGTCTCGGCCTGCATTACCGCGTTGTCACGCTGTGCACCGGGGATATGGGGTTCGGTGCGCGCAAGACCTATGACATCGAGGTCTGGCTGCCGGGGCAGGACAGCTATCGCGAGATATCGTCGTGCTCGGTCTGTGGCGATTTCCAGGGCCGTCGCATGAATGCCCGCTACCGCGGCAAGGACGACAAGAACCCGAAGTTCGTCCACACGCTGAACGGCTCGGGCACCGCCGTCGGTCGCGCGCTGATCGCCGTCCTCGAGAACTATCTCAACGAGGACGGATCGGTGACCGTCCCCGATGTGCTCTTGCCCTACATGGGCGGCCTGAAGAAGATCGAGAAGGCGGACTGAGGAGCGACGGTAGCGATGCGCATCCTGCTGACTAACGACGACGGCGTCCATGCCGAAGGCCTCGCGGCTCTGGAACGGATTGCCCGGAGCCTGTCCGACGACGTGTGGATCGTTGCCCCGGAAACCGACCAGAGCGGACTTGCCCATTCCCTGACGCTGTCCGAGCCGCTCAGGCTGCGCAAGGTCGACGACCGGCGCTTCGCGCTTCGCGGCACGCCGACCGATTGCGTCATCATGGCTGTTCGCGAGGTCCTGCCCGGCAAGCCGGACCTGGTGCTCTCCGGCGTCAACGCCGGAGCCAACATGGCCGATGACGTCACCTATTCCGGCACGATCGCCGGCGCGATTGAGGGCACCCTCCAGGGCATCCGCTCGATGGCGCTCAGCCAGGCCTTTCGCCATGTGGATGGCCGCATGGTTCCCTGGGAGGTCGTGGAGCGCCATGCGCCCGACCTGATCCGGCGGCTGATGGATGTCGAACTGCCGGACGGCACCTTCTTCAACCTGAACTTCCCCAACTGTGCTGTCGATGCGGTCACCGGCGTCGAGGTGACGTCGCAGGGCAAGCTCGATTTCGGCATCACGATCGAGGAGCGCAAGGACGGCCGCGGCTTCCCCTATTTTTGGCTTCGCTTCGGCGATCGTCATGGCGATTTCCGCCAGGGCACGGACATCCAGGCGGTTCGGGACAATGCGATATCCGTCACGCCGCTGAAGCTCGACCTGACGGACTACGCGGTACTCGACAGGGTTCAGCGGGCGCTGGGCTGAGGGAGGCTTTCGATTGAGCACGGCACGGGTTGTTGAAAAGGAAGGCTTCGCCGCACTCGCTCTTCGGCTGCGCGGCCAGGGTATCAACGACATCGACCTTCTGACCGCCGTCGAGCAGACGCCGCGCACGCTTTTCGTCCCGCCGCAATTTGCCGGCGATGCCTATTCCAGCCGGCTGCTGCCGATCGAATGCGGTTCGTTCGTCGAGGGCGTGGACCTTGCGGTCCGCCTCCTGCACGTTCTCAATCTCAAGGCCGGACAACGCGTGCTCGAGGTCGGCACGGGCAGTGGCTTTACCGCAGCCGTCATGGGGCGGCTGACGGAGCGCGTACTCACCGTCGATCGCTATCGCACGCTCGTGACCGGTGCGCAGCAGTGCATCGAGAAGGCCGGCATCCGCAACGTCATCGTCCGCCAGGCCGACGGCAGCAACGGCATGCCGGGCGAGGGGACCTTCGACCGCATCTTCGTGACCGCCGCCTTCCCGGCGATGCCGCGGCTCTTTGCCGAGCAGCTCGTTTCCGGCGGCATGCTGCTGGCGCCGGTCATGGTCAGCGACACGGAGTGCCGGATGTTGAAACTCGTCAAGACCGGCAGCCGTTTCGATCGCGAAGACCTCTTCCAGGTTCCCTATCTGCCGATGGTGCCCCACCTGGCACAGGCGCTCTGATCAACGCCGACGTTCCAAGCAATATGCCGGAACGGTTCATGCGCTGCGTCGTCAGGCGCCGTGTCTGCAATCGGCTTTGTGGTCGAAGAAACGTTGCCGCGTGACCGCTCGCATTGGGTCATCTCCAGAAATGGTGCGTTAATGACTTGTTAACTTCCGTAAGCTTCGCGCAAGCTTCGCGTCTTATGCCGGTAGTCGGGACGCATTCCGCGTCGCAGCACGGCGGCTTCTTTCGGGACTATCGCGCCGCACCGTGCCGATGGAGATGCCTATGCAAATCTCGAACAGGATCGCCGGCACGGCGACGCAGGACAGCCTGGCAAATCTTGCCGCGCGCGCTGCCGGTAAGGCCGGTGACGAGACCGCTGAAGCCGGTCGCCAGAATCCCTTCAAGGCAGGTTCCCACGACCCTTCCGAACAGGTGTCGCTTTCGGTCGATGCGTTGTTCGTCCTCACCGCCTCGCGCGACGACCAGCGCCTCCCGGCCTTGACCGAGGACGAGCGCAACAACATCGTCTCGCCGGCGCTCGAAGAGCGGGAATATGTATCGTTCCGGCACTATCGCGACGAAGGCGACATGAAGAGCTACTATCGCGCCTACATCGCCTATTTCGACAATCTCCAGCCGCAGGACCAGACGAGCGCCCGCTATTCCGGCAGCCGCCATATCGCCGTTTCGGCGCTGCGTTCGCTTGCCTATGCGGAGAATGCGATGGATGACGACGTGGGCAGCGAGGCGCCAGCGGTCATCGACACGATTCTCGCCAGCGGCAATACGATTCGCCGCGACGTCCCGCAACTGGCCTCGTTCAGTGCCGCCGCTCACGGTGGAGAGGGCGTCCGCGTCTCCTCGATTTCGCAAGCCACCTCGATGTATCTCGGTAGCTTTTGATCCGGAAAACCGTTTCTGACATTCTGCCGAACGGCCGGCATTTGAGAGGTCGCGCTCCACTTCAGCCTTGCCACCAGCGACCGCTGTGCGACGTCTGCAACGTCCCGGACTGGCGGCGCATGGTTATCAACTTCTCAAGAAAATAGGCCGATCCGCGGCGTTTTAACCGGGCGGTAACTCTAACGCGCTTTAATCATTACACGACAGTTGGTTGTGTATCGATCGGGTAAGTTAGACATGCGTAACAGAGTATCGCCGAGTTTTGCCAGGACCGCCCCCCGGATGCTCGTGGCGGTGTTGCTGGCCGGGGTGGCAACCGGCTGCAGTTCCGATGCGACCCGCTTTGGCGGTTTGTTTTCCTCCTCCGATGATATGACGACCGGCTCGATCCCGCGCCGTACGATCTTTGGTGGCGGCGCTGTTCCGCGCGGAGACGTCAACGGATATGGCCAGGCCTCGAATCAAGGCTATTCCACGCAGGTGGCTTCCGCTCTGCCCGTTTCCGACGGCGGTTCGAGCGTCAGGGCAGCCAGTACGCCGATGAGCGTCCAGCGGACGTCGCTGGCCGATCCGGCAGGCAACCCCGAGCCGGTCCCGCAGGAAGTGGCGATGGCGCAACCGATGCCGGCGCCGCAAAAGGCGCCCTCGCTCTCCGATGCCGTCGAGCCTTCTGCTCGTCCAGCGACTGCACCTGCGAAAAGCGCTAGCGGCTGGTCGACGGCCAATGCGCCGGTGGTCATGCTTCGTCCTGGCGAAAGCGTAAAGACCTTGTCCAGCCGCTACGGTGTGCCGGAGAAGGAAATCCTGAAGGCCAATGGCATGGCGAGCGCGTCCGACGCCGAGCCGGGCCAGAAGATCACGATCCCCGTTTTCGGCACGGCGCAAAGCGCTGCCAAGGCCTCGATCGATACCGCGCTGAATACCGACCGTAAGCAGCCGCTTCCGCAGAACAGCTCGGGCGATGAAGTCGCCATTCTGCCGAACTCTGCCAAGGGGCGCGACAAGGCCGCTGGCGACAACGGCAAGGACAAGGTTGCAGCCGGCGGCGAAGGCAAGCCGGAAGGTGGCTATGAGGTCCAGCCCGGTGATTCTCTCGCCAGGATCGCTGCGAAGAACGGTGTTTCGGTCGATGCGTTGAAGAAGGCGAATGGCATCGCAAGCGCCTCCATCCGCGTCGGTCAGAAGCTGACCATCCCGGCCGCTTCCGAGGCCGCACCCGACCGGACCATGACGGCCTCGCTTCCGGCGAAGAAGGCTGCAGAGACTGCCGAGAAAAAGGTCGAGGCCTACGCACCCGTCGAAAAGAAGCAGACCCTGGCCGAAATCGAGCGGAAGACGGATGTCACCGACGATGCGCCCGAATCGACCGGTATCGGCAAATATCGCTGGCCGGTTCGCGGTGCGGTCATCGCCGGCTACGGAGCGAACGTCGAAGGCAGCCGCAACGAAGGCATCGACATCTCCGTGCCGGAGGGAACGCCGATCAAGGCGGCCGAAAACGGCGTGGTCATTTACTCGGGAAGCAGCCTGAAGGAACTCGGCAACGCCGTGCTGGTCCGCCACGACGACGGCACCGTCACCGTCTACGGCCATGCCTCGAGCCTCAATGTCCAGCGCGGCCAGAAGGTGCAGCGCGGCCAGACGCTGGCTGCTTCGGGCATGAGCGGAAGCGCCAGCCGCCCGAAGCTCCACTTCGAGGTCCGCAAGAACGCATCGGCGGTCAACCCGATGACGTTCCTCGAATAGCCGGCGGCATCAGCCGTTCAGGCATGAAAGACAGGCAGGCGCGTCCGTCCGGACCGCCTGCCTTTCGCGTTGTGGGTTACTCTTGGCAGAGGCTTATGGAGCCGCTGTTCAGCTCCGGTATTTACTTCGCGAGTGCGTTTCCCTGCCGTCCGGCAAGATCCTGGATGAACTGCCAGGCGACGCGGCCGGAGCGGGAACCGCGCGTCGTCGCCCATTCGAGCGCTTCTGCGTGAATGGTGGCGCGGTCGCCTTTCAGGCCGAAATGTTCGGTGTAGCTGTCGATCATGTCCAGGTACTCGGCCTGGCTGCACTTGTAGAAGCCCAGCCAGAGGCCGAAACGGTCGGACAACGACACCTTTTCCTCGACCGCCTCGGACGGGTTGATGGCGGTGGACTGCTCGTTCTCCATCATGTCGCGCGGCAGCAGATGGCGACGGTTGGAGGTGGCATAGAGGATGACATTGTCCGGCCGGCCTTCGACGCCGCCGTCGAGGGCAGCTTTCAACGACTTGTAGGAGGTGTCGTCGTGATCGAACGACAGGTCGTCGCAGAAGACGATTACCGGGGCCGGAGCCACCTTGAGGATCTCCATCAGCGTCGGCAGTGTGGAGATGTCCTCGCGGTGGACCTCGACGAGTTTGAGCGGAATACCCGTTTCCCGCGCCGTATCCGCATGCACCGCCTTTACCAGCGAAGATTTCCCCATCCCGCGGGCGCCCCACAGGAGCACGTTGTTGGCGGGGAGGCCTTTGGCGAAGCGTAGAGTGTTGTCGGCAAGAATGTCGCGAACGTGATCGACGCCCCGGATGAGCTGCAGTTCCACCCGGTTCGGACGCGGGACGGGCTGCAGGTGCCGGCGCGCCGGCGCCCAGACGAAGCAGTCGGCCGCCTCCCAGTCGTTTTCGGCCGGCGGCGGACCTGCGAGCCGTTCCAGGGCGGTGCGAAGTCCGCTGATTTCGCGCAACAGCGCCTGCATCTGTTCGTCTTGGGTCTTGTCCACGTCGATCTCTCCCTTATGCGTTCCCGCGCGGTAGCACGCGACAAGCAGGTGGAAAAGAGAGAAATCCCTGAATTTCCGGTAGGATCGGGGCTGTGTTGTTGCATTCAGATCGCTCTTGCCTATAGTCGCGCGCACTGCACCGGGGGCATTTCGCCCCGGTGCGTCCCGTTTTCGAGGAGTTTTGAATGTTCATTACCGAGGCTTTCGCCCAGACGGCGCCGGCTGCTGCAGCAGGGGGTGCGGATCTTCTGATGTCCGTGCTGCCGTTCCTTCTGATTTTCGTCGTGATGTATTTTCTCATCATTCGCCCGCAGCGCGCTGCAATGAAGCGCCGCGAGGAGCTGTTGAAGAACATCCGCCGCGGCGATCAGGTCGTGACCGGCGGCGGCATCGTCGGCAAGGTGACCAAGGTCATCGACGACAAGGAACTGGAAGTCGAGATCGGCGAAGGCATCAAGGTCCGTGTCGTGCGCAGCGGCGTCACCGAGGTTCGCGTCAAGGGCGAGCCCGTCAAGGAATGATGTGATCATCTCCGTCCGGCGGCGGTTGCCGCCGGACGGGTGTCATCAGGCTTCCCGCCGGCAGGACCGCCGGGCATTTCGAGAGTGTGATGCTGCAACCTGCCCGCTGGAAAACGCTTGCTGCCTGGCTCGCCGTCGTCGCGAGCCTTGTCGTTCTTTTGCCTAGCGTTTTGCCGCCCGGCGCGCGTGACGGGCTGCCGGAATGGCTGTCTGCAAAGAGGCTGCAGCCCGGTCTGGACCTCAGCGGCGGCGCCGGCCTGACGCTGAAGATCGAGCGCTCGGATATTGAGGACGACCGGCTTCTGGCCGTCGTCAACGCCGCCGGCCAGTCGCTCAGAAGCGCAAAGATCCCCTATGCCGACCTTGCTGGTTCCGGTCGCGAAATCACCCTGCGCATCAATGATGCAGCCCGGGTGGAGGAGGCGCGAACTGCACTTTCCGTGATCTCGGGGACGACCGTGACTGCCGCCGGTGACGGTACCGTCAAACTGGTCGTTTCGGCAGAATCTATCGATGTTGCCGAGGACGAGGCAGCCCAGACCACTTTGGACGTGGTGCGTGAAAGGGTCAGCCAGGTCGGCGGCGTCAATGCCGATCTGCGTCTTTCCGGTCGCGACCGCGTCGTTCTCCAGGTCCCCGGCTACTCGGATCCGCAGCGCCTGAAGGACATCCTGGCCCAGCGCGGTGCATTCTCCGCGCGGCTTGCAGAATCCGGTGTCTCCGTCCAGCAGGCTCTGGAGGAGGGACCGCCGCCCGGGACCGAAGTTGTCTACACGATGGGCGAGCCCCCGGTCGGCTACCTCGTTCGCCGCTCCGCCATCTTCACGTCGCGAGATGTCGTATCCGCCGAGATGGTGCTGGGAACGGACGGCGAGGGCGCTTCCGTCGTCTACCAGCTCAGCCCGGATGCCAGCCGGCGGCTTGCCGAGGCCACAGCCGCCAATGTCGGACGCACGCTGGCGCTGCTTTTGGATGACCAGATCCTGGCCGCGTTCGAGATCGCGGCCCCCGTCGTGGATGGCCGCGGCGAGATTAGCGGCGATTTCGACGCGGAGGGTGCGGCGAACCTGGCTGTCGTGTTGCGCAGTGGCTCTCTGCCGGCCTCCCTGACGGTCGTGGAGGAGCGTTCGATCGAGCCGGCCTTCGGCGGCGCATCGGCGCGCGCGGCACTCTTTGCCGTGGGCGCGGCCGGACTTGCCGTCGCCCTGTTCATGATCGTCTGGTACGGCGCCTTTGGCGCCATCGCCGTCCTCGCTCTTCTATTCAATCTCTTGCTCGTCCTGGCGCTGATAGCCCTTTCCGGCACGCCGCTGACGCTGCCGGGAATTGCCGGGATGGTCCTGACGATCGGCATCGCCGTTGACGCCAGCGTGCTGATCTATGAACGCATGCGCGAGGAAACGGCCAACGGCCGTCCCCTGGCCGACGCTCTCGCAACGGCATTCTCGCGTACGTTTTCTACGATGCTCGATTCGGGCATCACCACGCTGATTGCCGCGCTGGTGCTTTTCTTCATGGGTGCCGGTCCGATGCGCGGCTTCGCCGTCACTGTCGGCATCGGCATTTTCACGACGCTCTTCGTGACGTTCACACTGTCGCGCTGGCTCGTCTGGCGCTGGGTTTCGCTGCGCCGCCTCACGCATCTGCCGCGCAGCGTCCGCACAGGCCTCTTCGCCAGCCTGCATCTGCGCTTCATGGCCATCCGCAATTATACCTTCGCCGCATCCGCTGTCGCTGCCCTTGCGGTGGCGCTGCTGGTCGGCGTCGGTGGCATCAATCTCGGCATCGATTTTACCGGCGGTTCGCTGCTGGAGGTGCGGGCCAGGCAAGGCGCAGCCGATGCCGCCGACATCGTCGGCCGGCTCGACGAGGCCAATCTCGGCGACGCGACGGTGCGGGTCGGTCTGGATCGCGCGGCTGCGATGGTCCGAATCCCGCCGCAGGGCGGCGGGGAGAATGCCGAGCAGACCTCTGCGCTTGTCGCACGCGGTGAACTCGAGGCTGCGGGCTACGATATCCGTCGGGTCGAGGTCGTCGGGCCTTCGATCTCCGGTGACCTGATTTCGGCTGCGACGATCGGCATGGCGATCGCGCTCGCAGCCTTGATCGCCTATATCTGGGTGCGTTTCGAATGGCAGTTCGCCATCGGTGCGATCGTTTCCGTCGCGCACGATCTTCTCCTGACCATGGGCCTGTTCGCGCTGACGCGCATGGAGTTCAACATCGGCTCCATTGCCGCCCTTCTGACCATCGTCGGCTATTCGCTGAACGACACCCTTGTCGTCTATGACCGCATCCGCGAAAACCTGCGGCATTTCCGGCAGATGCCGCTGCCGCTGCTGATCGATGCATCGATCAGCCAGACGCTGTCGCGCACGGTGCTGACGGCAGCAACCACGCTGATCGCGCTGGCCGCGCTTGCAATCTTCGGCGGCGAGATCATCCGTGCTTTCGCGTTCACCATGCTGTTCGGCATTGCCGTCGGCACCTTCTCTTCTATCTATATAGCCGGACCGGTATTGATCCTGTTCCGGCTGCGGCCGGATCGCTATCGCTTGGGCGGCAGCGGCAACCCGGCGGCAAAGGCATGAGCATGGCAAAAGGCATAGAAATCCGGCAGGCGCATTTTCCCGGCAGGGCTCCGATCGACGCCTATGGCAATGGCGGCTTTCGCTTTGCCGACATGTCGCATCGCGGCTCCGTACTCTGCCTGCCTTCGGGCATCTACGGCTGGAGCAGGACCGACGCAGTGGGGCTTTCTCCGGCCGATCTGCAGCGGGTGCTGGACGAGGCCGACCAGATCGAGGTGCTGCTGGTCGGCACCGGGACGGAGATCCGGCCGCTTTCGGAAGAGCTGCGCGCAGCCCTTCGTGAACGCCGCATCAGGTCCGATCCGATGTCGACGGGGGCTGCGGTGCGGACGTTCAATGTGATGCTGGCTGAATCGCGCGCGGTCGCCGCCGCGCTGATTGCGGTCTGAACGGCGGTTTGCCGGAACTTTCGGAAAATGCACATGCAAGGAAAATCAGCCGCTCCGGCGGAGCGCGACGAGAAGGCCGCAGCAGCGGCCGACTACGCCCACTGCCTGGCGGTGCTGCGCGACACCGACCGTGATCGCTATCTGGCCTGTCTGCTGGCTCCACAGGAAAAGCGTGGGCCGCTGGCCGCCCTCTATGCCTTCAACGCGGAGATCGCCCGTGTTCGCGATGTGGTGCGCGAGCCTTTGCCGGGTGAAATCCGCCTGCAGTGGTGGCGCGATACGCTGGAGGGCACCGGCGAGGGTGATGCGGCCGCAAATCCTCTTGCCGCCGGCATTCTCCGCTGCATTTCGGAGCATCGGCTTCCCGTGGCCGTGCTGACGGATATGATCGAGGCACGGATCTTCGATCTCTATGACGACCCCATGCCCGACCGCGCAGCGCTCGAGGGATATGCCGGCGAGACCGCTTCTGCGCTGATCCAGCTTGCGAGCCTCGTCCTTGATCCGGAGAAGGCCCCGCAGTCGGCCGACGTCGCGGGGCATGCCGGCGTGGCACAGGCGATCGCCGGCATCCTGCTGCTGCTGCCGCTCCACCGCCGACGCGGTCAGGTCTATATCCCGGCCGATTTGCTGGAGGCGACCGGGCTGGGCGCGGACGGGCTGCTGGCCGGTACGGATCGCGCGCGCGCCGCCCGCACGGTCGAGGCGTTTGCCGGCCTTGGCCGCGAGCATTTGAAGAAGGCTGCCGCCGCAGGAAAGGTGGCTTCGGAGAACCGCGCCGCATTTCTCCCGGTGGCAATGGCGCGGCATGTGTTCGAATGGGCCGAAAAGGCCGGCGCCGACGCGTTGGAACACGCCGTCCTGCCGCCGCAATGGCGCCGCCAATGGTGGATGTGGCGGCTGATGCGTACCGGCCGCTTCTGATGCGGGATCTCGAACTTCGTCTCGGCGGCACGCTATCCCGCTGAAAGACAGCTAATCGCCAGAGAACGGCCGGGGGAACAACGGCCAACGCGCACCGGACGCAAAACTGGCGCAAGCTCCGTTCGATAGACAGGGTGGGTTCAATGCGACCCGCGGAAGGACGCGAAATGATCTGGACTGTCGTCATTGCCTGCCTGACGCTTGCCGTCTTCGTCTACATGCGCGCCCAGCGGCGCGACGAGCAGCCGCAATCGGCAGCCACCGATACCGGCCTTGCGATCGTCGAGTTCGGTCGGGCCTTTCCCAACGAGGCCATCCGCGAGGTTCTCGGCACCGCAGACGGAAATAACGTTTTCCTGCGCCTCCATGATGGCAAGGTTGGCTGCATGCGCGCGCACCGCCAGCACTATGCCAGCCATCTGATCGAGCCCGGCAGCGTAACCGTCCACAACAGCCCGTCGGGCAAGGGTCTGGTGATCGATTTCCAGGACAAGACGCAGGACAGCGGCAGCTTCGAATTCCGCAGCAGCGTCGAAGCTGCGGAAGTTTCGCTGTGGTTGCTCGGCAGCCTTCTGCCGACAGCTGGCATCGACGAATCACCCCGCGCCATTCAGGGCGACAGCTGAACCGTCAGCGCATCGCGCGCAAAGTGCGGTATTGTGGAGCAAGTGCCACAATGGGCCGTCTTTGCCTTTGTTTCGATCTCCGCGTTCGCAATGCGCAATCCGATCGGCCGGGAGGCCCATGATCGTTTCGCATCTCGTCTTGCCAGCTTATATTGGCCGGCGACGCGCCTCACATGCGCGGCTGCGTCCGCATCTGCAACTCGCGCGCGCCGTTCGGCGCGTTGACCTTCCCCGAGGTGATGAAGAAGGCGAAGACGTCGCGCGGCTCCCTGGCTGCTGGATGTTCCGCATCGATTGTAGGCAGATCCGCCGGCTGCCCGCCTTCCGCCCAGCTTTTCAGGCGCTCCGCCCACGCGTCGAGGTCCGTGGGGGGATAGCAGCTTGCAACCTCGTCCGATCCGCGCTGCAGGCGGGCGTAGACGAAGTCGCCGGTCACGTCGGCGATTTCGGGATAGTCGTCGTGATGGGCGTAGACGATTGCCGCCTTGTGCTTGCGCGCCAGCGCCACGAACTCGGGAACCATGAAGGACGGATTGCGCACCTCCAGCGCATGCCGCAGCGGCAGGCTGTCCTGCTTTGAAGGCAGAAGCTTCAGGAAAGCATCGAAGTCGTCCGGCTCGAACTTTTTCGTCGGGGCGAACTGCCACAGGATCGGGCCGAGATGCGGACCGAGTTCGGTCAGGCCCTGCGTCAGGAAGCGCTCGATCGATTCGCCGGCTTCCGCCAGAACCTTGCGATTGGTGGTGAAGCGGCTGGCCTTGAGCGAGAAGACAAAGCCGTCAGGAACCTCCGAGGCCCATTTTGCGAATGTCTCGGGCTTCTGCGAACCGTAATAGGTGCCGTTGACCTCTATCGCCGTCAGTTCGCGACTGGCGAACTCCAACTGCCGTTTCTTGGCCAGCTTCTCGGGATAGAACGTCCCCTCCCAGGGATCGAAGGTCCAGCCGCCGATGCCGGTGCGGATGGTGCCGGATTTGTTCATGGAGTCTCTCCCGAATGCGAATGTTGCAGAGCTGCCGGTCAGGCCGGGGCGATGAAGGGCTGTGAGATTTCCTTGAAAGCGGGCAGGGCCTCCATCGCTCCGCAGTGCGCGGCAAGCGCCGGGCGTTGATCCGGCCGGATCAAGGCAGGATGAGCCTCGCTCATGTGCCTGATGGCACAGGCAACCGCGATATCCGCGTGGCTGATGCGCTCGCCCAGCCAGAAGGCACCCGTCGCACGCGCACGATCGGATTCGAGCGCATCGAGCGTCGCTGCGATCTGAACCCGGCAGCGTTCCACCCACAGGACAGAAGGCTCCTTGTGTATCCGCTCCTCGTAGAAGAGGCTCACGCCCTTGTCGGCAAGGCCGGTGGCGAGTGCCATGACCTTCAGCGCGTGCCGGCGGCCCACGCCGTCGACCGGAATGAGACGCTTTTCCGGCGCAACGAGCCCATCGATGTGATCGATGATCGACGGGCTGTCGACGAGAACGTCGCCGTCGTCCAGCACCATGGTCGGGACCCGCATCAGAGGATTTGCGGCGCGGATCTTGTCGCCGTCGCCGAAAACCGACCAGGGGCGGTGCTCGAATGGCAGATCGTAATGCCTAAGCGCGATCGCGACGCGGCGGACGAAGGACGAATCGTACTGGCCGATCAGGATCATCTGCGCTACTCCGCCGCCGCCTTCTTCGCCGGCCGCCGCTCCAGCAGCTCCTTCAGGAACTGACCGGTGTAGGAACGATCGACCTTCACGATATCCTCCGGCGTGCCCTTGGCGATCACCTCGCCGCCGCCGTCGCCGCCCTCTGGGCCGAAGTCGATCACCCAGTCGGCCGTCTTGATGACCTCGAGATTGTGCTCGATCACCACCACGGAATTGCCCTGGTTGACCAGTTCGTGCAGCACCTCGAGCAGCTTGGCCACGTCGTGGAAGTGCAGGCCTGTGGTCGGCTCGTCGAGGATGTAGAGCGTGCGGCCGGTCGAGCGCTTGGAGAGTTCCTTTGCGAGCTTGACACGCTGCGCCTCGCCGCCGGAAAGCGTGTTGGCCTGCTGGCCGACCTTGATGTAGCCGAGTCCCACCTCGTTCAGCGTCTTGAGCTTGTCTCGCACGGCGGGTACGGCGGCGAAGAACTCCACGCCTTCCTCCACCGTCATGTCGAGCACGTCGGCGATCGACTTGCCCTTGAAGGTAACGTCCAGCGTCTCGCGGTTGTAGCGCTTGCCGTGGCAGACGTCGCAGGTGACGTAGACGTCGGGCAGGAAGTGCATCTCGATCTTGATGACGCCATCGCCCTGGCAGGCCTCGCAGCGCCCACCCTTGACGTTGAAGGAGAAGCGGCCCGGCTGGTAGCCGCGCGCCTTCGCCTCCGGCAGACCCGCGAACCAGTCGCGGATCGGGGTGAAGGCGCCGGTGTAGGTCGCCGGGTTGGAGCGCGGCGTGCGGCCGATCGGCGACTGGTCGATGTCGATCACCTTGTCGATGAACTCGAAGCCGTCGATGCGGTCGTGCTCGGCCGGGATCTCGCGCGCGCCCATGACGCGGCGGGCAGCGGACTTGTAGAGCGTCTCGATCAGGAAGGTCGACTTGCCGCCGCCTGAAACCCCGGTCACCGCGGTGAAGACGCCGAGCGGGATCGAGGCGGTGACGTTCTTCAGGTTGTTGGCCCGGGCGCCGACAACGGTGATTTCCTTCTTCTTTTTCGGCTTGCGGCGCTCGGCGGGAACGGCGACGGCGAGTTCACCGGAAAGATACTTGCCCGTCAGCGACTTCGGGCTGGCCATCACCTCTTCTGGCGTCCCCTGCGCGATCACTTCGCCGCCGTGAATGCCGGCCGCAGGCCCGATGTCGACGACATAGTCCGCCGTCAGGATCGCGTCCTCGTCGTGCTCCACGACGATCACGGTGTTGCCGATGTCGCGCAGGTGGCGCAGCGTGTCGAGCAGGCGGGCGTTGTCGCGCTGGTGCAGGCCGATCGACGGCTCGTCGAGCACGTAGAGAACGCCGGTCAGGCCCGAGCCGATCTGTGAGGCAAGCCGGATGCGCTGGCTTTCGCCGCCCGACAGCGTTCCCGAGTTGCGCGACAGGCTCAAATATTCGAGACCGACGTCGTTGAGGAAGCGCAGCCGCTCGCGGATCTCTTTGAGGATGCGCACGGCGATCTCGTTCTGCTTGGCGTTCATGTGCTCGGGCAGGGTCTCGAACCAGTCGCGGGCGATGCGGATCGACATCTGCGTGACCTGGCCGATGTGCAGCCCGTGGATCTTGACCGCCAGCGCTTCCGGTTTCAGGCGGAAGCCGTTGCAGGCCGGGCAGGGGGCGGCCGACATGTAGCGCTCGATCTCCTCGCGCGCCCAGGCGGAATCCGTCTCCTTCCAGCGGCGCTCGAGGTTCGGCACGATGCCCTCGAAGGTCTTCGTCGTCTTGTAGGAGCGCGCGCCGTCCTGGTAGTGGAACTCGATCTTCTCCTCGGTGCCGTAGAGGATCGCCTTCTGGCCGTCTTCCGGAAGATCCGACCAGCGGCTGGAGAGCTTGAAGCCGTAGGCAACCCCCAGCGCCTCCAGTGTCTGGTTGTAGTAGGGCGAAGACGACTTGGCCCAGGGCGCGACGGCGCCGTCGCGCAGCGTGCGCTGCGGCTCCGGCACGATCAGGTCCGGGTCGATCTTCTGCTGGCTGCCGAGGCCGTCGCAGGTCGGGCAGGCGCCGAAGGGATTGTTGAAGGAGAACAGCCGCGGCTCGACCTCCGGAATGGTGAAGCCGGAGACGGGGCAGGCGAATTTTTCCGAGAACATCACCCGCTCATGCGTCTCGTTCAGCGACTTGTTGGCTGATCCGCCCGCCGATGTCTCCTCCGGCGGCAGCGGCTTGTCGGCGAACTCGGCGATCGCCAGCCCGTCGGCCAGTTTCAGGCAGGCCTCGAGACTGTCGGCGAGGCGGGCAGCGAGGTCAGGGCGGACGACGACGCGGTCGACCACCACGTCGATATCGTGCTTGTACTTCTTGTCGAGTGCGGGAACGTCGGCGATCTCGTAGAACTGGCCGTCGACCTTGACGCGCTGGAAGCCCTTCTTCATCAGCTCGGCGAGTTCCTTCTTGTACTCGCCCTTCCGGCCGCGCACGATCGGTGCCAGGATGTAAAGGCGCGTACCCTCGCCGAAATCGATCACCCGGTCGACCATCTGGCTGACGGTCTGGCTCTCGATCGGCAGGCCTGTCGCGGGTGAATAGGGAACGCCGACGCGGGCGAAGAGCAGGCGCATGTAGTCGTAGATCTCGGTGACCGTGCCGACTGTGGAGCGGGGGTTCTTCGATGTGGTCTTCTGCTCGATCGAGATCGCCGGCGAAAGGCCGTCGATTTGGTCGACGTCCGGCTTCTGCATCATCTCCAGGAACTGGCGCGCATAGGCCGAAAGGCTCTCGACGTAGCGCCGCTGCCCCTCCGCATAGATCGTGTCGAAGGCGAGCGACGACTTGCCAGAACCGGACAGCCCGGTCATGACGATCAGCTTGTTGCGCGGCAGGTCGAGGTCAATGCCCTTGAGATTGTGCTCGCGCGCGCCGCGAATAGAAATGGTCTTGAGTTCGCTCATGTGTCCAGCGCCAGATGTCGTCTGTGAGTGTCAGGTCTCGGATGAAGGTGGCTTTCGATAGCGCATCCTATGTAGGGACTGGAACGTCCCTGTCCATGCGCATCGCGACGAAACCGTGCCTCTTTCCGATTCGGTTGACAAGATGTTACGGATTTACTAGAACAAAAAAAGAACGAAATATATCGGAATTTCATCTGTGGATTAACCGGGCTCCGGGGCGGCGCACGGCGGCCTTGATCGTTAAGATAGGCGGATTGAAATTTCGGCAGCCGGGCGCTCGCCCGGCGCGGCAACAGGGACTAAGCGGATGGCAGGCAGCGTCAACAAGGTAATCCTGATCGGGAACGTCGGCGCGGATCCGGAGATCCGTCGCACCCAGGACGGTCGTCCGATCGCAAACCTGCGCATCGCGACGTCGGAAACCTGGCGCGATCGCAATTCCGGCGAGCGCCGCGAAAAGACCGAATGGCACAATGTCGTCGTGTTCAACGAAGGCCTGTGCAAGGTGGTCGAGCAATATGTGAAGAAGGGCGCCAAGCTTTATATCGAAGGCGCGCTGCAGACCCGCAAGTGGCAGGACCAAACCGGCAACGACCGTTATTCGACGGAAGTGGTGCTGCAGGGCTTCGGCTCGACTCTGACCATGCTTGACGGGCGCGGCGAGGGCGGCGGCGACCGGCGCGGCGGCTCCGACTTTGGCGGCGCGGGCAATTACGGCAGCGGTAGCGGCGGCGGCCAGACTTACGACGACTACGGCTCGCAGCCGTCTTCATCCTCTTCCAACCGCGGCGGCTCGCTGTCGCGCGACATGGACGACGACATTCCGTTCTGAGACATGGCCTCAAGGTCGGGAAGCGTAGGCATCATGGTGCCTGGTTCTCGGAAGTGCGTTCTCAAGGCGCCGCGCTAACGCGACGCTTACGGCCGCGACAGGCCTGCGCCAGCGGTTCGGAACATGGAAGCGGGTCGCGTCCGTGATGCGCCCGCACCGTTCTTACTCTACGCAGCATCCTCTCTCCGAAGCGCTTTTGGTCGCGGCGGGAACGCGGCTTTCTTGCCCGGTGAATTCTTTCGTCAGATCACGAAGGCGGCACGTATGCCGTCGACCACGAACTGGACGGCGAGGGCTGCCAGGATGACGCCGAGCAGGCGGGTGAGGATGGCGCGACCGGTTGCGCCCAGATAACGATCGACTCGCTCGGCGATGTAGAGCGTCAGGTAGACGATGGCGACGCACAGCGCGATGACCGCGAGCAGTGCCGCGCGGCCCACGGGGGAGGAAAGCGAGCCCGATAGAAGGATCGTCGCCGAGATCGCGCCCGGCCCGGCGATCAGCGGCAGGGCGAGCGGGAAGACCGCGATATTGCGGATGTGGTCCTTGGTGATCGCCGCCTCGGTCGCCTTTTCCTTGCGCTCCTGACGGCGCTCGAAGACCATTTCGAAGGCGATGAAGAAGAGCAGCAGGCCGCCGGCAATGCGGAAGGCGCCGATGGAGATGCCGAGCAGGCCCAGAATGCCGGCGCCGAAAATGGCGAAGGCGGCGAGGATGGCAAACGCGATGATGGAGCCGCGTAGCGCGACCTGCTGGCGTTCGGCGCGGTTCATGCCGACCGTCAGGCCGAGGAAAATCGGCGCGAGCCCCGGCGGGTCAAGCGTCACAAGCATGGTCGTGAACGCATTGACGATGAGATTCCAGTCGTACATGCGGCCGTTCCCTTCGCCGAATTTTTTCCTATTGTTAGGCGAGTGCCGACGCCAAGGGAAGGGGCGCGCCGGGTTGGGTGCCGATACCGCCATGAAATTGCAATAATTGGCGGATTTCTGGCAAAAGGCTGTTCAAAACCTCCGGCAAAATTGGCGCAGTTCAAGCCGTTAGGCTATAGATTCCCGACTGATTCTGAACAAAGATCGTGATCGAAATTGACAGAGCAAACGACCCCCGGCGGTAAAAACCCTCCCGGCATCGAGCCGATTTCCATCATCGAGGAAATGCAGCGGTCTTATCTCGACTACGCGATGAGCGTGATCGTGAGCCGCGCGCTGCCTGATGTGCGCGACGGCATGAAGCCAGTCCACCGGCGCATCCTCTTCAGCATGGGCGAGATGGGGATCGACTGGAACAAGAAGTACGTCAAGTGCGCGCGCGTCACCGGCGACGTGATGGGTAAGTATCACCCGCACGGCGACAGCGCGATCTACGACGCGCTCGCCCGCCTGGCCCAGGACTGGTCGTTGCGGCTGCCGCTGATCGACGGCCAGGGCAACTTCGGCTCGGTCGATGGCGATCCGCCGGCGGCTCAGCGCTATACCGAGTGCCGCCTGGAGAAGGCCGCGCATTCGCTGCTGGACGATCTGGACAAGGAAACGGTCAACTTCCGCGACAACTACGACGGCACCATGCAGGAGCCGACGGTTCTGCCGGCGAAGTTTCCGAACCTGCTGGTCAACGGCGCGGGCGGCATTGCCGTTGGCATGGCGACGAACATCCCGCCGCACAACCTCTCCGAAGTCATCGATGGTTGCGTGGCGCTGATCGACAATCCGGCGATCGAACTGCCGGACCTGATGCAGATCATTCCTGGGCCGGACTTTCCGACCGGTGCCATGATCCTCGGCCGCGCCGGCATCCGGCAGGCCTACGAGACCGGCCGCGGTTCGGTGATCATGCGCGGCGTGGCCCGCGTCGAGCCGATGCGCGGCGACCGCGAACAGATCATCATCACCGAGATTCCCTATCAGGTGAACAAGGCGACGATGATCGAGAAGATGGCCGAACTGGTGCGCGAGAAGCGCATCGAGGGCATCTCCGACCTGCGTGACGAGTCCGACCGCGAAGGCTACCGCGTCGTCGTCGAACTCAAGCGCGACGCCGTCGCCGACGTCGTGCTGAACCAGCTCTACCGCTACACGCCGCTGCAGACCTCGTTCGGCTGCAACATGGTGGCGCTGAACGGCGGCAAGCCGGAACAGCTGGCGCTGCTCGACATGCTGCGCGCCTTCGTCTCCTTCCGCGAGGAAGTCGTCAGCCGCCGCACCAAGTACCTGCTGCGCAAGGCGCGTGACCGCGCGCATGTGCTGGTCGGGCTTGCGATCGCGGTCGCCAACATCGACGAGGTGATCAGCCTGATCCGCCGCGCGCCTGATCCGCAGACGGCACGTGAACAGCTGATGGAACGCCGCTGGCCGGCGAAGGACGTCGATTCGCTGATCCGCCTGATCGACGATCCGCGCCACCGCATCAACGAGGACGGCACCTACAACCTCTCCGAAGAGCAGGCACGCGCCATCCTCGAACTGCGTCTGGCCCGCCTGACCGCCCTTGGCCGCGACGAGATCGACGAGGAACTGAACAAGATCGGCGAGGAAATCCGCGACTATCTCGATATTCTCGGCTCGCGCCTGCGCATCCAGGCGATCGTCAAGGACGAGATGATCGCGATCCGCGACGAGTTCGGCACGCCGCGCCGCACCGAGATCGTCGATTTCGGCCCCGACATGGACGACGAGGACCTCATCGCCCGAGAGGACATGGTGGTCACCGTCTCGCATGCCGGCTACGTCAAGCGCGTACCGCTTGCGACCTACCGCGCCCAGCGCCGCGGCGGCAAGGGCCGTTCGGGCATGGCGACGCGCGACGAGGATTTCGTCACGCGCCTGTTCGTCGCCAACACGCATACGCCGGTGCTGTTCTTCTCCTCGCGCGGCATTGTCTACAAGGAAAAGGTCTGGCGCCTGCCGATCGGTACGCCGCAGTCCAAGGGCAAGGCGCTGATCAACATGCTGCCGATCGAGCCCGGCGAGCGGATCACCACCATCATGCCGCTGCCCGAGGACGAGAGCACCTGGGAGAACCTCGACGTGATGTTCTCGACCACGCGCGGCACGGTGCGGCGCAACAAGCTGTCCGACTTCGTCCAGGTCAACCGCAACGGCAAGATCGCGATGAAGCTCGAGGAGGAGGGCGACGAGATCCTCTCGGTCGAGACCTGCACGGTCAGCGACGACGTGCTGCTGACGACGGCGCTCGGCCAGTGCATCCGTTTCCCGGTCGATGACGTACGCGTCTTTGCCGGCCGCAATTCGGTCGGCGTGCGCGGCATCTCGATGGGGCAGGGCGACCGCATCATCTCGATGACGATCGTCAATCACGTCGATGCCGAGCCATGGGAGCGCGCTGCCTATCTGAAGCGCTCCGCGGCCGAACGCCGTGCTGCCGGCGGTGAAGTCGAGGATATAGCGCTCGTGGGCGAGGAAGTCGCCGAAGAAGGTCAGCTGACGGACGAGCGTTACGAGGAGTTGAAGGCGCGCGAGCAGTTCGTGCTGACGGTTTCCGAAAAGGGATTCGGGAAGCGCTCATCCTCGTATGACTTCCGTACCTCCGGTCGCGGCGGCAAAGGCATCCGCGCCACCGATACCTCCAAGACCGCCGAAATCGGCGAGCTCGTGGCGGCCTTCCCGGTCGATGATGGCGACCAGTTGATGCTGGTTTCGGACGGTGGCCAGCTTATCCGCGTGCCGGTCAACGGCATCCGGATCGCCAGCCGCGCCACCAAGGGCGTGACCATCTTCTCGACCGCCAAGGACGAGAAGGTCGTCTCCGTCGAGCGCATCAACGAGCCGGATGGCGAGGACGAGGAGAACGGCGAGGAGGCAAACGGCGCCGAACTTTCCGCTCCGGATGCCGGTGCTCCGGATACAGGCGATGGAGCATCTCCGCCGGCGGGCGAGGGGGAATCCTCGGAATAACCGGCGGATCTCTCCAGCATTCCAATTGCCAGAAAGGCCGGCGCGTCAGCGTCGGCCTTTCTGTTTTGCAGGCGATCCGAAGGACGCCTGCGAGGACGGCGGCAAGGGGACGTTGGTGCATCGGCGGTTTCCGGTGTTGCCTGCTTGCGGAACCGCGACGCGTGCTACACGTCGAAGCCGCCTGCTTTCCGTCTCATCTCCCTGATCGCGACCCGCTCCTGGCGAAGCGTGTAGATGGTGCGCGAGAAGTCGATGGTGAAGATCGTGCTGATCAGGGCGGCGAAGAAGATCATCAGGATGGTCATGCCTTCGCCTCCTGCCGGCCGCGGATCCATTTACCGCGCAGGTTGACGCCCGCTTCGCGTCGGCGAGCCTCGTTGCGGGTCGCGCGCATGCTTGCGGTGGTGAGAACAACGAACATGGTCATGCAGAGTAGAGCGAGCGCCATCTTGCAGTTCCTTCCATCTTGGGAAGCGCATTATCGAAATCAACTTGCCGGCAAAACGCGTCCTCTTGGCGATTTGTTCCCGAAAAGCTGCATTCGAAGTAAATCACCGACGCCTCACCAAGGTCTTGGACGGATCGGTGCCGAAAACTTGTCAACTTTGCCGGGGACATGGCGGTGCACCACTATTGCCTAACTTCGCTTCGCATGACAAAAGGCGGGCGAAACGGGAACTGCACGCCATGGCCGCCGCCTTCTATCCAGGCTCCTTCGACCCGATCACAAACGGACACCTCGACGTGCTCGTCCAGGCGCTGAACATTGCGCCCAAGGTGATCGTCGCGATCGGCATCCATCCCGGCAAGACGCCGCTTTTTTCCTTCGAGGAACGCGCCGAACTGATCCGGCAGGCAATCGCCGACGTCCTGCCGTCGCGGGCGGACGACGTGTCGGTGGTTTCCTTCGACAGGCTGGTCGTCGATGCCGCCCGGGCGCACAAGGCGCATCTTTTGATCCGTGGCCTCAGGGATGGCACCGACCTCGACTACGAAATGCAGATGGCGGGGATGAACCAGCAGATGGCGCCGGACGTCCAGACCGTTTTCCTGCCTGCGGGGGTTGCATCGCGGCCCATAACCGCCACATTGGTTCGTCAGATCGCGGGGATGGGCGGTGACGTCAGCGCCTTCGTCCCCAAGGTCGTCGACGCGGCGCTGAAGGCCCGCAGACGCGCCTGATACGCCTTTCAACGAAACGGAGTGACCATGAAACTCTTCAAGTTCGCCCTTGCCGGCGCTCTTCTTCTTGCTACCACCAGTGGCAGCGCCTGGGCGCAGGCAAAGGAATATCTGACGATCCAGCTGAAGGATGGCCCCGTCGTCGTCGAGCTGCGCCCCGACATCGCGCCGAAGCATGTCGAGCGCATCAAGGCGCTGGCGGAGAAGGGCGAATACGACAACGTCGCCTTCCATCGCGTTATCGACGGCTTCATGGCGCAGACGGGCGATGTCCAGTACGGCGACATGGAAGACGGCTACAGCGCGGCTGCCGCCGGCACCGGCGGCTCTGCGTTGCCGGACCTGCCAGCCGAGTTCTCGGACGTCCCGTTCCAGCGCGGCACGGTCGGCATGGCCCGGGCGCAGAATCCCGATTCGGCCAATTCGCAGTTCTTCATCATGTTTGCGCCTGGCGATTTCCTCAACGGGCAATACACGGTCGTCGGCCAGGTGGTCGAGGGCATGGAGAACGTCGACAAGATCAAGCGCGGCGAAGAAGCCAACAACGGCTCCGTCACCGATCCCGACCGGATGACGAAGGTCACCGTCGGCAAGTAAGCATTCCAACCAAGGAGAAAGACCATGGCCGAGATCAAGGATCCGGAAAACACCATCATCATGGAGACCTCGAAGGGCAAGGTCGTCATCCAGCTTCTGCCGGACGTCGCGCCCGGGCACGTCGCCCGCGTCAAGGAACTGACGCGCGAGGGCGCCTATGACGGCGTCGTCTTCCACCGCGTCATCGAGGACTTCATGGCCCAGACCGGCGACGTCCAGTACGGCAAGACCGGCGGCAAGGACTTCAATCCGGCCCGCGCCGGCATGGGCGGCTCGGAAAAGCCGGACCTGAAGGCCGAATTCTCCAACATGAGCCACGTGCGCGGCACCTGCTCGATGGCCCGCAGCCAGATGCCGAATTCCGCGAACTCGCAGTTCTTCATCTGCTTCACCGACGCACCTTGGCTGAACAAGCAGTACTCCGTCTGGGGCCAGGTCATCGAAGGCATGGATAACATCGACAAGATCAAGCGCGGCGAGCCTGTGAAGGATCCCGACACCATCGTCTCGATGAAGGTCGCAGCCGACGCCTGATCGCGTCCGATCTCCGAAACCCGCGCCGCGCGCCTGTCTCAACCCGGCAGGCGCCCGGGCGGGTTTCCCTTTTCTGCCGAAATGGTTTATCGGGCGGCACCTGGATCAATAGCTGCAGACCATGCGTATAGAACTGTTTGATTTCGATCTTCCGGAAGAGCGGATCGCCCTTCGCCCGATCACGCCGCGCGAAGCCGCGCGGCTGCTCGTCATCCACCCCGATGCGGACCAGTCTTTCCAGGACTGCCACGTCGCTGACCTGCCGAACTTTCTTGAACCCGGTGACGCGCTGGTTTTCAACGATACGCGTGTCATCCCGGCCCAGCTGGAGGGCATCCGCCACCGGGAAGGGGCGGGCGGACAGCAGGTCTCGACCACGCTGCACATGCGGATCGCCGCCAACCGCTGGAAGGCCTTCGCAAAGCCCGGCAAGCGCATCAAGGTCGGCGATCGCATCGCCTTCGGCCATGGCGGGAACGCCTGCCTGCTCGGCAACCTCGACGCGACCGTGGAGGAAAAGGGCGAGGGCGGGGAAGTGACGCTGCGCT
The DNA here is from genome assembly GCF_013378445.1 of Mycoplana rhizolycopersici. GTDB lineage: Bacteria > Pseudomonadota > Alphaproteobacteria > Rhizobiales > Rhizobiaceae > Mycoplana > Mycoplana rhizolycopersici. The sequence goes on from NZ_JABXYK010000021.1 coordinate 60,508, forward strand.
TCGATCTCTCCGGCCCCGCACTGGACGAGGCCATCGCCACCGTCGGCCACATTCCGCTGCCACCCTACATCGCTTCGAAGCGCGCCGACGATGCCGAGGACCGGCGCGACTACCAGACGATCTATGCGCGCGAGGAGGGTGCGGTCGCCGCCCCCACCGCGGGCCTGCATTTCACCGACGCGCTGTTTGCGCAGCTCGATGCCCGCGGTGTCGAGCGCCACTTCGTGACGCTGCATGTCGGCGCGGGAACATTCCTGCCCGTCAAGGCGGACGATACCGACGACCACGTCATGCACCAGGAAATCGGCTACGTTTCCCAGGAGACGGCCGAAGCGCTGAACGCGGTTCGGGCGAGGGGCGGGCGGATCGTCTGCGTCGGCACCACTTCACTGCGGCTGCTGGAAAGTGCGGCACGCGAGGACGGCACGGTCGAACCGTGGTCCGGACCGACCGGCATCTTCATCACGCCGGGCTACCGATTCCGCACCGCGGACGTGCTGATGACCAATTTCCACCTGCCGAAATCGACGCTTTTCATGCTCGTTTCCGCCTTCAGCGGCCTTGAGACGATGCGGGAAGCCTACCGCCACGCGATCGAGACCGGCTACCGCTTCTATTCCTATGGCGACGCCAGCCTGCTTTTCCGGAAGAAACCATGACCGAACGCTTTGAATTCAAGCTCTCTGCGACCGACGGCAAGGCACGGCGCGGCGAGGTATCGATGCCACGCGGTACGATCCGCACGCCGGCCTTCATGCCGGTGGGAACGGTCGGAACCGTCAAGGCGATGTATCTCGATCAGGTGCGCGACCTCGGCGCCGACATCATCCTCGGCAACACCTACCACCTGATGCTGCGCCCCGGCGCGGAGCGGGTCGCCCGCCTCGGCGGCCTGCACGAGCTGATCCGCTGGCCCTATCCGATTCTGACCGATTCAGGCGGCTTCCAGGTCATGTCGCTGTCCGGGCTGCGTAAGCTCGACGAGCAGGGTGTGACCTTCAAGAGCCATGTCGACGGCTCGCTGCACCACATGTCGCCGGAGCGCTCAATCGAGATCCAGGGCCTGCTCGACAGCGACATCCAGATGCAGCTCGACGAATGCGTGCGGCTTCCCGCTGAACCGAAAGAGATCGAGCGAGCGATGGAGATGTCCTATCGCTGGGCCGAGCGCTGCAAGGCGGCGTTCGGCGACCAGCCGGGCAAGGCGATGTTCGGCATCGTGCAGGGCGGAGACATTCCGGAACTGCGCGTGCGCTCGGCCCAGGCGCTGACTGGCCTCGACCTCAAGGGCTATGCGATCGGCGGCCTCGCCGTTGGTGAGCCTCAGGCGGTCATGCTCGACATGATCGACACCACGTGCCCGCACCTTCCGTTCGAGAAACCGCGCTACCTGATGGGCGTCGGTACGCCCGATGACATCCTGAGGTCGGTCGCCCACGGCATCGACATGTTCGACTGCGTGATGCCGACCCGTTCCGGCCGTCACGGCCTGGCGTTCACCCGCCACGGTCGCATCAACATTCGCAATGCCCGCCATGCCGAGGACAAGCGTCCGCTCGACGAGCAGTCTTCCTGCCCGGCGAGCCGCGACTATTCGCGCGCCTATCTGCACCACCTCGTGCGTTCGAACGAGTCGCTCGGCGGCATGCTGCTGACGTGGAACAATCTGGCCTACTATCAGGAGCTGATGGGGGGAATCCGCTCGGCGATCGAACAGGGGCGCTATGCGGAATTCATGGCGGAAACGCAGGAGGCCTGGGCACGCGGTGAGGCGGAAGCCAAGAAGGGTGCATGAATCTGGCTGCTTGAATTCGGTCAAAAGCTGTATTTATATCAATGCACTACTAGCTTAAACTCATAATCCTGTTCAGCGATCTTGCGCGTCGTCAGATGTCGGATCCCGCCTTCGACGGAGACATGTGGACCCCGTTGATCTTGTAGCTGCCGTCGGACTGCCGCACGAGCTGATAGATTGCCGTCCAGTGCTTGCCGCCGCTTGCAGAAATGAGCACCTCCTGCAGGATCACATCGCCCGAGACCTTGCTGCGCCCAAAACCGTAGTTTCCAGGGCGATAGACCGGCGCATAGCCGCGCTTCACCATTTCGAAGAAGGACGCTTCATCCGGAAACTTCTGCCGGATGGTGGGCGAGGCGAAGGAATAGGCGGACTTCGCGTCGTCATTCAGGAACGCCTCGATCTGCCGCGCAATAATGTCCTGCGCCAGGGTCGCGGGTTCCTGTGCACCGGCCCGGTCCGACAAGGCCATGATACACAGGCAGGCGGCTATGGCTGTGGCTGTAGCTAAAGAAGCGATCTTCATGGGCTGATGCTCCGGAACACCGGAACAAGGTTAGGGCGACAATGCCGAATTGCCAGGCCACATGACGACGATGTGATGGATCTCGCCCTGTGCTGAAAAAGCCAAGACAGAATATAGCAACCGATGCCGGTGCTGAAGGGGACGTGCGCCGCCGCGCCACCATCAACACTCTTCAGGTTTTACCTTCGGTATTTAAAAACAATGCAATAGCGTATTTGTCTTGCGTTCTACATTCGCTCACGATTGAGCCGCACGCGCGCCGTGCGCGGTGACGATTGCGTCGGCTTCCTTGCCGTACATTTCCTCGAAATGGTCGAACGCGCCGGAGAAATTGCCAATTCCCTGCGTTGCCGAACGCAGGGAACGTGCCAGCTCCTCCAGAGCGCTTCCCGGCACCAGGGCGCGAAACGTGTCCCAGCCCTTTGCACTCTCGTCACGATCGAAGCCGAGCACCTGCCCCTTCAGCGACGATACGATCTGGACCAGTCCGCCGGTGTAGATCGAGGGAATGTGAATCTCCACCCGCATGATCGGCTGCATCAGGACAGGCAGAGCCTGGCCCATCGCCTGTCGCACGCCCATCTTGGCCGCCGTGCGGAAGGCGTATTCGGAACTGTCCACGGTATGGTGCTGGCCGTCGGTCAGTGTGACGCCGACGTCGATCACGCCGAAGCCGAGCGGTCCCTTGTCCATCGCCTCGCGCGCGCCCGCCTCGACCGCGGGGATGAAATTGCGCGGCACCGCACCGCCCTTGACGACCTCGGAAAAGGAAAAGCCGTCACCGCGGCCGTTCGGATGGACGCTCAGCTTCACATCGGCGAACTGGCCGGCGCCACCGGTCTGCTTGCGATGGCGGTAGTGGATGTCCGAGGTCCGGGAGACAGTTTCGCGGTAGACCGCGTTCGGCGGTTCGTCGCTCACGGCGATGTTGAAGACCTCGGCAAGTGCACGGGTCACCTCGCGCAGATGCAGCGGCCCCTGTGTCCTCACCAGATGGGCGCCGGTGCCTTCCTCCTGGCCGACCAGCAGGCCCTTGTCGGTCTCGGCGATCTTCGCAAGAGCGGTGGAAAGTTTGGTTTCGTCGCGCTCGCTGGTCGGCACAAGGATGCGTTGCAGCATGGGCGAGGGCGGGGCGGTCCAGTCCGGCGCGGGGTAGGTGGCGCCGGTACCGATCAGTGCAGGCACGGGCAGGCGGTCCGATTTGACCGATGCGAAGACCGCGCCCGGCCCCGGCAAGCCGTTGGAAAGCGGCCGCCCGGAAACGGCATCCTGCAGGGTGCCAAGCCCTGCCTCGCCCAGTGCTGAAGCCTGCTTGATCCCGTCCAGCGCCCGGGCAAGGACGGTCTTGCCGATGTTCTGGCGGTGGAATCCATGGAACGTGACGGCGGCAAGTGCTGCCGCATCCATCCCTCCGGCAGCGGCGAGGCGGCCGCGCAGGGCTTCCACCGGGGGCGCCTCGTGGCGCAGCGCCTTCATCAGCCTTTGCATGCCGTTGCCATGGCCGGCCGACCCGATGAAAACCGGCGTGATCCGGTTGTCCTTCAAGATCCGCGTGGAAATGGCGTAGACTGCGCCGCTGTCGGGCTGGCGGTCCTCGATCAGTTCCTCCAGCAGCCAGTCGTCGAACTCCGAAAGGTGCTCGAGAAGTTCGGCGCGCGCTTCGTGTTCGCGCTCGGCGATATCGTCGGGAAGCGCTATGAGGGCCGAAGTCTGTCCCTCCCGGTAGCGCCAGGCGCGCTCGGAGATGAGATCGACGCTGCCGACGACTTCCTCACCTTCGCGGATCGGGATCTGCCGGAGCACCAGCGCATGGCTCGCATAGTCCTGCAGCGCGGCAATCACGTCGCGAATGCGGCCACGCGGCTCGTCGATCCGGTTGATGAAGATGATGCAGGGCGTGCCGGATGCTTCGATGACCCGGAGATAGGGCGCGGCGAGCACGGCCTCGTCCGGCGATGGCGAGACGCAGAGAATGCAGGCGTCACTGGCGAGAAGCGCGTTGTGGGCGTGCGCCAGCGCCTCGATCGATCCCGGCGCGTCCAAGGCACACCAGACATCGCCGCCGAACTCGAATTCGCAAAGGTTCAGGCCGTGGGGCGAGGCGGTCTTCCTCGGCTTTTCCGCCAAGGCCCCCAGTCTTTCGACAAGCGTAGTCTTGCCCGTCTGCGACGGGCCCAGGACGGCAAAGCAGCGCATCGGCATTCCTCCGTTGCCAAGGACCGCAACTCTCTCCATCCATAGGATGGCGCGAAGCCGCGAGAAGCGCCAGTGCGCCGTCGCTTTTTCTTGCTCAATGGCTACATTTGCTGCAGATCGCGCTCGATCGCATCGAACTTCATCCCGCCGCGATGGTGCTGCAGCTTCTCTGGGGTATAAGCGGCTATCGCTTCGATCCGAGAACAATCCGTTTGGGCCTGAGACAAGCAGCCAAGAGATCCCATCTGCAATCTCTGCGCCATCAAGCGCGGGGAGTGTGGCATTCCAACTTTGCAGATTCAGGACATTCTAACTTTGCGGCTACACACATTAATCGGATAAGATAGATTATGGAACATAATAGGCAGTCCTTGGTTCTGCATGCACGCCCCTCCGCGCGAACAGTGCGAGCTTCCACAGCGATCACCGCTCCGCAACCTCAGGACCGACCGACGGTCCTTTGCCCTAAAACCAGAGATCGCGCACGCATTTCCCCGTCGATGGAAGATCGTCGAATGTGTCGAGGCCATCGAAATGGTCGATCGGCAGACTGGAGATGGAATCCGGCGGTGCGAGACGCAGGTTGACCGCCATGCGCCGGCGGCCTTCTTCGTCAAGCCGCAGGCCTCTCCAGCTCAGGACGCAAGAGCATGACGGACAGAACAGGATTTCAAGCGACGAACGGTCCCGACCGGCGCGCGTGTAGGACGCGGTGCGGCCTGTCAGGGTGATCCGCTCGCCCTCATAGTCGTAGGCCCAGAGCGCGCCGTAGCGCCGGCAGAGCGTACAGTTGCAGGCGGTGATCGACCCCGGATCACCTCTCAGTGTCCACTTCGCACCGCCACAATGGCATGAGCCCGTCAACATGGATCGGTCCACCATGATATTATGGAACGCCAACATACTGCCTGGCCCGGGCCGGGACTGCAACCGGTTTGGGCCGGGATGAGCAAGGTCCCGCTCCTCGAAATCTGAGGCTGCAGTCCGGCTGGAAGACCGTTGCCGATCCCGTTTCCGGGATACCGAACCGGCAAGTCTTCTCGACCTGGAAAGCGACCTGCCGCGAGAGAAAGGCAATTCGAGGGTGGAGAAAAGCGATCCTTGGCCTATTTCGACGGGTGGCAGAATGAAGCATAAACACCACCAATGTCGAGACGAAGGGAATTTGCCATGGCCAAGAATACGATTTGTCTCTGGTTCGACAAGGACGCCGAGGCTGCAGCCCGTTTCTATTCGGAGATATTTCCCGACAGCGCCGTCGGCACGCCCCCGGTGACTATCCCTCCGGCAAGCAAGGTGACGTGCTGACCGTCGAATTCACCGTCGCCGGCATTCCCTGCCTCGGCCTCAACGGAGGGCCGATGTTCAAGCACAACGAGGCGTTTTCGTTCCAGATCGCGACCGACGACCAGGAAGAGACCGATCGCTACTGGAACGCGATCGTTGGCAACGGTGGTCAGGAAAGCGCTTGCGGCTGGTGCAAGGACAGATGGGGGATCTCCTGGCAGATTACGCCACGTGTCCTGACCGACGCCATGGCAGCGGGCGGTGCCGAGGCGAAGCGTGCGTTCGAGGCCATGATGACAATGCGGAAGATCGACGTCGCCGCAATCGAGGCCGCGCGACGCGGCTGATCGGCGACTTTTGGCAGGCCGCACACGCGGCGAGGCTCGGCGCCCAGCACCGAACAGATCGTTACCGCCATGCCCTCGCCTCCGGTCCCGGCGGGATCCTGTAGCCGAAAGCGAGATCGAACCTCTCGGATCGTTTGGACCAATAGTCCCGGATCTCTTCCTTGAGGTCGAAATTCCCGGGGTCCCTGCTCACCCCACGATGTACTGGATGTGGAAGCGGTCGTGGAGCGCGCCAATGCAGCTCAGGTCGAGGTTGGAGACGAGTAAGAGAATTTCCAGTTGATGCTGGATGTCGAGGTGGTCGGTTTATCGAGCAGAAGCGCGCTGGGTGCCTGTGCCAACGCCGTTGCCAGATGTTCGCGTTGCGCTCCCCGCCTGTCACGCAAGCCGGATTGGCTCACGAAAACCGGCTAAAGGGGAGGTTTTTAGAGGCGTTCAGCTGCTTGACGGTGGTCGGAGTGGAGAGATTCGAACTCCCGACCCTCTGGTCCCAAACCAGATGCGCTACCAGGCTGCGCTACACTCCGCCGATCCGTTGCCGCGGAGATACACGCATCCGCCACACGCCGCAACAGCAAAATATCTTGCGCATCCAAATGCCCGGCACCGAGCAGGAAACGGTGGAATATGCGGGAAGATCGACAGCCGACTTCTTCAAAAGTGGAAAACATCCTCCAGGACGACGCGGCCGGTCAGGAGCAGCGAGCGATCCGGCTGGATAACATAGGTCTCCTCGACCGTCCGGCCATATTGGTCGGTGAACCGATGATGGAACCAACTGCCGACCGGCGACTTGGTCAGTTTTGTCCTGGGCTGACCGCCATAGGTGATGCTGCCCGGAATCGGTTCCGGATAGCCGCCACCGGGAGTTGCCGTACACCCTGCAAGACCGACGAACGCAACGAGGCAGACGAAGCAGGCCGAATTCAAGGGGCGCAGGACGCGCAAGACCCAATAGCGCCATTCATGCAGCATCATTGCACTCTCCTTGCGACACAAAACACCGCAGTCGCCCTGTTACCCGCAACGCCCCGTATTGGCATCGGTTCCGCAATGGAAAATTGGTCGGCCGAAGCCACAATACAAGGGCTTTCAACAAGCGCGCTGGATGACGTCCCGAGAGGTGGTGTATCAGGCTAGCGGTGGTCATCGGCTTTTTCCGGTAGGGTTGGGTTGTTCAAGCACAACCTGATGGAAAGACCACCGATGACCAATGACATGATGGACCTGCGC
>NZ_JABXYK010000022.1 GCF_013378445.1 Mycoplana rhizolycopersici
GCCTGTTGCCGGAAAGCTTGAACAGGCCGCCGGCATTGTCGGTCAGCGTGTAGGTCAGCGCCTTGCCTTCCGGATCCTTGGCCGAGAGCGTGCCGACCGTGGTGCCGACGGCGACGTTCTCCTTGACCGTCGACTTCGACAGGGCAAGCGACGTCGGGGCTTCGTTGACGTCCTCGATGGCGACGGTGAAGGACTTTGCCACCTTGTTGACGCCGTCGGAGACCTCGACGGTGACCTTGCCGGACTTGACCGCCTCGTAGTCGATCGCCTTGGCGGTGACGAGCTTGTTGCCGGAAAGCTTGAACAGGCCGCCGGCATTGTCGGTCAGCGTGTAGGTCAGCGTCCTGCCTTCCGGATCCTTGGCCGAGAGCGTGCCGACCGTGGTGCCGATGGCGACGTTCTCCTTGACGGTCGCAGCAGACAGCGACGGCGCAGTCGGCGCCTCGTTGACGTCCCGCACGGCGATGGTGAAGGTCTTGACCGACTTCGCCCCGGCGAGATCGGTGACTTCCAGTGCGACCTTGCCGGACTTGATTGCCTCGTAGTCGATCGCCTTGGCGGTCACGAGCTTGTTGCCGTCGAGCTTGAAGAGGCCGCCGGCATTGTCGGTCAGCTTGTAGGTCAGCGTACCCCCTTCAGGATCGGTGGCGGAGAAGGTGCCGACCAGGGTGCCTACCTTGACGTTCTCCTTCACGCTCGTGCCCGACAGCGACAGCGCGGTCGGCGCGGCATTGAGGCTGCTGACATCGGTGGTGCCGTCCGAGAACCGCAGCTTCTCGATGCCGGTCAGGCTGTCGGTGCCTTCGTTGACGTCACCCGTGCGCTTGTCGGTGACGGTGAGCGTCTTGCCGTCGGCCGAAAGCTTCAGCGTGTAGTCGGTACGCTTGCCCGAATAGACCGCGGTGTCGGTACCGGCACCGCCGCTGATCTTGTCATTGCCGAGGCCGCCCGACATGACGTCGTTGCCGCCGTTGCCGTTGATCGTGTCGTCGAAGCTGCTGCCGGTAAACGTGTCGGCACCGGCAGAGCCCTTGAACGTCTGGGCGTAGGAGGACAGGATAGCCTTGACGAAGGCGATTTCGGACGGATTGTCGGCATTATCGGTCCCGTGCATCCAGGCGGCGGCAAACGCGTTGGCCTCGCCGTAGATTCGCTCCATCAGGCCCGAGCCGTTGGAGACATCGAGCCCGGTGATGCTGAGGGCCTTCTCGCTGACCTCGGCGACATTGCCCGCATAGGTGCCCTTGCCGAAGGTCAGTTCTGTGACGGTGCCGCCGACCACGTGGACATCCTCGCCCGTCACCGGGTCCGTCCACCAGTAGGTGAGATCGTTGCCCTTCAGTGAGATCAGGGTGCCGTCGGAGCTCGTGTTGTAGACATATTCGCTTGAGGTCGCGGGCGCGAAGGTCACGCCTGCGGGAAGGCCACCGGTCGTCCTGTCATACATCTCGTCGAGATAGGTGTCCCAGTTGACGCCGCCGTGTTGCGCCATCAGAGCAGTGTCAGCATCGATGGTGATGGTGCCGCGCGCGGTGTCACCCGCCTCGGCGGCATCGATGACCTTGATGTCGATCGTCTTTTCGTGGCTGATGCCGTTGATGTCGGTCGCCTTGACTGTGATGGCGTGGCTGGCTTCGGCCTCGTAGTCGATCACGCCCTTGGTGACGACATAGTGGCGCGTTTCACCGCCGACGAGGCGGCTCCTGATCTCGAACATGCCTCCGGCATCGTCCGTCAGTTCAACGCTGACCGGCGTGAAGCTGCCATCGAATGTTTTAACATAGCCGAGCTCGGTGCCGGCTTCGACATTCTCGACCACACCGGCATAGTCCTTGCCGGTCGGCGCGCCGGTGAACTTGATGTGCTCGTCCTCAGCCTGGACATACAGGGTATGCTTGGTCTGGTTGCCCTCGCTGTCGGTGGCGACCACGACAAGCGCATATTGACCGTTTGCGAGCAGGCCGTTGCTGGTCCCTTGCTCATAGTCGAGCGGCTTCAGCAGCCGGACGCCGACCGTTCCGTCCTCGTTCTCAACCAGCTTGAATGTGGAAAGCGTGTTGTTCTCGTTCCTCTGATCCTGGGTCAGGTTGCTTCCCGTGTTGAGTGTTGGCAGCGACCAGGTGATCGCGTCTCCCTCCGGATCGGTCGCCAACAGCGTGCCGATAATAGCGCCGGTACGGTCTGCCTCGGTGACCGGCCGGAAAAGGTCAAGCGCGATATCGATCGGCGCTTCGTTGACGTCGGTGACATTGATCGTAAAGTCGGAAATCATGGAGTCTGCGCCGGCAGAGGCCTTGATCGAAAGCTTGTGGCTCGCAAGCGTCTCGAAATCCAGCCCGCCAGCGACGCGCAACTCATTGCCGACGATCGTGAAGAAGGCGTTGGCGACCGGGTTGCCGGCGGTGTTGACAATCGAATAGGTGATCGGAAGGCCAGCCGCATTCGTGGCTTCGAGGGTGCCGACGACCGTGCCGACAGCGGCATTTTCAGCCACCGAATCGGCGGAAAGCTGCGGCCCGGACACCTCGTTCACATTGACGATGCCGATCTCCTGCGTCTTCTGTGTGATGTTTCCCGCTTCATCCTGGACGTTGATGATGATGGTGTGGGTTGTCGCGGTCTCGTAGTCGACGGCGCTTTTCAGAACGAGGGTGGCAACGCCACCGCGCATCTGAAGCTCGAACTTGTCCGAGCTTGAAGGGTCGAGCGTGTAGCTCAGTGCTCCGCCTTCGGGATCGACGGCGGAGACGGTCGCAATTGCATTGCCGACTATGAAATCTTCGCCAATGCTGTTGGCGGCAACACCGTTGTCCGTCCGGTCGACCGCCTTTGTCAAAGTCACGCTGTGCGGCGGCTGATCCCCCTCATTGAGCTGGTCGGAGATCGAGATCGTGAAGGGATGAATGTCGAAGGTTGCGGGCGATCCGGTATCGCGGATCCGGATATCGATGTTGATCGTTCCGTTTTCCAAAGCTTCGTAGTCGATCGGGCCCTTGACAACCAGATTGCCGGTTGTCGCGCTGGTCCGTTCAATTGTGAAGTAGGGTGAGCTCATGACCTGGAGGCCAACGGCGCTGGTTGCCACGCCATCGGGATCCGACACCGTCACTGTTGCAACAACAGTTCCGACGGCGGTGTTTTCCTCCACGACCAGCGGCCATGGTTCAATCGTGACAATGGAATTTCCTGCGGCCATGGCGGCTCATTCCCTCTTATGTTCCTGGATAGCTCCGACTTCATGGAGAAGGTCGGTACGGGCAGCGGAGATCCAGCCCGCGCGCGCGGGCTGGAACGTATCAATATATCAACTAGTTAGGCGAGGAAGAGATCTGTCGAGGCGACCGTGGCGACTGCGATTTCGAAGTAGTCGCCAGAGGCGTCGAAGCCCAACAACAAACCGGAGTCGTAGTAGACGTCTCCGTCATCGTCGAGCGCGCTGTCCCAGGTGTAGTTCCAGCCGAGGCCGATCTTGTCGGTTCCGCTGGAAAAGTCGGTGATGGTGTCATTGTTGCCATGTGCGCCATCGGCAAAGATGAAGCTGTCGACGCCGGCATTGCCGGTGAAGGTGTCCGTGCCGAGGCCGCCGGTAATGGAATCGTTGCCGGAACTGCCGGTGAAGGTCAGGTTGTTGGCCGTGGTCTCGAACAGGTAGTTGCTGAGCGCCGTATCATCGCCAGCGGCGAGGCCGAACACAATGGAGTGGGCTGGATCCGTCGCCGTTGATGATCCGGTAATGTCGAGCCCTCTGATCGTCAACACGTTTCCGGAGTTTACTTCCGGCGGGACGAACACCGTCCATCCGGCTCCCGTTCCCCAATTCAGCGTGCTGCCGAAATCGATCGAATCCAGGCTACCCTTCAGAACGTGATCGCCGAACGGATCATAGGTCAACGACCCCTCTGCAACGAACGCGCCCGTGAAGCCGGAACCGGACTGGAAACCGAAGCTCGGATGCGGACCCGTCAGGTTTTCGAACCAGCCGCGGTTCATAGAACCGAAGCCACCACCAAAATCGGCGAGGTAGCTGTTCACATCAAGCCCGGCGCTGCCTGCGCTGCTTGCATCGATCGTAATGTTAGCCATTTTCATAATCCCTTGTGATGGCGCCCATGCGGCGCGCCAATCGATTGAGAGTTACTTCATGACCGGCCCGGGCCCTGACCGGTATCGGCTATAGGTCCTCGTGGACCCTAGCGACACCGCAGTTGGGCGTGCGGAGCTTCGACGATGCGGTGCGAGACAGCCTTCCGATGTGCCATGCATTTGCTCCTTGCGCACTGCATATGCGCGCAACCGTACGTGCAACTATCGATCGCAGACGATGCGAATCTTTAGAACGGAAAGACTTCGGCCCGGCCATCGCCATACACGTTCGCCGGGCGCATCACTGGACCGAAATGCACGCTAAGGTATTATGATTATCATAGTCAAGTATTATTCGTTCACGCCGGACAACCTTTTTCTTCCGCGCGTTCGAGATCTCCGCTGCCCTCGGCAGTTCCGGCGTTGATAGCGCCGCCAGGCCGCGCCCTACGACAACAATCCGAAACGCAAGCGCGGCAAGGCGGCCCGCTTCATGTCCCGTTCCTGCCCGCCCTTGAGAGCGGCTTGAGCCAATCCATCGACGAGAATGGAACGCTGCCCTTTCGAGCAAGTCTCGATGCGCGCCGCGACCTTGTAGATTTCGCGCAGCACATGTCTGAATTGACTACCGCGTCAGTCGCACAGGATGACGAGGCAGAAAACACGACCGTGACATCGGCTCCTCCTGCATCGCCAAGGCGAACGCAGTACCATCGGCATTCAACGCGACTGCACCTCCATCCGGTGCCGTGACGACACCCGGGATTGGAACGTGTGTCACCGAGAAGCCGGTTGCCCATCCCATCATAAGTGGCGTATCGAAAAGGGAACAAACTTGAGGGGATAGCGCGCTGCATGAGCGAGGATTGGGGACACTTCGACGAAGACCTGGAGCGCGCGCGTGTCGCCTGGCTCTATTTCATCGGCGGACAAACCCAGCAGGAAATCGCCCAGCGCATGGACATCACGCGGCTGAAGGTCAACAAGATCATCGGCCAGGTACGTGAGTCCGGTAGCGTGCAGGTCCATGTCAGCCTGCCTCTGACGGACTGCATTGAACTCGCCGAGAAGGTCTCCGCCCGTTACGGCCTGGCCGGCACTGTCGTGGTGCCCGATCTCGGCGACTACCTCGAGCAGAAGCGGGTGATCGGTGAAGCCGCCGGGTCACTTGCGAGCGAATTGATCGAAGGTCGCGACATGGGTGTCGGCATCGGTTCGGGGCGCACCCTGAGCTTTGCGGTCCGCAGCCTGCGCGCCCGGCCGAAGTCCGAAAGCTGGGTTGTGGGGCTGACCGGAGGCGTCACCAGCGGCTCGGCCACCAATACCTTCGAAGTCGCGACTGCTTTTGCGCGGGCGCTTGGCGTCGAATGTCACTACCTGACCGCACCAATCTACTGCGCCAATCCCGAAAGCCGCAACGCGATCCTTCTCAACGACGAACTGACGGATGTCCTCGCGCGGACCGAGATCGCCGATATCGGTATCGTTTCCTGCGGGGCACTGACGCAGGATACATCACTGACGCAGATCCGGGTGGTGAAGGACAATCTCGACGCGGTTCTGAAAGGCGGCGCCGTAGGGGAGTTCATGGGATGGTTTCTCGACGCGCGCGGCGAGCCGATCGATCATTTTCTGAACGACTCGATCATCGCCCTTCCCCCCGACAAGATGAAGCTCAAGCCCATTTCCGTGCTGGTTTCCGGCGGCATCCGCAAGATCCCGATCATCCGGGCGGTCCTGCGTGCCGGCTACGTCAACCGGCTCGTGACCAATGAAGGTGTCGCGCGGGCCCTTCTGCAAGGCCCGCGCTGAAGTCGCCCTTTATCCGAGCGCCTTGCGCAGGGCTTCCGTCATCGCGCGCAGCGTGACGAAGGTGGAGGCCGCGCCGGGGTCGATGTGGCCGATGGAACGTTCGCCGAGCTTCGCAGAGCGGCCACGGCGCGATTCCAGCGCCGCCGTCGCCTTCATGCCCGCTTCGCCACCGTCCCGCGCAGCGACCAGAACCTCGAGCGATGTCGCCCCGTTCTTCGCTGCCTGCGTCGCAGCTTCCACTGCCGGCACCCAGGCATCGATCATCGTCTTGTCGCCAGGCTCGGCACGGCCGCGATCACGAATGCCCTGGCAGGCTGCGCTCAGCCATTCGGCCATGCCGGTCCCATCGAGGTTCAGCCGGTCGCCGACTGCCGTGCCGGCGCGCAGGAAGGCGGTGGCATAAAGTGGGCCGGAGGACGCTCCGACCGCATCGAGGAATGCCTTCGCCATGCGCTTGCAGATGGCCTCGATCGTCTCGTCCTCCTGCGTATCCTCCAGCGCGTGCTGTACGGCCTTCCAGCCGATTTCCATCGTCACACCGTGGTCGCCATCGCCAATCACGCCGTCGAGTTCGGAAAGCCAGTTCTTCTCGGCGATGATCTGGTCGCCGACCGCGTGCATCATCGTCTTGAAGACTGCGGGGGTTACGTCGCCCTCGGTGATGAGGACGCGCGGCTTCTCCTGCACCGCCGCCGTACTCTCGGTCACCTTGACAGCCTTGCGGCTACGCGCCGCAACGTCCTCGGTCTTCTCGAAGGCGCCGACGACAAGCGCCGGCGTACGGCAGGGATGGTCAAGCAACGCCTGCAGCGTATCGTCGAGCTTCATCAGCGTCACCGAGGCTCCAGCCATCTCCAGCGATGTTGCATACTCGCCAACCCACGAGGCATGGATCTGGATGTCGAGGGCGTCGAGACGCTGTTTGACGCGACGGAAAATCACATAGAGCTCAATCTGCGAGGTCGCGCCGAGACCATTGACCAGAACGGCAACCCGTTCGCCGGCCTTGACAGCGAGCTCTTTCAGCACCGCATCGACAAGTTCGTCGGTCACTTCGTCGGCCGGCGCCAGCTTCTGCCGGCGAATGCCGGGTTCGCCATGGATGCCCATGCCGATTTCCATCTCGTCGTCGCCGATCATGAAATTCGGCTTGCCGGTCTGCGGCAGGGAGCAGGGGCTGAGCGCGACGCCCATCGACCGGGTCGCGTCATTGGCCGCCTGCGCGAGTGCTTCCACCCGCGCCAGTGGTTCACCGAGATCGGCGGCAGCACCGGCAACCTTGAAAACGAAGAAGTCACCGGCAATGCCACGGCGTTCGGATTTGCGCTCGACCGGAGCGGAGGCAACGTCATCGGCAACAGCCACGTGACGCACGGGGACGCCCGACTGTTCCAGCTCTTCCGCCGCCATGGTGAAGTTGAGGACGTCACCCGTGTAGTTGCCGTAAAGCATCACGACGCCGACGCCGCCATCCACGGCCCGGGCCGCCTCGACGATGTGCGACGGAGAGGGCGAGGCAAAGACGTTGCCGACGGCTGCGGCGTCGGCAAGGCCGCGGCCGACATAGCCGGCGAAGGCCGGCTCATGGCCGGAACCGCCACCGACGACGATACCCACCTTGCCGTCACGGGGGCCGTCCACCGCAACGACCGCACGGCCGGTCTGCCCTTCCACGCGCAGCATGTCCGGATGGGCGCCCACCATGCCTTCGATCATCTCCGCGATGATGTTTTCAGGCGCGTTGATCAGCTTCTTGGTTTTGACTTCCTGGTTCATTCTCTTGTCTCTCGTCAGATCGATGCGGCCGACTGCGTCAAGCGTCGCGGCGAAGATAGCGGCGGGAAATGGCGTCGAAGGAAATGGCAAGCACGACGATCGCACCCGAGACGATGCCCTGCCAATAGGGCGAGACGCCAAAAAGCACGATGATGTTCTCGATGATGGCGATGATGCCGGCACCGAAGATCGCACCGATCGGGCTGCCGATGCCGCCGGTCGTGGCGACACCGCCGATGACCGAGGCCGCGATGGGCGCCAGCACCCAGGTCTCGCCGATCGAAGGCTGTGCTGTGCCGAGGCGGGCCACCATCAGGACGCCGGCAAGGGCTGCGATCGCGCCGGCGGCGACGAACACGAGGAGGCGAACCTTGTCGACCTTGATGCCGAGCATACGCGCGCCGGCCTGGTTGTTGCCGATCGCGTACATGTAGCGTCCAAAGGGCGTCTTCAGCATGACGAAGGTGGCAATCGCAAGTGCAACGAGCATGATCACGAAGGGAACCGGCATGCCGAGGAAGTCGCCGCGACCGAGATACTGTATGTCGCGCGGGATGCCGGTGATCGCAACGCCACGCGTGAGAACAAGGTTCGCGCCGCCGAAAATGCCGGCGGTGCCGATCGTCAAGACCAGCGAATGGAGTCGCAGCACCGTCACCAGCAGGCCGTTGAGAAGGCCAAGGCAGGCGCCGAGCAGGATGGCCAACAGCATGGCCGAGTAGGGTTCGAGGCCGACCCGGATCATCAGAATGCCGGAGATGACGCCGCAAAGCCCGCCGATCACGCCGAGCGACAGGTCGAGTTCGCCGAGCACCATCAGCATGGACTGAGCGATGGTGATGAGGCCAACGAAGGCGAGACCGCGCGCGATAACCGAGAGGTTATAGGGCGTGAGGAAATAGGGAGAGATCAGCGCCGAAAGCGTGAAGATGACGGCCAGCGCGACGAAAACGCCGGCAAGCGGGCTGCGCGTCAGGAGCGCCAAGGGTTTAGTTTGCATCGGCTTTCGCCTCCGTGCCAAAGATGGCGCCTACGAGTGTTTCATTGTTTGTCTCGGCGGTGTCGAACGCGCCGGTGATGCGGCCATGGTGCATCGTGATGATGCGGCTTGCGCACTTCTTCAATTCGTCGAGTTCCGAGGACACGAGGATGACGCCGACGCCCTCCTCGGCCAGACCTTTCATGATCTTGTAGATCTCGGTCTTGGTACGGATGTCGATGCCCTTGGTGGGCTCGTCGAAGATCAGCACGCGCGGGCGCGTAGCCATGGCCCGGCCGATGATGGCCTTCTGCTGATTGCCGCCGGAAAGCTGCGAGATGCGCTTTCCCATGCCTGATGTACGGATGCCGTAGTCGTCGATGATCTTCTGGACGGCTTCACGCTCCCGGCCGCTGCTGATGCCAAGGGATCCCTTGGTCAGCGACAGGATGGAAATGCCGATGTTTTCGCGCAGCGACAGCAGCGGGAAGATGCCGTGATGCTTGCGCTCTTCCGAAAGGTACAGCATGCCACCATCGACCGATGCGGAGGTGTCGTTCAGCGCCCAGGGCTTGCCTTCGACCGTGACCTCACCCGCCTTGGCTTTGAGAAAGCCGAAGATCGTCTGCATGACTTCCGACCGACCAGCACCGACGAGACCGGCAAAGCCCAGAATTTCCCCCCGGCGCAGCTCGAAACTGACATCGTGGAAACGCGCGCCGGAAAGCCCACGTACATTCATGATCGTGTCGGTAACGGGGACTTGAGGGCGGAAATGTTCGTCGAAGGTGATATCGCGGCCGGACATGGCGCGGATCAGATCTGCCTCGGTGATGTCGGCGATCCTGCCGCTTTCGATCTTCTCGCCATTGCGCAGGACGGTATAATCGTCGCCGATTGAAAACACCTCGTCCATCTTGTGGCTGATGAAGACGATGGCGTGATCGCGGTCGAGCAGGCCGCGGATGACCTTGAACACACGGTCCACCTCCACGCGCGTCAGGGACGACGTCGGCTCATCGAGGATGAGAACCTTCATGTTGGCGTTGGTGCAGGCGCGTGCGATCTGGAGCAGCTGCTGGTCAGAGACGGAGATGTTCGCTACCAGCTCGCGCGGATTGGCCTCGATGCCGAAGCGGTCCAGATAGCTTATCGCTTCGTCCACGAGGGCCGTGCGATTGACGAGAAGTCCGCCATGTCCCGTCCGGCTGAACGGCATGAACAGGTTCTCCGCAACGCTCATCTGCGGAAAGAGATTTAGCTCCTGCGGCACATAGGCGACGTTCTTGTAGAGATCCGGTTCGTCGGCCGGATTGCGACCATCGATGAGAACCTCGCCGCGGGACGCCCGGTCGGTGCCGGTCAGGATCTTCACCAGGGTGGATTTGCCTGCACCATTCTCGCCTGCAAGAATATGCGTGCGGCCGAGTTCGATCGAGAGATCGACATTGTCGAGTGCGGTCACGCCGGGAAAGTCCCGGCCAAGGCCGCGGGTTTCAAGATAAGCCATGGGGCACCTCAGCGCCGTATTGAGATGGAAGAGGCGCGGGAAGCCCGCGCCTCGTGGCAGCCCGGTCGAGCCGGATCAGCCGTCCACGTTTTCCTTGGTGAGGAAGGCGTTGCCGGTGTCGAGATAGCCTGGAACCTTGGCGCCGGTGGCCTGCGCCCAGAGCAGCATGACGGACCAGTAGCCCTGGAGTTCCGGCTGCGAGGCGGACGAGCTGTCTGCGACGCCTTCGCGGATCATGTCGAGCATTTCGGGCAGGTTGTCGAGACCGACGAGCGTGACCTTGCCCTGCTTGCCGGCTTCGACGATCGCCTGGCCAATACCGATCGGACCGGCGGCATCGGACGCGACCCAACCCTTGAGGTTCGGGTTTGCCTGCATGATGGCGGCTGCCTGCTGCTGGGCCGTCTCGATGCTGTCGTTGTCGATGCCTTCGGCAACGACCTTGATGCCCGGATGCTCTGCAAAGACCTGGCGGTGGCACTCGGCACGGATCGAGTGGTTCGGCGCGGTCGGAACGCCCTGCATGATGGCGACTTCGCCTTCACCGCCGAGGACTTCGACGAGGCGTCGGGCAGCAATCTTCGCCTGCTCGCAGAAGTCGGAGCCAATGTAGGGGATCGCCATGCCTTCCGGCGGAACCGAATCGAAGATCACGAGCGGGATGCTCTGGGCCTGCGCTTCTTCGAGCGAGGCGCGGTTGCCGGACGGGTCGAGCAGGTCGAGCGCCAGGCCATCGGGCTGGGTCGCGAGCGCACTGTCGATGATCTGGTTCTGCTGAACAACGTCGGCGGACTGCGGTGCCGAGTAGATCACTTCGACATTCGAGCCGGTCTGCGCCTTGATTGCGGCAGCGGCAGCCTGCGCGCCTTCGTTCACCTTGTCGAACCACGGATGCACGACCTTCGGCACGACGACAAAGCGATAGCTGTCCTTCTTGGTGGTTCCGATTGCGTCCTGTGCCCAGGCGGCGACCGGCAGCGCAAAAGCAGCGCACGCCAGAAGCGTGACAAGTTTCTTCATAATGACCTCCCTTGGAGCAGGCGAAAATTCCTTCCCGCCCGAATGATGGAACGAGGGCTCCGCGTGGGGCTTGCTCCCAAAACCCAAAGCCCACGCGGCGATCAATACACATGTATTCTGGATTTTACAATAGTAATTGCACGTCACGAGATGGGCACGCCGAGGACGGTCGACCCGATAACCAGGAGGCTCTTTCGGATTGGCTGGATCTCCAGCGACAGGCCCTTCAGCAAACGGATGTCGATATCATCGCCAGGAACACCGCACGGCATCGTCATCGCGCCGTCGCCCCTGATCCAGAGGAAGCTGTGGAAATACATGCCGAGGATCGTCTTTATCTCGATTTTCGACATGGCGCGCAGCACACCCTGCCGGGCACCTTCATGGAAGACGCGGGCCCGCGACCGGCCGGCAGATGCCCAACCCGCAACTTGCCCTCGTCCAGCAATGGTGCCCGACAGCGAGGGCAGCCGTACTTGTTCTGGGAGCCGACTGATGCACCTTGATACCCTCAAAACCCCCGGCCCGACCATCACCGCACTGACGGCGCCCTTCTGGGCGGCCGCAGAGGAGGAACGGCTTTCATCGGCCTGTCGAGTACGGCCTCGCTGATCGCCGGCCTGTGCTTCCCGCTGTTCGCCCGCGAAGGGCCCTACCCGTTCCGCAAGGCCGTGTTCAATCCGCGGCAGATCGGCCGGGTCCTGTGCGATCGCGATCTCCTCCTGGTGAATGTCGGCTATTTCGCCACATGTGGGAACTCTACGCGATGTGGGCGTGGCTGCTCATCTTCATGCGGAGGGCGGCCGAAGGCACCCTTCCCCCGAACATGGCCTCGCTCATCACCTTTGCCCCCATTGCCGCCGGTCTCTTCGGGTGCGTGGCCGGCGGCCTCCTGTCGGATCGCTTCGGGCCCACCGCCACAACAGCCGGGCTGATGATCGTGTCCGGCCTGCGCGCCCTTATCATCGGCGCCTGGGCGATGATTGCGCTTCGCCGGTCACCGGCGGCCGTCAGGCCGGCGCTGATGAACTCTTTCGCCAAGATCGGCCTCTCCCTCCAGGCCGAGCGCTCGGGCTCGGGATCGCGAGCTTCGCAATCGTCACGCACCGCCTCATCAAGCGCGACCAGCATGTCCCGGCCGGCAAACGGCAGGAAATTGTGTGCGCCGCCCTAATTTCGGGACGCTTTGGGGATGGCTTTCGTAACGGTGGTGGCGCTGTGAGGTCACAAGTCGATAGCCGGCTCCACAATCGCCATCGTGGCCTCGACGTGATAGCGTGCCGCCCGCTCCGCTTCGTCTTCATTGCGGTCGACGAGCGCTTGAAAAATGCGCCGGTGCTGGAGGTTGGTTTCTTTAACCTCGGCCTCGGAAAACAGGATCGGCACCCGGAGCATCCAGTAGTGGAACTGCGTCCGTTCATGGAACTGGGCAAGGAACTGGTTCTTCGAGGCCGTGACGATCAGCTTGTGAAACTGGGTGTTGAGACTGTTCAGATCTGCGCGCGTCAACGTTTCACCAGGCTCCATGGCCTCGATCAGTCGGCCGAGCGTATCCAACTCGGCCTGTTCCGCATGGCGCGCAGCGAGCCTGGCGGTAGCCGCTTCGATCGCCGCCCGGCTTTCAAAAATGGCGCGCACCTGGGTCCGGTCGATCGTTTCGACAACCCAGCCTCGTTCGCGGCTCAGGAAGCCTTCCCCCTGGAGCAACAGCAGCGCTTCGCGCACGGGCGTGCGCCCGACGTTCAGGCGTTCACAAAGGTCGTCTTCGACCAGGCGCTGCCCAGGTTTCAGCTCTGCGCCGAGAATCATGCTGCGCAGGCGATTGCGAACGTCCGATGCAATGAACTCGCCCCCCGAGATCTTTCTTGATGCCATGGATCCTGTCCTTTTCTCAGTGGCCGGGTCTCCGATCCAGCGGAGGTAAATATATTTCTTCGTGTATGTAGCAACGACTTCCGACATTCAAGCGCCGGCGGACAGGCTTGGGAGATCATAAGGTCTTCTCACCCACTCTCCCCAGTTCCCGCAAACGCCGGCGCGCAGCATTGACGGCGCGTTGCACGAGCCCGTCGCTTCACACCGGTTGCCTCTCTCCCCGGCGGGCTACCAACCCGCTTGCAATAATCAATACCACCCCCGCAACCGTCATCGCGTCCGGTAAAGTGCCGAACACGAGGTAGCCGAAGCTCGTGGCCCAGAGGAGGTGGGTGTAGGAAAGTGGCGCGAGACGGGAGACCACTGCTTCCGGTCGGCGATAGGCGAACGCGATGGCAACATGCGCCGCTAGCCAAAGCACGGCCGTTGCTCCCAACAGCGCCGCGTCGATGACAGTCAATTCGTGAAAGACGAAGGGCAACGTCACACTCAAAAGAACGAAACCCGTCATGGAAGAATATGCAAGCGTGGTCGCCAGGCTGTCGCTCACGACCGCCCGTCGCGTCATGACCAGAGCTGTCGCCCAACACGCGGCAGACGCAATCGAAAACAGGGCGGCAGAGTTATAACCGGCAAGACCCGGACGCAGGATGACCATCACCCCGAGCAAGCCGCCGAAGACACCCACCCACCGCCAGGCGGGCACGCGCTCCTTGAGGATCAGTACGCACAGGAGCGTGACGAGGCAGGGGGAGATGAAGACGAGCGCCGTCGCCTCCGCCATTGGCTGCAAGTTGAGAGCCGCCACCAGCAGGATTGTCGCTCCAGCCATGCCGACGCCGCGGATGATCTGCGCGGCCGGAGCCGCACTGCGGGCAGGCCTGCCGAAACGAAGGCAGATGGCTGCCAGCAGAATCGACGCTGCCAGATAACGAAACCAGGCAATTTGCAAGGGGTGAAACGTCACCGACAGATGCTTGGCGATGACGTCCGACGCCGCAAACAGCAACATGGCGGCAAGGCACAGCAGGACGCTTTCGCGTCCTTGGACGACGGAGGACAGGCCGAAGCCAGCTCTCTCCGCGAAAAGGATTCGGGCCATCACTTGTGCTCAGGATTTGCGGACTTCGAGCACGATGCCGGCCTCTTCCCGCGTATCGAAATAACAGAAGCCCGAACCGTCTACGCGTTTGCCGCGAGCAACCACGCCGAGGCCGAGGGCGCGGCCCTTTGCCTCGGCAGCGTCTCGGTCCGCCACCTCGAAACCCAGGTGGTAGACACCCTCACCGCGTTCGTCGAGGAAGCGTTTCTGGGGGGAATCCAGGCTCCCCGGATCACAGAGCTGGATCTGCACGTTGTCGATGTCGCAACATTTGTAACGCATGGCGTCCGAGGCCGCCTTGTTGGGTACGTCGAATTCGAGATAGGCGCCCTTTTTCGGATAGTCGAACCAGGGGCCGACGCCGAGGCTCTCGTAGTAGGCGACGGTCTTCTCGAGATCGTTGACGACGATGCAGAGGTGATGCAGGTGCTGAAAGATTCCGGTCATGGGCTTCCTCATTCGGAATGGGAGAGGCTTCACCCGCGCCGGGAAGGCGCGTGCGGTCGATTGTGGAATGTCATGGGCCGGGCTAGTGGGCCGACAACAATCGCGCCAAAAACTGCCGGGCTCGTTCGCTCTTCGGCGCGGTGAAGAAGTCCTTCGAGGAGGCATCCTCTGCAAGGCCACCGCCCTCCATGAAGATCACCCGGTCGGCCACGTCGCGCGCGAGGCCCATGTCATGGGTGGCGATCAGCATGGTCTGTCCTTCCTCGGCGAGCCTGCGGATCGTTTCGACCACTTCCTGCGCCAGCTCCGGATCGAGCGCGGAGGTCGGCTCGTCGAGCAGGAGCACACGCGGCCGCATGGCGAGCGCCCTGGCAATTGCCACACGCTGCTGCTGGCCGCCGGAAAGTTCCGAGGGATAGGCGCCGGCCTTGGCCTTCAAGCCCACCTTATCGAGCAGGTCGAGCGCCAGCGTGGCAGCTTCCGCCTTCGACGCTCTCAACACGTGCACCGGGCCGCTCATCACGTTTTGTAGCGCCGTCATGTGCTTGAACAGGTTGAAGTGCTGGAAGACCATGCCGATCTTCTGCCGCTGGCGGCTGATGTCCGCGTCGGACAATTCATACAGAGCCTCTTTATCCAGCCTGTAGCCGATGAGGTCGCCATGAACGTAGATGCGGCCCGCGGAGATGGTTTCGAGGTGGTTGACGCAGCGTAGGAGGGTGGACTTGCCCGCACCCGAAGGGCCAAGCAGAGCCACGACCTCGCCCTGCGGCACGTCAAAGCTGACATCGGTGAAGGCCGAGACGGCTCCCCATTTCTTGGAGACGCCGACCATGGAGACGGCGTGGGACTGTTCAGGCGCGGTGCTCATCTTTGCGGGAAAACCTTTTCGAGGACGGTCTGGATCGCTGTCGCGAAGGCGGTCATGACGAGATACCAGAAGGCGGCTACGGCCAGCAGTTCGACGACCCGGAAGTTCGAGGAATAGATGTCGGTCGCAACGCGCAGCAGCTCGAGATAGCCTATGGCCGAGGCGAGCGAGGAGGATTTCAGCAGCATGATGTACTGGTTGCCTGCCGCCGGGATGATGATGCGGCCGGCCTGCGGGATGATGACCTGGCTAAGGACCTTCAGCTGCGTCATGCCGAGTGCCGTTGCAGCGGCCCGCTGGCCCTTGTCCACGGCCAGGATGCCGCCGCGGATGATCTCGCCCATGTAGGCCCCCTCCGCGAGGCTGAGCCCCGCAAGCGCTGCCAGGAAGGGCGTGACCACGGCGGTCGTCGGCGCATTGATCAGCGGGGCGTCCATGAAGGGCAGTGCCAGGTAGATGTTGGGGAACATGATCGGCACGGCGTTGAACCAGAACACAAGCTGGATCAGCATCGGCGTGCCGCGAAAGAGGTAGACATAGGTCGCCGAGATCGCCATTAGGATCGGATTGCCGCTGACCCGCATCAGGGCGACGACAAAGCCGATAATGCTGGCGATCACCAGCGCGAGCGTGCCGAGGACCAGGGCGTTGAAGGCGCCCATCACGATCATCGGGCTGAAGATGTACTCGCCAACGACCGAGAGATCGAGGATCCGCGTCCGGATGGACGCGATCACGATCGACGCGACGACGAACAGGGCAAAGGCACCCAGCACCCAAGAGCCCCACCGGCGCCTGTGAATGATGGGAAGGTCAGGAATTGATGGAACACTTGCGGCGGTCATTGCCATTGCCCTGCTGTATCTCAGTTGCGCTTGCTTGCCGGCAGGTTGATGGTGATCTCGGCCAGTGCGCCGCCACCAACACCCCACTTATCCATGATCTGCTTGTAGCTGCCGTCGGCAAGCATCTCGTCCGTTGCCTTCTTCACGGCATCGCGCAGCGCCGCCTGATCCTTTGCGAAGCCCCATGAGGTGATGTAGGGGGTCAGGATGTAGTTGCCGCCGACGATGGCGTACTTGCCGGGGAACTGGGTGCCCATGTAGGCGAGCGCCGGGAAATCACCGAGATAGGCATCGACGCGCTTCAGGTCGAGCTGCATGCGGGCATCGGGGGCGGATGGCAGCTGCTCGGCGCGGATCGCCTCCTTGCCGGCTGCGACGCACTTGGCCGAGGCAGCTTCCACCTTCTCCATGATCACGCGGCTGCCGAGAAGTGTGGCGACCGACTTGCCGCAGAAGTCGGCGATGGTCTTGTAGTTCGCGTCGTCCTCGGCACGCACCATCATGCTACCGCCGGACTGCATGTAGTTGACGAAATCGAGCTTCTGTTCGCGCTCCTCGGTATCGCTGATGCCGCCCGAGGCCATGTCGAAGCGCTTGGCCTCGATGCCGGGGATCAGGGCTGCGTATTCGGCCTGGACGTAGGTGAGTTCGAGCTTCAGGCGCTTGGCGATCTCGCGCAGGAGATCGGCGCTGGCGCCGGAAACCTCCTGGCTGCCCGGCTCGCGGAACTCGATCGGCGGGAACGTCTGCTGAGAGCCGACCGTCAGGGTCCCCCGATCCCTGATTTCGGACGGGACGAGCGAGGCCGCATCCTGGGCGAGCGCCGTGCCCGCCACAAACATCACGAGCGCCGAAACGGCAATGCCCTTGGCTGTACTTCCTGCTTTCATGTCTGATTCCCCTTTTCATTGACATTACGGTTGAGTGGCGGGGGAAGGCGACAGGATTCCGCCGCCTTCCACATTCGATCAGCGGGCGATCGCTCGCGGTCAGCGTGTGTCGGCGCCGCGTCCCGGGATGTTCGACGGATTGGGGCGGTCGGCGCGCGGGCAAGGCGCTGCAGCCTCGAAGACCGCGTTGACCTGGTCGATGTATTCCTGCGGGAAACCCCACTGCTTCAGACCGGCCGGAATATGCTCCCAGTAGAAGTTCGGCGGACGCATCGCGATACCAGGGGTGATCAGGCGGTAGGTCCAGCAGTCGTAGCTCTTGCCATCGTCGCCGTAGACCGTGACGCAGCAACGCTCGAAGTCGTCATAGTCTTCCTCGAAGTGCTTCGGATCGTGCTCGAATACGACGCCGAACGCCTTGTTGCCATAGGCTTCCGCGGTGTTGAGGAAGTGGCACCAGCCGCGATCGGTACGATCGCCGGCAGCATGGAAGCGTAGCGCGTGATTGGCGGCATAACCTTTGGTCACGGCCTTTGCCTGCGGCATGAACCGGGCGATTTCGATGTCGTGGAGCCAGGTGCAATAGGCGAAATAGTACATACGTAACCTCTTTCCGTGCGGGGCATTTTCGCCCCGACTCTCTGCTGAAGGATTTTATCGAAGGATCGGAACCGACTTGCGACGATCTCAAGCGGCCTCCCAATCGTTCGTATATTTGTTCGTATATTTTATCGTATATCTTGTCAAGCGGAGATGATTACGATTTGAAGAAGCAGGTCGGAAACGCCGGTTGGCGGGGCTCCCGCGTAGGCGCCCAAAGAATGGAATCGGAGGCGTTCGGTGCAGTTCAACGTTCACCACACGCATGCCTTTCCCGGCTGCCGGGTCAGTATCGATGGCGACCAAAGCGATGCGGGAGGAGACGCGACGGTCGAGTTCAGCGACGGCACCGTCACGACCGGCTCCCACGTCGCCGACGGGCCGGGCATCATCTTGTCGATCAGCCCCTATAGGACGGCGCGGGGCACGACGATCCCGGAAAAACGCTGGCAACTCAGGCGGTCCGGTGATGGCTGGAAGGTGAGCGCCCGCCTGCCTGCGCCGAACTGAGCCGCGTGAATCACCGCTTCCGACACCCGATGTAATATCAGCGGCATTCTCGGAGAAAGCACGAGGGAAGCGCCACCCGAGTATGCAGCCTCCGGGCAAGCATCAGATTATTCGTGTATTTCTACGATCGCAGGCAGCCTAGATTTCACCCGTCCCCGCAACGGAACGGAGAGAGGGTGAACAATGAAGACAACAGCACTTGCAGCGGCGTTCGCAGCACTGTTTGGCGGCCTCGTCGGTGTCACGCCGGCGATCGCCGAAGACATCACCATCGGCGCGGTCATTCCGCTGTCGGGCGCCAGCGCCACGACCGGCAAGGACCAGAGCCGCGGCATCGAGCTGGCCGTCAAGCAGGTTAACGCCAACGGTGGCGTGCTCGGCAAGCAGTTGAAGGTGATCGTCGAGGATTCCGGCGGCAAGCCGCAGACGGCAATCGACGCCGCCAAGAAACTCGTATCGGTCGACAAGGTGCCGATCGTCATCGGCGAGTACTCCTCGGGCAACACGATCCCGCTCGGACAGTACTTGGTCCAGGAAGGCATGCCGCATATCAATCCGGCCTCAACCAGCGGCTTGGTTCGCGACATCGGCGCCACCTCCTACAGCGTCGTCGGCCTCGACAACGTCTCGACCGAGTTCGCCGCTCAGGACGTTCTCGACCACGGCTGGAAGAAGGTTGCCGTGCTGGCAATGAACAACGCCTTCGGCCAGGGCGTCGCCGAGGAATTCAAGAAGCACTTCACCGCCAAGGGCGGCGAGGTCGCAACCACCGTCATGTACACGATCGGCCAGTCCACCTATCGCCGCGAACTGCAGCAGGTCGAGGCCGCCGAACCGGACGCTTACGTCTTCACCGCCTACGGTACCGAGGGCGCGCTGATCATGCAGGAAGCCTTCGAGCTCGGCATGCAGGAAGGCAAGCCCTGGTACTCCATCCTCATCACCATGATGAACAAGGATACGCCGGCCGAATTCAAGAAGGGCCTGATCGGTATGGACGTAGGCTACATCGGCGAAGGCGGTGACACCTACAAGACCGAGTACGAGACCGCCTATGGCGAGACCTTCCTCTCGGCCTATGGCGGCTACGCCCATGACGCCGTCCTCTTTTCCGCCGCCGCCCTGAACAAGGCCGGCAGCACCGACAAGGCGGCCGTCCTCAAGGCGATCGAAGACCTCGGCAAGGAGGGCGTGAAGGGCGCCACCGGCGACATCACGCTCGATGCCGACGGCCAGCGCACGCACCAGCCCTACCTGAAGTTCAAGGTCGAGGGCGAGAAGCTCGTAGCCTACGAGTGATCCGACCAGAGGGGCTGCCGGCAACGGCAGCCCTTTTCGCACGGTGTCTTGCGCACCACTGAAGCCCGCCGACCAACAGACGGACTTGTTAATGTTCCAATTCATCTTCGACGCCCTGATCAGGTCCGTCGACCTGGCGCTGATTGCCGTTGCGCTGAGCGCCGTCTACTCCCTGATCAAGTTTCCGAATGTCGCGCTCGTGCAGTACGCAGTTGTCGGCGCCTTCGTCGCCATGTCGCTGCACACCGCCGGCCTCCCGCTCCTTCTCGCCGGCCTGCTCTCCGCGTTCTTCGTCGGCCTGCTCGCCGTGGTCTTCAACATCCTCGTCTTCGAGCGGCTGTTGAAGGTCGATTCGGCGATAGCGCTCATCGGCTCGCTGGCGCTCAGCATGATCCTGTCGGCCGTGTTCCTCTTGACCTACGGGCCGACCGCCTACCGCTTCAAGCTGGAGGTCACGCCGGCCATGCGCGTCCTCGGCGCCCGGATTACCGATCACCAGATCACGACGCTCATCGTCACCGCGATCTCGCTTGGCCTGTTCGCGCTGATTCTGTTCAGGACGAGCCTCGGCCGGGAAATGCGGGCAACCGCTACGAACGGCGTGCTTGCGGCCGCAACGGGCATCGATACCCGGCGCGTGACCAACGTCGTCGTCTTTCTCTCCGGCATGCTGGCAGCGCTGGGCGGCATCACGCTCGCCATGCGCGGCAGCGTCAGCATCGACCTCGGCACCAACATGCTGCTGCCCGTCTTTGCCGCCGCCATCCTTGGCGGGCTCGGCAATGCGCTCGGCGCCGTCGTGGGCGCGATCGTGATTGCCGCCGCCGAAACCGTCGTCACCAACACCAACGTCGGACCGCTGGTCGGGGAAGACCTGTACTTCCTGCCGGCGAGCTACGCTCCGGTCGCCTCCTTCGCGATCCTGGTGATCTTCCTGCTCTTCCGCCCGCGGGGCCTTTTCGTCAGCGAGGTGAGCCGTGTTTGACTTTTTCATCCACGTGGCCTCCATCGCCTGCCTCTACGGCGTGCTGGCCCTCAGCCTCAATCTGCAGGCCGGCTTTACCGGTCTCGTCAATTTCGGCCTGATCGCGCTGTTCGGCTGCGGCACCTATGGTGCGGCGCTGGCAAGCGGCATGGGCTGGCATCCGCTGCTCGGCCTGCCCGCCGGCATCGCCATGGCAGCTCTGCTCGGCCTCTTCTACGCCCGGCTCGGCCGCAAGCTTTCCAGCGACTACTGGGGCATCGCCACGCTCTCGATTGCCGAGATCATCCGCATCTCGATCACCAACGAGCAGGCGCTGACCGGCGGCGCACAGGGCATTTCCGGCCTGCCGCTGCTGTTTGCCGGACTGAAGCCCTACGACGGCATGGCGCGGCTTGCGCTCTACGTCGTCGTGCTGGCGCTTGTCTGGCTCTTCTGCCAGCGCCTCGTGAAGAGCGCCTTCGGCCTGTCGATGAAGCTTATGCGCGAGGAACCGCAGCTAGCCCGCTCGCTCGGCTACGATCTCGACCGGATCCGCCGTGTGGTGATGCTCGTCAGTTCGGCCATCGCCGCCTTCGCCGGCTTCCTCTATGCGCACTACCTGACATTCGTCGGGCCGGACCAACTCGTCTCGCCCGAGACCTTCCTGATCTGGTCGATGGTCATCATCGGCGGCGTCGCCAACAACCGGGGCGTCATCGCCGGCGCCTTCCTCATGCAGTTCGCCATGGCCTACGTACCCTTCATCAAGGACGCGCTGGAACTGCCGACCGACTTCGTCGCCGCCGCCCGGCTCATCATCGTCGGCGGCGGGCTGCTCGCCTTCCTTCTGTGGCGGCCGAAGGGACTCTTCCCCGAGAAAGTAGGAGGCAGCAATGGCCGGTAACCTTCTGGAACTCAAGGATGTCTCCAAGGCTTTCGGTGCCCACAAGGTGCTCGACCGCATCAGCTTCGGCCTCAGTGCCGGCGAGATCGTCGGGCTGCTCGGGCCCAACGGCTCGGGCAAGAGCACGGCCCTCAACGTCATTTCCGGCTTCCTGCCGTCAGATGGCGGCGAGATCCGGCTGGAGGGCGACAACATCACCAACGTCTCGGCGCAGCGCATCACCGGCCACGGTCTTGTGCGCACGTTCCAGCTACCCTCGATGCCGCACCGCATGACCGTGCGCGAGGTGCTCCAGGCGGGCGCGAGCGGCAACGCAAGCCTCGCCTCGATGCTTAAGCCGTTCCGCTTCGACGACGAACTGGACGAGCTTCTGGAGTCGTTCCGGCTGACGCATGTCGCGGACCTGCCGGCAAGCGCGCTTTCCGGCGGTCAGAAGAAGCTTCTGTCGGTGGCAACAGCCTTGCGCAGCAAGCCGAAGCTGTTGTGCCTCGATGAACCGACCGCCGGCGTCCATCCCAACCTCCGCGCCGACATGGTGACGATCCTCAAGCGCTACCGCGACAAGGGCGTCGCCATCCTCGTCGTCGAACACGACATGCTGTTCATCCGCGAGCTCTGCTCGCGCTGCGTCGTGCTGGACCGCGGCGAGATCATCGCCGACTGCGCTCCGCGCGAACTGGAAGACAACGCGCGCGTCGTCGAGGCATACCTCGGCAAGGCCGTCGAGAAAGGAAAGGTGGCCCTGTGATAGAAGCAAAGGACATCAGGGCCGGATACGGCGACGGTGCCGACATCCTCACCGGGATCTCGCTTTCGGCCGACCGCCGTGAAATCGTCACCATCCTGGGCCCCAACGGCTGCGGCAAGTCGACCCTGTTGAAGACGATTGCGGGCTACGTGCGCCCGCGCGCCGGCAGCATCACCTTCGGCGGCACCGACGTGACCGCCGTGCCCATCCACGAGAAGGTGCGCCACCACAAGGTCGGCTACGTGCCGCAGACCGACAACGTCTTCGGAACGCTGACGGTGGCCGAGAACATCCTGCTCGGCGCACGCCAGCTTGCAAAGACGGAGAAGGAAAAGCGCTTCGCCGCGCTGATGGATCAATACCCTGCGCTGGCCGGCAAGAAGACCCGCAAGGCGTCCGCCCTCTCCGGCGGCGAGCGACAGATCCTCTCGCTCGCCCGCGCGCTGATCGCCGGCCCCGAGATCCTGCTCCTCGACGAGCCCTCTGCGGGCCTCTCGCCCCTGATGATGCACGAAGTCTTCGATGCGATCGGCGCGATCCGCGACAGCGAAGGGATGTGCATCCTCATGGTGGAGCAGAATGCCTTCGAGGCACTCGGCATCGCCGACCGCGCCTATGTACTCTCGCTCGGCCAGGTCGCGATGACGGCGAAGGCATCGGATCTGCTGGAAGATCCGGCAATGCGCAAGCTCTACCTCGGCGGAGAAGTCCACGCCGAGTGAGGCGGACCGGGTGTTGCGCACGCGCCGGATGCGCCGTCAGGCCTGTGACGGAAAAGGTCGCAGGCCTGACGGCGCATCTCAAGGTCCGGCTGTCGGTTGCACGTCGCAACGGCATCGCACCCGGCGTCGGCGTCAGAGCAGGATCGGCAGCGGGCTGTCGTTCTTGATCTCTTCCATGACGGCATAGGTGCGCGTCTCGCACACGCCCGGCCAGGCGAGAACCACCTCGCCGAGGAAGCGGCGATAGGCCACCATGTTCGTCAGGCGCGTCTTGACGAGATAGTCGAACCCGCCCGCCACCATGTGGCACTCGATGACTTCGGGCGCCTTGCGCACGGCCTGGGCGAACTTCTCGAAGACGTCCGGCGTCGTCTTGTCGAGCAGGACTTCGATGAAGACGAGGAGATCCAGGCCCATCAGGATCGGATCGAGCCGCGCGGCGAAGCCGGTGATGAACCCCTGGCGTTGCAGTCGCTTGAAGCGATCGCTCATCGATGTGGCGGGTATGCCGACTCGCTGGGCAAGGTCTGAATTGGAGATGCGTCCATCCGTCTGCAGGATGGTGAGTATCCGCCGATCGATCTTGTCCAAGGCCAAAGGGTGAAGCTCTCAAAAACCTGACATATATCGTCTCGTATATTAACTGTTCGATCCATTCAAGACCGGAGGTTGGCATTTTCATCCGCGATCGACGAAGCGACGGTCCTGCTGTCGCATCCACGGAAATGATGCGCCCGGTTCGCAGCTCCGACGACGATTGCAACCGCCGTCCGTAGCCCCTCCCAGCCTGTGGTCTGGTATCCGTATCCGGCCCCGCATGGCTTCGGTCCGTTTCCGGCATCGGGGCAACACGGAATTCGATCTGACGACATGTCGGCCGCCACCATCATCATCACGAAGGCATGGGCACCGTGGGCGCCATGGCGGGAAGAAGGACCTCCCACTGCAGTCTCAGGGCGATGGAACATCCTCAAGCCCTCGATGCGCCTGCAGCTCAAGAACGGCACATGAGACCAAATACCTGCGATAGCTGTGCAAGCATGTTTCCGACAGGCGCCCGGTCGTGTTCGACACGCAGTCGGGCACGTATCCTTTGCCTTAGGCGGATCCCGGCTGGCCGCCGACGAAATCGCCCTGACGATCGCCGAGCTCAGCGGCGCCGGCCGACCGTTCGGTTACAAGCTGGCCAAGCGCCGGTAGCAACTCACATGGCCAGCCGGTCCCAGCAATTGCTCAGCCCGGACGGCAGCTTGTGCTTCATGATCCGCTGGCTGGGCGTGCGCTCGAACTCGTCGACCACCGCGATGTAGCGCGGGTTCTGGTAGGCTGCCAGCCGTTCGCCGAGCCAGATGGAAAGCTCCGCGGGCACGATCGCGCTGCCGAGCTTCGGCTTGACGAAGAGCTTGATGTCCTGCTCGCCGATCTCGGCTGCGACGCCGATCATGGCGCAGTCTTCCACCGCCGGATAGGAGGCCACGACGTGCTCCACCTCCCAGGCGGACACGTTCTCGCCCTTGCAGCGGACGCTGTCCGTCAGCCGGCCGTGGAACCAGAGATTGCCGTCCGCATCGAAGGAGCCGGAATCGCCGGTGTGCAGCGCGCCGTTGCGGAGCGCCTTTTCCGTGGCTTCCGGATTGCGCAGATAGCCCTTGAACAAGGCACCCTCCAGTTGCGTGCGGACGACGATCTCGCCCTTCTCGCCGACCGGCACCGGCTTGCCGTTCTCGTCGAGGATCTCGACGGTGAACCACGGCATCGCCCGGCCGACGGCGCCGACGACGCCGTTGGCGTTGCAGGTCGTGATGCTCGATGCCTCGGTCATGCCGTAGCATTCGCGCATCTCGACACCGAAGCGTTCGCTGAACAGCGGCCATACTTCCTTTGGGCAACCGCCGCCCCAGGCGATGCGCACCGGATGCTTCTTGTCCAGCTCGCTCTCCGGCTGCTTCAGGAGGATCTGCGGGATGCCGCCGAGATAGTGGATATGTGTCGCGCCGTAGGTGCGGACCTGGTCCCAGAAGCGACTGGCCGAGAAGCGGTCGACCATGGCGAGCTGGATATCGTCGATGATCGGCAGGACGATGAGCTGCGCACCGCCGATGTGATAGAGCGGCTCCCAGACGAAGAACACGTCGCCGGCCTTCGCCAGAGAGAGCGTGCGCACCGCCTCGCCCGCAAGCCGGATCATGCCGTGGGTGACGAGCACGCCCTTCGGCCGCCCGGTCGTCCCCGAAGTGTACATGATCGAAAACAGGTCGCTGGCGGCTGGCGCGGGCTCATCGAAGCTCGCGTCCATGCCAAGGATCGCCTCGAGGGCACCGGAAGTCCTTTCATCCCCCGCGACGATGATCGCACCCGGATCGACCGCCGCGCCGCATTCCCGGACGGTCTGCATCAGGTCGGCGTCGCAGACGACGGCACCAGGCTCGCAGTGCTCCAGGATGTAGCGCAGCCCCTCGCCGCGAAGCTGGGCGTTGACCGGGACCCAGACGACTCCGGCCTTGGCGAGACCGAAGAGGACAGCGAGCGAAAAGCGCGAGTTGCGCATCATCACGGCGACGCGATCGCCGGATTTCAAGCCGCGCCGGCGCAGTTCGGCGGCAAAATTGCCGGACATCGTATCCAGCAGGCCGAAGGTGATCGGCTCGCCATTGAACCGCGCGAACACCTGGTCGGGCACGCGGGCAGCCTTGGTCTTGAAGCTTCCGATGAAGCCTTCGATCGATACAGTCATGGGAGATACTCTATCTATGCTTGGGAGGAGCGGCGGAGTCGTTCCGCCGCAAGGAGAAGTGTCGTCACGACGATGAAGACGACGACGGAGACCGCGGCCAGCGTCGGATTGAGCTGGAGGATCATGTCGTCCCACATCTGCTTGGGCAGGGTCGTCTTGACACCACCGCTGACGAAGATCGCGACCGTCAGTTCATCGAAGGAGGTGATGAACGCGAACAGGAAGGCGGCAGTCAGGCCGCTCTTGATGAGCGGGACCGTGACGAACCGCAATGCCTGGAACCTGTTCGCACCGAGCGTGGCTGCCGCCTGATCGAGGCGCCAGTCGTAGCTCTTCAGCACGGCGGCGATGGCGACGAAGGCAAACGGCAGCGCCAGGACGGTATGGCCGATGACCAGGCCGAGGTCGGTCGCCACAAGCCCCATCTGCGCAAACAGGTAGAACAGTCCGACGGCGATGACGATGCGCGGCACGATCATCGGGGCCAGGAAAAGTGCGAAGATGAGGCCGCGCCAGCGCGAATTGGACCGGGCGAGCGCCAGGGCGGCAAATCCGCCGATCGCCGTCGCAACAATGGCGGTCGCAAAAGCCACGCCGAACGAGCGGATCGTGGCGGATATCCAAAGATCCGACGTGAAGTAGGTGCGGAACCAGTCAAGGCCATAGCCCGGCGGCGGGAATTCGAGGAACTGCGAGCTGGTGAAGCCGATCGGCAATACAACGAGCGTCGGCAGCATCAGGAAGGCGAACATGAGTGCGCAGTAGAACCCGAGCATGCGCGCCGATATCCGCTGCCCCAAAACCCGGCTGGCACCGGCGCTGACGGCGCTGCAGGCAACTGAGAGTGCGTCCAGAATGGCAAGTCCAAGCCCACGCAGCACGCCCTTGCGCCCGGACTTTCCATCCGAAGGCTCTCCGGAAAGGCTGGAAAGCCCGAAGACACGGTCATACAGCCAGCAGGTGACGAGAGCAGTTGTCAGCATCAAGGCCGCCAGCGCGCCGGCGAATGCCCAGTTCAGGATCTCCTGGACCTGCACGATGATCAGCTGCGCCAGCATGGTCTGCTGGCGGCCGCCAAGCAGCGCCGGCACGATGAAGAACCCGAGCGAGGAGATGAAGGTCAGCAAGCCTGCCGCCGCCGCCCCGGGCAGCGACAGCGGGAAATAGACGAGCCAGAAGCCCTTGGCAGGCGTAGCGCCCAGCGTGCCCGAGGCCTGCGTCAGCCTGCGGTCGATGCCCGTCATCACCGGCAGCATGGTCAGCACGGCGAGCGGCGTCATGGCGTGCACCATGCCGACCATCACCCCGAACTCGTTGTGCAGCAACTCGAGCGGCTCGCTCAGAAGGCCCGTGCCCATGCCGATCTGGTTGATGACGCCCGTACGCCCGAGAACGATCACCCAGGCAAAGCTCTTGACGAGATAGCTGGTCCAGAACGGGACCATGACCAGCAGGATCATCGTGCCGCGCCTGTGCTCCGGCAGCCGTGCCAGCCAGTAGGCCAGCGGATAGCCGAAGAGGAGCGAGAAAAGCGTCGTCAGCGCGGCGATGCGGAAGGTAATCAGCAGGACGCGGAAATAGACGTCGGTCTCGAAGATGCGCGCGTAGTGCGCCATCGTCATCGCGCCGGTATCGGCGTCCTCAAGGCTGAGGCCCATCAGGCGGGCGACCGGCACGAGAAAAAAGACGGCAAGGAAGGCAAGGCCCGGCACAGCGAGCCAGAGTGGGCCGAAGCGGAAGCGTCGGGGCGCCGGCGAAACGGCGTGCGAAACAGCGGTCGTGCTCATGGCGTCACCAGTACAGCTGCTTCGGGCTTCCAGCTCAGCGTGACGTTCTCACCGAGCTTCGGCATGGGCTTGCCCGGCAGGACACGGACTGTCACGCGCTCGCCCGCCGCGACCTCGACCAGGAGCCGGGTTTCCGACCCGGCGTAGACGATCTCGGCCACATTTCCGCGGATTTCGTTTTCGCCGTCAGAGCCCAGCTCGATATGCTCCGGCCGTACGACGAGCGCCATTTCTGCGTCATTTGCAAGGTTGTCGCCGTCGATCCGCAGGCGCCCGCTGGGGGTGGCAAGATGGGCTGCGCCGTTGGCACCGCACTCGACGCGACCACGGAAAATATTGGAGATGCCGATGAAGTCCGCGGCAAACGCGGTGCGCGGGCGCGCATAAATCTCGTGCGGGGGCCCGATCTGCTCGACGCGGGCGTGGTTCATCAGGCAGATGCGATCCGACAGCGCCAGCGCCTCTTCCTGATCGTGCGTGACGTAGATGATCGTCGCGCCGGTCTTGCGATGGAGGTCCTTGATCTCGAACTGCATGTGCTCCCGCAGTTTCTTGTCGAGTGCGCCGAGCGGCTCGTCCATCAGGATAATGGCAGGCTTGTAGACGAAACAGCGGGCCAAGGCGACGCGCTGCTGTTGGCCGCCTGAAAGCTCGCGCGGGAAGCGGCCGGCGAGATGACCCAGTTGCACCATTTCCAGCGCGTTGGCCACCTGCTTCTGGATATCGGCGGAGCTCAGGCCCCGCATCTTCAGCGGAAATCCGATGTTCTCCGCCACTGTCAGATGCGGGAACAGGGCGTAGTGCTGGAAGACGAGACCGATGTCGCGCTTGTGCACCGGCGTCTGCGTCTCGTCCTTTCCGTCGATGAACAGCCGCCCCTGCGTTGGGGCGACCAGTCCGCTGACCATCTGCAGCAAGGTTGTCTTGCCGGAGCCGGAAGGCCCGAGAAGCGTCAGGAACTCGCCCGCTTCGACCGCAAGATGCGTGGGCTTGAGCGCAACGGCAGTGCCGTAGCTTTTTGCCAGTCCATCGACGAGGAGCTTTGGCTGATTGGCTTGATCGGGCTTCGCGAGCATGAGTTTTCTCCCTTATCCCAGGATCCAGGCGTTGAACCGTTCGGTCATTTCCGAACGATGGGCGCTCCACCAGTCTTCACGGGCAATCGTCATGAGCTTCAGGTTCGCTTCGGACGTCGGAAGCGCAGTCGCCCTTTCCGCCGGAATGTTCTCGTATGCCTTCAGGTTCGTCGGGCCGTAGGCGAGAAACTCGGTGAAGAGTGCCTGCTGCTTCGGATCGGCGCAGAACTTCACGAACTGGCGGGCAATCTCCGCGCGCGGGGAGCCCTTGGGAATGCCCCAGCCTTCGATGGAGTAAAGGCCCTGGTTCCAGACGATCTTGACCGGCGCGCCGCCGTCGATGACGGCCTGGGCGCGGGCGTTCCACAATGCGATCAGATCCACCTCGCCGCTCTGGATGAGCTGGCTCGACTGTGCGCCACCCGTCCACCAGACGTCGACATGTGGCTTGATCTTTTCCAGGCTCGCATAGGCGCGCTCGATGTCGAGCGGATAGAGCTGGTCGAGGGTCACGCCATCGGCAAGCAGGGCCTGCTCCAGCGTATCGATCGGGTTCTTGCGCAGCGCACGGCGGCCGGGGAATTTCTCGACGTTCCAGAAGTCCGCCCAGGACGTCGGCGCCTTGGCGGCATCGAACTTGTCGGTGCGATAGGCCATGATCGTCGAATAAACGTCGATGCCGAGCCAGACCGGCGTCAGGGAATCCGGCATCAGGCCGGGTGCGTCCGCTGCGGTGAGATTGATCGGCTCCAGAAGGTCGCGCTTTTCGAGAATGTCGCGCGCCGAAAGCGTCAGCGTGCAGACATCCCAGCTGTAGGACTGGGTCTCGACCATCGCGCGGAACTGTGCAGTCGGCTCGGCGTCGCGGGCGACGTTGATGACCTTGATGCCGGTCGCCTTTTCGAAGGGATCGTAAAAGGCCTTGCGGTAGCCGGGGCTGTAGGGTCCGCCCGGATCTGCGACGATGAGCTGCTCGTTGGCCCATGCCGTTCTCGTCAGGATGGTAGGGGCGGCCAGCGCCACGCCGAGGCCGCCTCCGATTTTCAGCAGGTTGCGGCGATCAATCAGCATTCGCTTGTCGTTGGTCATTCTTTTACCCTCTGGTTTATGGATTGTTGCGCCGCCTCCCGGGACGGCTTGCCGACCTGTCAGCTTGCCTTTCTGGCGGCGCGCTGAGCGAGGAAGAGCTCCATCATCCGCGCCGGTTCACCGGAAGCATACGCCTCCCGCTGGATGCGGACACCTGCTTCGAGGCAGTCGCGGAATCCGGCTTCGGTCATTTCCTTGAAGCGCTGCTTGTCCAGGCGCATGGCGACCGGAGGCTTTGCCGCGAGTTCGCGCGCAAGCGCCAGCGATTCTTCCATGACTTTTTCCTGTGGCACGATGCGGTTGATGATACCGATGGAATGGCACTCGTCCGATTCCATCAGACGGCCGCTCAGCGTCAGGTCGATGGTGCGAGCCAGGCCGATGATCTCGCGCATGATCCACGGACCGGTGGTGCTGGCGATACCCGAATTGATCTCGGGCTGGCCCATGCGGACGCCCGGATGGCCAATGCGGAAGTCGCAGAGCAGTGCAACCTGGAACGCCGAGCCGGCTGCCACGCCGTTCAGTGCGGCGATCAGCGGCTTCGACAGGGAACGCATCGCGTCATACAGGCGCTCCCACTCGCCGACCCACTCCTTGCCGCGCTCGGCGTCGAAAGTCTTAGTCTCGTTCAGGTCCTGGCCGGCGCTGAAAGCACGGTCGCCGGCGCCGGTGAGGATGATCGCCCGGATCTCCTCGTCCTTCTCGAAGGCCTGGAACGCCTCGACCAACTGCTTGCGCATGGGGCTGTGCCAGGCATTCAGGATTTGAGGGCGGTTCAGTGTGATGACGCCGACCTCGCCGTGCCGTTCAGTCAGGATGAAGCGATCCATGTTTCTCTCTCCGTTTCGATGCATTAACTATTGCAATGCGATAATTAATATGGAATAGTGTGTTCATATATATTTTTTATGTCAAGCGCTTTTCCGATATGCCGATATTCTGTTATCGGTATGTGCAAAGCGGCAGGGATCGTGGGGCAAATGGCGCGCAAGTCAGTCAAGGTGACGGCGGATGGCAACGAGGCAGCGGGAGAGGATCGCGATCCGCTTCTGGTGCAGTCGGTCGAGAAGGCATTCAGGGTGCTGAGGGCCTTCGACGGCACGCGTCCCAATCTCAGCCTGTCACAGATTGCCGACGAAGCCGGGCTCGACATGAGCGCTGCCCAGCGGTTCACCCACACGCTCACGAAGCTCGGCTATCTCGACAAGGATGCCGATACCAGGCGGTTCGAACTGACTGTAAAATCTTTGGATTTCGGCTATCACTACACGCGCGCCAGCAGTCTGGTGGAGCGCGGCATGCCCTACCTCCTGCATCTCAGCAAGGAGACAGAGGAGACGGTCAACCTCACCGTTCTCGACGGCACGGATATCGTGTTCGTCTCGCGTTTCATGAGCCGCCATGTACTGAACAACGACGTCATCACCGGCACGCGGCTGCCCGCCTATTGTACCGCCCCGGGCATCGCCATTCTCTCTTTCCTGCCCGAGGAGGATGCTTACGGGGTCCTCGAAAGGTCCCATCTTCACCCCTATACACCCCACACCACCTGGGAGATGGACGCACTGCGGGAGAAGCTGAAGAAATCTGCCGGACGGGGCTACGCGACCGCTTTCGAGGAATATTTCCACGGGGACCTGTCGGTCGCCGCACCAGTGCTTGACGCCAACGGAAAACCCTACGGCGCGATCAACATCGCGGTATCACGCAGTCGCTACACGCCGGAGGAGACCGAACAGCGTTTTTCGGCGCTGGTGACTGCCGCTGCACGATCCATCTCAATGGCCGGCGGCGCCCGAAGGTAGCAGAACAGCGCCTGGGCTCGTTTCCGGCTTCGGCAATCTCGTGGTGATAGACCGCACTTCGCGGAGCGCGGTCGTTATCTTGGCGTCACACCGAACACCGTCGGCCATTCCGGGAACCTACTCCGCAAACACTCGACCGTCGAAGAGCTTGCGCGTCGTCCTGAGGAAGGAGCACTCTTTGAGACCACCCGGCGCGTCCTCGTCGAGCAGCAGGAGAATCTCCAGGTTGCCAGTCGGATGCTCGACGGCAACGGTCTTGGCGACGCCATCGGGAAGCACGGCCATGGCTGCGGCGGGACTATCCGGGAACATGCAGGCCGTTGCCACGCTGAGCGCACCGAAGACGCCGATGGACGCGTGAACGCGGTGGGGAATGAAGCTGCGAGTCATGATGGCCCCGCCCCCCGTCGGCGGGGCGACGAGCGTCATCTTGGGCACGGACTTCTTCGCGACATCGCCGAGGTTCATCAGGGGACCGGCGGCGAGCCGGATGCGTTCGATGCGCGCCTTGGCGGCCTCGTTCGCCTCCAGTTCCTCGCGGCTTTCATAACCCGTCAGGCCGAAATCCGTGGCGCGCATCACAACGACGGGCATGCCATTGTCGATCAGCGTACAGGTAACACCGTCAATTTCCGTCGCCGCCGAGCCAGTCGGGAGCAGCGCGCCGCAGCTCGAGCCGGCAGCATCCGTGAAAGCGAGGTAGACGGGTGCCGACGATCCGGGTACGCCGTCGATGCGCGCTTCGCCGGCATAGACGGGGCGGCCGCCTTTCGTGGGGATGCGCGCCACGGCGGATTGAGCCGTGTTCTCCATGTAGATGCGGATGGCGGTTTCGCCCTCGCCGGCCTCCACCAGCCCACGCTCGACGGCAAATGCGCCGACGCCGGCAAGAATGTTGCCGCAATTCTGGCCGTCGCTGACGAGCGCCTGGTCGACGAAGACCTGGAGGAACAGATAGTCGACATCGAAGCCCGGCCGAACCGAGGCCCGCACCACGGCCACCTTGCTGGTCAAGGGGTCCGCGCCGCCGATACCATCGATCTGGCGCGGATCGGGCGAGCCCATGATGCGCAGCAGGAGCCGGTCGCGTTCCGCCGGGTCCGAAGGCAGGTCGTCGGCAAGGAAATAGGCTCCCTTCGACGTGCCACCTCTCATCATCATGCAAGGGATGCCATCCGGCGTCATGTCCGTCACTCCTATCGTTCTACAGTTCTGGTCAGGGAAGCGGAAGCTCGAGCAGCTTGCCGAAAAGCCCCCAGGCGATCAGCCAGAAGCCGGCGCCTGTAGCGACCGCCCGCACGAACGGCTTTTCTCCGGGGAAGAGGAGCGTCGCGACGCCCGTGCCGATGCCGAGGCAGAGCGCAAGGCCGATCCAGTTCGCGCTGAGTGCCACGGCGACGAAAAGGCCGAGCAGGCCGGCCACGCGCGCCACGTCGATCTTCTCGCTCGACCCGCCGAAGTCGGTGCCGCGCAGGACTTGAACCAAGTAGACAGCCGAAACGACGAGCCCGAAGACGGACACCTGCATGGGCAGCGAGCCCGGCCCGACATCGCCGCGTGAATGGCCGGCCGGAAGCCCAAGGCTCATGAAGAGGAAGCCCGCATTCCACGCGATGGCGATGCAGGCAGCAACGAGGTTCTGCCAGAAGTGCTTGCGGGTGGCCTCTCCCCCCGGCACGGGGGAGAGGTTGGAACCCGGAACAGCCGAAGCCTGGTTTGTCATTGGGCGTATCCGTTCGCCTTGAGGAACTCGAGCTGGCTGGCGAGATCGCTTTCAGCCCGCTTGGTGAATTCCTCTTCCTTCCAGTCCGGGCTGTCCTGGAACTGCTCGGTCTGGAACTTCTTCCAGTCCTCGGATGCCGTGACCTTGTCCACCGCGGCCTGGATGGTGTCGACAACGTCATCCGGCGTTCCGGCCTTCACGGCGATGCCGCGCCAGACCGCACCCTCGATGTCATAGCCGAGCTCCTTGAAGGTCGGCACGTCGGGCAGGAATTCGCTGCGCTTGTCGGTCGAGATGCCGAGCAGCCGGACATCGCCGCTCTTGACCTGGGCGAGGCCGGTCGACGGCGTCATCATCGCGGCATCGATGTGCTTGCCGAGCAGGGCGAGCGTCACCTTGCCGGAGGCGTCATGCGGGATCCAGCCGCTCTCGAAGCCGCCCGACTTCATCAGCTGGTAGAGCATGTACTGGTGAAAACCGCCGGGCGCATGGCCGCCGACTTTCAGCCCGCTCGGATTTTCCTTCATGTAGTTCACGAAGTCGTCCACCGACTTGAACGGACTGTCTGACAGGACAGCCAGCGAGGACGGTTCCGACTG
Organism: Mycoplana rhizolycopersici; assembly: GCF_013378445.1. Lineage (GTDB taxonomy): Bacteria > Pseudomonadota > Alphaproteobacteria > Rhizobiales > Rhizobiaceae > Mycoplana > Mycoplana rhizolycopersici. The sequence continues at coordinate 33,774 of NZ_JABXYK010000022.1, forward strand.
CATGGCGCGCAGCATGCGGAAGTCCTTGAGCTCAAAGGGGATTAGCCCCTGGGCGATACCGAAGGTCAGCGTTCCGGTGAAGACGAGGATGTTGTAGCCGTCCGCCGGCTGCGTCATGATCTGGGAAACACCGACCGCGCCGCTTCCGCCCGGCCGGTTGTCGACCTTCACGGTCCAGCCGGACTCCTTTTCCAGGAGCTCGGCAAGCTTGCGGCCATAGGTGTCGAGCGCTCCTCCAGCACCCGCCCAGACCACCAGCGTCACGGACTTTTCCGGAAAACCTGCTGCGACGGCAGGGCTTGGCAGGGCGACGCTTGAAAGCGCAAGCGCCAGTCCCAGGGCCGAACCCGCCATCCGCGTGCCGAACGTTCTTCTGTTTATCGTCATGTCTTCTCCTCCATTGATACGGTGTCTAGTGCGCCGCGCCGTTCGCCGTTCCATCGAGCCGGCGCATGCGGCGTGCCTGGAGCCGGCGCCACAGCGGCGTCAGCAGGCTGACGAGGCTGAGGACGAGGAACAGCAGGCTGACGGGATCGGTGATGAAAATCATGTAGTCGCCCTGCGAGGAAACCAGCGCCGTGCGGTAGTTGGATTCCACGAGGTAGCCCAGCACCATGGCAAGGATGATGGGCGCGACGGGGAAGCGGAGCTTCTTCATCAGATAGCCGACCACGCCGAAGCCGAGCATCAGGTAGACGTCGAACATCAAGTTGCGGATGGCGAAGGCGCCGAGCACGGCAAAGGCCATGATGCCGACGGCGATGACCGCATCCGGCAGGCGCATCACCCGCGCCATCAGCGGCAGGAACAGGGAGCCCGCGGCATACTGCACCAGCGACGCGATGATCGTGCCGAAGAGGATCGCATAGACCAGCGACGGTGCCTCGGTGAACAATTGGGGACCGGGATGTAGGCCATGCATGATCAATGCGCCGACCATGATGGCGGTCGTCGGCGACCCCGGCACGCCGAGTGCGAGCAGCGGAACGAGCGCACCACCGACCGTCGCATTGTTGGAGGCTTCCGGCGCCGCGATGCCGTTGGCCGAGCCCTTGCCAAATTCTTGCGGATGGCGATCGCGAGCCCGCGCATAGTCGCGGGCGACCCAACAGGCGATGTTGCCGCCGACGCCGGGGAGAATGCCGAGCAGGGTGCCGATCACCGAGCCTGACAGCATGGACCGCCAGGTCTCCTTCCACAGCGCGCCTGACATGAAGACATGGCCGACCTTGTCCTTGATGACAGGGGCTGCGACGACACGGCTCTCGATCATGGCAAGCGCTTCCGACACGGCGAAGAGGCCGATGAGCGCGGCGAGGAACGGGACGCCCTCGTAGAGTTCGAACAGGCCGAAGGTGAAGCGCGGCGTGCCCGCGATGGGATCGATCCCGATCGTCGCAAGCGCGAGCCCGAAGGCCGCGCAGACAAGGCCCTTCACCAGCGAGCCGCCGGACAGGGCAGCGACCGAGGTGAGGCCAAAGATGCCGACGGCGAAATAGCCCGCCGGGCCGAATTTGAGGGCGAGCGATGCCAGCGGCATGGCCAGCAGCAGCAGGGCCAGGCCGCCGAACACACCGCCCACGGTCGATGCGGTCAGCGAAATCGAGATCGCCTCGTTCGCCTTGCCCTTGCGCGCCATGGCGTAGCCGTCGATGGCGGTCGCGGCCGCCGCCGCCGTGCCGGGTGTCGAAAGCAGGATTGCGCTGATCGAGCCGCCATATTCCGCCGAAGTATAAAGCGAGATCATCATCAGCATGCTCAGCTCAGGGCCGAGATTGTAGGTGAAAGGGATGAGAAGGCTCAGCCCGATCGACGGGCCGAGGCCCGGCAGTGCGCCGATGACGATGCCGAGCAGAGCCCCGATGATGAGGACCGCCAGACCCGAAAAGGAGAAGATGACGCCGAGCGACTGGAGAATGCCGTCCATCTCAGAGATCCTTTGCCAGGCGGCGTGCCAGCACGGGCACGAAACCGCGGTATCCGTCCGTCACGGCAAGGCCCTGATCCTTCAGCGCCGCATGAGCGGCTGCGATCGTCTCGCAGGCGGCCCGCGACATGGAAGCCTTCAGCCCGAGCGACTCGATGGTTTCGGCCGCCTCGGTCATCTCGGTCACGCGACGCGCGCCATGTTCGAAGGTTCGCGACAGGTAGTAGTCCGCGACCTGTCGCCAGTCGAGCCCGGGAAAGGTTTCCCCAACGGAATCGAGGATGCGTTCGGTGACGCCGGCCCGTTCCGCCGAGGAAAGCGCCTCGATCAGCAGCGCTTCCACGCCCTTGATCATCACCGAGCGGATCATCTTCAACGACGAGGCCTGGCCGGGCGTATCGCCCACGGCTTCGAGATTCATTCCAAGCGCGTTCAGCCGCTCGGCGACCTCGCCCGCCCGCTTGCCGGCAACCAGGATCGGCACCTTTTCCGCATAGGGCGGCACGCGCGCCATGACGGCGCCTTCGACGAAGCTTCCCTTGCCGGTCGCGATCTCCTTTGCAGCCAGCGCCTTCGTGTCGGGACCGACGGAATTGAGGTCGATGAAGATCGCCTGCTGCGAAAGATACGGCGCGGCCGACGCCGCGACGGCCTTGGTCGCCGCGCCGACGACGAGCGACAGGACGACATCTGCCGAGGCGATGCCGGCAATGTCGTCGAGCGGTTCGACGCTCCGTTGCGCGGCGATATCGCGCAATCCAGCAGAAGACGCCGGATCCTTGAAGCGCAGGTCGTAGGCGGCAAGCCGCGCGGCGTTGCGGCCGCTGAGGCCGCCGGCGATGGATTGCGCCGCCTCGCCGAAGCCGATGAAAGCTATCGTGGTCATTCGTCCTCCCGTGCGGAAAAGGTTCCTCCACCTTTCCCGGCTTCCGATCAATCGATGTAGGTCAGCCCCTTTGCCGCGAGCGTCTCGCGCATCTTGTAGATGTCGAGGCCGAGTTCGCCGGCGGCAAGCCGCGCGCGGGTCTGCTGCTCCTTGTCGAGCCTTGCCCGCGATGCCTCCAGCGCAGTTCCCGCCTTGGCCCTCGGCACGACCATCACCCCGTCGTCGTCGGCGATGATGACGTCGCCGGGCGTGATCGCGGCACCGGCACAGACGATCGGAACGTTGACGGAACCCAGTGTCGCCTTCACGGTGCCCTGCGCGGACACGAAACGTGACCAGACGGGAAAGCCCATCGCCTCGAGTTCCGCGACATCGCGTACGCCGGCCTCGATCACGAGGCCGCGCACGCCACGCACCTTGAGCGACGTCGCGAGCAGTTCGCCGAAATAGCCGGCGTCGCACGGCGAGGTGGGGGCGACGACGAGAATGTCGCCCTCGCGGCACTGTTCCACCGCTACATGGATCATCCAGTTGTCCGCCGGCGGGATCGAGACGGTCACCGCTGTGCCCGCAACCCGCGCGCCGCGCCAGATGGGACGCATATAGGACTGCATCAGGCCGACGCGCCCCATGGCTTCATGCACCGTTGCCACGCCGCATTCCGCAAGACCATTCACGGTGTCGAGCGGTGCACGGTCGATCGTGCGATAGACGACGCTCATGCCAGTGCTCCATGGCCGAGCGTGCCCGTCACATGCGGGAACACCGCTTCATAGGCCTCGCCATAGACAATCTTGTAGTCGGAATTGCGTGAGGCCTGGACCCCGCGCTGGAGGGCCACCCGGGTATAATATTCCCAGAGGTGCTCCTGCCCCTCCATGCACTTGATCGCCGCCAGCTTCTTCTCCCAGACCTCGCTGATGTCGAGAAGGAAATTGGGCTTCCAGTTGCACTGCTCCGGCTGGTGCGGCTCGAAGAGATAGACGGGCGGGGCACCGAGCACCGGCACCTCGGGCTTGTGGCCATGCGCCTGCGCAATGACCCGCGCGTGCTGGGCGAACTCGGTCGCCATCGGATGGTCGAAGTTATACGGATCCTGCCGGGAATGCGTCAGCATGAATTCCGGGCGGAGCGCGCGATAGAGATCGACCAGCCGGTCGAAAGCTTCCGGCGTGACCTGCATGGGATAGTCGCCGAGATCATAGAACTGGATATCGTGGACGCCGAGCGCCCGGGCCGCATTTTCCGCCTCGCGGCGGCGGTCCGCCTTCACGGCCTCGAGTGTCATGCCGGGCTTGCGCCAGAGCTTTGCCGACTCGCCCCGCTCCCCGAACGACAGGCAGACGACGGTGACGTCGTAGCCCTGCCTTGCATGCGCCGCGATCGCGCCGCCGGCCCTCCAGACGAAATCCGCCGAGTGTGCGCTGACGACGAGTCCGGTCTTGTTCTGCATATCCATGCTCCTCCGATTTTCGAGGGGGACACTGGCACCGATCGGGTCCCCGGTGCTAATACGAAAGCTGTGCTGCGTTATAGCTTTTTGCGAATCCGCCTAAGGAGCAACATGTTCGCCAGCGACCTCAACCTTCGCCACCTGCGTGTCTTCATGCACGTGTGTCAGACGGGCAGCCTCAACCGTGCCGCTGCGGAACTGAACGTGTCCCAGCCTTCTGTCACGGTGGCGCTGGCCGGCATCGAGGCCCGCTTCGGCACGCGGCTCCTCGACCGGTATGCTGCCGGCAGCCAGCCGACGGCGGCCGGCGAGGTCCTCCTCGCCAGGCTGCGCCGCATGGACGACCAGCTCACCACCGCGCTCGGCCAGGCGCTCGGCGCCAGTTCGCAGCGCGACCCGGCCCTGATTTCCAAGACGCTGGCCCGCATCGGCTTTCGCCAGATCGAGGCCCTGATCGCACTTTCCGGCAGCGGCTCCATAACCGAAGCTGCCCGCAGCGGCGGCGGCTCGCCGGCAGCGCTGCACCGGACCCTGCACGAATTGCAGGCGAATGTCGGAAGGGCGATCCTTGTCCGCAGCCCGAGCGGCGTGGCGCCGAACGCAGTCGGCCAGAGGCTCGCCATGCGTTGGCGCGTGGCCCTGACCGAGCTCGAACAGGCGGTCGATGAATTGCGGGAGCTCGAAGGCCGCATGGAGGGACGTATCAAGATCGCCAGCCTGCCACTTGCCCGCACCCTGCTGCTCGCCCGCGCGATCAACCCGCTGCTGGCGGCCTATCCCAACGCCCGGGTCGAAATCGCCGATGGTTCCTACGAGCTCCTCTCCCAGCAATTGCGCATCGGCGCGAGCGACATTCTCATCGGCGCGCTGCGCACGGGAAACGATCTTGCCGGCCTGAGGACGGAGGCGCTGTTCGACGATCCCTATGCGATCGTCGGGCGGCCTGGGCATCCGCTTCTGGCGCGCGCTGTTGAGGCATCACTCGACGACCTTGCTCGGCAAGAATGGGTGGCTCAGCGCCCGGGAACGCCTATACGCGCAGCATTCGACGCCTTGTTCGAGAAATGCCGCACCCCTCCCCGCGCCAGCATCGAGACAAGCTCCCTCGTTCTCACTCGCGCCGTTATCCTGGAGAGCGACCGTCTGTCGATGCTTTCTCGCCGACAGATCGCCATTGAAGAACGAGAGGGTCTGCTCAAGTGCATACCCGTTGCCGATGACGTGCGCCACCGGCTTGGTACACGGACGATTGGCATTACCATGCGCGAAAACTGGCTACCGAGCGGGCTGCAGTCCCGTTTCCTGGAGCAACTGAGATCGCAGCCAACTCTGCCCGATTCTTGAGGGATTTGGCCTTGAGCGGAACCGAACCGTGAGCCCCATCACTTTTGGCCTGGACCCATGTCCTGATCTATCGCTTTTGCGCACCGGCAGCGGAAACTGGGTCTTTGCCGGATGAGCAGAGGTCAGCTGCGAATACCGTCGATCTGGGTCGTGACGATCCGTTCTGCGAGCATCTGGCGATCCGCCTCTGTCTCGTCGGGCGCCGGGCGATACCAGACGGAGAGCCAGTTGATGGCGCCGAGCATGGCCTTGGCGCTGATCGATATATCGACATTGCGGATCGACCCGTCGTCGACACCCTCCTGCAGCACCTGCTTGAACAGGCTTTCGAAGCGCCGGCGGATGGCGATGAGATCGTCCAGCGTGCGCCGCTGGTCCGGGGTGGTGGCGGCCATACGGTGCATGTGCACGCCCTGGACGACAACGGCCTCGAATGCGGCATTGGCCATCATTGCCATGGCATGCGCGGTCAGCATGGCCCTCAGGCGAACGACGCCCGTGCCTTCAATTCCCATCACCGGCTCGACCGCTTGAAAGAGCCGCTCCATGCCCTCGCGATGCACGTCGAAGAACAGATCGGTCTTGGAGGAATAGTAGTGATAGATACGGCCCTTGGTGGCGCCGAGGCGGCGTGCGACGTCATCGATGCTGGTTGCGGAAAAGCCCTGCTCCATGAAGCATTGAGCGGCTGTCTCTAGGATATCCGCATTGCCGGTCCCGTCTGTCCTGACCTGGCGGCGATTTTCGATCATGGGCAGCTCTCCTTTGATTTGACTATAGTTATGGCCCGCTCCGGAAAGCAACTGCCTGCGTTTGTCGGCGGAAAATGCCACTGGACAACCCGAACCGCAAGTGCATACTACCGAGTATGTTGTGAACGAGCGCGATATTTTGCGCGCCCCTCGCTCCACATGATCTTCAGGAGGAACAGGACCTTGCACACTCTCCCCTCGGCCGAAAACGGCGTGAGTGCCGATGCCGCGGCACCCCTCGTCACGGACTGGATGCGGATCGATCAGGACTTGATCGACCGTTTTGCCGATGTCGTCGATGACCATCAGTTCATTCACGTCGACCCCGTGCGCGCTGCCCATGAGAGCGCCTTCGGCGGCACCATTGCCCATGGCTTTCTCGTGCTTTCGCTGCTGACGAAACTTAGCCGACAGGTCTTTGCGGAGCCCGCCGCGGGAGCAGCCGAGATCAATTACGGCTTCGACAAGGTCCGTTTCCTGGCACCGGTCAGGTCCGGCGCACGCATTCGCGCGCGCTTCGATCTTGTCGCCAGCCAGCAGAAGGGGAGCGGCACCCTCGCCACCTATGCCGCCACCATGGACATCGAAGGCCAGCCCAAGCCGGCACTTGCCGCTGACTGGCTGGTACTGACAACGAATTGAGGACCGGGACTATGAGCATTTCCTTCGAAAACCGCGTTGCCATCGTCACGGGTGCCGGCGGCGGTCTTGGCCGCGCCTATGCGCTGGAACTTGCCGCACGCGGCGCCAAGGTCGTCATCAACGATTTCGGCGGCTCGCGCGACGGGAGCGGCGGATCGAGCGAGGCGGCTGAAAAGGTGGTGGCGGAAATCCGCGAAAAGGGTGGCCACGCCATTGCCGACGGCGGCAACGTGACCCGTTTCGAGGATATGCAGGCGCTCGTCGCCCGAACGCTTGCCGAATTCGGCCGTATCGACGTTCTGATCAACAATGCCGGCATCCTGCGCGACAAGACCTTCGCCAAGATGTCGACGGAGGACTTTCGCGCCGTCGTCGATGTGCATCTCATCGGATCGGCCAATGCGACGAAGGCTGTCTGGGAGGTCATGCGGGCGCAGGGCTATGGCCGCATTCTGATGACCTCCTCGACTTCTGGGGTCTACGGCAATTTCGGCCAGTCGAACTACGGTGCGGCCAAGGCCGGGCTAATCGGCCTGATGAACGTCCTGCATTTCGAAGGTGCCCGCTACGGCATCAAGGTCAATGCCGTCCTGCCGACGGCGGCGACCCGGATGACCGGCGACATGATGGACGAGGAGATGCTGCGCCATCTCGCGCCGGAAAATGTCGTTCCCGCCGCACTCTTCCTCGTCGGCGAGGAAGCTCCGAGCCGCGTCGCGCTTCTGGCCGGCGCCGGCACAGTGGCGCGCATGGCGATCGTTGAAAGCGAAGGCGTCTACCTGCCGGCAGGCAGGCGCACGCCGGAGGCGGTGGCCGAAGCCTTTGCGACCATATCCAGCCTCGACGGCTCGATCGAGACCGAAGCCGGGCTCGCCCATGTCGATCGCATCATCGCCAACGCCCGGACCGCGGAGGCCAAGGGATGACGGCAGCACCGGCGCGGGCGACCGCACATCGCAGGCAGGAGTATCGCCGGTTCTTCGACATGGAGACCCGCTGGAACGACATGGACCTCTACGGCCACATGAACAATGTCGTCTACATGGAGTACTTCGATTCCGCTCTCAACCGCGTGCTGATCGAGGCCGGCGCGCTCGATCTTCATGGCGAAGGTCCAATCGGCGTGGTGGCCCAGAGCTATACCAACTACTTCTCCGAGGTTTCCTATCCCGACCGCGTCACGGTCGGGGTTCGGGTCGATCGGATCGGCAATACCAGCCTGTCGTGGGGCTTTGCGCTTTTCCGCGAGGATGAGGACCACGCCGCAGCACAGGGCGGTTATGTCCACGTCTATGTCGATCGCGAAACCCGCAGGCCCGTCGCCCTTGGCCCGCAGCATCGGGCTTTGGCGGAGCGCCTGCTGGTTTCGAAGGATTGAGGAGGAGATCGCCATGAGAGAAGCCGTCATCATATCCACCGCCCGCACGCCGATCGGCAAGGCTTATCGCGGGGCATTCAACGACACGACCGCCCCCATGCTTGCGGGCCACGCCATTGCGCACGCGATATCGCGCGCCGGGATCGATCCTGGCGAGGTCGACGATGTCGTTCTGGGGGCAGCCCTCCAGCAGGGCACGACCCACATGAACATCGGCCGGACCGCGGCGCTGAGGGCGGGCCTGCCCGTCACTGTCGCCGGCCAGAGCGTCGACCGTCAATGCGCCTCGGGCCTGATGGGCATCGCGATTGCGGCCAAGCAGATCATCGCGGACGGCATGACTGTCACGGTCGGTGGCGGCGTCGAGCAAATATCGCTGGTGCAGAACGAACGCATGAACACGGATCGCTGGCGCGATCCCTGGCTCATGAAGAACCTGCCTTCGACCTATGTCAGCATGATCGAGACGGCAGAGTTCGTTGCCGACCGCTATGGCGTCTCCCGCGAGGCACAGGATGCATACGCCCTGCAATCGCAACAGCGGACGGCGCAGGGCCAGGCAAACGGTCGCCTCGATGCGGAGATCGTGCCGCTCGAAACGACGATGCTGGTCAGCGACAAGGCAACCGGCGAGACGTCGTCGAAAGCAGTGACGCTTGCCAGGGACGAAGGCAATCGCCCGGAGACAACGCTAGAGGGACTGTCCTCCCTGAAGCCGGTGTTTGCCGGCGGCGAGATCGTGCCGGAAGGCCGTTTCGTCACCGCGGGCAATGCCTCGCAACTCTCCGATGGCGCCTCGGCATCCGTGCTGATGGAGGCCCGCGAGGCGGAACGGCGCGGCCTGTCGCCACTCGGCATCTATCGCGGCATCGCTGTTGCCGGCTGCGCGCCGGAGGAGATGGGCATCGGGCCGGTCTTTGCCGTGCCGAAGCTCCTCGCGCAGCATGGCTTGAAGATCGATGACATCGGCTTGTGGGAACTGAATGAGGCCTTTGCCTCACAAGTCCTCTATTGCCGCGATCGCCTCGGCATCGACAATGAAAAGCTGAACATCAACGGCGGAGCAATCTCGATCGGCCACCCCTACGGCATGTCCGGCGCGCGCATGGTCGGCCACGCGCTGATCGAAGGCCGTCGTCTCGGTCTTCGCTATGTCGTGGTGACGATGTGCATCGGCGGGGGCATGGGCGCCGCCGGCCTTTTCGAGATCGCCTGACAATAGGGCCAACTCGGCCCACCACGAACGACAATGCCCCGGACATATTGGATGCGTCCGGGGCATTGTCGATTTCAGTCTTGAAAGAAGCCTCAGCCGCGCGACAGCCCGATCCGTCTGCTGAGCCAGGCGGGGCGCTCGATGTCGCTATGGGCTTCTAGATCGGTCATCAGCCGCTCCAGCGATCGTTCGGGCAGCGACGCCGAACGTGGCATTCCCTCCGCCCGCGACACATGCATCAGCACCTGTTCGCAGAGAGCCAGTTCTTCGCCGGCTGAATTGACCAGGCGCATGAAAAGATGCAGGCGCTTTGCGTCCGCCGCAAGTACTAGAATATCGACATGGAGCGCTTCACCGGCGTGACACTCCTTGAGGAAGCCGATGCGGATGTCGAGCGTGTAGAGCGTGGCTGCGGTTTCCGTCCGGTAAGCCTCGTCGATTCCGATCCGGTCCATATAGGCGGTGGCCGCATCGGAAAACACGATGCCATAGGCGTAGTCGCCCATATGGCCGTTGTAGTCGACCCAGGTGTCGCAGACCGAGGCGGAGAGAATGCGCAGCAGGCCGCGGTCCTCGCTCATCGGCGCTTCCATCTGACAATCGCGGCCTCGATCTCACCGACGATGCCGCGGCGGAAGGTGAGCACGCAGAGCATGAACGTCGCGCCGGTGATGACGGTGACCGGGAATTCGGAGGTGGCGAGCACGTTCTGCAAGGTCACCACGAGACCCGCCCCGACCACCGGCCCAAGCAACGTGCCGATGCCACCCATCAGCGTCATCAGGATCACCTCACCCGACATTTGCCACGTCACGTCGGTCAGCGTCGCGAACTGGAAGATCAACGCCTTTGTCGATCCGGCAAGACCGGCAATGGCTGCCGACATGACGAAAGCCGACAGCTTGTAGGCATTGACGGACAGCCCGAGTGAAATTGCCCGTGTCTCGTTTTCGCGGATCGATTTCAGGATCGCGCCGAAAGGCGAATTGACGATCCGCCAGATGGCGAAGATGCCGAGCAGGAAGATGCCGAGCACGAAATAATACATGTTCATCGTCTGGCCGAGATCGATGAAGCCGAGGAGCTTGCCGCGCTGCACGCCCTGGATCCCGTCTTCGCCGCCGGTAAACGGCGCCTGCAGGCAGAAGAAGTAAAACATCTGCGACAGCGCAAGCGTGATCATCGCGAAATAGATGCCCTGCCGCCTGATGGCGAGAAAGCCGATGACTGCGCCGATCACGATGGCGCCCAATACGCCGGCAAGGACGGCGAGTTCGGGTGGAAAGCCCCAGACTTTCACCGCATGGGCCGTCACATAGGCAGCGCCTCCGAAAAACGCCGCATGGCCGAAGGACAGAAGCCCCGTATAGCCGAGCAGCAGGTTGAAGGCCGAGGCAAACAGTGCAAAGCAGAGGATCTTCATGACGAAGATGGGGTAGAAGAACATCGGCGCGGCAACCAGCGCGGCAAAGCCGATGCAGACGGCGAGGAGCCGCAGGGGGGCGCGGCCAGCCGCCGGCCCTACGAAGGGTTGGGACAGGGACGTCTCGGTCATGTCACGCTTCCTTTCCGAAAAGTCCGGCCGGGCGAACCAGAAGCACCACGGCCATGATGACGAAGACGACGATGTTGGACGCTTCGGGATAGATCACCTTGGTCAGCCCCTCGGCGAGGCCGAGCAGATAGCCCGTCGCGATCGCGCCGAAGATCGACCCCATGCCGCCGACGACGACCACGGCAAAGACGATGATGATGATGTTGGAGCCCATGACCGGGCTTACCTGGTAGATCGGCGCGGCGAGTATGCCGGTGAAGCCGGCCAGTGCGCAGCCGAAGGCATAGGTGAACGTCAGCAGCAGCGGCACGTTGACGCCGAACGCCTGCACGAGCGTCGGATTTTCCGTCGCCGCCCGCAGGTACGAGCCGAGCTTCGTCCGCTCGATCAGGAACCAGGTGCCGATGCAGACCGCAAAGGACGCAACGACGACCCATGCGCGGTAGTTAGGCAGGAACATGAAGCCGAGATTGGTGCCGCCGGCAAGGCTGGGCGGAACCGCGTAGGGCTGGCCGGAGGAGCCGTAGAAATAGCGGAACGTGCCTTCGATGAAGAGCGCCAGCCCGAAGGTGAAGAGCAGGCTGTAGAGGTGATCGAGCTTGTAGAGGCGCGACAGCATGGTGCGTTCGAGCACAGCACCGAAGAGCCCGACGATCAGCGGCGCGACGATCAGCGCTGGCCAGTAGCCGATGCCCGCGAAGGCGAGCAAGAGGTAGCCGACGAAAGCGCCCAGCATATAGAGCGCCCCATGGGCGAAATTGATGATGCGCAGCAGCCCGAAGATGACGGCGAGGCCGAGGCTGAGCGCCGCATAGAACGAGCCGTTGATCAAGCCGACCAGAAGCTGGCCCAGGAGCGCCTGGACGGGAATTCCGAAAATCATCGTCATGGTCAGACTCCGAGCGCCCGGTTGAGTGACTGGATACGATCCGGCAACTGCGCGGTGGTGAAGCTATCGGTGACCTGGCCGTGATCCATCACGTAGAAGCGGTCGGCGATCTTGGCCGCAAAGCGGAAGTTCTGCTCGACCAGAAGGACGGTCAGCCCGCGCTGCTTGAGGGCAAGCAGCATTTCGCCGATGCGCTGGACGATGACAGGCGCAAGCCCTTCGGTCGGCTCGTCGAGCAGGATCAGTTTGACACCGGTGCGCAAGATACGAGCGATCGCCAGCATCTGCTGTTCGCCGCCGGACAGCTTCGTTCCGGGACTCGAGCGGCGCTCCAGCAGGTTGGGAAAAAGCGCATAGATTTCCTCGACCGACATCCCGCCCCTGTCGACGGCTGGCGGCAACATCAGGTTCTCCTCGACCGTCAGCGTCGCGAAGATCCCGCGCTCTTCCGGCACGAAGCCGATGCCGGCATGGGCAGTGCGATGCAGTGCCAGCTTGAGCACATCCTGCCCATCGAAAGCGACCGAACCGGTGCGCTTGCGAATGATACCCATGATCGCCCGCAAGGTCGTGGTCTTGCCCACGCCGTTGCGGCCGAGAAGAGTCACGGTTTCGCCCGGCCAGATATCCAGATCGACGCCATGCAGCGCGTGGCTTTCGCCGTACCAGGCATTGAGCCCCCGCACGGACAGAAGCGGTTGCGAACTATGCATCTTCATTTCCCATATAGGCGGCGCGAACGCGCGGATCGTTGCTGACGGTCTCATAGTCGCCGGTCGTCAGGATCTCGCCGCGCTGGAGCACGGTCACGTCGTGACAGATCTCGGAGACGACCTTCAGATTGTGCTCGACCATCAGCACGGCGCGGTCCTTCGCGACTTCGCTGATCAGGCCGGCCATGACGGAGACGTCCTCCTGACCCATGCCGGCCAGAGGCTCGTCGAGCAGAAGCACTCTGGGGTCGAGCGCCAGCGTCGTTGCAATCTCCAACGCCCGCTTGCGGCCATAGGAAAGGTCGGAGGCGAGGCGGTGGCGCATGTCCTGCAAACCCACCCGTTCCAGAAGCTCGAGCGCCTGCCGGTCAAGGTTGCGAAGCGAGCCGAGCGAACGCCAGAACTGGACCGCCTGACCGTTCGGGCGCTGCAGGGCCACCCGGACATTCTCAAGCAGCGTCATCTGCGGGAAGGTCGCCGAGATCTGGAAGGAGCGCACCAGCCCCATGCGCGCGACTTTTGCCGGCGCAGTCCGCGTGATGTCGGCGCCATCCAGACTGATCGTGCCTGCCGTCGACGGAATGAACTTCGTCAGCAGATTGAAGACGGTGGTCTTTCCGGCGCCATTCGGCCCGATCAGGGCGTGAACGCGGGCGTGATGGACGTCGAGATCGACATTCCTGACCGCCTGGAAACCGCCGAATGTCTTGGATAGACCCCGTGCCGACAAAACGGCACGAGGCTTTTCGACATGGGCGTCTCCGAAGGGGAGCACCGCAACCGTCATTTCTTGACCAGCGGGCATTCGCTCTTGTCGAGCGGGCGGAAGGCCTGATCGCCGGGGATGGTGCGAATGACCTTGTAGTAATCCCACGGACCTTTTGACTCCTCAGGCGTCTTGACCTGTACCAGGTACATGTCGTGAACCATGCGGCCGTCTTCGCGCAGATGGGCATTGCGGGCGAAGAAGTCGTTGATGTCCATGGTACGCATCTTGTCGATGGCAGCCTTGCCGCTGACGCTGCCAGCCGCTTCCGCCGCCTTCAGGTAGTTCATCACCGAGGAATAGACGCCGGCATGAACCATGGTCGGCATCTTGCCGTTCATGCGTTCGCCGAAGCGCTTGGACCAGGCGCGGGTCTGGTCATCGAGGTCCCAGTAGAAGCCCGTCGTCAGGGTCAGGCCCTGGGCGGTTTCAAGCCCGACGGCATGGACATCCGACAGGAACAGCAGCATGCCGGCGATACGCTGGCCCGAAGCAGTGATGCCGTATTCGGCCGCTTGCTTGAGAGCCGTCATCGTGTCGCCCGAAGAGTTCGCAAGCGCAACGACGTCAGCGCCCGAAGACTGGGCCTGTAGCAGATAGGACGAGAAATCCGTTGTTTCGCGCGGATGGCGCACCGTGCCGATCACTTCGCCGCCTGCCGCAAGCACAGCTTCCGAAGTATCGCGCTCAAGCGCGTGGCCGAAGGTATAGTCGACAGTGATGAAGTACCACTTCTTGCCGCCTTCTTCGGTGATCGCCCGACCCGTACCGTTGGCGAGCGCGTAGGTGTCCCAGGTCCACTGGGCCGTCGTCGGCGAGCAGGCCTTGCCCGTCAGGTCCGAGGAACCGGCGGTCGACACCAGGAAGGCGGTATCAGAGTTGCGAGTAATTTCCTGAACGGCCATGGCGACCGACGAGGTCGGCACATCTACGATGGCCTTGACGTTCTGCTCGTCGATCCAGCGCCGGGCGAGCGTCGAGCCGATGTCCGGCTTGTTCTGATGGTCGCCGACGATCACCTCGACAGGTTCCCCCAGAAGCTTGCCGCCGAAATCTTCGACCGCCATCTGGGCGGCCACGACCGAGCCCTGGCCGGCCAGGTCGAAATTCATGCCCGACATGTCTGTCAGGACGCCGAGACGATAAGGCTCGGCGAGAGCCGGCATCGACGCCAGCAAGGCTGCCGTCGCTGCGGCAAGGATAGTTGACTTGAATTGCATGCGTTTCCTCCTCTTGAATTGCTTAGTGTTGCAGCGCCGTCAGCCACCTTGCTCCGTCAGGGTGCGCGATAGGTAGAATTGGTCCTGCTCGAAACCGGCCGCCCAGTTTGCCCTGAGGCTGGCGTCGATCGAGCGCTTGGTCATGCGAAGTGCGGCGGGCGGGCAAAGGGCAACCTTGTCGGCCAACGCGCTGGCCGCATCGACCGCTCCGCCCTTGGCGGAAACCTCGTCGCAGAGGCCAATGGAAAGAGCTTCTTGCACCTCGATACGCTGATCGGTGAACAAGGCCCGCTTGGCCCGGTTCGCACCGATCAGGTCCGAAAGCAGAGGCAGGCCGCTCCAGCCGAGCGTCATGCCGAGCTTCACCTCGGGAAAGCGGAAATAGGCGCCCTCGCCAGCGACACGAAAATCCGCCGCCAAGGCCAGGATCGCACCGCCGCCGATGGCCGCGCCCTCAATGGCTGCGATCGTGACCTGGGGCAAACGCAGCCAGCGTTCGCACATGCGCCCTCCAGCCGCCATGGCACGGCTGCGCACCACCGGATCGGCATCCTTCTGCCACAGCCGATCGTCTTCGAGGTCGACACCGGCCGAGAACCGCGTCTCCGTTCCAGTCAGAACTACGACCTGCACGCCGGTATCGTCGGCAAGCTCGTCGGCGACGGCAGTCAGGGCCTCGATCGCTTCCATATTGAGAGCGTTCGCCTTGCCTCCACGATCGTAGCGAACCAGCGCCAACGGTCCATCTCGCTCTATGCTGACGACAGTCAAAAACCCCTCCCGTGGTAAAACCGCTTTGACATACTACCGAGTATGTTGCATATTCATTTCGACTTTGCAACGGGCTCTTTTCGTGCTTTGTCGGGGATGCCCTGGAGGAGGATTTTAAGAATGACGGACGTGGAAAACGCGCTGAACCGCGATCGATCGGTGCTGCGCTATCTGCTGGATCACTATGCGCAGGAAACACCGGACGCCCCGTTCGTGCACTTCTGGCCTTCGGTGAAATGGGACTATCGCACTGCGCGCGATAAGGTCCGCCGCCGTGCGGCAACGCTTTATGCCCATGGAGTTCGCCGCGGCGATCATGTCCTCTGCTTCATGGGAAACGGACCGGACCTTCTCTCCACCTGGTTTGCGATCAATTATCTCGGCGCGGTCTACGTGCCGATCAACACCGGCGCACGCGGGCGGCCGCTGGAACACATCCTCTCGGACGCGGATGCCCCGCTGATGATCGCTGAAGAGGCGCTGCTCGACAGGTTGGACGGCATCTCGCCGGGCAAGCTGAAGAAGGTGCTGACCGTGGCTGGCGGGGGCGCTTCCGCCATACGGCATGGCGTGGAAATCATCCCGCTCGCAGATGTCTCCGAGATCGATGAAGCCGCTCTGACCCTCGATCGCCCGATCGAGCCATGGGACACGCTGGCGATCATGTACACTTCCGGCACGACCGGAAATGCCAAGGGGGTCGTCACCTCCTATGTCCAGCTCTATACGATGGGTCCCGATGCCTTCGATTGTGTCGAGCCGGATGATCGCTGCATGATCTGCGGGCCGATCTTCCATTGCGGATCGACCCTTTATGTCTATGCCATGCTCGCCCGTGGCGGCTCGATCGGCATGATGCGCGAATTCAAGACGCAGGATTTCTGGCCGGCGGTGCGCGATACGGGCTCGACCTTTGCGCTTCTACTCGGGGTGATGGCGAGTTTCCTCCTGAAGCAGCCGCCAACTGGAGATGACCGGAACCACCCGCTGCGCCGGGTCTTCATCACGCCCTTCGGCGAGGATGGACCGCTCTTTGCCGAGCGCTTCGGCGTGGATGCATGGACGATCTACAACATGACCGAGATCGCAAGCCCGCTGCATGCAGGCCCGGGCATCACGGAAAAGGGGATCGCCGGAAAGCCGCGCCCCTGGTACGAGTTGCGTATCGTCGACGAGAACGACATGGAGGTGCCGGATGGCACAACCGGCGAGCTCGTCATCCGCTCACATCGCCCCTGGGCCTTGATGAAGGGATATTACAACAACCCGGCAGCGACCGTTGAAGCCATGCGAAACGGCTGGTTCCATACTGGCGATGGTTTCCGTCGCGATGGCGAAGGGCGCTACTTCTTTGTCGACCGGCTGAAGGACGTCATCCGCCGTCGCGGCGAAAACATCTCCTCCTTCGCGCTGGAAGGCGAAGTCACGACCCATGACGA
Source organism: Mycoplana rhizolycopersici (assembly GCF_013378445.1). Lineage (GTDB taxonomy): Bacteria > Pseudomonadota > Alphaproteobacteria > Rhizobiales > Rhizobiaceae > Mycoplana > Mycoplana rhizolycopersici. Next base: position 50,725 of record NZ_JABXYK010000022.1, read on the forward strand.
CGTCAAGGAATGCGCGGCCGTCGCCGTGCCGAGCGAACATTCCGAGGACGAGGTGCTGATCGCCGTCACGCCGGTCGAAGGGCACAGCATTGATCCGGTCGTGCTGATGACCTTCCTCGCCGATCGGCTGCCCCGCTACATGGTGCCGCGCTACCTGCGGATCGTCGACGCACTTCCGAAGACGGCAAGCGGCAAGATCCAGAAGCACATGCTGCGGGCGGAGGGCATTACGCCAGACGTCTATGACCGCGAGGCGGCCGGGCTAAAACTTCGCCGCGCCTGAGCCCGAAATGAAATCCCTCTTCTCCCGGCCGCGAGCCTGGAGCGCCAACAGACAATCGGCGCGTGCCAAGCGCCGCGACGGACGGACGGAACCACTGCCATGAGCAACTTCTTCTTTAACACCACGAAATCGATCGTCGCGGAAGCGGGCGCCAGCGCACGGATGGCTGAAATCGCGGGTCGCCTGCTCGGCGACCGCGTCCTTGTCGTCACGGACAAGGGCGTGCGTGGCCTTGGCCTTGCCGACGCGGCCATCGCCTCGCTCGAAGCGGCCGGCATGGCCGTCGCCATTTTCGACGAGGTGGCTGCAGATCCACCGGAAAGCAACATTCTGGCCCTGCTCAAGGCCGTCAATGCGCATGAGACGACAGGTATCCTTGCGATCGGTGGCGGCTCGCCGATGGATGTCGCAAAGGTCGCTGCCCTTCTGGCGGGCGGTGGCGAAAGCCTCGCCGACGTGTATGGCGTCAACATCGCAAGGGGACCGCGCCTGCCGCTGGTCCTCGTGCCGACGACTGCGGGAACCGGTTCTGAAGTCACGCCGATCGCCATCATCACGACAGGCGAAGCCGAAAAAAAAGGCGTCGTCTCGCCGCTGCTTCTGCCGGATATGGCGATCCTCGACGCCGACCTGACCCTTGGCCTGCCGCCCGCAGTCACTGCGGCGACCGGGATCGATGCCATGGTGCATGCCATCGAATCCTATGCCTCGACATCGCCCAACAACAATCCGATCTCGCGCGGCCTTGCCCGGCAAGCACTGCAGCTTCTGGGAGCCAATATCCGCGAGGCGGTGTTCAATGGCCGCAACCGCGATGCACGCTCCGCCATGCTGCTCGGATCGCTTTTAGCCGGCCAGGCTTTTGCGAATTCGCCGGTTGCCGCTGTACATGCGCTTGCCTATCCCATCGGCGGGCATTTCCATGTTCCCCATGGCCTTTCGAACGCCCTGGTGCTGCCGCATGTGCTTCGCTTCAACCTGCCGGCCGCGAGTGATGTCTATGCGGAGATCGCCGCCGATGCATTTCCCGAGCTGGCCGGCGTTCCAGTCGCCGACCGGGCCCAGGCCTTCATAGAGGCATTGGCCAATCTTGGACGCGCGCTGAAAATCCCCCAGACCCTGAAGGAAGTGAGCATCCCCTGTGACGCACTGGCGATGATGGCGCGGGATGCGATGAAGCAGACACGCCTTCTCGTCAACAACCCCCGGCCGCTGACCGAAGAGGACGCCTTGGCAATCTATGAGGCTGCGTATTAACAACGTCGTCGGCAAGCATCAAGGTTGGGCACTACCGTACCTCAATCAACGATAGTTGGGTCATGACTGCCTGCAGCACCGGCGGCAGGTCGTCTGTCTGTCGCCGCACCGCGGGCGTTTCCTTCGGGCGCTCATGTTCGTCCCACTGGGAATCGTAGATCATCGGATCAAGAGAAGGTCCGACCGTGCAAAGTTTGAGTTGACCGCTTTAAATGGCGAGGCGACACTTCCAACCTACAGCAAGGCCGGAGGAAAACGATGGACGAGCCAGACCGCTGGCGTCACATGGCAAGTGCGCCGAAAGACGGCAGTCGCATTCTCATCACGATCCGCCCGTCGGAGCAGGGCCCGGCAGAAGTTGACCTCGCGTATTGGTCGAATGGCGATCAGGCAGGCCCAGAAGGCTGGCGCTCCTCTGATTCCTCGCCAGGCCGAATCATCGAATATGCCGAACCGGAATTGAAGTGCTGGATGCCCATGCCTTCAGCCAATCTCGATCGCACATCCCTGCCCTCCGCCTGGGAAGGCGACGACGCCCGGGAACTCGACGGGTCAGGGATTTGAAAACTAGCGCCGCCATGTTGCGACGTTTGCGGGTGGTAAAATCAAGCTGAGGACCACCCCCGCCAACTCGAGAGGCGGATTTCAGGCTCGAGCACAACGGCTAGAAAGCTGCGCGGGCTTCGCATGCGTTCGGGTCTGAGCGTTCGGCCGGGTGACTGATCATCGATCCACAGCGACGCGCTTCGCCATCCGGCGAACGCGCAATCCGCTCGCCAAGACGCGCTACCGCTGTATCCGGCCTCCAAGTTGTTCGCGGCAGGTGCGCCCTTCAGATCGTCAGGGGCGGTCAGAAGTTTAGGATTGACGCGCGTTGCACCTAGCGTCTTGCGAATTTGCCGCATCGACTTGCGGACGGAATCCAGGAATGCACGGCTGGAATTCTCCATCAGATGCCTTCGATCAGCGGCCTGCACTGCATCCGGCAGCGCCTTTGCCGCGGCCAGCCCGCAAGCGCCGCCGCGATCGCGAGCAATGATCTGGATTTGAGGATTTCCCCGCAACCAGGCCTCTGCCGTCGCTGGCTCACGGTCGGGCAGTAGACGGATCGGCCGCCGACGCTCTAAAGCATTGTTACAACTGCATCAAAACTGAGTCAGAGCCAAAATTGGCCCCCTTGTGGAGTGCGCCCCTGAGGGTGGACAGATAGGCTTGGTGAATTGACCGGGGTTGACGGGTTTCCGAAAGTGGAACCCATGGCAAGACATCGTAGTCACAGTATCGAATTCAAACGGCAAGTCGCGCAGGAGTTCATCGCGGGCGAAACGCTGCATGGTCTGGCCAAGCGCCACGACGTGTCGCGCAACTTTATCCGGATTTGGGTTCGTAAGTATGAGGAAGGCGCGTTCGATGAAGACGCTCAGGCCGCCGACCCCATCCCGGAGTACGAAGCCCGCATCGCCGCGCTCGAACGTCTCGTCGGTAAACAGGCGCTGGAACTGGAGTTTCTAAAGGGGGCTCTGAAAAGCGCACCCCGGCCGAGAAGCGGAGCTACATCCGTCATCACCGGCCCGCTGCGATCTGCGTCGCTAAGGATGCCTGCTGATGGGTATTGCACGCTCAACCTATTACGACAGACCGGAAAGGATGGCCGACGATACCGCCGCCGTCGAAGCGATGTTGGCGACGAGTTCGAGTTCTATGGCTACCGCCGCGTCGGTGCGTCCTTGCGGCAGCAAGGCCCCATCGTGAAGCACAAGAAGATTCGCGCCTGATGCGTGGACACGATCTGCAGCCGAAGACCAGGCGACGGTTCATCGCCACGACTGACAGCGATCACGGCGGCCCGATCTTCCCGAACATAGCGAAGGACCTCACCCCGACCCAACCAGCTCCCAGGAATGCCCCGGTGTGCCGATCGCATCGGTCGACGCGCGAAGTCAGGTCGTCGGCACGACCCAGTTCACCGTCGCCAGATCAGTGGATCCTACGAAATCGCCTTTTGCCGCTGTAGAACGGCACGATCTCCTCCGCCAGTGCCAGACCTTCCTTCGGCTCGAGTTGCGGCCGATATAGCGATTTCCTTCATCGTCGAAGACGTAGATCCCCTCACCGCCCGTGATCACATGAGGCCCAACCTCCTGGTGCACCGCAAGGTTCGTATAGGGATGAACAAGTGTCTCCTTGTCCAACGCGTGAAGAGAGATAAGAGCCGACGCCGCATGAAAGGCGCAGCAGGCCTTGGGAGGTGCGTGATGTGGATCGCGGTTTGTCAGCACAGTCGGGTGGCGTCCCGGAGGGTTCGAGGTGACGAAGAGAGGGATATGGCGAGAAAACCCAAACACAGAGAAACGCCGAACAGCAGGCGCGTCAGCAGAAGGCCGGGTAAAACGCCGCCCTTCCCGTGACGACATTGCCCGAATGCTTCTCTGGCAGTTGATCGTTGCGGCCCGTCGTCGGCGCGATAGCCGTCTTGTGCTCGACGACTTCTCAATGAAGTCGTCGAGGGCCTGGAACGCCTAGGATTCGATGTTCCGGAAAGCGAGACTGTCTTTGAGGAGCTGATCGCAAAATATGCGGATGGCTTGTTCCCGTTCCGCCCAAAGCGCCACCTGCAACAAGAGTAGGGTCACCCGACATTTTTCTTGTTGGCCCGTTCGCCTTCACACTTGCCTTTCCAGCTTACCCATTATGGCTGCCTCGGCTACCCTGGAAGTCCAACTCCGGGAAACGACGTTTGCTAATCTACGGCTCTCTTCTCCCCATTACTTCCTATAACGACGTTTGCAGGTGAAACGAATATTGGTGAGGTTAAAGGCTCGGGCGGGTTCAGCTGCGTGCAGATCGCACGGCTTCAAGCCGCCTGAACCAAAGCCTCAGTTCCACATCTTGAATGCGTAGCGTCAACGTTACAGTGCCGTGAGAATCGCTCACCAGCATTTACGTTACGACGCTGACTTGCCACGGAACGAACTCGTCTTGGCCATAGCCGAAGAGTTCGCTCTTGGATGGCTTGCCGGACGCGCAATCAAGGATCATCTGGAAAATCTCTTCGCCAAGTTCTTCGATGGTTGCAGTGCCGTCAATGATCGTCCCGCAGTTGATGTCCATGTCCTCTTCTTGCCGATTCCAGGTCGCGGTGTTTGTTGCGAGCTTCAGCGAGGGCGAAGGCATGCAACCGAAGGCGGAGCCGCGGCCGGTAGTGAAGCAGATGAGGTTTGCGCCGGACGCAACCTGACCGGTCGCCGAAATCGGATCGAAGCCCGGCGAATCCATGAAGACGAACCCCGTCGCCGTGACGGGCTCGGCATATTGATAAACGCCATTGAGCGGTGTGGTGCCACCCTTGGCGACGGCACCAAGCGACTTTTCCAGGATCGTCGTCAGGCCGCCAGCCTTGTTTCCGGCGGACGGGTTGTTGTTCATCTCCGCGCCGTTGCGGGCGCAGTACTCCTTCCACCAATCAATGCGATCGATGAGCCTGCGGCCCACCTCTTCGCTGGAGGCGCGGCGCGTTAGAAGATGTTCGGCGCCGTATACCTCCGGCGTCTCGGAAAGGATGGCCGTGCCGCCGTTCTTCACCAGGAGATCTACCGCCGCGCCCAGCGCGGGATTGGCCGTAATGCCGGAATAGCCGTCCGAGCCGCCGCATTGGAGGCCGACGACGATGTGGGAAGCGGCCAGCGGCTCGCGCTTGACGTCGTTGATCATCGGCAACATCGCCTTGATCTGCTCGATGCCGTGCTTGACGGTCTTGGCAGTGCCGCCCTGCTCCTGGATGGTGAATGTGCGCAACGCCTCGCTGCTGGAAAGGCCGCGTTCAGCCAGGATGTCGGCAATCTGGTTCGCCTCGCAGCCGAGGCCAATCATCAGCACGGCCCCGAAATTCGGGTGCACGGCATAGCCGGCAAGCGTGCGACGTACCATCGCCATGCCCTCGCTGCGTACGTCGACACCGCAGCCGATGCCGTGGGTCAGCGCCACCACGCCGTCGACATTGGGAAAGTCTGCAAGCATTTCCGGGCGGAGGTCGCGCCGGAAATGGTCGGCGATGGCGCGCGCCACGCGGGCGGAACAATTCACGCTCGTCAGGATTCCGATATAGTTACGGGTCGCCACGCGCCCGTCGGCGCGGCGAATGCCCATGAAGGTCGCGGGTTCAACGGCCATTTCGACCCGATGCGCAGCGCTACCGATGGCGAAATCGTGTTCCACCTGGGTCATGACGAGATTGTGCACATGGATATGAGCGCCAACCGGAATATCCGCGCTCGCCGCCCCGATGATCTGGTTGTATTTGCGCACCGGCGATCCGGCTTTCAGGTCACGTACCGAGACTTTGTGCCCCGCGGGAATATCCTGAAGCGTCGTGATGCCCAGATCGGGCAGAGCAGTTCCGGCGGGAATGGCCTGGGCTGCGATCACGACGTCGTCTTCGGGGCGCAGGCGGATGATGATCGAAGTAGACATGGGAGCTTTCCGGAAACGATGCGGGGATGGCCCGGCCCACCAGGGGCCGGGACCGGAACTGGTCAGTTGAATGAGGCCATGTCGTCGGGCAAATCGACGTTGTGATAGGTCTTGTAGGTCTCGCGCAATTTGCCGCTGGCGAGATTGTCCGTGACCCACTGGTCGAGCCATGCCTTGAATTCCGGCTCGTTCTTGCGCAGGCCGATCCCGAGCGGGAAGCTCTTGAGCGTCAGCTGCGGCTCGATCTTCTTGTCCGGATTGGCGGCGTTGACCGGCACGAGCAGCGAGGGTGCAACGACATAGACATCCTGCTGGCCGGATACCACGGCGTTCGTTGCGGTGGCGTTGTCGTCGTAGCGCACAACGGTGATGTTCAGCCCCTCGTCCTCGGCAGCCTTGGTGATGATCTGGTCGTTCGTCGAGCCGCGCGTGACGGCCACCTCCTTACCTTCAAGGTCGTTAAGCGCGGAAACCTTCAGGCCACCGGTGGTGGCGACGGCCGACTGGATCACGGCATAGGGATTGGAAAAGTCGATCGTCTTCTTGCGCTCATCGGTAATCGAGAAGCTGGCGATGACGGCGTCGACCTTCTTCGTCATCAGGTAGGGGATGCGGTTTGCCGGTGCGACGGAGACGATCTTCAACTCGACGCCGAGGTCCTTGGCGAGGAGCTCGGCAGTCGCGACATCGGAGCCGACCTGCTTCATGGTGCCGTCAACCATACCAAAGGGGGCCTGGCCGAGGTCTACGCCAATCGTGATCGCCTTGGCCGCCTTGATGTCGGCAAGCTGATCGGCACTGGCGGTCACAGCACTGGCGCTCAGCGCAACGAACACGACGAGAGAGGTCATGTATTTCGCGATACCCATTTTTTCCTCCGGATTTGGGTGGTTCGGTAAAAGGCTGGATGGGGCTTGTTTCAGAGCCCGTTGCCGACGAATTGCGCGAGTTCGGGCGTGGACGGTGCTTCCAGCATGGCGCCCGGCCCTTTCTCGTGGATGCGGCCCTTGTGCATGAAGATCACCGTGTCGGCGACGCGGCGGGCAAAGGCCATTTCATGGGTGACGAGCACCATGGTCATGCCTTCTCGGGCGAGGCTTTCCATGACGCGCAGCACCTCGCCGGTCAGTTCCGGGTCGAGCGCCGAGGTCACCTCGTCGAACAGCATGACCTTGGGCTGCATGGCGAGGGAACGGGCGATCGCCACGCGCTGCTGCTGGCCGCCTGAAAGCTGCTCGGGATAGGAATCGAACTTCTCCGCAAGGCCGACGCGCGACAGGACTTCCATGGCGCGCTCGCGCGCTTCCCCTTTCGCCGACTTCTTGACCCAGCGCGGCGCGAGCATGATGTTCTGCCCGACGGTCAGGTGGGGAAAGAGGTTGTAGCTCTGGAACACCATGCCGACATCGAGGTGCAGTGCGCGCAGCAGACCTTTCTCGACCGTCGTGCCGAGCCTGTGCGAACAGATGTCGATCTCGCCGCTGTCGATGGTTTCGAGGCCGTTCATACAACGCAGTGCCGTACTCTTGCCAGAACCGCTCCGGCCGATCAGGGCCACGACACTGCCCGGATGAACGTCGAAGGAGATACCGTCGAGGACTTGGAGCGCGCCGAAGGACTTCGACACGTTGCTCAGCTTAATGATTGGAGACATTGAGGCGATCCTCCAGCTTGCGGCTCCACCAGGCGAGCGGGAAGCACATGACGAAGTAAAGGGCGGCGACGAGCACGAAGACCTGGAATGGCTGGAACGTCGAATTGTTGATGAGCTTGCTGGTATAGGTGAGATCGGCGACCCCGATGACCGAGGCGAGCGAGGTGTTCTTGACCACCTGCACCATGAAGCCGACCGTTGGGGGCGTGGAAAGGCGCAGAGCCTGCGGCACGATGATCAGCCAGAAGCGTTGCGCATCGGAAAGGGCGAGGCATTCGGCCGCTTCCCACTGGGTTTTCGGTACGGTGAGAATCCCGCCGCGCCAGATCTCGCCGAAATAGGCGCTGGCATAGACGACGATGGCCAGACAGGCGGCGGCAAACGGCGGCAGATCGTAACCGAGCAGCGACAGGCCGAAATAGGCCAGCATCATCTGGATGAGAAGCGGCGTTCCCTGCACGATCTGCACATAGAGGAAGGAAAGATTTCGCACGATGCGATGGCGTGAAACGCGCGTCACTGCGACGAGGAGGCCAATGACGCCACCGCCGATGAACGCGACAAGCGCAAGCCCAACGGTCCAAAGCGCGCCGACGAGAAGAGCTTGGATCTGAAAGGTTGTCAGCATGATCGGCCTCCTTAAAGCGGCGTGCCGAGGCGGCGAAGGCGCGGGAACACCAGCCTGGCGATGAGCCAGAAGGTGCCGCGCACGGCGACTGCGAGCAGAATGTAGAGCAGGGCCACGACGAGATAGATTTCGAAGGAGCGGAAGGTGATCGAGTCGATCCGCGCGGCGATCGAGGTCAGCTCTTCAGCCGATATCTGCGAGACCACGCTGGTCGTCAGCATAATCAGGATGAACTGGCTGGTGAGTGCCGGATACACACGCTCGGTGGCCGGGGGCAACACGACCGCGGCGAGCGTCTGCAGTCGCGACAAGCCAAGACACTGCGCCGCCTCCAGCTGACCCTTGCGGATCGACTCGATTCCGGCCCGCATGATCTCGCAGGTATAGGCGCTGATGTTGATGACGATCGACAGGATGGCGCAAAAATTTGCACCGAGTTTGAGGCCGAGCGATGCAAGACCGAAGTAGATGAGAAACATTTGGATCAGCAACGGGGTGTTGCGGATCACCTCCACATAGACCCCACAGGCCCGCCGCACCCAGGCGCTGTGCGCGGTTCTCCCGATCGCGAGCACCGTTCCGACAAGGAAGCCCAGCACAATCGTGAGCACCGACATTTTGAGCGTCAGCCAGAGGCCGCGTAGAAGTTCGGGCCAATACTCCGATAGAAAACTGAAATCGAATTGGTAGGCCATCGGCCGCTTGTCCTCCGCATCTGCCCTATATGGAAGGCCGCACCACGTGATTGTCCCAATCCGTGGCGCACCGGCCTTCTCCTCCCGAGCCCGGCGAGCTTATAACACCAACATTGGTACGCTTCAATATGCGAGACAACGTCCCATATTGTGGGAAATTATTAAGAAATAATGCCACAATATATTGATTACTCTCACATTATGGATAGAGTGAACAAAACGGGAGAAATGGTGGGAATGGAAAGACCGGAAGAAATTGTGCAGGGAACACAATCTCTCGCTCGCGCATTTTCAGTGCTCGACGCCGTGGCGGATGGCAACGGAGATTTGGCTTCCATCGGCAAGGCGATAGGCACTAGCCGAAGCACGACGCATCGATTGGTCTCCTTTCTCCAGCGCACTGGATTCGTACGGCAAATGGATGGACGCGGCTATGTCCTCGGCGCACGGCTGATCGAACTTGGAGCCGTAGCGCTGGCGCAGATGCCGTTGACGACTGTCGCGCGGCCCTTGCTGGAACGATTGTCGCAGCAGACAGGTGACACCATCCATCTCAGCGTTCGTGACGGCGACGAAATCATTTATGTCGACAAGATTTCAGGCAACAAAGGCCTGGAGATGCGCTCGCGCGTGGGGCTGCGAAAGCCCATTGCCATTACCGGCACTGGCAAGGCGCAGATGCTAGACCTTCCCGAAAAGGAATGGGGGCGTTTGTATTCGCTGGCACAGATGGTTGTCCTGTCAGATGAAATGCCGCCGCCGGGGTTTCTTGCATGGGAGGATTATGTCTCCGCCATGCGCGCCTATCGCGCGCTCGGCTATACGATGGAAATCGAGGAGAACGAAGCCTCGATCTGCTGTGTCGCCGCTCCAATCCGCGGTGCACGTGGCGAAATCGTTGCCGGGCTAAGCGTGGCAAGCACCCTTCCCTACATGACTCGCCAACGGCTCGAGGCCCTGGCCCCGGTCGTACGGTCCTGCGCGGACGACATTTCCCGCGAACTGGGTTTCGTTGGTCGACGAGCATCGTAAACTTAACCGCAACGAGGGCAGACCATGACGCCGGCCGAGTTCGTCGGTCATGCTCGGGCGATTTTCAACCACAGGTTCATCGTCTCCAAACGCAGTTCGCCATGATGGCTGGAGGAGATGTACGACGATATTCGGTGGCGGGCCTCGATCCATGAAGCCGGGCACGCCGTCGCCTGGTCGTTGCTTGGCGTGGGCGAGGTGGTGTCGGTAACGATCGGCATGCTCGAGTTCGGGCAGGTCGTCAGCCGCATCCATGATCACGTCCCGCAGACCGAGACATGGCTGACCCGCCAGATGGCCTGCATGCTGGCCGGGCGCGTTGCAGAATTGCTTGTCGTTGGCGATGCCTGTTGCGGGGCAGGTGGCGAAGACGACAGCGACCTAGCCAAGGCGACTGACTTTGCGCTCGCGGCCGAAACCAGGCTTGGCTACTCGGCGCACCAGCCCCTCATCTACCGGCCGACCCGTGGCAGCTTTGACATCCTCTCCCTGGATCGCGAACTCGCCGAGCGCGTTCATGCGCGATTGCTGTCTGCCGAAGCCGTCGCCCGGGAATTGCTCGAGGAGTATCAGCCGCGGTTGCTTGAACCCGCAGAGTGTCTCTCCGTTCATGGCGTCATGGAAGGGTCAGAGGTACGGCAGGTGCTGGGCATCGAAGGCCCTGTATAGTGGAGAACTCGCGCCGTGAGTTCGGCTTGACGGCCTGGACGACGGGTACCGGTAAAATGATCGCTGATTCAGCACGATATTCTGCTCTCCGACCATGAACTCGCATCGGTGCAGTTGGCGCGCCGTGATCTCGCTGGCGGCGAAGTCGTATCCAGAGAGGTCCTTATAGGCAGGGAAACGGGCGGCCTTCATGTGATAGGCGAGCAGACCTCGCGCTCAGCCATCTCGGCTTTCAGCAACTGGGACAGGATCGGCACGGCCGCATCGAACGCTGGCGCTCCTTGTTCGATCAGGTTCGTGACCGCTTGGGCCATGCCAAACATATTCAGGCTACGCAGCAAGATGACGACGGCGGCGCTGGCAGGATCATGACGCATGACGACCTCCTACGATCCGGACCCGCAAGCCATCGTAGCGTTCTACATTGGCCTTGGGTTCACGCAGCAAGGTGAGGGCCTGTGGCGTATCGATATCGGGACCGTCGGCCATCTCACGTCCACGTTCTACCATCCTCAAGGGAGCAGCCACGCCTCGGTGCAAACCGGAACCTGCCCATCTGTCGCGTCGGACCCCGTCTATTCAAAGCGATTTGAGATATGAAATGAGATCTTGCCGGTCTTCTTCTTTGGCAATCCGCATCGTCATCGTTGTCCCGCGGACAAGAGTGGTAGGAGCGGCGAGATAAGCATCCAGGTTCTGTTCAGTCCAGACGATCTGCGATTGGGCCAGCGCCCTGGAGTAGCGCGCACCCTCAACGGAGCCAGCCGTTCGGCCGACGACACCGGCGAGCGACGGGCCGAGCTTATTCTGGCCGTTCACGGAATGACAGGCGCTGCAGCGGGCAAAGAGCTTTTCGCCGCGGCTCATATCGCCATCAGCGGCAGCGCCGGAGGGACAGAGCGCGAGAGCGGCGAGTACAAAGATCGATGCAGCTAATGTTGCCTTCATAGCGGAAGTATCCTCTTCTCGTTACGATCCTGGATCGAGCGCGCGCAGGAAGGCGCGTGGGCGCTGCAGCCTGCGTTCAACGCGCCGAGACTGCATAGCGCCGGTCTCCGTGGCGCGTTAGCTCGTTCCTGCCGAATTCTTGCCTGATGCTCTGGAAATCAAATTAATGTGACAATGCTGAAGAGCGCCCTTGATATAGGCGATGGTTGGCAATAGCGGTTCGATGGAGAGAATTTTGTCCGAGGCAGAGAGTTTTCAGGATCAAACTACTGCAATTCGCTCGCGTATTCTTGATGTGCTAGCGCAACTGCCGTGGGACGGCACCAATTTCAGGCACGAGATACCGGGGCTTTCTCTCTATCGCGTCATCGAGCCTGCGGGACCGTTTTTCAGTTTGTACGAGCCCAGTCTCTCGCTGATCATCAGTGGGAGCAAGCGCGTCCGGATTGGTGACGAAACGCTTGTCTATGATGCATCACGGTTCTTCCTGACAACCATCGGTCTGCCGATGACAGGCCAGATCTGTGAGGCGACGACGGCGGAGCCGTATGTGGCTGCCCGGTTGAGCCTGGATCTCGAGGCGCTTCGCCGCCTCATCGCCAACCACGACTTGCATCCGACCGACACCTCTGATCATGATCGTGGCGGCGTCGTGGGAACGACGACACCGGAGCTGTACGACGCCTTCTGGCGATTGATTTCGCTGGTAAATTCGCCCGATGATATACCATTCATGGCAAACCATATACGGAACGAAATCTTCTACCGGCTACTCACGGGTGAACAGGGCGCGCGATTGCGCCGCTTTGCGTTGGCCGGAACCAACAGTAACCGCGTGGCAAAGGCGGTTGCATGGTTGAAGGAGAACTACACGATGCCGCTTCGCGTCGAGGCGCTGGCGGACATGGCAAATATGGGTGTTTCCACACTGCATCATCATTTCCGCGCCATGACGGCCATGAGCCCGCTGCAATTCCAGAAGCATCTGCGGCTGCATCATGCGCGGGAGCTGATGCTTTCCGGATCGCTCGATGCGGCGACCGCAGCGCTCAGGGTCGGCTATGAGAGTCCGACGCAGTTCAGCCGGGAATATCGCCGCATGTTCGGTCATCCTCCCCTGCGTGATGTCAAGGCCCTTCTCAAGTCAGGCGATTCGGCCAATCGCAGCTCCGTCGGTTAGCGCAATTGTCGCCGGTGAGACCAATGCTGGCCCGATCAAAAGCCCAATTGTGTAAAATGGGCACAACATGAGTTGCGCGACAGAATCGGGCAACAATCCGACAGGATCGACCCTATCCGGCTTTACCATGGTCTTATAAGTTTGCCTGACAGATGACGAACGTCAAAGCGAGCCCGGAACAGTACGGCCAGGGCCGAAGCTCCGCGACCGCGTCACAACGCAAGGAGAACACCATGGTGACTTTGACGATCAACGGCAGCGAACATAAGGTCGAAGCCGAGCCGGATATGCCACTTCTCTGGGCGATCAGGGACCTCGTCGGATTGACGGGAACGAAATTCGGTTGTGGCATGGCCCAATGCGGCGCCTGCACCGTGCTCCTGGACGGTGCGCCGGTGCGCTCCTGCCAGACCTTCATCGGCGACGTAGGCAACGCGAAAGTGACGACCATTGAGGGGCTCTCGGGTAAGGTCGCGGAAACCGTGCAGACGGTTTGGGCCGATCTCGATGTGCCACAATGTGGGTATTGTCAGTCCGGGCAGATCATATCGGCGACCGACCTGCTCACGAACAATCCCAGACCCACCGACGACGATATCGACGCCGCGATGACAGGCAATCTCTGTCGTTGCGCCACCTATCACCGAATCCGTGCCGGGATTCATGAAGCTGCCAAGCGTTTGGAGGCCTGAGCGATGATCCCGAAACTGATGCAATCCCTCGTGCTACCCGTCGCCAACGCCAAGGCGTCCCGCCGGCAGTTCATGCTTGGCGCGCTCGCTGCCGGTGGCGGCGTCGCGGTCGGCTACCACATCCTGGCGTCATCAACTGCCGCCGCAAGCGAAACCGCTGCGGACGGGAACAAGGCGGTCGCCTTCACGCCCTATTTGACGATCGACAACACCGGCAAGGTCATGGTGCTTTCGTCCCAGTTCGAAATGGGGCAGGGCTCGTATAACGGCCTTGCGACACTCGTTGCGGAAGAACTCGATGCCGATTGGTCGTCGATCGATGTCCAGGGCGTCGCAGGCAATGTGAAGGCCTATGGTAATGTCGCCTTTGGCGGCGCCATTCAGGGAACGGGCGGGTCTACCTCGATGGTCACCTCCTGGGAGCGCTATCGCAAGGCGGGCGCCGCAGCGCGTGCCATGCTGGTGGCGGCCGCTGCATCCGAATGGGGTGTCCAGCCGGCGGAGATTACCGTCGAAAACGGCGTGCTGGCGCATCCTTCCGGTAAGACCGCGGGCTTCGGCGCATTTGCCGCCAAAGCTGCAGCGATGCCCCTGCCTGTTGACGTGAAGCTCAAGCAGCCGGCCGACTGGAAGCTGATCGGCAACGCCAAGCTGAAGCGGTTCGACAGTACCCGCAAGACGAACGGAACCGAACAGTACACGATCGACGTCAATCTGCCCGGCATGCTGACGGCGGTGATGATTCATCCGCCCATGTTCGGCGCCAAGGTTAAGTCCTTCGATGCCGCGGCGGCGCGCTCCGTAAAGGGGGTCGTCGATGTCGTCGAAACGCCGCGCGGCATCGCTGTCGTCGGCGAGCATATGTGGGCCGCGATCAAGGGACGCGAAGCCGTCAAGGTCGTTTGGGACGACACTGACGCCGAGAAGCGCAGCACGCCCGAGCTCATGGCAATGTACAAGGATCTCGCGGGAAAGGCCCCGGTGGCCATTGCGCGCAAGGACGGCGATGTCGATGCCGGCTTTGCGGCAGCGGCCAAAGTCATCGAGGCGACCTTCGAGTTCCCTTATCTGGCGCATTCTGCGATGGAGCCGCTCAATGCCGTTGCCCGCAGGAACGAGGACGGGACGCTGGAGATCTGGGGCGGGCATCAGTTTCCCGATGTCTATCAGATGCTTGCCGGCCAGATCGTCGGCATTACGCCTGACAAGGTGCAGTTGCATGTCATGAAAACAGGCGGCAGCTTCGGCCGGCGCGCTGTGTTCGATGGCGATGTGGTCGTCGAGTCCGTTTATGTCGCCAAGGCCATTGGATTCCGGGCGCCGGTGAAGGTGCAGTGGACCCGCGAGGATGACATGCGCGCCGGCCGCTATCGCCCCTCCTATGTGCATACGCTCAAGGCAGGGATCGACGGGGATGGAAAGCTCGTGGCCTGGAGCGATCACATTGTCGGTCAATCCATCATGGCGAAGACGGCCTTTGACGGCATGATTCAGAACGGCGTCGACCCGACCTCGGTCGAAGGAGCAAACAACCTGCCCTATGCCATTCCCAACCAGACGGTCGGCCTGACGAGCACTGATGTCGGGGTGCCGGTCCTGTGGTGGCGCTCGGTGGGTTCGACGCATACCGCCTTTGCCGCCGAAACTTTCATCGACGAAATCGCCGAAGCGGCAGGACGCGATCCGATCGAATATCGCCTGTCGATGCTCGATCCGCAATCGCGCCACGCCGTCGTCCTCAAGCTCGCGGCGGAAAAGGCCGAATGGACCAAGCCGCTGCCAAAAGGCCGTTTCCGCGGCGTTTCGGTGGCGGAGAGCTTTGGTTCGGTCGTTGCGCAGATTGCGGAAGTTTCGACCGATGACAGTGGCGGAATCAAGGTTGAGCGCGTTGTCGCCGCCGTCGATTGCGGTTTGGCGGTCAATCCGGATCAAGTCCGGGCACAGGTCGAGGGTGGCATAGGTTTTGGTTTGGGCGCCATTCTGGGCGAGGAAATCACCCTGACCTCAGGCAAGGTCGACCAGGGCAACTTCGATGTGTACACGCCGCTCCGGATCGACGCGATGCCGGTGGTGGAGGTTCACATCCTTGCCTCCGCCAATCCGCCCTCTGGCATCGGCGAGCCTGGCGTTCCGCCGATCGGACCGGCGGTTGCCAATGCTGTCTACAAAGCGCTCGGCAAACGGATACGCACCATGCCTTTGGCCAAGTCTTTTAACGCTTAGTATCGCACTCCCGCCTATATGGCGGGGTGCCTATCCCACGGACGAGAGCAAGACATATCGGACATTCAAACGGCATCGTAAACTTAACGGACATGAGGCAACACAGGCTGGCTGCGGCTCGGCGGCTCATGCTCGGGCGATTTTTGCCCAGAGATTCATTGCCTCTGGGCGCAGTTCGCGATGATGGCCCGAGGAGATGTCGTGTTTGGGGATATGGAAAAGGTTGGCAATCGGATCATGGATGGACGCGAAGCGCTGCAGATGACGCCGCGATTTGAAGCGTTTCATGATCCTCTCTCGTCGCCGGACTGGCTGATGGGAATTCTTCGCCCGATTGTTCAGGCCTTTATGCGAACGGTGTTCGACACGTGGCATAATCTCGCGCTTTGCGGCGTGGTAGGACCGGAGCTGGTCGGTGACCATCACTCGCGGCGTGCGGCCTTGGCCCTTCAATAGTTCGCGCATCAGGCGCTTGGCCGCCTAGCATCGCGACGACTATGCACCAGAACGTCCAGGACGAAACCATGCTTGAGCTTGCCGCGCGTCTCTCCGTTCATGGCGTCATGGAAGGGTCGGAGGTACGGCGGGTGCTGGGCATCGAAGGCCCTGTCTAGTGGAGTACTCGCGCCGTGAGTTCGGCTTCACGGCTTGGACGACGGGTATCGGTAATGATCGCGATTCAGCCACAGGGAGATTCGATTCCTGTTTGCGGGAAATCGTTTCTGACTACCGCATGGGCGATTCACGCCTCCCGACAATCGATTCTGATCTCGGAATTGCCGATTCAGTCCAGCAGGCGAATGATCGTGGCAAGGTAACCGCCGCTGGGACCCAAAGCAGACGCAAGGCCGTCTCATACTGGACCGGCTTCGCGACGAAGTCGTCACAGGCCTGGAACGGCAGGGGTTCGACGTTCGCGAGAGCGAGACTGTGTTCGAGGACCCGACCAGGAAATATGCTGACGGCCTGTTCCCGTTCCGCCCGAAGCGCCACCTCCAGCAAGAATTGGGTCAGGTGACATTGCGTCCGACCTGCACACGCTCACCGCCAGACCTGTTGTCACACGCCTGTCCCAGTCGTCGCTCACGAGCTTCCTCGGCTCTCCCAGACAGGCCAGCCCGGCAAACGACGTTTCTCATTCTACGGTTGTCTTCCCCCATTGCTTCCTATAACGACGTTTGCAGATGACGTCCCGAGAGGTGGTGTATCAGGCTAGCGGTGGTCATCGGCTTTTTCCGGTAGGGTTGGGTTGTTCAAGCACAACCTGATGGAAAGACCACCGATGACCAATGACATGATGGACCTGCGCT
>NZ_JABXYK010000023.1 GCF_013378445.1 Mycoplana rhizolycopersici
TTGAGACGATCGCCACAATGAGTGATGATCAGCTCATCAACTTGCCTGCTGCAAGTTGACCCGTTCCCGGCCCTGTCCGGAAAGCTCGAGGATCGCCCGAGCTACACCACTCCCTGGGACATCATCACGGGTCGCCAAGCTGAAGGAGGAACTGCCCGCCGGAGGCGACGGTCAAGGCCCTGCACGAGCGCAATGTGCGGGTGCGTGTACTGACCAACTCGCTGGCTTCGAACAACCAGCTCGCCGCGCATTCAGGCTATTCCAACACCCGCAGACGCCTGCTCGAGAACGGTCTGGAGCTTTACGAGTTGCGGCCGGACCCCGACGCCTTCCGGCCGGGCTGGTCGCTCCGTTCCGGGCTCTCGCGGGCGGCCTTGCACACCAAGGCCATGGTCTTCGACCGCAAGGCCGTGTTCATCGGCAGCTTCAATCTCGACCCGCGATCTGCCGTGATCAATACGGAAGCCGGCCTCTACATCGAGAGCCCGGAACTTGCCGAGAGGCTGATGGCCTAAATGGCGACCGGGGTCGCGCCCGCCAACAGCTACCGTGTCTTCCTCGACACCAACCGCGGGATCGTCTGGGAGACGGTACGGAACGGAACGATCGTCAGCTACCGGGACGAGCCCGAAACGGGATTCGGGCGGCGGTTCGTCGCCGACTTCGTGAAACTCCTGCCGATTGACTCGCAAGTCTGACACAACAGCCAGATCGATGACCCTCTGCGCTGGGCCTTTGCTGTAGGTGTCCCTCGCGGAACGCGCGCTGGCTGTTCCGCGCGACAAGATCCATTCGGGGAAGCGTCCGACGAAATGTCATAGTGACGATTTGCCTTTCGTTGCCCTCCAGCAGGTCAGCATCACCTCGTGGAGATGTGGCGTCACCTCTATGAGCTCTTGGCGCACGCAGCGGCATTTTGTTCCTGGGCCTTTGTGCCCACGAGTGAGAGATACAGCTCCTCAGCGGTGAGGGCAGCGCGTATTGACTTTCGAACATCAACCGAATGCAACGCACGGGCGACCGTGGCGAGAACAGCCAAATGGGTTCGGTTTTCAGCCGGTGTCAGCAGGCAGAAGACAATGTCCACGGGCATGCCGTCGATGGCTTCGAAGTCTATCGCCCTTTTCAGCCGCACAAGCAGGGCCAACGGAGTACTGATGCCAGGAACGGGCGCATGCGGAACTGCAATGCCTTCACCAATGCCCGTGGAGCCCAGCAATTCGCGGTTGTTCAGCGCTCGAAAAACATCGCTTTCCTTGACGCGGAGCGCATTGGCCGCGCTCTTTGACAGCGCATGAAGAAGCTGCAGTTTTGATGCCGCAGCGACGTCGATATCGACGCGCTCCGGGCTTAGGAAATCGGTTATGTTCATGATTCACGCACGTCTGGGTCGAGTGTTGTGTCAGTTCTGGTCCGGCTCGCGCAGGCGATAGCCGACCCCGGTCTCTGTGGTAATGTATTCGGGTTGATCGGGGCTGCGCTCGACCTTCTGGCGAAGCTGACGCACGTAGACCCGCAGATACTGAACGTCAGCAGACCCGCCCCAGATCTGCTTCAGAAGATGTTGGTGGGTGATGACCTTGCCCGCATGTTGAACAAGGATGCGCAGGATGTCGTATTCCTTGGGAGACAGCTTGATCTCATTGTCCCCCACCTTGACGATGCGCTTCACCAGGTCGACGGAAAGATCGCCAGTCTTGAACACGGGGCGCTCGCCCTGCTGCTGGAGCCGGTGGCGAAGTGCTACGCGCAGGCGAGCGGCAAGCTCCTTCATTCCGAACGGTTTCGTGACATAGTCATCGGCCCCGTTCTCCAGAGCGTTGACGATGCCCTGCTCGTCGGTCCGGCTGGAAAGCACGACGACCGGCAGTTCCAGTCCCTCGTTGCGCCATCGCGCGAGGAGATCGTGACCGGCGATGTCGGGCAAGCCGAGATCGAGAAGGATCAGGTCCGGCCGGTCTTCGCCGACCAGAGCGATTGCATCTTTTGCGTTGATCGCCTCGACGACGGCGTATCCTTCGCTGGCCAGCCCCACCCGAAGCAACTTTCGGATGGCAGGCTCGTCGTCGACGACAAGGACTTTCACGGTAGAATTTGTCATGTCAGATTTTCCGCATATGGCGCGTCCGTCGGAACAGGCATCGTGATCGTGAAGATCGCGCCCGATCGATCCGCCCTGTTTGTTGCCAGGATCGTTCCACCCATCGCCTCTATGAACCCCCTGCAAATCGAAAGTCCTAGGCCCGTTCCGGCGCGGACGTGGTCACCCTTTCGAACGCGGTAGAAGCTGTCGAATATCCGCTCGAGATCGGCGCTTGGAATGCCGGGGCCCTCGTCCATGACCTGCAGGAGGACGCCACGGCCATCAGCCCTCGCCCGGATCAGGATCGTGGAGTTCGCTGGCGCATATTTCGCCGCGTTGTCGAGCAGGTTGAAGAGTACTTGCTCGAACAGCACGGGATCGAGCTTCAACATGGGAAGGTCGGCAGGAATATCGACAACAGCCCTGTGTCGCGTCAGGATCTTCTGCGCCCGGCGCAGGGCGGTGCCGACGATGTCGCCGACAAAATTGTAGGATGCATTGGGCTCGGTCGCACCGGACTCGATCTTCGTCATGTCCAGCAGATTGGCGATGAACCGGTTGAGCCGTTCCGACTCGTCGACGACGGTCGACAGCAGGTCCGCGCGATCTTCCTCCGGCATCGAGGCGGAATAGTCGCGCAGGGTTCCTGCCGCACCCATGATGGCGGCAAGCGGCGTCTTGAGGTCGTGCGAGATTGATGTGAGCAGAGCCGAACGAAGCCGGTCCGCCTCGGCCGCCAGGCGCGCCCGGTCGACGTCGGCGACCAGTTGCACCCGCTCGATCGCAAGCGCCGCCTGGTCTGCCAAGGCATCGAACAACCGCTGCTGTTCCGGCGTCAGAAGTGGCCCCTGCCTGTCGTCGTCGAGACCGACGACGCCGATGGCCGAGCGGCCTGTCCTCAGCGGCAGATAGAGACGCTTGGCGCCTGGCAGCGTGTCGGCGCCGCGGCCCGCCGGCCGGTTATTCTCCCATGCCCAGCGAGCGGCTGCGATATCGGCGTCGACGAGCGTATCGTCGGGCGGATAGCCTGCCTTTACTGCGATCGTCTCATCCTCCGGCATCAGGATCACCACCCGCACCTTGAGCATCAGCGCAATCTGGTGGGCGGTCGCCCACAATACGTCGTCCAGCGTTCCGGTGCTCGCGAGCTTCTTCGCGAAGAGATAAAGCTCTTCCGTCGTCCTGGCCCGCTGGCGCGCCGCTGCTGCCTGGCGCTGAACCCGCGCCGTCAGATTGCTCGCCGTGACCGCGACCACCAGGAAGAATACCAGCGCCAGAACACTCTCCGGATCCCGGATCGTCAGCGTGTACTTCGGCTCGAGAAAGAAAAAATTGAATGCCAGTGCGCTGGCGACGCAAGCATAGAGTGCCGGCCATAGGCCAGCCGTCACCGCAGAGGTGAGCACGGCAATCAGGAAGACGAGCGCCAGATTTCGAACATCCAGGAACTGATCCAGGAGGACGCCCAAGGCGAGCGCGCCCGATACATAAAGGGTGCCCAGTAGATACGGCTGCAACCTGAACTGGGGGGATGGCGGCGCGGTCTTGACACCCGTTGATGCTGGCGGCGCGCGCTCTGCCCCGGATACCACGTGCACGTTGATATCGCCGGCGATGCGGATCAGCTCGTGAGCCACCGATCCTTCGATCATCTCCCGCCAACGTCGCTTTTCCGGCTTGCCCACCACCACATGCGTGAAGTTGTTCGCGGCCGCGTGGCGGAGAATATCACTTGCCACGCCCTGACCAGGAATGATCATGGCTTCGCCGCCCAACTGCTCGGCGAGCCGCAAGTGCGATGCCAGGCGGTCCTTGTCGGCATCGCTGAGGTTGACGGATCGTGAGGTCTCGACATGGATTGCCGTCCAGGGAGCGCGGAGGCGGTCCGCCTGGCGCTTGGCATAGCGGACGAGCGAGGCCCCCCGCGCGCTGTGGTCGATGCCCACGAGCACGCGGTCGCCTGCTCCCCAGGGGCCTGATATGGCATTCGCCTGCATGTGGCTCAGCAACTGGTCGTCGACACGCTCGGCCGTGCGGCGCAGCGCAAGCTCGCGCAGGGCCGTCAGATTGCCGGGAGAAAAGTAGTTCTCTATCGCCCGCTTCGCCGTCGTCGGCAGATAAACCTTGCCCTCATTCAGCCGTTTGATCAGATCCTCGGGCGTCAGGTCGATGATTTCGACATCGTCCGCCCGGTCTATGATCGAATCGGGCACCGTTTCCCGCACCCTGATGCGCGTGATCTGGGCAACGACGTCGTTGAGGCTCTCGATATGCTGAACGTTCAGGGTCGTGTAGACGTCGATCCCTTGCGCGAGGACCTCTTCCACATCGAGGTAGCGCTTCGAATGGCGGCTTCCGTCCACATTGGTGTGCGCCAGCTCGTCGACGAGTACAAGCTGCGGGCGGCGGTCGAGAATGGCGTCGATATCCATTTCTTCCAGGGTTTGTCCCCTATACTCGACCTTGCGGCGCGGTATGACCTCGAACCCGTCGACGAGCGCCTGGGTCTCCTTGCGGCCATGTGTCTCGACGACGCCGATCACGACGTCGACGCCGTCTGCCTTTCGCGCGTGGCCCGAGACCAGCATCTCGTAGGTCTTGCCGACGCCCGGCGCGGCACCGAGAAAGATCTTCAGACGACCGCGCCCTTCGCGCTCGGCATTCTCGAGGAGGGCATCCGGTGAAGGCCGTGCCTCGGCATCGCGTCTTTCGTCGGGCATCGATTTGCATTCCCTCGAGGTCGGTCCGGGGCCGTTCCGGCCCCGGATGTATCTTTATTGGGCAGCATCCCCGTCAAGCGCAAGGTTCAGCGCAAGGACGTTGACCACGGGTTCGCCGATGAAGCCGAGTTCACGGTCCGTGACATGCTCATCGACCAGCGCCTTGACCGCAGCCTCATCAAGTCCCCGCGCCCTGGCGACGCGCGCCACCTGGAAATAGGCGGCTTCGGGCGAGATGTGCGGATCAAGTCCGCTGCCCGATGTCGTCACGAGATCCATAGGGACGGGGGCGGCGGGATTCGTCGCCTTCAGCGCCTCGGCATCGGTCTTGATACGGTCGATCAGCTTCGCATTGGTCGGCCCGAGGTTGGAACCGCTGGAACTGGCGGCATTGTAGCCGTCACCGGCGGCCGAAGGCCTCCCATGGAAATACTGGTCTCCGGTGAAGGCCTGACCGATCAGTTCGGAGCCGACGACCTTTCCGTCCTTCTCGATCAGGCTTCCATTGGCCTGATGCGGAAAGAGAGCCTGGGCGATGCCCGTCATCCCGATCGGATAGACCAACCCGGTCAGGACGGTCAGGGCGATGATCATGACAATCGCGGGTCTTACTTGCTTCCACATGGGTGTGATCCTTATGCGAGGCCGAGTGTCGTGATGACGACGTCGATCAGTTTGATGCCGATGAAGGGAACGATGATGCCGCCAAGGCCATAGATCAGCAGGTTGCGCGATAGCAGCGCCCCTGCACCGACAGGCCGGTATTTCACGCCCTTCAGCGAGAGCGGGATCAACGCCACGATAATGAGGGCGTTGAAGATGATCGCCGAGAGAATCGCGCTCTCGGGGGTCTCAAGCCCCATGATGTTAAGGGCGCCAAGTTGCGGATAGAACGCCAGGAACATGGCGGGGATGATCGCGAAGTACTTGGCGACGTCATTGGCGATGGAGAAGGTCGTGAGCGCCCCGCGTGTCATGAGGAGCTGCTTGCCGATCTCGACGATCTCGATGAGTTTCGTCGGGTCGGAATCAAGGTCGACCATGTTGCCGGCTTCGCGCGCCGCAACCGTGCCGGTGTTCATGGCGACACCGACGTCCGCTTGCGCAAGCGCGGGTGCGTCATTGGTGCCGTCGCCGCACATCGCAACGAGCTTGCCCTTGGCCTGCTCCTCGCGGATAAGGTTCAACTTGTTCTCAGGCGTTGCCTGCGCGAGAAAGTCGTCCACGCCCGCCTCCGCGGCGATCGCCGCGGCGGTCATCGGGTTGTCGCCGGTGATCATCACGGTGCGGATCCCCATGCGCCGCAGTTCGGCGAAGCGCTCCCGGATGCCACCCTTCACGATGTCCTTCAGATGGACGACCCCGAGCAACCGGCCGTCCTTGACCACGGCGAGCGGGGTGCCGCCCGCCTTGGCGATATCGTCGGCAATAGCCTGGATCTCGCGGGCCGCCAGCGGCTCGTGTACCGTGACAGCTGCGGCGCTGCCCGAACCAGTTAGCGCGGCCTTGTTGACGTGTTGAAGGACGGCGTCGACTGCCCCCTTGCGGATGCTGGAGCTGTCGAAATCGACGCCGCTCATCCGGCTTTGCGCCGTAAACGGTACGAAATGCGCGTGCAGGCTTCCCATGTCACGGGCACGGATACCGTATTTCTCCTTGGCGAGCACAACGATGGAACGCCCTTCCGGCGTCTCGTCGGCCAGCGATGCAAGCTGCGCCGCATCGGCCAGTTCCTGTTCGGTAACGCCTCGGACCGGCTTGAACTCCGTGGCCTGGCGATTGCCAAGCGTGATGGTGCCGGTCTTGTCGAGCAGCAGCGTGTCGACGTCGCCCGCCGCCTCGACGGCGCGGCCGGACATCGCAAGCACGTTGAAGCGTACGAGCCTGTCCATGCCGGCAATGCCGATGGCCGATAGGAGGGCGCCGATCGTTGTCGGAATCAGCGTAACGAAGAGCGCGACGAGAATGAGAACCGGAATGTAGCCGCCGGCGTAGGTGGCGAAGCTCGGGATGGTCGCCGTCGCCAGCACGAAGATCAGCGTCATGCCGGCAAGCAGGATATTGAGCGCGATCTCGTTTGGCGTCTTCTGGCGTTCGGCGCCTTCGACGAGGGCGATCATGCGGTCGATGAAGGTCGAGCCGGCAGCAGCGGTAATCCGCACACGGATCCAGTCGGACAGAACCTGCGTGCCACCCGTGACCGCGGACCGGTCACCGCCGGATTCACGGATCACCGGAGCGGATTCGCCGGTGATGGCCGCCTCGTTTACGGAAGCAACGCCTTCGATGACTTCGCCGTCGGATGGGATGATATCGCCCGCCTCCACCAGCACGACATCGCCAACCTTCAGACTGGTGCCGGGGACGACCTTGTAGTTCTTGGTATCGTCACCCTTCAGAAGCTTGGCCTGGGTTTCGGTACGCGTGCGGCGTAGCGATTCCGCCTGTGCCTTGCCTCGGCCCTCGGCCACCGCTTCGGCAAAATTGGCGAAAAGCACGGTGAACCAGAGCCAGATGACGATCTGGAAGGAAAAGCCGATATTGCCCTGGCCGATGATCAGGTCACGGATCAAAAGGACGGTGGTAAGCGCCGAAACGACGGCAACGACGAACATCACCGGGTTCCGGGCAAGCGTCCTCGGATTAAGTTTCCGGAAGGCATCGCCAATGGCGGGTATGAGGATGCGAGCGTCCATGATGCTCGATGTTTTGGACTGGCTCATAGGAGACTCCAGCTTGATATTGCGAACGCACCGCGACCCATCAGATCGCTGCGAAAAGGTAAATGAACGCCCTGCCGACAAGCACCAGCGCCGCCATCCCGACCACGATCAGGCAGAGGATGGCCGAGACGGGTGGCGGCTGCGCCCCATCCCGCGCCGGCGTTTCGGCGCGAGAAAGGAAGGGTGTGCGTGATTGGTGGCCGACGTAGCCCATGACACCACCTCAGAAGGTCTGGCCGAGGAGCATCGCGAAATGCTCGACGATCGGACCGACTGCGAGTGCCGGGAAGAACGTCAGGCCGCCGACGATCAGGATGACGCCGCCGAGCAGACCGACGAAAAGTACCCCGTCGGTCGGGAACGTACCTGCCGAGGCGGGCACGGACTTCTTGCCCACGAGCGAGCCAGCCATGGCCAGCGCCGGGATGATGACCAGGAAGCGCCCCATCAGCATCGCGATGCCGAGGGTGAGATTGTACCAGGTGGTGTTCCCCGTGAGGCCGCCGAAGGCCGAGCCGTTGTTCGCCGCTGCCGACGTGTAGGCATAGAGGATTTCCGAGAAGCCGTGCGGGCCGGGGTTGGCGGTCGATGCCACGGCATCCGGCAGCACGGTGGCAATCGCCGTGAAGCCCAGCATCGCGAGCGGAAGGCAAAGAATGGCGAGAACAGCCATCTTGACCTCTTTGGCCTCGATCTTCTTGCCCAGATACTCCGGCGTGCGACCGACCATCAGGCCTGCGACGAAGATCGCGAGGACGACGAACATCAGAACGCCATAGAAGCCTGCGCCGACGCCACCGATGATGATCTCGCCGAGTTCCATGTTGATCAGCGGAATGAGCCCGCCGAGTGCCGTGAAGCTGTCATGCATCGCATTCACAGCACCGCAGGAGGCTGCCGTGGTGACGGCGGCGAACAGGGCGGAAAGCGCAATACCGAAGCGAGCCTCCTTGCCCTCCATGTTGCCACCCTCCAGGCCGAGCGCATGGACCAGCGGGTTGCCGGCGGCTTCCGCCCAGTAGCAGACCGCGGCGCCCGCGAGGAACAGTACGCCCATTGTGGCGAAGATCGCCCAGCCCTGGCGTTGGTTGCCGACCATGCGGCCGAAAACGTTGGTCAGCGCCGCGCCGATTGCGAAGATCGATACCATCTGGATCAGGTTGGAGATCGCGTCCGGGTTCTCGAACGGATGTGCGGCATTGACGTTGAAGAAGCCACCGCCGTTCGTGCCGAGCATCTTGATTGCGACCTGGGATGCGACCGGGCCGACGGCTATTGTCTGCGTCGCCCCCTCGAGCGTCGTTGCCTCGACATAGGCGCCGAGCGTCTGAGGCATGCCGCGATAGACATAGACGAGGGTCAGCACAACGCAGAGCGGCAGGAGCACGTAAAGCGTGGTCCTGGTCAGGTCGACCCAGAAGTTGCCGATCGACTTGGTCGATGCCCTGGAGAATCCGCGTATCAGCGCCACGGCGATGGCGATGCCGGTTGCCGCCGAGACGAAGTTCTGAACCGTCAGGCCGGCCATTTGCACGAGATAGGACATCGTGCTCTCGCCACCGTAGTTCTGCCAATTGGTGTTGGTCATGAAGCTGGCAGCGGTGTTGAAGGCAAGCTCAGGCGGAACCGCGGGCATTCCGGCCGGATTGAACGGCAGGCCGCCCTGCAGTCGCTGGAGAAAATAGAGAAGGAGAAAACCTGCGAGGTTGAAGAACAGCAGCGCCGCGGCGTAGGTCGTCCAGTGCTGCTCCTCCCGTTCGCTTGTGCCGGCGACGGCATAGAGGCCGCGCTCAACCGGACCGAAGATCCATGAAAGAAGCGTGCGTTCTCCATTGAAGACGCGCGTCATGTAGCCGCCGAGCGGCTTCACGAGCAAGGTAACGATCCCGCAGAAAAGCAGGATCTGTATCCAACCGTTGATAGTCATGTGAGGGGCTTTCCGAGCTTTATGGCTGGGCGATCAGAACCGTTCAGGGCGAATGAGCGCGTAGGTCAGGTAGATGAACAGGAATACCGTCACCAAGCCACCGAGAGTGTATTCGACGAGCATTTTCTACGATCCGCTATTAGAGGTTGCCGCAAACCCTGACGTAGGCGAACGACAGGGCGAAAAAAACGATGCCTATTGCGAGGACGACAATGTCCATGGGGTAATCCTGTGCGTTGTTTCAGTTTGCCGCGCGCGCCGGGACATCGGTCACCCTGGCTCGCGCAATCGCGTGCACGTTCTCGCAAAGATATGGCTCCGAACCGCATTAAGGTTCGAGAGAGACCGGAAGGGAAAGAAATAGGAATTTCATAGGAATTTGGTTGCGCCCGCGGTGCACGGACCGGTCGCCAATAGGGGCGACGCGGCATCGGCAACAAGGTGCCGATTTCGCTCATGAACGGCTCTTTGGCACCCCCGCCGACATGAGCCTTAACCCCGGAAAATTCCAGCTCCCGCAGACCCAAAAATCGGGGTGCACCTCAGTAGCCGCGGAGGCGATCCGGACTTTAATTGAGAAAATCGCGCTCACGGATCAGGTCTATGAATGCCCGCAGCTTGGACGGCGTATGCCGTCGCTGTGAGAAATAGAGGCTCAGGCCCGGGTAGGACGGCGACCACTCTTCGAGAACTGGAATTAGGCGGCCCGAAGCGAGATGGGTCGCGAGGGCGTGTTCCCCCAGATAGGCGAGCCCGAAGCCGGCAAGGGCCGCCTCCAGTATCAGGTCCGACGCATCGAATGTCAGGTGACCCGAGACATCGACCAGGTAGGTTTCGCCGCGCTTTTCAAACTCCCAGCGATAGAGCCTTCCGCCTGTCATGCGCATCTGAATGCAGCGGTGACGTGATAGATCACTGGGCACAACAGGCTTGTCCCGACCTTCGAAATAGTGCGGCGACCCGACGACGAAGGATCGCATTTTCGATATGATGGGCACCGCGACCATGTCGGGGGAAATCGCCTCGGTGAGACGAATGCCGGCATCGAACCCCTTGCCGATCACATCGACCAGCGCATTCTCGGTGACGACTTCAAGCTCCACTTCCGGATAACGGCGGGCATATTCCAGCAGAAGCGGTTGGAGCAGGATGCGCGCCGCGCCCGGCGCCATGTTCAGCCGCAGCCTTCCCGAGGGCCGATCAGAATGTTCTTCCACATTCTCGATGGCTTTTTCCAGCGTCTGCAGGGCCGGCGCGATTTCAGACAGGAATTGTTCGCCGGCTGCGGAAAGGGCCACGCTTCGCGTGGTGCGGTTGAAGAGCCTGACGGCAAGGCGCTCCTCCAGCGCGGCGATCGCATGGCTCAAAGCCGATGACGACACGCCGAGCTCTCGCGCAGCAGCCCGAAATCCGCCGTGACGAGCCACTGCGGCAACGGCCTCCAACTCGATGAGGCTTGCCCTCATTGCGCGATCCAGTTCATCAGCGCGTCCAATTTTGTCCGACTACCCGCAACACATAACGCATGCCATTTTTTCAGTGAAGCCATTGCAGGAGAAACGACATGCATATCATCGATCGCATTTATATTGACGGCGCGTTTGTCGAACCCCATGGCGACCAATGGGCGCCGCTCTTCAATCCGGCCACCGAGGAACAGATCGGAACCGTGCGCCTCGCCGATACGCACGATGCAGACCGCGCGGTCGCTGCCGCCAAACGCGCCTTCCCGGCCTTTTCCAGCACCCCCAAGGAAGAACGAATCGATATGCTGCACCGGTTGCATGCCGCCGTGGCCGCCCGTGGAAACGATCTCATCGACGCCATGCGCGAGGAATATGGCGCACCGTCGAACTTCATCGATTTTTCAGCGCCGCGAGCGGGCAACGTCTTCCTGGACATGGCCAAGACGCTTGAAAGCTATGATTTCAGACGCCGTATCGGGACTGCCGAGGTCGAGATGCGCCCCTCCGGTGTCGCCGTGGCAATCACCCCCTGGAACAGCAACTACGGCTTCATCTGCGGAAAACTGTCCGCCGCCATCGCCGCCGGCGCCACCATGGTGATCAAGCCTTCGGAGATGAGCGCCATCCAGACCCGGGTGATCACCGAATGCCTGCACGTCGCTGGCCTGCCCGAGGGCGTCTTCAACATCGTCACCGGCGACGGAGCCGTCGTCGGCTCCGCCCTGACTGCCCACCGCGATGTATCGAAGATCACCTTCACCGGATCTACGGCCACAGGCCGGACGATTGTCCGCACAGCCGCGGAAACCATGAAGCGCGTGACGATGGAACTTGGCGGCAAGAGCCCCAGCATCATTCTCGACGATGCCGATCTCGACGTCGCAGTCCCCCAAGTGTTGGCAGCCGGCTTCCTCAACAGCGGGCAGGCCTGCATAGCCGGAACCCGCATTCTTGCGCCCGAGAGCAGGTTCAAGGAAATCGAAGCCCGCCTCAGAGAGGCAGTCAAGGATTTCAAGGTCGGCGACCCCAAAGACAAAGGCGTCCGCATCGGACCTATGGTCAGCCAGAAGCAATGGGACCGCGTGCAGTCCTATATCAGGCTGGGCCAGGAAGAAGGTGCCAGCCTGCTCGCCGGTGGCGAGGGCCGGCCGGAAGGGTTGTCGCGCGGCTGGTTCGTGCGTCCCACCATCTTTACCGGTGTGAACAACGACATGCGCATCGCCCGCGAAGAGATCTTCGGACCGGTCCTCTCCCTCATTCCGTACCGCGATGAGGAAGAGGCTATCAGGATCGCAAACGACACAGATTACGGCCTGCAGGCCCAGGTCTTCTCATCCGACATCACCCGGGCAAGACATGTGGCCGACCGGGTCGAGGCCGGCCGCGTCATCCTCAACGCCGCCCCGCATGAACCGCTGGCACCGTTCGGCGGCTTCAAGCAATCCGGTTTCGGACGGGAATTCGGCGTCTTCGGCCTCGAGGCCTTTCTTGAAACCCGCGCGGTCCTTGGCTGAGGAGAGAATTCATGACGAAGAAGCCGATTGCGCTGATTACCGGCGCCAACAAGGGACTTGGTAAAGAGGTTGCCCGCCAGCTCGGCGGGCTCGGAATGCGGGTCTATCTTGGCAGCCGGGATGGCGAGCGTGGACAGGCCGCAGCGGACGACCTGGCGAAGGAAGGGGCGGATGTGATGGCGATCGCGCTCGACGTCACCGACGCGGCGAGCGTTACGGCGGCAGCACGGCAAATCGAAGACCGGGAAGGATTGCTCGACATTCTCGTCAACAATGCAGGCGTGCTGCATCGTGTGCCGGCGTTGGAGACGGACGCAGCGAACATGCTTGCAACCTACGACGTCAACGTCTTTGGCACTGTGCGCACCATCCGCGCATTCCTGCCGCTATTGCAAAGATCGCCACATCCGAGGATCGTCAATATCACCAGCACCAGCGCCTCCATGACCCTCACGAGCGATCCGGCGACACCCTTCGGCCAGTCCGACACCATCCTTGCCTACGCCTCGTCCAAAGCCGCCGTGACGATGGTAAGCCTGCAATATGCCAATGCCTTCCGGCGTCACCCCTCGCAAGCCCATATCAAGATCAATGCAGCGACGCCGGGCCATATTGCAACCGATCTCAACGGCCATGCCGGCACGCGCACGGTGGAACAGGGTGCGAAAATCGTCGTGGACCTGGCGACACTTCCCGAGAGCGGCCCCAGCGGGGCTATTTCAACGAGAACGGTTCATTGCCCTGGTGAGAATTATTCTTGACTGCTCGGTCCAGAATCGCTATCTCAATCTCTATGGCAAGGATCAAGGAATTCGACAGGGACAAGGCGCTGGATCTTGCGATGGGCGTATTCCGCGAGCATGGCTTCGACGGCACGTCGACGGAGATGCTGGTTAAGGCCATGAAGATCGGCCGGCAGAGCCTTTACGACACGTTCGGCGACAAGTGGGCCCTCTATCGCCTTGCGGTGGAACGCTATGCAACCGCGGAAACCGAAGCGCACATTCGCGAACTGCGCGGCAGTGAGCGCGCCATTGAGGGCATTTCCGCAATGATGGATCGGGTCGTGGCGGAAGCGGATCGGGCCTGCCTGGGCGTCAACTCGATCTGCGAATTCGGCCAGAGTCGCCCGGACCTGACAGAGGTGCATCTTGCGGCCGATCATCGGTTGAGACATGCGGCAAGGGAATGCGTCAGGCAGGCTCAGGACGCCGGCGATGTGGACCGTTCGGCGTCGGAAGATGCGGTGATTGATTTTCTCATCGCCAGCATCGCCGGCATACGGATTGCCGCGCGCGGGGGTGCCGGGCAGGAAGCGCTGCAGTCCCTCGGACGGCTGGCGCTCCGTGCCCTCATGCCACGGTAAAAAAATTTGCTTAATTCTGGAACAAACAGTCAAGAAAGGACTGAAAATGAAGGCAGTCGTCATGAACGGCATCGGTGACACCGATGTCATGCAAGTTGTCGAACATCCGGATCCCTTGGCAACACCGGGACATGTTCTCGTCGAGATTGCCGCGGCCGGCGTGAATTTCATGGATATTGGCGTCCGGCAAGGCATGGCCTGGACCGAGATCGCAAATCCCAAAACACTTGGCGTCGAAGGCGCGGGGCGCGTTCTCGCCGTCGGTGAAGGCGTAACGGATTTCTCTGCGGGCGACCGCGTTGCCTGGGTCTACGCTCCGGGAAGCTACGCGCAGCGGATCTCGATACCCGTCAGTTCCCTGGTTCCGCTGCCTGATTTCATCGATGACCAGACGGCGGCCTCG
The DNA here is from genome assembly GCF_013378445.1 of Mycoplana rhizolycopersici. Lineage (GTDB taxonomy): Bacteria > Pseudomonadota > Alphaproteobacteria > Rhizobiales > Rhizobiaceae > Mycoplana > Mycoplana rhizolycopersici. The sequence goes on from NZ_JABXYK010000023.1 coordinate 14,203, forward strand.
ATCATGATGCAGGGATTGACGGCGAGCCACTTCGCCACCGATTTCTACCCGGTTCAGCCGGGCGACATTGCATTGGTCCATGCGGCCGCCGGAGGCGTCGGCCTGCTCCTGACACAGATCATCCGGCTGCGAGGCGGCCGTGTCATCGGTCGTGTTTCTTCCGAAGACAAAGTCGCCATCGCCAAACAGGCAGGCGCCGAGCATGTCATTGTCGATCGCCAGGGAGACTTCGCGCAACAGGTCATGCAGTTGACGAACGACCGAGGTGTCGACGTTGTCTACGACGGTTCTGGCCCCACGACCTTTCAGGGTTCTCTCGATAGCCTGCGCCGTTCGGGGACCTTTTGCTGGTATGGCCCCGTTCTGGGCGGGCCGGGCCTCATCGACATCATGAGCCTGCCGAAAAGCATCAAGATCGGCTACGCGGTCTTCTCCGACCATGTTTACGCGCCGGAACGCCTTCGCACCCGCAGCGATCAGCTTTTTGACTGGATTCGGGACGGCTCCCTGAAGGTCAACATTGGAGGAAGCTATCCTCTTGAAGACGCCGCTTTGGCGCACGTGGACATGGCAAGCCGACGCACGACCGGCAAGTTGCTGCTCTTACCCTAAGGATAACGTGATGAACCCTATATCTCCCAAGAAAACAGCGCTCATCTTCGGCGGATCACGCGGGATCGGCGCTGCCATCGCCAGACAGTTGGCTCAGGACGGCTTCTGGGTCGCGATAACCTATGTCTCGCAATCGGAAAAAGCGCGGCAGGTCGTGACCGGTATTGAAGCCTCGGGCGGTCGCGCGATGGCGATCCAAGCGGATAGCGCCGACCCTGACGCAATACGCCGCGCTGTCAGAGAAACGGTGGACCGATTTGGCAAACTGGATGCGGCAATCGTCAATGCCGGAGTGCTGAAACTAGCCAACATCGAAAATGTCACCCTGGACGACCTCGACGTTTCGCTTGCCATTAATGTTCGCGGCGTATTTCTCGCCATCCAGGCAGCAGCGCTGAACATGAAGGATGGCGGCCGAATCGTAACGATCGGCAGCAACACCGCGGTGCGGACAGGTTCTTCCGGCGGGAGCGTCTATGCGATGACGAAAGCTGCGGTCGCCGCGATGGTCAAGGGCGCGGCCCTGGACCTCGCGCCGCGGAGCATCACGGTGAACAACATTCAGCCCGGACCAACGGAAACGGACATGACGGCCAGCATGGTGGCTGGACTGGTAAATGTCATCCCTCTCAAGCGTGTTGGTCAGCCCGACGAAATCGCGGCTCTTGCCTCCTATTTGGTGAGCGAAAAGGCAGGGTATATGACGGGTTCGAGCCTCACGATAGATGGCGGGTTCGTACTTTAAATCGATGACTTATTGACAACCCGCATCGCTGTCACAATTGCGGGCGGGTTGCTCGACGTAAGTGTCGATCGCGATACTGTCGAGGAAGGCGTCATCGTGACTGACAACCAGAAGCGCGCCGTCATAGGCCCTCAGCACGGCTTCCACCGTCTCGATGGAATCGATATCGAGATGATTGGTCGGCTCATCGAGGATCAGCAGCGACGGTGGACTGGGCCCACCGAGTACGCAGGCCAGGCCGGCACGCAAGATCTGCCCTCCGCTTAAAGTCTCCACACGCTGGAGTGCCGCATCCGCACGAAAACGAAAACCGGCCAAAGTTGCCCGGCAGGTATTTTCGGTTGTGCCGGGGTTCAGTCGCTTGAAATTGTCGAGGATACTTTTGCCGCGATCGAGAAGGCTGACACTCTGGTCCAGCATCGCGGCAGGGACAGAAACCGTGACCTTGCCGGTGATGGGCATAATCTCTCCCGTGACCACCTTCAGCAGTGTCGTTTTGCCGGACCCGTTGGGGCCGGAAAGCGCTACACGCTGCGGCCCGACGATCGAGAAGGACAGATTCCGAATAACGGGATGTTCGTGATCATAGCCCGCCGTAACATGATCAAACGACAGAACCGCCTTGCCGGCAGGCAGGTTTGTCGCCGGAAGTTGCACGGAAAATGGCTGGAGAACCTCGATCCGAGCCTTGGCGGAAGCAAGCGTGTCCAGCGCATCGGCGCGCTGGCGCTCGGCAAGTTCCGTCACCTTGCCTCGGCTGGCCTCTGCACTGCTCTTGCGCCGACCGAGGAGAATTTTGGGCATGTCTCCCTTTGCTGCTTTGCGGTTCCCCGATGCATTCCGCCTGTCCTGTCGTTCGGCAAGGACCTGCGCCTTGCGGTCAATTTCCTCCGCCGTCTTTTCGGCATGCGCCAGACTCTGCTCGGCGGCATTCAACTCGATCACCTTCGCCGCCTGATAGGCACTCCAGTTCCCGCCGTAGCGTTTCGCTCCAAGTGTGGTCAGTTCGACGATGGCATCCATATGCTCAAGCAGTCCGCGATCATGGCTGATGACGATGGCCCCGCCTCTCCATCTGCCGATAAGGTCGATGACTGCTTGCCGCCCGTCTCTGTCCAGATTGTTGGTCGGTTCATCGAGAAGAAGAAAATCCGGCTCCTGGAAGAGGGCCGCCGCGAGCGCAGCCCGCGTACGCTGCCCACCCGATAAATGCCTGAGCAGCGTATCCGGCTCGGCAGCCAGCCCAAAGCGGCCAAGGGCTGATAGCATCCGCTCCCTGACTGTCCAATCTGCCTCCGCAAGGTCTTCCAGGCTGGCGGTTCCGCGTTCTGCCCGGGCGAGCAACTCGATAGCCTGCCTTGCACCGAAAAGATCGGCCACCGTTTCGTGGGGGTCCGCATCCAGCATCTGCCGGACGAGCACGACCTTGCCCTCGATTGACAGTGTCCCTGCGGACGGAGGCACTATTCCGGAGATAATTTTGAGCAGGGTCGTTTTGCCCACGCCGTTTCGGCCGACCAAACCGGTCCGTTCCGGTCCGAACGACAGGTCGAGGTCCTCAAATACCTGGCCACCGTCCGGTTTTGTCCAGCATAGCCCTGAAAGCACGATCGAAGACATCTTAAACCTGTTGCATCAAGATTAACAGCACGATATCGTGCTGTTACCAAACAATCGCGGAAAGAACAATGGCCGTCGCCGGGATCCTCTCCATTCAACGCTACGAGGCAGCATGAAGTCGGCGCAGGCACGTGCCGGCGGACGACCGACACGCGAGGAGGCGGAAAACCTCACGAGACAGATCCTGGACGATGCCCGAGCGACCTTTGCGAACAAGGGTGTCGCAAACGCCACGATGGAGGAAATCGCAGCGCACCATGCGATCTCGAAACACACGCTGTATCGCCGATATCCCAGCAAGCAGGCGCTCCTGGAGGCGGTTGTAGAGCGTGATCTCGTTCGGTTTCGCACGGCGCTTGCACTGGCCGCAATGCAGCGAAAAGAGCCTCTCCCTGCGCTACATGCGATCGCGCTTCGCTATTTCCTGTTCGGCACTGACAGGGACTACTCGGCCTTCTACCTGTCAGTCACGGCAGAGGCCGTGGTGTCGGCGTCCCTTCGGGAAAGGCTGGCGATCTGGTCGAGGGATGCGTTGGAACCCATGGTCGAGGCGATCATCGCTGCTCAGGCTGCAGGCTCCATCGTAGCGGGCGATGCGTCTGAAATATGCGGCGTCCTGGTCGATCTGCTGGAAGGCGCCAACAATCGCATTCGCCTTGGCCTGTGCGACACGCCCGATGAAGCCGAATGCCGTCGCGTCTTCGAAAGCCGATGGACCATTTTCCGGATTGCCATGACACCGAAATCCGACTGACCGGAGAGAAGAAATCGTGACGGCAATCAACAATGCCAGCCCCTGTCGCAGATACTCAACAACGCGTTTGGTGAATTCGGCAGGGACGGAGACGGATTGGTCAGTCAGGATGAAATGAACTCGACGGACGTTTTGATGCTGGCCGACCTTAGCCGATCCATTGGCGATCGAAGCTGCGACCTTGCTCAAGGACGTAGGCGACAAGTCTTGATGGTAAGAGGGAGCGACTGTCTCGTAGCCGCTCCTCTCCTATTTTCCGCTATGGCTACCCTTGAAGACCGACCGCTGTGGCGATAGCAGCCAAAGGCGACGGTTCGTTGGAAAACACGTCATAGACGCACGGCGCGGCAAAAACGGCGAGCGCAAGCATGCCAATGATCAGGCGTTTCATAGAACACTCCATGAGATTGCGGCGCGACTCAAACGAGCGTCAGCGCTACGGCGATGTTGCCCCGTGTCGCTTTGGAATAGGGGCAGGTCTGGTGAGCTTCGTCTATCAGCGCCCGTGCAAGGTCGACATCCAGCCCCGGAAGGCTGACATTCAGCCGGGCTTGCAGAAGATAGGCGCCTTCCATCATGCCGAGGTCTACTTCGGCGTCGACTGCTGTATTCGCAGGGAGTTGCAGCTTGCGCTTGCGCGCAGCGATGCCCAAGGCACCGATGAAGCAGGCGGACCAGCCAGCCGCGAACAACTGCTCGGGATTTGTGCCCGGCTTGCCGCTACCCGGAGGCGAAAGCTTGACGTCAAGCTGCGCATCGTCACTGCGCGCCGCACCGTCGCGTCCGCCGGTGGTATGGGTCTTGCCGGTATAGAGAACTTTTTCGATCTTCGTCATGGAACACTCCTTCGTTCTGTCGCAGAGGGCGACGTGATTGACGGATGTGTTTTGCCGCATCCACGTATCCGGCATGTTTTCGAAAAGGGTGGAATTGTATCGCAGCGTAGAGGCCACGCTTCGGGCCTCGTCAGGGCAGCGATATTTCCGCGGCAAGCCCGCCGCCGGAACGATTGTAGATCCGCACTGCTCCACCGACCGAGGCGGCAAGCTGCTGGGCGATGGCCAGTCCAAGCCCTGTGCCTCCTGTGTCTCGATTGCGCGAAGTCTCAACGCGGTAGAAAGGTTGCATGGCGGACTCCAGCTTGTCCTCGGGAATGCCCGGTCCATGGTCGGTGACCGTAATGACGGTGTTTCCCTCGCCCGATCGTTCGACGCTGATCTCGGCAGAACCGGCAAACTTGAGGGCGTTGTCGATGAAATTGGTCAGGATACGCCGCAATGCGTGCGGTTTGGTCAGGGCAGTCCCCTGAACGATGCCGGTTACCGAAACCGCCTTGCCGGTGTCCTGATAGTCGTAGGCGATGCTGTCGATGAAGGATGCGAGATCGATGCGCGCGTTTTTCTCGCCATTGCCGTGCGAACTGCGCGCATAGGCAATTCCGTCCTGCACCAACCGCTCGATTTCGCGCAGATCGTTGACCAGCTTGTCTTTTTCGGGGCTGTCGTCCGCCATCTCGGCGCGAAGCCGCATGCGCGTGATCGGCGTCTGCAGGTCATGTGAGATTGCCGCGAGAATCTGCACACGTTCTTCCAGGTAATGGGCGATACGGTCACGCATGGCGTTGAAGGCGCGCGCCGCATGGGCAACCTCGCTCGGTCCACCCTCGTTCAGGGGAGAACCTTGTCTGCCGGGATCGAGTGCATCGGCAGCAGCGGCGAGAGCGCCCAGAGGACGAATGGCTAGGCGCACCGCAAACCAGGTGCAGAGGATGAGCAGAACCATCTGTGCCGCGAAGACATAAGGCAGCCATTCGGCCAAGGGCATCACACCGCGCGGGGTCACATCGATTGTCAGCGGCGAACCGTCCGACAGCGTGAGATGCCCCTGCAGACGCATGTGGTCGCCCGGAATGGCTTCGACGCGGATCGGAAACCTGTTGCCAGCCGCCTGGCCTATCCGGTTTGCGATCTCGGCACCACGCCCCGACAAATCCGGAACACCGGGAAGGCCGGGACCAAGAACGAGGCGGTAGCTGCCACGGCTCAGGCGATCCAGCCAATCGGCCCGCTCGTTGGCGGGAAGCCGGTCGAGAATTGCGATCGACGTTGCCAGATCGCTTTCCAACGTCCCGAGCATGACGGCCTTGGCCGACATATAGCGCTCGGCAAAAAGAATGCTGAAAGACAGGCCATAGGCAACCGCCAGTCCGGCAAACAGGATCAGGAACAATCGTGAGCGAAGCGTGCCTGGCCACCAGCCAAAAAGAGACCTGCCGCCCCCACTCATGTTCTGGGCACCGAAATCTCAACCGGTACGGAGAACACATAGCCTTCGGCCCGCACCGTCTTGATATAGGTTGGCTCGCGCGCATCATCGCCAAGCCGCTGGCGCAGGCGACTGACCAAAAGGTCGATCGAGCGGTCGAACAGTTCGGCATCGCGGCCTTGCGTGAGGTTGAGGATCTGGTCGCGATTGAGCACGCGTTGCGGGTGATCGATGAATACCCGCAGCAGCCGGTATTCGGCGCCGCTCAAGGCGATTTCCGTTCCGTCCCGGTCAAGAAGATGCCGACCGACGGTGTCGAGCCGCCAATCACCAAAGGTCAACAGTTGTCCGGCCTCGCTGATCTGCAGGTTGGGCGGCAGCATACGCGTGCGCCGTAGCACCGCCTTGATGCGGGCAAGCAGTTCTCGCGCCGCAAACGGCTTTGGCAGATAGTCATCGGCGCCCATTTCGAGCCCAATGATACGGTCCATCTCATCGTCGCGCGCCGTCAACATGATGACCGGTGTTGCCTTGTGCTTGCCAGCGCGCAGTTCGCGGCACAGCACCAGTCCATCATCACCCGGCATCATCACATCGAGCACGATCAGGTCAACCGTGCTGGCTTCCAGGAAACTGCGCATCTGCCGGCCGTCGGCAGCGACCGTCGTCCGGAGACCGTTCTTCTTCAAATAGCTCGACACCAGTTCGCGAATTTCGCGATCGTCATCGACAATCAGAATATGGTCGACATGCTCCATCTGTGGCCTTTCAAACATTCGCACGCGGCATTAGTTCCGTGTGGGCTGCCGCGAGTAAAGCGGTTTCTCGCGGCAGCCCCCGCCATCAGAATTTCGCCACATCGACGATAGCCTGAGCGAATGCCTCCGGCGCTTCCTGCGGCAGATTATGCCCGATACCCGAAATATCTCGGTGCTCGTATCTCCCCGAGAACTTCTTTGCATAGGCCGATGGCTGCGGATGGGGCGCACCATTGGCATCGCCTTCCATGGTGATCGTCGGAATAGCAATCACCGGCCCCATCGCAAGCTGCTTCTCGAAGACATCGTACGCTGCTTCCCCTTCGGCGAGGCCAAGCCGCCAGCGATAATTATGGATGGTGATGTCCACGTGATCAGGATTGTCGAGGGCGGAGGCCGATCGATTGAAGGTCGCGTCGTCGAATGTCCAGGTGGGCGATGCCGTCCGCCAGATGAGCTTTGCAAACTCGTGCGTGTTGGCGGCATAGCCGAGCCGCCCCCGCTCGGTGGCGAAGTAGAACTGGTACCACCAGGAGAGTTCCGCGGCCGGCGATAGCGGCTTGCTGTTGGCGGCCTGGCTGCCGATGAGATAGCCGCTGACGGACACCATCGCCTGGCAGCGATCCGGCCAGAGAGCCGCCATGATGTTGACGGTGCGCGCACCCCAGTCATATCCGCCCAAGATCGCCTTTTCGATACCGAGTGCATCCATGAAGGCGATCATGTCGGCAGCCAGCGCCGCCTGCTGGCCGCTTCGCGGGGTCTCGTCCGAAAGGAAGCGCGTCGTGCCGTAGCCACGCAGATAGGGAATGAGCACGCGGTAGCCTGCATCGGCCAGGATCGGTGCCACATCGACATAGCTATAAATGTCGTATGGCCAGCCGTGAACGAGCAGGACAACGGGACCATCGGCCGGGCCGGCTTCCGCATATCCGATATCGAGCACGCCTGCCTTGATTTGCTTGAGTGCTGCGAACGCAGTGGACCCTCCAGCTTTGACCGAGGCCGGGGACGCAGCGGACGTCTGGGCATTGGCGATCGTGTTCATGCCCAATTGGGTGGCAGCCACGGTCATGGCGGCGATACCGAAGAAGCGGCGGCGCTGATGGTTAAATTGAGGGGACATCGTTCTCTCCATATCGATTGATCTTGATGTGAAGAAAGCCGACTGCACGTATCTCGCATGTGTCCCGTCAAGCCCGGAATTGAATGCGGATGTAGCCTCCGGCGCCTTCGATACAGTCTGATACAATTCGCACCACCTGCTGGCCCCGGCGCGCCAGCGGTTTGTAACACTCTGTCGTGGATAGGCCGGGTCCTACACTGCGGTACATTTCCTATGGAAGCCCGACACATCCGGGATACGTCGCTCCGACCAGATTGGCCCTGTTGCTGGTCGAGCCTCATCGCCGTCCAGAACCCGACCAACCGGTTTCAAGGAAACGACGATGACACTTCTCATCATTGCCTATCTCGGAGGGGCGCTGACCATCCTCAGCCCGTGCATCCTTCCCATTCTTCCCTTCGTCTTTGCCCGCGCGGGACAGCCTTTTCTCCGAAGCACGCTGCCCATGCTGATTGGCATGAGCGTCACGTTCGCATTGGTCGCGACGCTCGCAGCAGTCGGTGGGAGTTGGGCAATCCACGCCAATGAATACGGTCGTCTCGCTGCGATCCTGCTGCTCACCGTCTTCGGGGTCAGTCTGTTGTCGCCACGCATTGCGAGCATCATCACCCAACCCGTCGTCGATTTCGGCAACAGGTTGTTGAACGCCTCGGGCAGGCCTGGCTCCGTGCCGACCGCCGCAAGCTCCTTTATCCTCGGCGTTGCAACCGGGCTCCTTTGGGCTCCCTGCGCCGGGCCAATCCTCGGCCTTCTGCTGACAGGCGCGGCGTTGAATGGCGCCAACCTCCAGACAACGTTTCTGCTCACCGCCTATGCTGCTGGCGCCGCAACATCGCTTGCCATTGCCCTTCTTGTCGGAGGCAGGATCTTCGCCGGCATGAAACGGTCGCTCGGCATCAGTGAACGTATTCGACAGGTGCTGGGAGCCGCGGTTCTGGTTGGCGTTGCCGTTATTGCCCTTGGTCTCGACACCGGCCTCCTCGCGCGTCTTTCCTATGCCAGCACGGCCAAATTCGAGCAGGTCGTCCTTGACCAACTGCACGAGAAGCCGGCCGCTGAAAAATCCGCCGTGATGGTGAGCAACGATGTCACGACTGCCGTCATCGATCCAGATCGGCCGTTCCGGAGCAACCTTCCCGTGGAGGGTCGCGCGCCGTCGTTGAATGGCGCTGTCGAGTGGCTGAACTCGTCGCCGCTGACGACGGAACAGCTTCGCGGCAAGGTCGTCCTTGTCGATTTCTGGACCTATTCCTGCATCAACTGCATCCGAACCGTGCCCTACGTCCGCGCTTGGGCTGAAAAATACAAGGATCAGGGTCTCGTCGTGATCGGCGTGCACGCCCCGGAATTCGCCTTCGAGAAGAAGATCGACAACGTCAAAAAGGCGATCGAAGATTTCAAGATCGGCTATCCGGTTGCGATCGACAACGACTACAAGATCTGGCGCGCGTTCGAAAATAGCTACTGGCCGGCACACTACCTGATCGATGCAAAGGGCCAGATCCGCTACCATCATTTCGGCGAAGGCAATTACCGTCAGACCGAGCAGGCGATCCAGGACCTGTTGCGCGAAGCCGGCAACGATCTGGCAGCGACCACAACGGTGACGCCCGATGCCAAGGGTGCCGAGGCGAGCCCCGATCTCAAAAACATCCGTTCCGGCGAGAGCTATCTGGGCTATGAGCGCGCCGCAGGCTTCGTCTCTCCGGAAGGCCTGCGTGCCGACGCCGCCAACGCCTATTCTATCTCGCAACCGGGTCTGAATGAATGGGGCCTCTCCGGACGCTGGACGGTCGGCGCTGAACGCGCCGTGCTGGACCAGCCGGATGGCAGCATCGTCTACCGCTTCAGCGCGCGCGACCTGCATCTGGTTCTCGGAGCTGGCGCCACCGGCAAACCTGTTCGCTTCCAGGTGACAATCGACGGCAAGGCGCCTGGGTCCGATCATGGGGCGGATACCGATGCTGACGGCTACGGCACGGTGACATCGACCAGGCTCTACCAGCTCGTTCGCCAGTCCGGCGACGTGGAGGAACGGACATTTGAAATCCGCTTCCTCGATCCAGGCGTCGAAGCCTACGCCTTCACCTTCGGCTGAGACCCTATCTTCTCACTAAATCCACCCACGACAACAGGAGTAAAACGCATGAACCGACATTCCATCTCGATCCTCGCACTCGCCTTCGCCACCAGCATCGTCGCCTTTGCGGCGCAGGCCGCCGAGGTCAAGAACATCGTCATCGTCCATGGCGCACTTGCCGACGGTTCGGGCTGGCGCAAGGCATCCGACATCCTCGTCAAGCGCGGTTTCAATGTCACGATCGTGCAGCAGCCGATTACGTCGCTCGCCGACGATATCGCCGCCACCAACCGGGTGCTCGATTTGCAGGACGGCCCGACGCTTCTCGTCGGTCACAGCTATGGCGGTATGGTGATCACCGAGGCTGGCCGCAGCCCCGTTGTCGCTGGTCTCGTGTATGTCGCGGCCTTCCAGCCGGACAAGGGTGAAAGCCTCCTCAGCCTTGCGAGTTCAAAGCCTGCTGGCGGCATGAATATCCGAGAGACGACGGACGGGAAGTATCTCTATCTCGATCCCGCCGCCTTCGCGAACGACTTCGCCGCGGACCTGCCGAAAGACGACGCCGCGTTTCTGGCAAGGTCGCAGGTCTTCGCCTCGAAGGAAGCGTTCTCAGCCAAGGTCGGGGATCCCGCTTGGAAGACGAAGCAGAGCTGGTCCATTGTCGCGACCGAAGACCGATCCATTAATCCTGAACTGGAACGTGAAATGGCAAAGCGCGCCGGCAGCACAGTGACCGAGATCAAATCCAGCCACGCCGTCTTCGCCTCTCAGCCCCAAAAGGTTGCTGACGTCATCGAGAAGGCGGCAGAAGCACTTACGGACTGACCGCTTTGGGGCCGACTACTGACAGTCTGCGTTCAGGAAGCGAACAGCAGAAATAGACGCGGCCCACTGCACCGTCCGGGACCTTCCTTAACGTAACAGGCTGGATTTCATAGCAGAATGCGTAGATGGTGGTGAAGTCACTGTCATCGCGCTCGAATGCGGCAGCCGGAAGGAAAACTATCCGGTCGCCATAATGGCCATCCCTAAGAACGAAGTGTTCGAACCCAACTGCGGGTTAACTCTACTTACAAATGCTCTTCGCTTTACCTTAGTCTGCTCCACAGCGGATTGGGTGGCGGAGACCAAAACTGCCTCAAGGAGATTGCGCGGTTCCGCATTATTGTTTCAATGCTGGCGCCGATACTCTCGATACGATCAGGACCATTTGCAAATGTGGCCGCTCGGAGCCAAGGCGACCAGTGGCAGACACGCCTCCAGTCGCCATCGACTACGAGCTCAAGCTGCGGTCTGCGTGCGCTGCCTGAACCAAGTCTTGATGTCCAACTTGCCGAGCTTGGCCGGCCCGAGCGGCACCAGGGATTGCTCGTCGACGAGGGAGCCGAAATATCGGGCATCCTTGTCGACGACCACAGTGCGCGCATCGCGGGTGGCGGCAAGATAGCCGGCGAGGAAGTCGCTCATCGGTCTCTTCTCCGGGCCGGCGATTTCGAATGTCCCGTTCAGAGGAGCCGATGTTGCGGTCTCGGCCACGAAGCTTGCCACGTCGTCGGCCGCGATCGGTTGGAACGCGCCGGGCGAAGCGTGAACGGTCTGGCCGGAGGTCGCGCCGTCGGCAATGCCGCTGATGAATTCAATGAACTGGGTCGACCGGATGATGGTGTACGGGACACCGCCCGCCTTGACGATCCTTTCCTGCGCGACCTTGCCCGGGAAGTAGCCGTTGTCGGGCGACCGCTCGATGCCGACGATAGAGAGGGCCACGTGATGGGGAACGGCAGCGGCCTTCTCGGCCTCGATCAGGTTGGACGTCGATTGCTCGAAGAACGAAAGCACGGCACCCGGCTCGAATGAAGGCGAGTTCGCGAGATCCACGACGACCTCGGCACCGGCGAGCGCTTCGGACAGCCCCTCGCCCGTCAGCGTGTTGACCCCGGTCGCAGGCGAGGCCTGCAGGACGTCGTGCCCTGCCCGCCTCAGAAGTGTGGCAACCTTGGTTCCGATCAGCCCCGTACCTCCGATGATGACGACTTTCATGGCTAAGCTCCTTCTGTTTGGAAATTCTATGCGCGGGACGATCCTGCGCTCAGGGAAAGGCATGCCGGCGGCTTCTTCCGCGGCCGGTCACATCGATCTTCTCAATCGTCGAAAGTCGTCAGCTCCGTTTCGTCCGTGTCGACCACGAAGATTGCCAATAGCTTTGCCGGCTCCGTCTCGCTCGCGTTCGCGCTCACGCGGTGATGATCACCCGGCACCTCGGTCCAGTTTTCACCGGTCTCGTAGACCTTGACCGGTCCGTCGTTGATCTGGCTCTTGATGCTGCCCTCGATGACCGTCGCGCTGATGAACGCGCTTTTCGGATGGGTGTGCGACGGGTTATGCCCTCCCGGCCCGTATTCGACCAGGACCCCGCGCACGCTCTTGCCGGGCACGTTCGGAAGCGCGTGATCGAACACGAGCGTGACCTTGGATTTATAGGGCTTTTCTGCAGCCGCCGCCGGAAGCGCGAGCATCGCAAGAACGAACAAGCCGTTCGCCCATGTCGACATGGCAACTCTCCTCATTGATCTCTGATGACGGTTTCAATTCTATACGGCGCCTGCATGACCGGCATAGGTATACGTAGGTTGCGTGGGCGCGACGCGATCCGACGCGTTCCTTGAACCGCCGGCTGGTTACAATCCGTCGCACGCGCCACCAAGGAATGCCCGCGTCACACGCAAACCTTAGTTTGCATTGACGCGAGCGCGCGAGGGACGACAATTGCTTTGTCTTCACCATGCGGGGAGAGGGATCTCTGCCGGAATTCTAGCATTTAGCCTTACGCCGTTCCGCCGATTGGCGCCGGTTCAATCAGGCAGAGAAGCACATCGCTGACCTCACATGGAAATGCCTCCGATGCTGATTGCCATTATCGATGACGATGAAGCGGTTCGAGTATCGTTGCTCGATCTGCTGGAGATGTTTGGCTACGCCGTTGAGTCGTTTGCATCCGGACCGGAGTTTCTGAACTCGCCACAGATGTCCGAGACGCGATGTCTCCTCCTGGACATCTCGATGCCGGGAATGACGGGCATCGATCTCTACAGGGAGCTAAGACACCGGGGCATGCTGATACCGGTGGTGTTCATGACGGGACACGCGCAGGATGCACTCGTTCGAGAAGCGAAGCAGGCAGGAACCTGCCTGTTCAAGCCGTTTGCTGGCGGTGAACTGCGTGCAGCCATTGAGAAGGCTATCCGGCCGGACAGCGGATAAGGCTCAGAGGACGACAGGAGCCCGGGCATGCCGCGCCCGCCTCGAGGTTGATGCGCCGGAACTCCCACAGGTTCAGTTCTTCCGCAGCTTCTCGACTTTTCGAACAAGGTCGGCGAGCGATCGGCTTTGCATCTTGCGCATGACACTCATTCGATGCAGCTTCACCGTCATCTCGCTGATCCCGAGCTCGTAGGCGACCTGCTTGTTCATCAACCCGCTGACGACGCCGAACATCACCTGCTCTTCTCTCGGCGTCAGAGTGTTCGCGAGCGCGCCGATCTGATCGCGCTCGGCTTCCAGCTTGCGCCTCTCGCCGTCTATCCGGATGGCATTACCGACGGCGGCCAATAAGTCCTTGGTGACAAAAGGCTTGGTGAGAAAGTCGCACGCGCCGGCTTTCATTGCTTTGACACTGGCGGCAACATCCGCATGCGCGGTCAGGAAGATCACCGGCATCCTGATTCCTGTCGAAATCAATCGGCTCTGTACTTCAAGGCCCGACTCTCCCGGCATCCGGAGATCAATGACGATGCAGCCGGGTCCCGTCGTGTCGACGGTGTCCAAGAACTCGGATCCGCTTGAATAGGCCGAAGCCTGCCAGTGCGTAACGAGAAAAAGATCGAGCAACGCTTCTCGTACCTGCTTGTCGTCATCGATGACATGCACAACTGGTTCCCCCAGCCGCTCCCTGTCCATTTCATGGCTTTCCATCGCCGATCCTCCGCGTCGCCCGGCCATGCACACAGTCCTATAATGTGCGGGTGACCTTCGCGTCGAACTGCGGCCGCCGGAGGGGAAACCTACCACGGGTCAACGGCGCTGGGACGGTACACCTTGGTTTACATCGGGCCTTGCGGGGCTTGAGACGTTCGGAAGCCGTGGCAGCCTGGGAGGACTTCACGATGCGTGGCGGTTGGCCTCGTCGAAGATGCGCACGACATCGGCGATCGAGCGAGCTTCTAGCTTCTTCATCATTCGGCCGCGGTGAAGCTTGACCATGATCTCGCTAATCTTCATTTCATGCGCGATCTGCTTGTTCATCAAACCTTTGGAGACGTACCCGAACACTTCCGCCTCGCGCGGCGTGAGTTTGTCTACCCGTGCCCTCATCTGCAGGCTCGCGGCATCCCTAGCACGAAGCTTGGCGTTGCGCTCAAGAGCCTGTGTCGTCGCCTGGATCAGGCTTTCCGGTCTGAACGGCTTCACCAGGTAGTCTAGCGCCCCAGCCTTCATGGCGGAAACGCTGCTCGCGACGCTGGCATTTCCCGTCATGAAGATGATCGGCAGAGGGTATCCGAGCCGGGCCAGCTTCGCCTGAAGTTCAAGCCCGGTCATGCCCGGCATCCTGATGTCGAGGAGAATGCAGCCGGGCTGCGATAAATCGGCACACTCAAGGAATTGCCCGGCGCTTTCGAATGTTGCCGCCCGCATTCCCCTGGATTCAAAGAAACCGAGGAGCGAGCTCCGAAGATCGCTATCATCATCGATAATATGGATCGTCGGGACGCAAAGCTGTGGATCTGCCGCCTCAGGCATGTGACTCTCTCGGTTCTGCGGGGCGATATGATACCATGAGGTCGTCGACCCGTCGTCGTCGCTTGCCGAAAAGCGACCCCTGGTGGGTTACGGTTAGTGTCGTGATCGTGTCGACTCCCCATAGCCCCGATTCAGTCGGATCAACAATCGTATCCTTTTCAGAAGATCCGATGCTCTGCCATCGCCGGCGTTTATCGATGTCACCGGCCTCTCGGCGAGGCGGCTCCGGCAGGCAAGGTTCGCTGCGAGGTCTTCGGCAAGCTCGGGGCGCTCGATGAGCAACGGCGCGAACGCGTCCTTGTCGATCTCGTAGACGACGACACGCGTGACGGCCTGCAGCGTGTGCATTTCCGCCACGCCGGCAAGCAGCCCCTGCTCGCCGAAGAAGTCCCCCGGCGCCAATCTCGCGATCTCCTGATCGTCCCTCATCATGGCGACGATCCCCGATCTGACGATCATGAGACGCGTCAGGGTTTCCCCGGCGCGAACGATTTCCGCCTCGGCAGCAAACGTCCGCTGCATGGCCATGGACGCAAGAGAGGTGCGCTCGTCGCTGCTCAGGACAGCAAACGTCGAGACGGCCTCGACCAGACCCAATGCCTCCGGCGCCGGGCGGTCGGCCAACCGAACGCTGTCCTTGGAAACGACCACAGCCTCTGGCGGCATCGCCAATTCCAGGCCGCTGGCCTTGCAGTGACGATAGACCAGGTCGATGACCTCGTTGCGCGCTTCGCCACGCTGCGCGGGGCTGGCGACGCGGAACTGCAGTTCAACCGTGACCGCGCTCGCGTCGATGCCCAGAAGGACGACGTTAGGGCTCGGTTGCTTGACGATCACATTGCTGCTGGCGAGCACGTCGCGCATCACCTCCACGATCGTGCGAGGCATCCGTGTGGGAGTCACGCGGACGGGAAGCGCGAGCTGATGGTTCTCGTCGGGTTGGCTCACGTTTGTCAGCCCCAGCTTGGCAAGGACGCTGTTGGGCAGCACGACGACGTTATGTGCGGCAGTCAGGAGATGTGTCGAGCGCCAGTTGCTCGCCATGACCCTGCCTTCGGTGCCGTCCGACAAGGAGATCCAGTCGCCGATAACGTACGGGCGGCCCAGGGTCAGGGCGATGCCGGAAAACACGTCGCTCAGCGTGTTCTGGAGTGCCAGCCCGATTATGATCGCAATCACGCCGGATGTTGCCATCAGTGTGCCGATGGGAACGCCGAAAACAAAGGCCATGATCGACAGTGACACGCCGAGATAGACCGTCGCAACGATCAGGTCCTGGATCAGCCTCGCCTGCCTCGGCCGGTGGTCGAGGACGATGTAGATGCGTACGAAGCCGATCAAGGCCCATGCCAGATGAATCCACCAGAGGACTTTCGCGAGGATGAGCAACGCGCTCGCTCCGTCGATACCGCTCGGATCGTAGTGGAAGGGAGAGGCCCGGACATACCCCAGCACCGCCGTCATAGCCGCGAAGAACGCAATCTGGGCGATCAGTCTGGCCGTGGGACGCGACCGGCCTTGCAGGTGCCATACGACAATTCCGGCGAACCCGAGTAGACTGATGATCAACGGCAGCAGTGGGACGTCGTGGCCCATGTCAATCCTCACACGAACAGGAACTCGGGTGCCAGAGCAGACGATGGCGGGACTGAAGGGCTCGGCCACTTAGCCCCCGGCCGGATCGTGGCCGCGTCTCCTTGATCCGGGCGTGGGCAGAGGATAGTCAACAAGGGTGTTAAAGACCATCAAACGAAGGTTTGCCCCACCCTACCAATCGCGCCTCCGTGCGGGATAGGAAGCGTAACGACAAAGCAAGCCCCCTCGCCCGCCCCGCTGTCGACGTGGATGCTTCCTTCATGGTCGGCCACGATGGATCGACATATGGCCAGGCCGATCCCGATACCGTCCGCCTTCGTTGAGAAAAACCCCTCAAAGATCCGGTCCAGGTGTTGCGGTGGTATTCCTCCGCCCGTGTCGCGCACGCTGAACGAGATCGCGCCGCACCCTCCATACGATGTCTCCACTGTGATCTCGCGTCGCTCTGTGTTGGCGGCCGCTATAGCCTGTATGCTGTTCAGCAGCAGGTTCACCAAGATCTGCTGTAGCTGGACGCGGTCGCCTACCACGGCTGGAAGCCCATGATGCAGCCGCAGTGAAACGACGATCGCGTGGAGGCGGCATTCGGTGGAAACGAATGCCGTCGTCTCCTCGACGATCGCGTTGATATCCACCGGCGTTCGCACCGGATCGCGTTTGGCTGTCATATCCTGGATGCGACCGATCACCCTGCTGGCACGATGCGCGTTGTCCGCAACGCGCATCATCAGATCTCTCGCCTTTGAAAGGTTTGGTTCCGTCCGGTCCAGCCATCGCGTTGCGGTGTCTGCGTCGGTGGCGATCACCGAGAGAGGTTGCCGCACCTCGTGTGCGATGGTGGCGACAAGCTCACCGAGGGCCGAGACGCGCGACGCATGGGCGAGATCCGCCTGGACTTTTTGGAGTTTCTGCTCGGTTCTCCGCTGCGCCGTCACGTCGACCATCATGATCAGGGCCAGATCTGCGCAGTCTTGCGTTTGCGGAAATGTCGCAAACAGCAGAACCTCGAGAAGTTGGCCGTCAAAGGCACGAACCCTCATCTCCTCGACGTGGTTACGCCGGTTGGCGTAGCGGGCTTCCACGATCCGCGCGGCGGTGTCCGGACTCGCGGCGAACAGGTAGCCAACGGGCCCGAGAAGCTCTTCGCGACCCGCTGCACGCAGAAGGTCGACGGCACTGTCATTGGCGCCGGTCACGACCACTGTATTGCTGGCAAGCTCGAAGAGTTCCCTTGTGCGCCTGCCGTCGACCCCACCATGACGACAATCAGGTCCCGTTTCGTCGAAGAACCTCGCCATGCTCCGGGCATCAACCTGCCATAGCGGCAGCGGCACATTGTCGATGAGATTGCGATAGCGTGCTTCGCTCGCCTTCAGATCCTGGTACAGATCGGGATCGATGTGGATGCTCGGGAAGCCCGCCGTGGGAGGCTTGCGGTGCCGATTTCGAGCGCGAATCATGGTGGTTCTCGAATGCTAGTTTTCGATGCGGCGTCGAGACCGGCTGTCCGCCCGTCGGGGCCGGTGTTGCGATCACGGCTGGCGTCATTCGAGGCGACGTCGGAATAGCCATGAGGCCGCCGAGAGGGTGACAACTGCAATGACCAGCAGCGGAATGGTTTGTCTCAGGACTTCGGACGCGGGAATGTCCTTGAGGAAAATGCCTTTCACGACGACGAGAAAGTACCGCAGCGGATTGATGGCGGTTATCGGCTGCAGCCAGGACGGCATGTTCTCTATCGGTGTCGCAAACCCGGACAGAAGCGTCGCCGGGACAAGAAAGAGAAACGCACCAAGGATTGCCTGCTGCTGCGTCATGGACAGCGCCGAGATGAAAAGCCCTACCCCCGCGATCGAGGCGAGATAGAAGAGCGAACTCGCGTAAAGCAGCACGAGCGATCCACGCAGGGGAACCGCAAAGACGAAGACCGCCGCGATCACGTAGACGGTCATGTGGAAAAGACCGATCAGCATCGGTGGGGTGAGCTTGCCGATCACGATTTCATGCGTGCGGAGCGGTGACACCATCAACTGATCGAATGTTCCGAGCTCGCGCTCGCGGGCGATGGACAGAGCGGTGACGATGAGCCCGATCAGAAGGGCGATGTTCGCAATCAGGTTCGGCACCATGAACCACTGGTAGATCAGGTTGGGGTTGAACCAGTAGCGCGGCACGGTTTCTATCGCCGTCGCGGCCTTCCGCGCGCCTGCCGGTGTCTCCGAGGCCAGCGTACGTACAATCTGGGTGACGTAGCCGGTTACGATCTGCGCAGCGTTGGATCGGCGTCCATCCAGAAGGATCTGAACGTCCGCCGGCTTTCCTGCCTCGATGTTGCGGGAGAAATCCGGGCCGATCGTTATCGCCGCGGTCACGCGCTGGCGGTCGATTGCAGCGCGGGCCTCCTGCAAATTGTCGGTGACCGTGATATGCCGGAATCGAGGCGAACCATCGATGCGCGCGACGAGCTCCTCGCCCCAATGGCCCGCATCCCGATTGAGCAGCATGACGTCGACGTTGCGGACTTCGAGCGTTGCCGCATACGAAAACACCACAAGCTGCACGATTGGCGGACCGATCAGGATGGTCCGGCCCTTGGGATCACGAAGTACCGTGAGCAGTTCCTTCAGCACAAGCGCCAGCAACCTCGACCACCACATCTCAGGCAATCCTCTTGCGCGTGCTGCGGGCCGCAAGCGTGAAGAAGACGAGACCGATCAGGAACATGGCTCCGATGGAGCGGAAGTACATCGGCCATATGTCTCCGGCGAGGAAGACGCTCTGAAGGCAGGGGATCAGATACCGTGTAGGCACCACGAAGGTGACCCACTGGATGATCTCCGGCATCGAGTTGATCTCGAACAGAAATCCGGACAGCAGAAAGGACGGCAGGAAGGCGGTTATCAGCGCCATCTGCGATGCCAGGAACTGGTTCTTGGTGGCCGCCGAAATCAGCAGCCCCTGCCCCAGAGCCGGAATGAGGAAAACCGCCGACACAAGATAGAGCGCTCCCACCGAACCGCGGAACGGAACGCCGAATACGAAGACGGCGAGGAGCACGCAGAGCGTCATGGATGCAAGCGCGAGGGCAAAATAGGGAAGGACCTTGCCGGCGAGGAGCTCGATCGCCGTAACCGGCGTCGCCATGATCGCTTCCATCGTGCCGCGTTCCCACTCCCGGGCGACGACCAGTGACGTCAGCAGGGTCCCGACGAGCGTCATGATGATCGCGATCGAGCCGGGAACGAGAAAGGAACGGCTCGTCAGTTCCGGGTTGAACCAGAAGCGCTGCTCGACGCGTACCGGCGCTCCTGTCGCAGCCGTCTCCGACTGCCGGAGCTGCTGCCACGTCGCGACGGCACCCTGAACATAGTTCTGGACGAAGTTCGCAGTGTTGGGATCGGACCCGTCGACGATAACCTGCACCTGGGGGTGGTTTCCGGCCGTGTATCTGTCCATGAAATCCGCCGGGATGACGATGATGCCGCGAATACGCGCCAGCACCAGATCTTCCTCGAATTCGCGGCGGTCACGGCCTGTTTTCACCGAAAAATAGCGCGAAGCCTGGAAGCTCGCCGCAAGGTCGCTCGTCACCGGCGTTACGTCCTCGATGACGACACCGACGCGCGTCTCCTTCGTGTCCAGGGAAATGCCGTATCCGAACAGGAAGAGCAGGATCAGCGGCAGCACGAAGGCGATCAGGATGCTGCTTGGATCGCGGGCGACCTGAAGGCTCTCCTTGCGGACAAGCGCCAGAAATCGAACGCCGCGGCTACCATCATGCGAGCTGTTCGCCGAATCTGTCATCGGGCAACCTCCACGTCCGAGCCCTGCACGAGCGCGATGAAGGCGTCCTCCATCGTGGGATCCGGGTTTTCATCCGTGACGACGCTCGCCTTGAGTTCATCGGGAGAACCGAGTGCGATCGAGCGTCCGCGATAGATCAGCGAAATGCGATCGCAATATTCGGCCTCCTCCATGAAATGCGTTGTGACGAGCACGGTCACGCCCTTCTCCACCAGACCGTTGATATGCGTCCAGAACTCGCGCCGCGTGATCGGATCGACACCCGAGGTGGGCTCGTCCAGGAAAAGGGCCTGCGGCTCGTGCATCACCGCACAGGCCAGCGCCAGCCGCTGCTTCAGGCCGAGCGGGAGATCCTTTGCCGACATCGACAAGCGCGGACCGAAGTCGAAGATCGACGTCATCAGTTCGATGCGCTCGCGCTTTCTGCTGCCCGTGAGGCCGTAGACCCCGGCGAAGAACTGAAGGTTCTGCTGGACGCTGAGGTCGCCGTAGAGCGAGAATTTCTGCGCCATGTAACCCAGTCGGTTGCGCGCCTCGGCTGCATCGAGGCGGAGATCGAAGCCCGCTACGCGCCCCTCGCCCTCCGTCGGCTTCAATAGGCCGCAGAGCATCTTGAAGGTCGTCGATTTGCCGGCGCCGTTCGGTCCGAGCAGCCCGAATATCTCGCCGCCCGGGATGTCGAAGGTGATGTTGTCGGCAGCCGTGAAATCACCGAAGCGCTTGACCAGCCCTCTTGCCTCGATGACCGGGCCATTCTGTCGGGCAACTAGCGGGTCCTGCGCCTCCGCGAGCCTGGAGCGTCCGCCCGGCCCTCCACCCAGCATATCCACGAAGGCGTCTTCGAAGTGCGGCTCCGTGGCGCTGACATCAGCATCCCCGCTGGCAGCAAACCGAGCTGGATGCCCCGGCGTTGTCACCAGTCTGATGGCCTCGCCCTGAATTCCGCCATCGACGACGCCGTCCTCGTCGAGGAGCTTGGCGAGT
Source organism: Mycoplana rhizolycopersici (assembly GCF_013378445.1). Lineage (GTDB taxonomy): Bacteria > Pseudomonadota > Alphaproteobacteria > Rhizobiales > Rhizobiaceae > Mycoplana > Mycoplana rhizolycopersici. The sequence continues at coordinate 35,344 of NZ_JABXYK010000023.1, forward strand.
GAGGAACGCCGTCGCCCGGAAACGCCGGTCACCCGGTACACCCTTTCCTTCACCCGATCCGTCAATTCCTGCGGCCTGCCCGAAAACAGAAGCCTTCCTTCGTTCAAGAGGAGAACACGATCACAGGCTTCTGCCTCGTCGAGATAGGCGGTCGACCAGACGACGCCGACGCCCTCCTTGATCAGGACTTCGACCATCTTCCAGAGATCGCGCCGGGAGATGGGATCGACGCCGACGCCGGGTTCGTCGAGAAGCAGCAGACGCGGCTTCTTCAGGAGCGCGCAGGCGAGACCAAGCTTCTGTTTCATCCCCCCGGACAGCTTTCCGGAAAGGCGGGCAGAGAAGCGCTTCAGATCGGTGAAGGTGAGCAATTCGTCGAAGATTCCGGCCCGATCCGGCTTCGGCAGACCCCGCAGGTCCGCATAGAGCTCCAGATTTTCCTGTACGGAGAGGTCCTCGTAGAGGCCGAAGCGCTGCGGCATGTAACCAATGGCCGCCTGGATATCGGCCGACCGCTCGCGCGTATCGAAGCCGAGGACATCGACTTTGCCGCTGTCCGGGGACATCAGTCCGGTCATCAGACGGATCAAGGTCGTCTTGCCGGCACCATCGGGCCCCACAAGTCCGGTGATCTCGCCACCATGGATGATACCGGAGACCTGATCCAGCGCCGGCTTTCCCGACCCGAAGCGCTTGGTCACGTCGTCCAACTGGACGAAGGCGCCCGTCGCCGCATGTCCGGCTGCGATATTCATTTCACTGCCGCCTCCATTTCCGGGAAGCGCAACGTCACCGGCATTCCCTGGCGAAGATCCCGGCCAGGAGTGCCGATGACGACACGAATTCGATAGACGAGATCGGTACGAAGTTCCGGCGTCTCGACGGATTTCGGCGTGAATTCCGCAACGGGTGAAATGAAGCCGATCGTTCCCTCGTAACTTTTGCCGGGGTGCGTATCGGATGCGACCTTGACCTTCATACCCGGGTAGATCCGCCCGAGATCGACCTCCCCGATGTAGCTGCGCACCCACACAGGGGCCGTGAGCGACAGGACATAGACAGGGTCGGAGGACGATACGATTGCGCCGGGTTCCTTGATCCGTGACAGGACGACGCCGTCGTTCGGCGCACGCAGTTCCGTGTCGGACAGGGAGGTGCGTGCGGTAAGTAGCGCCGCCTCGGCTGCCTTCACCTGCGCTGCGGCCGTCGCGATGTCTTCCGAGCGACTACCCTCCTCCAGGAAGGCGAGTGCTTCCTTCGTCATATTCGAACGCGCCAGAGCCACCGCCCTTGCTGCGGTCGCCTCATCCACGCCGGCATCCGAGATCGTTCCTCGAGACCGAAGCAGTTGTGCCCGATCATAGGCAAGGCGGGCCTTTTGAAGGTCGGCAACGCTAGCGTCATGCGTGGCTCTCGCCTGCGCGATCTCGGTCTGCCGTGGACCGGCTACCAGCTTCTCGTAGATCGCCCTGAGCGCTGCGACATTCGCCTCCCCCGAAATCACCGCGTGGTCGTACGTATCCTTGTCGAGCCGGGCCAGAAGATCCCCGCGCTTGATCACGTCGCCCTCGTCGACCATGGCCTCCATGATCCGACCGTCGACGCGGAATGCGAGTGAGACCTGACGTATGTCGATGTTGCCGTAGAGGACCATTTCCTCGTCGACGTCACGCGCAATGCCCAGGCTCGCGAGCACGTCGTATTTCCAACCGGCAGCGCCCATGGCGGCCAACGCGAGAACGATCGGTATTGCCTTGTTCATTTTCGTCTCCTGTGCAGGACCCCGCTGCGGCAAAAGCGGAAGAGCGTATCGCCGTCGGCAATCCGGCTCTCCGCCACACGCAAGTCGAGAACCCGCTGTGCTCTGTCGCGCAACGCGATTTTTTCTTGTCTTCGCATGACAAGGCCAAAGCCCACTAAGCAACCGAACAGGCGCACACTTCTAGGCCAACGTTGGTATGCGTTGACGCGATCAGTGGCGAAGGCCACGCATCGCTTGTCGGCAAAGGAGCGAATCTCTGGAGCGACAAAATTAAGTGTTGCGGAAGAGTTGACCCATCCAATCAAAACAGAGGAGAATTTATGAAGGTCGAGAGTTCCATTTTTAGCCTGATCACCCCGCGGACACGAAAAGCTCCATCGACCGCCGAAGAAGGACTTGGCGTCACGTTATCGCCGCCCGCGAAGACGCCCGCGGTTCGCTCGGACGCTCAACGGATCGACGACTTCTACGCCAGGATGAGCAAGCAGCAGCTTGATTGGTCGGATGCAAACAAGGACGGCAAAGTCACGAAAGCCGAATACATGGACGGCCAGAAGCGGCTAGCCGAAATGAATGATCAGGAGTTCGACAGCGCGCGCAGCGACGCGCACTGGGCCAAGCTCGATCCTGACGGCACAGGCTCTCTTGACGCGAGCGCGCTTCGGGAAGGTCTGGAGAAGCTTCTTCCAGTCGGTACGGGCCGCCTGGATGCAAACTTCGCCGAACGCCTCCGTACACGACAGACCTCGGACTGATACCCACCCATTGTCAATTCTCATAGGCGCCGCAATCCTTGTCTCTGGCGGGTCTGCGGCGCCGCCATTTCAAGAGCCCTGATCACTCCACCAGCGTGAACAGTTCGATCGGTTCGACGAAACCGAGCGGACCTTTCAATGTGCTCCACCACCCGCCATCTGGCCGTCAGGCTTCTTCAGGAGAAGTGTTGCGAACAATGCGACGACGAGACCGGCTCCAAGCAGAAAGAACGCATCGCTGAATGCCATGATGTCTGCCTGCTTTCGTACGCTGGACGCGATGGCCACAACGGCCTTCTGAGCGGCTACGGCTGGATCGCTGACGCCCTGTTCCATGAAGTAGGATGTCAGCTTGGCGATCCGGTTTCGCGTTGCCTCCTCGAAGAGGCTGATCGAATTTGTCAGGATGTTCGAATGAAATTGCTCCCGTTTCGTCAGAAGCGTCTGTAGCAGGGCAATTCCGACCGCGCCGCCGAGGTTGCGCATCATGTTGAAGAGAGCGGATGCCGAGCCTGCGTTCTCCTGTTCGATTCCGGCCGTCGCGACAACCGAAAGCGGGGCAAACACAAGGGCTTGCCCGATAGCGCGTATGACGTTGGGCCAGAACAGCTGGTCGGCCGCATAGTCGCCGGTGATGTTCACGTTCATGAAATTCGAGCCGGCAAACAGGAGGAAGCCCATGGCGATCATGATCCGGACATCAACGAGTTTCATGAGCTTGGGAACGAGTGGGATGAGTACGAGCTGCGGAATGCCGGTCCAGGCAAGCACCATGCCGATCTGCTCGGAATTGTAGCCTTGAATGCGCGCCAGATAGATCGGCAGTACGAACGCCGATCCATAAAGCGCGATCCCCAGCAATGTATTCGCCAGAATACCGAAGGCGAAGTTGCGTCGGGCAAGTAGCCTCAGATTCAACAGCGGGTTCTCGATCTTGAATTCGATGACCAGGAAGAGCGTCAGGGACACCGCGGCAACGATAGAGAGGTGCAGAATATGTTCGGATCCGAACCAGTCCTCCTTGTTCCCCTCCTCCAGCACCGTCTGAAGACAGGCAAGACCGATCGCAAGGGTGACAATCCCGGCCCAGTCGCCTTTAGCCAGCAAGCCCAGGTTCATCGGAGCTTCATCGAGCGAAATCCAAAGCAGGCCGACCATCAACAGGCCGGGGACGAGGTTCACATAGAAAATGAACTCCCAGCCGTAGTTCTCTGTCAGATACCCACCGATGGTCGGTCCAATGGCGGGGGCGAATGTCGCCGAGAGCGCGAAGAGCGCCAGTCCTACCGGTTGTTTCGATTTTGGCAGCAGGGTTATGATGATCGTGAAGGCCATCGGGATAAGAACCCCACCGGCGAAACCCTGAATCGCACGAAGCACGATCATCTGTTCCAGGTTTGTCGCGAATGCACAGGCGACCGAAAACACCAGGAAGAGGATGGCGTTCGTCAAGAGGTACTTTCGGAGCGAGAACACCTGGGCCAGCCAGCCGCTCAACGGAATGACCACGATTTCCGCGATGAGATAGGAGGTCGAAATCCAACCGCCGTCGTCCTTGCCGGCGCCGATCGCACCTTGAATGTCGGCGAGCGACGCGTTGACGATCTGGATGTTGAGCACCGCCATGAAAGCCCCCAAGGTGGACCCGACGACGGCGCACCACATGCGCGCAGTACCCATGCCATTTCCCGACACGGCTGCATCGGCACTTGGCAAATGCTGGCCCTTGGTGGCGACGAGCTTGCGATCGATCATCACGTTTCTTCCGCGGGTGCGGAACCTTTTGTTGAGCTATCTAGGTAAATGGGACGAGGCCCAAGGTCCGCCAGCCGCTGTCACGGTTGCTTCGACAACCGGGCAATCCTGGTGTTGATCTTGGGCACGACGGACATTCCCGAGCGCAACGGCGCTGCGCGGGCCTCGTCATCGATGATGATCTTGACGGGGATGCGCTGGACGATCTTCGTAAAGTTGCCCGTCGCGTTATCAGGCGGAAGCAGCGAGAACTCGAGACCGCTCGCGGGCGATACGCTATCCACGTGCCCCTTCACTTCCAGTCCGGGAAAGCCGTCAACCTCGATGACCACGGGCTGGCCCGGCCGAACATAGGTCAGTTGCGTTTCCTTGAAATTGGCGACGACATAGACGGACTGGAGAGGCACGACTGCCATCAACTGAGTGCCGGCAGTGACATACTGCCCCACGCGGATGGTACGTGCGCCAAGCGTGCCGTCGACGGCCGCGACGATGTTCGTGTAGGAAAGGTCCAGTTCTGCTTGTTGAACGGCGGCGACGGCCTTGTCCCGTTGAGCAGTCGCGTGATCACGCTGGCTCCTGAGAACAACAACCTTGTCGCGGGCGGCGATCAGGGCGGCCTGGTCGCGCTGGACCGCAGCGGTCGCCTGATCCATGAGCGACCGGCTCTGTTCGGCACGTGACTGAGTACCTGCGCCGCTCGTGCTCAGTCGCGTGTCTCGTTTGGCCTCGGATCTTGCAAAGACGAGCGAAGCGTTCGATGCATCCACCGAAGCCCGCGCCTGCCTGATGACAGAGTTCTGCAACTCGATCTGGGCGTCAATGTTGGTGATCGCGGCTTCCGAGGCCTTCAACTCGGCCCTCGCCTGGCTCACGACGACCTGGAAGTCGCGGTCATCGATCCGCGCAAGGACCTGACCCGCTTTCACGGTCTCATTGTCACCAACCAGCACTTCCCGGATGTAGCCCGCGACCTTGGGCGCGACCGTCGTGTAGTCCGCCTTGACGTAGGCATTGTCGGTGGATTCGATGAATCGGCCGACTGTCCAGTAGTGGTGACCGAAGTGAGCACCATACCCCGCACCCGCAATCAGGGCCAAACCCAGTACGCCCTTCTTGAAAGAGGCCCTGCCCCGAGGTACGGCGATGGCTGCGGGAACGTTCGTTTTTTCATCTACTGCTGCGGCAACATCACTGCCGTCTGCCGGCTCGAATGCTTCCTTACGTGGTATTTCAACCATCACGATCTCCAACGGTCATCGCGCGCGAGCGCCCGTGACGCTTAAGCGCGCTCTACGTCGCGACCACAGACAATTCACATCTCGCCTTGCGACTGACCGATTCCGACGGACATCAGCGAGGTCGCTTCTGCTCGAAGAAATCGTCTTTGGCAGAGAACGCGCCTTTGGTTTGGATTTTTCCTGGACCGCAGGACAGCTATACGAAGGTTAGAATGGGGCTGTCCGAGAAGCCGGCGCATATCCGCGTTTCACCCTAACGAGCACGCGACGGCCCACGAACGATGTTCATCTGAAGTTCGTGTCTTGATGCGTACCGCCCGAGTATCCTGATCAGGCGCTTTTCCTCGGCCTGACAGATCCCCGCCTGTCGGCAGTATTCGGCAATGTCCCAGACGGGCTCCGAACTGGCCTCTTCGAGCAATCTGGTGTCGCTGCAGGTCATATCGCGCCTTTCGTGCACAAATGCGCAGCCTCGCCGAATGGATAAGACATCGGACAACCGACGGAGGACTTGAGAGCGTATGAATTTTTCGGGGAGCCGGAGACGATACGGAAGCTTTACTCTTCGCAGCGACGTCGGGCGCACTCACCAGCCCGCCGCGATCCGTCGCCGCCCGCTGTCTTCGGCATCTAGGCTCGAAGACTACTCGTTTCACCGCGCGCAGGCACAGTCGTCACCTGCCTGTACGCCCAGAGTGTCGCGGCTACCCCGAAGATCGCCGGAAGGCTCACGGCTGGGAAGTCGCGAATGATCACAGACGACGAGCAGATACCGACCGCCACTTCCCACAGGTGGAATGCGGCATGCGCAATAAGCCAGAGGGTCGCGCCGGCCCACAGTTCCAATCGTCGATGCGGCTTCCAAAGCCCGACTGCGAAAGCGAGCGCGATGAACCCCTGCATGATACCGATGTCTCGAACGAAATGCTGGTTGAACATTCCGGTGTCCGTGACGCCCGGCACGAAATAGTACCAGCCTTCCGGATCATAGAGCATGTGGAGCGAAAGCCAGGCGGCCAGCAGGATGTTGAACCCGACCATTCCGTAGACGATGTGTTTCGAAGCCTGCATGTCGACCTCCTTCAAACGATCTTCCGGAAATTATCACCGTGGATGGGCGGTGGCTCCCCAAACGAAGGTTTAGAGAAAGGCGGGCCGACGCGTCCCGCATGGTCGTGTCCGCGAAATGCGCGAGGCTCGCAAGCTGCGCCAGGGCAATCGCGCAGTTTGGCGCAAGTGAGGGAATCAAGCCCAACGACCGTTTAGCTACAACGCAGATGCGCTTGCCCATACAGTCCTGGCGTGGCTCGTGACCACACGTCTCCACTACCCCAAAACAGGAGAGCAACATGTCACAGGCAGAAATGAGGAAGGCGCAGCCGACCAGTCAGCAGGAGGCATACATTGGCGTGCAGGCCACCCGGCCCTCAAGCAAGCTAGGGCGCGATGAGCTGGTTCCCTCGCGCTACGCGCTGCGGATGGGTGAGATTGACGTGCTTGTCATCAGCGATGGGGTGCTGCCGCTTCCGACGGAAATGCTGGCGCACAATGCAGAGCCGGCCATACGCGCGGCATGGCTGGACAATATGTTCCTGCCGCCGGACGCTTTCGACTGGCCGCTCAATGCGGTGGTGGTTTGGAGCGGCGATCAGACGATACTTCTGGACGCCGGCTTGGGGCTGGACCCGGACTTGAACTTGCCGCGTGCCGGGCAACTGGTCAGGCGACTGGAAGCTGCCGGCGTCGATCTCGGGTCCGTCACAGACGTGGTGCTCACCCACTTGCATATGGACCATATCGGCGGGCTTCTCGTCGACGGGGTGAAGGACCGCGTGCGTCCCGACATGCGGATCCACGTGGCGGCCGCAGAGGTCAAGTTCTGGGAGGCGCCCGATTTCTCTCACACGGCCATGCCGCCGGGTTTCCCCGATGCACTTCGATCCGCCGCCAAGCGCTTCACGAAGGAATACCGTACCCATCTGCGATTGTTCGCAGACGAACACGAAGTGGCGCCCGGGGTCGTCGTCCGACGCACCGGCGGCCACACGCCGGGCCACAGCGTGATCCACGTGTCGTCCGGGGGAGAGGGGCTGACGTTCGCCGGCGACGCCGTCTTTGCGGTCGGCTTCGACCAGCCCGACTGGCACAACGGCTTCGAACACGACCCCGAGGAGGCCGCCCGCGTTCGGATCCGTCTTCTGCGGGAGCTGGCGGCAAGCGGCGACCTCTTGATTGCCACCCATCTGCCGTTCCCGTCCGTCGGCCGAGTGGCAGTCGAGGGCGAGGCCTTTCGTTGGGTGCCGGTGTTCTGGGATTACTGACCCCTGGCTCGATCAAGCCGATGATGTCAAAGCGCGCGACGGCACGAACGAGCCGTCGCCGCATTCGGCCCGGCGCTGCGCACGAGCGAGATAGCGGCCCTCATGTCAGCTCCGCTTCGATAGGCAGCGTGAACCTGAACGTCGCTCCCTCCAACTCATTGTTCTCAACCCACAACTGTCCGCCATGGCTCTCGACGATCGAGCGACATATTGCCAGTCCCATGCCCATCCCACGCTCCTTTGTCGTAAAGAACGGCTCGAAGATCTTCTCCGGGGATGAGACGCCTCCGCCACGATCAATAACATCGATCTCGATGACCTCTCCTGGCCGGTGCGCGCGCACTTTCAAGACTCTGTCCTCGGTGACGGCATTCATTGCGTCCATGCCGTTGCGGATGAGATTGACGAGAATCTGCTGAACCTGGATCCGATCGAGCAAGACCGGTGGAAGGTTGCCTTCAACGTCCATCGTCATGCGAATGCGCCGCCGTGCAGCTTCCTCAGCCATCAGGTCGCGCGCGCCGAAGACGACGCTCTCGATCGTCGTCTTCGTCCTCGTCTCCACCGACGGCCTGAACAAGGCACGGATGTGGGTCACGACGTCACTCGCGGAATGCGCACTGTCGATGATACGCTCCACCGTCTTCTGAGCGCGTTCGAGATTGGGGGGCGTCGCTGCGAGCCAGCCCTGGCACGCGCTGGAATTGGCGACGATCGCGGCCAGCGGCTGGTTCACTTCGTGAGCGATCGCGGCGGACAGCTCGGCGAGGCTCGCAATCTGGCTCGCCCTTGCGAGGCTCTCCCGCGCCATATGCAGCTCTTCCTCGATCCGGACCTGATCGTCGATGTCATGCGAGAGACCGAACCACTGGACGATGCGTCCGTCGTCATCCCTGAGCGGCTCGGCGCGGCCGGACATCCAGCGGTAGGTTCCGTCGGCCCTGCGCATGCGGTAACTGAGATTGAAGCTCTCGCCCGTCGCAAGCGAGCGTTTGAGCGTCTCCTCCAGCCTGACGATGTCGTCGGGATGAAACAACGTCGCTATCGCTTCCGCCAGCCGGTCATTTCGAGGGCCGTCGAAGTCACTGACATCCAGGCCGCAGAACTCGACCAGACGCTTGCTGAAGAAGGTCGGCTCGCCCTTCGGAGACAGGCGCCAGAGCAGGCTCGGCACCATGTCGACGAGCTGCGAGAGTTCCCGCTCCCGGTTGCGCAGATCGTCCTGCGCCTTCACCAGATCGTCGATGTCGACGCTCACGCCGTACCACTGGATGATAGCGCCGGTCTCGTCGCGCAAAGGCTCAGATCGGCTTTCCACCCAACGATGAGGCCCCTTGGCCCGGTGCTGGCGATACCGGGCGATAATCGGCGTGCCCGTCGAGACGGCGTGCGCGAACACCCCTTCCACGGCTTCCCGCTCGTCCGGGTGGATGACAGCCAGGGTTCGGGATCCCTCCGGGGAAACCATATCCTTGACCGTGAGGCCCGTGACGTCGACAGCGCGCTTGTTGAGATAGCAGGGTATGCCTTCCGGTGTCATGCACCAGATGAGCGCCGGCACTGCGTCGATCATCTGTTGAAGCTGGCGCTCGCTGCGCCTGAGTGCTTCCTGCGCACGCATCTCGTCGTCGATGTCGATGGATATGACGTACCATTGCACGATCGCCCCGCCTTGATCCCGCAGCGGCTCCCCCCGGCCGTCGACCCATCGATATACACCGTCGGCGCGGCGCATGCGGTACTTCTGGGCAAAGGGTTCACCGGTGGCAAAGGAATGGCGGGCCGTCGCGAGCAGCTCGGCGGCATCGTCGGGGTGAACAAGCGCATGAATGGCAGCGGCAAGCCGGCTCATCCCCTGCTTGTCCAAGCGGGTCACGCTATCCAGCCCGAAGAAGTCCAACAGCCGCTTGTTGAAGAAAATCGGCTCACCCTCCGCCGTCATGCGCCTGATATGGACCGGGACCATATCCACGAGCTGCGAGAGCTCCCGCTCGCGCTCGCCCAGAGAGAGGAGCGCCTTTTGGTTCTGTCGGGATATGGCGGCCACGATGAGGGAGGAGAAGGCCGAGATCGCCAGGAAGAGCTGCAGCATGACCTGCTTTTCGCGCTGCGTCTCGGGATCGCCCACAAAGTGGCTGCCGCCGGAGATCGTGAGCGCCATCGTGATCAGAGCAAGAAGGGTCAGGGCGACGGCCACGCCTTTGAACTCGAAACGCACAGCCGCCCAGAGAAGCGGCGGCATGATGATATAGGCGGAAGCCAAGTAGTCCGTGCTCAAGGACAGCGCGGCAGCCGCGAGAAAGACGAGACCAAGAAGGCTGGCCTCCGTCCACCTTGCTGCCGATAGCCTGGTCCTGCCGTGCCAGTGCTGGATCACCATCAGCGACAATGGCCCGACGAGTAGGATGCCGGTGGCGTCTCCAATCCAGAACAGCGGCCATACTTCCGCGAACGACTGGTCTTCGACGCCGAACCAGGCAAGCGCGGCGCTTCCGACCGTCGCGCTAGCGAGTGGGGCCACGCCGGCGCCCAGCCAAACGAATGCGAGAACCTCCCGCAGGGTCTCCATCCGAAGCGGGCGGCCGCAAGCCAGGTTCACGAGCGTCGCGCCGGTCGCGGCACAGAGAGCGTTGCCAGCATAAATGAGAAGCCCCACCGGCAGCGGGCTATGGAACCATACGAATTGCGCAAACATTTCGGCCAAACAGCCGGACAGCATCCACCATGGCCAAGTATATGGCGCGGTGAGGATCAACGTCGCGACGAATACCCCCGCCGGCGGCCAGATCGAAACCGTTATCCCAGGAACGATTGCCAGCGCATCCGCGAAGCCGCAGCCCAGGACATACGCTGCGAAAAACAGCCCGAGGTACTGTAACCGAGGACGGCTGGACCATACGGACATCATCGGCTGCTCCTGCCCAACACAAGGGGCCTACGGCCTCCTAAAATCGATATAACAGATGTTCCCAAGCCTTGGGCAGACGGACCCCTCGTTCTTAGATGGATCCACTCTTCCAATTGTACGAACTATGGCTCCGCCCCACGGAAGTACTAAACAGTCTGTCCGCTCACCGGTCGATACGGTCTAGCGTCGAAGTCGCGGTGTTGAACACGAAGACTCCCGGTCCCGCGTAGCGCTTCGCCAATGGATTTTCGATCTGTCTCTGAAATTTTGAATAGAGCGCTACCATCGCAGTGAAGCGCCCATGCCGGAAGCTATCAGCCGTTCTCAGCCCTGAGATGTCGATAACGCGGACACCGTATCGCTTGGCCGCGGCTTGAACCCATGGATCGTGCACGTCGTCGGCGCCGACACGCCGCCCACCGCTGATGATGCCCGAGAGCGCCAGAGCCCTATCATCGCGCGACACCAGAAGCGTGAGGGGACGGGGAAGCCGCCCGATAATATCGAGTTGCCGGACCATTTCCACGACATCGATATCCGGAGCAGCAAGTGCGACATTCGAAAATCGTTCGAGAACAGCACGACGACGGTCGCGGTTCATTTTCGCTAGCGTCTCGATCGTAAGCCACCCCCCCATACTATGTGCGAGCACCGCGATCTGCGCGTCTGGTGGCTCAGTCAGAATTCTGATGGTCTTTGCAAGGCCGTCCGTCGATGCCAATGCCGCCGACTTGTCCGCACCATAGCTCAGCGCGCTGGCCTTTGACGGCCAGGCAAAAAGTACCGCGACGCGGTTGTCACTCGCATCCTCGGCGATCTGGGCAAGGCGATAAACGGACTCCTGGTAGTTGTTGTTGTATCCGTGAACGAAGAGCCGAACGGACCGTCCGTTACCCTTCACGTCGACGACGCCCGATCTGAATTCCGCCTCCGAAATGCGCGCCGATTCAACCGTGACAAAATCGGTGGCAGCGTCAGGAGGGTCCCCTGGCCACTCGATCGCGTCGGCTTGGTGCCCAGGTGGAACGGAGATCACGTAGCGCGCGAAACGGAGTGTCTGCGATTGACCGCTGTTGAATGACGGTGTCGAGCCAGTGTCTGGCATCCGCGTTGTTGCAACAAAGATCGTGACGTTTCTGCCGCCCCTCATCGCTTTAGTCGGTTCCAAGATCCGAGGCCCCGGCCGTGAAGCGCACGTGGCGAGCGTGAGGGCGAGCGCGGCGACCACGATCGAAGTCCCTCGAGGCAAGCAGGCAGGCCGGGCCCGGACATCCAGGTCTCTTCTTCGGGCTCTGATGCTAATGCACTTCGTCATTGCGGTCATTGCCTATCAATATCCGAGAACATTTGGCCGTCAATCAACAGCAATCCCACGACAGGCCGCGCAATTGCGAAAGGTCATCGCATTTCGCTCTCCGATAAGACCTCCACGTGGATGCTTCAAACACGGAGAAAGCCATGACCACAAATTCCTTCCCAGACACCCCGAATGCCAAAGAACATCTTTTTGCACCGCCGGTGCCATACCGGCGCGATGTCCTGATTGCCGGTCTTTCGGCCACGATTTTTGCCGCAGGGCCTGAAGGTGCCGCAGCAAAAACCACCCCCGCCAAAAGCAGTCAGTCCAACAAGGAAAACCACGACATGAACCACGTAACGACCGCCGACGGCGTCGATATTTTCTACAAGGACTGGGGTCCGAAGTCAGCCAAGCCGCTTGTCTTTCATCATGGTTGGCCACTTTCCGCCGACGATTGGGATGCCCAGATGCTCTTTTTCCTCGGCAAGGGATATCGCGTCATCGCGCATGATCGCCGCGGCCATGGACGTTCGAGCCAGGTCAGCGATGGCCACGACATGGATCATTATGCCGCCGATTTCGCTGCGGTCGCCAAGCACCTCAATCTCCGCAACGCCGTCCATATCGGGCACTCTACCGGCGGCGGCGAGGCCGTGCACTACGTTGCCAGGCATGGCCAACCAGACGGACGCGTCGCAAAGCTGGTGCTGATTGGCGCCGTGCCGCCGATCATGGTCAAAACCAAGGAAAATCCCGGCGGTCTGCCGATTGAAGCTTTCGACAACCTGCGCTCGCAACTCGCTGCAAACCGCGGACAGTTTTACCACGATCTCGCAAGCGGTCCCTTTTATGGGTTCAATCGAGAGGGCACAAAGGCGATGGAAACGATCGTCCAGAACTGGTGGCGCCAGTCGATAATGGGCGCTGCCAATGCGCAATATCTCGGTATCAAGGCATTTTCCGAGACCAATTTCACTGAAGATCTGAAGATTATTTCGGTACCGACGCTTGTTCTGCATGGCGAAGACGATCAGATCGTGCCAATTGCCGATTCCGCACCACTTTCGGCGAAGCTTCTGAAGAATTCCACACTCAAGATTTATCCCGGCCTGCCGCACGGCATGTGCACGACGCATGCCGACATCATAAACGGCGACCTGCTCGCATTCATTGAGCGCTAGTCGGTCGGGAAGCGGCGTCATCCGCCGCCGGCGCCGCTTCCCAATCCCTTGAGGAACAACCTCCCACCTTTTGACAGGACGTACTATCCGCATGCATAGGGCACGCCGTCAATCAGCCCGTGCCGTACTTCCTTTGGTGCTGATATCCGGGTCCCTGGGATAGGTCAGGATGGTCCAGCGGACGATATCGCCGGCCGAGCCCTAGCTATTATCCTCCTTCCACGTTCACGAGCCGCTGGAAGGAACCGGGTATGGCTCCCTTTGAGATCAAATCAAGCATTCCATCCAGGGCGGGTGGCATTCGACCGGACAGCGAAATGCAGCGGGTGCTGCGCACTGTTCCCGTTGAATCCTTCTGCTTCGACGACCCTTTCGACACCCGACTCGCCCGTTGGAAGCATCAGCCGTTCCACGAGACCGTGCAGCCTATGTCGGATCATGTGATCATGACCTATCTCGGAGCGATGCAGCGCCTGGAGCGCCGGTCTGGACAGGAATATTCGACGGGAATGGGTCGGCGCGGCAGTATTACGTTCATACCTGCAAAATCCAGTTCACGTTGGGATATTTATGGACCGATGGATATCCTGCAACTCTATCTCTCACCGGAATTACTAGACCGCGTAGGCCGGGAATCCCCTGGCCCGGCAAGGCCATTAGTCGAAAGCACAGCGCAGCCCGACAATATTTTGGCAGGCCTGCTTGAGTTGACGCTTCAGACCTTCGGCGAACCGGCACATCTTGAAGGCCTATATCGCCAGCAATTGGCGAGCCTGATCGCTATCCATATCGTGAAGACCCATAGCGGCGTGGCTGAAACGATCGAGAAGGCCTCTGGCGGTCTCTCGCCTACCATTCTCCGCGTGACACTGGAGCGGCTCTCCTCAGAAAACCAGGAGGACTTTTCGCTGGCTGCGCTCGCGGATGCCGCCAACCTGTCGCGCTTCCACTTCTGCCGCTCGTTCAAGAAAAGCACCGGCCTTACCCCGCATGAATGGCTACGCCAGAGACGGATGGATCAAGCGATGGCGATGCTGCGCGATCCGGGTCTACCGGTAACCGATATTGCCGGGATATTAGGCTATGCGACCCTCACCGCTTTTTGCGTCGCCTTCAAGCGTCATACCGGATCGACACCCGGCGAGTGGCGCCGAACGGCTCTCTGAGGAAGATGAGGCGCGATCCGGATCGTAGGAAAAAGTTCCAGCAGCCGGCCCTTGAAGAGCCGGCTGCATCTTTTGCTGATTTTTTGTGGCGCGTAACGCCTTGGCCTTCAATGCTCTCGCGGCGGCAGGAAGCCTTTGATGGTGGCGAGATCCGGCCACGGCAAAACAGTTTCGCCCGAAACCCGCCAATTGCCATTTACCCGCCGCAGCCGCAATTCGTAGAAGGCCGGCGATGCGCGATCGCTCATGCGGCGATGGAGAACTGCGGTCGCTTCATCACCCTGTTCCTCGATATGCAATATTCGCTTTTCGGTCGAAAGCGGCCTCTCACCGGCATCGCGCCGGGCGCGGAACTCCGCAAACATTTCCGCTTTGGAGAACCTGGCAATCTTGCCGTCCCCGGTCAGCACGAGGAAGCCAAGGTCTTCCGTGTAAAGCTCCTCCATTTCCGCCATCCGGTAGTTGCTGCCGGTTTCCGCCAGACGATCGATAAAGGCGACAATCTCGGGATTGTGTTGCTCAGTCATGTTCCTGCTCCTTCAGGCCAATGTCATGCCGCCGTCGACATGCAATTCGATACCGTTCACGAAACTCCCTGCGTCAGATGCGAGAAACAGGGCGGCGCGGGCCAATTCGTCCGGCTGCCCCATCCGTCCTGCCGGGATGAGGGATGCCATATAGTTTTCGAATTCCGGGCGATCTGCCTCCGAAACGCCGAGCTTTCCGAGGATGGCTGTCTCGACCGGTCCGGGGCTCAGAATGTTTACCCGTATCTTCCGCGGCTTGAACTCGATCGCCCAGTTCCTGGCGAATGCGGCAACCGCCGCTTTGGACCCGGCATAAACGGTGTGGTCCGGGAGAACCTTGGTGGCGGCGAGCGAACTGGTGACGATGATATTGCCACCATCGCGGATCAACGGAGCGAGGGCCTGCACACCGAAGAAAACGCCGCGGGTATTTGTGGCGAAATGGCGGTCGTAGTCCTCCGACGTTACATTGCCGGAAGCGGTGAGGTTGATGACGCCGGCATTGGCCATGTAGATGTCGAGGCAGCCAAACTTGGTTTTTACCATGTCCGCCAGTTCTTTATGATGGTTGAGTTCCGCCACGTCGCCGACGACGCCGATCGCGCCATGGCCGATCTCGGTGGCCGCCTGATCGACAATGTCCTGACGCCGGCCGGTGATGATCACCTGAGCGCCCTCTTTAGCGAAGAGGCATGCGGTCGCCTTGCCGATGCCGCTATTACCGCCGGTTATCACGGCGATCTTGCCCTTGAGATGCTGCATTTGTTTTTCTCCGTTTCTTTCAACGGTGGAGATAGACCCTCGCGGTACGCGCGATTAGATCGATGTCAGGCATATGATCTGTGCCACGGAGAGGCCAATGCCCAACATGCTTGCTGAAACGTCGGGACTGATGGCTTTCGTCCGGACCGTGGAAGCCGGATCTTTTACGGCAGCGGCGCGCGATCTCGGTACGACGCCGTCGGCAGTTTCGAAAAGCGTTGCGAGGCTGGAGAAGAAGATCGGAACTCGGCTTTTCCTTCGCTCCACCCGTGCGCTCACACTGACGCAGGATGGAAAGGTATTCTTCGAACGGCTTGCCCCACTCTTGCGTGAACTCGACGCGAGCGACGACGCCATCCGGCAACAGGCCGCGCCACACGGCAGATTGAGGATCAGCATGCCGGGCGAACTTGCCCCGCTGCTCCTGCCGCGACTGTTCGGCATCTTTGCGAAAGCCTATCCGGACCTGCAGTTCGATATCGGATTGACCGACCGCTTCGTTAATCTGGTTCGTGAGGATTACGATGTCGCTTTGCGTGCCGGTTCCCCTCTGCCGGAAGATCTCATTGTCCGCCGGCTGGCAGATCTGCCGATGGTGATGGTGGCGTCGCCAGATTTCGTTGCTGCATGGGGTGACCCGGAGTCCGCGGAAGCGTTGGCGAAACTGCCTTTCGCACGTTACGCGATGGGCGGTGCTGTACAACCCGTCCGCCTTGTCGGAGGGGCAACCTTCATGCCTAACGGGAGGATCGATTGCGACACGGGAATGGCCCTGATCCATGCCGCGCTTAACGGGCTCGGTGCCGCCTACCTATTGCGATGCCTTGTCAAGGAAGAGCTGCGAGCCGGCAGGCTTGTCGAACTTGCCCCGGAAATTGCACTCCCGAAGCTACCTCTGAGTGCCCTGCATGCCTTCGGACGGACCGTTCCGGCACGAGTGAGGCTGTTTTGCGACTTCATGGCCGGCGAGGCAAAGGCTCTCGCTGAACTTTAAGCCTGCTGGCCAGTTCGTCCTTTACTCGTCAAAAGGAGCGGCCTCCACAAGATCAACAGACGACGTAGCCCTGTAACCGGGCACCAGGCGCTCGCCGAAATCCCGAACGAAATTGTCGTAGGTGGTTTCCGGCTGCGTCTTGGCGATGTGGCAGAAGCACATGGTCATCTTGCGCTTCATGCCAAGTCGCGGAAATTTGGCAACAATCGTCCGCACCTCGGACGAAGGGATGACGCTGTATTTCAGGCCGACGACATCGAAGCAGATGCCGATGGTGCAAAGCGCGACTTCGGCCTCCTTGTAGAGGCCGATCGACGGCGTGGAATTAAGCGCCACGCTATCCCAGATCAATTGGGCCCGATGGCTGTCGAGCCCGGCTTCCGTTGCGAAATTCCGTGCGAGTTCGGCAGCCTCCACCTCGAAGCGGCGAGGTCCCGAAAATCGGTCATTAAGGGTGATGTCATGCAGCAGAGTGCCGACCGCGACGACTTCGGCATCGTGCAGGATGTTCTGCAGTTCGGCGATTCGCGCGGCGAACAGCCAGGAGCGCATGACGTGATTGAAAAGATAGGGCTCGCACGCTTTTCGGGCATAATCGATCGCCTTGTCAACCAGCGGTGTTTTTGGAACTGAAATGCCGGCAAGCATGCGTGTCTCTGTCGCAGTCATGTCGTGACCCTTTGATCATTGGATAGATTTGGCGACCCCGGCTGACCGGGATCGCAGTGCACCTGGCTGGGACCTCAGCTATTCATAGTCAGTAGTCCCAGAAAACCGGCACCCAGCGGAAGGCGTCACCATCGACGGCAACATGGCCGACCGAAGGGAACGGCATATGGGTGGCCACCAGTAACTCGCCGGTCGCGGCAAGTTCCTTGAGAAGCCTGACTCGGACGCGGGCCGCTTCCTCGGGGTCGTGTTCGAAGCCGTTGAACCAGCCGGGATGTTCGAAGCCGACTGCAAAGACGGCGTCGCCGGCGAACATCAGCCGGTCCTTGCCGGATGCCACGCGGACCACGCTGTGCCCTGGGGTATGACCGCCGGTGCGGGAGACGATGACGCCCGGGGCAACCTCCTGCTCCTCATCGAAGAGCCGCAGTTGGTTATGGTATTCGTTGGCGAACCGCTTGGCCGCCGCCCGGAGCGCGTCCGGGAAGCCCGGAGGCATGTTGACACGGGTGAAATCGGGCGCTTCCCAGAACTTGACTTCCGCAGCGGCAACGTGAATCTGCAGGTCCGGGCGCAGGCGCTCCTTGACGCCATCGACGAGCAAGCCGCCGACATGGTCCATGTGCATGTGGGTCAGTACGACGTCGGTCACGGATCCGAGATCGATACCGGCGCTCTCGAGCCGCTTTACCAACTGCCCTGCCCGCGGCAGGTTCAATTCCGGGTCTAGTCCAAGCCCGGCGTCAATGAGGATGGTCTGCGCGCCGCTGCGTACCACGACAGCGTTCAGCGCCCAGTCGAACGCGTCCGACGGCAGGAACATGTGATCCAGCCAGGCCGCCCTTTCTGTTTCTTCGACATTGTGCCCCAACATTTTGGTCGGAAGGGGCAGAACCCCGTCGCTGATCACCAGCACTTCAATCTCGCCGATCCGAACCGCGTAGCGCGATGGGACGAGTTCTTCGCGCGTCGACCCGTTGGCGTTCAAGGTATTGTCCAAGCTCATGTCGGCCTCCTGCATACCGTTTGTGTGGAGATTTCTGTCTGCCTGCGTCAGGATGCGTCCTGCCTCGCGGGCTTGGAACGTGCGGTGCACGGACCATGCGGCGGAGTGTAGGTTGAAGCGTTTTGACGGTCGATCAGGCCTAGGAGGAGGGAGAGCTACACCTGAGGACAGGGTGGATTGTGCCCCAGGTTTAAGACGATGGGGATTTGGCGATGAGTACGCTGGCGTTTGATCCCAGAGTTTGATGGTGCGATCTTTTCCCGCGAATGGAAGGGAGCACTATGGGACAGGTTTTACACGGCAGTGCCACGACCACGCACACAGTCCGATCTGCAATACAGCGATCGCAGGCTTCGGTCGCGGAACTAAATCGGCGCTACGGGTTCAACCCGAAGACCGCTCTGAAGTGGAGTAAGCGGGTAAAACCGAAGGCACTAAGCTTGCTTGTCGTCCAAAGCCCCGCGGAGGGCCGCAAGCAGGGCATGACCATCAAAAGGTTTGCGCAGAAAGCCGCCCTTGCCACAGGAATGGCTCTGATCTGTAATCTCGTGCCGGCCAGTGATCAGAAACACCGGTAGTTCCGGATACTTCCGCCAGACCCTGTCACGAAGCTCAAATCCGTCTGCTCCCTGCATGCCGATATCTGTGATCAAGATGTCGACGCCCTCGAGCCCGTGAGCAAGCAATGCTTCTGCCGAGGCGAAGCTGATGGTTGCATACCCTGCCGATTCGAGCAGCTCATCCAGAGAAGCAAGCACCCTCGGATCATCGTCGACGATTGCCACAACGGGCGTGCCCATGCCATGCTCCTCGTCATTCCTCCTGTCACGCATGGATCATGCGGCTTCCATCATTTCAAGCGGCAATGTGAAGACGAACTTGGCACCGCGGGGTTCATTTTTTTCCGCCCACAATTGCCCTCCATGCGACTCGACGATCGAGCGCGAGATCGCCAATCCCATGCCCATCCCCTGATCCTTGGTGGTGAAGAAGGGTTCGAATATCTTGTCAGGAAACTGAATGCCCCGGCCCCAGTCAGCGACCTCGATCCTGACCATGCCATCCACGCGATAGGCACGAATTCGCAGAGTCTTGTCGTTCGAGGCGGACGCCATGGCATCCAAGCCGTTGCGCATGAGGTTTACCAACACCTGCTGTATCTGCACACGGTCGAAGGGCACGAGCCTCAGCCCGCTCTCGCCCTCTATATCCATCCGAATGCGCTGGCGCGATGCCTGTTCTGCGAGCAGATCGCGTGCTTCCCTGACGACGGCGCCAAGCTCGGTACTGTCCCGTTTGTCCGTGGATTGTTTGAACAACGCACGGATGCGGCTAATGACATCGGCGGCGGAGGTCGCGCTTTGAACGATCCGCTCCAATGTCTTTTGAGCTCGTTCGATGTTCGGCGGCACCGCGGTCAACCAACGCTGACAGGCACTCGAATAATTCATCACCGCTGAAAGCGGCTGGTTCACCTCATGCGCAATGGAGGCTGACAGTTCGGCAAGGCTTGCCGCCTGGTTCGCCCGGGAGAGATTTTCCTGGACGCGGCTCAACTCTTCCTGTGCGTGGACCTGATCCTGGATGTCCAGGCAGATGCCGTTCCACTGCACGACAATGCCTTCGGCATTGCACATGGCCGAGGCTCTGGTCTCGACCCAGCGGTACACGCCATCGAAGCGCCGCAAGCGATGTCTCAGCGCATAGGGCTGACCAGTGGAGAGCGAACGGCTGTAGTGCTCCTTCACGGTCGCCAGATCATCGGGGTGGATCACGGCATCGAGCGTACCGTCCAGCCGGGATTTTCCCAGATCGTCGGTGTCTTCGAGGTTGAAGCCGAGGTATTGGCGAAGCCGCTTGCTTCGATATATCGGCTTGCCGTCCGGCAAAGCGCAATAGATGAGCGCGGGCAGCGTCTCGACAAGCTGCTGAAGATGTCGCTCGCTCTCCCGTGGCGATTCTATGGCGTGTCCCACGTCCGGGCGATCGTCCGGGTGTATTGCCGCAAAGGAATGAGGTGCTGCGCCTGTGACGTTCTGGAGCGACGGGTCGCTTGAATTCTCTGCCGGCCTCTCGCCGGGCCGCGACCGACTGTCTTCATCGATCACCGTGCCATACCAGCCGACGACTGTTTCCGTTGCATCGCGTATCGGCTGCCCCGTACTGCGTACCCAGCCATAGCTGCCGGTCGCCCGCAACATTCGGTGCTCGACGCTGTAATGCTCGCCGGTCTGCAGGCAACGCTGCCAGGCGGCCGCAGCAGCATCGTAATCTTCCGGATGGATGACTTGCCGCCATCCATCAATGCCCGCGTCGGTTGGCGAATTCAGTTCGTCGAGGGGAATGCCAAAGAATGCAAGCGCCTCCGGCGTCACATATATGAACTTGCCAACGGCATCCGTCGCCCATGCATTGCCCGTGAGCCGCTCAACGATCTTCGCAGACTGGACGACATCGATATCGGGCGGTTTTGTCAGCCCATCATGATCTGACTTTGACGTTCCGGCGGAACTCGACATTCCTCACCCCGATCCCATTGCATTCGAGATCGCCGTGGTGCTCCAGAGATGGAATACACCACAGCCCTTCCACTTGGCAGCCTATATGGGAGTTGGCTGTGATGACACCTGTTCCGAAGGATAGGGCGAGGATTCATAAATTCAGCGCGTGAGCGCGCCTAGGCTCTCAGGACGACCAGAAATCAGGAAGGCGACGCCACCTCGCAAACCCGCCATCGCCTCCCTGAAAGCCTTTCTCGACATGGAAAGTGGCGGGTTCTCAGGCGGCGTCCAGTCCTTCGCTCCTCAACGCGGCATGGACAGAGGGCCGCGCCAGGAGGCGCTCTTGGATTGCCAGTAGCGGCGCCGGAACTTCGACGCCGAACATCGTGGCCCATCTCATCATCACGAACAGGTAGAAGTCCGCGACGCCCGGATGATCGCCGAACAGATAATCGGTATACAGGCGGTCGGCGAGGTATTGAAGGCGACGGATGATATTGGCTGCTATCTTGGCGGATTGCTCAGTGTCCGCACCGAGAAAAAGCTGCTCGAAGCTCTTGTGCACTTCAGTGGAAAGATAGGCCAGCACTTCGAGAAGCCGAATCTGGCCGAACTCCCCTAGAACTCCCAGCCGAGGAATTTCCTTGGCGATATAGGCAAGCACAGCCACGTTCTCGGTGATTACCTCGCCGCTATCCAGCATTAATGCCGGCACGTAGCCTTTGGCCGTGATCGTGCGGAAGTCTTCACCCGACGCGGTGACCTTGGTTTTCAGATCGACCCGCTCCACCTCAAATTGCCCTTCCCCTTCGATCAGGCATATGTGACTGGCAAGGCTGCAGGCTCCGGGCGCGTAGTAGAGTTTCAGGACCATAATTTCCATTCCTTCTAATATTCAGATTGGTTGGATGGGTGTGGTTCAGGACGTGAACATCGTCCTGATCGCTTTGAGGAACGCGGGAGCGCTGCGCTCGTGCTTGGCCGCCGCCAGTGCCAGCTCGCCGGGCTCGCCTGCACGGACCGACAACATGTCCGCTATTTCCTCGGCTATGGCGGGGCGCCCGGCAAGAAGCTGTGCAAGATTTTCCTGGTCGATTTCGTAGACAGTGACGCGCGTCAGCGCGTGCAGCGTGTAGGCTTCACCCATGCCCGCAAACAGGCCCGTCTCACCGAAGAAATCCCCGGTCGAAAGGCGTTTCCGTTCGTGATCGTCGTGCAACATCGCAACGACGCCAGTTCGAATGATGCTCATCGAAGGCAGCGTCTGCCCTTGAGAGACGATAACCTCGCTCTTCTGGTATTCGCGCTCTGTGCTCGATTGGGCGAGCTTTTCCTTCTCGGTTTGTGTCAGCCGGGAAAAGATCGGATTCTCTCCAATGAACTCCGACAACCTTGCCCGGCGAATGCCGGTGGGCTCGTCTCCCGGCATCGCGTTCATCATGACTATCGCCGAGGGAGGCATTGCGAGTTGCAGGCCGGATGACCTGCAATGGCGATAGAACCGGTCGATCACCTCGTTCTGCGCTTTCGTCCGCAACGAAGGATTGATCACCCGGAAAAACAGATGGATTTCCAGTGCAGTGGCGTCGAGGCTGGTCATCGTGACGATCGGTGGCGGTTCCCTCATGATGGCATTGCAGCCCGCCAGCACGGTCAGCATGGCCTCCTCTATGATTGAGGGCGCATGTGTCGGTACGATCCGCACGGTCATCTTGAGCAGATGCGTCTCATCCGGCCTGCTGACATTGGTCAGCTTCAGCTTGGCGAGAACGCTATTGGGCAGAACGACGATGTTGTTTGCGTTTGTCAGGATTTGCGTTGAACGCCAGGTGCTCGCGATTACCCGGCCCTCCGTACCATCCTCAAGAAGAATCCAATCCCCAAGCGTATAGGTGCGTCCGAGGTTGAGGGCCACGCCGGAGAACACATCGCCCAGGGTATTTTGAAGAGCGAGCCCGAGCGCGATCGCGATGACGCCGGAGGTCGCGATCAGCGTTCCGACCGGGACCGCGAACACGAATGCAAGAGCCGAGAGCGTGACGCAAATGTAGACGACGCCGACGACAATATCCTGCAGCAGGCGAGCCTCGCGCGGCCTGCCCTCCAAAACAAGGTAGATGCGGACGAAGCCGATGACGGCCCACGACAGATGAAGCCACCACAAGACCTCGGCGAGGATCACGAGAACCGCGTGCGCGCTATCAACCCGCAGACCCGACGATTGACCGAGCGGAATATCCCCGAGAATGAGAACGGACGTCATGGCGGTGAAGAAGATGATCTGTACTACAAGCCGCAGATTGGAGCGCATGGAGCCGATCAGCTTCCATACGATCATTCCGGCAAGGCCGAGAACGATCAGCCAAGTCAGCGGTGCGGCGGCAATGTCAGCCAGATATGTCTGGTGCATGAGAGCGTCTCGGCTGTCAGTAGCCGATGCCGGCAACGTAATTTGCCAGCATGTGTTCCTGTAGCTGTTCCTGTTCGAAGAGCACTTTCAGCGCATCGCGGATATCGAGAACGCCAAGTGGTTTTTCATCGGAACCAAGCACCGGCATGTTCTGGAGACGGTTCTCCACCATGACCTGCCACGCAGCCTGCAGATCATCTACTGGGCTGCAGGAGACGATGTTTCGGCTCATTAGCGCCTCGACCGTTGTCGGCTGCTCGCTATCCGTCAGATGGCGGACGAGGTCGGATTTGCTCAGTACACCGGCGGCTTTGCCGTTTCGGGCACTTACGATAGCAAGCCCGATACCGGGATTGGACAGCGTAACAGCCGCCGCCTGCAGGGTTGCGGCAACATCGATCACCATCAGGCGGGCCGACGTCATGGGATAGAGCTTCTCGATGCGCATGAAATCCTCCTGGCGGCGCTCAAAGGCCAAGCCGGGCATGTCGAAATGAGTTGAATTAAACCGTGATGGCGCCAGAGGCTCGCGCCATCACGTCGCTGTCGTCAGACGGTCGGCACCTGCTCCAGGCCGAGCCTCAGTTTGGCGAAGCCCGGCACAGTCTTGTAGGCGGCGTCGAAAGCCAGAAATCGATCCTACTTCTCGTAGTTCGTCAGGTTGGTTTCGTTCGTATCGACCACGAACACCGCGAGCAGCCGGGCACGCTCCGTCTTGCTTGCGTTCTCGCTGACGGCGTGGTGGTCGCCCGGAAACTCGGAAAAGCTTTCGCCGGCACGATAGGTAGTCACCGGCCCGCCATTGACCTGGCTGCGGATCGCCCCTTCAAGAACCGTCGCATAGATGAACGCGGAATCCGGATGCGTGTGAGCGGGCGAGGTACCGCCGGGTGCATATTCGACGAGCACGCCCTTCATGCTCTTGCCGGGTACGTTCGGCAGCGGCTGGTCGTAAACCAGGGTCACCTTTTCATCGTTATCATCATGGGCCGCGACCGCGACCACGGAAGCAGCCACAAATGCTGCCACGCAGAGAAGTGTCTTGATCATATTCCATCTCCTTCTTGAGCAAGGGCCGCCGGCCGGATAACCGGCTAACCCGCGGAATTTCGGGAAAAGCCACTTACCTCTGGACGGCCGGCGATTTCAGCCAGTCGTCGAAGCGAATCCCGCCGAGCCGAGCATCGGTATCGGGAACCAACGTGTGCTGATCGATCTCGACCTCGAAGTAGCGGGCATGGGGATCGGCGATGATCGTGCGCGGATCGTTGTTGGCCTTCAGGTAACGGGCGACGAATTCGTTCATCGGCCCACGTTCCGGACCGGCGATCTCAATCATGCCGTTCATTGGCTCCGACACCGCCACATCGGCCATGGCATCGGCAACGTTGTCGGCGGCGATCGGCTGGAAAGCGCCCGTAGGTACGCGGACATTCGTTCCTTCGGTGGCCGATTGCGCGATCGCCCCCACGAACTCGAAAAACTGCGTCGCATGGACGATCGTGTAAGGAACGCCGGAATTGCGGATGTGATCTTCCTGACGCAGCTTGGCACGGAAATAGCCCATGGACTGCATACGATCGGTGCCGACCACCGATAGCGCCACGTGATGGCGAACGCCCGCCAACTTTTCCGCCGCAAAAAGGTTACGTCCGGCTGCCTCGAAGAAGTCCATGGCGGCCTTTTCCTCGAAGGACGGCGAATTGGCGAGGTCGATCACCACCTCAGCGCCAGCAAGCGCTTTGTTAAGCCCCTCACCGGTAACGGTATTGACGCCGGAATTTGGCGAAGCCGGCAGCACATCATGCCCTTTCTTGCGAAGCCGTTCGACGGTCTTCGAACCGATTAGGCCGGTGCCTCCAATGACGACGATTTTCATGTCCAATCTCCTGTTTTCAACTTGATATCTGGGGGTAACCACACGCCGGCATTCAGCCGCCGCGCTCAGTTCGCCAACGCGGCTTCCTCGATGAATTCGGCGACTTCCCTGGGATGGGAAACCATCAGGGCGTGCGAAGCACCCTCGATGACTACGGTCTTCACCGCATGCGAGCGCTTCGCCATGAAGCTCATGACCGCCGGCGGGATATTGCGATCTGCGGAACCATAGATCGCATAGGAAGGCAGCGTCTTCCACGAGGCCACACCAGAGGGCTCGGCCAGCGCGGCCTGTGCGACCGGCCGTTGCGTGGCCGCCATCAGCCGGGCTTCGTCTTCAGAAACGTCGGCGGCAAACTGGTCGTGGAAGCGCTCAGGCCGGATATAGAGATCCTGTCCGCCACCCGGCAGCGCGGCCGTGACGAGTGCTTCACCCAGCGTGCTGCCCGGAAATTTTCCCGTAAGACTCAGGCTGGACTCGCCGGTCTCCGGCGTAAAGGCCGCGACATAAACCAGCGCCTTTACGTTAGAATTTCCATTCGCCGCCTCGGTGATGACCGGTCCGCCGTAGGAATGCCCAACCAGCACGACCGGTCCGGGAATCGAGCGGATGACGGCGGCGACGGCCGCTGCATCGTCGGCAACGCTGCGGAGCGGGTTAGCCGCAGCAAGCGCGGTATAACCATCCTTCGACAATTCGCCGATCACACCATTCCAGCTCGCCGATTCCGCAAATGCGCCATGCACAAGTACGATTGTCGGCTTTGCCTGTTGATCTGCGGCCTGACCGATCGCCCCGCAGGACATGCCGGTCGCAACAGCGAGCATCGCTGTTTTGATGATATTACGCATCCGGTCTCTCCTCTGCGTCGTCTTGACCGGGAGGAGATTGCTTCAGGCCGGGGCGCCGGCCAATCGAACACAGGCATCGGCCGTCTAGTACCAGAGTACAGGTAATGCAGATCAGATGATTAGGCGCTCTCGCCTGCACGGGCTCACTGCCAATGCCCTGAGGGCCGAGGCTCTGTCTCTTTCATGGGCAATGGGCGAAATGGGGTGTAGGCCGAGAACGTAGTCCGCAAGCGGATCGACCTTGAGCCGCCCCCTCGGGTGGGCTCAAAACAGGATACTAACCAAGAATGCGAAGAATGAAGCTGTGCAGGTCGCGCCGAGACTCAGACCTGAGGCTTTTCGCGCAGACTGGAAGGCAGCGAATCCCAGGCGCGAATAAGTTCACCAATTGACATGGTCCGCATCTTGCGCATGACATTGCTGCGGTGGAGCTTGACGGTGATCTCGCTGATACCGAGTTCGAAGGCAATCTGCTTGTTGAGCCGCCCGCGCGCAACCTCGCGAAGGACCTGCCGTTCGCGGGGCGTCAGGGTCGCAAACCGCGTCGCGTGCTGGTGGATGTTTTCAGCCTGCGCCCGCTGCTCCACATCCCTCTGGATACCGGCTACCACGGCGTCCAGCAACGTCTGATCCCGTACAGGCTTCGTCAAGAAGTCCACGGCTCCGGCCTTCATGGCTTGAACCGTCATCGGTATATCGCCGTATCCTGTCAAGAAGACGATGGGTTTCGTAACGCCCCGCGCCGAAAGTTGATGTTGCAGATCGAGCCCGCTTGCTCCCGGCATGCGGACATCGAGCACGAGGCAACCCGGTCGATCGGGTAGTCCAGCACTAAGTAGGTCCCGTGGCGACGGAAAGCAGACGACGTCGAGACCGACAGATTCCATAAGCTCTTGGAGGGAATTGCGAACGCCCTCGTCATCATCGACGACGAGAACGAGCGGGCCATCGGCAACGGCGGCTGAGGTGGACATCAGATCACCTCCCGAAACCGCGGGCTGATAACGCCACGATGCCGGTCCCGCTCGCGTTATCGACGAAGATGAATGCAAACTTCATCATTCTACATCCCCATCTGACACAACGACCGCATGCCCCAGCCCCGCTTCGCAGCAAATTGATTCCCGGACGCGCCAGCGGCTCAGGACAGCTCCGCATCATCCGCTCCCGAACCACGGCTCCGGCTTCTGGTCCTGTCCGCGAGCCATTTGCTGACATCCTCGGAAAATTCCGGAGGCGCCTTGCGATCGAAGACGCCGGCAATATCGGCCAGCGTCTGACTCGCCAACGAATCTCGCATCGCCTTCTCTGCACGCAGCATCACGGCATGGATCGCACAGACGCCCTTCGTCGCCCATGACGGCGGTCGTTCACGGAACACAGCACAGCGACCGCGAATCTCCTGGCAGTCGAACAAAGGTTTCCTGCCTTCGATCGCATCCACGACCGCCAAAACGGTAATGTCCTGCGGTCGCCTTGCGAGCAGATAGCCACCTTTAATTCCCTCGGACGCGGACACGATCCCCGCCTTCTCCAGCTTCGGAAATATCTTCGCCAAGAAGCTCGGGGAAATTCCCTGAAAATCGGCCAAATCGCGACTGCTCAGCGGCGCGCCGGGCGAGCCCGCTAGCCACAGGAGGCAATGTAACCCGTATTCCACACCTGCCGTCATATGCGCCATAACTCGGACTATAATTGTCTGCGTTATAGATGACAAGCGCCAATTTGAAGCGTGTGAGGCAGCGCGCTTCTCAGCGGTATGACCGCCATCGAGGGTCCTAAATCGGAAGGCGCAAAATCACTCGCGTGCCCGTAGCGAGCCTGCTTTTGACTGCGACCTGCCCGCCGATATCCTCCACGAATCGCTTCACGACCGGCAGACCAAAGCCGCCAAGACCCGTTGCTCTCGTCGTGAAAAATGGCTCAAAGGCACGCTGCAGCGTGTCGGGGCTCATGCCGACGCCTTCGTCCATGACCTCTATCTCGACGGCCATGGTGTGTCCGCTCTTCGCGATAGGTCGGGCAGCAAGGGAGATCGTCCCACCGCCCGGCATAGCATCACGTGCATTGGCGAGGAGGTTCATGATTGCTCCTTGCAGATTGATCCGGCTACAGGTCAGCGTCGGCAAGTCCGGCTCAATTTGCAGGTCGAGCCGGATTGCCGGCTGCCAGATATTTTCAACCAACGCCCGAAGCTCCATCAGGCAGACAGCTACTCCGACAGCTTCCAAAGGTGTCCCGCCCTCACGCGCCAGACGCTAAGTCTGCTCGACAAGGGTTCCGGCGCGGCCAAGGGACATTCTGGCGCTGGCGACGATCGGCGGCAGGCTCGGATCGCCCTCCACTTGAGGGTTGCGCGACAGAATGTTCAGCGCCGATGCCGCAACCTGGATAAGGTTGCCCAGATCGTGGACCGCGCCGGGCAACGCGTCTTGCAGATTGTCGACCCTCGCCGCTTTGGCAGCGGAAAGGGGAAGGTCAGCTTTGGCGAGAACGCCAATCTCGGTGTGCGGCATGAAATCCTCCATGAGCGCAAACAGATCCAAATCGGTCAGCAATGCAGCGCAAACTACGGAATGGGAGGGTTGGGATCGATCAAGCCAAGGATCAAGCGAAACCATGCCGAAGGATAGGTTCCGGACGGATGATCTTGTTTTGTGGGCATCGGCCCTCCGAAGCGAGCGGCCCAACCTATCTAGCCCGATCGACTAAAAGCCCGCACCAATTGAGTAGGTCACCGGCTCCCAGCGGCCAGCATTCATGACCGACGGTATGGCTGGGCGAAGACGGCCTAGGCATGGCAACGTCTCCCCCATCATATTGCGGCCAGTCACGAGGAACCCGTGCCGACAGCACGCAATCCCAACGACTTCAAGGTGCAACGGGCCATGCCCTCCCTGGAGCGGCGTAATCAGTCCGGTCAAATTCGTTGATGCTGGAAGCTTCCCGTGAAATATCTGCCAATATTATTTCTTATCTTGGCCATAAATCCCGCATGGGGGCAGAGCGCTCCTTTGCAAAACATGCAACAGGGAACTATATCCGGAACCGCACAGCAGAAGATCGAAGATCTGCTGCAGGCCCGTCAGGACCAAGATGTTAGCGGGTGGATCGCGGCTCGAGATAAAAAGACCGAATCGGCGCAGAATGTACCAAACGGTGCTGTATCGGCGAACGGCGTGGCCTTAAAACTGATCATCTGGGAGGCGCGGACTCGCAGCCGAATTCAAACGGTAATCCGGGCAATCCCACGCATACCTGCTGAAATCGGGAAAGCCCTGCTTCGTCTGCGCGCTGACGCGATCGATAGCGGTTCTACACCTATGATTGCCTTCTCCCTGCTCGTCGCGTCGGGAATAGTAGTGGAATGGCTCTTCCGCAGGAAGTGGTGGCGCCACGCTGGCGGCGTCGAACACTATCTCCCGATTACCATCTTTGCTGCTATCATGACGGTGCTGTTCTTCGCGATCGCATGGCCTCCATCGGTTCGACTGGTCGTGGCGTGCCACCTCACCGCCTTCGTCGTCTATCGGCTTATCGCGGCCGGGATCGGACATACCGCCCATCCTGAATTCCATGGAAGACTGAAGTTGGTGATTGGCCTACTTCTGATGGTCGCCGCATCAACGACGGCCTGCGCTGTCCTCGGCATGGATCGGACGGTTCTCGATGCCGTGGTTTTTCTTGTGTCCTGCATCGTGCTGATGCTCGCGCTCGAACTCGTCTGGTCAAAGACGGTCTGGCGGACAGCCGCGAAGGCCACGCTCTCCGTCTACCTCGCGGTGCTCTGGCTGCTCTGGTGCCTCGATATCAAGGAACTCTTCTGGCTTGGTCTCTATATCGTCGCACTTCCGCCAGCGCTGCGCGCCATCGCCCATACCGTGAGGGAGAGCGCCGCGACACACTTTCTCATTCCTGCTTCGGACAGCCGCAATATTCTTCTCGTCCGCGGCAGCCGAGCAATCATTATCGGGCTCGCGCTCGGCTGGATTGCGCTTATATGGGAACTGGACGCCGCTTCGTTCGCCCATGACGACCCACGCGCAG
Source organism: Mycoplana rhizolycopersici (assembly GCF_013378445.1). Lineage (GTDB taxonomy): Bacteria > Pseudomonadota > Alphaproteobacteria > Rhizobiales > Rhizobiaceae > Mycoplana > Mycoplana rhizolycopersici. The sequence goes on from NZ_JABXYK010000023.1 coordinate 65,379, forward strand.
GCGCTGTGTTCTACGGGCTTGTCAAAAGCATTGTCGTGCTTCTTCTAGCGGATCTCATCTGGCATCTTGCGAAGGCTGCGATTGATCGCAACATCACCCCCGTTCCCCTTCCTGCCCCTATCGGTGCGGAGGCAGATGGAACCGGCCAGGAGGCTCACGCCACCCGGCTCCATACGCTTCTGCCGATCCTGCGCAATGTACTGGCAGTCGCCCTCTTCATCATTGCCGGCCTCGTCATACTCGGCCAACTCGGCATAGATATCGGACCGCTGATTGCCGGTGCAGGCATCTTCGGTGTCGCGCTTGGCTTTGGTTCTCAAGCGCTTGTCCGCGACGTGATCAGCGGCATCTTCTACCTTTTCGACGATGCCTTTCGGGTGGGAGAATATATTCAGGCGAAGAACTACACAGGCACGGTCGAGGGCTTCAGCCTGCGTTCGGTCAAGCTGCGCCATCATCGCGGCCCAATCTTCACCGTTCCCTTCGGCGAACTCGGCGCTGTGGAAAACATGAGCCGGGACTGGTCGAAAGTGAAGTTCGTCGTCACCGTGCCCTATGACACGGATATCGAAAAAGCGCGCAAGATCGGAAAGACGATCGGTCAGGCTTTACTAGAAGACCCGGAACTTGGCCCGCTGTTCATCCAACCCCTGAAAATGAAAGGCGTAGAAGAGTTCGGCGAATACGGTATTGTCATCAGCTTCGCCATGGTCACTGTCCCGACCAGCCAGCAAAGCTTCATTCGCCGCACTGCCTATGCAATGCTGCACGACGCTTTTCAAAAAAACGGCATTGTCTTCGCTCAACCAACAGTTCAGGTCGGCGGAGAAACCGCACCCTGGGCAGCCGCAGCGGCATTGCGATATCATCAGGACCATGGTGGTGGAATAGGCAATTGAAGGACCGAGGCCATCCTCGGTGTGAAGTCTCAAGTTCGGTGGACTGGCAATAGGCGGCACCGGTGCCTTGATCTGAACTGATCTGAACCCTTCAAACTGGACCAATTTTGGTTAGAGTTTTCCGGTGATTTTTCCTGGCTGGGAAAGGAACGGAAGACGATGAAGGCATCGCAGTTTTCGGACGCGCAGAAGGCGTTCATTCTGA
>NZ_JABXYK010000024.1 GCF_013378445.1 Mycoplana rhizolycopersici
GCGACGTGATGCGGTGCTGCGCAGCCGGAATGGCTCCGCACCGCAACCCGCCGCTACCGTCCCAAATACAGCAACCCAAAACCGCCGGAGCGAACTTAAAACTGGATAAAATTTGGGGGCAAGGTCAGGTTCAAGCCGTCGCTTGGGGAGAACACGTAGAGCCGCATGATCCCTTCGAACACGAGGGAAACGCGCGCGGCGATAGCCTCCGCATCAAGATCAGGCGACACGCGTCCGTCCTTCTGGGCGGCACGGATGCCACGATGCATGAGGTCCATGAGCCCGGCTTCCGAGTTGCGCAACATCCTGGCAACCTCCGGATTTCGTGCACCGTCGCTGGCGATCTCCGCTCGCAGAACGGCGATATCGTGCCCTTCTTTGGTCAGCAGTATGTCGCGCAGCGCCTCCTTGATGCTCGCCGAACCCAAATCCGTCTTCCAGAAGCGGGCGATAAGGTCGGCATGACGCTTGAGGTCGATCTCGATCAGAGCGACAATCAGCGCTTCCTTCGTTGGAAAGTACTGATAGAGATTTGCCACGCTTACGCCGGCCGACGCGCTGATCTGCGCGGTCGACGATGCATGAAAACCAAATTCTACGAAGCAGCGACGCGCCCCCTCGAGAATCTGGTTCATCCGTTCTTGTCGCGCCAGTTCATTGACCGGACGACCGCGCTGGCTCTGAATCTTATCTTTGCTCACGTCAAGATATATATAACTTTTAGAATATGCGCTTGCTTGTCTCCTCAAGGAATGTGCTCATCAAGCGGTTTCAAACAATCGCACCAATCGGCAGGCCGCCATGAGTGACCGCACCGAGACCAGCTGTCCTGCCATCGCACAGCAGGTCGATCAGAGTTTCCCTGAAAAGGAAAAAACCGCGTGGCTTAGTCGGCGCCACAGCAGCGACGCTGCAAGGCGCGAGCGCCGGATCGACAAACACGGATATTTGACCCAAGCCAAGGAGTGCCGTGTCCCGTTGAGAGCGAACGAGCTCATTCGTTAGGGCGCGCACTGATCCGCTTTATACGAGCAGAGCACAACGGAGCATCATGAGATGGGTCCTCGTCGCCAGCTTTACGCGGCATAGCAATTAACCGGCCTAGAACGGAACAAAGCGGTTCTTCGTTACTTTTAATGTTAAGGACCGGGTGGAGGCGGTCAGATCGTGATTGATCCGCGGTACTGGACAAAAAGCGTGGAAATCGTAATCGATGGGCAAGGTACGTGCCGGCGCATACGGAGCACCAAACAAGCAGAAGAGTGCCTACGGGACTGGCCGGACAAGCAAAACGAGTCTTACACGGAGGCCCTCCGCGTCTGTCGCGCAGTGCTTAAAGCAGGAGCTCCGCGACGAGTGGCGCGTGAGGCGTTCCTACATGCGGCCGAGGAAGCGGGAATTGACATTCGAAAGCGGTGATTGGGCCGTTTAGTGGCAGCGCCGCTTCTCGCATGGGGCTCAAGCGACGCCGCTGGCTGGACAAATGTGGGCGATAACCGCTGAGGCGTGATCCGTGGTCGTCGTGCAGGCCCCCCATCTTCGCCAACTTGATTATCAAAGGAAAGTCCAATGGCGAAGAAACTATGCTCGTTAATCGGACTTGAGCACGTTCGGACGTTTTCCGTCGCGGCGCACCGCCGTCGGACGGATTGCGGAGATTTCGGGGGATGAAAAGTGGATCAGCATCTGGTGGGATCTGGCTGAACTGTACGAACTGTGACGGTCATTGAAAGCTGTTCCGCCGCTTCCTGCCAAGCTTACCCTTAACTACCAGGCCAATCCGACCGATCGTATCGGCAATGGTGACACCCAGCACTATCCCGCCATAGCCCATCTGCTTCCAGCGTTCCACGTCATCGGTGACCGTCTTCATTTTGGAGACATCCTTCTTCATTTCGGACATGCCCGTTTCGAGAGTGCCAACGCGCGATACCTTTTCGTCCGTGCGCCGGCGCACGACTGCCCGGCAATCGACATATGTTCGCCCCACAGTATAGGTCGTCGTCCCGGAGACCCCGGCCCGCATACGTCGCAAGCACAGACGCGACCTCGGCCTGTAGCTCATCGACCTCGACTAGAGAACCCTACTGAGGCAGGTACGATGTGATCAGGACCGGCATCGGCACTCGGATCTCGCGCCGAAAAATACTCGGCTACCGCTTTGATGTCGCTGTCGTCGAGATTGGCCGCCACCTTTGCCATGAGCGCGCGATGGGGTCCCCCACCTCGTTTCTCGTCCACGAACAGGCGAAGCTGAGCGGCGAGATAGGCCGCGGGCTGTCCTGCGAGCCTTGGATAGGCTGGGTTGCCGTTTGTCCTATCGTGACAGGACATGCACGCGGGAATCCGCCTGTCAAGATCGCCGAATCGCGCGATGTGCTCGCCCCGGCCGGTCTGATTTGACAGTGCCACAGCGTTCACGCCACGAACAGTCCGCTCCGAAAAATGCACGGCCAACGCCGCGCGCTCCTGCTCCGTCAGCGACTGGATCGCGACCGCCATAATGCCGCTCGGCCGCATCCCCTCCGCATAGGCTGCAAGACTGTCCCTCAGGTAGGTCTGCGATTGGCCATCGAGCCGGGGAACGAGGCTGTCGCGATCGAGCCGGTCCGGTGCATGACAGCCGTTGCAGGTCTCCAGCACCCGTCCCTGATCGCGAGACTGGTGGGCTGCATGGCCCGCAAGCCGTCGATAGGATGCTCCATCTAGGTCCGGATAGCGACGGAGAAAGGCTACCATGGCCCAGACCTCGTCCTCGCGCTCGGCGACGGGCCATGACGGCATTCCGGTGAAGCGCACCCCATGTTGCACGATCTGGAAAAGTTCGGCATCGGTCCAGGTGGGAATCACCTCCTTCAGGTCCGGCGGCACCGGAAGCATGCCGCGCACGCTTGCTGGCGGCGGCATCGCCGGCGAGCCGTGGCAAAGGGCGCAGCCACCCTCGAAATGCCCCGCCGCCATCGGCAGCATCCCCTCCTCGAGGGGCGGAACCTCGATGCCGATTGCCGAGGTGCGGACGGAGGACCGCATCGCCCAATGCAGGAACCAGTCGGTCAGCTTCCAGTGGCCCGTGCTCGCACTGATGCCGATCACGCCGGACCAGGGAATGACCCATCCGACTAACGCGGCGCCGAGAACAAGGGCCGCAAGGTGCTTCCGTCCGATCACCATCGTCGATCCTCGCGCGCGACGTCGCCTTCGGCCCGGAGCACATCCGAAAGTAGCGCGACGCCGCCAATGAGGTAGGATGCTGACCCGGCGACGAGCATGACCACACTACCGATCTGCTGGTCGGAAATGGCGTCGAGCGGAATGCCGAAGCAACTGACCTCTCCCTTGCCATAAAGCGGCCGCGGCGCAAGTGCCAAGAGCACGCCAAGCAGGGTCATGTGCATGGAGGTGAGAAGAAGTCCGATTGTCCCAGCCAGCCGCCCCCCGCCATCACGTCCCGGCCGCAGGCAGACGACCCAAAGCAGCATGCCAGCGACGAGGAAACTGAGAAGTTCGAGCATCGAGAGCAGAATACTGGTAGCGGCCAGAGCCCGCATTACGGGAACATGCCAGCCCCAGACCACAACGAGTTCAATCACCGATGCGAGTACGGGTGTCATCCACACGAACCTCCGCGAAAGATCGAACCTCGTGTCCAGCAGACCGTATGCGATAAGCGGTGCTGCCACGGCGACGATGCCCATATGCAGGACCATATGCACGGTGAACGAACCGCCGTCGAACGAGGCATAGAGCGCAAGCGACACGATCGCGAGCAGGAAGCCTCCGGTGACGAGCGCGATGGTCTTCATGGCTGGCACGCCTCGATCACGACCAGTGGAACGGCGACAAACAGCACGGCTACGAAGCTGAGCCCGGAGAGGAGCAGCGTTGCAAAGCCCTGAAAAAGCAGCCGATCCTCGCGAGTCGGCGCGTGATGGGGTGGATCGCCACTGCCAAAACCCCATTGGCGCCAGGCGAGCCAGGCTGAAAGCACAATACCTGCAAGAGCGAGAATCGTGATCAGGACCAGGGCCAGGCGGAGTTCGGCGAACGTGAAGTCCTCCGCCCCCGCTTTCTCGCAGTAAATCGCCACAGCGGCATAGCAGGCGAGGAAATGCGCAGCCCAGATCGTCGGCGCCGTAAACAGCGTCCAGAGGCTCTCAACTTCCTTCGGAAGCAACCGCATCGCGTCACCTCACTGCCGGAAACAGGCCGAGAACGCCGAACGACGTGATGGCCGTGATGACGAAGAAATGCCAATAAAGCACGACATTCTGCAGGTCCATATCGTGGCGGGCGCTCATGCGACCGGCAACGCTGCGGGCCAGACAGTACAGCTGCATGATGATCGCCACTGCGCCATGCACGACCGTCCAGATCGCGACGACCCAGACGATCGCAGGGTAAACGTGCGTAGTTGGATCCATCGGGTTCAAGTGCGGGCCGGCAAGTCCGGCCATACACCCGCCCACGGTAAGGAATGCCGAGACCATGAGCGCCGCACGCATAGGCCCCGGGTGGTCGGCGGCATTCGCGCGGCGCGCCAGCAGCATGACGAGCCAGGCGAGCACGAACAGCACAACGGCCAGGAGGGGCCAGGCGATCCCCGGTCCCGAATGCCCGGCGGTGAAGTCATCATGGATCGTCCAGTAGAAGAAGTAGCCGAACATTAGGCTGGCATAGGCGGTGCTATCGCCCGCCATGGTGATGAACATTCCCCACCAGCCTACCGACTGCGGGCCGGAATTGTAGAGGGGCAATGTCTTGCCAAGCCCGATGTCGCGCATGTCCGAACGGGGAATTTCCGCCGTCCCGGTCCAGAGCCAGGTGATGATCGCGGCGAGCGTGAGCAGCGCGCACACCAGCGTCGCAATCCACCAGTGGAACGTCAGCGCGACGAAGACACCACCGAGTGAGCATGCGGCGACCATCGTCAGGATCGACGTGCCGCCGACGCGAAGGCACTGCACCGGGCGCGCGTCAAGCACTGATGTTACCAGGGTTTCGCGTGCCCCGTCCTGTGCATCGGGGAGGTAGTAGCGACCTGCCTTGATGTCTTCGAGTAGGCCCGGCTGGTCCCATATCGGATAGCGACTTTTGATGATCGGGATCGAGCGCACGCCCCAAGCCTCTTCCGGTTCGCTGATCCACTCCAGCGTACCGGCGTTCCAGGGGTTCATCTCCTGCTTGGGCTGACGATGCTTCGGGCGAACGACGTCGATTACGACGACGGCGACACCTGCAGCGAATATGAAGGCTCCCACGGTGGAAACGAGGTTGAACCAGTCCCATCCGATCTCGGCGGGATAGGTGAACACCCGGCGCGGCATGCCCCGCAGGCCCGACAGGTGCATGGGAAAAAAGGCAACGTTGAAGCCCGTGAACATCAGCCAGAAGGCGATCTTTCCGAGCCGATCCGACAGCCTACGGGCGTCGATGAGCGGATAGTAGTAGTAGATTCCGGCGACAACGGGAAATAGCATTCCACCGATCAGGACGTAATGCAGATGGGCGACGACGAAATAGGTGTCATGCGCCTGCCAGTCGAACGGAACGAGCGCCACCATCACCCCCGTCAGCCCACCGATCACGAAGATGGCGAGCCCCCCGGCACCGAACAGCATCGGCACGGAAAAGATGACACGTCCGGCCAGAAGCGTCGCGATGAATACGAAGATCTGCACGCCCGTCGGGATCGCGACCGCCTCGGATGCGGCAGAGAAGAAGGCAAGCGAGATCTGCGGCAGACCCGTGGTAAACATGTGATGTACCCACAGGCCGAAGCTTAGGAAGCCGGTGCCGACGGCCGCGAGCACGATCCAGGAATAGCCGACAATCGGTCGCTGGGCGAAGGTCGGTACGATCATCGCCATGATCGCGATCGCCGGCAGGAAAATGATATAGACCTCGGGATGCCCGAAGATCCAGAACAGGTGCTGCCACAAGAGCGGATCGCCGCCGCGTTCGGCATCAAAAAACGGCCAGTCGAACATCCGCTCCATTTCGAACAGGATGTCGCCGGCTATCAGCGGCGGGAAGGCGAACAGGATCATCCCGGCCACGATTAGCAGATACCAGGCAAAGAGCGGCATCATGTTGATGCGCATGCCCGGCGCCCTGCACTTCATGATGCCGACGATCAGTTCGACGGCCGCCGCAATCGACGCCACTTCGATGAAGGACAGGCCGAGCAGCCAGATATCGGCGCCGATCCCGGAATACTCCTTGTCGGTCGCAAGCGGCGGATACATGAACCAGCCGGTGTTGGGGGCCGCGCCGAAAAAGATCGATCCGCACACGAAAACGCCGCCAATCGCAAAGCTCCAGAACCCGAATGCGGATAGCCGGGGGAAAGGCAGTTCCCGTGCCCCCAACATCGAAGGCAAGAGATAGATCGCGACAGCTTCGAAGATGGGTACGGCGAACAAGAACATCATCACCGTACCGTGTAGGGTGAAGGCCTGATTGAAGACGTCAGCGGAGAGGAAGTCATTTTCCGGAACTGCAAGCTGCACGCGTACGAGCAGGGCCAAGAGGCCCGCAAACAGCATGAATGTGAAGGCCGCTGCACCGTACCACAGGCCGATCTGGGTATTGTTGACAGAAGTCCAGTAGCGCCAACCTGATGGTGTCCGCCAGACTTCGCGCAGTTCCCGCTCCTGCGCCTCGAAATCCTCCGGGCTTAGCTCTCTGATGGCGACTTCAGTCATCGCAGCCCCGTCAGGAATTCGGCTATCGCTGCGATGTCGCCGTGCGGCACCATGTCGAAGGCAGGCATTTGGGAACCAGGCTTGACCGACGACGGATCGCGAATGAAGCGTTCCACGTTCTCGCGCGTGTTTCTAAGCGCCCCGGCCCCGACGGTCTCGCGATCAGCAAAATAAGTCAGATCCGGTCCGAGCCCAGCGATCGGGGTTGTGCCTCTGACCGAATGACAGCCGGCGCAGCCGTGATAGGCGAACAGGCGCTCTCCCTCGCTGCCGCCGGGCTGATTTCCCGATGCCTGCTTCCGCCTCCAGTCGTCGTAGGCATCTTGCCCCATCACGACGACAGAGAAGGTCATATAGGCATGGGAGGTGCCGCAGAACTCCGCGCACGGCGCGTGATACACCCCGGTCTTCGTCGCCTGGAGCGAAAGCACATTTGTGCGGCCCGGGATCATGTCCATTTTCCCTCCAAGAGACGGGATCCAGAAAGAGTGGATCACGTCGGCCGCGCTGAGCGAGAATGCGACCCGCTCGCCGATAGGCAGCCGCAGCTCGTTGGCTGTCTCAAACCCGGCCATGCCGTCCTCGGCCGGATAGCGGACCCGCCACCAGAATTGCTCGCCGGTCACTTCGATCAGGGTGGGTTCGGGTACGGCACGGGCGACCCACGGCCTGATCGTGGGCATCAGCCATACCGCATAGACAAGCAGCGCGAAGAGCACGACCACGGGAAAGGCGACACCGCCCCAGGCGATCAGTCTGCTCGCCTCGTTCTCCGACCAGGCTCGTCTCTGGCCACGACAGGCATGCAGCAACAGGCCGATCACGGCGAGCCAGATGATGCCACCACCGATGACCATCACCGCGAACAGATGATAGACCTCCGCAGCCTCCTGTCCTGCAGGGTCGAGCGCCGACTGTCTGCCAGTGCAGCCGGCGAGGACGAGAGCCGACGAGGTGAGAAGAAGTCCGGTTCTCTTTCGTTTGCTGCGGTCGGTCATGCCTTGAGCGATATGGGACGCAGAACCGTTTCGGCAAGGTTGCGAACAACCGCTGCCCCCGTACAATCACCACAACCGGTCGGGAGGATAACGTGCAGACATGGTCCAAACTCGTCAAACATACCCTGAAGGACATCAAGTTCGCGGAGAATGAGATAGCCTGGACGAAACGCACGGTCAGATCGAAACCTGGAAGAAGCTCAAGATCCTCGATCCGGAGAAGGCGGCGAACGATGTTCGGGCCAGTCTGGCCGTCTCCAGGATCAACCACTAACCGGCCTGCATTCGACTGTCCTTCTGGCCGCGACGCCGCAGTCCGCAAGACGATTCCAACACTCGCCTTGATGGCGCTACGGATCGCTGTATCCGACGGCCGAGACTCGCACCGACCGCCCTTCCGGATCGCTTGTAAAGATCAGCCCCCCTTGGGCGGTCGACTTCATCGGCACATAGTCGAGTGTCATCTCTATTGTCTCCAACGTGCGCCCTCCGTCCCGAATCTCTCCCCTGACAACGACTCCCGCAGCGGTAGCCTTGGCCGCATTGGCAATTTCGAACCGCACGTGATAGCCGGCGCCTTCGGCGCTCGTACCAAGGATTCGAACGGAAAGTTCCGGCGCCGTATCGCGGGGACCGATGGCGTCCCAGCCGATCCAGCCAATCAGTGCGAGGACGAACGCCATCGAAACCACACCCGTCAGCCACTCGATCCAGTGAGGATCGCCTTTGTCGATCGATCTCTGTTTTGATTGGGCATTCATAGGTCACCTAGAGGATGAGGCGCGCGGACGCGGCGCCGATTGCGCTGGGAAAGCCGAGGACGACCGCAGTGATTGCCGCCTCGACAAGATCGACATCGTCGAAGCGGTGGAAGGTCCACAGGCAATAAACACTGACAAGGAAAGCCACCATGTAGCCTGGAAGCGTGAACCGCACGAAGGCATGCCAGCCCGGGGTTCCCTTCTCCATCCCATGCCCACCAGAGAACGATAGCGCATAGACGAACCCGTGCATGAGCGCGATCGACGCAAGGACGACGGCGATCGCATGCCATGGGGTCATCTTGTAGGACAGCAGGATCATTTCCTCCGTCGGCGCGACGTTGAGGCTGAGAAACAAGGCCCCAACCGCCATCATGAAAAGCTCGCCGACATATGTGGTGTCGGCTGGCGAGCATTTCTCGTCTTCATCGTGCGGCCGCTGACCCAGTTGACTGCGCGCGAGCAGGGCGCCGATGCTCGCCGGCACAGCCTGGAGCGCGATCGTTCCCGCAACCTCGGTCGCCGCCTGACCAAATCGAAGAACGCCAATCGCGACAAGAATGGCGGCGCTCGACAATATGCCGAGAAAATAAGCAATTGCCGCATCGCGGAATGCCTCGCGCCAGGTGGACGTCCGTTCGAAACCGATGCGATGGGCAAGTACGATCAACAGCGGGACGTTGACAGAGAGCAGCAGAAACAGCCTGGACCGATCAATGTAAAACCCCAGTTCCCACATCTCCATCGTCAAAAACATGGGCAGGGCAAAGAGGAGGGCGCCGGCGATCCCACGCGACAGCCCGACGACGAAGCGCCTGTGGTCGAAATTCGAACCTTTTCTAACGTCTGCCATGTCGCCTCGCTCAACGGAACGCAAAGAGACTGCTATCCGAAACCTTGTGACCGAGTATCTCTGAAGATATGATCTCCGCTGCGATCTGGCTGAACGTAATGCGGTTGGCGCCATACCCCATCGCAGAGCAGGCGAGGTACGGCGCCGATCATAGGAAGACCATCGGATGTTACGCCAAATGCAGCGGCCCATCGATATGCGGGTTCTTCGATCGGCCGTCCCAGCAGTTTTTCGATAACCATCCCATTTATCCTAGAGCGTCGCAATGGCGCGGTTCGATAGAACCCCCAAATTCCCGTTTCTATGAACGATCTTTCGCTCCAATGCCTCGACGATGCTGTCCGAAAAGTCGACATCATAGAGTTCACGCATCACGCTCAGGCCTCCGGGCGTGAAAACATTTATTTCCAGAATCCTGTCACCGACAATGTCCAGCCCCACCAGGAACATACCGTCTTCGACAAGCTTGGGCCTGACGACTTCTGCAACGGCCAATACGTCCGTATTGACGTCTACCGCGACGGCTGTACCGCTAGCGTGTATGTTGGACCGAACCTCACCCTCAGTGGGGACTCTGCGGATTGCTGCATACTTGCCGTCACGGATTAGCGGGCGACCATTCATGAGAAACAAACGGATATCACCCTCGGTCGCGGCAGGCAGATAGGCCTGGGCGATCAAGTACCCCTCGCCGCTTACCGCCTCGAAAATCTGATTGAGGTTGGCCTCGTCGGTCGATCCGATCTTGAAGACGTTCTTTCCGCCGGAGCCCTGCAGTGGTTTCAAGATAACACCTTCAGGATTGCTGTCGACGAAAGCCCGAATTTCGTCAATACTTTTGGATATAAGCGTGTCCGGGCGCACCGCCCTCGGAAACCCCTGGAAATAGAGTTTGTTCTGCGCAAGCGACAGTCCGTCTGGATCATTGAGAACGACAACGCCGCGCGCCGCAGCGAGACGACCGAACATCGCCCCTACATGGGCGGCCCAGGCACGTCCTCCTTCGTCAAGCGATGGATCATTGCGTAAAAAAAGAACGTCTATCTCGCGTGCATCGACTATGTCGATTTTGGTTTCAGTGCCTTGCAGATCTGCGTGAAGGCTCTGCACTTTTCGGTAGCGCTTGGCAGCCGGCAGTACTCGCCCTCGAACCCAAAGGCTATCGTCGGGACGCAGAATGAAATCCGCTGGTGTGACATAGCACACCTCATGTCCTCGACAGAGGGCAGAGAAGGCCAATCCCGTTGTCGTGTACGTGGCGGTTTCCCCCTCGATTGAATTGACGAAGAAGGCGATACGCATTCTGCTCTCCTCAAGGTTGGAGCATGGCCAGTGGAGAAATCCCTTCTCGAGCGCGTTCCAAACGCCTGCGTCCGTCATCATGTTCCAGACAAAGGGGACGCAGGATGGGAGCCTTCAGCAGCCCACGTTGCGCCAGTTCCTGCATGACGCCGAAGTGCGCCGCAGAAATCTTCCCCATCCAGAACGGGTCAAGCGCCCCGCCGGCCTTGAGGTGTTCGAGAAGCGAAAGAAGGCCGCGCAGATAGATCGCGTCCTTGGCCAGCCCGCCGCCGCGATATATTCGAAGAAGCAACTCAAAGGCGAGTCGGGAGTCTAGGCCGTGATCATGCGTCATCGATCGGAAGCTATCCACGAAAGAGGCGCCGCCAAGCATCATATGGCAGCCAATGACCCTGGCTGCCAGCAAGCGCAGACGCTCAACGGTAAATCCACCCGCCAAGTACTCGGCGAATACCGCAAGCCCCTCCTGCATCCCTTCGTATCCGGAAAGGCCGGTGCGGAAGATGCGCAGCCCCTGCGCCGAGCCATTGAAGTAGGTCAGCAGATGCACTCCGACTTCGTGGCTGAGGAGCGCATCAACGCGACGCCGTAACATGCGTGTCTGTCTGGAGATCAGCAGTCGCGGGCCTGACACCATTAGGCCGGCAGGCAGGTCATCACGAACCTCTATCGTCGCATCGAAACAGGGAAAGCGCGTGAAGTAGGCCGACAGCATCTTGCGCGCATACCGTTCCACAAACGCGGCATCCGCTACGTCCGCATTGTCGGCCCCCGATGGGGCTGCGTGTCTTGCATCATTTATCTCCTGGAGGATCTGCAATGCAGCGGTAACAAGCGAAGGTTCCACCGTGCCATACAGGGCACGGCCGAGATCGATGAAGCGCGTGCTTTCTCTGTCTGCAATCAGCGAGAGCTGCAAATCCAGTTCCTGCTGCTTTTCCCGATACAGATGATGTAGAACGGGATCCTCCAGCCGATCGAGAGGGATCGAGTGAAGACGCCGCTTCTCGCGTTCGACATGAAGCGTCAACGGGCGATAGAGAAAGCGCGGTGGGCTGGTGTAGCTGCTGGCGCGGAACTCTTCCCACGCGGCATTCGTATTAATGGGCGTTACGGCGAGGAGAAGGTCGAAACTGGTGGCCACGTTGTCGATGCTGCGATCGGCCCTTTCTACCGCGTCGATAAATGCCTTTCGCCCAAAGGCCCGATGCGTGACCGGCTTCGGAAGTCCCTCCTCTGCGACGTACGCGACAAAAGCCTGCAGGCCTGCATCGAGGAAATTGTCGACAAGGCGCTCCCGAAGCTCCGGATAAATGTCATCTGTTCCGGGAACGCGATAGATCGGTGCAAAGCGCAGGGTGAGCAGAGGCAGCCGAAGATCGAGCAATTCCGGTCTGACGCACGGGTCTTCCGAAGCATCGCAGGCGTCAATGCGGGGCGTACGAAATCGCGCATGAAATTCTTTCACCGCGGCAACAAATGTCTTCATCGCCTGCTTTTCGGACGGCCCTGCCGTGGCCGAGATCGCCACCTCAAAGGGCTGCAGGAATGGCGCATCCTCCGATAGCAGCCGGTCGCGCTCCAGTTCGTCCACGTCGAGGAGAACGAACGCTCCGAATCGTCTCTTGAGGACGTCGGCAATGGGGCGGATCAAAAGGAGCGCGTCCCCAATGTGACGAACGAGAAGATATGAGGCACTTGAGGCAGTGACATCGCGGGCAACGGGGGCTTCTTCGAGGTCACCAATGCACAGCGTCAGGAATGGCAAGGGCCTGTCAATGTGCAGCCGTCCACCCTCGAACTCATGCCGCACCGTCTGCCCTGCCTCCAGCCTCTCAAGCGCCTTTTCGATAAATGGAAACGTACCCCTCGAAGGCTTCCGGATTGCTGCTGTCTTTCCTGTCATGAGACCTCCCCGAGCGCCCCTTCCAGCACAGGGACAGCACCCTTCAGCAACGCTCGAAGAGCCGACACGGCCTCCATGTCGGGCACGCCCGTCCATTCGTCCATAAAGGTCTTCTTGAACTCGACCGCCAACGCACAACCTGACCGCGGAAACTGTGCATGAACATAGCGAGCTTGCTCGCCGCGCCCCTGGAAAGCGACATCTTCCTGCACATTCAGGCGTCGCCCATGAAAGTCGAATCCGCCTGCATATTCCTTGAAGGCTTCGACAATTGGTGCCCAGCGCCGTCGGTCCAGAGAGAATGTGCCGATGTTGACATCGGGAGCCTGTTTTGGGTCCATAGGGGCTGTGCGCGGACCACCGCGGCGATGGTTGTAGCTGTGTATGTCCAACACTACGAACCGCCCATATCTCCTCTCGATACTGCGCAGATTGTCCTGAAGCATCGAATAGTAAGCGTCGTGAAAGGCCAGAACCGCTTCCACCGTAACGGCGGAGGGCGCTTCGCTCCAAACCGTAAACCCCCATGCCTGCTCCGGCCTGAGATAGACGGCCTGGTCGCGGGCGCGGTTAAGATCAACCTCAAATCGGGAGCGATGAACGACAATCTGGTTTGGAAGGTCGGCGATCAATAGCCCGGTGAACGGGTCTTCTTCACGCAGTCGTTGTGTGCTCGCGATTCCTATCCGTTCCAGAAGCTCCGAACACATGGCGTGACCGTCATGAATCGCCGTGCCAACAATAGGGGACGCTCCTCTACGGATCGACCACCATGCCTGTTCATCGATCTTGCCCACCGACTGATCGGTCATAGCATTTCACCTTTCGATCATCTTTCCAGTGAAATGTCCCGCCTCGTGCTTCGTTCCTTTTGTGAGCCGACCCGGGCCCTCTTCGTCAGCCAACGCAGCACACGAATCTCCTCTTCGTCCATCCATTGCAGTAGCCGCGCGTTGTTATTGCCCTGTAACCTAAGAACCTCACCAAGCTTTCCTCGGCGAAAATCTTCAAAAACCGCCGGATGGATATAGGAAGACCGACACACGGAACGTGTATTCACAAGCCTCGCGGCCACTCTATCAATTGCTTCATTGAGTTGCATTGCAATGGCTCTTTTTGAGGCAGCCACCTCGACCGGCGCCAAAGCGGCAGCTGCCAAGCAGGTAGCTCCCCACGTACGAAACTGTCGAGAGCTAAATTCGTTGCCAGTGACATCGCGAATGTAGGCATTCACATCTTGCGATGAGATTTGTCTGCAGCCGCCATCGTCGCAAACGTACTGGAAAAGCTGCTGCCCGGGCAACTCCTGCAGCCTGCGGATGACGTTAGCTATACGCCTGTCCGAATGGACAAGATTCCATTGCTTCCCCGACTTGCCAATAAATCGAAAGCGAACGCAACTCCCCTCAATTTTTACGTGTCGATCGCGAAGCGTTGTAAGCCCAAATGAACCATTTGCCGCGGTATAGTTGGCGTTTCCTACACGGATGAAGAGATTGTCCAACATCCACACGACGGCGGCCAATGCCTTATCCATCGTCAGGCGCCGTTTGCGCAGGTCAGCATCTACCCGTTCGCGGAGGTCCGGAAGATGGCTGCCGAAATCGGCAAGGCTGTCGAATTTTGCGCGCTCTCTCTCTGACCTCCATTCTGCATGGTAAACATACTGCCTGCGCCCACGACCATCGATGCCGACTGCCTGGAGGTGAGTATGGGGATTGGGCGAGAGGATAACGTCGGTGTAGGCTGGCGGCACAGCTAAGTTATCGAGGCGGGCGATCTCCGATTTGTCCGTTACACGCCGGCCGTCAGCTCTATGGTAGAGAAAGCGATGCTTCCCCTTCTTTCGTGTGATGCCGGTTTCTAGCCCGGATATGTAAATGAGTTCCGATGGCATGCATGGTTGCCTAGATGCATCTCTCGCCGTTTAAACGCGATTTCGAGGACAGAGTTCCTGTAACCTGCGGAACGCCAAGAAATACCTTCGTCTCCAAGCTCGGCGGCAACGTGCGCCAACTGCCTATGTCGCCAAAAAGGTGTGCTGCATCCAAGGTCCGATATCAGTGATGAACGATTTTGCTCGCTCTGGCGGCTCAACAAGGACAAGTCGGGCCGGTGGTCGACGACAACGAACTTCGACACGTAAATGGGGCACCAGAGCCGGCGGCAGCAGAGCCATTCTGGAATTGCCATATCTCCACACTTCCAAGATGCAGCAGGAACTCGAGACGTATCTTCCTACGATCAGTAGACTGTGATGCCTATGTGGACCCTTGGCGGATATAGCCAGCAAAGAGTCGGCAACAGCTGACATGTTGAACGAGGTGCCACCGAATGTTCTGGATCGCCGGAAGCCGGACGCCGCCGAAGGTTGGCGGGCCGCTTAACGCCACTCGCACCCGTGATTTGCTGGTAAAGTCGCTTCTGCCGGCGCAGCAATCATATCAACTCTCACGTGACCGAATGCTCCCGTCTGCGGCTTCACGATTCGCCCGCGCCAGTTCATCCAGGCGAGATTCAACCTAGGCGATCAGTCCGCCTAGGCGACGCATTCCGCTGCACCAATTCTGGCGAATACCCCCACTCCATCCGCGCAAGCGAAATCGCCTTTGCCTCGGCTTGTTCTGGAGAAGTCAAGTTCTTGAGAACCTTGCTTTTATCGCCATAGACCACCAGTGCGCTTCTACTTCTGTAGTCGTAGTGTACCTGGATCGACTCGTACGTCTGCATGGCATCCTCCTGCTAGATCTCGTCTAATCGTCCTTGGCGCGGAAGGTTCCCGTGCGGCGGGATTAAAGAATGTGGAAGCAGTTAGGTGATGGTTGCCAACGCCAGCATCGCACGGGCATCGCTACGGCGAATCTTGTTCATGCGTCCACAATGAACAGCGCGGAATTCCTGATTGCCCGGATACGGTGTCGATCGCCCTGCGAGTGCCGTCCCGCCAACTACGGCGACAGGCCCTTCGTCGTCGATGACACGCAGTTCGACGTCGTAGACCGGTGAGGACTTTGCCCCGTCATCGATTCCCGGTGGGTCATCGGGTAGCGGAGCAGCCACAGCGAACGACCCAAGGCGGAGCGACTTTTGCAGTCTTCCTCTGGAACAAGACGACGCGGCGTGAGTTCAACGCCTAGAGCGAGGAAGCAGACATGCGAAACTTGCGAGACAACGGACTTACGATCGTACTGTTCAGTTTCACCCTCATAGCAGTTCTTGGAATGCTGATGACGGGGTGGGTGGTGTATAGTGGGGAATCGCTGGCGCATGGCGGCGGGGAGGTCCCCCTCATCACCTATGCCGTGTCTGGCCACTTTCTTTCGGCGTTGTTCGAAAACTGGGAGTCGGAATTCCTACAGATGTCTGCCTACGTCATGCTGACGGCTTTCCTTTTCCAAAGGGGGTCGGCGGAATCGAAGAATCCGGATGAAGCCGCCACGCAGGATGAAGATCCTGCCGAGCATCGACACGATCCCGCCTCCCCGTTACCCGTCCGCTACGGGAGCGTCGTGCGGACACTCTACTCATACTCACTAGGAATTGGGTTGGCTCTGCTATTCTTGCTGAGTTTTGTCCTCCATCTGCGGTATAGTTCAGAGACTGCGAATGCGGAGGCTCTCATGCACGGGCAGCCGGTGGAGCCGATACTGAGCCATTTGGAAAGTGCGCAGTTTTGGTTCGAATCCTTTCAGAACTGGCAGTCTGAATTTCTCTCGACCCTCGTTATCGTTGTCCTTTCAATCTTCCTCCGTTTCCGTGGATCCCCGGAATCCAAGCCGGTGGCTGCTCCCCACTCCGAAACCGGAAGCTGAAACGGGCATGTCCTTGCGACATCGGCACTAATGCAAAATGCTGTCCAGGAGGTTCTTTTATATGGGAAGCGGTGCGCTCTGGGGAAAAGTTGCACTTGTCACCGGCGCTGGTTCGGGCATCGGGCGGGCGTCTGCGATCGCTCTGGGGGAACAAGGAGCGAGCGTTGGGCTTCTTGGGCGAACGTCGGAGGAACTCGAGATGACCGCGGTAGAGATCAGCCGTGGCCACGGAAAGGCCTGCCCGCTTACAGCGGATGTGTCAGACGAAAACCAGACCCGAAGGGCTATCGCAACGCTCATCGAGAAGTACGGCCGGCTGGACATCCTTGTCGCAAATGCGGGAATAAATGGTGTCTGGGCTCCGATCGACGATCTGAAACCTGAAGAATGGGACACGACACTCGCCGTCAATCTCCGTGGAACCTATCTCACTGTTCATTTTGCCGTGCCACATTTGAAAATCCGGGGCGGATCCATCATTATTGTGTCCTCAATCAATGGCACGAGAACTTTCACAAGCCCTGGAGCGACCGCCTACGCGGTCTCCAAGGCTGGTCAGGTTGCAATGACGAAACAACTGGCCCTTGAACTGGCCCGCCATCGTATCCGCGTCAACGCTGTGTGTCCGGGCGAGATAGAAACGAACATAAATTCCACCATGGATGTTCGAAGCGAGGACGAAACGCAGATTCCTGTTGTGTGGCCGGAGGGGCAAGTGCCCATCACTGGCGGCAGGCCAGGGACTGCCGGTGACGTCGCGGAAGTGGTCCTCTTTCTCGCTTCCGATAGATCGAAACATATCACCGGCTCGCCGATCTGGGTGGATGGCGGGCAAGGTTTGTTACGGTAGGGCTTTCTCAGTGGCTAAAGAATGCGAGCGTCGATGGGGACCTGTTTTGATGCCGGATGGACGGATGCTGTTTCAGTTGTGGGCGCCGTTGTCATCCAGAGTACAGCTGCATCTGAATGGAACCGACCTTGAGATGGCCAGATGCGGGGCGGGATGGCACGAGCTTGTTGCCAGCGCGCGGCCCGGAGACACCTATGGTTTCCGGCTCCCTGAGGGCCGCGTCGTGCCGGACCCTGCTTCGCGGTGTCAGAAATCGAACATCGACAGCCTTTCGGTAGTGACCGATCCCGAAGCATATGCATGGAAGACTTCGGACTGGAGAGGCCGGCCGTGGAGCGACGTCGTCTTCTACGAAGTCCATATCGGCACTTTTACCCCTGGCGGAACGTTCAGGACCGCCATTACTCGCCTCCGAAAGTTGGCCGACATCGGGATCACGGCGATCGAGGTCATGCCAGTCGCACAGTTCGCTGGAACCCGCGGGTGGGGCTATGACGGGGTGTTGCAGTTCGCACCCCACACCTCCTACGGCACGCCCGAGGATTTCAAGGCCTTCGTCGACAACGCACACGAGCTCGGTCTCATGGTCTTCTTGGACGTTGTCTACAATCATTTCGGCCCTGTCGGAAACCATCTCCTTTCATATGCGCCGGAGTTCTTCCATAAACAAAGCACGCCCTGGGGCGCTGCGATGAACTTCGAACAGAGCGCAGTCCGTAGATACTTCGTTGAGAATGCCGAATACTGGCTGAGCGAGTTTCATCTTGACGGCTTGCGTTTGGACGCCGTGGATCAGATGAATGATGGCAGTGAAGTGCATATCCTTGAGGAACTTTCGGAGGCCGTGCGCACCAGCATTGCCGGACCACGACGATATCTAATCACTGAGAACCCGGCCAATAGCATGGACCTGCTCGATTCGTCGCTGGGGCCTCTTTTCGACGCGGATTGGAACGATGACTTCCACCACGCCATGCACGTGGCGGCTACCGGCGAGGCGGCGGGGCATTATGAACCCTTTGCGGAACAGCCCTGGCAGCGGGTCAATGCCGCTCTAGCAAAAGGATATGTATTACCCGGCAGGGCGCTGTTGGGTTCGCAAGGGTCTGATCCAACGCTACCGCCTGTAGCGTTCATCCATTACCTGCAGAATCACGACCAGACAGGCAATCGCGCCCTGGGAGAGCGTCTCGTCAGCCTGATCAACGAGGAAGCCTATACGCTCTGGCTAGAGATCCTGCTCCTGTCTCCCCAGATCCCTTTGCTGTTCCAGGGCGACGACTACCGCGAGAGCGCCCCATTTCATTTCTTTGTCGATACCGACGAGGAACGTGCTGAAGCGATCCGAAACGGGAGAGCCAAGGCAGCCGACAGCTTTGGAGGCCTTCCTCCAGGCCGATCTGTCGACGATATTCCCGACGCAACCGATCCAGAGACCTTCTTAAAGAGCAAGCTGCCTGCCGATACAGCGGGTGGCTGCCTGAATGAGTACCAGAGGGGGCTGAAGAAGTTGCTTGAACTGCGACGCCAAGCAATCTCACCTCTGCTGAAGGGTATTCAGGCGGGAGATGTCGTCTTCGAACGAGAAGGCGTCATTGCTGTGGACTGGCCCTGTCCTGCAGGTGTCCTCCAACTGCGCGCTAACTTCGCCCGTCATACTGTCGAGCTTCCGCTTCGGCGCGGCCAAGCGCTCTATGCCCGCCATCTACTAAACGGGGACAGGTGCACCGCACTCCTTGGACCGGACGGAATCGCTCTCGTCCGTGCAACCGATCCTGTTATAGTTGGCTAGGAAGCTGGTTGCTGTGCTGCAGAGCCGCAGCAAGCTTGCGCTTCAATTCCAGGTAGAGGGACCAGTTGCTACCGCTCTGGGACTACTCCACCCGCTCACGAGGGGATCGCCACTACCAAGCTGCGGCCGGCCAACAAGTACTCGTCAACCGCGGAACAATCCGTTAGCTCCGGGTCGGCTGTAGATAGCTTTAAATTCCATCCGCTCACATTTCGAGGGAGTTGGAACATAATTTCGGCATCATGGGGATTAAAGAGGATCAAGACATCGTTCCATCCGTCTTCTGTAGAGGACGGCTGTCGTGTAAGTCGGAGACCGATTGTGGTGCTTCCAGGGTCGTCCCAATGTTCCTCAGTCTGCTCTCCGCCGTTGGGATTGAGCCAAATTGCGACCACACCGTCGCGCCAGTTCTCTCGGCGCAAAATGGAGTTCTCTTTGCGAAGTGAGATCATTCTTGTTGCAAAGGCGCGAAGGGCATCATTGCTTGGGGGAAGATTATCCCAATGCACCCAACTCAGTTCGCCGTCTTGGCAATAGGCGTTGTTGTTACCCAGCTGGCTGCGTCCGAACTCGTCGCCCGCCAAGAGCATCGGAGTGCCATGCGAGAGGAAAAGCGTGGCAAGGTAGTTCCGCTTCTGTCGATCACGCGCTTCGTTGATGTCGTTATTGTCCGTTGGACCTTCTGCGCCAAAATTAAAGCTGCGGTTGTCCTCATGTCCATCTTCATTGTTCTCGCCATTCGCGTCGTTGTGCTTTTCGTCATAGGAAACCAAATCATTGAGAGTAAAGCCGTCATGCGCCGTAATTAAGTTTACGCTGGCCCAAGGCCGTCTTCCTCGAAGATCGTAGATATCCCCCGAGCCAAGCAGCCGGGCTGCGAAATCGCGGCTAGTCCCGTCCTCGTCTCGCCAGTAGTCGCGTATAGTATCCCGGTATTTATCGTTCCATTCTGCCCATCCAGGTGGAAAGCCACCAACCTGATACCCCCCCGGCCCTATATCCCACGGTTCGCCGATGAGCTTCACTCTTGAGAGGATCGGGTCTTGCCCAATCACATCAAAGAAGCCTCCACGCTGGTCGAAGCCATCCGGTTCTCGCCCGAGGATTGTACCGAGATCGAACCGAAACCCGTCGACGTGCATTTCCTGCACCCAATAACGCAGCGAATCTAGGATCATCTGCAACACGCGCGGGTGAGAGGTATTTACGGTGTTACCCGTCCCGGTGTCGTTTACATAATAACGCGGCTGTTCGGGCATCGTTCGGTAATACGAAAAGTTGTCAATGCCTCTGAACGATAACGTAGGGCCCATTTCGTTCCCTTCGGCGGTATGGTTATAGACCACATCGAGGATGACCTCGATGCCACCGTCGTGAAGCGCTCTCACCATATTCTGTAGTCCCGCCATTCCTTTCGGACCGTAATATCGTGAGGCAGGAGCAAAGAAGCCCAGGGTGTTGTAGCCCCAGTAATTGCGGAGACCCCTCGCTACTAGATGAGCATCGTCGGCAAACCAATGGATGGGAAGTACCTCCACGGAGGTTATCCCAAGGCTGCGGAGGTATTCAACAACGTCTCTATGGGCCATCCCCTCGTAGGTTCCGCGTAACTTCTCCGGGACAGACGGGTGGAGCCGCGTGAAGCCCTTAACGTGGGTTTCGTACAAGATCGTCCTTGGCCAGTCCACCTCAGGGGGGGCGTCGCTGCCCCAGTCGAATACGTTGCAGTCGATCACCCGGCACTTCGGCATTACAGTCGCGCTATCGGTTGTATCGAATGAGAGGTCCCCGGCGTCGTCATCGAGTCTATATCCAAAGTGCGCTTGATCCCACGAAATTTCCCCGACGAGCTCACGCGCGTAGGGGTCCACGAGGAGCTTGTTGTGATTGAAGCGATGGCCATTTTCCGGAGCGAATGGCCCGTACACCCTATAACCGTATAGCGCACCGGGCTTAAGGCCGGGTACGTAGCCGTGCCAAATTTCGTTTGTGAATTCCGGCAGCACAATACGCTCGATTTCATGGAGACCGTCTTGGCTGAAAAGGCAAAGCTCAACTCTTTCCGCATGGGCGCTGAAGATTGAGAAATTGACACCGTCCTTGTCGGGGGTAGCACCAAGCCGGCTATGATCGCCCGATAGAATGGGGCTTCTGGTCATAATCATCCTCACTTGCGTTAGAATGCGATTTGGAACACCCATTCCAGCCACAAAGCCAATCCATGTCGGCCTTGGCGTGATCACCGGAAACCAATCGAATTGTCGTCGACTTCACATTCGGATTCTAAAATTCGCCAGCGGTCTCGCTGAAGACAATTTACTCCCGAAACGCGCTGAGATCGCATTCTGCAACATCAAACTTCACTTGCTCGGGCTTTCGCGGTGAGGCCGCAGAGCAGAAGCATCAAATCCAACTCTTTACCGTGAAGCCGGCCTTTCGGGCGGCAGAGATAAAAGCCTGCCTCGCAGCATCGGGGTGCGCGAGCCCGCAAATACTGCGCTGACACACCTCAAGCGCGCATCCATGGAGTTCTTCCTTCCGCCCTCTCCAATACTTCCGAAGAAAGATCACCGCATCGCGGCTGCTTGAAACAGTTACAAGCCTGCGAGGGGTTTGGAGCACGACAGCTTCGTCCCACAGCCTATCTCTGGAAATTGCCACGCCCCTCCTCCTGTTGGCTCACGAGCTGTGCTGCGTTCAAGACGCCGCATGGAAGATGATCGTCATCAAGCACGACGAGACGGTTGAGGCCCTCCCGTTTCATCTTCTCGATAGTTGCATCCAGCTCGTCCGTCTCGCCACAAAAGTCAGAACAGATACACATGAACTCTGCGACTGGTGTAGCGCTGTCCAACCCGGCGGCCACTACGATCGTCAGGATGTCTCGATCGCTGATAAGACCGATCGCCGTGCCTACGCCCGGAACCTGAACAATCAGTTCGGCCGTTTTGTTCTCGGCCATCAACCGCGCAGCAGACTGAGCAGTATCAGCCGGGGAGATTGTTGCAATGCGCGTATTCATCGCATCTTTCACGAGCATTTTCGACGGAGCCATTCGCATGGTGTCGCCTGCAATCGTTGGCGGGATCGCCGCGTCGTCCAGAGGACCCGCGTGAGGAGGAGGGAGCGCGTTCGGTGCAACGCCGCTGACTTTACCCAGCGCGTTTCGTCCATGTTTGCCGTCGTCATCTCTCTGGGACATTTGCGCCTATACCACTCTCTCCCACCAAGAGGCTGCCTGGACGTGGCAGCGCCATAGTGCCCTGCCTCCTCTGTAACAGGGCTACAACATCTGAAGTGCTTACTAGTTCCGGCCGTGCCGGTAAAATTGCGCATACTTTGCACTCCCGCTTGCGTGCGATTGTTGGTATTTGGATGCGGAAGCGGGGCGCTTGTGAACGGATGGAAGAAGAGGGCCTTGAGCCTGATCAACGATACCGCTGGAGGCATACTGACAAACGCGTTAGAGAGCCCTGTGCGCCAGACGCGAAAAGTAGGTGCTACATTGGAAGATCTCCCTCACGATACGGTATTCGAGCTTCCTGGCAGGCGTACACGAACATTGTTCGCGCGTACTGGGGAGTTTGCCGGCCGCAGAGAGCCGCGATGCATGCACGTTTCGCACTGATAAACCTATCTCGACGTACTCCTTCGGGCCAAGCATGCATCAGTACAGCGTGCGCGTCTTCAGGCCCCCGGACAACTTTAACTACTCGCTGCCTGGTTGTGATGCTCACCGGCATGCTCCAGTGAACCTTCATTTGTACGACGACTACCTCGCCCATCGATAATGCCTTTCTAGTAGCTAAGCGCCGCTTTGCGTCTGCACCTGCTCTTAAATGACGTCGCTGCCATCAGGCTTCTGGAACGCAACCCTTCGGACGAAGCCATTCGCGAGTTGCTTCGTGGTACGATGTTCCATCGTTGAGGCTCCTCAAGGTTTAAGGACGACTTTGATGCAGCCGTCCTGCGTGTCCCGGACCAGTGCTTTCATCGTATCTGTCCTGTTGATCAGAAGCCGCGCTTGTCGAGCACAAATGCAGGCCGCAGCGAAGTGTTCCGAGCGAATGGCGGGAACAGGAGTGTTGCTCGAGCGTCTAGCGCTGCACCACCGGTCATTTCAGACCACGGTGGGCATCCAAGGACGCCTCAGGAGGACGACATGAGCAAGCAGTCCCGGATACCGGCTTCAAGCGGACCGGGTCCCAAACCCTTCAACCCGGACGATCAGAGCGACAGACTCGATCTGATACGAAGGCGTGCCCACGAGCTTTGGGAAAAGGATGGGATGCCTGAGGGCAAGCATGAGGAACACTGGCGGCACGCTGAACAGGAACTGGAAGAAGAAGGCATCGTTAAGAACCAGACCCAAAGTTTACCTGAATAGGTCGTCCTCGGAGGCCATGCGGCGCCAATGTTGGACGGTGATGAGGATGATGACCCACACCTCTGATCGATCGTGAGACGACCTTAAAGCAAGGCGGGCTGCTTCTGCGACCCTGCGGCGCGGCGCGATTTCGAAGCCTTTCCCTGTCGCTCCGCTTGAAAATCTCGCTCGTCGAGCCCCCGATCTCCCGATCTTCTTCAGCCGTCGCTCCAACTTGTTGCCCGCATAGCCGCCATTGGCAAAGACATGCAGGAACTATGGCCACCTCTGGCGGATGGAATTCCGGAGATCGGGAGCACCGTCGTGATCCTGGACATCGGCACCATGTACCATGAGGCCGCCATCAGGCCGAGTGTATCGACGATGGATGTGTCGCTTGCGATCCTTGTTCTCCTTGCCCGCATCATAGCCCCGGGTCGCTTCCGTGGTTATGACACTCTGGCTATCGATGACACCAGCCGTGGGGCTTCTCTGCCCTCCAGTTCGCGCGCTTCCATCACGAGACGATGGCTGATGCGCGCCCAGAGTCCCAGCGCGCCCCATTCGTGAAGGCGGGAAATCCTTCGGCAGCATCCGCCACTCGTAACTGATCGTGGCAATGTAGAGCAGAGTGTTTACGACCTCTCGCAACCCCCGGGTCTCTGGACGGCCCAAGCGGCGCGGCATTGGCAGAGTAGGCTGATGCCGGCGGTGATGTCGGACCATGCCATTGTGCTCTCCATCGAATCTCGCAAATTTGAAGGAGGAACCTCAAGAGATTGTCCGCGGTACGCGGATATTCATAACAGGGCCAGGGATATCCACAGCCGGAGGCGAAAAAGTCGCCTCGCGCTTTATGTAGGGCAATCATCGGCAATGCCTGGGACGGGTGTCTAGGGGGAGCCCTATACCGACGCAAGCCACTGCTCGGTGCGCATGACTTCCATTTGAACGGAAAACCGATTTCCTAAAAGCTCCAGAGCAGCGTCGTGCGTTCGATCGGCCGTGCTGCAGACGGCATCCTTCAGCAGGATCACTTTATATCCCAAATCGATGGCACCAAGAGCCGTAGCCATAACGCAAACATCGGTCTCCCCACCCGTCAGCACCAGTTTTTCGATACCCTCCCGCGAAAGAAGGCTATGTAGTTGACCGTTTAGCCACGGCGAATATGTCACCTTGTCGAATATTCGCGCTGGCGGCACTAGTCGCTTTAGATCCGCGACGAGATCGACGAGACCCGGCTCGATCTGTGTCCTCGTCATCATCGGCCACTTCTCATAGTAGTCACGCCACATGCCAGGCATCTCACCAGATGAGTTTGGTGGGACGAAGCGCGTGAAAATTGTACACTCTGGGTACCGGTTCGCGACTTCGAGGATCTCCTCCAGCACCCGCGGCATCCACGAGACACGCCAAGGCGTATCTTCCGCAAACATGCGCTGCATGTCTAAGCAGATGTGACTCCACTTCGCCATGTACATCGACGTAGGCCTCAGGAGAATCGGTTGACTAGTCTGGCAACAAAACGGCAATTGACCCAGAGAGTTCCGCGTCACCTTACGAATTTGGAACAAGAGTCCCCTCTCCCGTGTTGTTACGCGGTGACGTTTGGCACCAGCAGGAGGGATTGTATCATGCCCAGTCAAAAGAATTTGGACGACCTGTTCTTGGATACTCTCAAGGACATCTACTATGCGGAGAAGCAGATCCTGAAGGCGTTGCCTAAGATGGCGCGAGCGGCGCAATCGGAGGAAGGTAAAGCCGGATTCCTCCAGCACCGGGATGAAACCCAGGGACAAGTCGAGCGGCTTGAACAAGTGTTCGAGATGCTCGGGAAGCCGGCACGAGGAAAGACCTGCGAAGCCATCCAGGGGATCATCTCCGAAGGACAGGAAATCATGGAAGAGTTCAGGGGCTCCCCCGCCCTCGACGCCGGCCTTATCTCATCCGCGCAAGCGGTTGAACATTACGAAATCGCTCGCTACGGGACGTTGGTCGCGTGGGCCAGGGAACTCGGCATGAACGATGCGGCCGCGCTCCTGAAGCAGAACTTGGCCGAGGAAGAGGCTACCGACAAAAAGCTCACCCGTCTTGCGGTGACCGCGGCCAACGCCAAGGCAGCTTAACTGGCAAGTTCGACGGCCGTCAACCGGCGGCCGTCGCTTGATCCTCTGATCACACGCGAGTCCGGCTGTCTGCGTGGTAGTGAGGCGATTGCTGATCAGATACGAAACCGGAGCAACCAAATGTCAAATGCTTCACGAGTTGGAAAAGAACCGTCCAACACCGGGACGAGTGTCACGTCGTTCGGGAGTTCACCTGAAAGCAAGGCACAGATAACGGATGCTGAAACGGTAGCGTCAGGAGATTTCGGTGAACCGCTCAATATCTATCGACTGGTTCCCATCGCTAGTCCCGGCGATCCCCGCTGGGAGAACTCCCCCTCGCAGGGAGACGTCGTCGTGGCCGCCCGCACGGCGGGAGACGCCCGGATCGTGGCGGCGGGACGGGAATTAGACTTCATGGACGTCGATGCCGCTCCTGCGGACGACGTGACAACAGCTCCTGCAAGCGCATTCAGGTCAGAGAAGCTCTACACTGTCATCGAAATCGAACATGCGCGTACGGATGTCCCACGAGGCGTCATTTCTGGAGAGATTTCAGTTGGCACGATCAAGCCGGTTCAGGAATAGCGCAAGGCCACCGGATTGGGACTTTGTAGGTTTGGAAGCCGCTAGTCGTTCGACAGTGCCGCACCTCGATTTTGGGCCAGCGGAAGCTGGAATCTTTCCGGCCACGCGCGGGGGAGCGGTGGCTACGTGCGCGTGAGTCTTTCAGAAAGCAGCGTCGGCTATCGCGGACCAACAACCTCATCGGCGGCAAATCGCTATTCATCACTCCATCAAGGTTGCAATCTTCAACGGCAGTACCGGGGAGCCGAGAAGTCCGTTTGCCACGATCTTTAGCAGAGAGCACTTTCTTTCTCGAACGAACGGAACAGACCGCCATCGCAGCAGTTTTTGAGCGATGCTGGGCGACCGTTTTGGAGGGATAACCGATGAAAGTCCTTGGCGTCACATCCGAACTCTTTCCGCTCGTCAAAACCGGTGGCCTGGCCGACGTTACGGGCGCACTACCCAAAGCGCTGTCGGCTCATGGAATTGAAACGGTGACGCTTGTTCCCGGCTACCCCAGAGTCCTGGAGCAGCTAGAGAACGCCCAAGTTGTCGCCGAAACTGAGTTTCTCGGGTTGAACTGTCGGCTGTTGGAGGCCGAAAGCGGTGATTTAAAGTTCTACGTGCTTGAGGCGCCGGTTCTTTACGACCGTCCGGGCGGACTTTATCTCGATGAGCACGGCAATGACTATCCGGACAACTGGCGGAGGTTTGCAATCCTTTCGCTGGCGGGAGCCTGGATTGCCAATGGCGGACTGCACGCCTGGCGACCGGACGTCGTTCATGCACATGACTGGCAGGCGGCCATGACGCCCGTCTATCTCCGCCGGCACTTTGAATGCAAGACGCCCACAATGCTGACCATCCACAACCTGGCCTTCCAGGGACAATTCGAGTTCCAAACCTTGGGAGATCTTGGTGTTCCCCCCGAAACCTACACTACTGAGTGTCTCGAATACTATGGACGTGTAAGTTTCTTGAAAGGAGGTATTCAGACGGCAGACTTCGTCACCACGGTTAGTCCAACCTATGCGCGCGAAATATTAAGCGACAGGTCGGGAATGGGGATGGAAGGCGTTCTCCGCGCAAACAAGACGAAAATCAAGGGGATCGTGAATGGCATCGATACTGACATATGGGACCCGGTCAACGATCCATGCCTAGTAGGGAAATTCGATCTGGAGAGGCTCGCCAATCGAGATCTCAATCGACGGTTCCTGATGAACCTGTTCGATATGGGGGATCGGCCGGGCCCCCTGTTCGCCGTGGTGAGCCGGTTGACCTGGCAAAAAGGCATCGACCTCCTTATCGACGCAGTACCCCATATTGTCCAAATGGGCGGTCGCCTCGTTATCTGCGGCGAAGGCGATCGGGATCTCCATGAGCGCCTGCGCAATCTTGCTAAGCAGTACGCAGAGAATGTTGCCGTTTCGATTGGCTATAACGAAGGACTAGCTCATCTGATTTTCGGCGGATCGGATTTCCTGATTCAACCGTCACGTTTCGAACCGTGCGGTCTGACACAACTCTACGCCCTCCGTTATGGAGCCATTCCAATCGTGGGTCGCACCGGCGGGCTCAGCGAAACAATCATTGATGCAAATGATGCAGCGACCGGCGCCGAAACGGCGACCGGCATTCAGTTTCATCCGGTGACTACAGACGAGCTTCAGCACGCGATCGACCGGGCTTTCGAGGTTTATCAAGATCGCGACAGGCTGAGAAAGTTGCAAAGTCGCGGTATGATGGCCGACTTTTCCTGGGCAGGCAGCGGACGACGTTACGCGCGACTGTTCCGGTCTATGGCTGATTTACCGCCCCGGATCGCTCAACTTCCGGTCGTTCGCCATCAACGCAGGATTCTGCGCGCAAACGAGGCACGTGCAAACTGACCTACTTCCGAAGCCGCGATCGTGCCGACTATTCCGATTGCAATCGTGCTGAGACACACTTGCTTGCAATGATGGAGCTCCCATTGAGAGGCTCCGTGCCACCCATGTTCCACCACAATGCTGACGCTGGTGCAGGGCTCGACGACTTGATTCCCTCGTCGCGGGACGACTTGAGTTCAACCAACTCCCTGAACAACGCGGCGCCGGAATCGGGACGAGCTGTCGGGTCGGTGTATTTGAATAGAACTCTCGAACAGTTGAAGAACATCCCGCTTGTTTCTGCTGCCGCCTCCGTCGCGCGGCTGTGTAGGTGTGGGGATCTTCGGTGCCTTGGCCACCAGCCTTGGCGTAGCTATGCAACATCGATCGCATATCTATCGCTGTGCCCTTTCAAGCAGCGAAGGAAATGCATGGTTCCCCCGTTTCTGCTGGCTCGGCACTACACGTCACCGTCTTCCCGCCTGCCGCGTTTGCGACGCGCTGTTCTCGAACTGTGTGAGAAAGCATTAGCACCTTTGACGCAAAGGGCGCACACTGGGCTTCCGCATACATGGCAGGAAAGAGTGGGACAGCTTTCGCCGCCAACTGAGCGAGTAAGGCTTATGCCCATGTCCTGCTACTACGACGCCGCCGGCTATCCATTATTTCCTTGTGGTTCTAACCCGAAAGTGTTCAGCCCCACCGATCTGAACCGGCTACAAGCGATCTTCGACGATTGCCTACGTGAGTGCAGCTTCACGATCGATAGTGAGGCGGCTGAAGCCCTCGGGTGCGCCATCATCCGTCTCTACTCGCAGGGGCAGCAAGATCCGATTTTCATTGAGGCTGCGCTTCTGCCGTCTTTTAAGCGCCGACAGTAGCGCGGAACAGAAACGCCTGCGCCTCGTTCGGGTCTATGAACGGCACGCTTACTCGTGCGTGGGCTGGCTCATTCAACGAGGAACTGTTTATGAAAACTGATGAAACGCCCACAGGACTTTCCCCGTCCGACGATTCACCCGCCGAAAAGCGAACCAAGGTCCAGGCGGGCAAGGGACTGGTTTGGATCATATGCGGCGTTGCAGTTGCTGCCTTTGCTCTGTATGCGTTCACGGTAGTGTACGGCATTATCGCTTCCGGGCCGTAGAGGTTTAGCGTACGCGGTGTCTCGGTCGCATCTTCACCAAAATGTCTTCCGTTGCTCAGTCGATCCTCGGGTAGCCCCTCAAAGTTCCGATAGACGGGGAACTTTCCCGTGCCGGGGATATTACGCCAACGAACACCCGGAAATTTACGGAGGTGAACGATGACAAACATCCGTTCGAGGGGTTTCGACAGTCCTGCGCAATTTCGAGAGCACATCGCAGACCTCGATGACTACCTTGACGAAGAGCAGGACTGGCCTGATCCGAATGGCGAGTTGCGCGTACAGCTTTCACAGCTAAAAGATGAGGTTCGCGATTTGCGCAGGCTAATAGTCGAAACGCGAAACAGGCAACCGCAGACAGTCCAGAAATACGACGATGACAGGTTTTGGCTGCGTCTCGCCGCGACAGTGGCCGCAACGTTGGTCCTTACGGCCGCAGTCCGATACTTTCGCCTCGGGCAAGCAGGCGCCGTCGTCGCACCGTTGATTGCCTCGCGGATCAATGGAGCGGTGTGATGCCAGGCTTTGCCTTTGGGACAAAGGACGCCGATGGCCCCTCCCCCGCAGACCGAATGTTCGACTTCTCGGGTCTGGAGGCTGCGATAGACGAGGCGAAGAAGGTACTGGCGGAAATGGCCCTCGATGGGATCCCGACAAAGCAAGATCAGCCTATATGGGTGGAGATTTTCGACGCGGAGTTCAATCGGGTGGCCAAAGTGGCTCTTCAAATTTCGATCGAGATCGGATCTGGGCGAGCAGAACACAGTTAGGTTGACCTCGGCTATTCAGTGGCCTTGGCGAATGCAGTGCGGCCTGGCACGACGCCCGATACGTCTGTGGAAAGATTACGATTAGTGCGAGAAATCACATCAACGAGACAACCCACAGAAAACGTGAACGAGGAGGCATCATCATGTCCACATACCCCAAACCACCCTTTGTCTCGCAACAGCAGGCTATGCCCGGCTACACGAAGGAAATGAAACCTGTCCCTGATCATGGCGAACAGACATATCGCGGGTCGGGATGCCTGACGGATATGGTGGCACTGATAACCGGTGGCGATAGCGGAATAGGTCGGGCGGTCGCGCTCGCTTACGCGAGAGAGGGAGCCGACGTCGCGATCTCGTATCTGAGCGAGGACGACGATGCTGAGGATACCAAACGGTTGATCGAGGACGCCGGACGAAGGGCACTGGTTATTAAGGGCGATATTCAGGATGCCGGCCATTGCCGAGCCGTTGTCGAAAGAACTGCCAGCGAATTCGGCGGCATCGATATCCTTGTCAACAATGCTGCACACCAGGATACGTTCAAGAAGATTGAGGACATCTCGGACCAGGAGTGGGAGTTAACGTTCAAGGTCAACATCCACGCGATGTTCTATCTTACCAAAGCCGCCGTGAAGCACATGGCGGACGGTGGCTCGATCATCAACACTGCGTCCATCAACTCGGATGCGCCAAACCCCACGCTGCTGGCCTACGCCACGACCAAAGGTGCGATTGCGAATTTCACGGCGGGTCTTGCGCAGATGCTTGCAGAGCGAAGCATCCGCGTGAACGCCGTTGCGCCTGGTCCGATTTGGACGCCGTTGATTCCGTCGACCATGCCCGAGGATGCTGTCAGGGATTTCGGCAAACAGGTACCCATGAAGCGTCCCGGCCAGCCAGCGGAACTGGCTACTGTCTACGTTATGCTCGCCGATCCTCGATCGAGTTATGTGTCCGGAACCATGATAGGCGTCACCGGCGGAAAGCCGATCCTTTAGGCTCACGCTCCCAAGAAGCGTGTCTTCCGACGTGATTTACGCTGGGGTTCTCTCGCTTCCATGAGGCTCAGTCGCCGAAATGGGCTGAGTTTGGCAGGGGCCTGGGCCGCTCACGGCCAAGCCGGGGCGGCAATGCCTTGCACCAGCAGATCCAGGTTTTGCGGCGTCAGCAAAAATGTTCCGGCCTTCGTACCCTGAAGGAACTTTCGCCTCGTGCAACGATTTACCCACATTCATAGCTCGGGAGGTGGGACATGGCACGCAAAATATCCAAGCAAGCGAATCAACTTGCTACGGTTCATGACCAGCAGCTTCATCGCGGAAAGGGAGGTGAACTCCACCAGTTCGCTGAGGACGGACACGAGGTGCTGACCACCGCACAAGGCGGGCCAGTCGACGACGATCAGAATACTCTGCGCGTCGGCGTACGCGGGCCAGCGCTCATCGAAGACTTCCACTTCCGCGAAAAGCTATTTCACTTTGACCACGAGCGTATTCCAGAGCGCGTCGTGCATGCCCGCGGATACGGTGCGCATGGCTATTTTGAGACCTATGAATCACTTGCACACTATACCAAAGCCGACTTCCTGCAGCGGCCAGGCGAGAAAACCCCAGCGTTTGTTCGCTTTTCCACCGTGGCAGGAAGCAAGGGGTCTTTCGACCTTGCTCGTGACGTTCGCGGCTTTGCCGTCAAGCTCTACACCCAGGAGGGCAACTGGGACCTGGTCGGGAACAACATCCCGGTCTTCTTCATCCAGGATGCAATCAAGTTTCCGGACATCATCCACGCCGTGAAGCCCGAGCCCGACCGCGGCTTTCCCCAAGCGCAATCGGCACATGATAACTTCTGGGATTTCATTAGCCTGACCCCCGAGAGCATGCACATGATCATGTGGGTGATGTCGGACCGCGCGATCCCGCGATCCTTCCGCTTCATGGAGGGCTTCGGCGTCCACACCTTCCGTTTCATCAATGCCAAGGACGCGTCCACTTTTGTCAAGTTTCACTGGAAGCCGAAGCTCGGTCTTCAGTCCGTGGTGTGGAACGAGGCCGTGAAGATCAACGGTGCTGACCCCGATTTCCATCGCCGCGACCTTTGGCAGGCGATCCAGTCTGGCAATTTCCCGGAATGGGAACTCTGCGTGCAGTTGTTCGATCAGGATTTTGCAGACAGTTTCGACTTCGATGTCCTCGACCCCACCAAAATCATCCCGGAAGAAGTTCTTCCCCTACAACCGATCGGGCGACTGGTGCTCGACCGAATGCCCGACAACTTCTTTGCCGAGACCGAGCAGGTGGCGTTCATGACACAGAATGTGCCGCCCGGCATTGGCTTCAGCAACGATCCGCTACTGCAGGGTCGCAACTTCTCCTACCTCGATACCCAGTTGAAACGCCTCGGCAGCGCGAACTTTACGCACCTGCCCATCAACGCTCCGAAGTGTCCCTTCCATCACTTCCAGCAGGACGGGCACATGGCAATGAGGAACCCCACCGGCCGCGTCAACTACCAGCCGAACTCATGGGGCGAAGGCCCGCGGGAATCGCCTTCCACCGGCTATCGCCATTTCCCGTCCGAGGAACAGGGACCCAAAATTCGCCTGCGTCCGGAAAGCTTCGCCGACCATTACAGCCAGGCACGCCAGTTCTTCATGAGTCAGACACTCCCAGAGCAGCGGCATATCGCCATGGCCCTGACATTCGAACTGAGCAAGGTCGAAACCTCGGTCATCCGAGAACGGATGGTCTCGCATCTCCTGAATATCGATGAGACGCTTGCAGGCAAGGTGGCCGCGGGGCTTGGACTTGCGGACATGCCCAAGGCTGCGGATGCTGCGGTGCCACCGAGGCAGGACCTTGACCCCTCCCCGGCCCTGAGCATCGTCGAGAACGGGCCGAAGCGGTTCGAAGGCAGGAAGCTTGGCATCCTTGTGACCGATGGAAGCGACGCAACCCTGGTGCAGGCACTTGCAGCTGCCGTGGAGAGGGAGAAAGGCGTCGTCGAGTATGTCGCGCCGAAGGTCGGCGGCGTTACGCTCTCCGATGGGACGACGCTACCCGCCCAGCAGATGATCGATGGCGGACCATCCGTCCTCTATGACGCCGTTGCCGTTTTGCCCGGCGCTGATGCCGTGGCCGACCTCTTGAAGGAGTCCGCAGCGCGCGACTTCGTCGCCGATGCCTATGCGCACTGCAAGTTCATCGGATACGTCAGCGCCGCAGCGCCGATGTTTGAGAAGGCAGGCGTCGATGAATTGGACGAAGGGACAATCGAGCTCGCGACGGCGCAATCCGCCGAGGCATTTGTCGTCGAACTCGGTAGGCTTCGCATCTGGGCAAGGGAGCCAACAGTTAAGTCGGCCTAGTCCAGGGGGTGGTGTAGCCGCGGCGATACCCTGCCATCCGAACGGAGCCGCGAAGGGAGCAGCTTGCTGGTCGTAGCGGGTAGGGCTGCTTCGCGGATAATCGCAACTCTTCATCCGCGTCCCCATCGTCCCCGTCCCGATCAGGGCCATCATCAGGAAGCTGTTGGTCCTTTTACCTCTAATCCTCAATTCGCACGTACTCGAGGGGGGAAATGGCACCGCCAGGACCCGGTTCGCCGCCGCTGGCCAACCGGATCCGGCAGCCTGGCTCGTCGAAGAGGCTGCGCGCCTGCTGGCCAAAGTTGTGGTGCTGCTCGTGGAGCCAGGCTGGAAGGATCCGCATCGCACCGCAATCTATGCGATCACCGTTGGCCTGCCGGCCGTGCTCCATTAATTGGCGCCGCCGAATAGGGACTGATCAGCATTGCCCGCCATGGCAAGAAGCTTTTCCCGGTCGTGGATGCCGGCCTGGTAGTGGCGGAGCAATACCCCAGCTAGCGCAACCGCTTGTTGGCTTTCCGCCTCTATTCCGTGTTGAAGACAGATCTCGTCGAAGGCGCTCCCCAGCATGGAGAGGCCAGCAGGATCGACGAAACTGTCCGTTGGAAGGTAGCGCTGGATCATGATAGTTCTCCTTCGGAGGCGCCTGCCCAAGGCGCCTCGGCAAACAGCGAAAAAATGTGAACTTCTTCGGCGGACGTCAAGATGCCCGCCCGCCCCAGGAGCCGAAATTTAGGTCAAATCGAGACCGGAATTTCCGAACGCAAGGAGGACGTTTGCCCGATGCAGCCGGACGATGCGAAGCGGTGGCAGGTTATAGGTTCGGAGCGCTCGGTGCATAGGCCTTGGTGGCATAGTTCTCGGCGATACCGCTCACGGACGCAATACGGCGCGTAGGGCTCGTCACCATTGGAAAAGGTTAGACCGGCTGGACGCCAACCGGTCTCATCGCATTAAAACTTGGAACGAGCCCCGCCAGCAACAGGGCGGGCGAAGGCGGGCGGCATTGCCCTCACCGGCATGCCGGCTTCAAGGCACGCAGCAGAAAAATCCTCGCGAGCGAGCGCAGGCGGGTCCACCTTGTTCAATGCGTTGCGGCATGAGCGAACTGCCCTCTGATATTTCTGCCCGTGGCGCAGCGGCCGGCTGGCAATCCATAAGGAGCCTGGTGGCGTGCACATTATCACGCGTGACGGCCACGACTGGACGGATTGCTTTCCTGCAATCGCCCAGGCTGCAGTGACGATCGGCGGGGAAACGATGATCCTGGACGGCGAAGCCGTTATTCTCGATGAAACAGGGAGATCGGACTTCGGCGGTCGCGCTAGCGAAGCGCTGTTCTAAGCCTTCGATTTTCTCTACCTCAACGGTCGCCGACCTGACGCGAATGCCACGTCATTGTCGGCTACGAGCCCGTCGCGCGGCGCGCTCGGCGGCATCGGCAGGCTGCTCCTGGCAGCAAGGAAGGGCAGTGGCCTGGTCTATGTCGGCGAGGTGGGGACGGGCTTCACCGAGCGATCAGCGACCGCACTGCTCGACGCCATGGCGATCCCGAAGCCGCAACTTCGCTCTGTTGGTAGGTCCTGCCTCTAGCACGCGGCGATGTAACGGCGCCCATATCGATCACGGTAATAGCAGCGGCCGGGCTGACCGGCGACATTCCCAATCACCGCACCCGAAACGCCCCCGATCGCAGCCCCTACTGCGGCTCCCCGGACATCACCTGTCACGGCACCACCGACGACTGCGCCCGTAGCCGCCCCAATGCCGGCTCCGCGCTCGGTAGGAGTGCAGCCCGCCAGCATACCCAATGCTATGCAGAAGATCGCTGTCCGTTTCATCGCTTTTTCCTTCCAGAGTTTGCGTATGGGCCACGGCGCTACTGAAGCGTCGGCATAAGCTTGAATCGGATTTGGGCCTCCCGGCAGGCCGTAACGAACTTGTCCCTTGCCACGTGCGAGGATCCGTTTCCACAAAGCGCAGCAATACATGCGCGCTTCGCAGAGAAATAAGACGGAGCTCGAGCGCCGTCCGGCCAAGAGTGACTCATTACGGCCAGCGCCTCGTCAGGTGTCCTCACGACTTTCAGGAGACGGTGTGGAGTGTCGATGCAGATTGGCGCGTTCCAAGACAGATGCAAACTCATGGATAGCACATCTCCCATTTGCAAGTCTCCTGGGTCCACGTCAAGCCATTGAAGCTGGGTCGCCTTTCGGCATCAGCGCCGGATTCATTGCGCGCTGTCGCTTTTCACGATCCTCAGCGCCCGCTCCGTCGGATCGAGCACGCTCTTGATCGCGCGCGCGGTTCATCTCAGCCTCGTGGGCTAGTTGCTTTTCCGATTCCGATTTCGGGGTGTTTGAATTGGCCATCTTCATCTCCCGGGACATCAACTCGAAATGCGTATGAAAGCAGAATGTTCCAAGCGTGGTTGAGGATATTTTCCCATGAGTATGAGGCTCTATTTGTGTTGCTCGTCCCGAGGTCGGCACTGCGGTCTTCTTCCCGTTGTTCTCCCAAAGTGCCGGTGTGGCGCTAGAGACGGCCACCTTGGGTAGCGCCGTGTGCGGGAACGCGTCCCTTTCCGCGGGGATGGCCATACCGAGCTGGCTTCACCTTTGCCAAGTCTCGATAAACCTCGCGCCAGGGCCAGCGGAGGCCATGTCAATCCTCCGCTGGCTTGCGAGCGTGGGGCTCGCCGGCGTGGGCAACGAACTCGCTCCGGGGGGCAGGGGGCGCCAACCCGACTTCCAAACTTTGTGCAAGCGGAAATGTTCCGAAATGAACGAAATTTGCGCTCCTCGCCATGACCGGCCTGCCGCCAGGCGCCAGGCTGGGGAGGTGTTATTTTCCGCGACGGCCGCGCATTGACGGGCAAACACCGGCATTCGTCATTCTGCGACGAGGCGGATGCAGCCGGGAATCTACCGGGTTTGCAGTGATATGGTTTTAGAGAAGGCCCGCTGCCATTTTAGGAAATGGTCCGCTACGGTCTGCGGTCATTCGCCTAACCGTCGGCATAACCGACCGTTTCATGCTCTGCCGCATCCAAGGAAAAGGCCAGCGGGTGCTGGCCTTTTCCTTGTATAATTCAACGCCTGTAGCGCAGCCGCTCCTGTTCGATTTCGGCGGGCCCATAGGGGTCGAGCGTATCGTCAAAGCGGGTCCAGCCCTCTTCGGCATAGACCGAGCGCCGCTGATCGGGATCGACCCAACTCGACCTGCGAAGGATGGCTTCGGCCTCCGCCTGGAGGCTGTCGTCGACCTTCGCCGTCACAAGCGTTCCGCCGCGGCGAACTCCCTCCGCATAGACATGCGCATTATCTTCGGAGACGCCAGATTCTGTCAGCGCGCCAATGAGTCCGCCCGCGGCCCCACCGGCAACCGCACCGGCAGCGGCGCCCGCCGCGGTTGCGGCAAGCCAGCCCGCGGCTACGACCGGCCCAACCCCAGGGATGGCCATGATGCCTAGCCCGGTCAAAAGGCCGCCGACACCACCAACAGCGGCGCCGATGCCCGCACCCGCCCCTGCCCCTTCGGCAGTATTGCGTTCGATGCCATGGCGTTCATCGGCATTGTTGGAAACGATGCTGATGTCACTGGAGGGAACACCATGTGCCTCCAGGGCGCCGACGGAGGCGCTTGCATCGGAATAGTCGTCGAATAGTCCTGTAACGGTTTTCATAGAAACCTCCTGAGGGTGAATCTAGTTGGCTACGATGTTGCCCTGATAGTCGAGCGCAACGCTCACGGCCTTGCCGTCCTTCATCGCCTTTGCCTGCCAGACACCCTTGTCGTCGAGCGTGAGGCCGGTGATATCGGCATAGCCGTCTTCTGTAAGGCGTTTCTTCACCTGATCTTCCGTGAAGCTGTTCGCACCCTCAACCGGGGCGGTCGCATTCTTGGTGTCTGGCGTCGCAACAGCGGGCGTGTCGCCATTCGTTGTCGGGGCCGGAGACGTCTGAGCGAAGGCGCCGAACGTCGATGCACCGAGAAGGGCGGCGGCTAGCATAAGGTTTTTCATGATTTTTTCCTCATTGGAGCCTCAGATCAAGCTCCATAGGAACCCCCTGCCTGTCGCATAGTTCCGCAGATCGAAAAATAGAAAACAGCAATAGCCACACTGTTCCATGGAACCTCCGACGGTTCGAAGAGTTCGGACGCAATGCTGCGGGCATTCGCTCGCACACTATTGGAGGTGTTCAAAATGGGTCGCGGTATTCTTCTCTGGCTTCTGGGAATTCCCCTGCCGATCGTCATCCTGCTCATCCTCTTCCTGCGATAGGAGGCTGACATGTCCCTTTATAGTTCGGGTATTTCCGACGTTGGCGTAGAATCCGGCAAGCCTGCTCTCGCCTGGGGTCCTGTCATCGGCGGAGCGGTCGCGGCGGCGGCGACCACAATCATTCTTCTTCTGCTCGGCTCCGGTGTCGGCCTCACGATGGTCTCGCCATGGGCAGGCGACGGCGCTTCCTTCACTACCGTTAGTGTCATGGCCGCAATCTGGTTCGTGGTCGTCCAATGGCTGGCCTCGGCGCTTGGCGGTTATCTGACCGGCCGGTTGCGGGCGAAGTGGGCGAATGTACATACGGACGAGGTGTTTTTCCGTGACACCGCGCACGGCTTTCTGAGCTGGGCACTGGCAACGGTGGTCGTCATCGGTTTGGCAGGCTCTGCCTTCACCTCGCTCGCCGGCACGGGCGTTCAGGCCCTTTCGACTGCAGCAGCCCCTGCGACGGTTGCGGGCACTGCCGCTGTGGCAAGCGACGCCTCCGCGCCCGATGCCGCGACCAGCTACTTCACGGATATGCTCCTGCGTCCGCAGGACCTCGCCGCCCGGGCACAATCGGACAATGCGTCGGCCACGGCTGAGATTTCCCGGATCCTGATGAGGGGTGCGCTAAACGATGGCGTGCCGGAAGCCGACCGGCTCTACATCTCTTCGATCGTCGCATCACGCGCCGGCATCTCGGCGGAGGACGCACGCGCCCGTGTAGAGCAGGTTCTGCAGCAGGTTGAGGATGCGAAAAGCGCGACCCTCACGGCTGCCGATGAGGCACGCAAGTCCGCTGCAACGGCGGCGATGCTCGGCGCCCTCTCGCTGCTCGTGGGCGCCTTCATTGCCTCCGCTGCCGCTGCCCTCGGTGGGCGCCAGCGTGACGATGACGAGGCAGCCACGATCGTTGTACGCTAGCTGAATTGGAAAGTCGCCTCTCGTCCGGGGTGACTT
Organism: Mycoplana rhizolycopersici; assembly: GCF_013378445.1. GTDB lineage: Bacteria > Pseudomonadota > Alphaproteobacteria > Rhizobiales > Rhizobiaceae > Mycoplana > Mycoplana rhizolycopersici. The sequence goes on from NZ_JABXYK010000024.1 coordinate 38,408, forward strand.
CTCGTCGTGTCGTGTGACGGAACAATTTGTTGTGAGCGCAATAGCCCACCCTTGGAGGCAGTACTCCCGATCAGCGGATCGGGAGTACTGCTCCAGGCGAACACACCGAAATGCTCACGCGCCAATAGCTTGCTTCGCACACCGTGCGCTTTCGATCTGGCGCGGGATCGAAGGCTGGCACCATGTTTGTCGAATGCTGCCAGCACGATCAGAATTGCAGAGGTTCTGGACTGCTCTGGCGGTTAGGGTGAGCGGAGCTGCAGCCGGGTTGCTGCATAACCTCATACACAGCTCATTCGCGTTCCGCGAGCACCGAAATTAAAGCTGTAGTTGCGTAAATCTCCGTGTAACCCGCCTAGTATAAGCTCGGCGTTTGCCAAGGGACGTTGAAGCCGTTTCGCATTTTCTCAGGGACAGTCAGCCAGATCGCAGTTTCGTCGCCAGCTGCACCTTACCATCACGAACTGCCCGACCTTTTCCGCATTCTACAGGCAATGCATCTTCGCGCCACCAATCACTCAGACATCTTCTCGCTCGTAGCGGGACGTCATCTCCCGGCTCCTTGCGCCCTCGCAAGCGCATGCTGCAGCCCCGCCGCCGATAGGCTAGTTTGGCAGCGAGTTCGCTGGTCTCCTCATTGCGGGGGCTGCGCTAGGGAGTTGGGCACACGGCCTCGTTCAATGCGGCGCCCGTATCCGTCGGTTCTGTTCTAACTATGCTCTCATGTCCAACGGAGGCAATCGAGCGTTCGATCGGTAACAGCCCGATGATTGGATCCCGTCACACCGTTGGATCACCGGAACATAAAACCCGCTGGTCAGTTGAGTTGCAATGAAACTCTTACGTGGGAGAGCCGCCATGCGGATGGGAGACAAACCCTTATCTGAAGGCACCGGGGAACGGGACATGTCGAACCTCAGGGAGTACCGGCGCGACGGAACGCCAGTTGAAGAAACGGCGAGCAAGGTTCGGCCTGGGCCGCTCGGGCGGCCGGTGGCGATTGTGTTAGCTTCGGCGTTGATCCTTGCGTTCGTAGCATGGGCAGCAGTGGAGCTTTGGGGCGAGACTCAAGACACCGATACCCCGCCGGCCGCTACAGAAAGCAGTGAGCCATCGCCGCCGTCTACACCGACGCCCAACAACGGAACCATCAACACACCTGACAATACGGCGCCTACCGACCGGGATCCGACGCCTCCCTCCGGAACAGGCGGGGATTCCGAATCAACTTCTCCCGATGGCACTCAAAATGCACCTGCGCAATAAAACGCAAGGTTGCGTATCCAAGGGAACAATCGGGATTTGCACGGGACTATGGTAGCCCATCCAAAACGGAAGAACTAAAGATGGACCACACTAATCATGTTCGCCTCACGCTGAGTGAACTCACGCCGGAAATACTCGAAGGCGCGACGGTCTACGACTACAGCGACAGCAAAGTCGGGACGGTTGACCACCTTCATGGCAGCACAGCAGTCATCGACGCTGGCGGCTTTCTCGGTATCGGAGCGAAGGCTGTTGCAATTCCGCTTTCCGAACTCGACTTCATGCGGGATGAAAATGGCGATGTTCACGCGATTACGGCACGGACTAAAGACCAGCTCGAGGAGATGCCGGAGCATACCGACTAAATCTTCGCGCCAGTGAGCGAACAAAAAGCCCCGCTCGATGGCGGGGCAATGCACACATTAGGGTCCGGGCTCACCACCACCAGATGACGGGCGGTCGAAGCGGGTCGCGAGGCGATGCCAGTCCTTGAGGCGACAGAACATGCGCTCGATGACATTGCGCTGCTTGTAGATGGCCTTGTCGTATTCATATTGGATTTTGCGGTTCTTGCGCGGCGGGATGACGGCTTGGGTACCACGCTCGTCGAGCCACTAGCGCAGAGCCTGGCTGTCGTAGCCTTTGTCGGCGACGAGTTCGGCGGAGGGTGGCAGAGCTTCGATACAGAGCCTCGCTACCTTGCAATCGTGGACGTTGCCGGGCGTCAGGAGCAGGACGTGAGGGCGGCCCTTTGGCATCGCAAACCGCATGGAGCTTGGTGTTCCGTCCACCTTTGGTGCGACCGATACCATGAGCCAAGGCCCGCCTTCCCAGATGCCGCGTTCGGACCAGCGGACGAAGCGGTTGTAGAGTGTCTTCTTCGGTCCATAGACATCTGCGCAATCCGCCCAGCGGCCACCACAGCGCAGCGCATGGACGATCCCGCTCAAGACCCAGCGGTCATCCACGCGCGGCTTGCCTCGCACATCTGTCGGCAAAAGGGGCTTTATCCGCTCCCACTGCGCGTCGGAAAACCAAAAGAAATCAGACATGCAACCGCCTCCTCGCTGAGGCGAGTGAATTGGGTCCGGACCCTAGATCGCCGCTGATCTTGCCAGGAGAGGCCGCGCTCAAGGTACCGTCGAGGAATTTCAGGCCCCCGACCTTGACGAGGGGAATGTTGCGCCGGGGTGAACCCGAAGGATTTCGCGCTCATAGGCCGGACCAAAAGCAGCGATCTCGTTCGGCGCTCCAGGTTCAGCGTGCGCGGCCAGGCCATCAAGCAATTCGGCCGTCACAGGCGCGACAGAGACGCCGCGGCCCCAGGCAGGCTTGGGCCGCCATTGACCTTCGTTCAAACGAGTAGATATCGTGACTGGTTCAACGTTCGAACCGCTCCAGCATCTTCCTCAGTTGTGCGTTCTGCAGGCGAAGCTTGCTTGCCATCTGCCCCCGCAGGATCCTGATCTCTTCATCCAGGCTGATCATTTCGTCGGAAACGGTGGGGGCGGCTGGAGAGTTCTGCGAAACGACAACACCGGTTTCGACCGACCTGACACGACGTCTCCGCTTGGCCGACGCGGCTTCAGGAGTCTCTTCGACCTTCGGCGTGCCATATGCGAGGGCGACGCCGATGTCAGACAAAGCCGGGCCAGAGACTTTTACGACCTCGGTGGCACTATCTCTCTCCACCGTGCCGTGAACATCACTGCCCGTTTCTTCCAACGGCCCGAGTGCGGCGGAGAGCGCATCGGATCGATCGAAGGGCTGCGGCTTTTCTCCTCCCGGCAGACCGAGGCTATTCAGACGCTCTTCGGCAGCCTTTTCGGTCGAACCCGCGATCCCCAGCGCGTCCGCTTTCACGTCCTCGATCGGGCCATCTTCCTGCCTTTGCTGGCGTCGCGGCGACACAAGTCGGGCAAGGAATTTCCATGGAGACGCCATTTATTCGACCTCGCGCTTTATCCCGCATGCAGGCTGCGAGTTCACGTGTTGGTGGCGGCCGTGACCGCCACCAGAATACTCGTCTCAAAAAACCTGAAAATGCCGCCGGCGATTGGCTACCTGCCTGCTATCAATCGAGCTTCAGCCGCTTTCGCAGATCAGCGTTTTCAGCGCGAAGCTTTTCGGCCAGCAGCTTGCGCAGCCTTTGATTTTCTTCTTCCAGCTGCAGCAGATCCGCCATCTCGTCTACCGCTGGCGGCACGACAGGCGCCGCCTGCACCACCTTCGGGCTACGCTTCATAGGTGCGCGCTTTGCTGTGCCCGCACCGTCGATCGATTTCGGCTTGCGTCCTCGCTTCTGCTTTCCAACTGCGCCGGGTGAAACGACTGTCGGTTCTGCTGCAACGTCAAAAGATGTCGCTTCAGGAGCTGCCTTTTTGGCGCGGGGTTTGCGTTGCTTCTTCGGCGCAACGGGCGTTTCAACAACGGCCGGTGCATCTGTATTGATCATCGTATCGCTTTCGTCGCCCATCAGCGTCTCCTCTGTAGCTGCTGCAGTTGTGTGCTGCCTGACCGGTTGTGTCAACAACGGTCCTGCTGGCTCAGCTTTCGATGAAGACACGTCGCCGGCGGATTTGTCATCCAGTTGCTTGCCCGGCACAAATGGCTTCGCCTCTTCCTCGACATCGCGGGCAACGGACTTGAGGTCCATGTCACCCCAGATCGAGTTCGATTTGGGATCTGGTTTTCGCCGACCGGATTTATATTCGACAGCAAAACTGCGTTGGACTTTTTTCAAAGTTGGAGGCCCTACGTATCCAAGGAGGTTTTTCGACGGCATCTCAGTGTCGCCGCGGGCCCAGGAAATATCGATTGCCGACCTCGCAGTCCAGCCCATTGCGCAATCTGGCTCTGAGTGCGCTAGACGATTTACCGCCCCCCGACTGGGAACTGCTCTGAGACCGAAGTTCGGACCATGGGATATTGGAGGTTCCAGTCTCTTGCTGTGACACCGATTTTTTGGACCGAGGGGCTGCCGGCCGGGAGAAATCCAGGATGACGTCGTTGGCAGGCCCAAAGGCCCTTCAGCGTGGCTGCCATCGGCTGTGCGCTGAAGGATCGTGCCCGCAGCCGGTGGCAGCTTGCTATCGCGACCAGCTGTCCGTGTGATCGCCGGGCTTGGCCAGGCGCCCGCTGTGGCTTCCCGCGTCAGGTCGGCGCCTGGACGAGGTGGAACGAGGCTCGTCTGAACAACGATCTAGCTGAGCAAGGACTGGGCCTGCGAACGATCGGCGGCGTCCCGATCCGATGGGAAGTGGGCGATGACCTCGCGACGGCGGGATGCCAGATGCAGTTTCCGCCAGCTGCGAAGGTATTTGGCGCGGTATATCTACTCCAGCCAATGGTCGGGCGCCATAGACTTCCAGTCCCGTGCAGTCGATTCCTCCTGTGATTTGATGACCTTGCCGCTTGTCAGACAAATGTCGTGTCCGTGAGCCCGCGCCGGCGAGGGCCCGTCTCGTATTCCAACCGGTTCGCCACCTTGTATCTGAATTTGCCAAACGATAGCCCGGGGGCCTTGTCTAAAAGGCATGATGGCAACACTGGCGCTGCGCCTTGTTCTATCTCCGCTAAATGATCCGAGCACCAAGGCTCTACTCGAAAAATATCACAACTCCATTAGATGTGCCTTGGGGGCGTTAAATCTGTTCATTACCCGTCGCCAAAATTGCAGGATTATTTCGAGCAAGGCATAGTGATGGAGTTATCGTCAAGCGGGAGCGTCCTATGGAAAAGAAGAAACCGAATCCGATAGACGTATTGGTGGGCTCCCGGGTCAGGATGCGTCGCCTCATGCTCGGGCTTAGCCAGGAAAAGCTTGGCGAAAGGCTTGGTCTTACGTTTCAGCAAGTCCAAAAGTACGAGAAAGGAAGCAATCGAGTCGGCGCAAGCCGTCTAGTGGCCATTTCGGAGGTTCTGAATGTTGCTCCCAGCTTTTTCTTTCAGGATGACAGCACGTTGCTGCCAAAGGGAACCACCATTGGCGAAACCGACGAGCTCGCATCCTTTGTGAAGTCGAGCGAGGGCGTCGCCTTGAACAGGGCATTCGCCAAAATCAAGAATCTAGCGCTTCGCAAAAAGGTCATAGCGCTCACCGAAGCACTTGCAGGGCAAGCGGATGACCCCGACATGCGTGCCCTCGAAAAAGGTGAGGACACAGCGCCGGGGCATCGACTCTAGATGCCGGCCTCCTGCCGCCTCTACACTCTTGGCCGGCCGCGGTTGGTGGCCACTGAAGGGAATGACATCGCATTCCCGCAAATGGGTTTGATCGTCCTTGCCTTTTTGAAGGCCACCGGCCTCTCCAGTTACCCCCGGGCGGACATTGCAATGCTTCTATGGGGCGACGCTGATCCACGTCAGGCCTACGCAAATCTTCGCAAGACGATTTCACGAATCTTGAGCCGCCAAAGCGAGATCGATCTGGAACTTTTGTCATTCTCGAAGACAGAAATTGCATTAGGTGCGGATGCAGTCGATACTGATCTCGATGACCTCCTCATCAACAGTCCCACTATCGACAAGGCCCGGGCAATCCGGCTTGCTTCTGGGCTACGCAAAGAATTTCTGCAGGACGCAAGAACGCAAAGCAAAGCGCTAGCTGCCTGGATTGATCGCGAGCGTGAAGCGCATCTGGCCATGCTGCGCCGCTGTGTTCTCGAGATTGGTGTCCTTGGCGATGACCCAGGCAACCGATCGATAAAAGACGCGGCCATCAGGCTTCTGGAACGCAACCCTTCGGACGAAGCCATTCGCGAGTTGCTTCGTGGCACGATGTTCCAGATGGCCGGGAATGTATCAGCGGCCGTAGCGCGGCGCGGAAGACCGCCGCCAGCGCCCCTGGAAGATATGACGTCGAGCATGCAACGTTTGCCCCGATTGGTTCTGCTCCCGCCTTTGGCGGGTGGGGCAGGTCATGACATCGCCTCGTTCGCCGCGGCGCTGATCGAAGACGTCACCATCGGCTTGTGCAGCATGCGTTCGGTATCGGTCGTAGCCCCCTACAGCGCCGCCAAGATTCGCCACCAGACGGACAAGGCAGCGACCTACGAGCGGCACGCGATCAGCTACATTCTCGATACACGGCTGACGCGCGAAGGGGGGCATTATTCCTTGTTTGCCCAGTTAATCTTCTTCGGTAGCGACGAGGTTGTGTGGGCGGAGCGCTTTGAACTGGACGGTGCGGGACTGATCAGATCACGACGCGATCTCGCATACCGTCTTGCGGCGGCCATCTCGCAACAAATCCACGTGGGCGAAACTATCAGGAGCAACTATGAGCATGGTGCTGACGTTTATCGCCGCTTCCTGCGCGGCCAGAGCCATCTGATGAGCCTGAGCCTTCCCGAAATCCGGAGGGCAAAAAAGAACTTCCGCGATGCGCTTAAGATAAACCCGGAGTTCGCTCCCGCACAAAGTGGCCTTTCGCGCAGCTATTTCCTGGAGTGGCTCGTAACAGCGCGGAATGATGCGGGTCTGCTGTCAACGGCCGAGCAACATGCCCGAAGCGCTATCGCTGCCGATCCTCACTTGTCTGCCGGATACAAGGAACTCGGCGTTGCCAAACTCTATCGGCGTCAGTTCGACGAAAGCGCGGAGTTCTTTCAAACGGCTGAATCCCTCAGCCCGCACTATGCAAATCTGATCGCGAGCTTCGGTGATGCATTGATCCAGGGTTCGCGGCCCGAGGAAGGCCTGAAGAAAGTCGAGCATGCGATTGAGCTCAATCCAATTGCGCCGGATGAGTATTTCTGGACGGCAGCTGGCGCCTGTTACTCCCTCGGGCGGTACGAAGATGCATTGGACTACATCGGCCGTATGGAAGACAGAACGCCCGCGGACAGGCTATCTGCCGCGAGTTGGGGCATGCTTGGTGATGTGCGCAAGGCGCGCCAGTTCGTCCGAAAGACCTTCGATGTTCACCCGACATTCGATCTGGACACATGGATGGCGCTGGTTCCGTTCAAGGAGGAGTGGCAGCGGCAACATTACAAAGAGGGACTTATCAAAGCAGGGTTCTGAATATGGTCAACACAGAGAAAGGGTGAACGCCATGGCAAATGTAGTTGTAATCGGTGTTGCGGGAGAAGACGGATTGTGGGTCGCGGACCTCGGGGCGGGGACTGTGACGAAAATCGCAGATCCGGCCACAGGCGCACTTCAAACGGCGAATGATCTGCGAAAAAGCGGTGTCACAGTGACCAAAGGGATAGGTCTTGCGGTCGTTGCACAGTCCGCCGCATCCGTCTCTGGCGGTTATATGGACGGCTAGGAACTGCTGAGCGGGCGTGGATAGTATCGCCAGTCGCAATAGCGACAGAATTTGCCAATCGGCAGAAACCTGGGAGCGGGTCGAGCCCCTGTTGCGCCAGCTTGGCATCGTCCGGCTTTCCCGCTTGACCGGACTGGACAGGGTCGGCATTCCGGTCTGGAATGCCGTCGCACCAAATTCAAGATCCATCGTCATCAATCAGGGCAAAGGCGTCAGCGACATGGATGCCCGCGTCTCCGCTGCAATGGAGGCGTTGGAACGGGCAGTCGCATGCAGACCGGCGGCCGCGGTTGTTGAGGCATCGCCCAGAGAATTGGCAAACTCGCGTCGGCGGTTTGCCACGCTTCCCCAGCTGATCGCTTCAAACAAAAGCGAGATAGGTGATGATGAGACAATAGCCTGGATTGAAGGCAAGGACCTCCTTTCAAAGGCCGCAGTTTTGGTTCCGCTCGAAGCAGTAATTTTGGACCGGACACTCGAAAACTGCCGCTTCTGGCAATCTTCCGATGGGTTAGCCTCGGGGAACAACGAAACTGAGGCCACACTTCATGCTCTGCTCGAGCGCATCGAGCGGGACGCCGACGTGCTGTGGCGTCTTCGGTCAAACGCTGGGCGGCTGGCGACTTGCGTTGACCCGACCCGTTTCAATGATCCCGTGATCGATGACTTGGTAGGGCGATATAGTTCGTCAGGGTTGGACCTTCGCCTGTTCGACCTTACGAGTGACATTTCTGTACCTTGCTACGCGGCGATTGTCGCCGAAAGGGGCATTCTCACGCGAACACGGCCGCGGTTTCATGACGTCACCGTCGGCTACGGCGCGCATCTTGCGCAAGAGCGCGCCGCGATCCGCGCGCTTACCGAGGTGGCGCAATCACGCCTGACCATTATCAGCGGCGCTCGGGACGATATTTTTGCCGAAACCTATGGGCGTCCTCTCCCGAGCGAGACGCAGAACCTCTTTGGGGCGACACCTGGAGCGTTAGTCCGAAACGCATCTTCTGCAGCGTCCGGAGACCCGGCTGCTCTGTTGGAGGACGTGCTGAGCAAACTGAAATCAGCAGGGATCAAATCCGCCATCGCCGTGCCGCTCCATTCACCGGGTCTTCCGGTGGCGGTCGTCAAGGCGATCGTCCCGAGCCTCGAAAACCCTGACGGAGCGCGCAAGCATCGACTTGGTGCACGCGCCCTCTCGCTCGCCATAAGTGCCACATGAAAGTAATCTTCGCCGGACCTAGCCTTCCCGATGCTGCTTCGCTATGCGGAGCCAGCATTGTCGTTCACCCTCCCGCGGTGCAGGGCGACATACTGCGCGCTATTCTTGATGGTGCTTCCGTCATTGGCCTGATCGACGGAAACTTCGAATACACAGCTCCGGTTTGGCACAAGGAAATTCTCTATGGCCTTGCCGAGGGGGTGTCGATCTTCGGCAGCTCGAGCATGGGCGCTCTTCGGGCAGCCGAATGTCAAACGTTTGGTATGGTGGGGATCGGTGAGGTCTACCAGCGCTATTCAACCGGGGAGACGGTCGACGATTCAGATGTCGCGCTGGTCCACGCTCCCGCGGAACTGGGATATGCACCTCTCTCCATTCCCATGGTCAACCTCCTGGTGACCCTTGAGCATCTGGTTGCAGCGGGCCGGGTTCCAAGGGAGCAGCTAGACGAATTGAAGAGCGTTGCAGAGCGAATCTTTTACAAGGAACGGACCTGGGAAAGCATCGCGACCGCGGCGCGCTTGCATAACCCAGCCTTTGAAGCCTTCTTCGAGGAAGTTCGTGCCTCCTTTATCGACATTAAGCGCGCCGATGCATTGGCCCTCATTCATGCCGTGGCGAATGCGGTCGGCCAGCGATCCGAGACCAAGCCGTCATGGGTTTTCCATTCAACTTCGATGTGGAAGTCGCTGTCGCCCTAAATGGAGGTGCGTCATCCCAACAGGTTATGATTCCCTCGGATGTGCGACATTCGATGGAGAACACAATGGCTTGTCCGAAATCACCCGCCGGAAAAATTCCCGGTGAACGACACGCTAGGGCCTTCAAACAAGCAGCACATTTGAACTGCGACACGTGCACGTCTAGCTGGGGAAACTAGCGACCTTGCAATTCCATCAATGCGTTTGGTGAAGACTTGCGTTAATGGGCTCTATGACGTTGATTGATCGGCGGCGCACTGCAGAAGCGACGCGAATGGGTCACGCCGAGCCGCGGATCTGCTGCCATCCGCATCAAGGGCAGCCACTTAGTGCCCACTTTCCGGCCCATTGCGGGCTTAGCCAACCCAACGGGGGAATAGCCCGCGCAAGAACGGCAGCGTATACTCTCAATCAGGAGGGTCAGCCATGACCGTCGAAACGCAACAGCCAGCCGGAGCGCGCAGCTACGAGTTCTACAGCGCCCAGTATTCGCGCTTCGGCAGTCTACTGGCGGCCGAAATCAGACGCGAGGTCTATGGCGAGGACCTTGGGCAACAGGGGTGGCGGACGCTTGACGAACAACAGGAAATGATAGGGCTCATCAACGATCGGCCGCACCGCCGTTTGCTCGATGTAGCGTGCGGCTCTGGTGGCCCCGCGATTGCGATCGCCGCCGCCACCGATTGTTTGCTGACGGGTGTGGATATTGAGGAAGCCGCGATCGAACAGGCGAAAACCCTGGCTGCGGTGGGGCAATTGCGGGTCGGCCCCACCCTTATCGTCGCCGATTCCAGCAAGGAACTCCCGTTCAAAGATGAAGTTTTCGATGTCATCTCTTGTATAGACGCTATCAACCACCTCGCCGACCGTCGCGCGGTGTTCGCAGACTGGTTCAGATTGCTCGGGCCTGGCGGTCTGCTGATTCTGACGGATGCGTGCGTGTTAACTGGAGCTGTCTCGAGGGAGGAATTGGACATCCGGGCGTCTCAGGGAGCATTTCATATCGTACCAGCCGGTTTCAATGAGGTCTTGCTGGAGGGAACGGGCTTTGAGTTGCGGGTCTGCAAAGACACCACGGATGCTGTCGCAGGTCTGGCCATGCGGCTCTACCGGGCTCGAGATTCCCGCCGCGACGCGCTGTTAGAAGAGGAGGACGCTGAGTGGTTCGAAAGCAGGCAGACATTTCTCGCGAAGACGGCTGAATTGGCGAGAACGGCGAGACTATCCAGGTTCTTCTACGTCGCGGTGAAGCCGAAAACATGAATAGCCGTTCTCCGGCAACTAGCTCTAAGTAAATCTCTCCCGAGGGGGTCCTTGAGGGCGCAGTCGCTCAGAACATGCGGGCGAGCACAATCGCCTGCCCTGTCTAAGAAGGTCTCCCGAAGCGTCAGATGGCGCAAACCTGCAGCCTGGCAACATTCGTACATGTCCGCTTTTTGGAAACCACCGTGCTCCACTTAGGGCGCAAAGCGATCGTAGCCCATTTGTGACATCAATCCCAAGACCGGCTGTCACGTGGTCATATTCCAGAACTCACGACCTGGGATCGACATGCTACAAAATAAGTCTGGAACGGGTAGAGGGGATCGGACCGTTCGTTCGGCTTGGCGCCATCCCTTTGCGCCGATCGCTTGACGATAAAACCTCATCGAAGCGGTCGGAACGACGTCAATGGGTTAGCCGCGCACTGTAAAATCAGAACCGGTGCCCTATCCTCCCACGGAGGAGGTACCCATGTCGGATATTTCAACACCTCGCCGCGGCCTTACGTCGGACCGTCTGACAGAGTGCGACGAGGCAATTGAGGCGGCTTTCCAGGAACTCGTCTGGCGCGCCATGCAAGCCGGCTGGGATGAAGTGGAGGTGTGCACCGCGGTCGCCATGCTGGCGGATCATCACATCCTCGCGGCATGTGACAATCAGAAGAATGCCAAGGGCGTGAAACGGGCATGGAAAAAGCGCTGATCGAATTCGTCCGGCGGACTACAAAGTGAGGCCCACGGCCGGGCGATCATCCACGTTGACATCTCTCCAAAATGAGAACAGTTATAGAACAAAATGAGGAGATGCAGCGATGGCTATGGCTGAAAAATATATCGTCCTTCCGTTCAAGCGCGTCCGCGGAGGTCTGGCGCCCGGCGAGATGCGCGCTGCGTCAACGGCCGCGGGAGCTGAGAAAGTTGCTGCGGCGATGGCGCCGCGTCACATCGGCGTTGCCGCTTATGCGGTCCAGGTCGATATGGAAAGCGGCGATATGAGCAGTCCCCGACTTCTGGTCCAGTTCGGCGAGATTGGTGAACTCGCCGCGTAGCTCATGCAAGCCACGTCGCACAAATCGATGATGCGACCGCCACCCTGAAAAACCGACAGCGGCCTGCTGCGACCATCGCAGGAGAACGTAGACGTGTGCCCAATAGTACCGCGGCCTTACGAGGGAGACGATGCCCGAGGGATACGTGCGCGAGATGATTCATCCGGGCATGCGCGCAAAGATACATTGCCTGTCGAAGGCGGAAGAGGTCGGGCAACTCGTCAAGGTCGACCTGACCATTTTCGAACTTGACGGAAGCTTCCGGTGCAGCCGCTGCGGAAAGAAGGCGGCCGTGAAGGCCACCCTCGTTCTTCCAAACGCCGCGGAGCGGATGAAGATGGCGGTCCGTGCGGAGTTGACAGAATCCTGAGAACACCGCCACCTTGGGAACCGGAGGGTCGTCATGTGGAACCTGTATAACGTCACGACGATCGACTGTCCTCCCTTCCAAAGCCAGTCGATGAACCACGCCATGAGGGGCCGGCGGGATCTGACATCATTGGACCGAACTGATTGCCGTCAGGCTAGACTATTTGAACACCACGATATTTAGGACATGATGTGAGCTCGCCCCACACAGCAAAGGCGCCCGCCTTCAGGCCGCGATGGGGTCCCCGCTTTCTCTCCCGGCAGTAAGGCCCGCCTCTTCGATTGCCGCGAGAAAGGCATCCCGCGCACCTTCTGACGCTGTTGCATCTTTGATGGCCGCTAAGCACATCCGCTCCGCTCGATCGCGTTGTGTGCCGCTCTTCGTGGGCCATGAAATCATCAGCAACATTGCTGCAGCGTATGGGCCGTGAACTGTCTGATCCCCGGCGCCGTCGAGGGTCAGTCTAACTGGGGCGCTCCATTTCGACATACGTGAAATCTCCCTAATACGACGCACGAACGCGCTATAGCGCTGAAAGTTCCGCCGCCAATCCGTTTTGGCGGAACATGTGAGGTCAGACCCCATTAGGCGAAGAGGTGGAGGACCTAAGTCATTTATCATGACGCTGCAGGTCACCCGACATTCCCTGGCGCTGAAGACCGATTGAAACGTATGCGGCGTTCTGACCCCACCTTCCGGATCAGCGGCTGATCGGTGATGTTTCAAGCCCAACGAGGGCTTAGACATATGACGATTTTAGAGCTTACGCTTAATAGCAGGGAACAAGGGCCTGTCCGCCGGTTCGAGGTCTTTACGGGAACCGGGCGCCGTCGCGACTGGGGCGATGAAGTGAAGGCACGGATCGTTGCGGAGAGTTATGTGGCCGAGACCACGGTTTGCGCTGTGGCGCGACGGCATGGGCTTTCGCCGCAGCAGTTGTTCACCTGGCGGCGGCTTTTCCGGAAGCGCGAGCGCGATGCAGTTGAAGCCGCTCCCATGTTCGTGCCCGCGATTGTCGAAACTCAGAAAGAGCCTGCGACGGCGAAAGTATGGAGAGCAGGGTCGCCGGGAAAGGTGTCGGCAAGTGTTGCCATCGAGCTGGAGATTGATGGAGCGACGGTGCGGATCGCATCTGGCACTGATGCCGCGACAATTGCAGCCGTTATTCAGGCTTTGAAGGCGTCATCGTGATCGGCCCGTCCGGCGCGGTGAAAATGATGATCGCCACCAAGCCCGTCGACTTCCGCAAGGGGGCGGAAGGTCTGGCGGCGCTGGTATGCGCCGGATCGCAAAGCCGAACGCCCGATGGCGCATCTCGAAGGCTTTGTCGGCATCCTGCAGGTCGACGGTTACAGTGGTTATCGCCCGCTCGCCGCCAAGAACGCGGTGTCGCCGGCATTTTGCTGGTCACAGGTTCGTCGGCGCTTTTATGAACTGGCGGCCGCAGGCCCTGCACCGATTGCCAGCGAGGCCCTGCGACGCATCGCCGAACTTTACAAGATCGAAGACGAGATACGCGGCCGGACGCAGGAAGAGCGTAGCGCCTTCCGCCAGGAAAAAAGCCGCCCGATCACCGACAGCCTTGCGCCCTGGCTTCGCGAGCAACTTGGACTGATCAGTCAGAAGACAAAGCTGGCCGAAGCGATCCGCTATGCTCTGTCACGATGGGATGGACTGTGCCGGTTCATTGATGACGGACGCACCGAGATCGACTCCAACACAGTAGAGCGGTCAATCCGTCCAATTGCCCTCAATCGGAAGAACGCACTCTTTGCAGGCTCCGACGCCGGGGCAGAGCATTGGGCGACGATTGCTTCGCTGATCGAAACCGCCAAGCTCAATGACGTCGAGCCACTTGCCTATCTGCCCGACGTCCTCAGCAGGATCGTCAACGGCCATCCGAACAGCCAACTCGATGACCTGCTGCCTTGGGCTTATGCAGCAAGCACGACGCCCAAGGCCGTGGCCTGAGAGCACCGTTTATTCGAGCCGAATCATGACGGCCGTCACCTGGGTCGCAGACGTTACTCCTATAACGTGTCCGCATTCTTCCCGGCGAGGCGATGACGCTGTAGAGTGAGCGAACGTGCGCCCGACCATCCCACCCGGAGGCCCCGTATGGCTGAGGTTTTGCTGTTCCACCACGCACAGGGGCTGACCCAGGGTGTGCGCGCGTTCGCCGACGACTTGCGGGCCAGCGGTCACATCGTGCACACGCCGGACCTGTTCGACGGACGCACGTTCCAGAGTATCGACGAGGGTCTCTCCTACATCGGTGAGATCGGGTTCGACGAAATGCGGGAGCGCGGCGTCCGCGTCGCCGACGAACTGCCTCACGAGCTCGTCTACGCTGGGTTCTCGTTCGGTGTGTTGCCGGCACAGAAGCTTGCACAGACACGACCCGGAGCCCGCGGAGCCCTGCTCTTCTACTCTTGCCTGCCGATCAGTGGCGAGTGGGCCTTCGGACCCTGGCCGGACGGCGTCGCGGTCCAGATCCACGGTATGGACAACGACCCGATCTTCGTCGGCGAGGGCGACATCGACGCCGCCCGCGAGATCGTGGGGAAGATCGAGGACGCGGAGCTTTTCCTGTACCCCGGCGATCAGCACTACTTCGCCGACAGCTCGCTCCCGTCATACGACGCGGATGCGACCGCGCTACTCACCATCCGAGTGCTTGAGTTCCTGGATCGCGTCTGATCCATGCTGGCGTCTTGGCTTGAGATCATTCCCGAAAGGTGGTCCCGAAACAGCGCTTACATTGAAACGGGCGAAACAACGAAGTTCGCAATAATGGACGGCGGGAACAACGGCAGGAAGTCATGATGACTGGCCGGGTTGCCCTTGAGGATTATGTCGACGGTACTTTGGAGGGCGCGCGCCGACTTGGGGACATCAAGATTGGATGCCATCAGGGCGATCGTGCAGGACTGGCTTGAGACACAGGGCTATCGGCGCTACGGACGACCTTGACGAAGAGCACACACCAAAACTCTGGAGCAGGCCGGGGTGATGAACGCCGGACACTTCGAGGCCAGCGTCCGTGAGAGCGCGATGCAGATGTCGGAGAGGTCGGAAGCTGTGGGCCGCCTGATAGAGGATTTTGCTGATCAGCTTCACGGGCCAGAGGTAGATGAGATGGCGTCTCGCGGAGAATAAGTCCTCACGTTCGCGGCGCTTGCCATTTTCGAGCTGTTCCGTGGCGTACCGGTGTAGCCCACCGTTTTATAGTCCGCGCGTGCTGAGCCGCGGTTATCGTAGACATTTTCGGACAGCGGCGTTCAAATATCAGACGCACAAATTTCCCTATGTAACAGGGGTCGATACCTCTTGATGCTACGGCGGCCGCATCTGCGCCCGCTGCTAGCTCCCACTGTCCCACCGCAACTTGAGGTGGTTCTTGTCGACTACGCATTGGCGATGGCCGTGCTTGCACGATATCGCAGCGTTGAGGAGCTAGCGCGGGAGCTTAAGTACGCCTAGATCACCCGCGAACTGGAAGACGAGATCGAGCTCCTTCTAACCTGCGATCACGCGCCATGACACACCTCCATGCACGACGCTTTCATAAGGACTACTTGAGGCTTGCCTATCGAAGGCCATAGTCTGCCTGTGACCACCAGCGCTGCCTTCTCCCCCGTCGGCCGTGCTTTTTTCGCTTAACCGTACCAGAATCGCGAAATCAGACCTTCCCCCAGCGACATTCGCTGTCGTTGATAGACGCCGGCTCGTTCATGCCGAGCCTCCCCTGCGCCGAACTGAGCCAACAGCGGCGCGCTTGTCGCCATTGTGCGGGGCTCATTTCTGCTGGTATGGGATATGGCTCCCTCCCGAATGCAGCACGAAGACCCGTCGGATCAAATTACTGAAGCATTCCGTCTATCTCCAGCCGAGCAAACTCTGCCTGAATCTTGGCTACATCAACGCGCCGAATGCGCTTCAAAGACATTAGTTCCCTGTCGCTCATCCGCGAAAGCTCACTGACGTGATGATACGATGAGAATGCAGGACCACCGTGAGCCGGACGCTCAGCCGAGAGAAGTTCAGATCGTCGCGCTCATGACTGGTCGGCGTGAAGACAGTCGATTACTTCAATCATAGCGCATTTGAAACGGAGGCTGAGGCAGCCAGTTCGCAAGGCAGTTGTCGGTCGACTGAGCTTCCGCTTAGCGGCGATGAGAACTGAACCGCGGCGGGTCTACGCGACTATTATCGTCGCCATGCTGGGCGCCCTGGCGAGTGCCGTGGGGCATGTGGGGATGGCGTTTGGCAGTTGATCAGGCAGGTATGTGAAACCCGTCCTTCACCAAAAGGCAACTACCGCCCCCAACATCGCCCCGAGGATGACCTTGACCGCAATCTCGGTGCTGGGGATTGCATTCGTCGAGATTTGTAGGCAACGCGGCATAATGGCAGAGGCCAGGAGGCTATTGCGCTCGCAGGCCTCTTGCTCCGACACTACCGCGCCGGCATCCATATCCGCGAAAAGCTTCTCGCCATGGCGGGCGCGGTCAGATGTAACGCGAAGCTGTGATTGGGTTTTCGCACATCGCGTGTGTCACGCGAATGTCACGCGCACGAGACGCTCACCGCATATATGCTAGGCCTTGGTCTGCATTGGGGTCTGGGGAAGAACTATGAATTTGGCTGCGGCGTTACCGCCCGAGATTGATGACAGAAAAAAGGAACTGATCGCGCTCGCCCGCCTTCTCACATATGCGAAGGATACGGCGGAGTCACTCGAAGCCGATGTCACAGCCTTCTGCATCAGTTCGGCGATCAGCACAATACTCGAGCAGTTCGCAGGCGACGCCATAGGGGCGCAGGTCCTAAGCGACTTCATTGACCTGAACGCTGCCAGCAGTTGCTAGATCCGGTGTTGGGCAAAGAAGTTCAGCCCCGATGGCATCTGGCGAAGTGTTCGTGACGATCGGCGGACTGAAGCACTGGCTTGGGCGCGCTGTAGACTAATTCGGCGCCTCATTGATCAGAACCCAATTGCCCAGTTTCCGCAGCTGCGCCAAGGCTGGTTTTCGAGTTCGCGCCATGCATTGCAGAACTGAGCAACAATGTCTTCGTAGGAATTGAAGACCCCGGTTGAATAGCCAGTTTTCGCACATGAAAGTCTGAGATTTTCGACTGGGTGGCCGTCGCGGCACACATCTGAGGTCACCGCTCTGACGAGCAGTGACCATTCGAATATCGACAATCAGAAGACCTGACCGCCGGAGACTTCGTTGTCGGGGCCGAGCAGGCTCGGCCCGATATCGTCGGGTACGCCCACGCGACCGAGCGCAGTCATGCCCGAATTGCATGTTGAGATCCGGCATGTAATGAACGGCGCCGCCGAGGAAGTCGGTTTCAATGGCTCCCGGCGCCACTGTGTTCGCGGTAATCCCGCGTTCAGCGAGTTCCTTGGCCATGAAGAGGGTCAGGATCTCGACGGTTCCCTTGGCGGCCTTGCGCCCAAGGGCATCGATCTCCTCGACGACCGCCTGCGCATCGCCAGCACCGCTGCGGTAGGTCAGGATGACGTCGCCGCCGCCATGCCGGGCGATGCTGATTGCAGTGTTGCGGCCAAGGCCGCGGTTACCGCCGGTGTTGGGCGACCAAAGATCCGAAGATGCGGACGCCTTGTTCGGCGATTGAGACGATATCCTCTTCCGCTTCGACAGAGAGGTTGAATGGCATTAATCGCGTCCGCCAGGGACACTTTCATCGTCGCCATTCGAGTCTCCTTGTAGCCTCAGGGAACTCGGCGATGGCAAAGTTTGTCAAACATGGGATGCTCTTGAAGGGTTCTGAACCGCCGCCCCACTCGATTTATGGGTCGATGATCGCGAAAACCAGCAGCACAAGCCTGCTTAGGTTTTCGCGCAGAATCGCGGCCAGCGCAGAGTGTCGTTCCCCGACTTTGAAAGCAGCCACGGGGTAGATATTGTGATTAAGCGTTGAAGTTTGACCCCACCATCGGCGCGGAAGAATAACCTGGGCGGATCAGATTAACGCGCTGATCAAATTACCGTTTCTGATGTATGGTCGGGGTAATTCTTCGGCGCCGATGGTGGGGTCAAACGCCGCGCCGGAGCACATCGAGATGGCCAAGGGCGGTAAAGTGGGGTTGAAACACCACACGATTCCGAAGCCCGACACGGCCAATCGAGAACGGGCTCAGCAGGTTCGGATAGCCCGAGACCACCCCCCTCCCCGATCGGCTGTGCGCAGACCATGTCCCTCCTCCGTCAGCTTGCCTGCCTGAGGACATCGGGAATGTCCTCGCCCGGGGTACCGAGCCAGACACCAAGCTCCTTCAGTCGAGCCTGCACTTCGGACGCCGTAATCGCGGAGGTCGGAACGTTGCGCTTAGCAGCCAAGGCCGCGGCAATCGCGGTCGCCTCACCCGTCATGGTGCAGGCCGGCACGTTGCGGGTGGAGCCAAAGGCGATGGCATCAACGGAGATGCAGCGCCCGGCAACGAGGATATTGTCCACGTCGAGCGGCACCAGCGTGCGCCACGGAATACCGTAACCGATGCCGACATGATCCATGATGGCGCGGCTACCGCCCGGCTCGTGCACGTCGACGGGCGAATTGCAAAGACCGATCGCATCGTCGAAGCGACCGTTGCCACGGACATCAGCCTCCGTCAGGATGTAATGACCGGTCACGCGGCGGGTCTCGCGCACGCCAAGCTTGGGTGCGACTTCGAGGAAGATCGCATCCTCGAAGCCTTCGACATAGCGCTGCAGGAAGTCGAAGGCGCAATAGGCTTGCTTGCGAATCTCGATCTCGGCGCGGCTCAGGTCGCGGTCATCGAGGCCATTGCCCTGATAGCGCGTGACATTGACGCTGATTTCGCCGGGGATGAGCCCCGTCTTCATGGTGATGTGATCCTTCGGGATGATCCAGTCGAAGCCTTCGGCGACCTTGTCCTTGATGCGCTGCTGGAAGCCCGTCAGAAGAACAGCCATGGCATAGTCTTCGTTGCGGTTGCCCGCTTCCTTCGGATAGACGACCTCCCACATGTCCACCCGGTTCGCCTCGCAATCGGCGATGAGCGCCGGGACGTTGACGTTGAGTACGCGGAAATAGGAGGTGATGGGCTGGGTCATCCCGTCGCCTTCGCGGCCCAGCATGAACCGCGCTCCCGCCAGTGCCGCGACATCGCCGTCACCGGATGCATCCACGAACGCCTTGGCCAGGACGAGGCTCTCGCCGGACTTGGTGCGGATGAGAAGTCCGTGCACCGCGCCGTCCTTCGTCACCGTCTGGACCACGTTGGCGCGCAGCAGCACCTCTACGCCGGATTCCTCGACCATCTCGATGATCACGCGCTGCATGACCTCGGCATCGAACGTGCCCGTGTACTTGCCCCAGTAGGATTCCCGGATGCGTCCGTCCGCACCGCGATAGGCGACGCATCGATCGAGCATTTCCTCGAAGATCTTCGAGTTGATGAGGCCGGTGGGTTTGGTGAGGCGGCCGCCGGTGATGAGACCGCCGAGAAAGCCGGTGCCCTCCAGAAGCAGCACCCTGGCGCCCTCGCGGGCCGCGCGGATCGCCGCAACGATGCCGGAGGAGCCGGCGCCGGTCACCACCACGTCATAGGAGCCGAAGAGGTTCATGCTGATACCTTTCAATAAATCTCGCCGGGCTCAGCCGGTATATTCCATGATGTAAAGACCGGCATTGTAGTCGGTCACGTAAGCCAGCCCGTTCTTGTCGACGAAGATGTCGCAGGTCTGGATGATCTTCTTCTTGCCCGGGCGCTGGTCCATCAGCCCAGATGGCGGCGGGGGCACGAGCGCGCCCACCTCCTTCGGCTGGTAGGCATTCGAGATGTCGTAGACCCGCACGCCCGCATTCTGCCAGGTCGAGAAGATCAGGGACGAACTCTGGAAGCTGCCGGGGCGGTTTTCATGAATGTTATGCGGCCCGAAATGCGCACCCTTGTGCGTATAGTCCTGGTCCGACGGCGGCGGCATGGTGGCGATCGGGACCGGGTTCGCCTTGTCCTTGATATCGAATATCCAGATCTTCTTGAGCCCGTCCTCGAAATCATCGAGCACGGCCTCGTCCACGACGACGAGGATGTCCCGATCCTTGATCGGCAGGCAATTGTGCGTGCCGCCCTGGAATGGCGGCGACCAGTGGGTGTGGCGGATGAGCGATGGCTTTGTACGGTCGGCAACATCCATCACCACCAGGCCGGCATCGCGCCATGCACCCCAGGCCGTGTCTCCATCGATGATCGCATGGTGCAGGCCGAACTTGGCGTTGGCCGGCCAGCTCGGGGTTTCGCCCCCCGCCTGATGCATGCCCGGCAGCGCGTAGCGCCCGGCTTCCCGCGGGTTTGTCGGGTCCGACATGTCGACGGTCATGAAGATGAAGTCGGTGTAGCCGTCCAGCAGTGCCGAGACATAGGCCCACTTGCCGCCCGTCCACCAGATGCGATGAATGCCGCCGGAGACCGGCATGAAGCCGATACGGCGCGGTTCACCGGGTTTGGAGGCGATATCGTAGACGGCGAGACCGGCATCCCAGTTTCGCGCTGTCTTCGGAGCCGCCGTGCCGAGCGCCGTGCCGGCCGCGGCCTTGTAATAGGATGCCTCGTCCGCAAATGCCGCATCGGCAAAGACATCCTTGCCGTGAATGACGAGGAGCAGCCCATCCGCTGTCTGGAGATGGACGTTCCAAGTATTGGCGGGCGCCTTCACATATCCGGCGGGTTTCGGGTTGGCGGGATCGCGCACGTCGACGATCGAAAAACCCTGGCTGAAGAGATGGCCGATATAGGCAAAGCCATCCTCGACCATGACCTGGATGCCGTCTCGCAATCCGCCCTGGTCCGAATGGCCGATCAGCCGCATGTTGTTTGCATAATCGGGTTTCATGATGTCTTTCGTCATGCCTTATCCAATCCGCTCAAGAATGCCTGCCGGCAGGGGGCGACCGGCGGTCGCCCCCTGCCGTGTCTTCGAAGGGGATCAACCCTTGACCATGTTGCCCCAGTTCTCCTCGCTGTCGACATTCTCCTTCCAGATCATGACGGG
>NZ_JABXYK010000025.1 GCF_013378445.1 Mycoplana rhizolycopersici
CCGACATCCGCAAGACCGCCGAGCTGGTCGCCGAGATCTCGGCTGCCTGCCGCGAGCAGGATATCGGCGCCTCGCAGATCAACGAAGCGATCCAGCAGCTCGACAAGGTGACCCAGCAGAACGCCGGTGCCTCGGAAGAAATGTCGGCAACGTCTGAAGAACTCGCCGCCCAGGCCGAGGAACTCCAGGCCTCGATCGCCTTCTTCCGGATCGAGAATGCACACGCCCGTCAGGCGCAGGCAGTGCCCGTCCGGCAGGCCGCGCGCCCCGCGGCTGCGACCAAGACGGCGCATGCTCCGGCGCACAAGCCTGCAGGCCACACCGTTGCTGCCCAGCAGGCTCGCGCCAAGGGCTTCGCGATCGACATGTCGATGGGCGGCCCCGACGGCGAAGATTCCGACTTCCGGCAGAGCGCATGACCATGACCCGCAACGACGCTGAATCCCAGTTCGTAACGTTTGCGCTCGGCGACGAGGTATTCGCCGTGCCCGTCGGCGTGGTCCGGGAAATCCTGGACCACGAGGACGCCTTCAAGATCCCGCATGGGCCGAGCTATTTGCTCGGCCTTCGCGACGTCCGCGGCCAGGGCGTTCCCATTGTCGATCTCCGGCTGCGTCTCGGCATGCCGGCGACGGAGAAGACGCCGCATACCCGCGTCCTCGTCCTCGACATCCCGCTGGGACAGCGCATTCTCACGCTCGGCCTTGTCGCGGACAAGGTCTTCGAGGTCACGCCGTTCCGGCAGGATGCGATCGAAAGCGCCCCCGACATCGGCGTGCGCTGGCGTTCCGAATATATCGAGGGCGTCGTTCGCCGGCAGGGCGATTTCGTCGTCGTCATCAACCTCGCCCAGCTATTTTCCGACAGTGGGGCCGCCCTTGCTTCCGTAGCAAACAACGCGGCCGCCTGAAGAGGCTCGACACAGTGTCCGCAGCAACCGCCTTGTCCTATCACGACCGCCTGAGTTCGCGGAACTTCAAGCGGCTGTCCACCTACATCTTCGACTACAGCGGCATCAAGATGCCGCCCAGCAAGATCACGATGCTGGAAGGTCGCCTGCGCCGACGGCTCAGGGCCACCGGCTTCAACACGTTCGACCAGTATTGCGACTTCCTGTTCGACAAGGACGGGCTGGCACGCGAATCCATATACCTTATCGACGTCGTTACCACCAACAAGACCGATTTCTTCCGCGAACCCAACCATTTCGACTACCTTCGCGACGTGGCGCTGCCCGACCTGCAGAACAAGGGTGTGCGGCGCATTCGCGCCTGGAGTTCCGCCTGCTCGATCGGCGCCGAGCCCTACACGATGGCGATGGTGCTGGAGGACTTCCGACAGACGTCCGCCGGGCCGGACTATTCGATCCTGGCGACCGACCTTTCGACGGAGGTTCTTGATCGCGCCCGGCGCGGCATCTTCCCCACCGAGATGGCGGAGCCCGTTCCGCAGGAAATGATGCGCCGCTACGTGATGGAGGCGAAGGATCCGAGCAGGCGGGTCGTCCGCATTGCACCGCATCTGCGCACCAAGGTGGGTTTCATGCGGCTCAACCTGATGGACCCGCTCTACAAGGTCGGCGAACCGATGCACATGATCTTCTGCCGTAACGTGCTCATCTATTTCGACAAGAAGACGCAGCAGCAAGTGCTGACGCGCCTGTGCGAGTGCCTGCGGCCCGGTGGCTACCTGTTCATCGGCCATTCCGAATCGATAACATCGATGGACCTCCCCGTGCGCCAGCTCGCAAACACCGTATTCATCAGGGAATGAGCATCGTGACCGCCCGAAAAGTTCGTGTCCTCGTCATCGACGATTCCGCCAGCGTCCGGCAGACGCTGACGTCTGTTCTCCAGTCCGATCCGGGGATCGAGGTGATCGGCACTGCGTCCGACCCGTTCATCGCCGCGAAGCGGATCCAGGAAGAAATCCCAGACGTCATTACCCTCGACGTCGAGATGCCGCGCATGGACGGCATTACCTTTCTTCGCAAGCTGATGTCGCAGAAGCCTATCCCCGTCGTCATGTGCTCCTCGCTTACCGAGCAGGGCACGGAGACGCTGATGCAGGCTATGGAAGCCGGCGCCGTCGACGTCATCCTGAAGCCGAAGATTGCCGCGGCCGATCATCTCGCCGAACAGGCGAGCCGCATCTGCGAAGTCGTCAAGAGCGCCGCCCAGGCCCGGCTGCGCCAGCGCCCGGCGGGCACCGTCCGCTCCGCCTCGGCGTCGGGTCCCGCGCAAAAATTGACCGCCGACGTGATCCTGCCGCCGCCTTCGGGCAAGGCCATGGCCCGGACGACCGAAATGGTGGTCTGCGTCGGCGCCTCGACCGGCGGAACGGAAGCCCTGCGGGAAATGCTGGAAAAGCTGCCGGCGAATTCGCCCGGCATCGTCATCGTGCAGCATATGCCCGAACGGTTCACCGCCGCCTTCGCCCGCCGCCTCAATGATCTCTGCGAAGTCGAGATCAAGGAGGCCGCCGACGGCGACCCGGTGCTGCGCGGCCATGTGCTGATCGCGCCTGGCGACCGCCACATGCTTCTCGAAAGGCAGGGAGCCCGCTACCACGTCTCGGTTCGTACTGGGCCGCTGGTATCGCGCCATCGCCCCTCCGTAGACGTTCTGTTTCGCTCTGCCGCCCGCTCCGCCGGCTCCAACGCCATGGCGGTGATCATGACCGGCATGGGCGACGACGGCGCGCGCGGCATGCTCGAGATGCACCAGGCCGGCGCCTATACGGTCGCACAGGACGAAGCGACATCCGTCGTGTTTGGTATGCCGAAGGAGGCGATTGCGCGCGGCGGCGTCGACCGCATCGTGCCCCTTGGCCAGATCGCCCCGGAAATCCTTGCGGAAGACCGTAGACGCTAACTGCGAGGCGGCGGGTTTACTGCCGGTTAACCATGTTGGTCGAATATGGGCTGGCACCATGGGGTAGGTGCTTCGATACGAGCGATGATGTGCTCCGCAGGACAGTGCGAGGTTCGCCGATGCCCACCATCACATTTGCCAACACCAAGGGCGGCGCCGGCAAGACCACCGCGGTCCTTCTGCTTGCCACCGAACTGGTACGCCGCGGCAACCGCGTCACGATCGTCGATACCGACCCGCAACGCTGGATCTCCCGCTGGTTCGAGGGCGCAGAGCCGGTTCAGAACCTGACCGTGGCTACCTATGTGTCGCTGACAGCACTGGCGCGAACGATCGCCGAGTACCGTCCGAAAAGCGATTATGTGATCGTCGATCTTCCCGGTGCACAGTCGCCGCTGCTCGCCACGGCTCTGGGACTTTCGGACTTCGTCGTCATCCCGATCCAGGGCAGTTCAATGGACGCGCAGGGTGGAGCGCAGGTGCTCGAACTTCTCGGCTATCTCGACCGGAAGGCCCAGATCAGCATTCCGCACGCCGTCTTGCTGTCGCGCGTCAATTCACTTGTCACCACCCGCGCCCTGCAAGCTGTGAAACAGCTGCTGTCCGAGCGCCAGGTCCGCATGCTGGACACGCCGATCATCGAGCGTTCTGCCTATCGTGACATGTTCGAGTACAAGACCTTCCTCCACCGGATGAACCCGGACAGGGTCAGTAATCTCGACAAGGCCATTCTCAACGCCGAACGCTACGCCGACGAGGTGGAAGCGCTGGTCGTGCCGCGCTTCATGCCGATCCCGATGGCTGTCTACGCGCACGCAAACGCGGC
This sequence comes from Mycoplana rhizolycopersici, assembly GCF_013378445.1. Lineage (GTDB taxonomy): Bacteria > Pseudomonadota > Alphaproteobacteria > Rhizobiales > Rhizobiaceae > Mycoplana > Mycoplana rhizolycopersici. Next base: position 3,700 of record NZ_JABXYK010000025.1, read on the forward strand.
TTAATGCTCAGCTCTCAGAAGAGGGCGTCGTCGAAAAAGTCTTCGTCGCTCTGCGCCGAACGCGCCTCGGACGGATCGGAGGTTTCCTGCCCGTCTGCGGGGAAGATCGCCGCATGGATGTTGCGCTCCTGGATCATCGTGTAGATCGCATAGATCCGGTTGCTCAGGTCGGCAGCTGACGGCGGCGGGGCAGGGGTGCCGGCATCCATCGCCATTTCCCCGGCGATCGCCACGCATTCGTCGAGCACCTCGCCAAGGCTGTCTTCGAAGTCGAGTGAACGCACGGCCGATGCGATCCGGCTGAAAACCGCATTTCCTTCCTCTGCGAGTGCTGCAAGGCTCTGCTCCATTTCGTCGGAGACCTTCGCAATTGCATCGCGCGCATGGGCCAGAGGCAGGCCGATGTCTTCAAGATGGCTGCCTGAGCCGGAATTCAGTGCCTCGGCTGCGCCCTCCACGCGATGCATCCGATCGACCACCTCGTCGGCCGGCGTCTCGAGCTTGGCAGCGAAGTTGCGCAGCTCCCCGCTGACGACATTGACGGACCGGCCTTCATCGCCCAGGCGCGAACAACGCAGGTTGGAATTCAGCGCCATATAGCTGATGTCCGTCTTGATGCCACGGATCGTCTCGATCGACTTGATCAGCGAATGGACGGCCCCGACCACGGACCCTGCCAGCGCGGTCGATTGCGCGCTCCGTCCCTCGACGTCGTGGACGAGCTCGCAAGCGTGACCGAGATCCCGGTTCATCATCGCAAGCACGCAGCCGCCCTCGACAGAGCGCGACCCCGCCAGGTCTTCGCGAAGGGCAAGGATCCGGGAAGCGTCGGAGCTGAAGGACGAGATTGTGGTAAAGATGCTTGCGCACTTCTCGCGGAATTCGGAAAGCGTCTCGTCCAGTTGCGCATAGGCCAAATGGAAGACGGCTCCCTTGATCCCCGCACCCTCCGCTTCGGAGAGTGCGCGTCCGTCATCGGTGTCCGCGTATTGGTCGAGCATCACGAAGCTCTGCTGCACATGCTCGATGCGCTGACGGGTAATGTCGCCGATCTGCAATGCGGACAAGGCCGTTGCAATCTTGCGCTGTACCGTTTCAGCAACGCTGCGCGCTTCGGCGGCGATCTTGGCCATCTGCTCGTGTTGTGCCCGCATGCGGCGAGCATTTTCGCCAAGATTGGCAACGATCTCCGGAATCGTCTTGCGGAAATCGCCCAGTATGCCGGATGCAAGCCCACGAGCATTCGCCAGTTCGCTCTGCATCTTATCCAGTTCGACGGCAAAATGATTGATCTCTTCGGCGCCCGAATGGATGCGATCGCGGATTTCGTCGGCGAATTCGGCAAACTCGGCGATGCCGGCGCCCGTGATCTTCACCGTCGTTGCAAAGACCTTCAGGTAGCGGAATGTCTCACGCATGTCGTCGACGTGGCGGACGGCGTCGGCGCACAACTGGGCGATCTCGTCGAAGGAATCATGCCGCGCAGCCGCAAGGTCGGGCAGCAACGCCAGCTCCGAAACGGTCCGCTCCAGGCCCGCAATGGTCGAGTCGGCCGTATCGGCATCGAGCGTCTGGGTGAAGCGGTTCAGCGTCCCGATCAAGCCGGTAACCATCTCCATGACCGAAACCAGTGTCGATCCGCCCTCGAGAAACGCCGTCTCGATGCGTTTGTGAGCGACCGAAAGCCGCTCGTCGAGCGAGTGGCTCAACGATACCGCATGCGAAGATGTCTTGAGTGCCAGTGCCACGTTCCCGCCCCGCCATTTGTTACAATTGCAGATGTAGGGACAAAGGCAAAACGTCCGGTAAAGATGCAGCCTTAACAGTTTCCTGCGCTTAGGCTCACCGAGAAGGACGCTAAATGCGTTGATTTCGACGTCGCGACCATCACAGTCTACGCCGTTGCAAACTTATGCGGCGACGGCACCGGTCATGATCGCGACGACGTCGTTCATCGAGTGGGATTGCGGTGTCACCACCGCGGCGCGGCGGCCGAGGCGCATGATGTGAATCCGGTCGGCGATCTCGAAAACGTTCGGCATGTTGTGGCTGATGAGTACGACGGCGAGGCCCCGCTCGCGAATGGAACGGATGAGTTCCAGCACCTGCCCCGTCTCGCGTACGCCGAGCGCTGCCGTCGGCTCGTCCATGATGACCAGTTTTCGGGCAAAAAGTGCGGCGCGTGCGACGGCGACGCCCTGCCTCTGTCCACCCGAAAGCGCCTCGACCGCATTGCCGATGGAGGGCAGACGGAACTTCAGCTCGCTCATGGCACGGCGGGCCTCCTCGCGCATCCGCTTCTTGTCCAGACGGCGGAAGACGCTGCCCATGACGCCCTCGCAGCGCAGTTCACGCCCGAGAAACAGGTTCGATGCGATGTCGAGCGCCGGCGCCATGGCGAGATCCTGGTAGACCGTCTCGATACCGGCGTGGCGCGCGTCGAGCGGGCCCTTGAAGTGCACCGGCGCGCCGTCCAGCAGGATTTCGCCGCTCGTGGGATGGACGGCGCCGGTCAGCGCCTTGATCAGCGTGCTCTTGCCCGCACCGTTGTCTCCGACCACTGCAAGGATTTCGCCCGCCCGCAACTCGAAGTCGACGCCGTCGAGAGCCGTTACATGGCCGTAGGTCTTCACCACGTTGCGCGCTTCGAGAACGACGCGGGAGGAGGCGTCCGTGGCATCTCTGGTCATGCTATCGGCGGACATCAGTTCCTCCTCCGCGACATCTGGTCGAGCGCAACGGCAATGATGACGAGGATGCCCGTCACGAGGTCCTGCCAGAGCGGATCGATGCCCGCGAGCGTCAGGCCGTTGCGCAGCACGCCGACGATCAGGGCGCCGATCAGCGTCCCGATCAGGCCGCCCCGGCCGCCGAACAGGCTGGTGCCGCCGATGACGACGGCGGTGATGGAATCAAGGTTCGCCGTCTGCATCGCGTTCGGATCGGCGTTGGGAATTCGGCCGAGCGCCAGCCAGGCGGCGATGCCGTAGATGAAGCCGGCAAGCAGGTAGACGGAAAGCAGGTGGCGGCGGACCGGGATCCCGACGAGGCGCGCAGCCTCCGGATTGTTGCCGATGGCATAGACATGCCGGCCCCATTTCGTCTGGTTCAGGAGATACCAGACGAAGCCATAGAGCGCGAGCATGATGAGGATGCCGTAAGTCAGCACGAAGCCGCCGACCTTCATCGTATTGCCCGTCCAGGCGAGGAAGGGGTCACGGACAGGAAAAGCGCCGCCCTCCGAAATCAGACGCAGCGCCGCCGTCAGGATCCCGAGGATCCCAAGCGTGACGATGAAAGGAGGCAGGCGCAGCCCGGCGATGAGCGAGCCCGCCGCCAGACCGGCACCGGTGCACAGCAGGATGGCGAAACCCATCGAGAAAACGGGATCATAACCGAGATTGACGAGCTTCCCGGCAACGATGGTGCCCAGCACGCAGATCGCGCCGACGGCAAGGTCGATACCCGCGGTCAGGATCACCAGCGTCTGCCCGATTGCGAGCGTGCCGATGATGACTGTCTGCTGCAGGATAATCGAGATGTTTTGGGTCGCCAGGAAGCGCGGATTGGTCAACGCGAAGATGATGCAGAAGGCGACGAGAACCAGAAGCGGCCCAACGGAAGGCGTCCCCAGGAGGCGGGCCTTGAGGCTCGGCGTGTCCTGCTGCGATGCAATGGTGGCTGTGCTCATGAAAACCTCATGCTTCACGGGAACCGTGCAGCCGACCGTTTCCGCCGGCCACAAGGCATGACGGGACGCCTAGGACCCGAAGCACCACGGCCGGAAGATCGGCTTCAAGGCTTCGGAACACAGGGCGGCCAGATCAGTCGAAACCCCGGTCGGGATCATGGTCGGCCGAATGCAATCCACGCTTTCGCAAGGAAGCACCGGTCGCCATGATCCCGCTTGGGAGGCCGGCGATCAGTCGCCCCAGCAGTTTTCAAGACCCCACGCGGTGTCCTTGGATTCCAGTCCGTCCACCGGCTTGTCGGTGATCAGGAACGAACCGGTGTTGACGAAGCCGCTCGGCTTCTTGCCCGAAGATGCGTATTCGACCACGGCATCGACACCCATCGACGCCATCTTGTAGGGAAACTGCATGACCGTTGCGGCGATCTTGCCATCCTTGACGTCCCGCACCCCGGCGCAGCCGCCGTCGATCGAGGTCAGCATGACGTCGCTCTCCTTGCCGAACGACTTCAGCGCTGCATAGGCGCCGGCCGCCGCCGGTTCGTTGATCGTATAGACGGCATTGATGTCGCCGTTCTTGGACAGCAGGTTCTCCATGCCGATCTGGCCCTTGTCCTGCGCCCCGTTGGTGATGGCCGCGCCGGCGATCGACGGATCGCCCTCGGCGATGCCGAAGCCTTTCAGGTAGCCATCGTGGCGGAAGGTATCGACCGTGCCGCCCGGCGTGCCGTCCAGCATGGCCACGACCGCCTTCTTGTCGCCCATCGCCTTACGCGCATAGGCGCCCTGCTGCACGCCGGCTTCGAAATTGTCGGTTGCAAAGGTCGCATCAACGGCTTCGGCCGGATCGGTGGCAGTATCGAGCGCGATGACGAGAACGCCTGCCTCGCGGGCCTTCTTGATCACGTCGAGCATGCCCGACGAGTTGTTCGGCGTGACAAGGATCCCCTTGGCGCCGGCGCTGATCAGATCCTCGATTGCGGCAACCTGGCCTTCGTTGTCACCGTCGAACTTGCCGGCGCGGGCGATCAGCTTGACGCCCTTTTCCTTCGCGCGGGCTTCTGCGGCCTGACGCATCTTGACGAAGAACGGGTTGACCTCGGTCTTGGTGACGAGGCCGACGATGACCTCTTCCGCCGAAGCGGTCGAAACGCCGAGCATGAGGCCAATCGCGCTGATGCCGGCAAACAAGCTATTGAAGCGCACGGATGTGCGACTGCTGCGAAACGACATGAAAACCTCCCAGATTCAACGATCCCGCACAGCTTTTCGCTCCGCGGCCCTAGCCTCTCCTCAAAGGCCGATTGGGATTAGCTCATCTCTTTTGGATAAAGTCAAATGATATAAAGATAGTTTTGTATATTTTTGTCCAAAATATCCAGATCACCCATGTTGTGCTGCGCGCAGGCGACGCAGGGCATGCATGCTCTCCCGCAAGCCGCTCTGTCCACCGAGTTCGCGATAGATCCGGTAGGCGTCCCCGTAAGCGTCCGCATGGGCCGGTCGCGGAACCGTATGCGTCATCGCCCGGGCGCCGAAACGCGCCGCTCCTTCGGCGTAATCGGCAACGACACCGCCCGCCACGGCGCCATGGATGGCGGCCCCGACCGCCGTCGCGTTTTCGATCTGCGGAACCTCGATCGGCTGCCGCAGAATGTCGGCCATGATCTGGATCAGCAGGGGATTGGCACGCGCCAGACCGCTGGTCATCAGCACCCGATCCGGCACCAGCCCGCTCCCTGTGAAGAGGTCGAGCACGCTTCGCGTACCGAAGCACAGGGATTCCATCAGCGCCAGGTAGATTTCGGCGGCGGTCGTCTCCCGGGTCATCCCGACCAATAGCCCCGCCAGATTGCCGTCCGCGAAGGGCACACGGTTGCCGCCCCACCAATCGAGAGCTACCAGACGACCCGCTGCAGGGGCAAGCTCGGCCGCCTCGCCATTGTAAGTGCCGAAGCTCTCGGCCATGTCCGCGCCGCGCGGAAACGTCCTGACGAACCAGCCGAGCGTATCCCCGAAACTGGCCTGGCCGGCCTCGTAGCACCAGAGGTTCCGCATCGATCCGTCGAAGGCCATTCCCTCGATACCCGCAGGAAGCGAGGCAGGCTCGGCGTCGAGATAGAGATAGGCCGCAGACGTGCCGAGCGCCCCGACGAAACAGCCGGAGGCGGTTGCCCCGATTGCCGGCAGAACGACATGGGAATCGATGACGGCGACGGCGACGATGGCGCTCCCCTGAATGCCCGTTCGCGACCGCCACTCCTGCGAGAGCGGGCCGGCCACTGATCCCACCGGCAACGGCGTCGAAAGCCGCTCTTCCAGGCCGTCGACCAGTCCCGCCGGATACCCGGAGGCGCTGTACTGAGCCTTGTAGGCGGCAAAGCCAAGGCCGCGCGCCTCCCTGCCGGTCAATTGCCAGACGAGCCAGTCGCCGCCCTCGATGAAGCGCTCGGTCGCAGCCCATGTCTGCGGCGCTTCCGTCGCGATCTGGGCAGCCTTTGCCAGCAGCCATTCGCCGGAAACGCGTCCGCCAAAATTGTCGAGAAACGGCCCACCCCGGGCATTGATGGCATCGGCATAGGATTGGGCATTGTGCTTCCAGAGCTTCACGTAGGCATTCGGTTCATGTGGATAAAGGCGCGACAACGGCGTTCCGTCCGAAAGCGCCGGCAGCGGGGAGCTTGCGGTGAAGCCGATGCCGATGCCTTCCACCAGCCTGCCGCGACCCAGTCGCGACAGGATTTCGAAGGCCGCCTCCACATAGTCGTCAGCGTCCTGCAGGGCGAAATTCGGAGGCAGAGGCGTTCCGTCCCGCAAGATCCGGGTCATGATGCCGCTTCGATAGGCGTGGATATGACTGCCGACCTGTGCGCCCGTCGCGGTATCGATCAATACGCCGCGCGCCGACTCCGACCCGAAATCCAGCCCGACGATGTACGACTTTGTCATGTCATTCCTCCCGCGCACATGGCGCAGCGCATATCTATATAAAAGCGATCATAATTGTCCATCTTATGTAAGATTTTTTACATAATATTTGTTCCGCTTTGCAAGAATGCCTTTATCTCTGCACGCTTTGCCGCTAGAGCGGTCAAACCAACGGAAGAGGCGGATGGAAAAGATGCCACGCAGCGTAGATCTGGCGGTCCTCGAGAACGCCGGACGCATCCTGTCGCTGATCGCGACTGGGGCCGCGTCCTCACGCGCCGAGCTGTTGCAGGCGTCGGGGCTATCCCGCGTGACCGTCACCCAGCGCCTCAATGCATTGCTGGCCTGCGGACTGGTGCGCGAGACCGAACAGACGCTGCCGAGCGGCGGCCGCCCGACCCGGATGCTCGCGGTCAATGCCGCCGCCGGCTTCATGCTGGTCGCCAACATCGGCGAAACCCACATCCATCTTGCCGCGATGGATCTCACGCCCGCCGTCATCGTGGAACGCACGCTGCCCTTCGATGTCGAAAGCGGACCGGAATCCACGCTGGTGCAGATGGCCGAGTCCTTCGCCCTCCTGGCATCCGAAGCCGAAAAAAGCCACGCGCCCCTTCTAGGGATAAGCCTGAGCCTGCCGACGCCGGTGGACTTCAAGCGCGGCCGCGTCGTGGGACCGTCAGTACTGCCCGGCTGGGACGAGTTCGACATCATCGGCCGGTTCCACGATCGCTTCGGCGTCCCGGTCTATGTCGAGAACGACGTGAACCTGATGACCATCTACGAGTACCGGCGGAATTTCCCCGCGGCCGACGATATCCTGTTCGTCAAGATCGGCACCGGGATCGGCAGCGGCATGATTGCCGGCGGCCGCATCTTCCGCGGCGCGCAGGGCGCGGCCGGCGATATCGGCCATATCCAGTTTCCCTCGCCGGACGCCCCGCTCTGTCGCTGCGGCAAATTCGGTTGCGTCGAGGCGCGCGCGGCGGGATGGGCTATCGCCCGCGACCTTTCAGCCCGTGGCTTCGTGGCCGAGACGGCGCGCGACGTGATCGACCTCGTCGAACAGCAAAAGCCCGAAGCGATCATGCTGCTGCGAGCTGCGGGGCGGACGATCGGCGAAGCCGTCTCGGACGCCGTCAGCATCATCAATCCGAGCCTGATTATCGTTGGCGGCACACTTGCCCGCGGCGGAGAATTCCTGCTCTCCGGCATTCGCGAACTCGTCTACCAGCGCTGCCTGCCGCTCGCCACGCGCGAACTGTCGATCGTTCTCTCCGGTTCGCGGGAGGACAGCGCGATCTTCGGAGCGGCCTATCTGCTGCTCGACGATGTCTTTTCGCCCGCCCGCATAGAGGCGCTCATGCAGCGCTTCCTGCAACTGAAATCCGAACCGCGATATCTCGACGCCGGGTGAAAGACGCGATCTCAGCCGCCCAAGAGGGATGCACCCGCCAGACGGCGCGACGACACCACCGTCACCTTGCGTTCGGCCGCCCGCAGCGAGGCGAGCGCGTCCTGCGTGATGCCTTCGTCGGTAATCACCTCGTCGATCTCGGAAATGTCCGAGAGCGTACAGAAGCCGGGCGCGGTGAACTTCGAGCTGTCGACGAGAAGGATGGTCTTGCGGGCAGAAGCAATCATCGCGCGCTTCAGCGAGGCGACCTCGAGCGACGTTTCCGTCAGAAGCGTACCGGTCACCGCGGAAGCGCCCGTCATGCAGAGATCGGCATGCAGCGTCTTGATGAAGCTCTCGCCAGGCTCGCCGGCAAGGTGGCGATAGCCCGCGCGCACCGTGCCGCCCGGCAGGATGATGCGCCAGGATTTGATGTCAGCGGCGAAATCGGCGATCTCCAGGCTGTTCGTGACCACGGTCAGCGGCAGGTCCCGCTCCGCCGCGGCACGGACAGCCTCCATCACGGTGGAGGAACTGTCGAAGATCACGCTGTCGCGAGCGCTCAGCCTTTGCGCAGCCTCACGACCGATAGCGACCTTCTCGGGATGCTGCAGCTCCGCGTTGACGGTCATCTCGCGCTCGAAGGTCGCCCGCATGGGCTGGAGGAGATGGGCGCCGCCATGCGTGCGCTCCAGGTAACCGCGCTCCACCAGATGCTCCAGATCGCGGCGTACGGTCGACTGCGAGCCGCCGATCGTATCGGCCAGTTCCTGGATGCTGGCCGCGCCGTTGACGCGCAGGTGCTCCAGGATCAAGGCCCGCCGCTTTGCCGGGACGATGTCGACGCGCTTGCTGGGAGACTCCATGCTTCACCTGGCTGGTGGCCGGCCTTATGGCCGACCGATTTCGGATCAAATTCGACCAATCTCTATCAAATCGCGTCGCCCCAATCTACCATCGCGAACCGGCAATCAGCGCTCGTTCACGCCTGATGGAGGGCAAAACGAGCCGCCGCGTTACTGTTCCGGCCCAGTATCAACAGGCAGCCGGCAGTGAAACTGTCGCCAAGACCGAGCGTTGTCGCTGGCTTTTCCACATAAGGCGAGGCGCAGGCGACGAACGTCCACCGCCCCTTGCGAACGAAGGTCTCGAACGGAAGCGGATGGAATACCGCTGCGCGATCGGTAGCGATCGTTCTGGCAGGCGCTCCATATGCCGCCCGGGCGCTGGCGATCGCGCAACCCGCCATCAGCGCCAGCTCCTCTTCCTTCGGATCGTTGATCGTCACGGCTGCAGCCCAGGTGTCGGCATGAACGCAGACACGATCGAGATCCAGCCTCTCACCGAGTTCCAGCAGCGCCTCCATGGGATGATGCGCCTCGGGATTCATGGCGAGAAGCTCCGAGTGGCTCATGCCGAGCGACGTGATGGCGCCGCCCGCTTCCGCCAGCACGTCCTCGACCGCCTGCTGCGTAGCATAGCCGGCCAGCTCGAAATGGATGGTTGTCAGACCCGCCGCCTTCCAGTCGCGACTGAGGGCGAAGACGTGGCGACTGGATGCCCGAACCTTGTCTACGGCCACGTCGTTCAACCCGGACAGCAGCCCGGCCGCCGCCGAAGACGCCAGCCGGCGCGACATGGCCTCGAACTCCGCGTCAAGCTGGATACCGCGGTCGCAAAAGCGGACGATCACACGTGACGAGCGCGTGGGCACGATGCCGCCGATCGGCCGGCCGGCGGTAAATTCGAATATGAAGATCTCCGGTATGTGCGAACCGCGGAGGGATACGGTATCGGCGGTCTTCAACACACCTTTTTCGGCGAGCAGGACGCCTTCCGGGATCTCGCGCAACATCGCCGCGTGCCGATCCTCTACTGCGACCAGCGACCGGACGCCGAGCTGTCCAAGAACCCAGGCGGCCTGCGGCCCGGTACCACCCAGGGCGAAGCGCAGCTTGAGGCGCTCCCGCAGCCAGGCCGGACCGTCCGCCCAGTCGAAACGCACCTCTCCGCCGACGCCACGGCCGGCACGCGCCAGCAGCAGGTTGGCAAGCTGTCCCGCCGGGGTCTCCGCAGGCGCATCGAGAAGCGGCTGGATATCCTGCATGTCGACCCGCGCATCGATACAGGCGCTTATGCCGCAGAGAAAGAGCCCAGCCTCGGACAAGGCCGCCCCGCCGAGGGGACCGGTCTGTGGCTCGGACAGGGCGGCATAGCGGTCCGCCCACGCCCCGTTGAAGACGTCACCCATTGCCGCGCACTCCTCCTCACCCGGCTACGGCGTCAATTGCTATCATTCTCTTCCATGTCGTCAATGCGGGAATTGGCAAATTCGCGAATATTGCGCGAGAGCACGAAGATTTTTGCATCGAATTTGTCGAAAGCCGCGGATCCTGAGGATGACGACGCGACATCCGAAGAGAACCGCGAGGGATTTCATGCACTGCATCGGCGTTGGTGACTGAACCCTGTGCAAGTTGCGGCGGGCAAAGGAGTTGGCTCAGCAATTCCAAAAACTATATTATTTTATTGATATAAATAACTTTTTCAAAAAACAGCGCAGTTCATACATATTGCGTGAAGACGGAGGACCGCTCAAAGCAGCACCAAATTAGAGAGATATAGGTAGTTATTGACAGATTATGGAAATTCTTTCCTTATGGCGGGGAAGAAGGTGGAGACCGCCAACTCTCCACTCAGAACAAGACGATCTGAAGCGAGGAACACCGATGCTCACGAGACTCGACAGGAAGCTGGCGAACATCCGCGCCGGCCGCTACAAGCCGACCGACTTCATCATTGCCGACGCCAAGGACAGCGATGTGGGTGCCGGCGTCACCGCGACGGGGTTCGACTATTCGGTCAAGCCGCCGCGCCGCCGCAGCCGCCAGGAATTCATTGCCCAGATCGAGGAGATCATCCAGCAGGATATCGTCGATATCATGCTGGTGTCGCAATCCAATCTGGATCTTCTGGACGAGCGCGGCGCCTTCCTCGGCAGCGAGATGAAGCCCGCCATCCGGGGCAATCTGGAAACGATGTGCTGGGGCGCGGTCCGTCATGGCACCTATACGCAGACCCCGTCCATACCGTTCCGCGACGCAAACTTGGCGCGCGCGATCGCCAACTATCCGACGTCGGGGACGGACCTCGCGCTTTATTCGGTCTCGTTCAGCAATGACGTCGAACGCGACGTCCGTACGCTGAACGCATTTGCCGAATTCCGCGCCGAAGCCGCGCGCAACAATTTCAAGTACTTCTACGAGGTCTTCAATCCGAGCGTCGACATCGGCCTTGACCGCGAGCAGATCGGCGAGTTCGTAAACGACCACATCATCAAGTCGTTGGCCAGCGTACCGCGCGCGGATCGCCCGCTGTTCCTCAAGACGCCCTACAACGGGCCGAAGGCGCTGGAAGAACTGGTGAACTTCGATTCCGAACTCATCGTCGGCGTGCTCGGCGGTGGCGCGGGCACGACGCGCGACACGTTCGAGCTCGTTGCCCAGTCCGAACGCTACGGCGCGCGGCTTGCGCTTTTCGGCCGCAAGATCAACCTCGCCGAAGCGCCGCTGCATCTGATCGTCCTGATGCGCGCCGTCGCCGACGGCACGCTCGGTCCGGAGGAAGCCGTTCGCGCCTATCATGGCGAACTGCAAAAACTCGGGCTGCCCCCGACCCGCACGCTTGCCGACGACCGGCAGATCACCGAGGACGTCCTGAAGGTCGCAGCCGCCAAGGCCGCCTGACCGCGGAACGCCGGCGCAACGCTTGACAGCCTGGCCGGCGTCGCCCGCCTGCTAATGCGTATCGCGTGGAACAGCATTCACGCGACACGCTTTCAGGTCTTCGTTTTTGCGCCTGTCGTTATCGGCGCCGCACACTTTTGCGCGCCATGCGTTACCGCCAGCCGAGCGCGGGTGCCACGTGCTTCAGGATCGCTTCGATGACGTGCGCGTTGTAGTCCACGCCGAGTTGGTTCGGGACGGTCAAAAGCAGCGTATCGGCCTCGGCGATCGCTTCGTCTTCCGCAAGCTGCCTGACGAGAGCTTCCGGCTCGGCCGCATACGAGCGTCCGAAGATCGCACGCGTGTTCTCGTCGATGAAGCCGATCGAATCGCTCTCCTTGCCACCCTGCCCGAAATAGACGCGGTCACGTTCATCGGTGAGCGCGAAGATGCTACGGCTTACGGAAACGCGGGGCGTACGCGTATGCCCCGCTTCTTTCCAGGCCTCGCGGTAGGCGCGGATCTGCGCGGCCTGCTGCACATGGAACGGCTCGCCCGTCTCGTCGTCCTTCAACGTCGAACTTTGCAGGTTCATGCCGAGCTTCGCGGCCCAGACGGCCGTGGCGTTCGAACCGGCGCCCCACCAGATGCGCTCTCCCAGCCCCTCTGAATAAGGCTCGAGCCGCAACAGGCCCGGCGGATTTGGAAACATCGGGCGCGGATTGGGCTTTGCGAAGCCGTTGCCCTTCAACGCCTCGATAAACACCTCGGCGTGGCTGCGACCCATGTCGGCGTCGGTCTTGTCGTCTTCCGGCTGGTATCCGAAATAGCGCCAGCCGTCGATCACCTGCTCGGGCGAGCCGCGGCTGATGCCCAGTTGCAGCCGTCCGCCGGCGATCAGGTCGGCCGCTCCCGCGTCCTCCGCCATGTAGAGAGGGTTCTCATATCGCATGTCGATGACTGCGGTGCCGATTTCTATGCTTTTTGTCTTCGCCCCCACGGCCGCAAGAAGTGGAAAAGGCGACGCCAGCTGCCGGGCAAAGTGGTGCACGCGGAAATAGGCGCCATCCGCGCCGAGTTCCTCGGCGGCGACGGCGAGATCGATGGACTGAAGCAGGGCGTCGCCGGCGGAGCGGGTCTGCGACTGCGGCGAGGGGGACCAGTGGCCAAAGGAAAGGAAACCGATTTTCTTCATGATGTTGCTGCCCGATCTTCTCTTCGAGTGTCGCGCCCATTGTTGCCACAGGAGGCATTGGCGCAATAGTCGGGGAATGACGAACGGACTGTTCAGCCATCTGCGCCATCGGCCAAGCGCCCTGCAACTTCCCGCTGCGCATCACCCTGTTGAAGCAGGACAGGCGGACACGCGCCGGGTCGCATTCGTTACGCAAGGCAGCCGTCCGTTAACCTTTTGTTAACCGTGAATCGCGTACCTATCGAGAACGAAAAATTAACGAAGATTTCCAACGTGTTAACAGAAGCTCGCTCAATCCGAATCAAGGGCAGGTCGTTCCTTGCGCTGATGCTATCGCCGGAACTCCCGCTCGACGACTGGCTCGCCCGGCTCGATGATCTGGCCGGTCGTTCCGCGGGGTTCTTCCTGGAAAGGCCGATCGTACTCGACGTCGCCGAACTCGACATCGACCGGACCCAGTTGAAGGAACTGCTCGCAGAGCTCGCAAACCGGAACGTGCGCATCATGGGTATCGAGGGCGGTCGCCCGTCGATTATGGGACCCGGCATGCCGCCGGCCATGCGCGGCGGCAGACCCGCCCCGGACGTCGAAGTCCCGGCCGCAGAACCGGCGCAGGCCGCGGAGAAGGCGGCCGAGGTTCTTCCGGAGGCGCAGCCGATACGGGCTCCGGCGTCGATGATCGTCAGGGAGCCGGTGCGCTCCGGGCAATCAATAATCTTTCCCGAAGGCGACGTCACGGTCATTGGATCGGTTGCCTCCGGCGCGGAAATCATCGCCGGCGGTTCGGTGCACATCTACGGCACCCTCAGGGGACGTGCACTGGCCGGTTCGGTTGGCAATGCGGGAGCGCGGATCTTCTGCCGCAGGCTGGAAGCGGAACTGCTGGCAATCGACGGCGTCTACAAAACCGCCGAAGACATGGCGCCCGACCTGCGCGGCCAGGCGGTGCAACTCTGGCTCGACGGCGACTCGATCAAGGCGGAAAGACTAAACTGAGCCGGCTGCCGGCCAGCAACAGGAGCGGGAAGATGGCGAAAGTGGTTGTTGTTACATCGGGCAAGGGAGGCGTCGGCAAGACGACGTCGAGCGCTGCCCTCGGCGCTGCGCTTGCCCAGCGCGGCGAGAAGACCGTGGTGGTCGACTTCGACGTCGGCCTGCGGAACCTGGACCTGGTGATGGGCGCCGAGCGCCGGGTCGTCTACGACATCGTGAACGTGATCCAGGGCGATGCGAAGCTGCCGCAGGCGCTCATCCGCGACAAGCGCCTGGATACGCTCTTCCTGCTGCCGGCCTCCCAGACCCGCGACAAGGACAGCCTGACAGCGGAAGGCGTCGAGCAGGTCATGAACGATCTGAAGCGGCATTTCGACTGGATCATCTGCGACAGCCCGGCTGGCATCGAGCGCGGCGCGACGCTGGCCATGCGCCACGCCGACGTCGCCGTCGTCGTCACCAACCCGGAAGTCTCCTCGGTCCGCGATTCCGACCGCATCATCGGTCTTCTGGATTCCAAGACCGAAAAGGCAGAGCTAGGCGAGCGGATGGAGAAGCATCTGCTGCTCACCCGCTACGACGCCGTGCGTGCCGAACGCGGCGACATGTTGAAGGTCGACGATGTTCTCGAGATCCTGTCCATTCCCCTGCTCGGCATCGTGCCGGAAAGCATGGACGTGTTGAAGGCGTCCAACATCGGCGCGCCGGTCACGCTGGCGGACAGCCGCAGCGCCCCGGCACTTGCCTATCTCGACGCCGCACGCCGCCTTGCCGGCGAGACCGTCCCGATGACCATTCCCGGCGAGAAGCGCGGGCTTCTGGGCAAGATTTTCGGACGGAGGGCAGCATGAGCATTTTTAGCCTGTTCCGCAAGCAGAGCTCCGCTCCGATGGCGCGCGAACGCTTGCAGGTCCTGCTGGCGCATGAGCGTGCCTCGGTGGGCCAATCGGACCTCGTCGCCATCCTCAGGGAGGAAATCCTTGCGGTCATCGCCAAGCATGTCGAGATCGACGACGAAAAGGTCAGCGTCAAGATGGAGCGCGGCGAGCACGTCACGACGCTGGAAGTCGATATCGAAATCCCCGTGACCGTAACGGTTCGCGCCGCCTGACGCCGACGACGGGGATCAGCATCCCCTAAGGACAGAAAGCATCCAATTTCAAGGGCAGCCACCGCAAAGCGCTTCGAAGCGTCATGCGGTGGCTGTCCTTTTTCGTGTTTCCCCATCCGCTCCCGGCCACACAATCGACTGGCAATCCTCCGCACCGCGGTTTTCAAATTTCGCTGGACCGCATAACTATTGATCTATATTCAATAGTGGAATGAAATTCAAATTCGTTGGAGGAGACGGATATGGAACTCAACGGTGCATTGCGCCTGCATTTCGTGATTGGCGATCCGATCGCACAGGTGAAGTCGCCCGGCGGTGTCACCGAAATGCTGCAGGCCCGCGGTCTTAACGCCATCTGTATCCCGGGTCGCGTCGCGCCATCGGACCTTGAAACGTTCTGGTCCGGCGCCCGCACCCTTGAGAACCTCGACGGCGTCATCATCACCGTGCCGCATAAGATGGCGGCTATCGCCATGGCGGACCGGCTCTCCGAGCGCGCATCGTTTCTCGGCGCCGTGAACACGCTGCGCCGCACAGAAACCGGCT
Organism: Mycoplana rhizolycopersici; assembly: GCF_013378445.1. Taxonomy (GTDB): domain Bacteria; phylum Pseudomonadota; class Alphaproteobacteria; order Rhizobiales; family Rhizobiaceae; genus Mycoplana; species Mycoplana rhizolycopersici. The sequence goes on from NZ_JABXYK010000025.1 coordinate 19,285, forward strand.
GGGAAGGCGATATGTTCGACGGCATCGGCCATGTCGCCGCCCTGCGGAAGGCAGGCTGCGTTCTGGAAGGCAAGCGGGCGCTGCTCGCTGGCGCCGGCGGCGCGGGAAGCGCGATCGCGCACGCGCTCGTGCTCGCGGGCATCTCCGAACTGGCCATCCACGAAATGGATGCCGCCCGGCGCGGCAGTCTGATCGAGCGGCTGTCCTCGCTCGGTCTCGCAAAGATCACCGCCGGCAGTGCCGATCCGAGCGGCTTCGATGTGGTGGTCAACGCCACCCCCGCCGGAATGAAGGAAGACGACCCGCTGCCCTTCGATGCCGACAAGCTGACGTCCGACATGTTCATCGGTGAAGTGATTACCAAGCCAGCGATCTCCCCGCTCGTCGCCAGGGCGCGCGCGATCGGCTGCAACGCGATTACCGGCACCGACATGTTCGTCGAAGTGCGCGATCTCATGGTCGATTATCTCTGCAGGACGTGAGGAGCGCATCGTGAGCCGCAGTTTTGCTCTCGCCTTTCTTACCGTTCCCGACCTTGACCCGACCCAGGCGATCAGCGTCGCGGCCGAAACCGGCTATGACAGCGTCGGCCTTCGGCTCCTGCCGGCGGCGAACGGCGAGGGACCCTATCCGATCCTGACGGACGCCTCGGTGCTGGCCGAAGCGCGCGCCGCTCTGGCAGATACCGGCATTCGCGTCGGCGACGTGGAGATCGTCAGGTTGAAGCCTTACACGAAGGCCGAAGAATTCACAGGCTTTCTTGAATGTGCCGCCGCACTCGGTGCTGCAAACGTACTCGTTGCCGGAGACGATCCCGAACTGGCACGGTTGACGCAGACCTTTGGCGCCTTTGCGCAACTGGCCGCGCGCTACGGTCTGACCGCCGATCTCGAATTCATGCCCTGGACCGGCGTTCGCAACGCCGCAGAAGCCAAAGCGATCGTCGAGGGGGCCGGCCAGTCCAACGGCGGCGTGCTTGCAGACGCGCTGCATTGGGACCGTACCGGCGGCAAGGTCGAGGATCTGCAAAGCCTGCCTGCCAACCGAATCCACTACTTCCAACTCTGCGACGCGCCGGCCGAGTACGATCGCAGTGACGCGGGGCTGATCAGCATCGCGCGCGGGGGAAGGCTGCTGCCGGGCGAGGGCGGCATAGACCTTGCGGCCTTTGTGCGCGCCCTGCCTGCGGATGTACCGATCAGCATCGAGATCGCATCTGCGGACCTCGTGAACCGGCTGTCGCCCCGCGACAGGGCCGCTCAGGCGCTCGCTGCCGCAAAGGCGACCATAGCGAACATTTTGTGAATGATATTCTGATATTGAATATCATTCCATTTTATGCATAATGAGCGGAGGCAAGTGCGTACCTGCGTACGCAGGAGGAGATACGCGCTTCGAGTTAGCGTCGTGTCGCGAATGCCGGCAGATCAGACAAGGCCTTGCCTCATGGGAGGAGGCGGCGATGAACGCAGTCCCTAAGGCTGGATACACGGTTGAACCGATTGCAGAGAGCGAGAGCGTCAAATGCGACGTTCTCGTCGTCGGATCGGGTGCAGGCGGACTGTCCGCCGCCGTCGCCGCCGCCCATTTCGGGCTGAGCGTTATCGTCGCCGAGAAGGCCGAAACCTTCGGCGGCACGACGGCCTATTCCGGCGGCTGGCTCTGGGTGCCGAACGCCCCGCACGCGCTCGCCGCAGGGAAGGGCGAAGATCCGGAAGGGCCGAAAGCCTATCTGCGTCACGTTCTAGGAAACCGTTATGACGAAGCGATGATCGAAGGCTATCTGAGCGCCGCCCCGCGGATGCTGGACTTCTTCGAGCGCTATACGGACGTGCATTTTCTGCCGGGCAGTGGCGTGCCGGATTTTCACGGCAACGCCCCCGGCGCCGGAACAGGATGGCGATCCGTCGCCGCCGCCCCCTATGACGGCCGCAAGCTCGGCAACCTGATCCGGAGCCTGCGTCCGCCCATCCCGGAGACGACGTTTCTTGGAATGGGCATCGCATCCGGCATCGACATGCGCATGTTTCTCACCGCCATGCGTTCGCCGGCCGCGTTTGCCTATGTCACGCGCCGCGTGCTGAGGCATGCCCGTGACCTGCTCCTCCATCGCCGCGCAATGCAGCTCGTCAATGGTAACGCACTCGTGGCGCGCCTGTTGCGTTCGGCAGCGGACAGGGGAGTGGCGCTCTGGCCGCGCTCGCCCGCGCGCGAACTGATCCGAGACGGCAGCCGGATAACGGGAGCGATGATCGACACGCCATCAGGCTGCGTTGCCGTCACCGCGGGACGCGGCGTGGTGCTCGCCACGGGCGGGTTTCCCCATGATCCCGCTCGGCTTCATGATCTCCTGCCGCATGTCCGCGCCGGGACGCGGCATTGCTCTGCCGCGGCCGAGGCCAACACAGGCGACGGATTACGGCTTGCGGAAAGCGCCGGCGGGCATGTGTCGGAACGGATGAGCCATGCCGCGGCCTATGCGCCGGTTTCGCTCGCCCCCCGGCGGGACGGCAGCGTCGGCCGCTTTCCGCACCTCGTCGAGCGTGGTAAGCCGGGTATCATCGCGGTGATGCCAACGGGCAGGCGTTTCGTCGACGAAGGCGGCCCCTACCACGACTATGTCCGCGAAATGATCGCCGCCACGCCTGCCGGCGAGCCGGCGATTTCCTGGCTCATCTGCGACCATCGGTTCCTCCGCCGATACGGTCTGGGCGCCGTCAAGCCCGCGCCGGTCCCCTTCGGCCGCTGGCTGCGCAACGGCTACCTGATGAAGGGATCATCCATCGAGGCTTTGGCGAGGCTTTGCGGCATCGATCCGGCCGGCCTGTCGCGGACTGTCGCGGACTTCAACCGTCATGCGATGCAGGGAGAGGACCCGCAGTTTCATCGCGGCACGACGCCCTACCAGCGCGCCCAGGGAGATCCCGACCACCGGCCAAATCCCTGTATTGCGCCGATCGTGCGCGCACCGTTCTATGCGGTGCGGGTCGTTCCGGGAAGCCTCGGCACCTTCGCCGGCATCGAAACCGATGGCCTGGGCAGGGTTCTTGATGGGTCCGGTGTGCCGATCCCGGGGCTCTACGCGGCGGGCAATGATATGAACAGCATCATGGGTGGCAATTATCCGAGCGGAGGCATCACGCTCGGTCCTGCCATGACCTATGGATTCCTCGCCGCCGAAGCCATTGCCGGGCGCAACGCGGCGGAGACTGATAGCCACGGGAGGAATGAAAATGCCGTCGAACGCTGAGCCGGAAACGATCGAGGAGGTCGACCTGCTGGTCTGCGGAGCAGGTGCAGGCGGCATGACGGCCGCGCTGGTAGCAGCTCTGGAAGGACTGAACGTCGTTCTCTGCGAAAAGACCGACCAGGTGGGGGGTACGACATCCACCTCCGGCGGCACGACGTGGGTGCCCGGAACGCATCTTTCCGAACTGGCGGGCGTACCCGACAAGGTGGAGGATGCGCGGGCGTTCCTGGAGTCCGTCGTTCCCAATCGCAGCGGAATTCGCCTTCGCGAGGCGTTTCTTGCCTCCGGCAGGCCGGCGATCGAGGAGCTCGACAGCCGGACGGACGTGAAGTTCGTCGCCGCAACCGCCCATCCGGACTATCTCGACGGGCCGGGTTCCGCCTATGGCGGCAGGGCGCTGGCGCCGCTGATGTTCGACGGACGCCTGCTCGGGCGCGTCGACTTCGACCGGGTGCGCCCGCCACGCCCGGAATTCGTCGGCCTCGGCGGCATGATGGTCGGCCGAAACGAACTCGACGCGCTGCTTTCACCGCTGCGCTCGATCGGCAATTTTCGCAGTGCCATGACGATCGTCGGCCGCTATCTCCTGGATCGCCTCGGCTATCGGCGGGGAACGCGGCTGCTGATGGGGAATGCTCTTGTGGCACGGCTGCTCCATAGCCTGCGCAAGGAAAAGGTACCCATCCTTTTCGAAACCGGCGTCAAGGAACTGATCGTCGAAGACGGCCGCGTCGTCGGCGCGGTCATGGAAGGTCCGTCCGGCACCCGCCGCATCCGCGCGCGCAAGGGTGTCGTCCTGGCGACCGGCGGCGTCTGCTGGAACCGGCAGATCCGTGAACGGCTCTTCCCGGAGGGCACGCGGGACTATGCGCTCGGCCCGGTGAGCAACACCGGCGACGGGGCGGACATTGCAACCGCCATCGGCGCCGGCTTCGAGGATGGCGGCGATAGCCCGGCACTATGGATGCCGTGCTCGTCCTACCGGCGCCCGGACGGTACGCTGGCGGTCTGGCCGCATATCATTCTCGATCGTGCCAAACCTGGCCTTCTGGCCGTTGACGCATCAGGCAAGCGCTTCGTCAACGAATCCGATTCCTATCATGACTTCGCGATGGGGCAGATCAGAAGCGGCGCCATCCCTGCGCATCTTATCTGCGACACCGCCTTCATCCGCCGCTACGGTATGGGGATGATCCTGCCGGGAGCGCGCAATCTCGGCGCGATGATCAAGGCCGGCTACGTCATCGAGGCGAAGACCCTGGCTGAGCTCGCGGCGAAAATCGGCTGCGACGCACCGTCGCTTGCAGCCACGGTCGAGGCTTATAACCGTTCGGCCGCGACGGGCACAGACGAGGCGTTCGGGCGCGGGCGTTCCGTCGTGAACCGCTTCAACGGCGATCCCGCCATAGGTCCGAACCCCTGTATGGGACCGATCGCCGCCGGGCCGTACTATGCCATGGCCGTCCGACCGTCCGATCTCGCCTCGAGCGCCGGCCTGTCCGGTGACGAATTCGGCCGGGTCCTGGACAAGGAAGGCGAGCCTATCGCCGGTCTCTATGCCTGCGGCAACGATCTCGCCTCGATCTTTCGAGGCACCTATCCCGGACCGGGCACCACCATCGGCCCGGCGATCGTCTTCGGCTGGCGTGTTGCCAAGCATGCGGCCGGCAAGCTCAAGGACATGCCGACGAACAACACCGGCGCAAGGACAGATGAAAGGAAGAACCGTGCAACGCTATGAAATTGCGACACTTTCGACCAGCATGGGGGCGGCCGCCAAAGCTGCGCCCGCGATCGAGGCCTTCGCAAGCGAAGGAAAGGGGTGCCTTCTCGGTATCTTTTACGCCGACATCGGCGCACTGAACCGCGTTCTGGTTTTCCGCGGGTTCGAGACCGCGGCGGATTACGATGCGGAGCGCGAGCGCACGTTGCGGGCCGCAAACCCGTTCGGCTCGGCCGAATGGCTGACCGGGCTGGAGCTTGAGGGCTATGCCCCGTTTCCCTTCCTGCCACCAGTCGAGACCGGCAGCTTCGGGCCGGCTTACGAATTTCGCACCTATGTGCTGAAGTCCGGCGGACTGGAACCGACCATCCGCGCCTGGGAGGCCGCCGTCCCGGCGCGCACCGAACTCTCGAAGCTGGCGATCTGCATGTACGGCATCGACGGCAAGCCGCGCATGACCCACATCTGGCCCTTTGCCTCCGTCAACGAGCGCGGCCAGATCCGTGCGGATTCCGTCGCCCAGGGCGTCTGGCCGCCAAAGGGCGGGCCAGACTGGCTGACGACGGACATGCGCTCGACCATTGCCTTCCCGACGGCGAACTCCCCGTTGAAATAGGTCTTTGCAATATCGTTAAGCCCGACACGGCCCGCCCCGAACAGGAGTGGGCCGTTCTTCGCCGGGTCCCCTTCAACCGTGCTTGTGCAGTCCGGGGAAATACTTGGAACCGTTGGCCGCAAGGCCGATCTCTTCGGCAGCGGCAGAAAGATGGGGCGCAAGCTCGGCCATCCGCTCAGGCGTCATGCGAACGGCGGGCGCTGCGATCGACAGGCAACTGATAACCTGTCCGCCGCTTCGCACCGGCATTGCCATAGCAGCCATGCCAATGATGTAGCTGTCGACCGAGCGCGCATAGCCTCGCTTGCGCGTCTCGGCGAGAATGTCCAGAAGTTCCGCGATCGTACGGGGCGCGCCCGGTCCCGATGGCTTGCCGGGATTGATCAGCCCCTGGCGCGAAACCCGCTCCAGCGCCTCCTCGTCGCTCATCGAGGCAAGCCACGCCTGCCCACCGGCGCTGCTTGCGAGATGGACCACGACGCCTTGTTCCTGGCCCGGATCGTATCGCAAGCCGCCCGTAGCCCCCTGCGCCACGGCGACCCAGATCAGATCGTCGCCATCGATCACCGAAAGGCGAATCAACTCGCCGCTCGTCTGTGCCAGCCGGTCGAGAATCGGTTGCGCCACGTCGCCGACGCCGGTTCGCCCGAGGAAGCCGACGCCGAGCGCGGCCAGCTTCATCGTCAGCGCATAGTCTCCCTGCTCCTGAACCTGACGCACATAACCCAGTCGAATCAATTCGTTGAGAGTACGGTGAACGCCACTCGCCGGCTGGTTCACGCGCTGCGCGATGTTGGAAACGGACAACCCCGCCGGCCGCTCGGCCAGGAATTCGATGATGCTCAGGGACTTCTCAAGGATACTCATGGGCGTTCCAATCTGGATTATCATTCCATTTTTGGCGCAAGCCCTGAAGCAGTCAAGATAAATCGGCGGAGGGGCGACACTGCTTCCCGACGCAAAAGGCCGCACGCGCCATCCACGTGCGGCCGATGAAGCTCTTGAACAATGGCGCGTGGATCAAACCCGTTCGAGCGCCACCGCGATACCCTGGCCGACACCGATGCACATGGTGGCGAGCGCGCGGCGCTTGCCACTCAGCGCAAGTTCCAGTGCCGCCGTACCGGCGATGCGCGCGCCGGACATGCCGAGCGGATGCCCGAGAGCAATCGCGCCGCCATTCGCGTTGGCGCGAGGATCGTCGTCAGCAATACCGAGCTGGCGAAGCGTGGCGAGCCCCTGCGATGCGAAGGCCTCATTGAGCTCGATCACATCGAGTTCGGCCGCGCTCCAGCCGATCCGGTCGAGCAGCTTTCTGGAAGCCGGAGCCGGGCCGATGCCCATGACGCGTGGCGGCACACCGGCCGTCGCGCCGCCGACGATCCGGGCGATGGGGGTCAAGCCGTACTTCTTCGCTGCCGCAGCGGAAGCGACGATCAGGGCCGCCGCGCCGTCGTTGACGCCGGAGGCGTTGCCCGCCGTAACGGTAGCACCTTCCATCCGGTTGACCGGCTTCCGCTTGGCCAGTGCCTCGAGGCTCGTTGCGCGCGGATGCTCGTCCTGGCTCACTGCGACGGGATCGCCCTTCTTCTGCGGGACGAAGACGGGGACGATTTCCTTTTCAAGCCGGCCGTTCGCCTGGGCGCGAGCGGCCTTTTCCTGGCTGCGCACGGCAAAGGCGTCTTGGTCCACACGCGAGACCTTGTAGTCGATCGCGACGTTGTCCCCGGTCTCCGGCATGGAATCGACGCCGTACTGCGCCTTCATCAGCGGATTGACGAAACGCCAGCCGATGGTGGTGTCGTAGACCGCCGCACTGCGCGAGAAGGCAGTCTCGGCCTTGGGCATGACGAAGGGCGCGCGGCTCATGCTTTCGACGCCGCCGGCGATCATCAGTTCCGCCTCGCCGGACTTGACGGCTCGGGCGGCTGCGATGAGGGCATCCATGCCCGAACCGCAAAGGCGGTTGATCGTGGTGCCCGTCACCGAAACCGGCAGCCCTGCCAAAAGCAGCGACATGCGGGCAACGTTGCGGTTGTCTTCGCCGGCCTGGTTGGCGCAGCCGTAGATGACATCGTCCACCGCCTCCCAGTCGACGCCGCCGTTCCGCTCCATGAGCGCCTTCAACGGCACAGCACCCAGATCGTCGGCGCGGACGGAGGAGAGAGAGCCGCCGTAGCGGCCAATCGGCGTGCGGATGTAGTCACAGATAAAGGCGTCGGTCATGGGATTTTCCTCACAGCGCCGGAGCGACGAGATCGGCCACCGGGCCATCGACATGAAGCTTGCCGCCGGTCATCGCCTGCAGTTCCTCGACCGTCATGCCGGGCAGCTTTTCGCGCAGCACGAAACGCCCGTCGACGATGTCGATGACGGCGTGGCTGGTATACACGCGCGTGATGCAGCCCACGCCGGTCAGCGGGAAGGTGCACTTCTCGACGAGTTTCGGCTCGCCGGTCTTGGTCACATGCTCGGTGATGACGAAGACCTGCTTGGCGCCATGCACCAGGTCCATCGCGCCGCCAACGGCTGGAACCCCCTTGGAGCCGACGCGCCAGTTCGCAAGATCACCGCTCTGCGCCACCTGGTAGGCGCCGAGAATGGCGACGTCGAGGTGACCGCCGCGGACCATGGCGAAGCTGTCGGCATGATTAAAAAAGGCCGCACCCGGTTTCAGCGTCACCGCCTTCTTGCCGGCATTGATCAGGTCCCAGTCCTCTTCGCCGGCCGCGGGCGGCTCGCCGAAGCCGAGCACGCCGTTTTCCGTATGGAAGGTGACGAAACGACCGGGCGGCTGGTAGCGGGCAACCATTTCGGGAAAGCCGATGCCGAGATTGACATAGGCGCCGTCCTTGATGTCCTGCGCAGCGCGCCAGGCAATCTGGGCGTTGGAGAGCTTGATGTCTTCGCGCGTATCGACGGTCATATGTAGGCCACTCCGGCTTTAATGAGCACTTCTTCCTGCTGGGGATCGGCAATCTCGACGACACGGTTGACGAAGATGCCGGGCGTGACCACGTCTTCGGGATCGATGCCGCCGGGCTGGACAAGCCGCGACACCTGCACGATCGTCTCGGCAGCCGCCATGCACATCAGCGGATTGAAGTTGCGCGCGGCCTTGTTGTAGGTCAGGTTTCCGAAGGTATCGCCGACATGCGCCTTGATGAGCGCGAAGTCCGCCTTCAGCCAACGCTCCTGCACATAGGAACGCCCGTCGAATTCCGCGATGACCTTGCCGTCGGCGAGCTCCGTTCCGTAGGCGGTCGGCGTGTAGAAGGCCGGGATGCCGGCGCCGCCGGCGCGGATGCGCTCGGCCAGTGTGCCTTGCGGCACCAGCTCAAGCTCGACCTTGCCGGCCAGATAGGCATCGGTGAAGGCCCGCGGATCGGACGAACGCGGGAAGGAGCAGATCATCTTGCTGACCATGCCGGCATCGATCATCGCAGCGATGCCGATGCGGCCATTGCCGGCGTTGTTGTTGATGACGGTCAGTCCGCGCGGGCGCTTGTCGATCAGCGCGTGAATAAGCTCGATCGGCGCGCCTGAGCCGCCAAAACCGCCGATCATGACGCGCGCGCCGTCGCCTATTCCGGCAACGGCTTCCGCCGCGTTCGCATTTGTCTTGTCCATCCGAAAATCCTCCGTCCGGCGCGAAAGCCACGTCGCCCCGCCGCCGTTTCGAGGCGGAAATTACCCCCGGACAGCCATCGACGGCAATCGATTTGTGCGCTATATGATTTTTGTTCGACTATCGCACATATTCTGGCACTGGAGCGAACTCATGACAGTCAAGGAACGCGACATGATGGGCGGCTTTGCAAAAGGCCTGAAGGTCATCGAAGCCTTCAGCGCCGAGCATCCGCGCCTTTCCATTGCGGAAGCGGCCGAAATTGCCGGTCTCGACCGGGCGACGACGCGCCGCTGCCTGCTGACGCTTTCGGAGCTCGGCTATGCCGCCTATGACGGCAAGTTCTTCACCGTCACGCCGCGCATCCTCCGTCTCGGCACAGGGTGCCTCGCCACCATGCCGCTTCCGCGGATCGTGCAGCCCATCCTCGACCGGCTTTCCGAAGAGATCGGCCAAAGCACCTCCGTCTCGATCCTGGACGAGACGGAAATCGTCTATGTTGCGCGTGCGGCGCAGCGGCGCGTCATGTCCATCGCGCTGATGCCGGGATCGCGGCTGCCCGCCTACTGCACCTCCATGGGGCGCGTGCTGCTGGCAGCACTCGATCGCGATCGCGTACGCACCATCCTTGAGGCTTCACCCCGGCTGGCCCGCACAGAGCACACGATCACCGATATCGATGCGTTGATGGCGGAAATCGACGAGACGCGGCTGCGCGGCTATGCGCTGATCGACCAGGAAGTGGAAATCGGGCTGCGATCGATCGCCGTTCCGCTGAAGAGCGTGCGCGGCCACACCGTCGCAGCACTGAACGTGGGTCTGGCCGCCGTGACGGCCGAACCGGTCTCCGCGCTGGCCGAGCGCTATCTTGCACCCCTGCTCGCCGTACAGAAGGAAATGGCGAGGATGCTGGTATAGAAAACCGGGGCAAACGCCCCTTAGATCAGACAAGCTTGAACCGTCGCCGCCGTTGCTCGCCCCACGCCGTCAGTAGGGCAGGCCGACATAGTTTTCCGCAAGTGTGGTCTGCGCGGCCTTCGATCCCGCAAGATAGTCCACCTCCGCCCGCTGCATCCTCTGCAGAAAATCGCCTTCGGCAGGGAAGTCGTGGAGCATCCGGGTCATCGACCAGGAAAAGCGCGATGCTTTCCACACCCGGGCAAGCGCGGTGGCCGAATAGGATTTCAGCAGGCCCTCGTCCCCGGCGTAGCGGGCGATCATCGCCCGGGACAGGTAGTAGACGTCGGACGCGGCAAGGTTCAGCCCCTTGGCGCCGGTCGGCGGCACGATGTGCGCAGCGTCACCGGCAAGATAGAGACGACCCCAGCTCATCGGTTCGGAGATGAAGCTGCGCAGGGGCGCAATCGATTTTTCCACGGAAGGTCCGGTCACCAGCGTATCGGCAAGATCCGGCGGCAGGCGGCGGCGCAGTTCCGCCCAGAAGGCGTCGTCGCTCCAGTCCTGCGGCTTGTCGGTCAGCGGCACCTGAAGATAGTGCCGGCTCAGATGGGCGTTGCGCATCGAACAGAGCGCGAAGCCTCGCTCGTGCCCGGCGTAGACGAGTTCGCGATAGAGCGGCCGGGTTTCGGACAGGATGCCCAGCCAGCCGAACGGATAGACATGTTCATACTCCCGCCGAACCGTTTCCGGGATCGTGCGGCGGCTGATGCCATGGAAGCCGTCGCAGCCGGCGATATAGTCGCAGTCGATGCGGTGGTTTCGGCCGTGCTGGGTGAAGGTGACGTAGGGCGCATCGCCGTCGGCATCGTGCAGCGCGACCTCCTCGGCCTCGTGAAAGATCGGCGCGCCGGTCCGGTCCAGTTCGTCGTAGAGATCGCGGGTGACTTCCGTCTGGCCGTAGATGGTCACCGTCTTGCCGGTGAGCGCGCGAAAATCGATGTGAACCTTCTGGCCATGCGCGGCGATGATCGTTCCGTCATGCACGAAGCCCTCCGCATCGAGCCGCTTGCCGACGCCTGCCTCGCGAAGCAGGTCGCACAGTCCCTGCTCGAGTACGCCGGCCCTTATACGGGCCAGCACGTAGTCGCGGGTACGCTGTTCGAGCACGACGGCATCGATGCCGGCGCGACGCAGAAGCAGTGAAAGAAGCAACCCGGATGGGCCGCCGCCAATGATACAGACCTGATGACGCATCTTCGGTTGTCTCCGATAAATCAAAGCGGTGAGAAGCAGAGCGGACGCAGCACCACATGGCCGGCGCCGGAAAGAGGTTCGCGGGGAACAGGGTCGCCGGCGCGCGGCAGCAGCGATATCGGCGGCTCAGGCTCGCCCGACACCGCTTCCCACACGGCGACCGCTCCGCCTGCGGAATGACCGGACGACAGTACCGCACAATCGGTCGCGAAAAGCGGTACACCTATGGCCCGCGCCGGGCGCTGCTCACGGCGTCGCGCCAGCGCAGCCTCGAAAACAGGGGACGTCTGTGTGATCTTCAGCAGGCGATTGCGCTGTTCTTCCACGAGCGCGAAAGCCTTTGGAACGAAACCACGGACCCACGCTTCCTCGGCTGCGAGCCCGGCCCGGCAGCTTTCCCGTTCCGCCCAGTCGGCATAACTCCACAGGTGATGGATGGTATTGAGCGTCCCCGTCTCGGCGAGCCAGTAGCCCATCAGCGGCAGATGACGCGTGACGAGCGGCAGACCCTCGTCGGCCAAGAGCGCCAGATAGTCCGGAGCAGCACCGGCCTTCAACCGGTAGCATCGCCATTCATGGATCATGTCGTCCTCCTCAAGCAAACAGTGGCCAAGGAAGGCGATTTGGGAAATGGACGGAGCGTCGGAAAGATTGGACGATACCCGGACGCGGGTCGCCTCACGCCTCCTGATGCAGCTTCTGCTTTCGGAATGCGCCGGGCGACAGGCCTACGCGTTGCGTGAAGAAGCGGTTGAAATAGGCGGGATCCTCAAAGCCGGACAGGTGGGCGACCTGAGCCACGCTGCTTTCGGTATAGACCAGGTATCGCTTGGCTTCGATGACGATCCGCTCGTACAGGAGTTCGGAGGCGGTCTTGCCGGCGCGGGCCTTGCAGGCGGCGTTCAGCCGCGCCTGCGTGACGGCGAGATCGCCGGCGTAGAAGGCCAGCGAACGCTCGTTGCGGAAGTGCTCCTCCAGCAGTGCGCGGTAGCGCACCAGCAGGTCGTAGTCACGATCCGGCGCGGCAACACCCGGATCCCCTGTCGTCACATAGAGCCGGAGCACCACGACCAGGATCCGCATGTACTGCGCCACGATCGCCGTACGCCGCCCCGGCGCCGACCAGATGAACTCCCGATGCAGCCACTCGAACGTGTCGTTGACGGCGGGAATGCTGACGCCTGTCCCCGTCAGCGGATAGACGGCCGGGCGCGCCGCTGCCTCGGTCAGGCGCGCGTCGCCGGCTGCCGCGGCCTTCAGACAGCCCAACGCGGCAGTGACGACGAAACCGTCGGTGCCGGGATCGAAATCGATCTGGTGAACGATGCCCGCCGGCACCACGAGAACGCCGGGAACCGGAATCGGCAGGATCTGCTCTTCCATCCGGATCGTCCCGCCGCCGCCGCGAACGAACAGAACCTGCATGTGATCGGGATGCGAATGGGGACGGATTCTCCAGTCGTTCGGGCCGCTCCGGTCGCGGATGGGCTCTATGTGCAGGAAGTCCAGTTCGACGTCCGCGCCCTGATCGCCATAGAGATAATAGTGCGGAATTCCGCCTGCAGCCGCGTTCGCCATCCATCCTCCCGGAAACCTCCCGACCGAATTGTGCAACAATTGCGCCGGTGCGTCCATTGGTCCGGTCGGGACCGTGCGGTAGCAAATCCTCACGTCATGCGCCACAGGGAGGAAGCGATGGAGCGGTCGAGCGAGGGGCGGCACGTCTGCGACGTGCTTGTGATTGGATCCGGCGCCGGCGGCCTCGCCACCGCCATCACTGCCAGGAAGCACGGGCTCTCGGTGATCGTCATCGAGAAGGAGCCGGTATTCGGTGGAACGACCGCCTTCTCAGGCGGGGTGTTGTGGATACCCGGAAACCGGCATGGCAAGATAAACAACCCGACCGATAGCCGCGAGGCGGCACGGCGCTACATGAAAGCCGAAACCGGAAACTGGTTCGACGAGGGCGCGGTCGACGCCTTCCTCGGGGCCGGCCCGAAGATGCTGGACTGGTTCGAGGCAGAGACCGACGTCCGCTTCGTCCCCACACTCTACCCCGACTATCATCCGACCGTGGAGGGCGGCGCCGACATCGGCCGCTCCGTCCTTGCCGCTCCCTTCGATACGAGCACGCTGGGCGACAATCTCAAGCGGCTGCGACCGCCGCTTTCGACCATCACCTTCATGGGGATGATGTTCAATTCCTCCAATGCCGACATCAAGCACTTCTTCAACGCGACGAAGTCGCTGACGTCGTTCGCCTACGTGCTGAAACGGCTCGCCGCCCATGCGGGCGAAGTGGTCCGCCATGGTCGCGGCGTACAGGTGACCAGCGGAAATGCGCTGGCGGCCCGGCTTGCCAAGAGCTGCTTCGACCTCGGCATACCGATCCTGACCGAAACGCCCGCATTGCGCCTGACGAAGGATGATGGCCGCGTGAGCGGCGCCGCGGTTGGCGGCAGCGAGCCGCGAACGATCACGGCGAGGCGCGGCGTCGTGCTCGCCTGCGGCGGCTATGCGCAGGATCTCGCCCGCCGCGCCGGCGTCTATACGCACCTGAAGGCCGGGGCCGGACATTACTCACCCGTGCCGGAGAGCAACACTGGCGACGGCATCCGGCTGGGCGAAGAAGCCGGAGGTGCGTTCGAGGCGGAGTTTCCGCAGCCGGCCGCATGGATGCCGGTCAGCCGGGTGCCAGGGAAGGGCGTTTTTCCCCATCTTCTCGACCGCTACAAGCCGGGCATGATCGCCGTGCTTTCCAACGGAAGGCGCTTCGTCAACGAGAGCGAAAGCTATCACGACGTCGGCGCGGCGATGGTCGCCGCCGGCGAGGCGTCTGCCTGGCTGATCTGCGATCACCGCACCATCCGCAAGTATGGGCTCGGCCACGCGAAACCTGCGCCGATGCCGCTTCTGCCCTGGACGCGATCGGGCTACCTGAAAAAGGGCAAGACGCTTGCGGATCTGGCGCGTGCCTGCGGCATCGACGCAGCCGGCCTTGAAGCAACCGTCTCCGCCTTCAATCAGGGCGCGCGCGCAGGCCGGGATCCTGAATTCCATCGCGGAGAAACCTCGTTCAACCGCTATCTGGCGGACCCCGACAACAAGCCGAACCCGTGCGTGGCACCGGTGGAGCAAGGCCCTTTCTACGCCGTGAAGATGGAGATGGGCGATCTCGGCACGTTCGACGGCCTGAAGACCAACGTTCCCGGAGAGGTAATCGACCGGCAGGGGCGGCCCATCGCCGGCCTCTACGCCGTGGGCAACGACCGCGCATCAATCATGGGAGGGAATTACCCCGGCGCCGGCATCACCCTCGGCCCGGCGATGACGTTCGGATGGATCACGGGACGGTATCTGGCGGGCATTGCGCCCGAAATTGCAAGCAGGGAGGACGCTGCATGAGCTGGCTGGGACTGGCAGGCAAGACGGTGGTGGTGACAGGTGCCGGCGGCGGCATCGGGCAGACGCTGGCCCGCGCCTTCGCCGAACAGGGTGCGCGTGTCGTCGCCCTCGATCGTGATACGGAGCGCACCGCGCCGCTCGTCGCAGAACTCGGGGGGGGCGCGTTTGCGCTCGGCTGCGACCTCGCCCGGGCCGACGAGATCACAGCTGCGGCAGAGAAGGTCGAAGCTGCGGGCGGTGCTGACATTCTGGTCAACAATGCCGGCATTCTGCGTCCCGGTCTGCTGGAGAGCATTTCCGAGGCGGATTGGTCCGCTATGCTGGCCGTGAACCTCAACGGTTATCTGGCAGCGGCACAGGCCTTCGGGCGCGGAATGATGGCGCGCGGACAGGGCGCGCTGGTGCATGTGGCCAGCATTTCCGGATCCCATCCGCAGCCGGCGAGCGGCGCCTATTCCGCCTCCAAGGCGGCGATCCTGATGCTTTCGCGCCAGCTTGCCTATGAATGGGGACCGATGGGCATCCGCTCGAACACGCTCAGCCCCGGCCTGGTGCGCACGCCGATGTCCGAGCCCTTCTATCGGGATGCGCAGGTGAAAGCACAGCGCGAGCAGATGGTGCCGCTGCGCCGCATCGCCACGCCGCAGGACATGGCCGACGTGGCATTGTTCCTGGCCTCGCCGCGTGCCTCCTACGTCTCCGGCCAGGATATCGTCGTCGATGGCGGGCTGTCGCAATCGCTCATGGGGCTGGTACCGAGGCCGGGCTATGCGTGAGGCCTTGGTGACGGGCGGAGCCGAGGGCATCGGTCTGGCAATAGCGCGGGCGCTGGCGCAGGCCGGTCATCGCGTGACGATTGCCGATCTCGACGGCGCGAAGGCGGCTGATCGGGCGGCGGAACTCGGTACGGGGCATCGGGGCATCGCCTGCGACATTTCCGACGAGACGCAGGCTGCGATGGTTGCCGCAACCGCTCCCTTCGAAGTGCTGGTGAACAATGCCGGTATCGGCGACAGCCATCTGCCGACGCTGGAGCAGGACGTCACCGCCTTTCGCAAGGTGCTCGACGTTCATCTCGCCGGTACGTTCCTGATGTCGCGCGAAGTGGCCAGAGGAATGGTCGCGCGCGGTACCGGCGCCATCGTCAACCTCTCCTCCATCGCCGGCCTCACTGGCCTGCCGAAGCGCAACGCCTACGGCGCCGCAAAGGCGGGCATCGTCGCCATGACCAAGGCGATGGCCTGCGAGTGGGCGGGAAGCGGCGTGCGGGTCAATGCCGTGGCGCCCGCCTTCGTCGAGACGGCGCTCGTCCGGAAGCTTGCGGACGCCGGCCGCGTCGATCTTCCCACGCTGCGCCGGCGGACCCCCATCGGGCGGCTGATCCAGGCCGAGGAAGTGGCCGCCGCCGTTGCCTTTCTCGCCTCGCCGCTTGCCTCCGGCATCACCGGCGCGGTGCTGCCGGTCGACGGAGGCTGGACGGCATTCGGTGATTTCGGAGACGCTTCCACCTAACACCACGGGGCGAGCCCGTGAAAAAGGAAACGCCCGGCGATGGTCGCCGGGCGTTTCCTCTCGTCTTGGGAGAAATTCAGATCAGGCGGCATCCTCGATATGGCCGCCAAGGAAGAGCTGGCCGACGCGCGGGTCCTTGAGAAGCTTGTCGGCCTTGTCGAACATCCGCGTCTGGCCGAGCTCGAGGACAAGCCCGTAGTCGGACATGGCCAGCGCCGCCTTGGCGTTCTGCTCGACCATCAGAATGGTCACACCCTGGTCGCGCAGGCGGATGAGCGTCTGGAAGACCTCCTGCACCAGGTTCGGGGAAAGCCCGATGGAAGGCTCGTCGATCAGGATGAGCTTGGGATCGAGCAGCAGCGCACGGGCGATCTCCAGCTGCTTCTGCTGGCCGCCAGAAAGCTCGATGGCCTTCTGGTCCTTGCGCTCGCGCAGCATCGGAAACTGATCCATCACCTCTTCCATGCGGCGCTTCACCTTCGCCTGGTCCTTCGAGGTGATGCCGCCGAGTTCAAGATTGTGCAGCACCGACAACTGCGGCACGACGTTGCGTCCCTGCGGGACATAGGTCACGCCGCGGGCGATCATCTGCGCCGGCGTCTTGCGCGTCACCGTTTCGCCGTCCAGCAGGATATCGCCGGAATGGATGCTGAGCAGGCCGAAAATAGCCTTGAAAACGGTCGACTTGCCCGCACCGTTCGGCCCGATCACAGTTGTGATCGAAGCCTTCGGGATGCTGAAGGAGGTGCCGTTGAGGATCGTGATGCGGCCATAACCGCCGGTGATGTTCTTCAGCTCCAGCATGTCAGCCTCCGAGATATGCGTCGATGACCATCTGGTTCGACCGGATTTCATCCGGCGTCCCCTCGGCGATGATCTCGCCCTGTGCCAGAACGATGATACGGGTGCAAAGCGACATCACGAACTCCATGTTGTGTTCGATGACGACGAAGGTCGTCCCGTGCTCGCGATTGTAGGTGACCAGCCGCTCCTTCAGGTGCCCGAGCATGGTCAGGTTCACCCCACCGGCCGGCTCGTCGAGCAGAACGATTCCTGGACCTGCCATGAAGGCCATCGCGGCATCCACGAGCTTCTGCTGGCCGTAGGAGAGGGAGCCGGCTGGCGTGTCGCGGTAAGGCGTCAGGCGGAAGAATTCGATCAGCTGCTCCGCCTTCCCGGTCAGGCCTGCGTCCGGCTTGCCCAGCAGGCGCGACAGCATCGAGCCCTGATGCTCCTGGCCGGCGAGGATAACGTTGTCCAGCACGCTCATCTTCGGGAAGACTGAAAGCTGCTGGAAGGTCCGGCCAACCCCCATCAGGGAAAGGTCCGCCGGGCGCACGCCGTCGGTCGAGCGGCCGTTGATCTCGCAATGCCCCTCGGTCGGCTTGAGCTGGCCAAGGATGCAGTTGAAGAGCGTGGATTTACCGGAGCCGTTCGGTCCGATCAGGCCCAGGATCTCGCCCTTCCGGACATCGAAGCTGACCCCGTTGACGGCCCGGATGCCGCCGAACTGCTTCGAAATGTTGTGCACCGAGAGGATGGGTGCATTCGTGTTGTCGGCACGCATGTTCATAGCTGGACCCCTTGCTTCAGATCGCGGCGGGCTTCTTGCCGGGGCTTGATCTTTTCGGCGAGCTTCTGGCCGAGGCCGATCAGGCCGTTCGGCGAATAGACCATCAGCACGATCACAAGCGCCGAGTAGATGATCAGGTAGTAGCCTTCGGTGAAACGCAGCATCTCGGGCAGCAGAATGACGACGGCAGCGCCGAGCATCGGGCCGAAGAAGAAGCCCGAGCCACCCACGACCACCATCAGCAGGAGCTTGAGCGAATGGATGAGGGCAAAGCTGCTGGGCTCGATGAACTGCACGAGCGGGGTCTGCAGCGCACCGGCAAGGCCACCGAAGGCAGAGCCGATGGCAAAGGCGAGCAGCGTCTGGCGACGGATCTTGAGGCCAAGGCTCTCTGCGCGGATCGGGTTCTCGCGCAGCGCCTTGAAGGCGCGGCCCCACGGTGAGCGCAGGATCCACCACATGGCCGCTGCAGCCAGCAGGAAGCAGACCAGCGAGAAATAGTAGAAGGCCAGGTTGCTGTCCGTGCTGATGCCGAAGAAGGTGGGGCGTTCCATGCCGACCAGACCGAACGAACCTCCGGTGATCTCCTCTTCGTTGCGCAGGACCAGGAAGAGCAGTGTGTTGAAGGCGAGCGTCACGAAGGCCAGGAAGTGATGCTGAACGCGCAGCGCCGGATAGCCGAGCAGAAGACCGACGGCGAAGCTCGACAAGATCGAGATCAGCGCCGCGACGCTCCAGTGGATGCCGTTCAACGTCATCAGCGCGGTGATGTAGGCACCGATGCCCATGAAGCCGGCCTGGGCGAGACTGACCTGTCCGGCATAGCCGAGCGTCAGGTTCAGGCCCATGGCCGCGATCGAGAACAGTAGCCACGAGCAGAGCGTGTAGATGATGTAGTTGCCCTGGCCGATCGGCGCGACGAGCAGTGCCGCGATGCCGAGTGCGATGAGAATGGGCTGATAGCGGGTCATACGGTTCTCCCTTCCGGGGTGCCGAGCAGCCCCTGCGGGCGCAGCAGGATGATGGCGATAAGCAGCAGGAGCGGCATGGCGGCGCGATACTGGGCGGAGATGTAGACAGCCGAGAGGTTGTCGATCACGCCGATCAGCAGGCCGCCGACAAGCGCGCCGCGGATCTGGTTGAAGCCGCCGACGATGGCGGCGATGAAGGCGACGAGGCCCAGCGTCTCACCGTTCGAGAACTTGGCGAGATAGATCGGCGAGATCAGGACCGACGCGATCGTGGCAAGGGCGGCGTTGATGAGAAACGTGTAGAGCACCATGCGCTTGACGTTGACGCCGAGAATTTCGGCCACGGCAGGGTTCTGGGCGCTGGCTTGCATGCAGCGGCCCGTCCGGGTGCGGTTCAAGAACAGCTGCAGGCCGCCGATCGCCAGCATCGAGACGACAAGGTTGCAGATGTCCTGCACCGAAACGCTGGCGCCGGCGACATTGTAGACGGTTTGCGGGAAGATCGCAGGGAAGGGTTGGGCGGTGGCCCCGTAGAACTCCTTCACGCTCTCCTTCAGAAGCAGGCCGAGTGCGATGGTGGCGATGACGAGCGGCAGAGTGCCGTGCGGCAGCATAGGCTCGACGATGAGCCGCTTGAACGCCACGCCGAGGATCAGCAGCGACAGAACCAGTGCCAGCAGGATGGACGTCCACATCGGCAGGCCGAGGACGGTCATGCCAATAAGCACGAAGAAGGCCGGGAGCATGACGAACTCGCCCTGGGCGAAGTTGATCGTTTGCGACGCCTGCCAAAGCAGCGTGAAGCCTACGGCGGCGAGCGCATAGATGGAACCGGCGGCGAGGCCGGAAACGAGAATCTGGATAAGCTCGGCCATGGTTTCGTCCTTCAAGGGCTGTTGGTCGGCTCTGCGAATAATGATGAGTAGCGGCCGGCGGCGTCATCCGCCGCCGGCATTGAGGGTGCCGATCAGGCTTAGTTCGGCGGCAGGATTGCTTGCACGACCTGCTTGCCGTTTTCGACCTTCACGAAGAAGCTCTCGCGGGACATTTCGCCCGTCTCGTCCCAGCTGACGTCCATCAGGACGCCCGGGTACTCGGAAGCCTTGAGCGTCAGGCCGTGCAGCTTTTCGGCGATCGCCTTGCTGTCCGGGCTACCGACCATCTCGGTGACGTATTTCAACGTCCAGGCAGCGGTATAGCCTTTGATGGCGTTGTGGTCGGGGGTGTAGTTGTACTTCGTCTTGAAGCGCTCGACCATTTCGGTGAGGGCAGGGATGTTGGCATCCGGCGTGAGCCCGACATGGCCCATGGCACCGTTGGCGGCATCACCGGCCAGTTCGATCACCTTGTGCCCGATCAGCGTGGTTTCGCCGATCAGCGGCTTATCTATACCCTGCTTGCGCGCCTCGCGCAGGAAGCGGGCGCTTTCCTCTTCGGTGAAATAGACGAAGATGGCGTCGGCGTCTGAATTCTTCAGCTTCAGAACGTCAGCGGAAAAGTCGGCCTGCGCCTGCTCGGCCGGCACGTCGATCACGATCGGAATGCCCGCCTTCTCCATCTCCGCGACGAATGCCTGATGACCGCCCTTGCCGAATTCGGTGTTCGCCCAGGCGACGCCCACCTTCTTCACCCCCATGTTATCGACCATGTACTTGACCATCTTCGGCACGCCCTTCTGCGAGCCGAACGCGGTCCGGAAGATGTACGGATTGCCCTTGGCGGTGATCGAAGGCGCCTCGGAGCCGGTGAACTGTGGAATGCCGTACTGCTTGGCAACCAGCATGTTCACCACCGTGGACGACGAGAAGACCGTGCCCGTGATCGCATAGACGCCATCGTCGATGGCCTTCTGCACCATGGCGCGGGAAACCTGCGGATCGGTCTGGCTGTCGTATTCGAGGACGGACACCTGCTCCTTCAGGATGCCACCCTGGGCATTGATCTCCTCGAAGCCCATCTTCACGCCGTCGCGGAAGTTCGTGCCAGCCGCAGCACCCGCGCCGGACAGTTCGATGATGGAGCCGATCTTGAGTTCTGCGAGTGCCGGTGCGACGCCAAGCGCCATCACCAGGGCCGCTGTCGAAAGAAGTCTTCTGATCATTGCGTTCCTCCCTATAATGATCATTGCTGACGATCCGAGCGACAGGCCAACGGACTGCTTCTCGGAACGCGGCGACCTTGATCTCCTCCCGGCGCCGCGATTTCTTTTAGTCGATACTCCCCATCCTCCCAGATGGACAACTTGTGTCACCATATCCGCTCGGACGGCGTGTTGACGAATACCGATTGGGCTCTTTGCATAACATCATGTTAAGCGCCCACTGTCGTTGGGACCTATCCACACATTGGCTTCAAAGTTTCCAGACCTGCGGAAACCCCGGCCTGAAGATCATTCGCCCGGCTCCACCTTTGATCCTAGAAGAAATCACGCCGCCTGCATCCGGAAAATGGACGATGGTCGCTAAACATTGGACGATTCCTTGCCGGCAACGTGCCGCAGTTCAGCGAGCGACCTTTCAATTCCGGCAGCTATGCCAGTCACGGGCTGGGAAGCCAGAAATTCGGGAACAGGATCGGAGGCAAGATCGGCGGGAATGCGCAGCGGATCGCCGCTGATGGCAACATCCGACCATCCGGTCTGGCGATGAAGCTCGGAGACGAATTCTGTCATCTCGGCTGTTTCCCCGGCCATGGTCACGACGGTTGCGCCGGTCAGCGGCGCCGACATTGCCGCAGCCATCATACGCGCGACGTCGTCCACATGGACGAAGCCGACGCGGCCGGAGAAGCGGATTTCAGCCGGCTCCTTGCGCGCTGCGGCCGCGATGGCGATCGACGGACCGGCCGCGATTCCTGCGCTGATGCCGGGCCCATAGACGATGTACGGCCGCAAGCCGAAGCTGGTCACGCCATGATCGATGTTGAAGGCCCGCGCAGCACCCTCGACCGCGAGCTTGGTCGCGCCGTAAATGGTCATGGGCTTCGGGTGGATCGGATCCTCCGGCCCGAAGACGCCGGCGGTGCTCAGATAAGCGACGGGAAGGCGACCTGCCTTTGCCGCTTCGAATACGTTGAGGCTGCCGATCAGGTTGACGCGCGCGCCGAGCAGCGGGTCTTTGGCGCAATCGGCGGTCATGAGGCCGGCGAGGTGAACGATTCCGGTACAACCGCTTGCCGCGGCGAGAACGGCCGCCGTGTCCGTAATGTCGCCGGTAACGACCTCGATCTCGGCGTGGGGCGGAAGGCGATCGGGCCTCGGCGCCAGATCGAACACACGGATACCGTGACCGGCACGGTGCAACGCTGCAATCGTGCGCAAGCCGACGAAACCTGTGCCGCCGGTGACGAGTATCCGGCTCATGCCGGCAAGTCCCTGTGCATCACTCCGGCCCACACGCAGGCGCAAGCCGGACTACGCGCGGCATGAGGTGCACATACCTTTGTCGCCCATACGGCTCCCATCCAGCATTCCTCCCAAAATGGCACCGGCATCGGCCAGCGGGGGTCAATATTGCAAAAAATAGAATGTCATTCAATAATAAACTTCAATTCCATTATTATGGCTGCGCTGGTAGCCTCAAGGCAGATCAGGGAGGATATCATGACAGGATCAATCGGCGTTGCAGTAATCGGTGCCGGTGCCATCGGACGCACACATATCGACACGCTGACCCGGATGGAGGGCCTGCACCTTGCAGCGATCATAGACCCGGCACCTTCCGGCGCAGCCCTTGCCCAATCGCTGGGCGTGCCCTGCCTCCCGGACACAGCCACCTTGATCGAGTCGGGAATTGCCGATGCGGCCATCGTCGCCACGCCGAACGAGACCCATTTGCCAATCTCCGAAGCCCTGTTGCAAGCGGGAATTCCCGTACTGCTGGAAAAGCCGGTGGCCGAGAGCCTCGCCTCCGCCCTTCGGTTGATCGAAATCGCCGAGGAGACTGGCAGGCCGCTCCTGGTCGGCCATCATCGCCGCCACAATCCGATTATCCGCAAGGCGCACGAAACCATCCATGCCGGCCGGATCGGCAATCTCGTAATGGCCACTGTCACCTGCTCGCTCGCCAAGCCGCCCTCCTATTTCGAGGCGGCCTGGCGCCGCACGCCTGGGGCAGGGGGGCCGCTGCTGATCAACCTCGTCCACGAAATCGATCTGCTTCGGCATTTCTTCGGACAAGTGGCCACTGTACAGGCGATTGCCAGCAACGGCCGACGCGGCTTTGCCGTCGAGGACACCGCCGCTGTCGCGCTGACCTTTGCGGACGGCGGCCTGGCGACACTATGCATCTCGGATGCGGCAACAGGACCGTGGGCCTGGGATCTGACTGCGGGCGAGAATCCCGTCCGCTTCCCGGCACATCCGGTGACCGCCCACCACTACGCGGGGAGCCGGGCCGGACTGTCCCTCCCGGACCTGACGCTCTGGGAGCCGGAGGGCGAGCCGGACTGGACGCGCCGCTTGCAGCCGACAAAGCTCGCAGTGGAGGCGGCCGATCCTTACGAGGAGCAACTCCGGCACTTCGGCAACCTGATCAGGGAAGGCGGCACGCCACTGGTCTCCGCGCGCGACGCGACGGCCAATCTGATCGTACTGGATGCCATTCGCGCGGCAGCCGAAAGCGGACGTGCCGTGGCTGTCGACCTTTCGCCGCTCGACGTCAGGGGCTGAGCACCTGCGCGGGGTGGTGGCAAGTCAGACTGAAACACGTTTCAATCAGCCATCGCCTCGCGCAGGCGTACCTCGTCGACCGGCAGACCGGTGAAGATGCGCCAGGCATCGACGCCCTGACCGATAAAGAGCTCGTAGCCGGATATGACCTGCAGACCCTCCGCGTCCGCATCCTGCAGGAACCGCGTCTCAGGAGGCGTGTAGACCGCGTCGAAAGCCCATTGAGCGCCGGCCATGGCGGCGCGCGCAAGCGGCGTGCCCTCATGGCCGACCATGCCGACCGGCGTACAATTCACCAGTCCGGCCACGCCCCTGGCAAGGACGGCAGCATCCGCGCCCGTTTCCGTCAGCAGATCGGGACGAGCGGCCTTCAGCGCCTGAGCGAGTGATTCCGCTCGCGACACGTCACGATCAACGATGTGAAATGCGCGAAGGCCGAGCGCGACAAGTGCAAACGCAATCGCCTTGCCGACCCCTCCCGCACCGATCATCAACACCGTACCGGGCAGGGCGTCGCCGCGAATTCGTCGATAGGCAGCGACAAAGCCTGAGTAGTCGGTATTGAAGCCGTGCGGCCCACCCTCATCGAACAGCACCGTGTTGACGGCGCCGATGGCAGCGACGAGCGGATCATCGATTTTGACCCGGGCGGCAGCGTTTTCCTTGTAAGGGTAGGTGATGTTCACGCCGCGGTAACCGGCAGCGGACACATCGTCAAACAACGCCTCGAACGTCATGCCGTGTTCGGCGGGCATCAGCCGGTCGTAGACGACGCGGCGTCCGTTCTGCGCGGCGGCCAGCATATGCAGGCGTGGAGAAAGCGACTTTGCGATATTGTCGCCCACCAGACCGAGGCGGATGGTTTCAGTCATGGGCTGCCCTTTCCTCCCCTTGCGCGTAGGGTCAGGGCTTTGCCCGACCGCAGGGTCAAAAGCAGCATTTCCGAAATGACGCTTAACGGCAAATACCCAGTTTGCAGCAATCATAACATGAAGTTATGGCGGTCGAACTTGGTGGGCGAGCGTCGGCGACGGCCGCGGCGAGCCTTATTAGGTGCGGCGCGCCGATGGGAGTCCTGCCTTTCCGACGAAACCGACCTGCGGAAAGACCAAGGACGTCCTATTCGCTGACGATGTCCCATTCGTCGTTCGGATTGAATGTGCGGATCTTCGACGCGATCTGCGCCGTATTCTCGCCGAGATCGGCCTCGTAGATGATGCCGTTCTTGTTGACGAGGAACGTCTTCACGCCGGTGAGGCCGTAGTTGACGGGCCAGGCCACAAGGGCGTGGCCGGCAATCATGTTGCCGTTGATGACGTAGTCATACTTTCCGCCGGCGATATTGTCGCCCTGGCCGGTCAGGATGCGGTATCGATAGCCGTGATACCCTTCCCCAGCCTTGGCCCTTTCGAGCGCGTCGCCATCGGCAAGCGCCGGTCCTGCGGGACTCTCCTCGCCGTCGCCCTGCTCCAACGGCCAATAAAGCCCGTCCTTCTGGCCCTCGCTGCTGACAACCTTTTGCGCATATTCGAGCACGCCGTCGCCGTCGCGGTCTTCGGAGGCATAATCCTCCTGCGCATCGACATAAGCCTTCAGCGTGTCGATCGTCTCCAGCTCGTTCTCGCCGACATGACGGTCCGCGATTTCGTCCAGCCCGGCATGCGTGTCGAAGGCCCATTTCCCGTCCTTTTCCACGAGGGGGAAGGGGAGCGGCCAGAGAATGTTTCCGATCTCAAGGACCTTGTCCGGTCCTTGGTCATCGAGCACCACCTTCTCCTTCACGCCGGCCTGGATGTCGGCAAACGTGTCCATCGCGCCTGGACTGGCCTTTGCCCTGGCCGGCTCGAGGCCGAGAAGCTCCGCGACCTTGTCAAAGTCGCTGCTGTCTACTGCCGCCTTGAATGCCTCGACGGCCTGCTCCGGCGTGGCAAACTCCGGCGGTTCCTGGGCCGAGATGAAATCGTCAAGCGACAGGTCCTCTGCCGGCTCCGCCGCCAGAACCGCCGGCGAGAAGACCGTTCCACCAAGAACAACCGCTCCGAACACCGACGATGCGATCCTGATACGCGCATTTTTCAACATCTGTGCCTCCTGATCGCTATCTTCAACGACGACCGCCGCCGCGACCACCGCCGCCGCGTGGGGGACGGGCGTGGCCACCGCCTCGACCGCCGCCCCGGCTGGCCTGCGGTCTGCGATTACCGCCGCCGCTCATCGACTGGCGCCCGCGATTGGACGAGACCTGCGTGTGCCTCTTGCTGCTGACGTTGCCCATGGCCGACGGGCGATTGCCCGAGCGCTTCTGCACCTGTCCTCCGGGCTTCGGCTTGGTGACCTTCCGGTTCGCGCTCTTCTGCTTGCCGCCTGCGCTGGCGCGATTGGCCACGTTTCCACCGTCCCGACGGGCACTGGCCGCCTGGCCGTCCCGGCGCGGGGCATCCGCGCGGCGCTGGACGTCGCCACGGTCCGCGCTCCCCGCGCGCTGACGCGCCCGGTCGGCATCCACCTTGCTCTTGCGGATATCGTCGACGGAAACCTTGCCTGGACGATTGGCAATCTTGTCTCCGCCGCTGCGCCGCACATCCTTGGCCCGGTTGGCAATGTTGTTGTCGCGGTTGGCCTTGAACTCATTCTTGAACTTGTCGCGATCGACGTTGGCAAGCTGGTTCTTGTCGAACTTGATCTTGGACCGGTCGACGTTTTTCCAGTCGACATCGTTCATCTTGAACTTGTCGCGATCGATATCGATGTCGTTGAAGCACTTGTCGCAGTCGATATCGACGTCGCCGCCCCAATTGCCACCCCAGACACCCCAGTCGTCCCAGTCGACGGTCGCGGCCCAGATCGCGCCACCCGCGATCGCAGCGGCGAAATAGGGCGCAGTCGGATAATAGTAGCTCGGATAAGGGTCGTCGTAGTATGTGATCGGCGCCGGCGCATAACCGGGCTCGTAGAGCATTTGCGGCTCATACTGCGGAATATAGATCTTTTCCGGATCCGCCGCCTGGATGACGACGTTGTCACCCTCGTTCACCACCTTCACCTTGTCGTCCGTCTTGATGACACCATCTGCGACCGCCTTGTCGCGCAGCGTCTGGATCGCCATCAGCACGTCTTTTTGCTGATAGGCCAGCGCGCTGCCGAGCGACTGGGTCCAGTCGAGGTCGTCGCCCATCATCTTCACGATGTCCGGATAGTTCAGCAGAGAGATGACGCTGTCGTCCCAGCTGTCCTTCGGCTGGAGATCCTTGTCCTTGATCTTCTGCTCGAGAAAGCGCTCGGCCTCGACGATCTGCAGCGGATAGAGGGAAGCCGAACTGACGAGCGCCACCAGTTCGTCTGGATAGAGCGCGATCCTCGCGACCAGGATTTCCAGTTCGTCTTCGGTGAGGAGGTTCTGATCCTCACCTGACGCCTGATCGGTTGCCGTGGACGTCGCGGCAGCCTGTTGTTGCGCGAATGCCGGTCCGGTCCAATCCGGGCTGGCGGTCAATGCCAGCAGCACGCCGACGGCCAGGCCAGGCCGCAATTGAAGAGAAAGCCTGTCGAAGCCCATGATCCTCAGCCCTCCATGCTTCAGTATCGGGAAAATTAACTGTCTGGCTGCAATGTCGAATTGGAGTGCACGCTCGATCGGAGCCACTCGAAGAATAATTTTAGAGCCGCCGGCGCGACGGGCAATGCTCACACCCTAGCGCTCATTATTCATCAAGTAAGCGCGAAAAGATAGCGGAATCAACGATGCGCCACGCTTGTAATATTGGCCTGCGCTTCTTGCTCGGCCGGCATCACGCATGGTATATAAGCACGCCGCATGTTCTTGCCGACTGGTCGCAACCAGATCTTGGGGAGGTTTGGCGGTGAAGCCTGTTTTGATATCGATCATGGCCTTGCTGTCGCTGGCGGCATCGTCATTTGCGGGTCCGCTGCACGATGCGGCCAAGGCCGGCAACAGCGCGCTCGTCAAACAACTGATAGACAAGGGCGCGGATCTGTCCGAGCCCGACGCCACGGGCGAACCCGCACTTGTCATCGCCGCCCTTGCCGGCAAACCGGATGTGGTGGCCGTCCTGCTCGATCGCGGCAACGACGTGGAGATCCGCAACAAGGGCGGCCTGACGGCGTTGCACGCCGCCTCCTATGGCGGATATCTCGATATCGTCGAGATGCTGGTCAAACGGGGCGCCGACGTCAACGACGTCAAGAATTTCTATCACATGTCGCCACTTCACGCCGCAGCGGAGGAGGGGCACGCAGATATCGTCGCCTTCCTCCTGGCGCAGAAGGCGGATATCGAAGCGAAGGAACGAAATGGCTACACCCCGCTGACGCAGGCGGGATGGCGGTCCCACTGGGAGGCTGCGGACCTCCTTCTGAAGGCAGGGGCCACTTGCCAGAAGGCCGAGATCGTCGGCGACTGGCTGTACGGCGAGTGCACCAAACGGCAATAGCTGCCGGTCAGGTGCGGGACGCCGCTCGATGGAGAGATCACATGGGCACTGCAAGATGGTTTGCCGCGGCCTTGCTCGGCGCTTCCACCATTCCGATTTCGGCCTGGGCCGAAGATTTCGTCAATACCGGATATTTCGGCAACGTCGCGATCAAGGGCTACGATACGGTCGCCTATTTCACGCAGCACGAGGCGGTCGAGGGCTCCCCGCAGTTCACCTACGACTGGCTCGGCGCCACCTGGCAGTTCGCAAGCGCCGAAAATCGCGATCTCTTCGCCAAGGAGCCGGCTAAGTATGCGCCGCAATATGGCGGCTATTGTGCCGACGGGGTGTCCTTCGGCACGGTCACGACCAATATCGACCCCAGGGCCTGGCGCATCATCGACGGAAAGCTGTACATCTCCTACGATCCGGGGGCTGCCGAAGGCTTCGAGAAGAATCCGAGCAAGCTGCCGGACTCGCAGAAGCACTGGGCCAATGTCGAAAAGACGCTTGTTTCGGAGAAGGACGCGGTCGACTGGCGCCACGCCCCCCAATGAGATGGCCCGTCACGGTGGACTGCTCAGCGCAGCGTTTCACGGGGTTACGGAAAAGTACTTCGCCGCCTGCGGCGTGACGTGGACATAGTCCTGGTCGGGCTGGTGGCCGCCGGTGTTGCGCAGCACGTAGCCGCAAACCATCCGGTTGAGGAAGTATCCCTCGAATTGCTCGCAAAGGCGATCGCCGCGAACCTCAGCCTTGCCGGTGATGCTGGTGTTGGCGGTGCGATAGGCGGTATCGCCGGTTCGGCCGAAATATTGCATGAACTCCGTTCCGTTGCGGTGGCGTCCGGCCCAGGTTCTGTTGTCGACAAGGGCCTTGAGGTCGCTTTCTCCCAGGCGATCGGCCCCGCCGGTTTCGATACCAAAGGGCCAAACGGGAACTCCGGCGCTCTGGAGCCCCCGAAGGTGATAGTCCAGATCGTCGGGGCGCCAGTAGTCATAGAGATGGCTGTAGTAGGTGAGGTTGACCTCGGAAAACATCGCGCGCAGTTTCTCCGCCTCCGCGCGGGCGGCGCGGCCGTCACCCGCTTCGGCATAGGCGGCCGCGAGATATTCGCTCGCGGACTCCGAACCTGGTAGTTCCCTCTGCGCCGCCTGTATCAGCGATATCGCCGCGGCGTTCGATCTGGCGATGTAGAGAATGATGCCGGCGAGCAGCCTGAAGCTCGGTATCGGCGTCGGATCGAGGCGCAGGGAATATTCGGCCTCGGACACGGCCTGCGCGTGATCGCCGGTGAGGGCGAGGACCAGGCCGAAACTGGCATGGGCCTCCGGATCGTTGGGCTGGGCGGATACGGCGCGCTCCGCCGAAACTCTCGCCTCGTCGCCATGCCCGTCGACCAGTTGCAGCAATGCAAGCACCATGTGAGCGCGGGCATTGTCGGGATCGAGCTTCAGCGCTTCGCCGGCGGCGTCATAGGCGATCTTGCGTGCAACGGCCGCCGACCAGATGTAGTTGAAGTCGTTGCGCCAGATATCGACCGCAATGCGGGCGATGCCGGCATGGGCATCGGCGAAGCGCGGATCGAGGTCGATCGCCTTCTGATAGTAGGACAGGGCCTGTCGGTAGCTCTGAACGTCTCCGAAGCTCGGCCCCTGCTGCTCGGCACGCATGTAGAAGTCGTAGGCTTCGAGGTTGTCGGTTGGAATGCGGGCAATCTGGTTGCGCTCGCCCTCGCTGATGCGGATCTCGAGCGCGGAAATGATCTTGGCGATCACGTCGTCCTGAACGGCGAAGAGATCGGCGAACTTCCTGTCGTATCGCTCCGCCCAAAGCGACAGGCCCGAGACGGCATCGATCAGCTTCACATTGATACGCAACTGCACGCCCGCGCGCTGGAGCGTTCCTTCGAGAAGGTACTTTACGCCCAGTTCGCCGGCGGCGCCCTGCGCTCCCCCTCCCGCCTCCGCAAGCGCAAACACGGAGTGGCGCGCGATCACGAACAATCCGGAGACCTTTGAAAGTTCCGTGATGAGGTCGTCAGTCAGTCCTTGCGCCAGATGATCCTGCTCCCTGTCGCCGGTCACGTTGATGAAGGGCAGGACGGCGACCGAGGGCTTGTCGGGGAGGGGATAGGCGATACGTTCGCCTGCGGTATCGGCCGTCGACGGCCAAGGCTGCAACCACGCCACCCCGCCGGCCAGGACAAGGATTGCTACGGCTGCCGCAGTGAAGGCGACATGCTTTCGGTTCCTGCGGTAGACGAGTCGTGAACTGACGCCCCTTCGGGACGTATCAGACAGTACGAGGTAGACGTGGACGGGATCATCGATGTTCTTGACCCATTGCGGCCCGACGTCGGTGAACGCCGCATCGGTCTGCCCCCGCACCTGATCGTGGGCGCTGCCAGAAAGGGCGATACCGCCCGGCTCTGCCAGTGTCTGGAGCCGGTCGGCGATATTGACGCCGTTGCCGTGGATGTCGTCGCCCTCAACGATCACGTCGCCCAAGTTGATGCCGATGCGGAACTGCAGCCGGCGGTCAACGGGCGTGTCGTCCTCCTGTTCGCGCTTGGCGTTCTGAACCTCGATTGCGCAGCGCAGGGCGTCGACGACGCTTCGGAATTCGACCAGCAGCCCATCGCCCATCGTCTTCACCAGCCGGCCGTGATGCATCTCGAAGGCGGGCGAAAAGACTTCGGCAAGATCGCGCTTGAAACGAGCGCGCGTCCCCTCCTCGTCGACCAGACTCAGTCGGCTGTAACCCACGACGTCAGCGATCATGACGGCGGCAAGATGACGCTCCATAGGCAATAATCCACGAAGCTAGCAGTCTGCACATGCTACAGCAGCTTGGCGGCTACGACCATGTGCTTCGCCCGGTTCGCCTTCGGTACGGCCTTATTGGGGAAACAGGAAGGTCACCACGAACCGGAAACCGAGACCCTCCTGGGCATTTTCCGGCGCATCGGCCCAATAGCGTAGTCCAGCGGTGAAGCTGACCGGCTGTTTGTCGAACTTCACCAGCTTGCCAACGGTGAAATTGACTGGGACCGACCATTGGTCGCCCTCCCAGTCGTAGGTCGACTCGGTGTTCAGCGTGAAGGTCCAGGCATCGGGCGTCGTGTAGGAGACAAACGGCTGAAGGAACGTCGAATTGACGTCGACGCGATCATCCTCGCCGGCAAACGACCAGATGTGGTTTGCAAGCATGCCGTAGGTCCACGGGCCTTGCTGCTTCAGCGCCACCGCCGTCGGGCCGGCTCCCCATTTGCCGCTACCGGTCAGTTCGTCGGTCGCGGTGGGGATGAGGAATACCGGCCCGAGGCCCCATATCAGACCGCCTGGCCCGGGTTGCTTGGGAGAGAGGAAAAGGCTCTGGGTGATGTCGCCAAGGCCGAACTGATGGCCGGACGGACCGGCGATGTCGTTCTGCCAGATCAGCGGCATGATCGTGCGCGAGATGACGTTCCAGTCCTCGTTGATCGAGATCGGGATGACGGGCTGGATGTTCAGCGTCTCCCGGTTACCGTCCTCCGGACCGAACCCGCGATCGTAATTGAACTGGAACGGCACGCTGATCATCGATGCGACGGGATTGGTCAGCTTCTTGGCAAGATCCGCACTGCTATCCTGCGCCGCGGCCGTGCCACAGGATACCATCCACGCAAACAGCACGGCACCGGCCAGATCTGCTTTCGCTGCCATACCCGTCTCCCCGATGCACACGTGCGAATCTGTCGACGTGAAACGTGCCTTCAACTTCGTTGCCTGGCAAGGGCCTCGGGGGAGCGTGCGGCCGGCCGGCGCGGTTCAGTGCCCACCGAAGAGGCCGACCACCCAGTAGGTGAGGGCGGATACGACGGCAGCCGCGGGCAGGGTGACGAACCAGGCGACGACGATGTTTCCGGCAAGCCCCCAGCGCACAGCGGAGACGCGCCGCGCAGCACCGACGCCGATGATCGCGCCGGTGATCGTGTGCGTCGTCGAAACCGGGATACCGAGCCAGGTGGCAGCGAAGAGGGTGATGGCGCCGCCGGTCTCCGCGCAGAAGCCCTGCATCGGGTTCAGCTTGGTGATCTTCGAGCCCATCGTGTGGACGATTCGCCAGCCCCCGAACAGCGTGCCCAGCGCAATCGCCGCCTGGCAGGTGATCACCACCCAGAAGGGGACATAGAATTCCGATCCGAGATGCCCCTGCGAATACAACAGGACAGCGATGATGCCCATCGTCTTCTGCGCATCGTTGCCGCCGTGCCCGAGCGAATAGAGCGAGGCGGATATGAACTGCAGCCCGCGGAAGCTGTTGTCGACAGCAAACGGCGTCTGGCGCACGCAGATCCAGGAGACGAGCAACACCAGCATCAGCGCCAGGAAGAAGCCGATGGCAGGCGACATGAAGATCGCGCCGACCGTCTTCAGCACTCCGGACAGGACGATGGAATCAAAACCGCTTCTGGCAAGCCCCGCGCCCACGAGCCCGCCGATCAGCGCATGCGAGGAACTGGACGGGATCCCGAACAGCCAGGTGACGACGTTCCAGATGATCGCGCCGATCAGGGCCGAGAAGATCACCGCCGGCGAGACGATCGCGGGATCGATGATCCCCCGGCCGATCGTCTCTGCGACATGCAGGCCGAAGAACAGAAAGGCGATGAAGTTGAAGAAGGCGGCCCACATGACCGCGTATTGCGGCCGCAGCACCCGGGTCGAGACGATCGTGGCGATCGAGTTCGCTGCGTCGTGCAACCCGTTCAGGAAGTCAAACAGCAGGGCGATGCCGATGAGCGCCACCAGCAGAGGCAGGGCGAGGGTGGCGTCCATCAGACGTTCTCGATCACGATGCCGCTGATTTCATTGGCCACGTCTTCGAAGCGGTCCACGACTTTTTCAAGCTCGCCGTAGAGTTCGCTGCCGATCATGTAGGCCATCGGGTTGGACGCGCCATGGCGCTGGAACAAGTCCTTCAGCCCTTTTTCATGCAGTTCATCGGCCCGCCCCTCGATGCGCATCACCTCTTCGGCAATCGCATTGAGGCGCGGTGCATTCGTGCCGATCTTATGGAGCTGCGGTATCGCTTCGCTCACCAGGTGGGCCGCCTTGACGATGATCGCGCCCATTTCCTGCATGCCGGGATCGAAGCTTTTCTGCTCGAACAGCCGGATTGTCTTGACGGTTTTGTGCATCATGTCGATGGCGTCATCGAGCGACTGGATCAGGTCCTTGATGTCGCCGCGGTCGAAGGGCGTGATGAAGCTCTTGCGAACGGCGAGCAGCACTTCGGCCGTGATATGGTCGGCCTTGTCCTCGAGTTCGACGATGCGGTCGCAATGCTTTTCTATTTCAGGCCCTCCGGCGAGAACCTTCTCCAGCGCCTCCGCCGCTCCGACCACCGTTTTCGCATGCGCGTCGAACATGTCGAAGAACCGGTCTTCCCGGGGCATCAAGGCGCGAAACCAACTCAGCACGTGGCGTTTTCCCATATATGACAGTTTTATGACAGCGCCTTAACGGAATGCGGCCGCCATGAAAAGACGCGAAATACCGGAAATCGGCTACCCTTCCGGCATCTCCTGCCTTAATTCACTGCCTTTTGGGGTAGCGGTTGATTGCCTGCAGTCTTCGGCGCGCCTATTTCGATACCATGCTCTCGTACGAACAAAGACAGCGTCGGCGCAGAGCCACTCGGCCGTATTTTCATGGTTTCGTTGTCGATGACGCCGGCGGCGGAGATAGCTTTGCCCCCGATGTGGATTTCCGCGAAGCTGCCAAGGCCCGCGTCCCATGTTGCCAATTTGCATCGCAAATCAGCAATCCGCAATCAGCCTTGTCTCAGCGACCTCAATGTCAGGCCGATGGACGCCACTTTGGCCAGCTTGCCTGCAGTTGGAATCGGATACGCAGAGCGACATCGGCGTGCATTGACGCTCTTTATTCCGCCGCTGTCTCCCTCATCAACGCTTTCTCTCGTCGCGCAATCACCGCCGGATCGTTCATGAATCCGTCCTACGGCCGGGCTTGCGGCCGCGCTTCTGGTAGCCGTTGGCTGTGCTACCGTCACGAATGCCAAACCTATGATCCGTTTGACTCTCATGGTCAGCCAGCGGCCTCCAAATTCCGGCCTCGGTCATCCACTGACGCAGCGTCTACTTGGCGACCCGAAATCCGGTGCAGCTCGATCAGCTTCTCGCGCGCCAGCGTCGGACCGAAATCCAGATAGCGTTCGCGGATCAGATCCGGCGCTGCATTGCGGAAATTCTCGCTGTGGCGCAGACCGGCCGGACCATCCTGATCATAGGCCTGCAGCAGCCTGTGGACCTGACTTCGACTGAGGTCGAGCAACTCAGCCGCGTGGACAACCTCAGGCGCGCGTCGCGGATCTTCTGATGACTTCGAGGCGATGCAACTCTTTCTGCGACATGGTGATCAAACAGGACATGACGACTCCGACCGCTCATGGTCTCGACCAGGCTGAGGGTCGCCACCCTTGCTCCCGACGTTGATATTGATCAGCGCGTCGAGAGGCGAGACTGTCGCATCTCTGACTGCCCCAACTGTCGCATTACTAAATAGCCTCTACATGAAAAAATCGTGTAATGTGTCTTATGGAACTGTCCTGCCGCCGCGACTTAGCATCGACTGACTGCGGAACGGCAGTTTGGAGGCGTCTGGGCCTGCCACCCCTCCTCCAACACCCTTGCCAGCATGTCCGCGAAGAAATCGGCGTTTTGGCGGGACAGGCAAAGTGGCGGCTTTATCTTCAGCACGTTTAGATAGTCGCCGGTCGGCGGCATGACGGCGCCGAGGTCGAGAAGCCTGCTGCAGATGGCGGCTGTTTCCTGCGTGGATGGCTCCAGCGTTTCTCTGTTGCGAACAAATTCGAGGCCGAGATAGAGGCACATACCGTGCACCGCGCCGACGAT
>NZ_JABXYK010000026.1 GCF_013378445.1 Mycoplana rhizolycopersici
TGCGGGCTGGACGGTCCCTGCCCTCTCCTCGACGATGCCAACATAGGAGGCGGCGGAGCCCGTGCGGAGCAGGATTTCAGCGCGCTGAAGCGGCCGGAAGCGCGCTTCGCCAATCGTGCGGCACACGTTGCAAGCCTGCGCCCAGGCGCCTTCCTGCGCGGTCGAGCTTGCCGTCCACAGCCAGCCGTCGAGTCGCAGATCCATGTCGATGGTGCCTGCAGCCTGCAAGCTGCTCAGTTCCTCGATGGCATCGGTCGTCGCGCGGCACAGCATGAGCGCGTCATCTTCACCCACAAGCACGCGCAGCATGTCGATTTCCGCAAACCAGCTGTGAACCTGGCCGCCATTGCGGCCCGAAGCACCCGATCCGCAGAAGTCCGCTTCGAGAACGGTCACGCGTGTCTGCGGGGCTTGCTCCTTTATGCGGAGAGCCGTCCAGAGACCGGCATATCCGCCGCCGACGATCGCCACGTCACAGTCCTCGCTGCCCTGCAACGGAGCGGTGACTGCGTCCGCATCGATGCTCTGCAGCCAGAAGGAGCGGTCCCCCTTTGCTGCAGCCACAGGCGGCCTCATCGTGATGGTGTTCATGCTCAGGCCCTCTGTGTCGTGCGGATGACGCTGTCGTACTTGTCCAGCAACCATTGGGGAATTGCCTGGATCGGCTGGGGAAAGCCGCCGAGATGCGTGCAGGTTTCCGCGGCATTGGCCGCGGAATGATCAAGGACAGCCTGCTCCGAATAGTGCTCGAAGAAGCGCGACACGAGGAAGGTCGCGATGAAGCTGTCCCCCGCCCCGCAGGTATCGACCACCGTCACCGGCACCGAGCCTGCGAAAAACATTTCGCTGCCGTTGTCATAGAAGGAACCGCGTTTGCCGCACGTGACTACGACCTGCCGCGCGCCCACCTTCTTGAACCGCTCAATCAGCGGCTCGACCGGTTTGGCCGGATCATCCGGGCCGGAGGCGAAAACCAATGGTACGTCTTCCAGCGAAAGGTCGAAATGCCGTGTCGAGACATCGATGCTGAACGGCACCCCATCCGCGACAAGGCGCCGGACGAGGCTTTCGCTGGAGTTCGTGCCAAGATGCACCCAATCGGCCTGCCGCAGCGCTTCGTATCGATCGAGGCTCGGAACATAGTTTCCGCCGACGCCAAGCGATTCGAGAAGAAAGCGCCGCTCCCCGGCATCATCGGTCAATAGCGTCACGGCGGAAGCGCCGGGGCGTATTTCGACATCGCTCCGCTCGAGGCCGGCCTTCTCGATGGCGGCGAGCATGATGTCTGCCTCCGCATCCGGACCCAGCGCACCGAAATAGCGGGCATTCAGGCCCTGCCGTCGCCACTGCACGGCGACATTGAGCGCATTGCCGCCCACGGTGACAAACCCCTTGCTGAGATAGGCGTCGAGGCAATTGTCGCCGACGGCGATCAGGGTGGGACGGCTGTTGTTCATGTTTTCTCTGCTTGATCGAAATGGGGAGCGATCGCTTCCAGGCACCGCCGCCAGACGGAAACGGGTTCGAGTGCATAGGAGCCGTTGCCGAAGGGCTCGAAGGTGAGCGTACCGGCAAAACCGTGCGCACCGAGCTCGGCGAGATAGACGTGGAGCGGCAGGTTGCCGTCGCCCCAGGCAAGATGGCCTGCTGGCGTTCCATCTACGACATGGACGTGGGCAACGCGTTTTCCGAATTTTTCGAAGTACTCGCCGACGCTGTCGCCGGCGGTCGCCATGGCGACGATGTCGAGAACCACGTCGATATCGTCGCCGTCGAGCGCGCGCCAAAGGGCATGAAGCTCGTCGGCATTGGTAACGATGTTGCTTTCGAGACGCTGGAGCGGTTCAAGGAGGCAGGAGACCCCGACCGACCTTGCATGCGCCGCGATCCGGTTGATGGAGGCGACCGAATGCGCAAAGGCGGTTTCCCGGCTTTCGCATTCCAAACCACGGCCCGGCGTCAGGAAGAGATAGGCCGCCCCGAGTTCCGCGCAGATGTCGGCGGCCCGCATGAAGCGCTCGACGCTCGCTTTGCGATATGCGCTGTCGCCGGAGGCGATGTTGATCGGGTAGAGGACCTGCTCGGGCGTGAAGCAACGGACCGTCAGGCCGTTGTCGCCGAGGATCGCCTTCACCTCCGCAAGTCGCGCACGGTTGTCGTGGAAGAGATCGAGATGCGGGGCGATGCCCCAAAACTCCATCTGCTGGAAGCCGATGGCGCTGAGCTTTTCGGCAGCCCAGCGGAAGGGAAAGTGCTGAAAGGAGAAATTCGCACCGATGAGTTGTTCGCGTTTCAACATGGATTCCGCTCCTATTTCCCGATGCCTTCGGCAAGCCCGCGGATGAAGAAGCGCTGGGCCGCGAAGAAGGTCATGACGATGGGAAGTGCCGAGAGCGTCATGGCGGCGAAGACGACGGCATAGTTCGTGCCGTGCTTTGCCATGATGGACGTCAGGCCGACGGGCAGTGTCTGCAGGTCCGCGCCGCTGGTGAAGATCATCGCGAACAGATATTCGTTCCACGCGAAGAGCACGTGCAGGATCACGCAGGACACCAGGATCGGTTTGCACAAGGGCAGCGTCACTTTCCAGAATATCTGGCCTTCGCTGGCGCCGTCCATGATGGCGGCCTCATCCAGGTCGCGCGGCAGGCCGAGCATGTAGGCGCGGATGAGGAAGGTCGTGAAGGGAATGCGGAAAGCGGTGTAGAGGATGATCAGCGCCCAATAGGTGTTGTAGAGGCCGAGATCCTGCATCATGCGCACCAGCGGGATGACCGCGACCGTCGGGCTGAGCATGAGGCCGCCGAGGACAATGCCGACGAAGAACGGCTTGCCTGGCAGTTTCGAGCGCGTCAGGCCGTAGGCGGTCCACGCACTGACCAGCACGGTGCAGACGGCCGATCCCAATGTAACGATGACGCTCGTCGCAATGTAGTTCCGGATGCCCTGGTTCCAGGCCGACACGTAGTTGGCCAAGCTGAAACCGCTCGGCAGCGCAAACGGATTGCCGAAGATTTCGGCATTGGTCTTGAAGCCGTTCAGTGCCATCCAGAACAGCGGATAGAGGACTACCACGCCGAGGCTGATCAGAAAGGTGACGAGGCAGGCCTTCGCCAGCACGGCGACGAAGTCGGTGCGCTCGGTTTCGCGCGGCTGATGGGAGACGCTCACAGGTCCACCCTCCGTGTCTTCGTGTACCATAGCTGCGCAAAACCCGTGATGAGCGTGATGACGAAGATGACCGATGCGATGGCTGCGCCATAGCCGAAATCATTTTCGATGAAGCCCTGCTGATAGAGCCATGTCCCCAGCACCTGGCTACTGTTGTTTGGCCCCCCGCCGGTCATGACCATGACCTCATTGAAGACCTGGAATGCGCCGGTGATGGTGACGATGACCATCAGGCCCGTCATTTCGCGGGTCAGCGGAAAGGTGATGTTCCACAGGCGCCGCCAGGTCCCTGCCCCGTCCATGATCGCCGCGTCGTAGAGTTCGCGTGGGATCTTCTGGATCGCGATGGCAAACAGCAGCGTCGAATAGCCGAAACCCTGCCATTGGCTCATGGCGATGATGGCATATATCGCAGTCTGTTCCTCGCCGAGCCAGGCGCGCGACCAGTCCGCCAGGCCGATCTGCGTCAGCGCCGAATCCAGAAGGCCGATGTCGGGTTGATAGATGAAATAGAAGAGAAGGCCGGTGACAGTGATGGAAATGGCCGAGGGCACGAAGTAAACGGCGCGCCAGAAACGGCGCCACCTCTCCTCGCTCAGCCCCTCGATGAGTGCAGCCAGCACGAAGGCGCCGAAAACCTGGAAAACGACGGAAATAACGGCATAGAGCGTGTTGTTGAGGATTGCCGTCCCAACCACCGGATCGCTTTGCAGGCGCCGGTAATTATCCAGTCCGACGTAGGCCGTTTCGCCCGTGAAGATGTCCTGGTTCTTCGTGCTGACGACGAAGTTGTCGATGATCGGATAGTAGACGAACCAGAGGATCAGCACGAATGCGATCACGATCCAGCGGAACGAAAGAACCCCGGTTATCGGGCCGAGCCGGGCCCTTTCAGGCCGGCGCGACCCGGTGAAGCCGATTTTGACGGCTTCACCCTTGTAGTCATGCTTCACCGCAGTAATCACTGGCCGATCCTTATTTGGACGAAGCCGCCGCTTCCTTTACGCGCTCCACCACCTCTTCGGGCGTCATCGAGCCGCCGATCAGGGCCTGCAGTCCCGAAAGCCAGGCAGCCGCCACGCGCGGCGGGTTGGCCGTGTCGAGCCAGGGCATGAGATAGGAGGAGTCCGCGATCACCTTCAGACCATCGACGACGGCCGGGTTCATGGTTTCGGCCGAATAGCCGCCCACCGTCGCGCTCGGTTGGCCGTAAGGCGGCGCCGACAGGATCTTGCCGTTTTCAGCCGAGGTGACGAACCGCATGAAATCGATCGCGAGCGGAATGTTTTTCGAGGCCGCGTTGATCATGTAGCCTTCCGGCGCGCCCTCGATAGCCTTGACGTCGCCCTTGGCATCTTTCGGAGCCGGCAGCTTGAAGAAACCGAAATCCTCGCGCTTCAGAGCGCCCTCGGCCGTCGCCTGATCGAATTCGATGATCTCCTGATAGTACATCGCGGATTTGCCATTGCTGAACTGCTGCAAGGCCGATGCGTAGGAGGAGCCATTGGTGCCGGCGCCGTCGGAGCATTCGTCGATCAACTGCTTGAACTGCGTCAGGCTGACGGCATAACCGGGGTCGCTGTATTCGGCCGTGGCCGGGACGAAGTCCTTTTCAAGCGTCGCCTGCGGCACGTTGTAGGCAAGCAACTGTCCCGCATAGTGAACACCCGGCCAGCCTTCCTTGTTGCCGAACGAAATCGGCGTGACGCCCGATTTGCGCAGCGTCGCGCAGGCGCTCAGGAGCTCCTCGAAGCTCTTCGGTTCGGAAACGCCCGCCTTTTCGAACAGGCTCTTGTTGTAGCCCATGAACTTGGCGTCGAGATAAAGCGGAATACCAAAGAGCTTGCCATTGTACTGGAAGGCGGAAACGGCGGCATGTGCGAGCTCCTTGCCCCATTCGGTCTCCGGGCCGATGACCGGGGTGAGGTCGACGGCGCGATTGCCACGCACGAAATTCTCGCCCCAGCTGCCCGTCCATGTGAAGTAGATGTCGGGCAGCGAGTTGGATGCCACCAGGGCTTTCGTCTTGCCCTTCACGCTGTCGTCGCTCTCCTGGATGAGCTCGACCTTAACGTCTGGGTGAAGTTTCTCGTATGCCTTTGCCGCATCGACAAAGAAGGGGGAGAGTTGCTGCAGGCCGAATTTCGTCAGCACGCTGATCGTGCCCGAATGTTCGACTGCGGCACTGGGATCGGCCACGACCGGGTCCGCCGCAGCCACGCCGCTGGCGCCACCGATGACGAATGCGGCTGCAACGAGCGATCCGAGGCTCGTCGTGCTCAAAAACGCGTTTGCTTTCATTTCGCAGTTCCTCTCTGTTGTCGTTCGTTTCTTAAGGCATGCCAAGGTGCAACCCTGCCCGGCGTGATCGACGGGCAGGGAAACGATTAGTATTCGACGCGCTTGTAGTAGCGGCGCGTGGTCAGCGGATGATCGCGCAGGACTTCCAGATGCGCGCTCAGGCGCTCCAGCATGGTTGCCAGGATGACCGGGGAAATCAGGCCGCGAGTTTTTGCGGAAAGGCCCGGAAGGCTGGCCGCAGCCGCATCGAGGATGCGCACCTTGTCGGTGTAGCGTTTGGCAAAGTTCTCCACCCGGTCGGTTAGCGGCCGGCAGGCGTCCTCGCCCTTGAAGATGAAGAGGCTGACGCCCGGTTCAACCAGTTCGAGCGTGCCGTGGAAGAAGTCGGAGGCCTGCACCGGACGGGTGCGGATCCACTGCATCTCCTCCAGAATGCACATGGCGTAGTAGTGAGCTTCCGGCCAGACCGATCCCGCACCGGTGAAGATGTGATAAGTCTCGTCTTTGATTTCCTTAGCGAGTGCGGCGGCCTCAACCTCGTAGCTTTCCTTTACCGAGACCAGCAGTTCCGGCAGCAGCTTGAGTTCGGCCACGGTCGCGTCGAAGTCAACATATTCGCCACGCTCTGCGAGGAGCGCGAGGACGATGATCAAGGTCTGCAGGTAGAAAGATTCGGAGGAGGTGTCGTCCTCGGCGAAGTTCGTGAAGTTGTAGTCGGCGTCGCGACCGAGAGGCGTGTCCTTGTGTCCGGTCAGAGACAGCGTCTTCACGCCGCGCTCCTTGAGGAAGGACAGAAGCTGGACGCTCTCCTTGGTCGTGCCCGACAAGGAGGGCAGGACGACCAGTGCCTTCTCGTTCAAGCCGGCGGGCGGCTCCAGAACGACCTGCGCCGAATAGGCTGCCGAAACCGGGAAGAGCGTCGAGTTCCGCGCAAGTTCGATTGCCGGCTGCGTGAGAAACTGCACGCCGCCGGTGCCCATGAAGAAAATGCGTTCCAGACCGTCATTGAGTAGTTCGCGCATCAGGTGACGCACGTCCTGCGCGATTGCAACTGCGCCGCTTTGGATCTTAACAAAGCGATCTCTATCGAAGTTGAGCATTAGAACCTTCCCGTTTTGCGCCTCGCAAGATCGCCTTCGTAGCGAGATCGTGTCTTGCGCAAATGATCATTGAGACTGTGTGAGATCGATCTCACATATATTTAGCGCACAAGAATTTTGCGGTGGCAAGTGGGCAGTTCAAAAATTTTCCGATGGGGATGTGCGCCGCTCAGGCGTCTCTTCGGCGGCTGACGGAGCCGCGAACTATCATCTTGGTTTCAAAGCGAAACTTCTGCGGCTGGCCGCCCTGTCCAGAGAGGCGATCGAACAGCAACCGAGCTGCCGCGCGACCGATTTCAGCCACTGGCTGCGCGACAACGGTGATCTGCGGATCGGTAAAGGTCGCCAGATTGAAGTCGTCGAAACCGATCAGTGAGACGTCATGGGGAATCGAAATGCCCATGGAACGGAAGGCCAAAAGCGCGCCCTGCGTCATCAAGCTGTCGACTGTGAAAAGCGCGGTCGGCGGGTTCTTCTGGCTGAAGAGGCGTATGGTCGCGTCGACGGCATGCTCAACCGTTGATTGCGAAACGGCAACCATCCGATCGTCCGGCGCAATACCGCCTGCGGCAAGTGCCGCCCGATAGCCGCTCATGCGCTCACGCGAGGTAAAGATGCGCATGTCGTCCTGCAACAGTCCTATTCGGCGATGGCCCATCCCGATCAGGTACTCGACGGCTTTGCGCGCGCCACCCTCGTTGTCCACGACGACGCTGTCGCAGTCGATGCCCTCCGCTACGCGGTCGATCAGGACCAGCGGTACGTTTTCGGCGATCA
Source organism: Mycoplana rhizolycopersici (assembly GCF_013378445.1). Taxonomy (GTDB): domain Bacteria; phylum Pseudomonadota; class Alphaproteobacteria; order Rhizobiales; family Rhizobiaceae; genus Mycoplana; species Mycoplana rhizolycopersici. The sequence continues at coordinate 7,350 of NZ_JABXYK010000026.1, forward strand.
GACCCTTGAGATGGGCGTTGTTGTCGGCCGACGTCGGCGCCACGATGAAGCCGCGGATACTGAGCGACTGGAGGCTCGCCAGCAGAGAGATTTCCTGTCCAAGCTCCTCTTCGCTGCTGCCGATGACCAGATTGTGTCCGCACTCGCGGGCGAGAACCTCGATGTCGTGCGCGATGCGGGCGAAGAACGGGTTCTGTATATCGCCAAGGATGCAGCCGACGATCGGCAACTGCCCGCTCCGCAACGCCTGGGCCAGCCGGTTGCCGCGATAGCCGAGCTTTTCCGCAGCGGCCTGAACCTTCTGGGCGGTTTCGTCGCCAACATAGCCATAACTGTTCAGGGCGCGGGCAGCCGTTGCGCGCGACACATTCGCCAGCGCCGCCACATCCTTCAAAGTCGCCGGTTTCCGAACCATTTCACTCTTCGCCATCGCACAAGCGGGATCCACCACGATCCTCCTTGTAGCGTCGGGTCGACGGTTCGCATAGGCATGCCACCGAGGAAAGCGGCATGCCTCTGCAACCACGGGTCCAGGCCCCGCACGGGTGGGCCGGTCCGGAAGGACTGGTCGCCTTATCGCGATAGGAAGCGCTCGGGACGAAACGTTGCGAGCATAGGATGTTCCCCACCGGTCGCGATCTCGTGGGCCAAGAGCTCGCCCAGGATAAGACCGAGCGTCGCGCCGCTGTGGCTGAAGACGACATAGGCGCCGGGAACGGCCCTGAGGGCGCCGACCACCGGCTCGCCGTCACCCGGGATCGGTTTGCCGCCAACGCCGATGGCGGCGATCTCGAACCTGGGATTGCCTTCCATCACCCTGGAGGCCTCCGCAAGCAGGGCGTCGACGACGGCGTCATCGATCTCATAGCCGCCGTCCTCGCGCACCCTCACACCTTCGTCTGCGGCCCAGTCGGCATCCAGCGAGAAGGCGCCGCCCGGCGCTGGACGAACCGCCACGCGCGGCGTGTTGAGAACGGCGCGCAAGGGATGGGTGACCGGTTTGGTCTGCACCAAAAGCGCGATCGGCGTTCCATCACCGATTGTCTGTCCCGCGTCCGCCGCCATTTTCGGTACAGCCGGCCCGGTGGCAAGGACGACGGCATCGGCCAGGAAACGACCGCCCGTCGCCGTCTCGGCGCCGACGGCCCGGCCGCCTTCGACCATGATCCGCGCTTTGCCCCGATCGGTGACGAGCATACCCCCGAGTGCGGCAAATTCCTTGAGAAGCAGATCGATGAGGATCGGCAGATCGACCCACCCCTCGCCCGGGTTGAAGATCGCCCCCTGCGGCGTGATCGCACGCGCATCAAGGCCTGGCGTCACTGTTGCGACATCATCTGCCGCAAGATGCCGGGCGTCATAACCGAGCGAGACCTCGTGGCGGTATGCGGTATCAATCTCGTTGTCCTTGTCGTCGGCGTCCCAGGTCAGCCCCCCCTCGAAGCGAAGCCAGTCCGCATCGGGAAAGCGGGTGGAAAGCGTGCGGTAACGGTCGATCCCGGCCATGCGCAGGCGATGATAAGGCTCGGAGCGCATGCGCGCCGAATTCAGCCAGGAGAGTGAGCGGCCGGACGCGCCATTGGCGGGCGGGCCGTCGTTGAGAATGGTCACGGCAATACCGCGCCGGGCAAGCTGCACGCCCGTGGAAACGCCGAAAATGCCGGCGCCGATGATGACCGCCGAAGTGATGCTTTTGTCTGTCATGGTCGCTTGTCTTTCAATCCGTGGGACAGTCGGGATGGTAAAGGAAGGGGTCAGGGCGCTTCCCATCGGCCGCTCTTCGCGGAGCGAATCAGGGCGTCGATTGCCTTCATGTTGGCAACCGCATCATCGATACCGGAGATGAGCGGCTCGCCGGAAAGCACCGCGGCCGCGAAGGCATCGGCCTGCTCGCGGTACTGGTCGACCGGTTCGATCGCGATCTCCTCGCGCCCCCCGCCGGCAAGATCGCGTCCGTCATCTACGACGAGCACGGTCGGCTTGTCAGCCGGCGCATTGAAGGGAACCGGGATTTCCAGGCGCCCGCGCGTGCCAAGCACAGTGACCTTCTGCGTGAGGGAAAGTTGCGTCGAACAGGTGAAGGCAAGCTGTCGGCCCTCCGGAAACTCCAGGAGGCCACTGGTCAGGCGGTCCGTACCGAAGGCCGGGTCGCGTTCCATAAGCGCGATCGCCCGCTTCGGCTCGGAACCGAAGAGGAAGCGCGCCGTGTTGATGGCGTAGCATCCGACGTCGTAAAGGCCTCCGCCGCCGATACTGGCCTGGTTGCGCACGTTCCGGGGATCGTCGAGATAGTAGGAAAAGATCGTCTGGATGGCCCGGGCCTCGCCGATCCGCCCTTCGGCAACAAGCACCCGCGCCCTTTTCCACTGCGGATGATGGCGTACCATGAAGGCCTCGGCGACAGGCAGGCCCGCCGCTTTTTGCGCGGCCGCCAACTTCGTCGCCTCGTCGGCGTTAAGCGCGATCGGCTTTTCGCAAAGGACCGGCTTGCCTTGTTCCAGCGCCCTGATCGTCATCGGCACGTGTAGGTGGTTGGGCAGCGGGTTGTAGATCGCATCGATTTCCGGGTCGGCCAGCAGCGCCTCGTAGCTGCCATATGCTTTGGCGATGCCGAAGCGCGCCGCCATCTCCCCCGCCCTGCCCGGATCACGCGAGGCTATCGCCTCGACCCGTCCCAGGCGGCTGGATTGAATGGCGGGAATGACGGCCTTGGCGGCGATGCCCGCGCAGCCAAGCACGCCCCATCGAACCATTTCTTTCATTGTCTTCTCCTTGCGCCGGGATCAGAGCACTTCGGCCAGGAAGCGCTGCAGGCGCGAGCTTTGCGGATTGTCGAAGATCGCCTCCGGCGCGCCCGCCTCCACGACGCGACCTTCGTCCATGAACACGACCTGATCGGCGACGCGCCGGGCAAAGCCCATCTCATGGGTGACGACAACCATGGTCATGCCGCGTTTGCCGAGATCGGCCATGAGATTGAGGACGCCCTTGACGAGTTCGGGATCGAGCGCGCTCGTCACCTCGTCGAAGAGGATGACCTCCGGCTCCATGGCAAGGGCGCGGGCGATGGCGACGCGCTGCTGCTGGCCGCCGGACAGCCCGCCAGGACGGTGATGCGCACGGCTGGCGAGACCGACATCGGCAAGCCTCGCCTTGGCGATATGCTCTGCCTTGTCCTTTGGCAAGCCCTTGATCTCGGTCAGCGACAGCATGACGTTCTCAAGCGCCGTGTGATCGGGGAAGAGATTGAAGTGCTGGAATACCATGCCCACCCGGCGGCGCAGGCGCTCTGGCTTCATGGCAAGGATGCTGTCGCCGTCGAGCAGAACGTCCCCACTCTTCGGCTCGACCAGCCGGTTGATGCAGCGAAGCAGTGTGGACTTGCCGGAGCCGGATGGACCGATGACGCAGGTGACACTGCCGGGCCTGACCGAAAGGTCGACCCCCTTCAGCACGTCGAGTTCGCCATAGGCCATGCCGAGATTGCGGATGTCCAGGCTGCCACCCTTGAATTCGGCCTCTGTGGCACGGCTCGCTCCGTCGAGTTCGCTGACCTCCTCCAGCCCGCTGGAGATAGTGGCCGGGCGCTGCTTGCCGATCCTCAGCCGGTTGTCGATGGCATTCACGACATGGGTCAGCGGTACGGTGACGACGAGATAGAAGACTCCGGCAAGGAGCAGCGGCGAGAGATTGCCGGTCACCACCGCCTGATCCTGACCGACGCGAAAGATCTCGCGCTCGGAAGCCAGCAACCCCAAGAAATAGACAAGGCTCGAATCCTTCACATTGCCGATGAACTGGTTGACCAGCGCCGGCAGGACGCGGCGCACGCCCTGGGGAACGACGATCAGCCGCATGCCCTGGCCGTAGCTCATCGATAGCGCCCGGCAGGCTTCCATCTGACCGCGATCGACGCTCTGGATGCCCGAACGAAAGATCTCCCCGATATAGGCGCCGGCAATGAGGCTGAGCGCCAGAATGCCGAGCGGATAGGGCGAAGGGCCGAACAGTTCGCGGCCGATGCGCGCAAAGCCCTGGCCGATCAGCAGGATGGTGACGATGGCAGGCAGGCCGCGAAAGATGTCCGTGTAGATGCGCGCCGGAATGCGCAGCCAGGGCGAACGGGAAATGCCCATGATGGCAAGCACCATGCCGATGACGACGCCGAGCACTGTCGAAGCCGCCGCAAGGATCAGCGTATTCTTGAGACCGACCGTGATCATGGTCGGCAGGACTTCGGCCATCGCATTCCAGTCGAGGAAGCTGCGGCGCAGGTTTTCAAGCCAGTTCATTAAGCGGCCCTTCAGGGAGAGGCTGGTCCGGCCGCCCGGCCGGACCAGGAGATGGAGTCAGGACTTGGGGAGATATTCGGCCGGCATCGGCGTGCCGGGGAACCACTTTTCGTGGATCTTCTTCCAGGTGCCATCCTGCATGGCGTCATGGAGCGCCTTGTTCAGCGCCTCGCGCAGCGGGTCATTGCCCTTGCGCACGACGAAGCCGGCCGGCGCGTCGAAGCTTGGGATGTTGACCGCGATCTTCAGATCTGGGTAGCGGCCCGAGTAGTCCTTAGCCGCCTCGAAATCAAGGAAATGCGCATCCACAGTGCCGTTGTTGAGGGCGGCCACGGCGGAGTTGTTGTCAGGGAACTTGACCAGATCAGCGCCCGTGAAGTTCTTCTGGGCGTAGATTTCCTGGAGCGTGCCCTGCACGACGCCGAGGCGCTTGCCCTGAAGGCTCGCCGCATCCCTGATGGCAGCATTCGGCGTCATGATCGAAAGATAGCCCGCCAGATAACCCTCGGAGAAATCGACTGTCTCCTTGCGCTTGTCGGTCGTGCCGATCGCGGCCGCCGCGACGTCGAAGCGGCCGTTGGCGACTGACGGCATGAGAGCGGCAAATTCCTGGCCGGTAAAGATCACCTGGTCCTTCTTGAAGCCTATGCGCTCGGCAACGTTCAGAAAGAGTTCAATGTCGAAGCCCGTGAAATTACCGTCTGACGTGGTGAAGGCATAGGGCTTGGCATCACCCATCGTGCCAACGCTGATGACGGTTGGATCGATCAGGCCGAGGGGATTGTCCTCGGCGAGCACCGGCGTTGCGACGCTTGCCATGACTCCGAGGGCTACTGCGGCTGCAGTGGCGCGCATTCGGGCAAGCGGGAAAGTGATGGCGTCTGATAGTCTCATCGGCTTGGTCTCCTCTGGTGGTGTTATCTGCGATGTTTTCTGCGCGCATGGGTCCCACCCGGACGAGGGAACGACCCGCTCGTCCGGCCCACGCCATCGCATGCCGGGATCTTACTGTTCTCACATTGAGACCGGTCTCAAATTAAAAAGAGACCGGTCTCTTTGACCTTTCGCAATTGTTATCTTCGCATTTGCCAGTCGTCAATATCTCTTGTAAGGCTAGCCTCCATGGACCAAAACCCACCCCGTTCCCCCTCCGTCACGGTAGCCGACGTCGCCTGCAAGGCGGGCGTCTCGAAAGCCACCGCCGCGCGCGTGCTTGGGGGCTATGGAACCGTGAGCGACCATGTGCGTGATGCGGTGACCGCCGCCGCCCGCGCCCTCGACTACCAGCCGAACGAACTGGCCCGCAGTATGACGACGGGGCGGTCCGGCACGATCGGGGTGGTGGTGGGCGATATCGAGAATCCGTTCTTCAGCCTGGCGATGCGAGGTATCACCGATGTCGCCCGGCAGACCGGCTTCACCGTCATCCTGATCAATTCCGGCGAAGACGCCGCCACGGAAAAGTCCGCAATTCGTACGCTGCTTGCAAAGCGGGTGGACGGCCTCATCGTCTCGCCGGCCAAGGAGAGCGATGCCGACCATTTGCGGGAGGCTGCCCGCTCCGGCCGGCCCCTCGTGCTGCTCGACCGCGGCAGCGAGACACTCGACATCGACACCGTGATCGCCGACGACCGGCATGCCGCCGAAGGTATCACGCGGCGGCTCATTGCGCTCGGCCACCGGCGCATCGCTTACATCACCGCCTGCGACACCCCCGAACACCGGTTCCGCACCCCGGCCGATATCAATACCGGCTCGGTGCGCCGGCGCATCGAGGGCTTTCTCGACGTCTGCCTGGAAGCAGGCCTGGAGGACATGGAAGACTGGGTGCATGTGGGCGCCGTGACGCCGGAACACACCCACCGTATCGCCACTGTCATGCTCAAATCCTCGCGGCGTCCGACAGCTGTAATCGCATCTGACAGCGTGATCGGCCTTGAAGTGTTCAAGGTCTGTCGCGAGCTTGGCCTCACCATTCCAAACGACCTGTCGCTGGTGTCGTTTCACGATGCGGACTGGACGTCCGTCACAACACCGCCCGTCACGGTCGTGCGCCAGCCCGTCTACGGCCTTGGCGAAGCGGCGGCAAAGCTACTGGTCGAGCGGCTTAACGGAAACACCGCGAAGGCGACGCGCGTCGTCCTGAAGACGGAAGTCGTCGAGCGCGCCTCCGTGGCCGCCGCGCCCACATAGACATTCGGCGCTATCAGAACTGTACCCCAAGCCGCAGGGCATCCAGCATGGCCGCATGAACCGATCGACTGCTGACCGCGCCGCCGATCCTGTGCAGTTCGAAGCCAGAGGGCGGCCGGGCAGCCAGAGGCTTTGAACCGACCAGTCTTTCTATCTCCGTGACGCCATCATTCACTGAGAGCGGCCGCAATTCATCGAAGAGGGCGTTCACCGGGATCGTCCCATGCTCGACAATAACATGGCCGGGCGATGTCACGTTGTCTGCAGCTTATCGTTTGGAGGATAATTCGGCTGAGATGAACTCGCCGACGATCAGTTACAAGAACCACCGCTTTCCACAGCAGATCATCGCCCATGCGGTCTGGCTGTATTTCCGGTTCCCTTTGAGCCTGCGGCTGGTGGAGGAAATGCTGTTGGAGCGCGGCATTGTCGTGTCTTACGAAACCATCCGGCGATGAGGCCGGAAGTTCGGGGCGGCTTACGCCGAACAGTTGCGCAGAAAGAAGCCGTCGCGAAAAGATATCTGGCATTTGGACGAGGTGGTGATTTCCATCTGCGGTCGAAAACACTGGCTTTGGCGAGCGGTCGACCAGAACGGATATGTTCTCGACGAGATCGTCCAGGCCGGTCGCGATACCAAGGCTGCCAAGCGATTGCTGGTCAGACTGCTGAAGAAGCAAGGCCCGACGCCGAAGCGCATCGTCACCGACAAACTGCGCTCATACGGAGCTGCAAGACGGGATGTGATGCCCTCTGTCGAACATTGATCGCACAAGGGCCTGAACAATCGCGCGGAGAATTCTCACGTGCAACTTCGAAAACGAGAACGGAAGATGCAGGGATTCGATCTGTCGGCGGCTTACAACGTTTCATCTCGGACTTTTCAGCAGTCAGAAATCTTTTCGTCGCACCACAGGAACCGCTCAGCCCTGGCCACCCACATTCATCGGATCCGCGCAATGGCGCAGTGGACAGCCGTGACCAGCGCAACTGCGTGAGTTTACTGACAAACGGCTTCACCGGGCTTTGATGAAACAACGTGACATCGCCGATCGGATGCTCTTCGCGCAATCCTGCACGACTGGCTTGAAAGCCACGGCTATTTGCCGATCGACGACCTGGACGAGGTCTGCGAGTCGGATGGATTGATCTAGCCGTAGTATTTACCCGATGTTCATGCTTTGCGCACAACATTCGACGAGGCGTGACTTGTCATTGCGTACGCGCCGAATTTATCTGCCCGCTCTGGCGGGTACTTTTTCTCGCCCAACCGTACCGGAATCGCGGAATCAGGCCTTCCCGCAGCGACATTCGCAGTCGTAGATTGACGCGGCTCGATCATGCCGAGCCTCCCCGCGTCCTGCTGAGCAAACAGCGGCGCGCTTATTGCCCCGCCACAGTGCGGGGTCTTTTTTTGCTGGCCTCCGGATAAGGTTCCGGGCCGAGTGCGGCGCATAGGCGTCGATCGCTGACACCAGCCATCCATGCGATCCTGGCCTTGTCGAGGGTCACCAAGTGGCACTACATCGCACCGGGAAAGCCGATGCAGAACGGCTATGTGGAGTTCCTCAACGCACGCATGCGTGACGAACTGTTGAATGAAGCCTATTCTTCGGCCTGGATCATGCCCGCAGCGCCATCGCCGACTGGGCCGGCGACAATCGCAGCGGTCGTGTCGCTAAAGCCGGCGCAGGCATAGAGTCCAACGACATCCTTCGTGTTCGACCGGTTGATGTTCTCGATGGCGCCTTCGCCCGCAACCATTCGGCGGCAATCAGGTTCTTGAACATGCGGAGTTGCCTTGAATGAGATCTATGCAATTGCGCGTCCCCAAGGCCGGTCTATCGTTTCGCGAAATGTTCAAGAAGCGCCTCGACCAGCCGGTCGCCCATCTGCTGGCGCGTCTCCCGCGTGCCGCTGCCCATGTGTGGCGAGAGCACGACGCGCGGGTCTTTTCGCAGCACTTCCGGCACATGCGGCTCCTTCTCGAATACATCGAGGCCGGCCCCTGCGATGCCGCCCCGCGCCAGGGTCGCAATCAGCGCCGGCTCATTGACGATGGTGCCACGGGAGATGTTGACCAGAAAGCCATCCGGGCCGAGAGCATCGAGTACATTTTGATCGATGAGGCCGATGGTCTCCGGCATGGCCGGGCAGGTCACGATCAACAGGTCCGCCCAGGCGGCAAGTTCCTTAGCGGTCCGGAAGTGGGCCATATCCACGGGCTTCTTGCGGGGTCCTTGGTAAGCGACCGTGGCGCCCGTTGCCTGCAGACGTTTGGCAACGGCGGAGCCGATATGCCCGAGACCAATGATACCTGTTTTCAGCGACCGTAGGGAACGGCCAAGCGGAAACGTGCCACCATTCTCCCAACTGCCATCCCGCACGAAATCATGTCCGCGTACCGTGCCGCGGGTCACCGATATGGCGAGCGACATAGCGAGATCGGCGACATCTTCCGCGAGGATTTTCGAAGTGTTCTGCACCGCGACGCCGCGCGCCTGCGCGGCCTCGACATCGATGCCGTCGAGGCCGGCGCTGTAGCTGGAGATGATTTCCAGCGCCGGCATGGCATCGAGCATCGCTTTGTCTATATGGGCATGGCGCACCGCGATGCCGCGGATCTTCGGCCCATGCTCGGCAAGCAGGCGCATGCCCTCATCATGGTCCTTTGGAAAACGGATGATGTCGAATGCCGCCTGCAGTTCTCGCTCGGTCTTTTCCGGGAGGTGTGCTGCCTGAAGAATGGTGATGTCGTTGTGCATGTGATCCGCCATGTCCTTGAGGAAAATCGGGACGATTTCACCGGCCCTTGGCCTGACGCCATGCAGTGAAGTCGACCTTCGTCTGCTCCTTCGTCGGCGGGTATAGGCCGATGATCGAACGACCTTTCAACACTTCCTCAGTCACGAAATCCTCAAAAGCGGTCATTTCCACGGCCTCGTCGGCAATCTCGTCGGCAATACCTGCAGGCACGATGATCACGCCTTCCCGGTCGCCAACGACAACGTCGCCCGGCCAGACCGCGACATCGCCGCAGCCGATCGGCATGTTGATGTCGAGTGCCTGATGCAGGGTCAGGTTGGTCGGCGCCGAGGGACGGTTGTGATAGGCGGGTATGTCCAGCTCGCCGATTTCCGGGCTGTCGCGAAAACCACCGTCTGTCACCACACCGGCCACACCGCGCACCATCAGCCGCGAGACAAGGATGGAGCCGGCAGAGGCCGCACGCGCATCCTTGCGGCTATCCATGACCAGCACCGAGCCGGGCGGGCACTGCTCGACAGCGGCGCGCTGCGGATGTTCCGGATTCTGGAAAACCGAGATCTGGTTCAGGTCTTCGCGCGCCGGGATGTAGCGCAGCGTGAAAGCCTGACCGACCATGTTCTTCGCCTTGGGCGCAACGGGGCGCACATCCTGAATGAACTGGTTGTGCAGGCCCCGCTTGAACAGTGCCGTGCAGAGCGTCGCGGTGCTGACGGCTTCGTATTTCTTGCGGGTGGCGTCGGAAAGGGTGTACGCGGTCATGGTTCCTCCAATCAGAAATGTGTGCCGGCCGGAAATGCGGGCAATCAGAAAATATCGGGCTCGCCGGCAGACTTGCCGAATTCGGTTTTCAGGAAGTCGAAATCGCAGCCGTCATCGGCCTGGGTGATGTGCTTCGAAAACATCCAGCCGTAGCCGCGCTCGAACTTGTCGGCGGGGGCGACCCATTCAGCCCGGCGCCTCGCCAAGGTTTCCTCGTCCACAAGCATGTCGATCGAGCGGTTCGGCACATCGATCCGGATGATGTCGCCGGTGCGGACAAGCGCGAGCGGGCCGCCGACATGGGATTCCGGCGCGACATGCAGAATACAGGCGCCATAGCTTGTGCCGCTCATGCGAGAGTCGGAAATCCGCAGCATGTCGCGAATGCCCTGCCTGATCAGCTTCTTGGGAATCGGCAGCATGCCCCATTCCGGCATGCCCGGACCGCCCTTCGGACCTGCATTGCGCAGCACCATGATATGATCGGCCGTCACGTCGAGGTTTTCGTCCTCGACCGCCTTCTTCATCTCGGGATAGCTGTCGAAGACAAGGGCGGGGCCTTCATGCACGCGCAGGCGCTCCTCGCAGGCCGACGGTTTGATGACGCAGCCATTCGGCGCAAGGTTGCCGCGCAGGACAGCGAGCGAGCCCTCGTGATAAATCGGGTTCGAGAGTGGCCGGATGACGTCGTCATTATACACTTCGGCGCCTTCCAGCGTATCGCCCAGCTTGAAGCCGCTGACCGTCATGACATCGAGATCGAGCCGGTCCTTCATCTGCGCCATCAGCGCGCGCAGGCCGCCGGCATAGTAGAAATCTTCCATCAGGTATTGTTTGCCCGAGGGACGGATATTGGCGATGACCGGCGTCGTGCGGCCGGCCGCATCCAGCTCGTCGAGCGTCAGCGGCACGCCGGCACGGCGCGCCATGGCGATCAGGTGCACGACAGCATTGGTGGAACAGCCCGTGGCCATGGCGACGGCGACGGCGTTGTCCACGGACTGGCGATTGATGATCTTGTCCGGCGTCAGGTCCTCAAACACCATGTCGACGATGCGGCGGCCGCAGCGGGTGGACATACGAATATGGTTGGCGTCTGCGGCCGGGATCGAGCTTGCGCCCGGCAGCGTCAGGCCCATGGATTCGGCGATTGCAGTCATCGTGCTTGCCGTACCGAATGTCATGCAATGACCGTAGGAGCGGGCGATGCCCTCTTCCACGCCAGTCCACTGTTCGTTGGTGATTGTTCCGGCGCGGCGCTCGTCCCAGTATTTCCAGGCATCCGATCCGGAGCCCAGATATTCGCCCTTGTAATTCCCGCGCAGCATCGGGCCTGCCGGCAGGAAGATCATTGGGAAACCGGCGCTGATGGCACCCATGACGAGCGCCGGCGTGGTCTTGTCGCAACCGCCCATCAGCACAACGCCATCGACAGGATGGGAGCGCAGGAGCTCCTCGGCCTCCATGGCAAGGAAGTTGCGATAAAGCATGCTCGTTGGCTTCAGTGCGCTTTCGGAGAGCGATTGCACAGGCAATTCGACGGGATATCCCCCGCCCTGCAGCACGCCGCGCTTCACGTCCTCGACGCGGTGTTTGAAGTGCGCGTGGCAGGCATTGAGATCGGACCATGTGTTCAGGATCGCGATGATCGGCTTCTTGCCCCAATCCTTTTCGTCATAGCCCATCTGCATCAGGCGCGAACGGTGGCCTGAAGAGCGGAGATCGTCGGGGGCGAACCATCTGGCGCTGCGCAGCGCACTGACTGTCTTGGGCATGGGCGTTTCCTGTGCGTGATCTGGTCTTGCTTCGGGAAGTAGCACAGGCGGAACACAACAGCAATACACTAATGCATTAGTGTTTATATCAAGAACTTCGGCCACTGCCCCACCGGATTCGGCCTGACGATATATTCGGATCAAGGCGGAACGTCGCCGCCAAGACAGGCGACGTCAGGATGCGGAGAGCTTCAGTCCGCCTGAACGAAATCAGGATAACGCTCGACAATGCTGGCAACCATGGAAAGAGTGCCGGAGAGATGTAGCTTCATCGCCTGTTCGGCCCGTTCGGGATCGCCCGCCGCAAGCCCATCGATGATCGCATCGTGATTATCGACGACGCGGCCCTTGCCGACATTCGGTAGGTTGAGTCGGCGAAGCCGGTCGATATGACCGCTGTGGCGCCGCACCACCGGCCACACATCCATCAATCCGGCCTCTTCATAGAGAATGTAATGGAAGGCGCGGTCGTGGCGCAGGAAGTCCCCATATTCACCAGATGAAACGAGCGTCTTCAACTGAGCATTGGCGTTGACGAGACGATCGATGAAGCGGCGGTCCGGTTTGGACGCAAGTTCATAGACAATCTCCTGCTCGACCGCACGCCGCATAAAATGTGACTGTCGCGCAAGATTGATATCGATCTTGGAAACCAGAGTGGCATACTGCGGATAAACGGTGACCAGCCCCTCCTCCTCCAGCCGCATCAGTGCGTCGCGAACCGGCGTCTGGCTGAGGCCGAACTGCTTCTGCAACTCCAGGCGCGATAGTGGCGTACCCGGCGCGAGCTCCAGTTCGAGAATTTTCTCGCGAAGATATTCGACGATCTGCGGGGCGATTTGGCGCGTGCGGTCCAGTCCGGTACGATGCTTGGCGAGGGGCAGATCAGAAGTCACAGACGTCTTCCTTTTTCAAATCGTCTTTGACTGTTTTAATGCATTAATGCTTTAGTGAAAAGCAGCCCGCCTATTTTGTGAAACCGACGGTAGAAGGCAGCGCCTCCTTGGCAGACGATACAAACCCTGTTGCAGACATACCTGAAATAAGACCGTCCAGCTATGCCGATCAGGTCTACGGTCATGTTTTGCGTGATATCTTGAAAGGCGCATTTCCGCCGGGCAGCCGGCTGCCATCCGAAAGCGATCTCTCTGATCGGTTCGGCGTATCCCGTCCCGTCATTCGCGATGCTCTGGCGCGTCTACGGCTGGATGGCCTCGTGGAAGCCCGTCGCGGCAGCGGCACCTATGTGCTGACCACGCCGTCGCGCAGCCTGCCCGATCTTGCCGACCTCACCGATATCTCGCGCTTCTTGCGCTATCAGGAACTGCGGCTCTGCATCGAAGGTAACGCGGCGGCACTTGCGGCCGAGCGGCGCACGGACAAGGCGCTCGGTGACATCATTGAAGCGCATGAGGAGTTTTCAAGCCAGGTGGCCCGTGGCCTGCTTCTGGCGGAAAGCGACCGCCGTTTTCACCTGTCGATCGCGGAGGCGACCGGCAATGAGTTTTTCAGCATGGCGCTTGAGGGGCCGAACGTATCGCTCAGCAGCTTCATGAACGTATCGCTGTCGCTGACCCGCTCGGGATCGCCGGCCCGCGCCCGCAAGGTCATCGGCGAGCACGCCGATATCGTTGAAGCGATCCGCAACAAGGATCCGGTCTGGGCCCGGGTCGCGATGGAAAGCCACCTTCTGCAGGCGCGCCGGCGTATGACGAACGGCGATCTCGACCCTTGAAAGCAGATATGTAATTTTTCTTTACAACTTTTTCCAAATTCAGTAAGGATAGTTGACTTCAGGAGGGTCAACTATGCGACAACCACTTGCTCCGGCCGACTACGCATCTTCCGTGGTCGCCGTGCCTCCCATCGCGCTCAATGCCGATCATTCGGTGAATGCGAGCGCGAACGAGGCTATCATCAAACATATCGAAGCGGGTGGGGTGAACATCCTGCTCTATGGCGGCAATGCCAATCTCTATCATTTCGGTCTCGACGATTACCGGGCCTCCATGGAAGCGATCAAGGCATCGACCGCCCCAACGACACATCTCATCACCTCTGTTGGGAGCGACTTCGGCAAGGCGATGGCGCAGGTGCCGATCGTCCGGCATCTCGGCTTTAGCAATGTCATGGTCCTGCCGACCAGCTTCCCGGCCGATCCGGCCGGCGTTGCCAATGGTGTGCGCAAGCTCGCCGCTGCTTTCGGAAGCGGCCTCATTCTTTATCTCAAGCGCGAGAACTACGTCGAACCGGACGAACTGGCCAAGCTGATCTCCGAAAAGGCAGTCAGCTTCGTAAAATATGCCGTTGAGAAATCGGAAGCCGCTGACGACCCTTACCTCGATGCGGTGCTTTCGGCGATCGGGGCGGAATATCTGGCCAGCGGCATGGGCGAAACGCCGATACATGACCATCTCGGCAAACGCAAACTGACGACCTATACGTCCGGCGCCGTCTGCATTGCCCCGACTGCCGCTTCGGAGCTTCTCGAGCTCTACAAGTCCGGCCGTACCGCAGAGGCCTTCGAGCTCAGCAAGCCTTTTCTGCATTTCGAGAAGGTAAGGATGATGCTCGGCGGCCTTCAGGTTCTGCACGATGGCCTGCGGCTGTCGGGCGTTGCCGATACCGGTCCGTTAATGCCGATGGTCTCGAATCTTCCGACCGACAAGCTGGCGCGCGCCAGCGACGCTGTCGAAGCCCTAAAATCCGCAGAGGAACAGGCAGTTTCGCGGTCGCTGGCAAACCGGAGGCGCGGCGTCCACGTTAGTTGACAGGCACGTGTATCTACACTAATACATTAGTGCTCTAGTGTGTTTTCTGCAGCTTGGAGGCGCTTTCCGCCAGCCTCGCGCATCCAGCGCGGGGCCAGGCAATAGTCACATCGAAGTCTTTATCTGGGAGGAGAAATGACAATGACGATGAAATTCTCGAGGGGCGTATCGGCGGCGCTGATGACGATCCTGCTTTCCGGCGCAGCCCATGCTGCCGAGGGGGAAGTCAAAATCGTGCTGCCCGAGCAGCCAGCTAACCTTGAACCCTGTCGATCGATCCGCTCTGACATCGGACGCGTCATCAATTCAAACATTACGGAAACGCTGACCAACATCGAGCCGGAGAAGGGCACGGTTGCGCCATGGCTCGCCGAAAGCTGGGAGCAGGTCAACGACCTCACCTGGCGTATCAAATTGAAGTCCGGCGTCAAGTTCCAGGACGGTACTGACTTCAACGCCGAGGCCGTCGCGAAGTCGATCGACCGGCTGATGAACCCCAAGCTCACTTGCGACAGCCGCTCAAAGTTCGGAGACGTCAAGCTGACACCAAAGGCGATCGATGCGACAACGCTCGAAATCACGTCCGACAGCCCCATCCCGATCATGCCGACGCTGCTCGGCACTGTGCAGATCGTCTCGCCAAACATGCCGTTCGACAGCGAGACCAACGCACCAGTGGGCACCGGCCCCTACACGCTGGAAAGTGCTGGCAACGAACAAATCGTCCTGGCCCGCAGTGACAGCTACTGGGGGGCAAAACCCGAAGTGACCAAGGCGACCTACGTCTGGCGCAATGAATCCGCCATCCGCGCGGCCATGGTGGAATCCGGCGAGGCCGACATGACGCCGTCGCTCGCCGTGCAGGACGCCACCAATCCCGACACCGATTTCGCCTATCTGAATTCCGAAACGACCCGCATGCGTATCGATGCGGAAATTCCGCCTCTCAACGATGTGCGCGTCCGCAAGGCGCTGAACCTTGGAATCGACTGGGACGGCATGGGCGAAGCTCTGTTCGGCAAGGACGTACTGCGGGCATCGCAGATGGTGGTTCCCGGCGTCCTCGGCCACAACCCGGATATCAAGCCCTGGCCCTATGATCCCGAGCAGGCCAAGAAGCTGATCGAGGAAGCCAAGGCGGACGGCGTTCCGGTCGATACCGAAATCGTCATCATCGGCCGCAACGGCTTCTTCCCGAACTCCGCCGAGTCCCTGGAAGCGATGATGGCCATGTGGCAGGAAATCGGCCTCAAGGTGTCCTTGCGCCAGCTCGAAGCCGCAGACTGGGTTCGTTATCTCGATAAGCCTTTCCCGCAGGGCCGCGGCCCGACACTCTTCCAGCAGCAGCATGACAACAACACGGGCGACGCCGGTTTCACCGCCCCTGTCATGTTCCTGAGCGAAGGCCAGTATTCGACGATTGCCGATCCGGCACTTGATGTCGTTCTGAAAAAGGCGATGGCGGCGACCGGCACGGAGCGCGAAAAACTCTTCCAGGAAGCCTTCCTCAAGGTCCATGACGAGATCGTCGCCGATATCCCAATGTACCACATGATCGGTTACGTCCGCGTCGGCAACCGCCTGGACTGGAAGCCGGATCTGAAGACAAACAGCGAAATCGCGCTGTCCCAGATTAAGTTCAAGGACTAACCTTGATCTAAGGCACGGCGGCAGGAGCGTCGTGCCTTTTTCTCTCTTTTCGCTGTGGAAGGAATGGCTGTGTTTGGCTTTATCCTGAGACGTTCGGCCCAGAGCCTGATCGCCGTGATCGGCCTGCTTGTGCTCGTCTTTTTCTTGTCGCGCCTTACCGGCGATCCGGCCTATCTCTATCTGCCGCTGGATTCCTCCGAGGCGCAGCGTCAGGCTTTCTCCGAAGCCCACGGCTTCAACGATCCGCTCTACGTCCAGTTCGGACGCTACCTGCTCGGCGTCGCTAATCTCGATTTCGGCACAGCGCTCAGCCGCAACAGGCCGGCGATGGAAGTGGCGCTCGAAGCCTTTCCCCAGACCCTGAAGCTTGCAGCGATCGCCATGACGCTGGCGCTCACGCTTGCGATCGTCGTCGGCTCGCTGGCGGCGGCCAAGCCTGACAGTTTGTTCGATCGCCTTGCCAGCACTGCCTCCCTTGCCGGCGCCAGCGCTCCGGACTTCTGGGTGGCGATCGTCGCCATCCTCGTCTTCTCCGTCGGCCTCGGCCTGCTGCCGACCTCGGGAACGGGGACGCCGCTGCACTGGATCATGCCCATCTTCGTCCTGACGCTGCGCCCCTTCGGCCTTCTGGTGCAGGTGGTGCGCGGTACGATGATCAGTGCGCTCGCCTCACCCTATGTGAAGACGGCGCGCGCCAAAGGCGTGCAGCGCTCGCGGATCATCTTCCGCCATGCGCTCCGCAACTCCTTGCTGCCAGTCATTACCGTTGCCGGCGACCTCGCCGCAAGCCTCGTCAATGGCGCCGTCGTCGTCGAATCCATCTTTGGTTGGCCGGGTATCGGCAAGCTGATGATCGATGCGATCATCCGGCGCGATTTCGCCCTGATCCAGGCGACCGTGCTGATCACAGCCGTTGCGATCTTCGTTCTCAACATCCTGATTGACCTTCTCTACGCAAGGCTCGATCCGCGCATCAGGTTTCAAGCGAAATGAGTATGCCAGAGATGACCATCTCCGCAGACACCAAGCCAAAGACGGCCGGACGTTTTCAGGTCCTGCACCTGGTTGCCCGCAACAAACTGGCGCTGGCCGCTGTGATCTTCCTTACCCTCGTCGTGCTCTGTGCCATCTTCGGCCCCTGGTTGATGGGCGACCTGATCGACAAGCCGAATTTCCGTGCCCGCAACATGGCGCCGTTCAGCTTTGCCCAGGGCTGGGCCTACGTGCTCGGTGCCGATACGCTCGGCCGCAGCCTTCTTGCACGCCTGATCGTCGGCGCGCAGAATACGCTTGGCATTGCCCTCTTCGCGGTGTTCTTCTCGATGCTGATCGGCGGCTTCCTCGGCCTGATCGCAGGCTATTCCCGCGGGCTTCTCAGCAGCATTATTCTACGTGTTGCCGATATCGTCATGAGCTTCCCCTCGCTGCTTCTGGCGCTGATCGTGCTCTTCAGCCTGGGTCCCTCGGTTACCAACCTGATCATCGTTCTCGCGATCACCCGCATCCCGATCTACCTGCGCACGACACGCGCCGAGGTGCTGGAAGTTCGCGAGCGCATGTTCGTAAGCGCCGCCACGGCGCTGGGTGCCGGACACGTGCGGATCGTTTTCCGCCATATCGCCCCGATCGTTCTCCCGACGCTCGTGACCATCGGCGCCATCGATTTCGCGACGGTGGTTCTAGCTGAATCCTCGCTGAGCTTCCTTGGTCTCGGAATCCAGGCGCCGGAATTCACCTGGGGCGCCATGGTGGCAACCGGCCGCGGTTACCTCGCCAATGCTTGGTGGATCGCCTTCTGGCCAGGCCTTGCTATCCTTCTCACGACGCTCTCGCTCAACATTCTCTCCAACTGGTGGCGCACCTATGCCGATCCGCAGCAGCGCTGGCGCATCGAACTTGCGCGCTCGAAAAAGGGAATTC
This sequence comes from Mycoplana rhizolycopersici, assembly GCF_013378445.1. Taxonomy (GTDB): domain Bacteria; phylum Pseudomonadota; class Alphaproteobacteria; order Rhizobiales; family Rhizobiaceae; genus Mycoplana; species Mycoplana rhizolycopersici. The sequence goes on from NZ_JABXYK010000026.1 coordinate 25,479, forward strand.
CGGAGAAACGCACATGACCGCTTCCCATCTCCTCGAAGTGAAGGATCTCACCGTCGACTTCTTGTCGCTGGGCGGCGCCTTCCGGGCCACCAATGGCGTCAGCTTCCATGTCGATGCCGGTGAAACGCTGGTCATCCTGGGAGAGTCCGGCTCCGGCAAATCGGTGAGCGCCAGCGCCATCATGGGCCTGATCGACACCCCGCCCGGCGATATCTGTTCCGGAACCATCACCTATCGCGGCAGGAACGTCGACAAATGCAACGCCGAAGAACGACGCGACCTTAACGGCAAGAAGATCGCCATGATCTTTCAGGACCCGCTGTCGCATCTGAACCCGGTCTATCCGATCGGCTGGCAGTTGGCGGAGGTCTTCTCGGCACACGGACTGGCAACCGGCGCGGAAGCCCGCGCCAAGGCGATCGACATCCTCGGCCGCGTTGGCATTCCCGAGCCGGAAAAGCGCATCGACCAGTATCCGCATCAGTTTTCCGGCGGCCAGCGCCAACGCATCATGATCGGCATGGCCATCGCGTTGCGCCCGGAAATCCTGATCGCCGACGAACCAACGACAGCGCTCGACGTCAGCGTGCAGGCGCAGATCCTCGATCTTCTAAAAAAGTTGCAGGCCGAGGATGGTCTGGCGATCATCATGATCACTCACGACCTCGAGGTCGCCGCCTCGATGGCCGATCGCGTTATCGTCATGAATTCCGGCCGGATTGTCGAGGAGGGCGAGGCGCGCGCCGTCTTTGAAAATCCGCAGCACAGCTACACCCGCACCCTGATCAATGCCCTGCCGCACGATACGGCGGAAGGTGCCAGCCGCCGCTCCACTGTCGAGGCCGGCAAGCCAATCCTCGAGGTGAAGAACCTCAACAAATTCTACGGCCTTTCCTCCGGCTTCTTCGCCAAGCATACGCAGCTGCATGCGGTGAAGGATCTGAGCTTCAATGTGGCGAAGGGTGAAACTGTCGGCATCGTCGGCGAAAGCGGCTCGGGAAAATCCACCGTGGCGCGCGTGCTCCTGCGGCTGAACGAGGTATCGAGCGGTCAAGCACTGTTCCACGGCCGCGACATCTTCCAGATGGACGCGAAGGAACTCCTGACCTTTCGCCGCAAGGTGCAGATGGTGTTCCAGGATCCCTACAGCTCCATGAATCCGCGCATGACCATTTTCGACATCGTCTCGGAACCCTGGCGCATCCACAAGGATATCCTCGACAAGCCGCGCTGGCGCGACCGCGTTGTCGAATTGCTCGATCTCGTCGGCTTGAAGCCGGAGCACGCTGACCGTTATCCGCACCAGTTCTCCGGCGGCCAGCGCCAGCGCATCGCCATCGCCCGTGCGCTCGCCTGCGAGCCGGAACTGATCGTCTGCGACGAGGCGGTGTCCGCCCTGGACGTTTCCGTGCAGATTCAGGTCATAGATCTGCTGGCACAGCTGCGCGACCGGCTCGGCCTCGCGTATATCTTCATCACCCATGACCTGCCGATCGTGCGTCATTTCGCAGATCGGATCATCGTCATGAAGAGCGGGGCGATCGTCGAACATGCCCGCACCGACGACATCTTCCGTAATCCGCAGCATCCCTATACGCGCCAGCTGATGAATGCGACGCCGAAGCCGAAATGGGAAACCGAACCGGCAACCGTGCCGGCATGAGGTCCTGCGCCATGCCCGCGACCATTGCGGGCGCGCTGTTCATGGCCGCCAACTCGCTTGTCGCGGCCATGGACGGCGTTATTGTCCGACTGATCGCCGGTGAGATACACCCCCTCGGGATCGTCTTCTTCCGCAATCTGTTCAGCCTTCTCGCACTCTACGCGATCTTTCCCCGCAGCCGACTGCACAGCGACCCGGGGATTTCCTTCTGGGTGCATGCGTTGCGTGCTGTCATCAAGCTCCTGGCGCTTTTCTCCGGCTTCATGGCCGTCACGCAGATGCCGCTGGCTTCGGCGACGGCGATCGCCTTCACCATGCCGCTCTTTGTGATGCTCGGCTCGGCGCTGTTTCTCGGCGAACAATTCTACGCGGCCCGCGTTGCAGCACTCGTGCTTGGTTTTGCTGGCGTGCTGATCGTGCTTCAGCCCGGTCCGGGCACGCTCGATACCGGTGCGCTCTGGGCTCTGGGAGGCGCGATAGGGCTGGCGGCGGTAGCGCTGCTGATGAAGGTTTCGGCTAATCGCGAAGACCCGTTGCGCATCGCCGGGATCAATCTCGTCATCACCGTTCCGGTCGCGCTTCTGATCGCCATCCCGGTCTGGACCACCCCTACCCTCTATGCGCTGGGGCTCACGGCACTTCAGGGTGTCGGCGGCCTTATGGCTCAGCTCGCCTTCGCGCGGGCGATGAAGCTGGCAGATGCCTCCCTGCTCGTCGTCGTCGACTTCATTCGCCTGCCGACGGCGCTTTTCTTCGGCCTCGTCCTTTTCGGCGAGCCGATCAGGCTTGCGGTGGTCGTCGGCGCCGTCATCATTCTTTGCGCCATTCTAGTACTTTTTCATCGGGAGAGTCGCGAGCGACCTTAGCTTTTGGTGTTCTGGAAACGAAGGCGTAGTGGTCTGCCCCCCATGGGGTGATCCGGTTGGAATGTTAGTGCATGCTTGGCCTGCTGGCCAACGCTGGTCCGTTCTGGCGAGGCCAAATGGTCGTTTCGGGTGCCGGTGGCTTGTAGCCCAGCGATGAGTGCGGCCGCACGGTGTTGTAGTGACATCGCCAGTTTTCGATGACGATCTTTGCCTCCTTGAGCGTGTGGAAGATTTCACCGTTGAGCAGTTCGTCACGGAGCTTCGAATTGAAGTTCTCGCAATAGCCGTTTTCCCACGGACTGCCCGGCATGATGTAGGCGGTCTTGGCACCCACCGCCGCGATCCATTCCCGCAACGCCTTGGCGATGAACTCCGGCCCGTTGTCGGACCGAATTTGCATTGGGACGCCGCGCAGGATGAACAGTCGGAAAGCACGTCGATGACATCGACGGCCTTCAGCCTCCTCTCGACCCTGACGGCAATGCATTCGCGCGTGAACTCGTCGTTCACATTGAGCATGCGGATTTTCCTGCCATTGTGTGTGCGATCCTCGACGAAGTCGTGCAGCATCGCAGTGATGCGACGATAGCCATAGCGGTGATACTGGAGAGCGAGCGCCGTGATGTCGGCGGTCAACGCTGCTTCGTCATCCGGGGTCTTTGCGATCTTGCGCTGCGTCGAACGATGCTGACCGGCAGGCCCGTCTCTCGGACACGCCCAGTTCCCCGATGACATGATCCACGCAGGCGCGGCGGCGGGCGGGGCTTAGAAGTTTCCCTTGGCGGCCTTCTGCCAGGATCATCTTGTCCAGGGTGAGATCGGAAACTGCCCGCCTGAGCCTGGCATTCTCGGCCTCCAGTTCCTTTAGTCGCCTCACCTGATCACCCTTCAGGCCGCCGTATTCGGCTCGCCAGCGATAGTACGTAATTTCCGCCCCCCTTTCGACCGGATCGCTTCCGCCATCGATTTGCCTTGCGCATTCAGAACGTCAACCTGACGGAGCTTCGTGACGTTCTCTTCTGCCTTGTGTCTTTTCCCTGCCATTTCAATGTCCTTCCTCGGCTCGAAAGCCATACGTCAAGAAAGATCACTTTTCACGGGGCCGACCAGGTCACGGCGAAGTAACAAATTGGGTCAATTTCATGGGATCGCACCGCCCTACTCTGGCCCATGCTGTAACTGTCCCCGCTGTCGCCAGTTCAGGGGTGGCCCTCTAGTGTTCCTTAGGCGTGCATTGAGGTCTTAAAGTTCTTGTGTCGGTTCAAACCGACCTGCATTTCGATTTGTCTCGCCGCCTGCATCATAGATGCTTATCGCAGGATAAAATGTCCCCTGCGGCGCAAAGATCAAGCTCGTATTGGTAGCTACCGCATACCGTTTTTTTCCGCGCTCCGCCGCCAGCCGTGCACGCCGGCGAACCAGCGCGCACGATTCATTCAAACTATTCCCCGTGGCCGACCACGCTCTTGATCTCTTGGAAGTCATGGATCCCAAAGTCGGCGTATTCCCGGCCGTTGCCCGACTGCTTGTAGCCCCCGAACGATGCCATCGTGTCCCACGCCGGATAGTTTAGATAAACCGAACCGGCCCGCATGCGCGAGGCCACCCGGCGGGCTCGTTCGATGTTGGTCGACTGAACGTACGCGGCGAGACCGTAGACGGTGTCGTTGGCGATGCGGATTGCGTCTTCCTCATCCTCATAGGAGATGATCGAGAGAACGGGTCCGAAGATTTCCTCGTGGGCAATGGTCATGTCGGGCGTGACATTGCCGAAAACCGTCGGCCGGACATAGTAGCCGCGGTTGAGACCGTCCGGGCGGCCGAGACCGCCGGTCACTAGGGTCGCACCCTCTTCGATGCCCTTCTCGATCAGGCCCTGGATCTTGCCGAACTGCACATCGCTCACGACCGGGCCGAGATTCGTATCTTCCGAATTCGGGTCACCGGTGCGGAATGCCTCCGCCGCGACCTTGGCGATCGCGAGTGCCTCGTCGTGGCGATTGCGCGGAACGAGCATGCGGGTTGGGGCATCGCAGGACTGTCCGGTATTGCTGAAGCAACCGCGCACGCCCTTCGTGACCGCCGTTTCGAAATCAGCATCGGGAAGGATGATATTGGCCGACTTTCCGCCGAGCTCCTGGGCCACACGCTTCACCGTATCGGCCGCCGCCTTCGCGACGATGATGCCGGCTCTGGTGGAGCCGGTAAAGGAAACCATGTCGACGTCTGGGTGGGAGGCCATCACCTGGCCGACATCCGGTCCGGTGCCGTTCACCAGATTGAATACGCCTTTCGGCACGCCCGCCTCATGCATGACCTCTGCGAAGACGATGCCGGAAATCGGCGCAATCTCCGAGGGCTTCAGGACGACGGTGCACCCTGCCGCGATAGCCGGAGCAACCTTGCAGACGATCTGGTTGAGCGGCCAGTTCCAGGGCGTGATGAGCGCGCACACGCCGATCGGCTCCTTGACGACCGTCGTCGAGCCGCGCTTTTCGGTGAATTCGTAGCTCTCGAATGCCTTGATGGTGGATTCGAGATGCCCCCGGCCTGCCCAGGCCTGTGCATCCCGTGCGAAGGCCAGCGGTGCGCCCATTTCAGCTGATACGGCCTGTGCGATGTCTTCGAAGCGCTCGAGATAGACTTCGTGGACGCGCTTCAGAAGGGCAAGCCTTTCGGCGGGCGTCGTCCGCGAAAATGTCTCGAAGGCCGCTTTGGCGGCGGCGACAGCCTTGTCTACATCGGCTGCGGAACCGACGGAGATGCGCGTGAAAGCTTCCTCGGTTGCCGGATTGATGACGTCTAACGTCTTCGGCGAAACCGGCGATACCCATTCGCCATTGATGTAGAATTGTTTATGATTGCTCATCGAGCTGTCCTTCCTGTCATTGTTTCGAGGCTTTCCGACATTTTACGCAAGGACGATGCCCCCTTCGACGATCGGTCCCGTCTTCTCGAAACGGTCGAGCGCGAACGGTTTCATGCGATGGTCGATGCGGCCCTTGGCAATCGCTTCCGCCAGCAGCCGGCCGGCCGCTGGCGCACCTGCAAACCCGTATGACCACCCGGCGGAGAACCAGAGGTCCTTGAGGTCCGGATGCTCTCCCATAAGCGGCGCGTAGTCCGTCGATGCATGGAACTGCCCCGCCCAGTGGCGCAGAATGCGCACTTCGCCAAGCTGCGGAAACATTTCCAGATAGACCTTTGCCATATTGGCCATCACCGGCACGTCGACCTTCAGCGACATGCGCGGCCGTTCCGGCACCTCCGTGCCGCCCACCACCTCACCTCGCGAGGTCTGATGGAAATAGGCGAGGCTGTCGATCAGGGCGATAGCAGGCTTGATGAGCGGGCGTGTCGGTTCAAGCGCCATCGCTTCGATGCGCATGCCGAAACCGTCCAGCGGAACCCCTGCCATTGCCGCGATATCGGGGTTGTTCGGGCCGGCACAGGAGACCACGCAATCGGCCTCAATGCGGTGATCGTCGACGAGCACCGCGCTGATGCGTGAGCCCGTACGCTCCAGACCGGAAATCGCCGTGCGGTAACGAACGTCCACGCCGTTGCGCTGGCAGAAGGCCAACAGGCCCTTCATCACCGCGTGGTGGGGCGCCACGCCACCATCCGGCTGATGCTGTACGGCCTGCACGCGGGATTTGTTGATTGCGGGAAGCAGATCGTCGATCTCGCGCCGCGACAGCATCCAACTGTTGACGCCGAGGCTCTGCTGCACCTTCAGCCCCTCGCGCAGCATGGCCTCGCTCTTTTCGGTCTCGGACACCACGGAGTAACCGCGCTGCGTGAACATGACGTTCTCGCCCAGTCGCTTGGACCAGCTTCGCCATTCATTGACCGTCAGAACGAAAAGCTCCGTCCACGCCACGGATGCGAAGCCCGGGCGGATGAGCGTGCCGTTGCGGCCGGAAGCCCCGCCCTGCCAATAGCCGGCGTCGAACACCAGGATGTCCTTCTGGCCCTGCTCGACGAGGTTGAGGGCGACGGAAAGACCCTGAACACCGCCACCAATGATGACGACGGATGCCCGTTTAGGAAGCGGCAACGTGTTCATCGGTCAGGCTCCACCAATGAGGCTAGGCCCGCGGCCTGCGCGACGGTGATTGAGCGGCGCGGCGGCCGGTGGGTTGGGCGGGCAAACGTCTCGGGTTCTGCACCCACCCGCGCAGCAAGCAAGGCAAGCATGTTGTCCCAGCAGGGAAAGCCCTGGCAGGTCCCCATGCCGCAAGAGGTCAACCGCTTCAGAACCTCCGGATCCGTTTCTCCCGCGTCGATATGGCTGTAGAGCTCGCCCGCAGTGACATCCATGCACGGGCAGATCAATGTGTCTGGATGCACGTGGCGTGTCGCGTGGATGCGCTCATCGCCGCGCGCCGCCGAGCCTATGATGGAGACCGAGGGTGGCAGAGGGCGAGCCTCCACCTGAAAAAGGCCCTCGCCGGCGGTCTGGAACCCGAGGCTCGGGTCCGCCCGCCAGGGTCCCGCATGTACCACGACATCGCACCGGATTTGCGCACCGGCGCGGACGCCCGTCACGCGACGGCGGCCTGAAATTTCGATGAGGTCAGAGACCGGGCCGCGATGAACCACATCGACACCAAGGGCGCACAACTTTTCCGCGACGTCCACCTCCGCGCCCGTTCCAACCACGGCCACACGCTCACCCGGTTTCACACGATGGACGGCGGCAAGTTGCAGCGCGGAGTAGGCATCGAACACACCCGGCAACTGGCTGCCCTTTACCAGGGGCGGCATCGAACGCCGTCCTGTCGCAAGAACCGTTTCGTTCGGAAGCAAGGCGACGGCGCCGCGACGGTGATCATGCGGCGCCGCGACCATAAGGGTGCCGTCGCGGTAGGCGCCGAAGAGTTCCATGCCGTAAAAGAGGCGCACACCGGAATTCAGTTCCTCAACGGCCGCTCCCATGGACCTGGCGAAACGTGCGAGGCTATCGCCGCGTGTGACGAGCGCCACCGTCTGACCGAGCGCGGCGCGCCTGTTCGCCTCGGCGATCCCGGCAGGACCGCCACCGACAACGAGGCATTCCACCTCCAAACGTTGACCGGGGACGATGGCTGGCACAGTGGCAATGTCTGCAGGGCGTGCGACGCCGGCGAGGTTTGCCATCGTCCTTTCCGCAAGGCGATAGGCCAGACCGCTTTTCGGCATCCACGCGCCATGCTCAAATCCGCCATAGACCAGTTTGGCCGGCAAGGCCTGCGCGAAACGAAGAACATCGAACCGCGGCGATGGCCACGTATTCTGCATTTCGACGACAAGCCCCGTCTCGACGGGAAGCTGATCGAGACGCACATTCGGTCGGCCGTTGACGCGCGCCAGTACACCGGTCGGGTTGGAACCACTGTACCCCAGCGGACGATGGACCTTCCGCGAGCGGGCGAGCGTGGTAATGCCCGCACGCCACAAGGCGGCCGCAACGGTGTCCCCGCGCCGCCCGGTGATGGATGTCCCGTTCCAGAAGAAGGTTACCGCAAGTTGGCGGCTGTCTTGATCCATGTCGTTGCCTTGTCCGTCTCTTTCATGCGCCGATGATAACGATGTCGTCAGGGGCCCAGGCCATGCCGATCCTGTCACCTGCCGTCATGCCGGAGATGGCGGTGACGTCACGGCTGCGGACGTTGATCTTGCTGCCGTCATTCATGCGCACGACCAGTCGATATTCTACGCCCAGATAGATCTTGTCTTCGATCACACCTTCGCCGGCGTTGACGCCCGGCGATCCGGCGGCGACGGCGCGGATCCGCTCCGGACGAAGGACCACGCAGGCGTTGTCCGTCGAGGTGAAGGCTTGTCCCCGCGGATCTTCCTTCGGCAGACTGACATTCCACCCGTCGCCTTCGACGACCACGCCGTCCGGCGTTATGCGCGCCTTACCGTGCAGCAGGTTCGCCTCGCCGATGAAATCCGCGACGAACTCGGAACGCGGCTGCTGGTAAAGCTCGTGCGGGCTACCGATCTGCTCGAGACGGCCGTCTTTGAAGATGGCGATGCGGTCGCTCATGACCAGGGCTTCTTCCTGATCATGCGTGACGGATACCACGGTTGCGCCGACCTGCCGCGTGATGTGCATGATTTCGATCTGCATCTGCCCGCGAAGCTTCTTATCCAGCGCCGCCATCGGCTCATCCAGAAGCACGATGTCGGGTTTGAAAACGAGGGCACGCGCAAGCGCCACGCGCTGCTGCTGGCCGCCGGACATTTCCTTCGGATAGCGTGCCGCACAATGCGCCAGACCGACGATCTCGAGCATTTGCATGCTGCGCTTCTCGCGCTCCGCACGCTTGATGCCTCGCGTTTCGAGGGGGTAGCCGATATTCTCCAGCACCGTCATATGCGGGAAGAGCGCGTAGTCCTGGAACATCATGCCGATATTGCGCTTTTGCGGCGGAACGCCGGTCATGTCACGCCCATCGATCAGAAGGCGACCGGCCGACGGCTGAATGAAGCCGGCAATCGCGCGAAGCGATGTCGTCTTCCCGGAACCTGACGGGCCCAGCATCGTTAGGAACTCGCCCTTCCTGAGCTCGAAGGACACGTTGTCGAGCGCCTTCACGGGCCCGTAGAGTTTCGAAACGCCTTCAAGCTTCATTGCCGTGGTGGCGTTGTTCTGGAGAGCAGCGTTCATGATCTTACGTCCCTGAATTTGTATGAAAGGAGGACGCCGAGCGCCGACAGAAGAATGAGAATGGCTGCAACGGCGGCCGTTGCCGGATCGAGATTGGTGCGGACCTGGTTCCAGATCATGATCGGAACGGTCCGGGTCTGTACATCGGCAAGGAAAAGCGCAATGACGACTTCGTCCCACGACGTGATGAAGGCGAACACTGCGCCGGAAAGCACGCCCGGCATGATGAGCGGCAGCGTGACGCGCTTGAAGGTGAACCAGCGGCTCGCACCAAGGCCAAGGCTGGCGGGCACCAGCGAGGGGTTCACCATGCCCGCGCTTGCAAGCACGGATACAACCACGAACGGGATCGCCAGCACCGTGTGCGCCAGAACGAGCCCAAGCCGCGTGGCGACGAGACCCCATCCCGAAAACACCATATACATGCCGACCGCAAGCACGATGACCGGCGTGACCATCGGGCTGAGCAGCAGTCCCATGACGACGGTCTTGCCCCGAAAGCGATGCGCGTGCAGCGCAAGGGCAGCCGCCGTGCCGACGACGGTCGCAAGCGCTGCCGCCGCAATCGCGACGACAAGGCTGTTGATCAGTGCGCTTTGCCAATCGGCCGCGCCGATGACCTTGCCATACCAGTCCAGCGTGAACCCGACAGGGGGGAATTCCAGCGTGGTCGTCGTCGTGAACGACATCGGTACGATGATCAGCGTCGGCAGAAGCAGGAACAAGGCCGTCAGGCCAACGATGAGCCAGAAGAGCGCGCGTCTCAGACGGTCCATGTCATACCCCATCCTTCGAGCGGCCGCGCGACTGGAGCACAGCGCGCGCAGCGCCGAACAGCCCGAAGGCAATGGCGGTCAGAACCATGAGAACGACGGCGAGTGCCGCACCGAGGCCAAAATTGAGCTGCTCGTTGAACTGGCCGGCGATCATCTGCGCGATCATCATGTCACGCGGGCTGCCGAGAAGGGCCGGCGTGATGTAGAAGCCCAGTGCGAGCGTGAAGGCGAGAATGGCTGATGCAGCCACACCCGGCAGCGACAGGGGGAAGTAGATCCGAATGAACCCCTTGAGCCAGCTGGCACCGCAGATGGACGAGGCTTCCACAAGCCTCAGATCGATCTTCTTCATGACGGTGTAGAGCGGCAGGACGGCATAGGGCAGGAGAATGTGGACCATGCCGATCATCACGCCGAACGGTGTGCGTATCAGGCGAATCGGCTTCTCGATCAGGCCCATGGCGATCAGAACGTCATTGATGAGACCGCTGTTCTGAAGAAGTACGATCCAGGAGAAGCTGCGCAGCAGCAGGCTCACCCAGAAAGGAATGAGCAGCGCCACGGTGAGGAGAAGAAGCACCGTACGCCCGCCATGCGCCATGGCATAGGCATAGGGATAGGCCACCGCGACGGTGACCGCCGTCACGATAAGCGACACGCGAAACGTCTCGCCGATCACCCGCAGGAAGACTGGGGTCGTGAAGATCTGCTCGTAGTATTCCACGCTTCCGCCCGGCAGCGAGATCGCGACGAGCCTCAGCAAGGGAAATACGAAGAAGAGTGCGAGGAACAGGACCGCTGGCGCAATCAGCCAGAACGCTGTTGGCACACGAAACGGCCATGGTGCACGCGCCGACACCGGCACGGCGCCATCCTGAGCTGAGACGTTCATCTTAAACCTGAAACACGAGGTTGCGCCTGGACCCGCCCGCTTTCGCGGGCGGATCACTTGCCATATCCGTTACTGGAGAAGCCATTCCTGGAAGCGCAGGTCGACCTTGGCGCCATTTTCGGCCCACCAGTCCGCATTCATCAGAACCTGGGTGTCGAGGTGGTCCGTCGGCAAGCTGCCCTTGAACTTAGCGTCAACAGAAGCAAGCGCGTTCTTGTTGGACGGGCCGTAAGGCATGTATTTCGTGAACGCGATCTGCTGGGCCGGCTCAGTGAAGAAGTTGATCGCCTTCATCGCCGCTTCCTTGTTCTTCGTACCCTTGGGGACGACCCAGTATCCGGTCTGCGAGGTCCAGTTGGTCCAGTCGATCTTGATGCCCTTCTCGGCAACATTGACGGCACGGCCGACCCAGACGAGCGCCATGCCCGCTTCGCCGCTCGAGAGGAGTTGCTCGGACTGCGAGCCGCTTTCCCACCAGACGAGGTCCTCCTTGATCGTATCGAGCTTCTTGAGCGCACGCTCGACATCGATCGGATAGAGATCCTCCAGCTTCACACCATCGGCTATGAGAGCGGCTTCGAAAATACCCGATGCCGCATATTTCCAGACCGCACGCGAGCCGGGAAACTTGTCCGTATTGAAGAAATCCGCGAAGCCCTTCGGCGCCTCGCCACCGAACTCTTCGGCATTATAGGCAAGCACGGTCCCTTCGATATCAGCCGCGACACGATACGTGCCGGCGGCGCCTTCGATAAACTTGGATTTGTCGACCACGGAGTAGTCGATGGGCTCCAGCCACTGCGCGTCGGTGTCGAGGCCGAAACTGTCATCGGTCACGATGAGGTCCAGCGTGACGTTACCGGTTTCCACCATAGCCTTCAGCTTGGCGTTGCTGGAGGAGCTGTCTTCGACGATCTTGATATCTGGGTTCTGCGCCATGAAGGGCTGGAAATAGGATTTCGACTGGGCTTCCTGGTACACACCGCCATAGCTCGAGATCGTAAGTGTCGTATCCGCAGCGTTGGCGACTGTGCCGGCGAGAAGTGTCGCCATGGCAGTCATTGCAAGAATATTACGCATGTTCAGTTCCCCATCCTTTGCTTGGAATTCTTCGATTGTGAATGCGCTTGAATTTTACACAGCCGCCTGGACTGCGATCTCGACGAGAATGTTCTCTGCCGCGAGATTGGCTTCAACGGTTGCGCGGGCCGGCAGTGCCGTTTCCGGAATCCAGTCTTCCCAGGCCTTGTTCATCGCCGCGAAATCCGAGACGACATGCTTCAGCCACACCTGCGCGAATAGGATCTTGGATTTGTCGGTTCCCGCCTTGGCGAGAAGCTCGTCGATGCGCGCCAGAACCTGTGCGGTCTGGCCGGCGACATCCTGACTGCGATCGGCCGGAACCTGCCCGGTGACATAGGCGATACCGTTGTGAACGAGCACATGGCTCAGGCGCTTGCCGTTCGGTTCAAAGCGTTGGATGGACATTCGGTCTCCTTACGAAACTAAGTTTGTTGCTTGATTGTGCCGGCGGGCTTCAGCCCCTTCGCGGCACTCGAAATGGCCCGCGCGGTGTTCACGAGCTGTGGGGCAAGATCCGACAGGACCTGCTCTGGCCGCCACCGGCTGAACGGCACGGAAATATTTATTGCGGCAAGCGGCTGGCCGTCAGCGTTGACGATGCACGCGCCGACGGCGATGTCGCCGACGTAGATTTCCTCCGTAGTAAGGGAAAAGCCGTCCGTATGGGCGCGCTGCAGGAGCTCCATCAGCGCGTCGGGATCCGTAACGGTATGGGCGGTGAACGCCATCCTGTTGGATCGCTCTATATACTCCCTCGCTGCCTCTTTCGGCAGCGCCGAGAGATAGGCGCGGCCTGCCGCCGTGCAGTACATCGGAAGACGTTGCCCTATCGGAACATGGATCGGCATTTCCTTGTGGCTCGTGAACCGCGCCACATACACCATGTCCGTTTCCCACGGCTCGAGCAGGTTGCAGCTCTCGCCCGTCTGGCGATTCAGCTGCTGGATGAAGGGGTTCGCCCTCTCGACCAGTTCCGCGGTCTGGAGATAGCCGGTTCCCATTTCCAAAGACTTCACGGTCAGCCGATATCGCTTGGAGCCGCCGTCACGGGCGAGGTAGCCAAGAGCCTCCAGCGTGAATACGGAACGCTGCACGGTGCTCTTGTTGAGGCCGGTGGCATCCGCAAGTTCCAGCAGGTTCATCGCGGGTCTCGAAGGGCCGAAGGCCGTCAGAACGGAAAGGCCTTTGGCAAGAGCGGTGACGTAGAGAGGTGAATCTTCAGCTTCGGTCATAGTAGCCAATCGCGTCAGGTTGGAGATACCTGCAGTCATAGCATTCCCCTCCCTGCTGTCACGATGCAACGGTGGCGTGTGGCTTGTCCGCCCCCATAGGACCGGAGCGAACTCAGATGACGCTGCGCCGTAAAGCTGCTGATCATGTTCAACCTGCCTGCCGCGCTTCGCGCGCGTCCTTCGCATGCAGCCAGCGATAGGCCATCCACTGTCCAAGCCGGATGAACGACGCGAGCGGATAGCGCTCCGGTTCACGGGTCAGGAATGTCGCACCCGTCTCGAACGGCTTGCCGGCCGCCATCATCGCCAGCTTCGTGCCGAGGTGAATGGAGAAGGACACGCCACTGCCTGCATAGCCACCGGCGGTGAAAACCGCGCCGAGCCCCGGCACCCGATAGCAGAACGGCAGGGAATTGCGGGTGACTGCGACCCATCCACCCCACCAGTTCTCCACCTCGATCCCGGCGAGTGCCGGAAACTTTCGCGTCATCGCGTCATAGAGATATTGCCGGTGGCGGGGCGCCGCCGCGTCCGCGCCCGAAATCGCACTGCGTCCGCCGAACAGCATGCGGTTGTCGGGAAGGCGGCGGTAGTAGAAGAGCAGGCCACGGGTATCGAACATGCAACTGCCAGAAGGCAGGCTCGCATCCACCTGCGCTTGTGTCATCGGGGCGGTGACAATGATCTGGGAATGGACGGGCAGAACCCGGGCAGCCAGTCGTGAATGCAGTTGCGACGACGTATAGCCATTGGTCGCCACGATGACCCGTTTGGCGCGAACCGTGCCGGCGGGCGTCGAAAGGTGATGAACATCGCCTTTGGTCTTCCAGCCGACGACGGGAGAATTCGTATGAACGCGCGCACCGTGGCTGCGCGCCATGCCATGAACACCCTGCGCAAACTTCAAAGGATCGAGGGAGAACCCGTCAGGCAGATGCAGAGCGCCATGACTTTCCGGTCCCTCATGAATGCCACGCACGCCCGCGGCGTCGACATAGCGTGCGGAATACCCGAGAACCGTATTGTAGAGTTCTTCTTCCCGCCTCAGCGCTGCGGCATGGCCGGCGAACGTTGCGACCTTGTAGACGCCGTCCGGCTGCTTGTCGCATTCGATGCCACCGTCTGCGATCAACGCGCGAACGGTATCGAGACCTTGGCGAAGTTCACCGAAATAGGCCCGAGCGACATCCGCACCATACGCCATGATCAGGGTCGACCAGGGCATACGCCCACCGGAGATGCGGGCAAAGCTGCCATTTCTTCCGCTACATCCCCATGCGGAAGACCGCGCCTCGAGAACAGTGGCTTTGATCCCGTGATTGCGCCCCAAAGCCAATGCTGCCGATAGGCCCGTGTAGCCACCGCCGATGATGGCAACCTCGGTGTCGACATCTCCTGCGACTGCCCCATCATCCTCAGGTTCGTTCTTACTCACTCTCAGCCAGTATGAGTCCGGATTGGACTGCTTCTGATCTGGAAACGGGTGGACGAGGGGATCGTACATTCAGACCTTCTATCGCTATGCGATATTTTTATATCGATATAAACATCACATCGAAAAATTTTCGATTTGTCAACATCGTTTTTCACGCGATATGCTGAACGCAGCGATCGACCTCCTACGCAGCAAGCTGGAGACCACCTTTTTGGTCGGCAGGAACGGCGCAGCAGAGAAGCACGATGGGACACGGGGAAAAGGGGCGGTCAGGTGCCGCCCCTTTTTGTTGCATCTTGTAGCGATACGCGATACGCGATACGCGATACGCGATACAGAAAACTATGATCGTCAGCTTTCGGCACAAGGGCCTCGAAGCCTTTTACCGCACCGGTACAACCAAAGTCATTCAAGCCGCCCATGCCCGAAAGCTCGGGATGATCCTGGCCATGCTCGATGTGGCCAAGGAATCGCAGGACCTGAATCAACCGGGCTTGCGGCTGAATCCTCTGAAAGGCGACCTGAAAGGGCATTGGTCGGTGTGGATGAATGGCAATTGGCGCATCCCCTTCCGTTTCGACGGGGCTGACGTCGAACTGGTCGATTATCAGGACTACCACTGAGGACACGAACCATGATCCATACCCATCCTCATCCGGGCGAAATCCTTAAAGAAACGGTTATTGAGCCGCTGGAACTCTCCGTGACCGAAGCCGCCGAGCGGTTGGCCATGTCACGGGTGGCGCTGTCGCGGGTACTCAATGGCAAGGCCGGTATCAGCCCGGATCTGGCCCTTCGGTTGGAAAAGGCCGGGGTCAGCACGGCGCGCTTCTGGATCAACCTGCAGGCCAACTATGACCTGTGGGTGGCCATGCAGCATGAGCAACCGCCAGTGCGGCCGCTCCAAAACGCGGCGGCCTGAAATGGAAGCCGGCGACACCCTGGACCGGGTACGGTCCGCAATAGCCGGTCAGCTCGACCGGCCACGCTGACGGGCGAGGAACGGCGGTACTACTACAACCTGCTCGATGACGTGATGGCCAACCCGAGTCCGGATGAAATCAGCGCGATGGCTCGCCTCGGGAGCGAGCCGGGCGCAGTCGGATATGACGATGTAGGTCACTTAGTGCAGCGCCAGTCCACAATATACGGTCCAGAGAAAAGCCGCTGAGAGGCAGCGGCTTCATTTCGCAAGTAGGATCAGGCTGCTAGTTGGGAGGCATCGGCGATGCGCTTGGACAGGCCCCAGATATGGCCGAACGGATCGAGCACGGCGGCGGAACGACCGCCTCTATCGTCCAGTTGGGCGGCATCACGGATGGTCGCCCCGGCCGCGACGGCCCGGCTGACAACCGCATCGAGCTCCACCACGGTCAGATTGAGAACGGCGCTGACGGCATCGTAACGTTAAGCGGGCATTGGTGAAAATGTGGCATCTGGTGGCATGACCAGACTGGCCCGTGATCCGCTTTATCGACGTCATCGATTTCCCGCAGAGGTGATTGCCCATGCGGTGTGGCTCTATTTCCGATTTCCCCTCAGTCTGCGCATGGTCGAGGATATGCTGGCCGCCCGTGGTGTCATCGTCTCTCACCAAACAGTGAGGCTCTGGGCGGAGAAATTCGGCAGATACGCCAATGATATCCGGAAGCGATCAGCCGGCAGGCTCGGCGATAAGTGGCACCTCGATGAAGTTGTCATCACCATCGGTCGAAAGAAACACTGGCTTTGGCGCGCCGTTGATCAGGACGGCTTTGTTCTTGACGTGCTGGTTCAAAGCCGCCGCGATGCCAAGGCTGCAAAGCGTTTAATGCGAAAGCTTCTGAAAGGGCAAAGCCGTTCGCCACGCGTGATGATCACCGACAAGCTTGGATCCTACGGTGCGGCGAAACGTCAGATCATGCCCGGCGTCGAGCATCGTTCGCATAAGGCCCTGAACAATCGGGCGGAAAACTCCCATCAGCCAATCCGACGGCGGGAACAGATCATGAAGCGCTTCAAGTCGGCACGACACCTTCAGCGCTTCACTTCCATGCACGACCCGATTGCCAACCTCTTTCATATTCCCCGCCACGACATTCCATCCGCCCACCATCGTGAACTGCGAGCCGTAGCCTTGGGTACCTGGCACCAGATCGCACGCCTTCAAGCCGCCTGAACCAAAGCCTCAATTCCACATCTTGAATGCGCAGCGTTAACGTTACAGTGCCCTTACAACCCCGCTCCGACTGACAGCCGCTGGCACTCATGTTTTGCTGGGTCTTTTCGCCGAACAAGGAAAAGTTGGCGATATCGTGTTCTGGGCGGCCGTACTGCAATCAACGTCTCGCGAAAGACGGCCATAAAGGACCTCGAACACGATACAGGTCGCGAGAGATTGTCCTGCGGGTCAGGATATCGGAGACTGCCTCGTTTCATTCCTGCACCGGATATCCATGCCCTTCGTCCCGCTCTCCTTCGTCGTCGCTGTCCTGTTGCTCGTTCTCTTCGCCGCCGCCGTGCGCCACGGCGATGAAAGGCCGGTGAACCGGCCGTTTCTGGCGCTCATCCTCATCAGCGCGTTCCTGTCGGTGCTCTCCGGCCTGCGCTGGGGCTATGGCATGCAGGGCACCATCATGTTCCTTGCCCCGGTCTGCGCCGCCGCCGTGCCGCCGCTCGCCTATGCCGGGGTGACGGAACTGGTCCGCAGAAGCCGGACGTCTTTGGTCCGCCGTCTTGCCCTCCATGCCGTTCCCATGCTCATCGTCATCGTGCTTCTCGCGACGTGGCGCGACGCCATCGACATGGCGCTCGTGCTGAGCTTCGTCGCCTACGCGGTCGCGATCCTGCTTTTAATGCGACCGGGGACGGATGCCTTGCGCCTCGCGCCCTTCGAGGAGGCGGCACGCGCCTACCGCGCCATCCTCTTTGCAGCACTTGCTCTGCTTCTCTCCGCAGCGATCGACACCTTCGTGTTCCTCGATCTGACCTGGATGGGAGGACAATATGCTCCGCCGCTGATTGCGGTCGGCAATCTTGTCTCGCTGGTCATCCTGTCGATTGCCGCGGCCGCCGCCAGCCGAAGCCACGCGGTGGCGGAGACGGGCGAAGCGACGGTGCGGTCCGAAACAGGTAGCGACGAGGAGACGCTTTCCGCCGTCGAAGCGCTGATGGCGACCAAGCGTGCCTATCGCGATGTCGATCTCAATCTTGACCGGCTGGCGCGCAAGCTCGGTATACCGGCGCGGCGGATTTCCACGGCGATCAACCGGGCGACCGGCAAGAACGTCTCGCAATATGTCAACGAGCACAGGATTGCCGAGGCCTGCGCGCTGCTCGCCGAGACGGGCAAGTCCGTGACCGAGATCATGTTCGAGGTGGGGTTCCAGACCAAGTCCAACTTCAACCGCGAATTCCGCCGCGTCACCGAAATGTCACCGCTCGAATGGCGCGAGCGCAAGACCGCGACGTCCCCGATCGCGATCAAGCACGACCCATAACGCGTTTTAGGTCGCCGCTCTGCTATCGCCGGCCATGATGTCCGGCATGAACACACATTTCGACATCGCCGCCGAACAGGGCCGAAAACTGGCCGAGACGCTCAAGTCGCTATCGCTTGAACCCCTCCCCCGCGACAGACAGCTGCCGAAGCCGATGCTCCGGCGTCTCGTTCTTCCGGCTTGCCTTTCCGCGCTGGTGGTCGGGGCGGCCGCCGGCGCAGTCCTCTATCGGTCGGACGTGCTTCGCCATGTCGATGCCGCCCTGTCGGAGCCAGAGCGCGCGACGGTCGACCTTGTCGCCGTGACGAAGATGGAGGGCGAGCGATCCGCCGCTCGCAATCCCCTCCCCGTCGACCGCGAGGTCACCGGCTCCGGTTTCGTCGTCGCGCCAGACACGACGACCGTCTTTGCCAAATATGAAGGCAGGATCACGCAGATCGCCGTGGTGCTGGGCGACCGTGTCGAGGCGGGCCAGATTCTCGTTACGCTTGAGGATGCCGGCGCCCGGTTCGCGCTCGAGCAGGCGAGCGCCGCGAAGGTTCAGGCCGGTTTGATCCTCGCCGCTCGTGACATCGACCTTGCGCAGGCCGGCACCGTGCTGGACCGCACCGAAATCCTCGCCGCCCGCAACGCGACCTCCAGGCAGGCGCTTGAAGACGCACGCGCCGCCGCCGAGCGCGCCTCAAACGCCGTGGCGCAGGCCCGGCAATCCGCAGACAGCGCCGACCTCGCCATTCGCATCGCCGAGGAACGGGTGGCGGAACTGACCGTTCGCGCGCCCTTCGCCGGCACCGTCACCCGGCTCGACGCCCGTGTCGGCGATACGGTGCTCGCACGGATAGACAGCGTTCGCGAAAGCCAGAGCTTGCTGACAATCGCAAACACGAAGAGCCTCGCGATCGACGCCGACGTGGCGGAAACCACCATCGCCGCGCTGAAGCCCGGCCTTCTCGGCCAGGCGGTGCTCGACGGTTTTCCCGACCAACCCTTCGCCGTCAGGCTGCTGCGGCTGGCGCCCGTCGCTTCCGTGGAAAAAGGTACCGTCACGCTGCACCTGTCGCTCGACGATCCGCCGGACGGCATCCTGCCGAACATGGCCGCCCGTATCCGCATCGCCCTTGATGAAACAGGAGAAAACCCGCAATGATCCAAGACATCGCCCCCTATATCGCGCTCATCGGCATCAGGAAGGCATACCGCATCGGCGGCGAGATGATGCCGATCTTCTCCGGGCTCGATCTCACCATCCCCCGCGGCGATTTCGTCGCCGTCATGGGCCCGTCCGGATCGGGCAAATCGACGCTGCTCAACATGCTCGCCGGCATCGACCGTCCGGATGCCGGCACCTTGAGCATCGGCACCAGCCGTCTCGACCAGATGGGCGAGGCTGCGCGCTCTGCCTGGCGGGCGCACAATATGGGCATCGTCTTCCAGTTCTATAATCTGCTGCCCATGCTCAACGCCGCGGAGAACGTCGAGCTGCCGCTGCTGTTGAAACCGCTATCGCGCAAGGAGCGGCGCCTGCGCGTCGAAAGGGTCCTCGACCTCGTCGGGCTGTCCGGGTGGGAAAAACAGTACCCCGCCATGATGTCCGGCGGCCAGCAGCAGCGCATCGGCATTGCGCGCGCCATAGTCTCCGATCCGGGCCTGCTTCTCTGCGACGAGCCGACCGGCGACCTCGATCGAAAATCCGCTGACGAGGTTCTGGACATGCTGCGCTTCCTCAACCGCGAGCTGGAAAAGACCATCGTGATGGTGACGCACGACCCGCAGGCCGCGCTTTACGCCCGCCGCACGCTACACCTCGACAAGGGCGATTTCGTCGAAGAGAAGAGGGCCGCCTGATGACCTTTTTAGACCTTGCCCGAAAGAATGCCTGGCGAATGCCGCTGCGCACCGTGCTCCTCATGGTCTCGATCGCGGTCGCTTTCCTCATCTACGGCCTGACCGCGAGCTTCATCAATGGTGCACAGGGAGCGGCTGGAGCCAGCGACGACCTTCTCGGCGTCACGAGTGCCGGCGGCCGCACGCAGCCGTTGCCGATGGCGGCGAAGTCGCGAATCGCCGCCGATCCCGGCGTGGCGGTGGTCGGCTATGTCAAGCGACTGCGCGGCTTCGTCGATGTGGAGAGGAATGTCGTTGCCATCAGCGCCGCCGATCCTGACCTGCTGATGACCGTCAACGGTAAGGAGTTGGGCCTGACACCCGCATTGGTTGGCGCAATCGGCCAGTCGCATGACAAGGTGCTGGTCGGCCGCGCCCTGGCCGAGGCGCAGGGCTGGACCGTCGGACAGCGCGTGACGGTCACCGCCTTCGACACACCGAGGGAGGACGGCGGTCGCGATTGGCGCTTCGAGATTGCCGGCATATTCGAGGGCGAAAGCGCCGCCACCGACTCCTACTTCATGATCGCCCGCTACGGCTATGTGAACGCCGCGCGTGCGCGCGCCAAGGACACCGTCGACGCCTTCGTCGTCCGCCCTCGCGCGGGCGTTTCGCCGGGGGAACTCGCCGCCAGGATCGATACGCTTTTCGCCAACTCCGCCACACCGACACGCACACAATCGGAAAAGCAGTTCCTGGAGGCGTTCCTGCGCCAATATGCCGATATCGAGCTGATCGTGAACCTCGTTGTCGGCGCGGCCTTCGTCACCCTCCTGATGATCGTCGTCAACATCATGGTCTTTGCCGTGCGCGAACGCACCTTCGAGATCGGCCTGCTGAAGACGCTCGGCTTTTCCCGCTTGCGCATCCTGGCGCTTATTCTCGGCGAAACCCTCTTCGTCTTCGCCGTGGGCGGCGGTATCGGCCTCGCCCTGGCAAAACTCGCCACCGTAGCCGCCGGCCCGGTGCTCGGGCTGGTCTTCTCCGCAGCGGTTTTGGCGAAGGCGATCGCGATCATCACCGTCCTCGGGCTTGCGAGCGGCGCGCTGCCAGCCTTCAACGCGATGCGGACCCCCATCATCAAAGCTTTCAGAACGAGGTAATCCCATGCCGATATTCGCCTCCACCCATAGAAGACAAGCGCTCGTGATGATCCGGACAAATTTGTCCAGCCTGCCGCGTCGTTTCGCGATTTCCGCCTCCATGGCCCTGTCGGTCGCGCTCGTCGTCTGCGTGCTCGCCGGCTTCCTGTCCATGGCAAAGGGGTTCGAGAGGGCGCTGAACGGCGCCGGCTCCCACTCCATCGCCGTCGTCCTCGGAGGCGGCACCAATCAGGAGACCGGCTCGGATATCCCCGCTTCCGTCATCCGCACACTCGACGCCATGACCGGTGATATGGGCGTCGTCCGCGATGCCGGCGGCAAACTCGTCTCTTCCCGCGAGATCGTCGTGCCCGTCGATGTGAGGCAGCGCACGCTGGCGCTGCGCGGCATGGATGCGATCGGCCCGTCGATTCGCGACGGCATCACGCTTTCGGCCGGCCGCGTCTTTGCGCCCGGTGCGCGCGAAATCGTTGTCGGAGACCGGCTTGCCGGAGAATTCGGCCTCGGCATGGGGGACACGGTCCGGCTCGGCGCCGTCGACTGGACGGTCGCCGGTCACTTTTCGGCCCGTGGCAGCGCCTTCGAATCCGAACTCTGGGCCGACCTCGACGCCGTGCGCGCCGCCTTCGACCGGCAGGGCCAGGTGCAAAGCCTGAAACTCCGCCTCACCGATCCCGCTTCGCTCAATCGCTTGCAAGAGTTTCTCTCCACGATCACGGAGACCCCGCTGGTCGCCGTCTCCGAAGCCGATCTATACGCAGCGCAATCCGGACGCACGGGGAGCCTCATCCGCCTGTTCGGCTGGCCTATCGCGCTGCTGATGGCTGTTGGGGCGACGGCGGGCGCGCTCAACACGATGATGAGTTCGGTTGCCGATCGGACCGTCGAGATCGCCACCGTGCGCGCGCTCGGCTTCAGCCGCCTTTCGGCCTTTCTTGGCACCTGGATCGAAGCCGTGGTGCTCGCAAGCGCCGGCGTCGTCCTCGGCCTCTTCGCGTCATGGCTGGCCTTCAACGGCTGGCAGGCTAGCACGATCGGCGCAAACAATACCCGCATGGCCTTCCAGCTCGCCGTGACGCGCGACATCCTGTTGACCACAGGCCTGCTCGGCCTTGCCATCGGCATCCTCGGCGGCGCACTGCCCGCCCTCGCCGCCACGAGATTGCCGCTGACAACGGCGCTTCGAGCGCGTGGTTAGCGAACGGCTACAACAAATCGCAAGGAACCTAAGGTCTTGAAGGGATATGAACCATCGGCCAGAAGGACGAGTTGGCAGCGGCATCGACGGCAATAGAAATATCGGCATCATCGAGCACGACGAAAGGGTTCTTTCCGCCCTCAGCTACACGTCAAACATTGACGTGCGTTTACAGGGGGATGATTTTTGGCGCAAAGCGTCCCAATTCGCCAATCAGTTTTACAGGTGATTAAGGGGCGGTTCTTCCTTAAACGGCGACATCATCATCCAGGCACGCTGCTAACTTGACAGGTTCTTCGATCGGCACCTACGGGTTTAAACACGCATTTGTGGCCCAAAGCCTGGCGTTTTTAGCCACTCCCGGACCTGGGCGGTAAAAGCTCCGATGTCCTCTTTTCCTGTTGGTTGTTTTGGCAGCGGACGGTCGGCCATGGGCCAAACAGCAGACTTCCGCCGTGTGTTCGCTCCCGGTAATTCCACGGCAGAAGTTCCTCGACCCGGCTCTGCTTGTGGCCGTTCACGATGGCTGTGAGTGTAGCGGTCAAATAGCCCAGCGGATCGACGGCATTGAGTTTGCAGGTCTCGATGAGCGAGGCGATGGTGGCCAGTTCTCGGCCGCGGTGTCGTGCCCTGCGAAGAGTGCGTTCTTTCGGTTCAGTGCAATCGGCCGGATGGTCCGCTCGACGCTGTTGCTGTCGATCTCCTGCAGTCGGAGATCGCCGAGAAGCAGGCCCGCTCCATTCGCTACCAGCTCAGCATCGCCAAGCTGCCGCTCGCCAAGGACATCGACGACTTCGACTTCGCCGATACGCCTGTCAATGAATCCCTGGTGCGGGAACTGGCTACCGGCACCTTCGTCGCCGATCAGCGCAATATCGTGCTCGTCGGCGGCACGGGAACCGGAAAGAGCCACCTGGCCATCGCCATTGCCCGAGCCCTCATCCGCAACGGAACACGCGGGCGCTTCTTCAGCGTCGTTGACCTGGTCAATCGCCTGGAAACGGAAACGCGCAGCGGCAAGCAGGGGCGAACGGCCGACTATCTCAACCGTCTCGACTTCATCATCCTCGACGAACTCGGATACCTGCCGTTCGCCCAGGCCGGCGGCCAGCTCCTGTTCCATCTCATCAGCAGGCTTTACGAGCGCACTTCAATCATCGTCACCACGCACCTCGCCTTCGGCGAATGGCCGACGGTGTTCGGCGATGCCAAGATGACGACTGCGCTCCTCGACCGTCTGACCCATCACTGCGAGATCGTCGAAATCGGAAACGAGTCCTGGCGCTTCAAGAACCGTTCTCAAAGCTAAAGCCGAAGACGACCATCACCCGCACTTGGCCTACCCTCTGCAACCCCGGCCAGCGCCGGGCAGGCCAAGCGCTGATCTACACAACAAGGGGGTCAAAATTGGATAGTAAAAGGGGTCAATGCTCGGTGCTGATTGACAGCCAGAGGCGATGCAGCAATCGCAGCAGAGATCGCTGACCCAGGCGGCCGCCTATTACAACAATCCCGACCGCAAGCGTGGCCGGGCGGCGCGGTTGATTGTCTGACGAAGACCGATAGCGCGAGCAGGTGAACCTGTTGCTACTGGAGCAAACTCGCACTCCAGAAATGGCAACGCCTTCGCTCTGCTGAGAGCGAAGACGGCTCTCTACAAAATGAAATCGCCCTTGGTCAGGCCGATGATGCCGGTCAGTTCGATCTGGAAGTCGGCCTGCTGGTCGCGGTCGGTGTCGCCGTAGACGATGGTGCGGTCGTTCTCCGTGCCCTTTTCGTCGAAGATGCGGAAGATCACTTCGCCGGCCTTGCCGGTGAAGTCGTTCTTGCCGCGCCAGACGAAGTCCTGGTTGCCGGAGCGCGTGCTGTCGGCGTCGATCTTCGACAGGTCGAGCTTGTCCTGCGCGTGGACGAAGTCGGTGATGATGTCGCGCTTGTCGCTGCCCGAGAGCGGATTGTAACCGCCGTTATTGACAAGGCCGGACTGGCCGGGGGCGGAATCCTTGACCGAGGTGAAGACGAAGGTATCGCGGCCGGAGCCGCCGGTCATGATGTCGACGCCGGAGCCACCGATCAGCCGGTCATCGCCGGAGCCGCCCGAGAGCACGTCGTTGCCGCCCCGGCCCTCGAGCACGTCGGCGGCGGAGGTGCCGGTCAGCTTGTCCTTGCCGGAAGTTCCCCTCTTCGTTTCCGCCACGTCGGTGACGGCGACTTTGAAGGTCTGCCAGTCCTCATGCTTCGTGCCGATCGAGGGGTCGTCGAGGCGCACGGTAACGTTCAGCGAGGGGTTGGTCTCGTAGTCGAGCTTGGCCCCCTTCTTCAGCCATAGCGCGCCGTTCTTGATCTCGAACAGCTTCGCGTCGCTGCCGGCGAGCGACAGCTTGTTGTTGCCGCCGTCGGGGTCGGAGATCTTCAGCGTCGCCACCTTGCGCGCCGAGGCGGTCGAGGCACCCTCGGCGATCTGGCGCAATGTCTGCGTGGCGACGAGCTCCGGTGCGTCGTTGACCGGGGTGACGGCGAGGTTGAAGGTTCCGGCGACCGGTGTCGAGCCATCCTCGTTGCCGTCCTCGACGGCGACCTTGAAAGAAGCCTTGGTCAATTCTGCGCCGGAATGGACGAAGC
>NZ_JABXYK010000027.1 GCF_013378445.1 Mycoplana rhizolycopersici
GCCTGTTGCCGGAAAGCTTGAACAGGCCGCCGGCATTGTCGGTCAGCGTGTAGGTCAGCGCCTTGCCTTCCGGATCCTTGGCCGAGAGCGTGCCGACCGTGGTGCCGACGGCGACGTTCTCCTTGACGGTCGACTTCGACAGGGCAAGCGACGTCGGGGCTTCGTTGACGTCCTCGATGGCGACGGTGAAGGTCTTGGAAGTCGTGTTGCCGCCGAGGTCGGTCACAAGAACGGTGACCGAATGGCTCTTGGCCGTCTCGTAGTCGACCGACTTGGCCAGTTGCAGGCTGTTGCCCGAAAGCTTGAAAATGCCGCCCGGATTGGACGGCAGGCTGTAGAAGACCTCTCCGCCTTCCGGATCCTTGGCCGAAAGCTTGCCGACCGTGGTGCCGGCCTTGCTGTTCTCGGCGACCGAAGTCTTGGACAGCGAAACCGCCGTCGGCGCCTCGTCCACGTCCGTCACCTTGATGGTCAGCGCCTTGCTGATGCTGTTGCCGGCGCTGTCCTTCGCCATGACGGTGATCGCATGCGACTTGACCGTCTCGTAGTCGACCGCCTTGGCGAGTTGCAGCTTGTTGTCGACGATCTTGAAAATTCCGCCCGGATTGGACGACAGGCTGTAGGTGATCTTGTCTCCTTCGGGATCGGTTGCCGAAAGCAGGCCGATCGTCGTGCCGACCTTGGCATCCTCCACGATCGTGCTCTTGCTGAGGGCGGGGCCGGCCGGCGCCTCGTTCACGTCCTGCACGCCGATCGTGAACTGCTTCTCGAAGGTGTTGCCGCGATCATCCGTCACCTTGATCTTGATGACGTGGCTCTTGGCGGTTTCGTAGTCGAGGCCCTTGGCCACCTGAAGGCTGTCGCCGACGATCTTGAAGGCACCGCCGGCGTCGTTCACCAGCGCATAGGTGAAGATATCGCTGTCCGCATCGATGGCCGTCAGCTTCGCCACCTGCGTCCCCACGGCCGCGGTTTCCTTCACCGATGACGAAGAGAGCCCGATATCGGTCGGGGCTTCGCCGGTGACGGTCTCCGTCCCCTCGCTCAGGTCGATGATGCTGGTGTCGAACCGCGCAAACTCGACATTGTGCAGGAGCGTCGTCGCCCCGCTTGCCGTGTCGAGGATCGCTACACTGCCGTTCGCGTTGTTGGTGATCGTGTAGCCGCTGCTCGCCCCGGCGAAAATGATCGTGTCGTCACCGAGACCGCCGTCGATGATATCGTTGCCGCCCCTGCCCTCGATCGTATCGTTGAAGCGGGTCCCGACATAGACGTCGTCGCCGGTCGAACCGATGAAATGCTGGGCATACTGGTCGAGCTGGTCGGCGAACAGGTTCTGCCGGCCTTGATCACCGTCCGGCCCGTACATATGGCCAATCGCGAAGTTGTGAACCTCGCCGGTCGACTCGATCTCGGCTTCTTCGGTGCTGTTCGACGGTACCGCGTTGTAGAGGTCGAGGCCGGTGATGCGCAGCAGCGCGTTGCCGCCCACGAAATATCCATTGCTGTCGTAGCTGCCCGTCCCGCGCGTGCCGTATTCGATCGTGTTGATGGTGCCGGCAACCGTGTGGGTGTCGAACCGATATTCAAGATCGCCGTGAGCGAGCACGTATTTGGAGGTGCTGGTGCTGCCGTAGCCCATCAGCATCTCGGCGCCGCTGAACTGGCCGCCATTGTCGAAGACCGGCATTCCGATGCCGCCGATCACACCGGCATCGGCCAGGAACCCGCCGCGCAGGAATGCTTCCAGATCCATGCCGCTCGAGCCGGATGCATCGATCGTGATCGTTCCCCTCGGCTCGGAAGCCTGTGACGCGTTCAAGGAATTGCTATTGGCTATGACGGAATCGGACATCTTTGGCTCTTCATCGAAAAGGGCTGGTGGCGGTTGCGATCGCCGCGCCCCAGCCGCGGCGACGATGCTCAAGGTTGCTCTGCCGAATGAACGGGCTGCTGCCGATGCCGCCCGGCGAAGCGGCTATCGACAATCGAAAAGCAATCTAAGACCTTGGAAAGGAACTCTCATTCGCCTGCCCTAAAAGTGCGTCGAAGCCAAAGCTTCGCCATCCGATACGCAATGAGCGATCGGCAAAGACCTGAAATTCGCATGTATGCTTCGATGGCAGCGCTTCAGAAAACGTTCCGTGGCCGAACGTCCCTGCGCAACGCGCCTCTCCGACCCCGAGAGCGAGCAATTCTCGAAATTGCGCACCACCGGAACCGAAACAACCATTAGTTATCATGAATTTTCTAGTCAAGTATCAATTCAGGCGGAACGGCATTTGTTCATCGGGAGTTGAAGCGCAGATCACGCGGCCCGGAAACGGAGGCAGTTGAAGCGGCGATGTGGCGAAAAAGCATCAGACCTTTCGCCGACGCGGTTTTCACCGCAAGGTGCGAATTTAAAGTAAACAATTGAATATCTAGGACTTTCTCAAGAATAAACCTGGCGCCTCCCGCCTGCACGCCATAGCTGACGCGGCAAAAGCTTGGCGGAAATGCGACCGCGGTATTGACGTTGCGCAATTGTGGCCCCTACCTGTAGCGAGGTCGTCGAGCGCTGCCGATGAACCGAGGGACAACCGCTCGTGGCGGTGCTGTGGCCCGGGATGGTCTATCCCGCGTGCAGCCGGATCGCAACGCCGCTCGGGTGACAGTGACGATGATGCCGTATCCCGCCTGCCGGCGTCGTTGCCGGGGCCGGATCGACGATACGCCTGCGAATTCTGAGACACCATTTTTATGACGAATGCGCTGCCGCAATCGCGGCCACGCCCCTGTCGCACCGCTATTCCGTGAAGTTCCTCAAGACGAGGCAAGCCCATGACGAAGCCTTTCGTATCCGCCACCGTCCTGATTGCACTGGCTGCCCTCCTCCCGGCCAGCGCTTTCGCCCAGAATGCGCCGCCTTCCGTGACCGTCGCCAAGCCGATCGTGCGCGAAGTCATCGACAACGATGAATTCATCGGCCGTTTTCGCGCCGTCGACGAGGTCGCCGTCCGCTCCCGGGTCGGCGGCTACCTGCAGGAGGTTCACTTCAAGGACGGCACGATCGTCAAGAAGGGCGATCTCCTCTTCGTCATCGACCAGCGGCCGTTCCAGACTGCGCTCAACGAAGCCAATGCCGCCCTCGAGGTTGCACGCTCTACGCTCACCTTCGCCGAGGCCCAGTTCAAGCGTGCCGATGCCCTGGTCAAGAGCGGCAGCCAGGCCATCCAGACACTTGACGACCGCCGGCGCGAATTCGCTTCTGCCGAAGCCAATGTGCGCGGCGCTGAAGCCGCCGTCGAACGCGCCAAGCTCGACCTGGAATACACCAACATCACCGCGCCGATCTCCGGCCGCGTGGACCGGCGTCTGATTTCGCCGGGAAGCCTGGTGCAGACGGACCAGACGGTGCTGACGACGATCGTCAGCCTCGATCCGATCGACTTCTACTTCGACGTCGACGAGCGCCGCCTGCTCTCCTACGCCGACACGGCGCGTGCGGCGGGAACCCAATTGCAGGAAGGCGGAAGCGAGTTGCCGGTGACCGTGGCCATCGGCGACTTCCAGCATTCTACCTTCGACGGCAAGCTGAACTTTGCCGAAAACCGGGTCGACGACCAGACCGGCACCATGCGCATCCGCGCCCGCTTGCCAAATCCGGATTACATCCTGCAGCCCGGCCTGTTCGGCCGCATCCAGATCGGAGGATCGCTGCCCTACCGCGCGATCCTGGTACCCGACGAGGCCATCGGATCGGACCAGAACGAGCGCGTCGTCTACGTCCTCGCCGAAGACGGCAGCGTCAGCACCAAGCCGATCCGCACCGGCCCCCGCCTGTACGGCTATCGCGTCATCCGAGACGGCATGACCGGCGACGAGACGATCGTGGTCAACGGGCTGATGCGCATCCGCCCCGGCATCAAGGTCGCCGCCGAGAGCATCACCCTTCCGCCCGAACGCCAGGACGACGTTCCCGAAACGATCAGCGCGGAGCAGCTCCAGTGAGATTTGCCCATTTCTTCGTGGACCGCCCGATCTTCGCTTCGGTCCTCTCCATCGTGCTGCTCATCATCGGCAGCATCGCCTACTTCCAACTGCCCGTGGCGCAATATCCCGAAATCGCGCCGCCGACGATCGTCGTCCGGACGTCCTATCCGGGTGCCGACGCCCAGACGATCGCCGACACAGTGGCCACGCCCATCGAGCAGGAAATCAACGGCGTCGAGAACATGCTCTACATGTCCTCCTACTCCACCGCCGACGGCTCGATGGCGCTGACGATCACCTTCAAGCTCGGCACCAATCTCGATCAGGCGCAGGTGCTGGTGCAGAACCGCGTCGCGATCGCCGAGCCCCGGCTCCCCGAAGAGGTCCGCCGCATCGGCATCACCACGGCGAAAAGCTCGCCGGACCTGATGATGGTGGTCCACCTGCTGTCGCCGAACGACCGCTACGACCAGCTCTACATCTCCAACTACGCCAAGTCGCGGATCCGCGACCGCCTGGTGCGCCTCGACGGCGTCGGCGACGTCACCCTGTTCGGCGAACGCGAATATGCGCTTCGCATCTGGCTGGACCCCGAAAAGCTCGGCGCCTACGGCATGACTGCCAGCGACGTGGTCCAGGCGCTGCGTGACCAGAACGTGCAGGTCTCCGGCGGCGCCATCGGCGGGCCGCCGACCTCGGGCACGAACGCCTTCCAGTACACGGTCACGACCGAGGGCCGGTTCTCCGATCCGCGCCAGTTCCGCTACGTCATCGTCAAGTCCACCGAGGCCGGGCGCCTGGTGCAGTTGCAGGACGTCGCCCGCATCGAGCTTGGCGCCAAGGACTACGTCTCCAACAGCTATCTCGACGGCAAGCCCGCCGTCGCCATCGGCATCTTCGCACGTCCCGGCACGAATGCGCTGGAGGCGGCCGCCTCCATCCAGACGGTCATGGACGAGGTTTCGCCGAATTTCCCGCCGGGCCTCGAATACCGCATCGTCTACAATCCGACCGAGTTCATCTCCGAATCGATCAACGAGGTCTACAAGACGATCATCGAGGCGGCCATTCTCGTCGCCATCGTCGTGCTCGTCTTCCTGCAGTCCTGGCGCACGGCGCTCATTCCGATCATCGCGATCCCCGTGTCGCTGATCGGAACCTTCGCCTTCCTCCTCGCTTTCGGCTTCTCGCTCAACATGCTGACGCTGTTCGGCCTGGTGCTCGCCATTGGCATCGTCGTCGACGACGCGATCGTCGTCGTTGAGAACGTGGAACGCAACCTCGCGCTCGGCATGACGCCGAAGGAGGCAGCACACGTGACGATGAACGAGGTCGGCGCCGCCGTCATCGCGATCTCGCTGGTGCTGATCGCGGTCTTCGTACCGACCGCTTTCATCCCCGGCATTTCGGGACAGTTCTACCAGCAATTCGCCGTCACCATCGCGGTCGCGACCGCGATCTCGGCGCTGAACTCGCTGACGCTGTCACCCGCGCTGGCCGGTATGCTGCTGCGACCGCATTCCCAGGAAAAGCACAGCAGCAATCCGCTGACGCGCGTCGTCCGCAAGCTCTCCGACGGCTTCAACCATGGCTTCGACAGGCTCAGCGAAGGCTATTCCTGGATCGTGCGCCATCTCGTCAAGAGCTGGACTGCGATCGCAGCCAGCCTGCTCGTCTTTGCGGGCCTGCTCTATGCGACCTGGCACATGGGCCAGGTGGTGCCGCGCGGCTTCATCCCCACCATGGACCAGGGCTATGCGATCGTCGTCGTGCAACTGCCCGAAGGCGCCTCGCTAGCGCGCACCGATGCCGTGGTACAGCGCGCATCCGCGATCATCCAGAAGACGCCGGGCGTGAAGAACGCCGTCGCCTTCTCCGGCTTTTCCGGAGCGACCTTCACCAATGCCTCCAACGCGGGCGTGATCTTCGCAAGCTTTGCGAGCTTCGAGGAGCGGCTGAAGAATGGCGAGGATGCCAACCGGATCATCGGCGAGCTCTACGGCAGCCTGCAGAGCATCCAGGAAGCCTTCATCATCGCCGTCCCGCCGCCGTCGATCCGTGGCATCGGCAATTCCGGCGGCTTCAAGATGCAGCTGCTCGATCTGGAAAGCGCCGACATGCGCCGCGTTCTGGGTCTCGCCTACCAGATGATGGGGGCGGCGAACCAGACCGAGGGGCTGACCGCCGTCTTCACGACCTTCTCCGCCTCGAGCCCGCAATATTTCCTCAACATCGACCGCGACAAGGCGCGGGCCCTGAATGTGCCGATCCCGAACATCTTCGAGACGCTGTCGATCAACCTCGGCACGTCCTACGTCAACGACTTCAACGCCTTCGGCCGTGTCTATCAGGTCCGGGCGCAGGCAGACCAGCAGTTCCGCCTGGACCAGGCCGACATCCTGGCGCTGAAGGTGCGGTCGGCGACCGGCGCGCTGGTCCCGCTCGGAACGCTGGTCGACATTCGCGATGCCAGCGGGCCGACGCTCGTCCAGCGCTACAACATGTACGTGTCGGTGCCGCTGCAGGGCAATCCCGCCCCCGGCGTCTCGACAGGCACCGCGCTGGACAAGATGGAGGCGCTGGCCAAGGAAATGCTGCCGGCCGGCACCTCGTTCGAGTGGACGGAACTCGCATTCCAGGAGCGGGCAACCGGCAACACGGCGGTCTACATCTTCGCCCTGTCCGTCATCTTCGTCTTCCTCGCGCTTGCGGCACAGTATGAAAGCTGGGTGCTGCCGCTGGCGATCATCCTGATCGTGCCGCTGGCGGTGCTGGCAGCGCTGATCGGCGTGCACCTGCGCGGGATGGACAACAACATCCTGACCCAGATCGGCCTGATCGTGCTGATCGGTCTGGCAGCGAAGAACGCGATCCTGATCGTCGAATTCGCCCGGCAGGCCCAACGCGAAGGAAAGACGGCGGTCGAGGCGGCGGTCGAGGCGACAAGGCTTCGCCTTCGCCCGATCCTGATGACCGCGTTCGCGTTCATCTTCGGGGTGGTGCCCCTGATGATCGCAACCGGCCCCGGTGCGGAAATGCGCCAGTCGCTCGGCACCGCCGTCTTCTCCGGCATGCTGGGCGTGACCTTTTTCGGCCTGTTCCTGACGCCGGTGTTCTTCGTCGCGTTGCGCTCGCTGGGCCGCCACAAGGCCGAGGCAGTGGCAGAACGACGCAAGGACGCGGCACTGGAAGCAGCAGACCTTTGACACTGGCGCGGCGCCGGAGCTTCCGGCGCCGCCTGCTTACGGCCGCCTCTTCGCCACGCGCCTTGGGCCGCGAACTCGCCCGCCAGGTTCAGGCAAACCCGCCAGCGCACCGCCACCGCGGGAGTTAACTGCGATGGGTGCCAGCGAACTCCTGCGCCGCCGTCTCCAGAAACTGCGCGCGTCCGATATCGCCTGCCCCGTCCTGAATATCGGCCGCGATTGCCGCCTTCAATGCTGCGGGATCCTCAGTCCTGATCGCTTCAAGCGCTTCGGCATGGCGGTCGACCAGATAGTGCTCGTGGAGGTTTTCCGCGGCAAGCCGCATGAACGGACCGAGCCGCAGCCACAGGGATTCGATCAGCGGTAGCAGCACCGCGCTGGAGCGCGCCTCGTAGAGGCAGCGGTGGAAGTCGAAATTGGCGGCAATTCCGCCTTCTATATCCCCCCGCCCATAGGCCTCGTCGACAAGGCGGTCGAGGTGCTGCAGATGGGCGAGCCGGATAAAATCGATATGCGCCAGTGCCCGCTCGGCGGCGACGGTCTCGAGCGCGATGCGGGCTGAAAGGATCTCGTCGAATTTGTCGGGATCGATCAGAGGAACGCGGACGCGCCGGTTGTCCAGAAGCTCGATCGCGCCGTCGGCAACGAGGAACTGCAGCGCTTCCCGCACCGGCATGGCGCTGACATCGAGCATTTCGGCAAGTCCGTTGATGGTCAGCGGATGCCCGGGCCTGAAGCGGCCTGTCATAATCGCATGACGTAGCGTGCGATACACCCACTGCTTGATGGATTCCGTCGCCTGCCGCCCTTCGATCACCATCATGTGGATGCCCCCTCTTGCAACGCAAGCCTGCAGACGATCTAGTGAAGTTCCAGAGCTGAAGGCGCGCTATCCCCTGACTATTTTTCACGCATGCACAATATTTGCCCTTTGCAGTTTTGATCAAATTATGTTTTGTTGTGATCATATTCAAGAAAAGACTATCACAACATCGAAAAGAGCCGCAGAAGCGGCCCGATGCCACCACCGGACGACGGCGAGGAAACCGCAGTCCGGATGAGACAGGGGATCAGATGGACCAGTCCAGCGCGACTGCATCCCATGGCGGCGCCATTGGAATGCACGGCATCAAGAAATGGTTCGGCAACTTCCAGGCCGTCAATGATGTGAGCCTGGAAATCCGGTCGAACGAGTTCTTCACCCTCCTTGGCCCCTCCGGCTGCGGCAAGACCACGCTCCTGCGGATGATCGCGGGCTTCGAGATGCCCTCGGAAGGCAGCATCAGGCTGGATGGAGCCGAAATCGCGCACCTCCTGCCCAACCAGCGCCCGGTCAACACCGTCTTCCAGAACTACGCGCTTTTCCCGCACCTGACGGTGTCCGACAACATCGGCTTCGGATTGAAGATGCTGGGAAAGCCAAAGGCGGAGATCGACGCGGTCGTCGCAGAGATGCTGAAGCTCGTGCATCTGGAAGCACGCGGCAACAATCTCGTCACCCAGCTTTCCGGCGGCCAGCAGCAGCGCGTGGCACTGGCCCGTGCACTTGCGCCGCGGCCGAAGGTGCTGCTGCTCGACGAGCCGCTGTCGGCGCTCGATCTCAAGCTCAGGAAATCGATGCAGATCGAGCTGAAGCGCCTGCAGGCCGAAACCGGCATCACCTTCGTCTTCGTCACCCATGACCAGGAAGAAGCCCTGACGATGTCGGACCGTATCGCGGTCATGTCGCAGGGGCAGGTCCGCCAGGTGGGCGCGCCCTGGGAAATATACGATCGCCCGGCCGAGCGCTTCGTCGCCGACTTCATCGGCGAGACCAATTTCCTCGATGTCGACGTCGTCGACGTCGGGGCCGACCGGGCGCGCGTACGCCTGCCCTCCGGCGCCGAGATCCCGGCGACCTTCCCGGCCGGAACGCAGCCGAGCGGAAAGGTCACGATCGTCATCCGTCCGGAGCACGCCCGCGCCACGGCATCGACGGCGGTCACACCGCTGAGCGGCACCATTCACGACATCGTCTATCTCGGCACGGATACGCACCTGCACGTTCGCCTCGCCGATGGCAGCAGTTTCATGATCCGCCTGCAGAATGCCCGCAGCGGTCCATGCGGATATTCCGTCGGCGAGGAGGTCGGTATCGAAATCAGCGACGACGTCGCCCAGATCCTGAGGGACTGACATGAGCGTCGACGCGGCGGAGCTGAATGAAAAACTGCACAGGAAAGACATTCGCGATCGCTGGTTTCTGAGCGCTCCGGCCCTTATCCTCATCGGGGTCGCCAGCGTCGGACCGTTGCTGATCGTGCTCCTCTATTCGTTTCTGGCGCCCGGCAATTACGGCGACGTCAAATGGGCGTTCTCGACGGACGGCTGGTTCAACGTCTTCTTCTCCCGCGACATCTTCGACGACACCGTCTCGCTTGCCGATGCTCATTTTACGATCTTCTGGCGATCGATCCGGCTTGCGCTGGCAACCACCGTCCTGTGCCTGATCTTCGGCTTCCCGACGGCCTATTTCATCGCCACGCGCGCGCCGCAAAACCGTTCGATCTGGCTGTTTCTGATCACCATTCCGTTCTGGACGAACATGCTGATCCGCGCCTTCGCGATCCAGGAAGTGATCCGTAGCGAAGGCCTGATCAACACGATTCTGATCAAGCTCGGCATCATCCAGGCGCCGATCCAGATGCTCTTCACCGATTTCGCCATCCTGCTCGGCATGACCTACGTGCATCTGCCGCTGATGGTGCTGCCGCTCTATGCAAGCCTCGAGAAGCTCGATTTCCGGCTGATCGAGGCGGCCTACGATCTGTACGCTTCCCGCTTCAACGTGTTGATGAAGGTCATCGTGCCGCTGGTGAAGCCGGGCATCATCGCAGGCTCTATCCTGGTCTTCATCCCCGCGCTCTCGTCCTACGTCATTCCCCGTGTCCTCGGCGGCGGCAAGAACCTGATGATCGGCAACCTTATCGAATTGCAGTTCGGACAGGGACGAAACTGGCCGCTCGGCGCCGCGCTCTCGGTAACGCTGGTCGTGATCGTGCTGTTCGCGATGCTCTACTACGTCCGAAACGCCGGAAAGAACGGAGGCAGCGCCCATGGCTAAGCGCTTCTCCATCCGACGGCAGCCGGGCTTCGCCACGATCGCGATGTTCAGCTTTTTCGTCCTCTACCTGCCGATCGCGAC
This sequence comes from Mycoplana rhizolycopersici, assembly GCF_013378445.1. GTDB lineage: Bacteria > Pseudomonadota > Alphaproteobacteria > Rhizobiales > Rhizobiaceae > Mycoplana > Mycoplana rhizolycopersici. The sequence goes on from NZ_JABXYK010000027.1 coordinate 10,366, forward strand.
GCTGGTGGTCTACGCCTTCAACTCCGGCACCTCGATCGCCACCTGGGAAGGCTTCTCGCTGCGCTGGTTCCAGAGCGCATGGCAGAACCAGCAGGTCATCGAGGCGTCGATCCGCTCGCTGCAGATCGCTTCGATCGCCGCGGTGATCGCCACCGTCTGCGCCACGCTTGCGGCGCTCGCAACGACGCGCACCGCTCCCTACCGCGGCCTGACGTTCAAGTACTCCATGGTCAACATGCCGCTGCTGGTCCCCGAGATCGTCACCGCGGTCGCCCTTCTCATCCTGTTCTCCCGGATCAAGGTGTGGACCGGATATTCAGGGCTTGGCTACCTCATCCTCGCCCACTCCGCCTTCTGCGTTCCCTTCGCCTACCTCCCCATCCGCGCGCGACTGGAGAGCATGGACCTGTCGCTGGAGCGTGCGGCGGCGGATCTCTACGCCAACGCCTTCCAGACCTTCCGCTATGTCACGCTGCCCCTGTTGTGGCCGGGCATCCTCGCCGGACTGATGCTCGCCTTCGTCATTTCCCTGGACGACGTCGTCATCACCGAATTCGTCAAGTCCGGCGGCCAGGACACGCTGCCGACCTACATGCTCGGCCAGTTGCGCCGCGTGGTCACGCCGGAAATGAACGCGATTTCGACCGTTTTCCTGATGCTGTCGCTCGCCATCGTCACGGTCTTCTTCTTCCTCAGCCGAAATCCGCAGAAAGACGACAAATAACAACGCACGACAGGAGAACAGCATGAAGTTGAAACTGGGAATTGCCGCCTTCGCCGCCGGGCTGATGGCTTCCACCGCCATCGCGCACGCGGCCGGCGAACTGAACATCTTCAACTGGGGCAACTACACCAGCCCCGAGATGATCAAGAAGTTCGAGCAGGCCTACGACGTGAAGGTGACGATCACCGACTACGATTCGAACGACACGGCATTGGCGAAGGTCCGCCAGGGTGGCCACGGCTTCGACATCGTCGTTCCCTCCGCAAGCGTCATGCCGATCTGGATCTCCGAAGGGCTGCTGATGGAATCGCGCCCCGACCAGATGGAGAACTTCAAGAACGTCGATCCGCAGTGGGTGGACGTCCCCTTCGATCAGGGTCGCAAATATTCCGTTCCGTGGCAGTGGGGTACGACGGGCGTAACCGTCAACAAGTCGGTCTATTCCGGAGACGTCAACACCTCGGCCATCTTCATGGACCCGCCGCCGGAGCTCGTCGGCAAGGTCAACGTGCTGCCTGAAATGTCCGACGTCATGCACATGGTCGTGACCTATGCCGGCGGCGAGCCCTGCACCGGCGACCTGACCGTGCTGAAGAAGGCACGCGACATGCTGATAGCCGCAAAGCCCAAGTGGCTTTCGATGGACTACGGCAACATCGAGAAATACGCCAAGGGCGACATTGCGGCCGGTACCAACTGGAACGGCGCATCCTTCCGCTCCCGCCTGCAGAACCCGGACGTCGTCTACGGCTATCCGAAGGAAGGCTACCCGATCTGGATGGACAACGCCGCCATCCTCGCTGACGCAAAGAACGTCGACAACGCCAAGCTTTTCCTGAATTTCGTCATGGATCCGGAAAACGCAGCGATGCTGTCCTCCTTCGCCCGCTATGCCAACGGCATCAAGGGTTCCGAAGCCTTCATGCCCGAAGACATGAAGACCGCCCCCGAGATCGTCATCCCCGAGGAATTCAAGGCCGCCGGCAAGTTCAACCTCGCTTGCGCGCCGGAAGTCCAGGAACTCTACACGAAGATCTGGACCGAACTGCAGAAGTAAGGAACACTTCCGCACCCCCGGAATTCCAACCGGGGGTGCGGCAATATCAATCTGTCGCAGCGCCCGTCGCTTCACGCGATGCAACGGTGCTGCCGTGAGGAGGAACGCCGGCGGCGCGGTCAGTCCGCAAGGGCCGGCGCATATTGAAAATGACCCCCACCTTCAAGGACGAGAACGGCTTCGCCCGTCGTGACGTTACACTCGCCAACTGGCGAACCGCCCCCTACAGCCGATGGGCGTTCCACAATCTCCGAAACCTCGTTCCGACTGCCGAGATACGCTGCGTGAGCACGGAGCGGGAAGTGGCGCTGGAAAGCCACCACCTGCTTGCGACGAAGATCAAGACCGACGTCGAAGGCGTCGACACGATCAGGGGCATGCTGGAGCACGCCCACACCAACGGCTTCGTGGTCATGCGGGAGGGCCGCGTCGTCTGCGAATACTATGCGCCGCATTCCGACGTGAACGACCGCCACATCGTCTTTTCCGTGTCCAAGTCCCTCACGGCCATCGTTTCCGGCATTCTGGAGGCCGAGGGCGTCATCGACCCGGACCGTCCGGTGACCGACTACCTGCCGGAAGCCAAGGGCAGCGTCTACGGCGACTGCACCTATCGCGACGTGCTGGACATGCGCGTCAGCCTCGATTTCGAGGAAGCCTACCTTGATCCGAAGGGCGCCTTCGCCCGCTATCGGCGCGCCATGCTCTGGAATCCGCCGGAGCCGGGCGAACAGCCGGAAAACCTCGCAGACTTCCTGCTGACGCTGCAAAAGGCAGACCGGCCGCATGGCGGCCCCTTCTATTATGCCTCGCCCAATTCGGACCTGCTCGGCGTCATCATCGACCGGGTCACCGGCCGCCCCTTCCCTGAACTGATGTCGGAGCTGCTCTGGCGCCCGATGGGCGCGAAGAACGACGCCTATGTCGCGGTGGATGCCATCGGCACCGCGCGCACCGCCGGCGGCATCTGTGTCACCGCACGCGACCTCGCCCGTGTCGGCGAGATGCTGCGCCAGGGCGGCAGGGTCGATGGCCGCCCGATCGTTTCGGCGGCCTGGATCGACGACATGGCCGCAAACGGCGACCGCGATGCGTGGCAGGCCGGACGCAACGTCGACCTGCCCAATGGCCGTTATCGCAGCCAGTGGTACCAGTCCGGCGAGGCCGACGGCGCTTTCTGCGCGATCGGCATCCACGGCCAGTGGCTCTATGTCGACCCTTCGACAGCGACCGTGATCGTCAAGCTTTCCTCGCAGCCCGACCCGCTTGGCGACGAGACCAACCAGGACAGCTTCGGCTTCTTCCGAACAATATGCCAGATGGCGTTCTGAGAGACAGGACCAGGAAACCATGCAGAAAGAAGCAAGCTTCATCATCCGCAATGCGCGCATCCTCACCATGGACGAGGCCAACCCGCGCGCCGAAGCGATCGCGCTTTCCGGAAACCGCATCCTTGCGGTCGGCTCCGAGGCGCAGATCGATCCCTTTTCCGGTCCTGACACGCATGTGATCGACGCGCGTGGCGCAACCGTGCTGCCCGGCTTCAACGAGGCGCACATGCACATCTTCGGCGGATCGGTCGAACTGACCGAACTGTCGCTCTATCGCGTCAAGGGCTTCGAAGCGCTGGAAAAGGCGGTGAAGGCCTACGCCGCCGCCAATCCCGATCGCCGCCTGCTGATCGCCCAGCATGCCGACTACACCATCCTGTCCGACGAGGAACGGCTGACCCGCCATCATCTCGACCGGATCCTGCCCGATCGCCCGCTGCTGATCGTTGCGCCCGACCATCATGTCGCCTGGGCCAACACGATCGCGCTGAAGCAGGCGGGCATCCTCGAAGGCCGCGATGTCGGCGTCGGCAACGAGATCGTCATGGGCGAGGACGGCCTTGCGAACGGCGAGCTTCGCGAAAGCAACGCCATCCGTCCGGTCTCCGCACTGGGTGAAACGGGCGGGCGAGAAATGCTGGGCGTCGGCACCGGCGGCGAGCCGGAGAACGTGACGCCTGAAGAGCGGGCCGGCGACATCGAGGTTCTGAAGCAGGGGCTTGCCTATTGCGCTTCGCTGGGCATCACCTCCATCCAGAACATGGACGGGAACCTCTACCAGCTCGAAATGCTGGACGAGATCGAAAAAACCTCCGGGCTTCCGGTGCGCGTGCGCATGCCCTACCACATGAAGAACTTCATGCCTCTCTCCGACCTGGAGCAGAAGGCGGCGAAATGGCATGAGCGCTTCACCGGCGACCGGCTGCGCTGCGACTTCGTCAAGATGTTCATGGACGGCGTGACCGAAGGCGAGACCGCCGTCTTCGTCGACGACTACAGCCACAAGCCCGGCTGGAAGGGCGATCCGCTGTTCAGCCAGGAGCATTTCGACAGCATCGCCATTGAGGCCGACCGGCTCGGCCTGCCCGTCGCCGTCCACGCGATCGGCGACGGCGCCGTGCGCATGGTGCTGAACGGCTACGAGGCTGCGATCACCGCGAACGGAAAGCGCGATAGCCGCAACCGCATCGAGCACATCGAGGTCGTCCATCCCGACGATATTCCGCGTTTTGCCTCCCTTGGCACGGTGGCATCCATGCAGCCGACGCATCCGCCGGGCAGCGCCGGCCTGCCGCTCGAGCCTTACCTGTCCTTCATCGGCGAGGAGCGCTGGCCCTACGCCTTTGCATGGAAGACGCTTGTCGACGCCGGCGCCGAGATCGTCTTCGCCACCGACTGGCCCGTCTCTCCGCTCGATCCGATGGGCTGCATCCGCGATGCGATGTCGCGCAAGCCATGGAAGGAGGGGCTTCCCGACCAGCGACTGTCGCTGGAGGAAACGCTCGCCGCCTATACCAGAACGAGCGCCTGGCTCGAATTCATGGAAGACCGGAAAGGTGTGCTCAAGGCCGGATATCTGGCAGACGTCGTCGTGCTGTCGGGCGACGTCGAAGCGTCGGCGAGCCAGGATCTCGCCGCCATCCGCCCGGTCACGACGATCTGCGACGGCCGCGTCACCTATCAGGCGTGAGGGCGAGCACGATGCGGAACGTTACCGTCGCAGCCACGCAGATGGCCTGCACCTGGGACACGGATAGAAACATCGCCCTGGCGGACAGTCTTGTCCGCCAGGCGGCTGACAAAGGCGCGAACGTCGTCCTCATACAGGAACTGTTCGAGACGCCCTATTTCTGCCAGGACCAGAATGCCGACTTCTTCGAACTGGCCCATCCCTTCGAGAATAACGCCCTCATCGGCCATTTCTCGCGTCTGGCGGCAGAACTCGGCGTCGTCCTGCCCGTCAGCTACTTCGAGAAGGCGGGGCGCGCTTTTTTCAACTCGCTCGCCGTGATCGATGCCGACGGGCAGGTTCTCGGTAACTACCGCAAGAGCCATATCCCCGATGGCCCCGGCTATACGGAAAAGTTCTACTTCTCGCCCGGTGACACCGGCTTCAAGGTCTGGAACACGCGGTTCGGCGCCATCGGATGCGGCATCTGCTGGGACCAGTGGTTTCCCGAAGCCGCCCGCAGCATGGCGCTGATGGGCGCCGAGATCCTGCTCTATCCGACGGCCATCGGCAGCGAGCCGCACGACGCCACCATCGACAGCGCCGCGCACTGGCAGCGGGCGATGCAGGGCCACGCCGCCGCCAACATGATACCGGTCGTCGCGTCGAACCGCATCGGCAGGGAGGACGGGCTCAACGGCACGTCCCTCACCTTCTACGGCTCCTCCTTCATCGCCGACCAGACGGGAGCAAAGGTCGCCGAGGCCGATCGCGCCGGCGAAAGCGTGATCACCGCCACCTTCGATCTCGATGCGCTGGAGCGGCAGCGGGCCGCATGGGGCCTCTATCGCGACAGAAGGCCGAACCTCTATACGCCGATTTCGTCGCTGGAAGGCAGGCACTGACCCTGCGTGACGGCGGTCAGTTGCTGTCGGGCGCAAGCATCATTTGCTCCGGCCGAAGCGTAACCTCGACCACGTCGTCCGGCAGGATCTCGGTATCTTCGTCCGCCTGGATTCCGGTCAGCGCGCCGTCGACCTTTCGGTGGAGCACCACGCTCAGGCCGGAATTGTCATCGCGGAGCTGCGCCTTGATGGCTCCGGTATAAAGCAGCTTCTCGCCCGAGGCGCGCAGCCGGCTGGAAAGCTTTTCCTTCTCGATCGTCGCCTCCCGCAGCCGCTCGTTCAGCTGGGCACGGTGCTGCTCCTTCTGCAGCTCGATATTGCGGGTGAGTTCGGCGCGCGCGCGCTGCGCCATGACCAGCCGCGACTGGATGTCCACCTGCTGGCCGCGCAGTTCGGCGAGCGTCTGCCGCTCGTCGTCGACGCGGCTGACCATCACCAGCCCCTTGGTGGCAGATCCTTCCATCCGGTCGACGGCAGCCTGCTGCAGAATAAGCGCCTGCGCATTATGCTTGCGGCTTTCCGCAAGCGTCGCCAGCTCATCATCGACGCGCCTGAGCGAGCTCTCCAGGAACGCCCTCTGGGTGACGAAAGCGGACCTGCGCATGGAGAAATCACGGCGTTCGAAATCCGCAAGCTCGTCGATCGTTTTGCGTGAAAGCGGCGCCGAATAGGCGGGAGACAGATCGAACGTGTCCTGATCGGAGAGCTCCGCGCTCAGGCTGATGGCGCGCGCCTCCTGACGCACGAGGTCGATCCACAGCTCTTCGTTCTCGTTTTTCAGATCGGGTGCGGTCATCAGGGGATTTTCGGCGCGAAAGCGAAGGGCGTCGAAACCGCCGGCGAGCGCCACGGCATGGCGCACCGTCAGCCCCGGCCTGTAGGGCACGGCACCCGGCCGAGACACGTCGCCGGCAATGTAGAAGGGCCGGTACTCCAGAAGCTCGACCGTGACGTCGGCGGCCTCGATACGGCCGTCCTTTATCAGCCTGTTGCCCAGCGATTGACGCAGGTCGCGAATGGTCAACCCCTCGGCTTCGACTTCACCCAGGAAGGGCACCGAGATGTCGCCATCGACGTTGACCGTGACCCGCCGTCCGAAATCGGCAACGCCGAAGACGCCGATCTGAAGGATATCCCCCGGCGCCAGCCGGTAAGGCGCCCGCTCCGCGGCTGCGGCACAGAGGGGCATCGCGGCCAGCATCGTCGCCAGGCTGAGGGCGCAAAAGGCGATCGGCTTCATGGCTTGTTCTCCAATTCAGCTTTCGGAATTTCGGACCCCGGCTGACGCACCCGGATCCAGTCGACGTAGAAGGTCGCCGGAAAGGCCGTCATTGCATCCGGCGACCCGGGCCAGTTGCCCCCGACCGCGAGATTGACCAGCGGGAACATCGGCTTGTGAAGGTCCTGCGGCGTCGGCGTCTCGAAGACCGCCTGCCCGTCGAACGTCCAGACCAGCCTGTCCGCGGTCCAGATCAGGCCGTAGACGTGGAAATCCTCCGACAAATCAACCGTTGGCACCGCAGCACCCGTTCGCGCGGATTTGTCGCCGGCGGGGATGCCGAGGCCGCTGTGCGCGGTGACATGCAGGGTGTGGGTGTCGTGTCCCAGCACCTCGAGCACATCCAGCTCCGGCGGCCAGGTCCGGTCGGAGGGAAGCAGCCAGAAGGCAGGCCACAGGCCGCGCCCGCGCGGCACCTTCGCGCGGATTTCGACCGCGCCGTAAAGGAAACTCAGCCGATTGGAGGGCGTCAGCAGGCCGGATGCGTAGGCATATCCGCCGCTCCTTGCCCGCAAGGCGTCGGGAACTTTGCTCGCGCGGATTTCCAGCACGCCGTCCACGACGCGGTAAGGCTCCAGCGCCTGGATGTCGGAGCTGTCGCCGGCCGGTCGCGGATCGACGTAATATTGCAGCTCGTTGTTGCCGGAATTGCTCCGCCCGCCGCCGGGATAGTACGGCAGCCAGGTGCCGACATCGCCGAGTTGCAGATCGAGCCGATCGAAATCGTCCTGAAAGATGACCTTCCAGCCTTCGGTCACGATGGGGACTGCCGCCGTCTGGGCCCTTGCCGGGGCCGGCGAGGCGATGGCGACGATCAACGCGAGCACACCCAGCACCATCGCCTGCACACCGATGATCCGGCACAGCACCCGCCAGCCCAGCATGCCGAGCCGGAACATGATCAGCGCCATTGCGACCAAAAGACCGAAGGCCGCCGCAGCATTGCCCCACGCCTGCCCCTCGATCCCGGAGAGCCGATCGCCCGCGATCATCGCCAGCACCAGCGACAGGAAGCCGACGGCTGCGAGCATGGCGGCGTCGGCCATCGGCCGGTGCGACCGCACGACGATCATCGGCACCATCCAAGTCATCACGCCGAGCGGCACGCAGGCGGCCGCAAATGCGATGGTCGAGGGCGTCGCTTCCGTAAAGGCCGGGAAGGCAAAGCCGATGACCGGTCCGGCAAACAGGATCGCCGCAAGCGCAATGGCTGCAAGAAGCCCGGTCAAAGCCAGCAATTCCCTTTCCACCATCGCACCGGCCCCGGGTGTACCGATCCCGGCTGTGCTGGCGCCAATGGTGCTGGACCGCCCTTCCCCGGCCTGCCCCATCTGCACGAGCAGCTTCGGATATCGCACCTGCGCGATCGTCGACAAAAGGCCGATGCCGATCATCGCCAGGCTGGCGCCGAAGGAGAACAGGCCGAGATCGTGCGGCGAAGAGAGGACGGACGCGATCCACCGGTTCGCGCCGAGATAGAAGACCCAGCAGGCGGTGAAGGCAAAGAGCGGCAACGACAACCGCGCCATAGCCACGAGCGCCTTCAGGCTCGGCAGAGACGACACGGGCCGCGCGAAGAGCACCGCCAGGATCGCATAGTAGACCGCAAGCACGGCGAAGGTTCCGGTCACGCCGCCATAGAGGAGACCGGCAAGGCGCGGCGCCGTCATCCCGAGTTGCAGGATCAGGGCCAGCGCCGTGAATTCCCAGAGCCGCGAGGCGGCCCGGTAAACCGTCACCGGGCCGTTCGCGATCATGGCCATCACCCCGCCGCCGACCGCAAGGACGGTATCGAGCGGCGAAAACGAGACCTCCGCCCCCGCCAGCAGCAGTGCGACCGGCACCGTGACTGCCATCGCAAGAAGGCCGACGAGCCAGAGCGCGCCGAGGATGTCGCGCGCGGCCTTCGTCGCCGCTGGCCCGCCTCTGCCCACGATCTGCTTGTCGGCCAGTTGCGACAGGCCGAGATCGACCCGGCCCGCATAGGTGAAAAGCGTCGTCAGCAGCGCGAACCGGCCGAAATCGACCGGCCCCAGCAGCCTCGGCGCCATCAGGGTCGTGCCGCAGCCGAGAACGGTCAGCACGAGCGCGCCCAGCGCATAGGTGGACGGCCGCCCGATCCAGGCGGCCCTTTGCAAGCCGCTCAGCCACGTCATCGCAGCGGACGCCCGCCCGGCCACAAACTGCGGCGGTCCGACGGCACGGCAGGTGTCCGGTGGCGCGCTCATGGGTTCACCGACACGATGCGGGGGCGCGCGGCCGGCATCGGTGCGGCTGCGTATCGATCCAAGGCGTCCGTCGAGCGGATGATGCCGCATTGCAGAAGATCGCCGCTGGAGCGATAGCGCCTGCTGTTCTCGTACATGAACGACACGCTCGCGCGCTTCTCATGCAAGGCGACATAGCGACGATATTCAACGCCTGCGTCCCAATGCTCGCCGCGGCTGACCTCGCTGCGCGCCTTTTCGTCGAAGGTCGAAAACAGCTTGAAATGCAAAAGCGCGCCGGTGACGGGCGCGATCGCCAGCGGTTCTGTCCGGTGGTTCGTCGCCCAGCGGCGCCCGGGTTTTCCGCGCATCAATGGCACCTTGGTGATATCAGGCGGCAGCGACCCGAGGCTGGAACGCTGCATGCCGATCATCTTGCCCAGGCGATGCTGCCGAAGGTTGCGCATCGCCCGGGCGACCGCCATCTCCCAGATGTTCATCCGGTGATAGCGCGGATAGAACACCCGAAGCCGCGGCCCGCCGACGGCTTCGACGTCGAGAAAGCGATTGGAGAATGGCAGGCTGGCCTTCTGCCGGACGACATAGTCCGCGTCGAAATAGGGGCAGGTCTCGACGAACGGCGTCCCGCGGACATAGACGGCATCGGCGACCGGACCATCGGCATACATGTCCACCATCGTGGCGAACATGCCCTCATGGCCGGATTTCTCCAGAAACCGGCAGAACTGTCCGAGGCCGACCTTTTCGGCATGCGGATAGACCAAGAGTTCGTCTGCGTCGATGAACAGGCACCAGCCGCTCTCGCCGTGGCGGGCCACCATCGCGTTGATCCAGTTCATGCCGCAGCCGGCTTCCCCGAAGGATTCCGCGGTGTGGTAGACGACGCAATCGCCCTGCGAGAGCAGAAAATCCGTGGAGCCGTCGTCCGAGCCGTTGTCGCAGACGAAGAACCGCTCGACGCCGAGGCGGCGGTGATAGTCGAGAAGATGCGGCAGCCGGTCGCCCTCGTTGCGGACGACGAGATAGGCGCCGATCACACCGCCTCCGTCGTGTGACTGCCGCCCGTCGATGCGCGCAAGCCTGGGCTTCTCCATCAAGCTGTCCTCATCTCTTTCGGCCCCGACGACAAAACGCCTTCGCCAGCAACGTCAGGCCGCGCCTCACGGGCGAGAACTAGGAAGAAGGTGAAGGTCAAAAGGACCGGCAATGCGAGGATGCTGACTTCGGTCAGCCCCATCACCATCATCAGCAGAACGGGCTGGTCGCGTATCGCATCCGGCCTCGTCCACATCCGCGTCACGAGAACGCCAAGAAGGGTGAGGATCGGCAACGCACCCAGAAAGCCAAGATTGAAGATCGCCTGGATATACATGTTGTGGGCGTTGACCGGAGCCCCCTGGAACGTGCGCCCGACGCTTTCAATCAAGAGTGCCTCTGTTCCACCAAATCCCCAGCCGAGAAGCGGCTTTTGCGCGATCAGCTCTCCGGAAACGACCCAGAGTTCGGTTCGCCCGGTCAGCGTGACGACCTCGCTGATGGATCCGGTCCGCGCCAGCGGTCCGAGGAGGAATGTCAGGTCGGGAAACTCTCCGACCGCGATCAACGCCACCGCCAGGATCATCCCGACACCGCCGAGCGCCGCCATCGGGCCCAACAGCTTCCGCTCGCGCAGCGAGATCACGACCCACACGACAATCGTCGCGGCGAGCATCGTGCGGCTGTCGGCGGCGATGATCGCAGCGAACCCCACCAACAGTGCGGGGAGAAACAGCATCGCGGGCAGCAGCCGGCGCCGTCTAAGCACCACTGCGAACGTGACCAGCAGGGCGGCCTGCGCCCCCAGAACGTTGGGATGTCCGGAGAAGCCGCGTAGACGATAGACGCTTTCCTCTGTCGAAGGCGGCAGCCATGCAATGTCCGGCAGTGCGATGCCCGATATCAACCCGATCGTCAGGAAGACGAGCAGCGTCAGCGTCAGCAGGCGCATCGTCGCCGCCGCCCCCAGGACTGAGACGACGATACATGCCAGGATAATGTAGGAGATCAGGCCGAGCGAATTGGCAGCGGTATAGGCGGGGATCAGCGACCAGGCGGAGGAAGCAAAGGCCACACCTCCATAGATCAGTGCCAGCACGATGGTCTTCTCGCGCAGGAACGGTGCAAGTCGCCGGATATGAAACGGGAAGATCAGAAAGACCAGCAGCCAGGCGACGAGTTTCGTCATGTTCTGCCAGTCCATGCCGCCCGTGCGGGCATAGCCATCCATGCGCATGCCGAAACTCAATCCGAAGAATGCGAAGACGAAGAGCAGGGTGATCGCCCATTTCCGTCCGCCGGCGGCCGCGACCACGGCAACCGAACCGAAGGCGGCCGTACCGAGCGCAAAGGGAAGCACCGCCGCGATCGACTGGTTTGCCGAAAGCTGCGCCAGAAAGAACACCGGAAAGACACTCAGCAGCAGCGTGCCCAACACGAAGTTGGTGACACTCCGCTCCGCTCCGCCGCCGTATCCGGTTGCGTTCATGATTTCATCAGCCTGGTCAGGTCGCGCCGGATCGCCGAGGCGTTCATGGCGGCGCCTGCTAGTCCGGCCAGCCCCATAGACCCGATGCCATAGAGGATCACGTTCGGAAACACCGCCTTATCGGGCGCAATCGGCTGCGAAATGACCTCGGCATCCGGCTTCAGCGCACCCGTGGCCATGGCCCGGGCGGCCGCACGCGTATGGGCGTCGTTCAGCAGTTCCGCATCGATGCTAGCCTGGCGCCGAAGCTGTTCCAGTTGCAGCGTCGACTTCTCGCGTTCGACCATCGCACGACGGATCCGCGCGACTTCGCTGACGAGGCGGCTTTCCCTTTCGACCCAGTTGTCCGCCTCCACACGCGCGCTTCGAACGATGCGATCGCGCTCGTCGGCGGCCTGCTTGAGAATGTTGCGGGACTCCGTCGACATCACGGCGAGCCGCGACATGCTCTCCGTGAGGCTCTGGTTGAGCCGCTGGATCGTGGGCGAAGCAAGCACCTCCGGCGCGCTCTCCAGCGTGTTGGCCGCCTGCATCCGCGCCAGCGAGTTCGCCCTCGTCTGCGCATCGATGAGGCGGGCCTGTGCCGTGGCGAGCTCGTCGCTGAGAGCACGCAATTGCGCCTCGAGCGCGATCTGCTCGCCCTGATCGATCAGGCCGGAGCTGATCATGAATTGCTCCACCGCCGCCGACGAGCGGTCGGCCTCGCGCTGCGCCTCGTCGATGCGATCCTTCAGCAGTCCCTTCATCGCGTCGGCATTCTGCGCCTTGCGCTCGACCTGCGAGGCCAGGAAGGCGTGCACGAGCGTGTTCGTCATCGCGGCGGCCTTTTCCGGATCGTTCGAACGGAAGCCGACGCGAACGGTGTAGGACTGCCGGTCGCGGCGAAGCACCATCTTGTCCAGGAGCTTTTCCTTTACGCCTATCAGGGTAACCTCGCCGCCCGAGCGGTCGGTTTCAACCAGCCGCACCTTCGGGTCTTCCCGGGCGATGCTTTCGGTGACCAGGTTCCCGAACAGGCCGGAAGCAAGCCCTGCGACCTTCGTCGCAACGCCGGGCTTGGACATGAATTCGTCATCGAAGGCCAGGCGATGGGTGTTGACCACAGCATCCGAGATGGCCTCCGAACGGAAGACATCGAGCTCGGACAGGATGAAGCTTTCGTCAAGCGGCTGTCGCACGGCCAGCGGATAGTTTGCCTGCCCCTCCATGTCCGTCGGCCTCAACACCAGCGTCGCGGTCGATTCGAAGACCGGCGGCAGGAAGGGCCAGGCGACCGCGGCCATCACCAGCACGGAGGCCGCCCCGTCGAAGAACCGCCGGACGGAATATCGCGGCCCCGCCTCGGCGGGCTCAGTTACCGCAGGCTCAGGCGGCAAAAGCATCGGCGCGGAAAGCTCCGGTAGCGGCCCGGTGTCTTCCTGAGGGGCAGCCTCGCTTGCGGATTTTCGGGTTCGCCTTTCCATGGCAGTCCCCTCACGGTTTGCTTCTTACGAGTGCATAAAGCCTGCTTCGCATCGGCCCTGAGATGAGCCGGAACCCGGAGTAGAGCGTCGTCACCATCAGGAATTCGCCCAGCGTCAGGAAGCCGGCCCTGAAGACGTGCGCACGGAAGCGGACGTCGTTGACCAGATAGCGAAAGCCGCCTCGCCGGTCGTTTAAGCCGGCGCCGGCGCGCGCGCGCACCAGAACCTTCGGAATGATGTGGAACTGCGCGCCGGCAAGTGCCAGCCGGATCCAGAGATCATAGTCTTCCAGGAGGCCGAAGCGCGAGCTGTAGCCCCCGACGGAGCGCAGCAGATCGGCCCGGACCGCCACCGACTGGTGAACGATGACGTTGCGCCACCGTAGCGCCTTGATGATCGCATCATGCACGGTGGGCGCGATGCGAAGCCGCACCGCCGGGCTTTCGTCGTCGAACTCTTCGGCCCAGGCGGCGACGATGTGCACCTCCGGATGGGCGTCGAGGTAGCGGTACTCGAGCTCGATGCGATCCGGCAGGCAGATGTCGTCGCTGTCCATGCGCATGATCACCGGCATCGTGCAGGCTTTCAGGCCCGCATTCAGCGCGGCGGCCAACCCGCCGTTCTTCGAAAGCCGCACGACGCGGAGTTCCCATGCATTTCCGGTTGTGGCAAATGCGTCGATCACCTGCTCCTGGTCGGCACCGATCGGACCGTCCACGACGAGGACGATCTGCGCAGGCGGCAGCGTCTGTGCCCCCAGACTGTCCAGGCAGGCGGCCAGATTGGCCGCCTTTTCCTTCACATAGGTGGCGATCAGGACGGAGACCGCTGCAGTAACGATGGCGGAGCTGTTGGCATGATGTCTGCCGGAGGCGCATCCGCCCTCCTCCTCCGGCTGTTCGGGAAGGTTCCTGTGCATGAGCTCACTCAGCACCCCTGCGAGACCAGACCACGCCCGGCGTCCTGAGAAGGATCTTCAGATCCAGCAGGATCGAGCGCATCTTCACATACTCCCGGTCGTATTCGACACGACGGTCGTAGCTGACGTCGTTGCGCCCGCTGACCTGCCATAGGCCGGTTATCCCGGGCAGAACGCTCGCATATTCGCCGACGTGCTGCTTGTAGTGCGCCAGTTCCGCCTTGGTCACCGGCCGCGGCCCAACCAGACTCATCTCACCCCGCAACACGTTGAAGATCTGAGGTATCTCGTCTAGGCTGGTCGATCGAAGAAATTTGCCGATCGGCGTGATGCGCGGATCAAAGCCGAGCTTCTGGCGCTCCTTCCACTCGAAACGTGCGTCGGGATGGTGGAAGAGATATTCCTGGAGGCACTCTTCAGCGCCCACGATCATGGTCCGGAACTTGAGGCAGCCAAACGGCTTCGTCTGCTTTCCGATCCTTGTATGTCTGAACAGTACAGGGCCGCCGTCAAGCGCCACGAGCATGGCGATCAGGACGAAGAGCGGGGCAAGCAGGACCATAAGAAATCCGGCGACGGCCACATCGAGCGTACGCTTGAAGGCCTGGCCCGCAGTCTCAAGGAAACCGGCGTTTCGCCATGCCGGCGTCGCATAAGCGAGTTTTCTCAGCTCGTTCAAAGCACCCTCCCCTTCTTGTTTTTCAAGCGGTACTGCGGAGATGCGTCTCCGCGTTCGAGCGCCACAAGGACACCATTCGCGCCTGTCGCTTTGCAAGGAAACAGAAGGGCTACCCCTTGGGAGGGGAGCGGGAGATATACTTATTTCGGGCCATAGCCAGTTAGAGGACTGCAGCACGGACAATCTCGTCCGAAACCTCAACCAAAGCAGTATGGCATGGCGTGTGGCTCCGCCGAATTCATGGAACGGCCTTTACCACTCGCCGAGCCCCTGTCACCCTTAGGTATATCTTCGAAAGGAAATTGAGGGACGACGCCCTACTCAATAC
Source organism: Mycoplana rhizolycopersici (assembly GCF_013378445.1). Classification (GTDB taxonomy): domain Bacteria; phylum Pseudomonadota; class Alphaproteobacteria; order Rhizobiales; family Rhizobiaceae; genus Mycoplana; species Mycoplana rhizolycopersici. Next base: position 25,472 of record NZ_JABXYK010000027.1, read on the forward strand.
ATTAGGAAAAAACAATTGATGACGAAATGGGCACATGCTATAAATAATTTTCTAAACACAAATAGAAATGCCAGAAATAGGTATCCACAAAGTTTGTTATTTAGTATATTTTTGACTATATATAAATTCAAAGGAATTTAAATTCTCTCGTTAACAATATCGTTCTGCGTTTGACTTCGAGAGGCCTCGCGCCAGCGAACATCGCGCCATCCGTGACAATCTTGGAGAAACGCATGACGCATAATATTTATCTGCTTGAATCCTGCCGATTATTTCGGGAAGGAACGCGCATTCTGCTCGATTCTTTCGCATTCAATGTCGTCGGCGTGGGAGAGTCGCTAGCCGACATCAGCAAGTTGCCGGATGCCGGCACATCCCTTTTATTCATCGTGGGTACGATCGAAGGCGCGACTGCATCGGATGCCATAATGGCCATTCTGGATGTCAATCCACGTGCCAGGATCGTCGTTCTCGCGGACAACTACGATGCGGAGGCGGCCGATACGGCCGTCACGCTCGGGGCCAAGGGCTACCTGCACAAGGGCCTGTCGGCTGACAACTTCATCAAGGCCCTGCAGCTCGTCGCGGACGAATGTTCGGTCGTCTCGGGCAGCACGGCGGGTAGCAGGAACATCGCCACGGAGGCGGACGTAAGGGTTGAGGCGACATTGCCGCCTGCGGCCGGCTCCCCCATCGCAACTGCGCTGGACGACGGCTTCGCACTGCAGGCCGATGTTGGCGCCGCACCGCAACACCCCCATGTTCCGCTTGCTCCGGTAACGTTTGGCGATGGCCGCGGCGGCCTGTCTCCGCGCCAAAAGGCGATCCTGAAGCTTGTGACCGCGGGCGCCTCTAACAAGGAGATCGCGCGCAATCTCGACATCAGCGAAGGCACCGTCAAGGTGCACATCAAGGCGATCCTGCGCAGGATCGCTGTGAAAAACCGCACGCAGGCCGCGATCTGGGCGCTGGCTGCAAAGGATGCCCTCGGCATCGCTGACACGCGAAAGGGCCAGGCGTAATCGCTCCCGCTGCGATGCCCGGCTGGCTCAGCGCTTCAGGCAGAGCGCGGCGCGGGGAACGCCTGAGACGTCGAACACGAACCGGGCACTGGAATAGCCGGCGGTCCGCGTGACCAGCGCCAGGGTCTGGCGTTCCTGCCCTTCTCCGAATTCGAAGGCCAGTGCGCCACCGGGGCGCAGAAAATCTAGCGCGTCATAGATCAGGCGCTGGTGGATCGCGATGCCGTAGGGGCCGCCGTCGAAAGCCTCCCGCGGTTCGTGCTCCAACAGGTGAGCGCGATCGGCCGTCAACCGCCCGCTGGAAATATAGGGCGGGTTGCAGACGACCATGTCGACCATGCCTTCAAGGCCCTGATTGCGGATGTTCTCGAACAGATCGCCCTGTACGACCGTGACCCGGTCCCCCAGAGAGAAACGGCCGACGTTGCGGCGCGCGACCTCCACCGTTTCCGGCGTCAGATCGCAGGCGTAGACCCGCGCTCCCTCGATGTTGCGGGCGATCGCAATGCCGAGATTGCCGCTTCCGCAGCACATGTCGATCACGACGGGCTCGGCCACCCCGTGCGCCAGGTGCTCCACGCAGACCTTGCCCAAAAGCTCCGTTTCCTCGCGCGGCGCCAGAACGTTCGGCCCGAGCTCGAAATCCATCTCCATGAACCGGACCAGGCCTGAACCGGCGTCGACTGCGCCGAGCGGAACTCCGGCGCCTGCGCCCGCGCCTGCCGGCCCGGTATCGATCGTGTGATGTGACGTCATGTACAATCCTCCTGATGCCAGCTTTCTGGCGGCGGGGCTTGCCGGATTGCTGCCCGGTTTCCTGCGACGGTCCATGTGAGACAGGCATCCGGCGCCAGCCCGATGTTCATACCGGCCATCACGAGCGTAAAGACGGCCGCGCCGGGGCATCAGGGTTAACCCGCCCGGAACGGCATCGCTCTCAGTGGGTAGCCCGTTTGCGTCGTTGCCTCGAACAGGTGGCATCGACAACACTTGAGCGCCAGGCGTGGTTCCATCTGCGAGGGCACCTGAAGCTGGAACTGCGCCGGAACGTCGAGCCCACAACGCCGGGCGTTGCCAATGCAATTTGCATGAAGGGACCGCTATGTGCGGAGTGATCGGATATTTCGGCGGTGAAGTGCCGACCCAAAAGGCAAGGCATCTCCTGCATCGCATGGCCGAGTCCGTCCAGCACCGGGGGCCTGACGATGCCGGGCTCTATATTGGCGACGGCATCGGCCTCGCCCACCGGCGGCTCTCCATCGTCGGTCTTGCCGACGGTCATCAACCCATGGCGAATGGTGAGGGATCGCTCGTCGTCTGTTTCAACGGCGAAATCTTCAACTATGTCGAACTGCGGTCAACGCTGGAAAGCCGCGGTCATCGCTTCCGCACAACGTCGGACACGGAAGTGATCCTGCACCTCTATGCCGACAGGGGTGACGAATGCGTCGGCCAACTCAATGGCGACTTCGCCTTTGCCCTCTGGGACGGATTGCGCCGCCGCCTGCTGATCGCGCGAGACCGGATGGGCGTCCGCCCGCTGTTCTATACCCGGCGCGAAAATACGCTTTTCTTTGCCTCGGAGGTGAAGGCACTGCTTGGCGTTCCAGGCTTGAGCGCAGAAATGGATCCCTTCGCCCTGGATCAGGTCTTCACCTTCTGGGCCCCCGTCCCGCCCCGGACGATCTTCAAGGACATTTCGGAACTGCCCGCCGGCCACATCCTCACAGTCGACGATGGCGGGATGGCGGTACGGCCCTACTGGGATCTCGCCTTCCCCGACGCGGCGGACCGGGAGGCAGGTCGCTCGGAGGCCGATGTCGCAGACGAAGTGCTGGCCCTGCTCGACGATGCCACGGCGATCCGCATGCGGGCCGACGTGCCGGTGGGCGCCTATCTCTCCGGCGGTCTCGATTCCTCCATCACCTGCGCGCTTGCCAAGCCCTATGCAAAAAGCGGTCTGCGCACCTTCTCGGTGACCTTCGGTTCGCAGGAGCACGACGAGAGCGCCTTCCAGCACGAAATGGTGCGTGCGCTCGGCACCGAACATTCCGCAATCTTCTGCGGCCCGGACGAGATCGCCGAAGCCTTTCCCTCCGTCGTTCTGCACACGGAAAAGCCGGTGGTCCGCACGGCACCTGCCCCGCTCTATCTCCTCTCCCGCCACGTCCGGGACGAGGCGATGAAGGTGGTCCTGACCGGCGAAGGCGCAGACGAGGTCTTTGCCGGCTACGACATATTCAAGGAGGCAAGGGTCCGCCACTTCTGCGCCCGACAGCCCGGCTCGCAGCGACGCTGGCAGCTCTTTCGCCGCCTCTATCCCTACCTGCCGGGTCTGCAGCAGCAATCTCCGGATGCTCTTGCCGCCTATTTCGGCGCACATGCCGACGACCCCGCCGACCCGCTGTTCTCGCACCGGCCGCGTTTTCGCAGCACGGGCGCAGCGAAGATCTTCTTCTCCGCAGCGCTTCGCGAGGAGCTTGCCGGCTACGATGCGGCAGAGGAACTGCTTTCGCGCCTTCCCGCCGATTTCTCCCGCTGGCACCCGCTGCACCAGGCACAGTATCTGGAAACCAAGTTTCTCCTGCCGGACTACATCCTGTCGAGCCAGGGGGATCGCATGGCGATGGCGCATGGCGTCGAGGGGCGCTTCCCGTTCCTCGATCACAGGCTCGTAGAGCTTGCCGCCCGGATCCCGCCTGTGATGAAGCTCAAGGGCTTCGTGGAGAAGAGCATCCTGCGCAAGGCGACGGCGGGCCTGCTGCCGCCATCTATCAACAAGCGCGTCAAGCAGCCCTACCGCGCACCGGACAGCGCCTCCTTCTTCACCGGCACCGAGCCGGACTATGTCGGCCGTCTCCTCAACCGGACGGCGATCGAGAAGACGGGACTGTTCAATTCGCTCGCCACCGAAAAGCTGCTTTCCAAGTGCCGGCGGCAGGCCAACGGCTTCCGCGACAATACCGCCTTCGTCGGCATCCTCTCGACGCAGCTCTGGCACGAAGCCTTCACGAAACGGTCTGCCTGGCAGCCCGGCCACCACGAACCGTCACGAACAATCCAATATGGAGACGCATGATGGCGACCCTGAATGAAGAAATCCGAGCGTTCATCGTCGAGAGCTTCCTCTTCGGCGACACGTCCCGAACACCGGGCGACGACGATTCCCTGATCGAGAACGACGTGGTGGATTCGACCGGCATCCTCGAACTGGTCGCCTTCGTCGAAGACAATCTCGGCATTCCTGTCGCCGATGCGGAGATCCTGCCGGCCAACTTCGATTCGATCGCCAAGCTCGCAGCCTTCGTCGCGTCCAAGCGAGGCGGGCTCCAGCAGGACGACGCCGCCTGAACGAGGCATCCGCCGCCGAACACATCCGCTCGGCGGCTGCCCGAAACCTAAAGCTTTGCGAGGATCAGGCATGCGCGTCGAAGACTTCCTGCGCAACAGCGCCCGCCTTCATGGCGAGAAGACCGCCCTGGTCGCCGGCGCCAACAGGTTGAGCTTTCGCGAGCTTGACTCACGTTCCGACCGCCTTGCCGCAGCGCTGCAGCGAGCCGGTCTGGAGCCCGGCGACCGCGCTCTGGTCTTCATGGACAATTGCTGGGAGGCGGTGGTCTCCATCTTCGCAATCCTGAAGGCCGGCTGCGTCTTCAGCCCGATCAATTCCTCCACCAAACCGGACAGGCTTTCCTACATCTTGCGCAACTGCCGCGCCCGCGCCGTGATCACTCAAGCGAAACTGACAGGCATCGTCGAGGCGGCAAGGCCGGGCTCGAACGTCGATTGCGTCATTGTGGCCGGCGCCGGTGGCGAAGGCGGCGAAAACACCCTGCGCTTTTCGGACTGCATCGCAGAACCTGCGGCTGCGCCCCGTCATGGCGGCATCGATATCGATCTCGCCATGTTGATCTACACGTCCGGTTCCACCGGGCGGCCGAAAGGGGTCATGATGACCCATCGCAACGTCGAGGCGGCGGCGACCTCGATCACCACCTATCTGGAGAACACGCCGAACGACATCGTCCTCAACGTGCTGCCGATCGCCTTTGACTACGGCCTCTACCAGGTCCTGATGGCAGCAAAGGTCGGCGCCACGATCGTTCTCGAAAACTCCTTCGCCTTCCCGCAGGCGATCTTCGATACGATCCTGCGCGAAAAGGTCACGGGTTTTCCGCTCGTACCGACGATGGCGGCGATGATCCTGAACATGCGCGATTTGCGCCCGGGCTTCCTGCCGGGCCTTCGCTACATCACCAACACGGCCGCCGCCCTGCCGGTGGAGCATATCGGCCGCCTGCGCCGGCTCTTTCCCGGCGTCACGCTCTATTCCATGTACGGGCTGACCGAGTGCAAGCGCTGTACCTGGCTGCCGCCGTCGCAGCTCGACATCAGGCCCGGCTCCGTCGGCATCGCCATTCCCAACACCGAGGCCTATGTGGTCGACGACGAAGGCCGCAAGGTCGGTGCGGACGTGGTAGGCGAACTCGTCATCCGCGGGCCGCACGTCATGCAGGGCTACTGGGAGGACGAACAGGCGACCGCACGGGTGCTCCGCCCCGGCCCCCATCCATGGGAGCGCGTGCTCCATACCGGCGACCTCTTTCGCACCGATGTCGACGGCTTTCTCTATTTCGTCGGCCGCAAGGACGACATCATCAAGTCGCGTGGCGAGAAGGTGGCACCCAAGGAGGTGGAGGCAGCGCTGCACGCCTGCCCCGGCGTCTCCGAGGCGATCGTCTTCGGCATTCCCGATCCGGTTCTGGGACAGGCCGTGCATGCCGTCGTCGTGGTGAACGATCCCACCCTGAGCGAGCAGGCGGTCATCCGTCACTGCCAGAAGAACCTCGAGGATTTCATGGTTCCCCGCTCGGTTTCCTTCACGCAGGAACTGCCGAGAACTGACACTGGCAAGCTGAGTCGCCGGCTGGCGGCAGACGAATTCAACAGACAAGAAACGGAGATGGCGAGATGAGACCGGATGCACGCATTGACGCTGCCTTCTCCGCCGAAGCGCTGAAGCTCGACCCGGCCCGCGAGGTGGCTCGCATAGCAGAAGCGTTGCGCGACCAGGTCCGCACGCAGATGCGCCGCCGGGGGCTGGTGCTCGGCCTTTCCGGCGGCGTCGATTCCAGCGTCTGCGCAGCGCTCGCCGTACACGCGCTCGGCGCGAAAAACGTCTTTGCGCTCTATATGCCCGAACGCGATTCCGATCCCGAAAGCCTGTCGATCGCGCGCGAGGTCGCCGACACCTACGGCATTGCCGGAGAGGTGGAGGACATCGGCCCGACGCTCGATGCCATGGGCTGCTACCGCCGCCGCGACGCCTTCATCCGCGAGGTCGAGCCTGCCTACGGCCCCGGCTGGGCCTGCAAGGTCTCGATATCGAGCCCGCTCGAAAGCGATCACTTCGCGATCTCGACCCTCGTGCTGCAGGCGCCCGACGGCTCCATCCACCGCAAGCGCATGCCAGCCTCGGTCTATCTCGGTATCGTGGCCGCCACGAACATGAAGCAGCGCACCCGCAAGCAGATGGAATACTATCACGCCGACCGTTTGAACTATGCGGTTTTGGGTACCCCCAACCGGCTCGAATACGATCAGGGCTTCTTCGTCAAAAACGGCGACGGTGCCGCCGACGTGAAGCCGATCGCCCATCTCTACAAGTCGCAGGTCTATCAGCTCGCCGAATATCTCGACGTGCCCGCGCGCGTCGTCGCCCGTCCGCCAACGACCGACACCTGGTCGCTCGCCCAGACGCAGGAGGAATTCTATTTCGCCCTGCCCTATGACCGGATGGACCTTTGCCTCTTTGCCTTCAACGAAAACATCTCGGCGCAGGAAACAGTGGAAGCCGTGGGCCTTTCTCCCGAGCAGGTCGAACGCGTATGGCAGGACATCCGGTCGAAGCGCAAGACGACCCGGCCGCTGCATCTGGCCCCGCTCCTCGTGGAAAAGGTCTTCTGAATGCCCGGGAGCGACGCCGCGATGAACGAGAAGGTCGAAAACGAGAACCCGGACGAAAAGCGGGCCCGCCGCCTCGAAAAGCTCAGGCACTGGCGCAAGGCCTGCGCCGACGAAAGCCCTGAACTGCAGTCCTACAATCTCGCGCCCGGCTGCAATCCGCTGCTTCTGTTCCACGGCGACTTCGACATGGGCGGCGTCTATGTGCGAAAGCTTGCCAACGACTGCGCCCATCCCCTCGTCGCCTTCGCGCCGCACGGCATGAATGGCGACAACGTCAAGCCCAGCATCGAGTGGATGGCCCGCGAGCGCCTTGCCGACATCTTCGCGGTGCGCCCGACCGGCCCCTATCGCCTTGCCGGTTACTGCAACGGCGCGCTGGTGGCCTATGAATGTGCCCGCCTGCTGCAGGAGCGCGGCTGCGAGGTAGAGTTCGTCATCATGATCGAACCCTCATCCCTCAATGCGCGTCCGGGCTACCGGTTGATCCATCGCGCGCTGTCGTCCTTCTTCGCCCCGCCGGCCGAGCGCTCGGAAAAGGCGCAGGAACGGCTCGGCGTGATCATGCGCAAGGTCTGGAACGTAGGCCGCGTCGCCCATCTGTCGCCGGCCGAGATCACCCATCTCGCCCGCACCATGAAGGAGCGGCGGCTCAAGGAGCGCCAGCGCCTGGCCGAAGACCTGCAGTCGAAAAGCTCGAGCGAAAAGCAGCTCCAGGCGCGCTATGCCGGGCTGATCCACGTCTATACGGCAGCGCTTGCCTCCTATGTCCCCCAGCCGTCCACTGTCCCGGTAGTGGTCCTTTCCACCGGGCGCGACGGCCAGGGCCGGCAATGCGGACTATACGACGGCAAACAATGGGGCAGGCTCGCGCGCAATTTCCGCCATATCCAGATGCCGGGCCACCACTCGACCTGCCTCTCGGTCCATGCCGGAGAACTGGTCACCAACCTGCGCACGATCCTCGCCGCCCATCCGGCGGAAGCCGGCTGAACCGAGGAAAGCCTTCATCCGCGGCATTTGCCGGCACCGGTTGCACAATTCAGTCATCCAGGCCTTCAGTCATTCGCCCCAACCGGTCCTGTCGAGGCCGTCACCGCCGCGAGTCGCGGCAGGTCAATAGACGCGACATGCTCTAGGAGATGTCGATAATCTCGATTTCGCTATCCCCGAGGCTCATCACGTCGCCAACAGCCTTTCCCAGGACGATGTTCGCCACCGGCGATACATAGGAAATCGACCCCGTTTTGGGATCGGCTTCGTCCTCCCCCACGATGCGATATTTCTGGATGCGCCCGTCGTCGCGGCTGAATGTGACCGTGCTTCCGAACGCCACGGTATCGCACGAAGCCGGATCTGGGACGAGCTGGGCCGTGCGCACCCTTTCGGCAAAGTAACGCACATCGCGCAACGGTCCCGCCACCTGCCGCCGTCGTTCGTTCACGTCTTCCACGACATTTGCGGCCTCATAGGCCGCGCGCGCCTGTTGCAGCTCGCGCTCCAGTGCGCTCAATCCCGTTTGCGTCACAAGGTTGGGATGGGGCGAAATCGGACGGTCCGGCAGAATGGTTTCCGCAGCCGTTTCGGCACTCTCTTCCTTGACAAAGGCAACGCTCAATCCCTGGCTCCTTCAGAATGACGGCATGCACCAGCTTCTGTGGCGGGCCGATAGATAAACTGGGGCTTAGAGAGGACGATGTCCAGTTTGCTTGCCACACGAAGCCACGAAGCGCGCCGGGACGCGCCGCAAAAACTGGCCAAACGCGAGTGGCTACCGCGCCGTTGACGCCGCCCGAGCCGGTGGTGTCTGCCCTGGAGACGAAGCCTCGGCCTCGGATGCGAATGCAAGCGAAGCGCCCGCCATCGCCAAGGCAATCAATCCGGATGTGACCCTTTTGCGGACATCGGTCCACGCAGCCCCCGCCTTGCTTTTCAGGGGAACGTTCTGCGCGACGAATTGCCGAAATTCGGGGAACCGCGCGTCCCCATCGAACATGTCCGCAAACAACCTCGCCTGTGCCTCCACGAAATGACGACCCAGCAGCCTGTCGGTTTCAACGCCGAACTGGTGAAATCCTCCCGGGCGCGGAGAAAATTCGCCAAAAACCAGACCATCCTCCGAACGGTAGAAATCTATCCGGATGAAGGGAGCAGGGATCTTGCGACTGATGTTGCCGGCAAACTCCAGCAATTCCCTGTCGATCGGCGATGCGGCAAGAACGGTATCGTCATATTTGCCCGTCCTGACCGGGGCACCCTTGCCGTCATACCAATAGCGGACGTTCTGGCGACCGGTTCGGATGACTTCGAGCACGAGCGGCACTTCGCCATAGAAGCAGTAGAACTTCAGATCGCTCGCAGGCTCCTCATTGGGGCCATAGACGATCTCCTCAGTGTTCCAGCGGTCCTTCTCCTTCTTCTGTGCGACAAAGGCGGCCGCCTCGGTGCGCAGCTCGGCAATGGACGAGATCACGCTCTTGTCGCGAACCGAAAAGATCCTGTCTTCCGAATGGATCAGAAAAACACCGCGTGCGCCGGCCGCGTTGCTGGGCTTCACTGCCAACCCCGGCCGAAGCTCCAGCTTTTCCAGCGGCTGGTTGAACTGGGGCGTTGCCGGACACCGCATGCCGAGAAAACGCGCAAATTCCTTCCCCCGCTGCTTGTCCGCCAGAATGTCCTCCGGCGCGTAGCCGATGCGGGCCGATTGCTTTTTCCGGATAAGGGTCTGGGTCCACATGGACGAAGAGAAGGAAGCGACGGCATCCTGTGTGCGAATGCCGGGGAATTGCAGCAGGCGCTGGCTGATAAACTCCGACGGCACCTTTTCCACAAGCCGCCTCAACCTGTCGTCATCAGCCTTCCAGGCGACCCGGACCATGGTGCTGACAACCTCTCCGAACTGGCGCCGCAGGAACGGGATGGTGTTTTCGAGCGAGGAAACCAACGAATTGTGCGGCCGCTGCTGGCCGGCGGAGGAAAGGAAGAACTCCGTGTAACCATGGCATGCGACATTGGCGATATGAACGTGGGCGAGCTCTCCGATGAGCCTGCCGGAAAGCAAGCTGTCGACAAAGGTTCTGATTCGTTCGGGCTCGCCTTCGACGTGAATCTGCAAGCTCGCTCCGGACGCAAGATCGCGAACCCAGCCGGACAGTTCCAAAGAATTGACCGTTGCGGCAACGGCACCGCGCGAGGCCGCCCCGTCAAAATCACCCTCGCATGTAATGACCCGCGCCACCTTTGTCGCCAGATGAAAACCCTCGCGCATGGAATACCCCCGAAATGCCTTTGATCTGCAATATCAGAAGTTGCAGTTTTAGCCAGAGGGTGAGTTAAGGACGTATAGAGATAGTTGCAGATATCCCTCCACGACCAGCAGGCCCGAAGACATAAGTGCGGGGCGGCCGAAGGCCTTCGGTCGGAAGCGCAACGCAGGGATTGCCCGGTGTATCGGTAGCAGCGAGGCACGGTGGCCGCCCAAGAGGCGGCGTCCGCAAGAGCAGCCGAAAGGAGTGTGCGCCTGTACCGCACGGCCACTTGGGAATGGCCGCAATCGCCCTACATTCTTCCGAAGTCAAAGGAGGTGCCCATGGCCGAGGATCTACCGATGTTCCTGCTGCAGGCGGCAGTTCTCACCCTGTTGGCGGGCGTATTTTTTATTCGTCTGTAGACTGCCCGTAGCATGCCGACGCGCTGCGATCGCAACCGACGCTCCGGGCATTTGCGCCACCGGTCATTCTCTCATGGCCACAGCTCCAAGGCCCAAGTTTTTAAATGTGCTCTGTCGGAAGGCGCCGTCCGGATGCCATTTGCGACCATCCGGCCGGGCTTCGCCTAAAAACATCTTCCGCCCTCAATGGGCGCGCGGCTCGCGTGTAACGTTGTATCGAAGTTCGCATTCCGTCGCATAGCGGCCGAACAGACGGAGCAGCTTCGCCTCCTCCGGCTTTGCGATCTTGTATTCCTTGCAGAAATCCACGACCGACAGCACGCGCGTGGCCGAAGCGGCGATCGCCAAATGGTTGATCTGATGCATACTTGTCCTCCCTGACCCGAGCACTAATACCAAAGTCTAAATTAGGGGGCTATAAATTCTGACATGTCGCTTTTTCCAAACACCGGCGTTTGCGATCGATTGTCAGTTTCCGTGTGCGGAGGGGAATTTGTCGATCAGTTCCAGAAGGTAGCCGACGGCGATAGGCTGAGTGGTCCGCATCCTGACCAGACCGTCCGCGCCAAGCAGCACCGCCTCGAATTTGTCCGCGGCGGGGCCGCCGAGTTCCGAACGGATCGCGTCCGGATCCATGTCATCGCGGGGACGAAGTTCCTGGAAGACGCCCGTTGCCGCAACGCGGATGATGGCAACGTTGTGCCTCTGCAACGCGTCCTGCTTCTCGGCGATGAGATACTCCTGAACCTCCGCCTTCCCGCTCGAAAGCTCTTCAAAGACGACGAGGACACGGCACTTGCCACGGAATTCGCGCAGTGTTTTCGATGCAGCCGTCGTGCCGATGCCGAGCTCTGCCCCGAGTGCCTGAAGAGTGCTTCTGTCGCCGTTGCTCATGTCTTGGGAAACAGAAGATGGGTCGATTTGTTCCCTCGCCAGCAGCCGGCGTGGCCAACGACTTGTCCCACCCACGCAAGGCGGTGATCGACCCTAGCGAGGCTCGGATGCGCTTACCTTGCCCTCGCCGCGGTCATCGCATTCATCCGGCCCGTTTCTTGACTGTTCTGCCGCCCCTGCAAGACGCTTTGCCTGCGACGCCAGCATTCGGCTCAGTTCGCGCAGATCTTCCTCTTCCAGGTCCTCGATACCGACGAATTTGTTCTGTGCGTGCGACGACAGGATGAGTTCGTCCAGCTTTGCCTGCAGCGCCCGCCCCTCGCGCGTCTGCGAATTCTGGAGGATGAACACCATCAGGAACGTGATGATGGTCGTTCCGGTATTGATCACAAGCTGCCAAGTCTCCGAAAAGCCGAAGAGTGGCCCGGAAATTCCCCAGATCAGCACCAATGCGACCGCACCGACGAAGGCGGTCGGATGCCCCGCCCAATCGGCAAACCGCGTGGCGAATTTCGTGAATACACCTGCTTCAGATTGCGCGTTCATGGCTGGCTCCTTCCTTGCGAGCATGAACTGCGATGAAGCCGTGAGGTTCCACACGGGTCCACGCGCACCAGAATGGAGGTAGCCTGATTATCGCTTTGGTTGGTTGCCGCCAGCTCTTTGGAGGAGCAAACTCGTCCGTTGGGAGGATAATAGGATGTCTGACTTCCCCTGCTCACCCGCCTCCGCAAGGCCAGACGATCTCGCCCGGCTGCAGGAACTGTTCGACACGCTTTGCCTGAAAGGACATATTTCGCGCCATTCCGCCGTGGCCGACGAGGTCGCCAGACGCATCATGCTGCTCTATCAGGCCGGCGTGCGCGACAAGGCCACATATCTAGCGATCATCGCCACCGAGCGGAAAGGCGCCGACCATTCGATGGATATCTGCAGACGCGGCAGCGTGCTGCACTGAGGGATGGAACATAACCTTTAACGCCGCTCAATTGACGTGATCCGGCTTGCCCTTTTGCTTGCCCGTGGCAAAGTCGCGAAGCTCTTTCTCGGTCATGGATTTCTCCATCTCCTTCGAAGCGCCCTTCAACTGGCTCTTTTTCATCTCACCCCGTTTGGCGGCGAGCGCCGCACCGGCAGCCTTCTGCTGCGCCTTGGACTTCGCTGGCATGGCATCGCTCCTGTTCAAGCGAAAAAGCAAAAAGTCTCGATGGGACGATTTGTTCCGGCACGATCACGAAACTTGGAACCATGGCCGAGCCTGTCGGTTGTCCATCGAAAGGCAGCGGGCGCGTCGCGCCACGGAACGAGACGAGACGAGACGAGGAAAGGAGATCACATGCCGGCCGAACTGACGTCAATTGAGGGCAGGCTGAATGCCCACCGAAAGCTTCTGGTGTCGATCGTCGATCTGCTGGCGGATATGCCCGCAGCGCGCTCGGCACTTCAGCGTGTGCAACGGGACCATGAGGTGCATCGGGACCATGAAGAGGATCCGGGAATCGATCCGGACACGATGTATGCCGTTCAGCGCATTGCCAGCGCCGAGATCACAGCCATCATTCAGGCCGGCATGGCGCGCAACGCCGCAAATCATGGTCCCGCCTCCAAACCAGACGGCGAGACGAACACGCAGCCGGCTGCGGAACGCGACGCAGCGCCGCAATTCCGGCAAACGCGCCACGGTGCAACGAACGACGGCGTTTCCAGCGCAAAACCGCGCGTGATCACCGGCAGCGACGATGCCACCGTCAACAGGGACCCGCCGGGAACGAAGCGCTCCAGCGACTGGTCGATCGGGTTTGACGAAACGCAACCGGCGGCGGACAAGTAACGGGCTAACGCAGGCGCTCCGGCGCCCGCATTACGGCTACGGGGCTTTGCGCTCCGGCGTCAATTGCATGGAACTGCCGGCATGGCGGATCGTTCTCTCCTGGTGTTCAACGTTCCATCGGGAGATTTGATATGAGCTACGCGCTGAAAGACCTGGAGGCTGCAGAGGTCTCCTGGCTCAAACGATTGGCCGACGGCCGTGTCCATGTGGTCCCCACGGCCATGGCCGAACGCCTGCAATCGCTGGGCCTCGCGCAGAAGGCATCTCCAGACCTGGAAGACCCGGCGATTTCCGAACAGGAACAAGGATCGCCCGGCACCCGTATACTCGGCACCCGCATCAATGACGACGGGCTGCGGCTCCTCGATGAGGAGGAGTAAGACAGCAGACACCGCCAGGACGACGCGTCTCGAACCGCATCGTGGAGGACCAGATGACCTACGAGCTTTATTATTGGGACGGCATCCAGGGACGTGGAGAATTCGTGCGACTGGCGCTCGAGGAGGCAGGCGCCGACTATGTCGATGTCGCACGCGTCCCGGGGCGCGGCAACCGGGAGATGATGGAGCTTGTCGACGACACGCGCACGCTGCTGATCCCCTTTGCCCCGCCTTTTCTGAGAGACGGCGACCAGATCGTCTCGCATGTGGCAAATATCCTGTTCTACCTCGGCCCGAAGCTTGGTCTTGCGCCGAAGGATGAGACCTTGCGCTGGTTCGCCAACGGCCTGCAGCTTACCGTGACGGACTTCGTCACGGAAGCGCACGACACGCATCACCCGATTGCGGTCTCGAAATATTACGAGGATCAGAAGGACGCCGCGAAGGCGCGGTCGCGCGAGTTCGTCACCAACCGCATTCCGAAATTTCTCGGCTATTTCGAGCGGGTTCTGAGGCAAAACCCGGCTCAAGACGGCCATGTGGTGGGCGACGGCCTGACCTATGTCGATCTTTCGCTGTTCCAGATGATCGAGGGCCTGAGCTATGCCTTTCCCGCCGCGATGAAACGCTATCGAGCGCGATTTCCGGAACTGACGCGACTTCATGGTGTGGTCGCCAAAAGATCGGCAATCGCAACCTACCTCGCCTCACCGCGTCGCCTCCCCTTCAACGAAAGCGGCATTTTCCGCCACTATCCAGAACTGGACATCGACGTTTGAACACCGACAGCATGCAAACAGGATAAATCAAGCCCGGCCCACACCCTGCGGCTCCAAAGGCAACGAGGCGAACAGATCGGCTAACCTTGCTGGCTAGCCGCCATGCAAGTTATTGATGATAAAAAGATGGAGTGGTGGGCCCGGAGGGGCGTATTAATCATTGAAATCATTGAGGTTTTTGGGATTTTTGTAGGCCGATACCGTCAAAAATACCGTCGTCTGGATGCGAATGTTTTCCTACCATGGTTTTGGTATCTCGCCATTGATAAGACCATAAATTACCGCTGCCACCAAGGCCGAGGTGAATGCCAGCCCCCACGACAGGACTGTGGGTAAGGCGCGCCCGACCGCCCCCGGCTTCCGAGGACTGAGATAGATCATTGTGTTCGGGATCATTCTCTTGTGCATCTGCACGACCACGGCTGCGATGAGCACAACGGCTGCCAGAAACGCGATGCGCCCCCAAAAATCCAAGTCGGGGATCAAGGCGACTACGAACAGCAGCATCAGCCCATTCACATTCAAGCCGAACTTTCGCACCGACGTTGCCAGTGGCTTTTCAAAACTTTTCATATGCGCGACGAGTGACTCGGCTTTCCCCGTGACCCAACTCTCCTGCGCACCTTGCACACGAATTTCGTTTTCACCTTCGGCATTCAGTTCGATCACGACCATCTTGTTCACGCCGTAGAGGTCGGGCTCTTGGATATAGAGCCGAAGGTAACGGTGCTCACCCAGCCTTTCGCTCTCGTTGAGGAAGTCGGCTGCATACATGTTCGTCTCGATGCGCCGTTCGCGGAAGCTGACCGTGACGGTCTTGTGACCAAAGTCACTGGCGATGAACTGAATCAAATGGCGCACGTCTTCCGCGTAAAGCCGAACAGCGCCAATCTGTCGAACAGCGGTATGCAACTGCTCTGGCGATGGCCCCTGTTTGGTCGCCGAATTATCTTGGTCGTGTGGATGCAGGATGAACGTTCCGCCCGTTCCGAGCGTCGATGACCACCGGCCCCGGATCTGCCCATTCTCGGTGAGGGTTCCATTGACTTCGATGTCGCCCGCAGCCACGCCTTCCGCTACTTGACGTGCAGCCCCACTAAGCGCGAGCGTCTTTCCGTCGAATGTTCCAGCGACATCATACAGGGCAAGTCCGAACAGGTGGTCTTGCAACCTGATCAGACCCTTCAGGTCGTCCTGCTCGCTAGTTTCGAGTTCGACAAACACGTTGCCTGTGTTCGTCCCGTAAACGTTCCCTGCCCAAAGCCGACTCAGCGCACTCATGAAGTCTCCGCATTGTTTGAGCGAGGGTATCAAACGCTGCGACCACAACGAAGTTCAGGCAGCAATAATACTGCGGATAAGCCTTTCCCACGGGCTTTGGTTATTATCGCTTAGGGGGGGGGGTGCCGCATAAAACATAGACTGCACCTGTCGTAACCCGATGGAAATGACCGACTAATATCGGGATCAAGCCATTGTCAAAGAGATATCGGCGTACCAATTGTCTAGGTTACGCAGGCCGCTGCTAGCGCGATTTACCTCACCATAGGGGATATCCGTCAGCGTTAGATCGACAGACCCGTCTGGGATCTCACACATCCGCTCAATGCAATCTCCAATAAGCAAGTGCGGCCCGCCAGTGTCCGCGATTCGCATACCGATCACACTCAACATAATGTAGACCAAACCCTATACATGATGAATGGACCGTTCAACAAATAGTTGATCGCAAACTATACCATAAATAGTTTCAGGACTCGCACCTGCAACGTATCGGACACGAACCCGCAACCGTCATGTCTCTACACATGCTTCGGACTTAACACCTGACCGCACTAGACTGGAACAGATAAGCCGTTGAGAGTCATGATTGAATCGCTCTGACTAATGCCGTCAGCGATACTGTTGAACTGAGCGACGGTATTTGCGTCTCAGGATACCGTCAGAATGGCATTTCAGCCGATTTCCGGTTTTCTAACTTATTGATTTTGTTGATGAATTTTTCCGCACAAAAGCGGTTGGTGGGCCCGGAGGGCCAGTAAATATCCATATAAATTCATCGGTTAACCGTGAGGTTAGCCAGACGAGTTTTCTGCCTGTTCCCGATGTTAGCCAGCCTCGCCTTCGAAACAGCCAATACTGCAAACCGGGCGGCCTACATCAGGCCCCTTGGGACATCGGGGGCGATTGAATAACGAAGGACGCCGCCGAGAAGGAGGTACCCCTTGCGTTACAACCGACAAGAACTTCTATCTTGTTGAAGTTAATTGAGTTTCTGAAAACCTAGATGGCGCATGGGCTACACTGCTGATACTATCCCCCAACGGGTATCGGGGGTTACGGTGAACAGCAGCCAGTACGTTTCTTTGTCACGACGCTTCGTCGAAATCTATTCCGCAGACTTTGACGACGAACCGGATAGCATTTGGGCTAGTCTCGCGACCAGAGAGACAGGGAAAACGTGGGAAGAAATTCTAACGAATGATGTGTCTATTCTCCTTGGCACAGCTGGATCAGGTAAAACAACTGAAGTTCGTCAGCAAGTGAAGCGCCTCGTTGAGGCAGGACAAGACGCGTTCCTGATGCGCTTGGAAGCGTTGCAAGACGGGACCTTGCCGGATTCATTCGACTTCGAATTGGAAAATCAAGGCGAGCGGTTTGAAAAATGGAAACGAACAAGAAAAGGCGCGTTTCTGTTTTTTGACGCTCTCGACGAGGCACGCTTACCGTCTTCACGCAACGAAAGTGCGCTGGACAAGGCACTCAACATTGTCTCACGAGAGGTCGGGCGACGACAGCAGCCCCTGCGTGTTCTGGTTACCAGTCGCCCAAGCGAGTGGCTTGGTGATGGCGATGTGAGACGTCTAGATCGTTTCATACGACAGACACGAAATGCCGAACAGGACTTGGGAGCAGACGCCCCGATCCACAAGATTTACCGCCTCGCACCGCTAGTGACTGGGGACATTGAGAAACTTGCTATTTCTCGTGATGTGAAGCCCTCGGACTTTATCAGCGCTGTGAACGCCCATCTTTCTACAGGCCTAATCCAACAACCGCTGGACGCGCATCTATTTTTAGATGTCTGGAAAAAGGCGGTTAATGAGGGCCGTTCCCCCGAGGACGTCTTCAAATCAAGACTCCAAATCATGCGCGATTTGGTTACGTGGCGGCTCTTCGGGCGATCTGAAAGCGAAGATCGCTTGAATGTCGACATTAACCGCGCACGTAAGGCCGTAGCGAAACTTGCAGCCTTCGTGATTTTGTCCGGTAGACAGGATTTTTCTGTCCTTCCGTTGGCGGCAGGCGATGCCACGAATGCTGCGAATATCCTGTCTACAGATGCGGAGGCTTGGACAAATACAGAGGTGCGTCAACTGCTCGCGTGCGGGCTGTTTCAGCCATCTGTAGGGGGGCGTATCAGGTTCGCACATCGGGAGATACGGGACTTCCTCGCAGCTGAGCATTTCGACGAGAGCTTGCGAGCTAGAGCACATTCTGAAAAGACAATCGCACCGCTTTTTGCTGAGGGACTAGGACGGCGATCGATCCCGCAGTCGACAGAGCACCTCATGGGCTGGTTGGCCGCCTTGAACAGCTCTGCAAAGGCAGTTGTAGCAAATGTCAGACCTGCGCTTCTCATAGAGACTGGTGATCCAAAATCATTATCTGTCGGCGATAGGGAGATCGCACTCCGCAACCAAGCGCGTCTTTACGACAACCTCCGTTACAGAGGCGAGTGGTTCTATCATGATGATGTGAAGCGCTTCTCACACGCTGACTTATGGCCTTTAGTCGATGAACTCCTAGATAAATCCAGCTCTCCTGAGCTGACCGCGTTTTTAGTTGAGATCGCTAGATTTGGTAAAATGAAGCCACTCGCTTCAAAACTGGCGACCTATGTGGGAGATGCAGAAATTGGGTATCGAATAAAAGCGGAAGCATGCACTGCGCTCGATGAGATAGGGGATCAAACTTTCCGCGCCGATGTACTGGCAGCAGCCCTGACGGCTACACCACCAGACGCCGAGGATTCCGACTCTGCTCCGAACTGGAACATGTTCCAGCTGAAGGCGTTGAAATACGGCTCTGGCGAGGCCACTCTGCTCGACGGGATTAACATTCTTTCGAGTATTCAAAGAGAGCGCTCAAACTACTCATCCGCGACATCTAGGTATTTGATCGAAATACTCGAAGACTTGCCAAAGGCGCAAAAGCAGATTTGGCTGTCAATTTTGCTGCGCTTTGCATTTTCCGGCCGTTCTGAGAACCGGTACCGAATGCCCAACGCTTCGGCTCGGTACTCAAGGTTCGTGCCTGCCATAATCCACATAGCGTCGGAACTATTGCTTGATAAGGATATGCCTCCAGACGACGATGACTTGCTCAACGCCATTGAGATGGCGATGGGCAAGGGCCGCAGGATTGACGTATTCGGTCGCAAGGCACCAACACAGCAATTGGCGAATGGCCTGCGCGCACGACCCAACGTCAAACACGCTCTTGTTCAACGAAGAGTGGCCCTTTTCTCTGATAACGTGCAGGGGCACCGGGTCCCGTTCGGAGTAATCCACCCTCTAGAGTTTAATGATGAAGAGGGACATGGAGACATCTTCGATCGGTCCGATGTGTCCCACTTTTGCGAGCTTGCGTCAAAGGCCAACGATAAATGCCAGCGGGCATTTCTGCTCGACTTAGCCCAAACGATTCTTACCAAACTCCGGGGTGCAGATCACAATATTGCAGTGGATGTGCTCAGAAAGCATCTCAAGAAATACGGGACCGTGAATCAACGGCGGCATCTCGGCATCCGCGGCTGGTTTCTTCGAATGAAATTACGCTTCCAGCATCAATACCGCTATAATATATCGAGACAGTTTCTGAGCAAGAAGGAAACTATTCAGGCCTGGGGAACCGCACGAAAAAATAGAAAGTTCTTCGAGAGTAGACGCAGGGAGATTTCCGCTGGTGAGTTCGATAACAACAACGCCATCTGGCTCTTTGAACAATCTCCAGATGATCTCGGAAATGGAACTATTCGCGCGATCAAGGAGCAGTATGGGGCGGGGATCGCCAAACTTTTTAGTAATGGCTTGCGAAAATACTGGAAGATCAATGATACGAGCTACGCTGACCGGCGAACATACCTAGGCCACATAGGCCTAGCAGGCGTTAATCTCGATTACTCATTTGGAGAACCCCCGTCTGACGCCGGCCTTGCGCGAAAGGCCTTCCGTTACGCTTTCCACGAATTGAACGGCTTTCCCCAATGGGTTGAGGAATTAGCAAACAATTTCCCAAGCCAATTTTGCTCTGAGATCAAGGGGGCTTTGCTGGCAGACTTCAGCTCTGGTCGAGGTGACGATGACCTCCACGCGTCGGATTGCATAAGCAAGATCGCCTACTCTAGTGTCGGAATTAGAAACCTGGTGGCTCCGATGCTTCTTCGGATGCTAATGTGTACTCTTCCAGGAAACCGTCTCGACAGATTGCTCTGCCTAGACGTCGTTGCTCGCGCGCCGACTGTCGAGCGAGACCGCCTTTCCAGGTTTCTTATCTCGGGCTATCGGGCGTCATGGACCCGTTTTGATTTCCGCGAGGCATGGGTGTGGCTTGATGGTCTAATGAACTCGAACTCAAGTGCCGCTAAAAATGTGTTGGTCACGACTTTTGGCGATCTGCACAGCGTCGGGCAGAGGGCGCTCTTTCTCGAATATTTGGGTCGAGAAGGACACAAGCCTGCTCTGGACGAAGGTTCGAGCCAAGTCCGAGTGGAGTACAAGCAAGATGCAATTCTTCTAGAGTGGCTGGTTCAGGCATCATACCTGGCATGGCCACCTGAGAAGGATGTGAAGCACGAGAATGTCTACTCGCCGGGAAAAGAAGACCATGCGGAGAGCAACAGGCGAAACTACACCAAGATGTTGGCGATGTTTCAAACGCCCGATGCTGTCAGCGCATTTGAAAGACTGGCCAAATCAATGGTGCTTTCGAGCTACCGAGATACGTTTTTGTACGAGATCGAGCTCATGAAACAAGGAGCGGGGAGAAGGCCCGAGTTCTCACTTGATGAGGCAATTCGGTTTCTTAACGATCACTCCAAGCCACCAGCGACTGTGGAAGAGTTCAGGCAGCTCTGCCAAATGCATGTACAGACGCTCCTCGAAAGGCTGCACACTTCCGACGATGATGAAAGCGCATTCTTCCGGCGCGGCGACGCGAAAGAGGGCGATCTTAGGAATTGGCTCGCTGCTCGCCTAAGAGACGCGGGAGAGCGCTACTACACAGTAGTAAGGGAGCAGGAAGTCGCGGGCGAAAAGCGACCCGACCTCAGGCTGCATTCGAGAGTAGACGCTTTGGGGAAGGTGTCCGTTGAGATCAAACTTGCGGATATGGATCATTGGACAGGAGATCAGCTGGTCAACACTCCGGGTGAACAGCTTTCAAAGCAATATTTGTTTGAGCCTTCATCTCACACAGGGATCTATGTTCTCGTCAATGCCGCTCGTCCAAGGCTACTCGAGGAAGACAAGAAGACCAAGAATGTTAAGAGAAGCGCCTTCCAAAAGACTGTCGCTGGCAAAGCGGTGAACTTCGAAGAACTCGTTGCCCTCGTGGGACAGAAGTGTACAGCAGTAAATGAGGGCCTCGCTGAAGGTAAGATGGTGGTCGCAGTGACGCGCGACATCTCTGAGAAACCTTCGGAGACCCTTTGAGAGTACGATCCGAGGAAAATGTCCGCTTTCCGCCCTTAGCAACCCTAGACCCTACCGATACCGCGTCTGACGCAGAGGGCAGATGAGGGTCGAACTCGGACCGCATCGCGAGATGCCCGGATATCCGCTCTCGCCATTCGCAATCCAATTTCGGACGGTCTGCTCGCGGTCTCAAAACAGCGTCCGCTCGCCTTCGAGCGAATAGATATGATTTCCGCAGGTCCAGCGCCCAGATGAGCGGGCAACGGAGACCAGATCGTCCGACAAACTGCTGGACGTCCAGCAAGAGCTGCGAATGTCCATAGGCTCCGCGGCGTAAAGTGGTGCTGCGCCGAGAGATGCAAGCATCACGAAACTCAGCACAGTTGTCACGAGTACTTTTCGGAGGTCATTCCACCACATTGGTTGCAGCTACACATCAAACATTGACGTGCGGTTACAGGGGGATGATTTTGGTCCAAAGCGTCCCAATTCGCCTGCCGGTTTTACCGGTGAGTAAGGGGCGGCTCTTCCTTAAGCGGCGACAGGACTTCCGCTATGCACCGCGGTAGCCGTGCTCGCGGAGGTGAAGCGGGCGCGAAAAAAACACTGACCCGTTCGGAGGCCGATGCCGGTCTGACGATGATGCGCGTTGACATCGACCCCAAATGAGAACATTTATAGAACAAACTAAGGAGCAGCAGCGATGGCAATGGCTGAGAAATATATCGTCCTTCCGTACAGGCGGGTCCGCGGACGTTTGGCGCCTGGCGAAATGCGCGCTGCATCAACAGCCGCGGGCGCTGAGAAGATGATGTCCCAGGGAGTGGTGTAGCTCGGGCGATCCTCGAGCTTTCCGGACAGGGCCGGGAACGGGTCAACTTGCAGCAGGCAAGTTGATGAGCTGATCATCACTCATTGTGGCGATCGTCTCAAG
>NZ_JABXYK010000028.1 GCF_013378445.1 Mycoplana rhizolycopersici
ATTGGGCAAAGTCGGCCCGCGAGCCGATGGTCGTTGTTTCCATGGTTGTTTTCCTCGCATTTTCAGAAAGGCATTCAGATGCTGTCGGCATAGTGGCAGCCAGCGCGCTCTGGTATTGCGTCCGCGCTAGCAGGCCCTTCAACCGATTTCAATCAGACAATCAATCGCGCCGCCCTGCCGCGCTTGCGGTCGGGATTGTTGTAATAGGCGGCCGCCTGGGTCAGCGACCTGTGCTGCGACTGCTGCATCGCTTCCGGCAGGGGAATGCCGCGATTGGCGGCTTCGGTCAGGTAGCCTGAGCGCAGGCCATGGGCGGAGAACTTTCCCGGATCGAGCCCGGCCTTGGCGCAACGCGTTTTCAGGATCAGGTTGATCGACTGCGGGCTCAGCGCACGGCGGTCGACATTGCCCCATTGGTCGATGCGACGGAACACCGGGCCGCTGTCTATCCGGCCCTCCTGCAACCAGCGCTTCAGCGCTTCGACCGGCCGGCCGATCATCAGCGACCGCGCGTCATCGTCCGGACCGGTCGTCTTGGTGCGGCCGAGGCGGATCGCCAGGCAGGGCAGGGGAGGGGAGGCAGGATCGTCGGGCGTGGCATGCACCGGCTCTTCCTCGACCAGGTCTTCGACGCGCAGGTTGGCGATCTCCGAGCGGCGGCGGCCGCCGGAGGCGAAGGCGGTCAGAAGGATGGCGTGGTCGCGGATATCGACAAGGCGGTCGCCGGCACAGGTGGACAGCAGTTGGGCGAGAACATCGGCGGTGACCGCGCCCATGCTCCTGCGCTGGCGTGGTCGGCCGGTGGCGCGCACGGCCAGCCGAAGGGCGCTCTTCAGCGACGGGGCGGAAAAGGCGCCGGTGAGCCCGCGCCAGCGCGTCAGGATCGACCAGGAGGTCAGCCGCCGCCGCACGGTTGCCGGCGCATGCGGGCCGTCGACGCGCAGCAGTCTCTGGCTTCGCAACCCGACCTCGACCTCCGCCGGCATGCCGTGCGATAGGTCGTCTTCGCGCCGGGCCGGATCCCACAGATGATGGGCGACAAACTTGAGAAGCAGTGCCTCGGGGGCGGGCCAGGGGAGGGGAGTGCCGGTGGAAAGCGCACACCAGGCCTCGAGATAGGCGAGGTCGGAGGCGAGCGCCCGCAGCGTGTTCGCGCCCATGCCCTCCTTCGCCAGATGCTTCAGCGTCGCGACATCATCATCGGTCAGAAGTGCTGCCAGTTGGTCGCGACGGTCGAACGGCAGGATGGCGTCGAGTGCATCGAGTTCCTCAGCGCGTTTGAGCACGGTATCCTTCACCGTCGCAGTATCCTCCTTCGCCGCCATAACCCCTCCTAGCCACTCGGCCTTACTTAGCGGTCCTCGCGCGTATGCCA
Organism: Mycoplana rhizolycopersici; assembly: GCF_013378445.1. Taxonomy (GTDB): domain Bacteria; phylum Pseudomonadota; class Alphaproteobacteria; order Rhizobiales; family Rhizobiaceae; genus Mycoplana; species Mycoplana rhizolycopersici. Next base: position 1,376 of record NZ_JABXYK010000028.1, read on the forward strand.
AAGCCGCAAGACATAGATCGTCGACTGTTGGATCTCGTAGCGGATCTCGTAATGACCTATCAGAATGCGCCGAACTTCCCGCGGCTCGAACTCCTCCAACCGTTCGCCCAGTCGCGGCTGCTCGATCAGCCGCTTGGGCGCCGCTGTCAAGGACTGGACGATGCGTGCTGCGGATCGGCGATTGACCGGCGCGAGAAAATCATAGAGGCGGCCGAGATCCGAAACGGCCTTGGTCGTCCACTTGAGCTCCATCAAAGCGGCGGTTGAAGAGGCTTGTCGCGATCGAGGCTGCTGGCCCAGGCTTCAACGGCCTGGTGATCAACAACGTGCCCATTATCGACATCGGCGAGAGCCTCCAATGTCAGGCGTCGCCGTTCCTCTTCCTGATCGACCCACGCCGACAGAGCCTGCTTGACGACCCAGCCGCGTGAGCGTTCCAGTCGCGTCGCAATCTCGTCGACCTTATCCGCCAGCGGCCGGGGCACGTGAGCAGTTAGGACTTTTGTTTCCACGAACATATCCCCATTAATTCAAACTTAATCATAGTGATTAGAATTGATTAGTTCAACCAAATGATGCCGCGCCGCGAGAAGCTCCATCGCGACCATGGAAGCCTCGCGCTGGGCGTGTCGCAAAGCGGCCGGCGGAACGCGTTGAGCTGAAATGCGCTCTGCTCTTCACGCCTTGTTAACCTTTTGAAGTCCGAAAGACGCGCGAGCAGTTCTTCCAACCGTTGAGCCGCTTCTCCAACATCAACGAAGATCTTCATTGGCTGCTACCAGACCCGTTCGTGCAGCACCGCGTCGAAGGCGCCGTCGACGGAGACAAACGTGCAGTGTTCCAGCCGCGTCTGGGCCGCGAGGAGGCGGTCCCAGGGGTCGCGGTGATCCCAGTCGAAGCTTGCCGCCAGTTCGGTATGAAGATCGGTGATGGCAAGCGTCTGCAGGCCGCTGTCGGCAACGGCGGCCCGCAACTCCTGTGGTCTGAGATCGAGCTTTTTCAGCCGCATCTTGTTGTCGAGCTCGTAGAAGGAGACGGCGCTGACCAGAATCGTGTTGGCCTTGTCCTCGATCATCGATCGTGCCGTCAAAGAAAGACGATCGCTGCCGATCGTCCACCAGTACACCGCGTGGCTGTCGAGCAGCACCTTCATGTTGGCTGGCCGCCGTTTTCGGGCTTGCGCTGGGAGATGCCGACATCGTCATTCCAGTCGCCGGCATCGATGGCGGCCTGTTCGGCGTCGATATCGTCGAACAGGTCATCCGGCAGGCCGCGCTGGCGCAGCAGGCCGAACGGGCGCTTGCCGCCGTCCGCCGGGCCGATGCGGGCATAGACCTGGTTGCCGCGCATGATCGTGATCTCCTCGCCTTGGCTGGCGCGCTCGAGCACCTCGGCGAAATGCTTGCGGGCTTCGCTGATCTTGTAGCTGGTCTGGGGCATCGACGCCTCCGTTCGTTTTGGCTTAGGGGCACCATACCAGTGCTTGCAGGAGCGTACAAGGCGCCTGTACGTATTACTATCGATACGGGTTACTTATCGGGGGTCAGGTGTGGCCTGGATCATTCTATAGGGTGGCGAACTCAAATGTAGAGATAGATTTCGCTTAACGAATAATTTACCATAAATTCAATGTCTTACGATCTCACGAAATTGCCCATCCAGAGCCTGCTGCGACCGATTTCCGACGCCGCCGTCGCACTTGCCCGTCTCGATGAGCGCATTGCCCGCTCGCCCGTCGGTGAGGGCTTTCTCGAGCGCTCGCATTTCCTCGACGCGCATGCCTCGCTGTGGGTCGACGGTGAACTCGTTCATCTCGAGGACCTCGTCCTGCATGACGCGCTTCGCGACATCCGCGCACCCACCCACGAACTCACCATCGCCCGCGACATCCTGAAAACCCGTCGCCGCATCGCCGCCCATCCACCCGCCTGGGCGCTCTCTGCTCAAGGCCTCGCTTCGCTGCGCGGGCGGGCGTGGCCCACGGCATCATCGGGAGGAGACGGGGAGGGCGTGCCGTACGGGGAGGTTGAGGTGAATGATGCTCAGGTTGGGGTAGGGGAGACGGAAGATCCCGACATTGATGAGCTGGGTGATGCGTTTGCCGCGATCGATGCGGTGCTTGTCCGCTCCGAGGCCGCGATCGAAGCGGCGAAAACACCGGGTCGCGCCAAAAACGTTCCGGACAAGGATCCGTTTGTCTACGACCTCGACTGGGGTGAGGACGAGCGGCTTGAGGAGTGGCAGGCCGTGTTGGCGCGCGCCCAGGATCTGCCACCGGTGGGCCAGGCGATCGTGGCGCTCGACGCCTGGAATGAGATTGCCGTGCTCCAGCATGCGCCCTGGCTCGGTCGGCTGCTGGCCGCCTCGATCCTGCGCGAAGGTGGCGTCACCACCGGCACCCATCTCGTGCCAATCAATCTTGGGCTCAAAGCCATTCCCGTCGATCGGCGCCGGCATCGTGATCGGGAGACGCGGTTGCTGGCGATGGCAAGGGCGCTGACTATCTCTGCCGAGACCGGGCTCAAAGAACATGATCGCCTGGTGCTGGCGCGGCAGATGATGATGCGCAAACTGGAGGGGCGGCGGACGTCGTCCAGGCTGCCGGAGCTCGTCGAGCTTGTCATGGCGCGGCCGCTGATCTCGGCCGGCATGGTGGCAAAGACGCTTGAGGTGACGCCGCAAGGCGCGCGGCGGATCGTGCAGGAGCTGGGCTTGAGGGAGATGACGGGGAGGGGGAGGTTTCGGGCGTGGGGGGTTTTGTAATGTCAATCATTTCTGGAACGATAACTTCACTGACTATGGACGTTGAGGGCATAAGGCTGCATGCCTTCGACTAACGTTTGAATGTTGGGTGATGGACGGCACGCGATTGAACCTGTCCAGATCGATGAACTTTTTCAACAGCGATAAGCCGACGGAATATTACCGCGCCGCAACCTGTTAAACGTAGATCTTGCCGCTTGCTAACCTATGCGGGAGAAGTTATATACCGCTCATTACTTCTCGGCGATAACCACATCCCACCCGCTGTTCCACCCTGATGGTTTCCTGATGGTCCCTGGAGTAGTTTCGAGGCACTTAGGTTCCTCTCAGTTGACGACCCTTGCAAGGGTTGCTGGTTGCCGGAGGTATGTAGCAAGGAGGAATGAGGATGAACAAAAAGTCCGAAAACCGTGACCTTGTTGAGAAAGTAGTGAAGGGCATGCTGCTGGCTTATAAGCTGGCCATGTTCCTGATCGAAATTCTCGACAAGGTCGTCAACTATGGTCCTCGCACTCGAAAACTTCGCCTATCAGTACAAGAAAAATGGCAAGCCGGTTTTTGCGCCCAATAAGAAGGGCCGTGAAATCGGGTACAAGGTGAAAGACCTCGTTGAGGCGGCGGTCACACTCGACCCTTTCATCTACCATCTGTCAGAAGGCACCCATATCCGTGCTCTGCACGATCACCGGAAGAACCAGTATTTCTGCCGCGTCGACATCGAGCGCTTCTTCTACAGCATCAGTCGTAACCGAGTTAAGCGCGTCCTCAAGGAAACCAAAATTCAAGATGCCGAGCGGTTTGCTCGATGGTCTACCGTGAAAAATCCTTACCCCGGCGGTGGCTATGTGCTGCCATATGGCTTCGTACAGTCCCCCATTTTGGCCACGCTTGTTCTTTCAAGATCGGCGGTGGGAGAATATCTCAGATCGCTTGGCGAGGCCATCACGGCATCCGTCTACATGGACGACGTTTGCCTCTCCAGCAATTCTCTCGAAACCTTGGAAGCGGCCTTTGAAGGCCTGAAAACCGCAATGGGGGAGGCCAATTTCGTGTTGAAGGATGACAAGACCCGTCCGCCGGCTGACAAGATCGACATTTTCAACTGTGAACTGGAAAACGGCCGTTCAGAAGTGACGCCCGAGCGGATCGCTGAGTTCAAGGCTGTAGAACGGTCGTTCGAGAGTGAAGAGGCCTTCGATACATATTGCGCTGTCGTGAAGTCCGCAACGTGGCGGGTGCCTAAGAAGGCGCCTGTAGCGGAGGCGGAAACTGCTTCCGGAGAGCAGGCGACCTGACGTGTCTTAACGGTCTCGCTTAGATAACTCTCCCCACCAACCAATGAACTCGGCGGGGTCAAACGCATAGCGCTTCTGTCGCGGCAACCTATCAGCAACCGTCTCCCTGACGTTCAGCAATGCCCATCCGTCGTATTCAGGTCGAATAGCTGCTTTCATCCCATCCAGCAGGTCTTGCTCCGATGAAACGAGGAGGAGATGGTCCAGCTCGTGTAGAGGGCAGAACACGGGGGGGCGTTGGTCCTCTTCGATGATTTCCGGCTCCTTCTCGGCAACCATCCGGCGCGCTTCCGCAATCACCGCGTTGCGCAAGTCGCTCGACATGAGAGTCCATGCGTCCAGCGTCAGCACCACGGCCGGTGCGTCTTCGGCAATCACGAAGTCCACCATTTGTCGCCGGACATGCGAGAAGAACCTCCACATCTGGAAGATCGCCTTCGCAATCTGGACATATCCGTCCTGGGCGTCTTCGATGGGATTCTCCGCGTACTGTGCTTCAAATGTTAGCTTGCTGGCCTTGCACTCCATGACGGCTACCACCTGACCGTCCAACTTCAGGATCACATCGGGGGTCTCGACAGAGTTTCCCTTGAATTTGTACTTGACCGGAGGGGAAACCTCGAACGCTGGGCAATGAGCTTTTATCGACTTACGACAATATTCCTCGAAACGGGCGCCGGCGTCGTTTCTGACCTGCGTGCCGCCCTTGATGATATCGTAGTAAAGGCCGACCGTAGCTCGGTGCAGCAACAGGGTGGGGAGAGGAGCGATGAATACTGGTTCCCCCTCTGTGGTGAATTGCAGCATCGGGCGCATTCGCAGGTAGCTCGGCCGATATATTATCGGGAGCCGCTTCCCCGCGGACTTTTCGTAGCGGCGCAACAGGTTGAGAGATTCCCTACGCGCATCTAAATTATCTGCGGCGAGCAGGCGCTCTGCCGGACGTACCTTATCTCGTATGTCGTTGAAGAATCCCAAGTCGTTGACAGCGGTGGTCCACGGCTTCTGAAAGAAGACGGACATATACAGGAAGGCCACTGTATAGAAATCTACAATCGAGAGGCCATACGTCTCCTCGAAATATCGCCCGCTCAGACCTTGGCTGTAGATGAAAAGGCTGCGGTACGTCTCCGGCACATTGGCCCACCCTCGCTGCCACGCAAAGGTCCGATGAGCGATACGGTGCATCTCCCTTAAGACGTTCTCGACCGTCACCCTGTCACCAGCCTCATATTCATCTGCGGCGCGCAGGAAATTTATGAGGGTCGCGACAGTATTGAACTCTCGAACATTCATCGGTTGCCTCAGCCACGGTGGTGAAACCGACTTGGGCGTGTTCGACATCAGGGTGATCAGCGTTTCGATGTCCCAAGGGAAAACGGCGAACGGCGAATCCATACTCGACGTGTGCGCCTGCGGTGGAAAGTTGAGGTGCTTCGCGGCCGCTTCCGACCGGTCGTTTTGCAGCGCGTGGACGGCCCACAACATCGTCAGCGTGTCCGCGTCATCTGTATCAAATAGCATCCTGAGTAGGTTCGGGAGCGCAGTTTCCGGATCGATACGTTCTCCCTGATGTTCTCCCCATGTCATACCTTGGCCTGTTGAATTTGTGACTCTACCAGTCGGTAAAACGGGCGACTTTCGTGATACTTGGCTGGGCGCTCCCCTAACGCGCGTTGGCTTTGATCCAAACGGGCCAGTCTATAAGACCGTGGTCGGCAGTGATTTCCATAGAGTCAGGCGGCACGCGATCGCAGAACAGAATTACGTTCATGCACTTCCATCGTGCGCTCGGGACGACGAGGCCGTCGAACTCAAGAAAATGCGCGGCTTCGGCGATATCTTGCGACCGTGGGTATTCGTCACTTGCTCGGTCGTAGGACAATTGCCCGTAACGGGAGGTATCGAGGCCAAGAGCTCGCAACGCATCAAGATCCACAAGCTGAAGCGCGCGATCAACGGTCACGTCCAGCTCATGCACCCCGTATTCCACTTTCGACGGAAAGACGGGCTGCCCGCGGCCGAGATGGAAGTACATCTCCGCTATCGCTCCATCGCGCTGCTGCGAGGTATAGAGCACATCGAAGGTCCCGTCGTCCCAACGGCCGCCAGCACGCGCGCAATCGACCGGTGATCGTCCCTTACGGACCACCCGCCATACAGTGCCTTCAAACCGAACAGGTGTAAGGGCTTCGATCGCGTCGATGAGTGCATTGTCCCGGCTTCTACGCGTGTGAACCATGCTTTACAGGAAAACCTCGTTATCGAGTCGGTCAATTACCTTCAGCACTTCGATAGCACGGTCCTGATGGATAAGGTCAATCGCCCGCTCGCCGTTTAGTTGCGGATGGCGGGCATAAAGCCAGGTCCGGATCTCATCCGGTGAATAATAGTCCGTCAGACGGGTCACTACATAGTGCAAATCAGAGAGGATCAGCTCATTGCGTGGCTGAGGTTTGATATCGCCCGCGCGCCAACGTGAGACGGTTGCTTTCGACACGTCCATGATATTGGCGATGTCGGTACCCTTCAGGCCACCGGCTTCGCCGATCTCGTTTAGAAATCTGGGTACTGCTCCCTGCATGACAATTATCGCATCTGCTGGATGTTATCGGAATGACCTGAAATACGTGGGCCGGACGCCGTTTTGGCACGCGGAGCACCTTTTCCGCGAGTTTCATGCATCAGTGTCAAAGTGTCGCCAAGCTTCACGACGCGGCCGTGGTGATCCGTCAGGCGTTTCGTCAAGCTCGCAGCTCCCTTCTCGTCGATACCGAACCGGGCCGCGTCCTTGGCGTTAGGCCGGAGGTCCTTGATGGTCCTGGCGATGCGTTCGGTCTCACGCAGCGGCTTTTCCAGGAAGAACTGCTCCCTATTATGATCGGGCACGGGAGTAAACACTTCCACGGCAGCAAAGGCCTGCCGGGCCGCGTGTTGGCGCGTGTCGGATACCATATTCGTCACACCATGGGAGCAGCATACATCCTGGCACCCAAGCGCTCGTTTACCGCCGCGAGCATTGGACAAGTATTCCAATTCGTTACGTTTCAGGGATTTCGCCAGCCCGGGAATGGGAATGTAGGTCGTCTTGCCGAAGCCGCTTTCCTCGTCGCGCGGTTCAGGCTCTTTATGCCAGGATCGCGCGTCGAACTGGTTTCGCTCCATGATGCCGTGTGCAAGTCCGGAAGCGGCGCCGAATGCCAACGCGGCCTGGCCAAGCAAACCGTCAAGGTGGTCGATGATGATCGGGCATCCGAGATTATGAATGCCTTGCAGCGACAAAAGGAATTGCCGCGTGGTCTGCGGCTTGGCTTCATGGCCGAGGCCGGAAAGACGCAGCCACAGATTATCGAAGGGCAGGTCGTTCAGTGCGCCTACCACCTCGCTGCGCTGTGACCCGTCGTTGATCGCGACATGCGAATGGATGACCGGGTAATCGATAGCAATATGCTTCCCACCTTCACGATCGAGTGCTGCGCGCAAGGCAAGGCAGGAAGCTCGATCGATCGATAGCCAATCCGCGTGGTCTGGGTCTGCGAGGAAATGGGTTGGGGCAAGCACTGTGTCAATATTGTGCGCCACGGCGAAACGGGCAATCTGACCTATGATATCGGTCGATGCGTTTGCTGCAAAATGCTGAGGACCCAGCAACTCGCCCGCAACGGCCCAAGGTGCGTGGCGAACAGCACCTGCGAAGCGCGCTTTCGCGCTCAGTTCGGCGACTTGCGTATCGAGCACGATCTCCACGCCATCGCGACGAAGATCGGCGATGAAGTCTCTTTGGAAAAGAAGGCGTGATGCCTCGATGACTACCCGTCGAATGGGCAGCCTTCCCGCGGCATAGAGTTCGCCAAACTTCTTATGAGCTTCGCCGATGCGGATGAAATGCGCGATCGGGCTAGCTGGATTTCGGAATGCGATGACATTGCTTCCGGCCATGGTCATGTTCCAAATCGGTTTCACAAAGAAAAAATATGAAACCGAAATGATAAAGTCAATGGGGTCGGTTGGGTACGGCGGCGCACTTTTATGGAGGAGTCTCGTCGGGTCGTTGAAAGCAGTCACAATCAGATCGCAAATAGGCGCATTCTGTAGAGGCACCTTGCCTGCTCCACGACGTACGCATTTCTCCGGCAAATCAGGTCGTGGGGCGAGCGACCGATTGCGCAGAGGGGTGTGGTGTGAGTGCCTAATCGCGCGGGAAGGAGTCTTCCAAGCCCGCTGCGTAGCATCGAGGCAGTGTTTTCAGTTCCGGTTCAGACGAATGCGTTCTAGATTACTCTCAAACGAGCTGGGCATACGGGGAGACGGGTTTTGGGGGACATCAAGCTCGGTGAGCCGTTCGGTATGGATCTCGCGGGGGTATCGAAGGGCGATTGGGAGCTCGCGGTGCAGCGCATCATTCACGATTTGCGCTCCGACTTCATCTACGCGCCCCATTTAGGAGCCATCTACAGAAAAGCCGGTGACGAACTCACCGAGATCGTGAAACGGGAACTCCGTGACGGCCAGCACAAACCCGGACTTCCGCTCACCATGGAGGTCCCGAAATCCCACCGCATGCGGGTCGCGGTGACGCCTCCCAGGCCGGGTCCTGCCTATTCCCGGCCGGGTAGCATCCTGATGCCCAAGGATCGGCTCTTCTACCAGCTCTTGGCCGACAAGGCGGCGCCTGTAATTGACGCGCGTACTGATCACACAAGGTCTTATAGTCATCGTCTCGAAGTGCGCGGTTCGCCGAATATGTTCAAACCGACTCGGGCTTGCTGGGGCGAACTTCAGAAGGCACTCGCAAGTCTTACGGCAGACAAAAAGAATCGGTACGTCCTGAAGATCGACGTCGCCAATTTTTTCGGATCGCTCAACCAACACACAATGATCAACGTGCTGGCGGATGCTGGATACCCTGCCAAGTACCTAAGCCGGTTGGAGGCGATCCTGACCGCCCACACGGGCGAGAGAAGTTCGCGGGGTATAATCCAAGGAATCTATCCCTCTGACCTGCTCGGTAATTTCTACATGGAGCCAATTGACCGCTTTCTTTCGGATCTCGACATCCCGTCCGCACGGTACGTCGACGACATGTACATTTTTCTTCCGAGCGTTGACGCAGCCGACCGGTTGATGAGGCAGCTCATTCCGGAGCTCCGCGCATACGACCTTGTCCTCAACGAGGCTAAGTCTGTCATTATGCCCAAAGCTGCTCTGAACACAGAGGAACCGGACCTCGAGGCTTTATTTGAGGAAGCGGTTCGAGAGATATCAGATCAGATCGACGACGAGGATTTCGACGTCGACTACGGTTTTCAGTCAGAATGGGAGGACGAAGATGAGGACGCGGGGGGCAATAGCGAGTCCGACGGGCCCGACCAGAATCTTGAGCTCGAAGCGACGATGGTACTCTTCGACGCTATTGCCGACCATCCAGGGCACGAGGAAACAATAGAGCGCTTTTGCCTCCCGTTGTTTGCCAAAGCGGAGTCGGACTACGCGGTGGCGCACGTCTTAGAAGCCTTCGCGAAGCGCCCCTCGATGACCCAGATTTATGTGTCTTATCTCTCAAAGTTTCTTCCCGACCGAGAGGTCTACGACTTCCTGTGCGAACGCCTAGAGGATAGATCCTTGGCCGATTGGCAGATTATGTGGATACTCGCGGCCCTTATTACACACGCGCCACTGGACGACGCGCCGATCAAGATGGCGCTCTCGCTCCTTAGAAATGGTTCCGTCCACGAGGCGACACGAGCGACGGCGGCCATCTATGTCGGTAGGTATGGCGATGCCGCACGCCGAAGGACCTTGGTTGGAATTTATGGAAATCTGTCGCCCTATGTGCAAACGGCGATCTATTTCTCGTCGAGATTCTGGCCCATCGTCGAGCGACGAAACGCGAAGGCGCAATGGGGAGCGTTGAGTCCCTTGAATGAATTGCTGACAAAGGCGATGGCGAAATAGGTTATCTGGCATTCCGGATACCAAGTAACTGACCCGATTGAGAAACTTGAAGAAACAAACTGCTCAACAACGGTGTCGAGGGTTCGAATCCGTTCAAGGCGGAGACGACGGGCAGGGCCCATACAGATGCGGGGCTTGGTTTGCATCTGCATGGGCGATGTGGAGCAGCCATTCATCCGAGCGGCTATGCGGCTTCCCAAACCTGATTGAGGATCTTTGCCGCAAGCGCCGCCTTGTCCTGCGGCAAGAATCGGCCGTAGTGCTGCTGAACGACATCCGGTGTGTCTTGGATGGCATAACTCGCCTGCTCATACGATCCGGTCTGCTTGAGGATATGCGTTGCCAGAATATCCCGAAGATTATGCGGTCCGTGCGGCAGCAATCCCTTAATAGCGCCGCGGCCGGTATAGGGGTTGTAGATGCCATAGCGTTGGATCACGGTGCGCCAGGCTTCATAGAATTTGGTGGAATCGTATGCCGCGTCCAGGCTGGTTGTCTTCACCGTCTTGACGAACAGGGTGCCGGGATCCTTTGCCGAACCAAGCAGCACACCTCGGTGGCGATCGATATAGGCCTCGAGGTATTTGTAGAGGTCGAGCAAATCCGGCAGGATCAGGCGAAACGGCTTTTGTCCGAAAAATGATGAGCCTGAGTTCTTGAAGGCGATTGATGGGATGAGGACCTCCCATCCGTTTTCCCGATCGCTCCAGCGCAATTCACCGCATTTCATGTCTTCCAGCCGTCGCTCCGAAGTCGGGAAATGCCCGCGTGGGCACAAGCGAAGCTGGCGAAGGTTCTTTTGCCGAAGTCCCAGATGCAGGCCGAGGCGCAGCAAAAGGAAAGAGCGGACCGCTTCGGCTGCTGCCCGAGGATAGCGGTTTTCATCCGGCATACGCTTCAGGATCTCATCTGTGATCTTGCGGTATTCCAACAGTGGGCTATCTGCTTCAAGGACCACCATGATCGGCTCGAACGGATCGCGGTGCACGCGCATGACACGCTGGATTTCCTTCGAGCGATTGGCAGCATGCCGGTGGAATGCGTCGCAGGCGCCGTGCCAGTCGCGCGCTGCGAATTCTATCTCCTCTGGCGCGATCAGCCCTTCGATTGGCTGAACCTTCTTCAGGAGCTCCGGATGCTGGCGGATCCAGCCCACCTCCGCCCGCGTGAGAGCTTGCGCCACCATCAGCATGTCTTCTTCCCATTTGGTGTAGAAGCCGCGGCGCTGCTCCCGCCATTGGAGGTACCAGTCCCAGACGCCCGGGAAGATCAACAGGCCAAAGGTTAGTTGGCTGAGCGGCACACCGCGCCCTTTGACGACGCTGGCGGGTGAGGCAGCGAGTGCACCGAACATGAGGCCGAGATGCTCGACCTTCTGGGATGCGGTTTCCTCTCCCCAAACTCCATTTCGTTGGAAGCCGATTGCGGTCAGCGTCGATGTCTTGAAGCGGATCAGATCGGCCATCTCCATAGCCAACCGCGGCGGCGCATCGACGACGCCGGACAGGAGATCAGGATCTTCAAAGGCCTCGGGATTGTGGCTCGTGCTGTCCGGGTTCACTTGGGGTCGTGGAGACAGGGTGCCTCCGCCATAGGTGATCCCTGGAAATCGAATTGCATAACGCTGTTTGGTTGCCGCCGCTTGGTAGCGACGATAGTCGGTTGAGCCCGAGATGATGACCCGGCGCACCCATTCGAGGATTTCTTCCCGCTTGGAGAACGGCAAGCTGCTGAAATTATCAGGAAGATGCCATGCAAATCGTCGCCGTTCCGCCGCACTGATGTCGCCCATATCATGGCCGTATAGGGAGCGGGATTGGTGCGGCAGCTTCCCTTTGAAATAGCCCTGTCCCAGTCGGTAGCGCCGCTCGATACGGGACAGGATCTCGAAGCTCGTCAGAGATCGCGGCACGCGCTCGCCCTGAACCCACGACAGCAGAGTCTTGTCATCGAACGTCTCGCCCAGGCGAACGACGGCGCGGTAGAGTTGCCAGTAGCTCTCGCCGAACCGGCGCATGTGATAAACGAGCGCATCGCTAAAGCTCGCCGGATCATCGGTCGCCTCAAACAATGGCTCAGGGAATTGGCTGATTGGTTTCGGTTGTGGTCCCCTCGGCACTGATGACGAGGTAGCCGGGGTCTTGTCGGAGAGGATCTGTCGCGGTCTGGAACGCGTCGCAGTTTCCACCTCGCGCCGAACGGCATTGCGCGATTTCGTGCGTGTTTTCGTTGACTGGATGTCATCGGCGGCAGGCGGTTCTCCGAGCCAGCGGATAATCGCGTCCAGTCCCGGACGGAGCGCCTTCTTCAAATCGGCTGTCAATTGGTTTTCGATCCCGCATGCCTCGCCAATGGCCGTCCAATCCATACGGCCACTAACGATCGGTGGTGGCCGGCGGTGGATGACAAGACCTATGAGATAGGGCCGAATGCTGTCCAGAACGCGCTGTGAGGCGATTGGCGCGATGCGCACCTCGCAGAAATCCGAGATTTTTCGTTGAAAGTGATGAATTGAAAGATCGTGTGTTACCATGCTCTTATTCCGTTTCTCTCGATACCGTTGTCGAGGGCGGGCGGGAATAGGAGTGGACATTTAACAAATGGTGTTGCCGCAGCGGCGAGCATTTGGGGCCAGGCTGAGGTCCCCAGATTTCAAATGAAGCATCAAGAGCCTCATGCTAAAGGTTGCAGATGGGATTCGGGGTCTTCATTCACCGGTCAGATTCGATTTACGACGATAGCCCGGCTGAACAATACCAGTTCCCGGGCCAGTATCTCGGTCGTGTTCAGGCGTGTGTGGGTGACTGGATCGTCTACTACGAGCCTAGGAAAGTAGCCGCGACCCGCGGCTATTTTGCTGTCGCCAAGGTTGAAAGCGTAATTCCTGATCCGAAGGCGCCCGGCATGTATCTGGCGCTGATCGAACACGGCAGCTATCTCGACTTCATCAATCCCGTTCCGTTCAGTGGGCCAGACGGTGTCATAGAGCGGGGCGTGCTGAATGAAGAGGGCCGTATTTCCGGCAGGGCACAGGCTGCGGTCCGGCCGATGTCCGCAGCAGATTTCAACCGCATCGTATCGATTGGCATAGACGAGCATGAGCCTGAACTGCCTCGGCTGGATGAGCCGGGGGTGACGCATGCGGTCGATGGATTTGCAGATGAAGCTCAAGCGCCGTTCATGTTCGAGCAGGAGCGCGACCGGGTTATGCAACTCTCGTCGCGGTTCGTTCGAAATCGGCTGTTTCGCCGGCTCGTTCTCCACGCCTATGACAAACGATGCGCCATCACGGGATTGAAGCTCATCAACGGTGGTGGCCGGGCGGAGGTCGACGCCGCACATATCCGGCCGGTGGAAGCGAGCGGGCCTGACATTCTTTCCAACGGAATTGCTCTTTCGGGTACCGCACACTGGATGTTTGATCGCGGTCTGATTGGTCTTTCGGACGATCTTGATATCCTGATATCGCGTCAGGCGAATGATCCTGACAGCATTCAAGGACTCCTCAACAAGACTGGGAAGGCGATCGTGCCTAGCAGGGTCTTCGAGCGGCCACATCCCCAGTTCCTGAGATGGCACCGTGAGAACTGCTTCAAGCAGTGAGCGCTAGGGTAAGTCTGGCGTTGTAGTTTCATCCCGAGCGGGTGTATTTCGCTCAGTTGGCGCCAATAATCCGAAAATCATCCCGATCGGTTCTTTTGTCTTCCTTTTGCACCATCTGATTATATAATCATCCCGATAGGGGTGATTATGGAAAAGATCAAAGATACAAAAAGCCTCGGCATGCTGATCCGTCAGGAGCGCAAACAGCAAGGGTTAACCCAGGAGCAACTCGCTGGGGTGATTGGTGTGGGCGTCCGTTTTCTGCGTGAACTCGAGGCCGGCAAAGAGAGCTGCCAGATTGGCCGTGCGATGCAAGTCTTGGCCGGGCTTGGCCTTAGTGTTTCGGTCGGGCGCCGCCAAGGCCCGCGATCATGACCCGCGTATTGGATGCCTATTTTCGCGACACCAAGGCCGGCGTGCTTGCCCGGCTTGACGACGGCCTGCTGACTTTTGCCTACGATGGCGCGTATCTCCTGGACCAACGATCGCGTGCGATCTCGTTCTCGATGCCCCTGCAAGAAGAACCCTTTGGTGATCAGGTGGTGCGCCCGTTTTTCTCCGGTCTCTTGCCGGACGAAGGCGCGCGGCAACGCCTAGCTGGTGCGCTCGGCCTCTCGGTAGGCAATGCCTTCGGGCTGCTGGAAGTTATCGGGGGCGAGTGCGCAGGTGCTTTGTCACTCTACCCTACAGGCACGGCGCCCGAACCTTCTGGCCGATCCCACGCCGAAATTCTCACTTCGGAACGTCTGGATGAAATTCTCAGCAGGCTGCGGACCCGGCCTTTGCTTGGCGGAGACGAGGGCATTCGCCTATCGCTCGCCGGCGCGCAGGATAAACTGGCGGTCATTGTCGATGGAGATTCCATTGCCTTGGCAAAAGACGGCAGACCAACGACCCATATCTTGAAACCAGTCATCCAGGCGTTGGAAGGCACGGTGGAGAACGAGTATTTTTGTATGCGGCTGGCTGCCCGCCTCAAGCTGCCGGTACCCCATGTCGAGATACGTCTAGACGGGGCGACTGCCTTTCTCCTGGTTGAGCGTTATGATCGGACGAAAGCTGCAGACGGCATCATTGAGCGCCTACACCAGGAAGACTTCTGCCAAGCCCTTAGCGTCCCGCCGGAGCTGAAGTATGAGGCCGAGGGCGGACCGGGGACAGAACATGCTCTCAGGCTGATCGACCAGGCCTGCGCTAGACCTGTCGCGGATCGGTTGCAATTCATCCGCATGCTGATTTTCCATTATCTCGTCGGCAACGCCGATGCCCACGGCAAGAACTACGCCCTGCTTTATGGCTCCGATGAACCGGATCTAGCACCGATCTACGATGTTGTTTGCACGGCCGTTTATCCCCGCTTGTCAAAGAGGCTCGCCATGAAGATTGGCGGCCGCGATGTGCCCGACACGATCCAGCTGAAGCATTGGACGACACTTGTGCCCGAAACCAAATCATCTCAGCGCATCCTTGTTCGCGATCTCGCACAAATAGCCGAAAGGATTGTGAGCGAGGCCGATGCCCTTGTTGCAGAACTGGCCGACGAGGGGATCAGGCACCCCATCCTGAGTGCAATTCGCAAGGTCATCTCAAGTCGGGCTGGTTTGCTACAGAGAGCCGTGGAGCAGGTGTCTTAGGAAGTTGAATGGTCTCGGATATCCAGCGCTTTGTCCTTCGACCAACGGGCCGGCGGTTCGTATCCCTTCAAGAGCTGAGGAGATCCTGCAAATGCGACCCACTCCGACTTATGCCCTCATTCTTTGAGCTACGATTTGACCGCTAGAAGATGAGGTCAATACGAACGAGTTGAGCAAACCCTGGAGAGTTGCACTTTCGCTGGCCAAGGCAGCGCCAGCAGCGCTCATCTCTTCCACCATTGCTGCGTTCTGCTGTGTCGATTGATCCAGATGGTTCACCGCGACATTGACCTGTGAAAGACCGACTGCCTGTTCCTGCGCTGCGATCGCGATGGCGTCCACGTGACTTGCCGCTTCCTGCACGAGCTCGTCAATCTCGGCCAGTCCGGTGCCTGTCTCCGAGACCAGTTCGACGCCCTGGCGAACTGCCAGTTCAGAATTGCCGATCAGCCCCGAGATTTCCCGGGCTGCCTGCGCCGAACGCTGGGCGAGCTCCCGGACTTCCTGGGCAACCACGGCAAACCCCTTGCCGGCCTCGCCGGCGCGGGCTGCCTCGACGCCCGCATTGAGAGCGAGCAGGTTTGTCTGGAAGGCAATCTGGTCGATCACACCGATAATTTGACTGATCTGGGTCGATGCCTGCTCGATCTTGTCCATCGCTGCCACGGCGTTTCGTACCACTTCACCGGAGCGATTTGCTCTTTCGCGTGCGCTCTTCGTTACGCTGCGGGCCAAATCCGAGCGTTTTGAAGTCGCCGTGACATTGGCTGTGATCTGTTCGAGTGCGGCGGCCGTCTCTTCGAGCGAGGCGGCCTGCTGCTCGGTGCGCCTCGACAGGTCATCCGAGGCCGAAGAAACCTCGGCTGCTCCGCCGGTGACGGTCGCGACCGATTGGCCAACACCGACCAGTGCGTGCCGTAACTGCACCACCGAGCGATTGAAGTCATGGCGAAGGTCTTCGAATTGCGGTGCAAAGGCCTCGTTTACCTCGCAAAGAAGGTCGCCGGCAGCAAGCTTTCTCAAGGCCTGGGCCAGTGTGCCGGTTGCCTTGTTCATGCGGGCTTCGGCCTCTGCCTCCGCTGCGATCTGCATCTCAACTCGGTCGCGTTCGGCCTGTTGGCGCGCGCGCTCTCCCTCCAGCTCCAGTTCGCGATTTCGGATCGCAGAAAGGCGGAAGACTTCTACCGCTTTGACCATGTCTCCGACTTCGTCCTTACGGTTGGCAGATTGCCCGGTTGGTTCGAGGTAACCCTCTGCCAATCTGCGCATCGAACTGACGAGTGCTTTCAGCGGACGGCTAATGGTTCCTGCCAGAAACACCGACAAGGCGATGACCAGAATGGCCCCGACGATGCAAAGGGTCAGAACCGTTCCAAGTCGGGTGAATGCGGCTGCGGCGATGGCGCGTGCCTCGTTGCCGAGACGTTCGAGGCTTGCCCTTTCAAGAGCCTTCATTGCGTCAATGCGCTGACTGGCGGCTGCAAACCAGCGATCAGCACTCAAGTCACCGGCCGCTGTTGAACCATTCGCGATCAAGGTTGACCGCGTCGTTTCGATCTCCTTCAATGCAGGAATGGAGAGTTGTGAAGTGTAGGCGGATTGTAGTTCCTTTTGCTGTAAAGCCAGGAAGTTGTCGATCAGGCTATTTTGAGCGCCTGCCATACGGGCAAAGGGAGCAATAAGCTCGGGGTCAACGTCGCCCGACGTGATGAACCCGTTCGCGGTTGCGCGCTCCTGGCCTGCAATCTCCTTTGCCTGCATGAGCAGGTTATAGCCGATCATTTCGGCCGCGATCCTCGATCCAACACCTTGAAGGGAGAGTTCGGATACAAGGGCCGAGAGTTCACCAATCAGGCCACTGTAGAAGTCAAAGGACTGCTTACCGGTGAAGGACAGCTTGTCGATGGATTGCCTTGTGCCGGACAGCTCTTGAAGCGCTTGTTGTGCCGAGGCCCAGCGGCGGTTCAGTTCCTTGTTTTCGAAACTGGCTATGGCGTCAGTGAGCTCTGGCAGTCTTACCAGACCCGCGTCGGTCGATTGACGCACCTTTGAAAGCGGCGTCCGGTCTGCGCTGCCCTTTGATCCGATGTATCCCGCACTCTGCCCCCGCTCGCTCTGGAGGACGTGGATCATCTCGCCAATGGCCGTGATGTTCTCACTCACCTTAGCGACGGTCTGCATCTGCCGGTATGAGCGCCAAGAGTCCAGAAGCTCCATCGACGCAAGGGTGAGGGCTGCAACCATAGGAAACATGATCGCAAGCCACAGGCGCCTGTTGATCGAAAAGTCGGTGATGCGCATCTTTCAGTCTATCCTGAGCTAGGGCATCATGCCGAATATCGTAACATCATGATACGATGTGAATTTTAGTGAGAATTGATGTGTTCGGGTAAAGACTTGCCTAACGGACCCAAGCTCCGCTTGACGAAAGCCAAGGTTCAAACGAATAAACCTGAGCGTGCGTCGGTCTGCTGCGCATCTCGACAAGACGACCGTCGCCGGCTGCATGCTCAGCGTGTATGCCGTGTGTGCAAGGAGGCTGACGACAAGGCTGGGAAGTTTATCGCCTGTCGCCTGAATAATCGAAATCAAGCGACAGCATTCGCTCCATGAAGTAGCCGGCTGTATCCATTCCTACGCAGCCAACAGTCACGCATTCATGCATGTCGCAGATGGTATCACAGGCATATTCGCGCCGTGATCTCGAAGCGACCAGAGGAGGGCTTCTGTCGCGTCTCATGTCTCGGAGCAACCTCAGATAATTCATCATGATCCCGTTTGCCCTGATGCCATCGCCCTAGACGGTGCCGCCGGTAAAGCGTGGAAAGAGGACTTCATTTTCCAGATGCATGTGCTGGATCAGATCGTCGGCAAATTTCTTGGCGCCCGCGTAAAGCGCACGCCATGAAGTGCAGGCACCGTCCGGCAGATGAAATCCGCCCGTCACGTGCTCGAGCTCTGCCAGATGATCTACCTCGACCTCATGTTCGTGACGCATCTGTTCAATTGGTCTCGTCAGAATGTGATGGTCGCCGCGTTCCATGAGCGGGAAGAGCATAAGCTCCTCGCGATGCATGTGGCTGTGGAGGTCGCTCTGGATACGCTCGAGGAGATTTGCTAGGCCGATCGGTGCATCGGGGTGATCGCGATGCACCCGCTCGACCTTGGCGGCAAGCGGGATCAATGAGATGAGATCTGCACGATGGGTATCGTGGTAGCGTGTCCTGAGATGATTGATCAGATCGACTGTGCCATCCGGTGCTTCAGTCGATGCGGCGTCGACAAGGCCCTGCAATTCGTCCACCAGTGTCTCCGGTGAGAGGCCTGCAGCTTCGGCCGCAGCCCCGATGCTGTCAGAGCCACCGCAGCAGAAGCTGATGCCATGACGGCGGAAAAGTGCCGCTGCACCGGGGAGGGAGGTGGCGATCTTTCCGACCGTCTGGCTTGCGTTGAGTTCCATTGAGTTCACCTTGCTTGCGCTTCAATGCGTTATCGTTGTGGTCGCGACTATGGCGGGGAATGCCGATCCGATCGTTGCGTTTTCGCAAACAAGATGGGCGCTGTTCTCCCTTACGCTTCAGGATGCGTGGGCGGTGTTTTTCGCGCGCGATATCCAGGCGGCCCCCTCTCGGGCATGATGAAAGCCGTTGGAAAACTTGGCTGAGGGATAACAATGCCCGATCAACGTGGCGGCTTCCTCAGGTCCCAGGCTTCCGGACAGCATTTCCCGAAAGATGGCGGCGATGCGCGCCATGTCGCAGTCCTGTGGTGAGAGACGGAAGGCATTGACCCCGGCCTCCTGCAAGTCGGTCAGTTCGCCGAGCAGGAGTTGGCACGTGTGCGACATCGTCTGCACGCCATTGAGCACCAGGAAAGACTGGCGGTCGAGTGTCTTGATTGGCAGACCATCCGGTTCTTCGCCACAGACGAACTGACAATTGTCCTTGATCCGGCCCTTGGAACGGGCATGGGCGCAGCGCGCCGATATGGCCAGCGGCATGCGACCGAACACCATAACTTCGAGAGCCACATCAGAGGTATCTTCGGCGATCCTGGCAATCGAGCTGAAAGGAAGTTCGGGCGGAAGACAGATGCGGTCTGCCCCGCGTTGTGCCATTAAGCGCGCCGTTGGTCCGTTATAGACATTGATCAAGGGGCCGACGAGGTGTCGGCGGCCATTGATCAGGCCGATTGCGGAGAGATCGTTGACCTCTATTGCGTGGTCCGACGTCTCGATCAGCTCTTTCACAATCCGACTTTCTCGCTCCAAGGTGACGAGCGCCAGCGAGGAAAAGGCCACCGATTTTCCCGCCCGTTCCAGGCGCTCCACCACCTCTGCCAAGTATGGCTCGATGAAATGCTGCCGTTTGGAGCACACAGTCTCGCCGAGGATAATGCGATCCACGGGTGCTTCGTCTGCGATCCGATAATAGAAATCTCGCCATTTCGGGCCGTCCCAGAGATAGTAGACGGGGCCCAGTGTCAGTTCGGTCATGCTCATCTCCAGCGCTTCTCATAGGCGCCGACCGTGGTCTTCTGCCCTTCGCTCAGCGCTCTCAGCCGGGCCAACAAGGGGCCACGCCCCGAGGGGGCGGTTGCGAGCACCTGGCGCAGCGTCGATACGACCTCGGCCACATAGGCTTTGCCGCGCTGACGTCCCTCAATTTTCAAGGCGGAGACACCGGCATCCTTCAAGGCTTCGATTTCGCCCATGACGTCGAGGGACACCGGGTCTTCGAAGGCGTAGCCACGGGCATCGCCGATGTCGAAACGCCCCTTGCAAAGCGTGGGATAACCAGCGGCCTCGCCTTGGCTGAAGCGGTTGATCGTATAGGTGCCGAGCTCTGACACCATGTCGGAGCCGTCCTGTCGGTACCGCACATGGCTCGCCGGGGAGCAGACGCCGTTCATATTGGGCGATTTGCCGGTGGCGTAGGATGAAAGCGAGCAGCGTCCCTCGGCCATGACGCAAAGCCCGCCGAAAACAAAGACCTCGATCTCGCATTTGACCTTGCGACCAATGCGGGCAATGTCGCCGATCGTCAGCGTTCTCGGCAACACGACCCGTTTTGCGTCGAAGGCTTCGACGAGAAAGTTGATCGCTTCGGGATTGGAAGCAGACGCTTGGACCGAAACATGCAAGCGCTGCTCTGGATAGTGTTCCCTGACATGGGCCATGAGGCCGAAATCGGCCAGGATCAGCGCATCGGCACCGAGCCTTACCGCGTCGGCCGCCGCGCTATACCAGATCTCTTCGTTGCCAGCCCGCATGAAGGTATTGAGGGCGACAAATGTCATGCAGCCTTTCTTGCGGGCATAGACAATTGCGTCGCGCAGTTCGTCCCGGCTGAAATTGAGGCCGGGAAAATTGCGGGCATTGGTCTCGTCGCGGAAGCCGCAATAGACCGCATCAGCGCCTGCATCGACGGCTTCACGAAATGCGGCTGGTGTTCCCGCCGGACAGATCAGTTCCATCACCGGATCTCCCTCAGCGACCGGCTTCGGATTTCCACGGCCAGCCTGTGAACGACGGGGGCGGCCGGTCCCCCGATCCGCGCGAGATCACGCGGAAGGTCGATATCGCAGTCATCAAGTGCGTTTCTCATCGCAAGCATGGCCTCCATGTCTCCGATCACCTTCAGGTCGCGGGAAAAGAACAGCGCATCAGCATCACAACGCCCCTCAAGGAGTGCCAGCAGTGTTACCAGCGGGGCCTCGACACCCGCATCCGCTGTGAAGGTATCGCCTTTGCGCAACACAGTGAGATGAGGGCCGCCAGGCTCGATGAGGAAGACGAGGGGTAGGTCCGTTGGAGCAAACGAAAAGCGGCAGCTTTTGTATGTGCCAAGGCGCTCGAACATATCGCCATGAGCTAGGAGCAGGAGCTTGAAAAGGCGACCTGCAACGAGCTCAATTGGCACGAGCGGCATGAG
Organism: Mycoplana rhizolycopersici; assembly: GCF_013378445.1. Lineage (GTDB taxonomy): Bacteria > Pseudomonadota > Alphaproteobacteria > Rhizobiales > Rhizobiaceae > Mycoplana > Mycoplana rhizolycopersici. The sequence continues at coordinate 22,559 of NZ_JABXYK010000028.1, forward strand.
CGGCACGGCTTTCAGCGGGAGAGCCAGAATGGATGTTATCTGCATTGCGCCAATTTTGATGGTTGAACCGGCGCAAACCTATGGGAACGGCCGACAATCCAGATTGCTCCAGCGCAAAGACGTAACCGAATTCACAGGTCATAGCGGTCCGCATGACACAGAACGCACCGCCTCGTCGCTACGACGGTCTTCAAGCTTTCATGACCGAACTGGAAAAGCGAGGACGGCTTATCCGCGTCTCGCGGCCGGTGAGCCTTGTTCATGAGATTACCGAAATCCACAGGCGCGTCCTGGCAGAGGGAGGCCCGGCCTTGCTCTTTGAGCGCCCGGTCCGGTCGGACGGTGCAGTGTCAGAGATACCGCTGCTTGCCAATCTGTTCGGCACGCGCGAGCGGATCGAACTTGGCTATGGCATCCCTGGCGGCAAGATTGGCGATCTCGCGGACCTTCTGGCCGAATTGCGCGAACCTAGACCGCCGGCGTCGCTCCGGGATGCCTTGAAGAAACTGCCTGTGCTTCGCTCCGCCATGGCGCTGGGATGCCGTAGGGTGTCTCATGCCGAATGCCAGGATATCGTGTTCGAAGGCGAGGCCGTTGATCTCAATCGCCTGCCGATCCAGTGGTGCTGGCCGGGCGAACCGGCACCGCTGATCACCTGGGGGCTGGTCGTCACCGCGTCGCCTTGTGATCCCAAGGATGTTAATGTCGGCGTCTACCGCCTGCAAGCGCTGGACCGCAGGCGGTTGATCACGCGCTGGCTTGCCCATCGTGGTGCTGCAAAACACTTCCGGCAGTGGCAGGCCGTGGGGCGGCATATGCCTATGGCGGTCGTGATCGGCGCTGATCCTCAGACAATCCTCGCAGCCGTTATGCCGCTGCCAGAGACCATGAGCGAGCTTTCATTCGCCGGTGTGCTCCGAGGAAAGCGTAGCCGCGTGGTGCGGGCGCTCACCCAGCCCCTAGATATTCCGGCCACTGCGGAAATCGTGCTGGAAGGGACTGTTTCTATCGCGGAGACTGCGCTTGAGGGGCCTTATGGCGACCACACGGGCTACTATAATTCTGTCGAGCCGTTTCCCGTCATGCACTTGAGTGCGATGACGATGCGGCAGAATCCGGTTTACCTCTCTACCTTCACCGGCCGCCCCCCGGATGAACCTTCTGTGCTCGGAGAGGCAATGAATGCTCTCTTCCTTCCCCTCGTAAAGCGCCAGTTTCCAGAGATTGTCGATCTGTATCTGCCTCCAGAAGCCTGTTCCTACCGGGCGATCGTCGTCTCGCTCGACAAGCGCTATCCGGGGCAAGCCCGCCGGATCATGCTCGGGCTTTGGTCGATGCTGCCGCAGTTTAGCTACACCAAGCTCATCATCGTGGTCGATGCCGATGTTGACGTCAGAAACTGGAGCGATGTCATCTGGGCGCTTTCCACCCGGTTCGACGCCTCCCGCGATCTGGTGGTGGTGGATAACACACCCATCGACTACCTCGATTTTGCCTCTCCCAAGCCTGGGCTCGGTGGAAAGCTGGGTCTCGATGCCACCAACAAGCTTGGCGCAGAAACTGATCGGGAATGGGGCCGCGTGCTGCAAATGACGTCGGAGGTCTCGGCGCGCGTCGATGCGATCTGGCGCGAACTTGGAGTTGGATCCCTTAAGACAAGGGAAGGTGAGCCATGATGAGGCGTGTCATTCTCGGCATGTCCGGTGCTTCGGGGGCGGCGATCGGTCTTCAGGTCGGCCGGCTCCTGACGGCCATGGATGATGTTGAACTGCATCTCGTCGTCACGTCAGCAGCGCGCCGGACAATCGCACATGAGGCGGGCAACGATGCGCTGGGGCGGCTAATCGGACTCGCAGCTCATTTCCATTCGGAAAGCGATATCGGTGCATCGATTGGCAGCGGATCGTTCCGCACGGTCGGTATGATCGTCGCCCCCTGTTCGATGCGGTCTCTTGCCGCGATCTCGACCGGGATCACAGACAATCTTCTCACTCGCGCCGCCGATGTGCAGCTCAAGGAGCGTCGCAGGCTGGTTCTCCTTGCCCGCGAAACGCCGCTTCACCTCGGGCACCTGCGCAACATGGTGGCGGTGACCGAGATGGGGGCGGTGGTGATGCCGCCGGTCCCCTCTTTCTACCGCAATCCAGCGAACGTAGAGGATCTGGTCGCCCATATTGCAGCTCGTGCCGTAGATCTGCTTGGGTTGACGGATGCACCCTTGATACCCGAGTGGAGAGGGTGAGGGCGCCAAGGCTCCCCTCCTATCCCTTTCGCGCGATCAAGGGCATGTAAAAGACCATGTAACCCAGGAATGCCACGATCCACGCGATGCCTGCGATCGGCAATAACAGCATGGTATGCTGCGGCCAAATTGCGAGCGAAATCCTCAGCAGTGCCGAGAGGATGATTGGTGCATAGATGAGCCAGGTTGTCGTGGGGGGCGACGTCAGCGCCTGAACCGTATGGCCTCTCGTGGCGCGGGTCATCACCGCCAACGTCACGACCCCGACCCCACCTGTCGTCCAGGCATGGATGCCTGCCGAGGCGAAGCCGGAGTGGTCCAACAGCATCGACAGGCCGGTCAGCAAAAAGCCTAAGGGAATGAAGAGATAGCCGACATGCAGGATCGTCACGAGGGGCTCCCCAAGCGTGCGCTCGGGGCACCATCTTGCCTGTCGCACGAGATGAGCAAGGCTGGCGACAAGCATCAGCAGCCCCGTGGGAAACTGGAGGCTTTCAAGACCGCCGCCGACAGCGATCCACATCGCCATTGAAAGGCTCCCAAGGATCATGACGGCCAGATCGAAACGGGCGAAATTCTGCGGCAGCCGTCCCGGATTGTTCGCTTTCAGCCAGTTGCCGGTAAATGCCGGAATGATGCGCCCTGCGACCAGGGAGATGAGGACGAGGATCGCGGACAGGGCCAGACGGTCGGCGATTTCGACGCGTCCATAGCGCTCAATCTCGACATGGAAGAGAACCTGGGCGGCGCTCAGCAGCGCCAGAACGGCGACGATCTTGTAATTGCGTCGGTTCGAGGCAGCGACCAGTTCCTTCAGGACGAAGATGGCGAGCACCGGCAGGAAGGTGAGCGCGACGAGCATTGCGCCGAGCATGCCCGTCAGTTCCGAGAGGCTGATCGTCAGACGCCCGGCGAACCAGAGAAGAAACAGCGCCAGAAGAGGCATGCCCTTCAAACCGGGCCTGCCGGTCCAGTTCGGCACGGCGGTGAGAAGAAACCCTGCTATCACGGCCGGGACGAAGCCGAAGAGAAGCTCGTGCTGGTGCCAGGCCACTGGCGGCAAAAGGGTTGGCACATGCATGAAGCCGAGGAACCAGGGGACCCAGATCGCGATGGATAGGGCGGCGACAAGCGCGCTGCCCGGAAAGAACAGGCGGAATCCGCCTGACAAGAGACGCTTTGGGATGGAGGGGCCGGAAAGTGTGGTCATGTCAGCACCTTTCCTGGTCAACCGTATGCGGCGACCAGAGCAGAGGAATATAGGCCTTGGCCCAGAGGAGGAAGGAAAGCGAAAACAGCGCAGAGGAGAGACCGTAAGCGCCGAAGGGCAGGGAGAGCGACGGCGCGAACTCCGGGAGGATCCGCAGAAGAACCGACAGGACCAGAAGCAGGATCGCCACCCGGGTTGTCTTTGAAAAGCGCAGCGGTTGACCGGTATGCAGAAGGCCTGCAATCGAGAGTACCTGCAGGACGCCGAGACCCAGCCCCCCCATCAGTGCCAGATGCAGCCCGCCCAGCCAGGGCAGAGGCAGGCCAATGAGGTTAAGGCCGCAGATGAGAAGGCCGGTGCCAGCCAGCGCACTCGACAGCCAAAGACCGCCAAGTTCGAAGGAAAAGCCTTCGCGACCGACGAACCCCTCGCCGACCCGATCGAGAAAGGCTGCACCGGCGGCCAACATCAGATAGCCGCGCACGGCGTCCGACAGCGTGGCTGCCTCTGCCACGATCACCAGCATGGTCAATCCAGCCGAGAGATGGACCCGGCCCGGATGCGGTCTGTAGGGGGAGGTCTTTTCCGTCGGATCGAGGATCAGGTTGGTCACCGGTACGGTGATGCGGGCAAGTGCGAGGCCGAGCAGGCCGAGAAGCGACAGCCCGAGCATTCTGATTGCGCTTTCCGACAGATCATATTCTCCCAGAGCCATTGCAATTCGTAGCAGGGCCGCAGCCCCGGCAAAGGCGGTGAGGAACAGCATGAAGCCCAGGAGATCGGTGTTTTTTTTGATCCACGACAGACGCAGCGCATAGGCGAGCAGGAACAGCATCCAAGACATATCGAAGAGCAGGCCGAGAAGCCAACCGTTCTCGACAGCGAGCAAACCGAGCACACGGGCGCCTGCCCAGAGACCTGCAGCCAAGAACAGGGGGCGTCCACTGAGGCGTTGCGTGTCCGTCCATTCCGGTAGGGCAGAGGTCAGGAAGCCTAAAAGCGCGCCTCCGAAGGAGCCGACCAGCATTTCTTGGGCGTGCCATTGGCGGGGAAGGGACGAGACAGCAAAAGGTAGGTCAAGAGACCAAACCACAATCCAAAGAAACGGCCACAGCGCCGCATGCAAGGCGGCAAGTGGAAACATCAGTCTGAGGCCTTCGGCGGACATGGCCCTGGCAAGATCGGCCGAGGGAAGCATGCGTATCGCTGGAAGCACACTCATGCCAGCCTCCGCTCGTCATGTTCTTCAACGACGGCAAACAGCGGATGATCGGAAATGAGCCTTCGTGCCGTCTCGAAAATCATCTCCTCACTGCGATGCCCCGGTGTCTCGGGAACAGCGACGCATTCAAGAATCCCATGGCCGCAGCGGTCGAGAACCGCGATCCGGTGGCAGATCCGCAGCGCTTCATGGATGTCATGGGTGATGAAGAGCCCGCCCTTGCCGCTGTCTGAGGCCGTGGCGACGACGAGATGCTGCATCCGCCGTCGCAAGGCGGCATCGAGCGCGGTGAAGGGCTCGTCGAAGTAGAGGAAATCGGGGTCGGCGACGAGAGCACGGGCAAGCGCCGTGCGCTGGCGCATGCCACCCGACAACTGTGATGGAAACTTTTGCCAGTCGCCCTCTTCCAGCGATACGCGATCACAGGCCGCTGCAACTCTTGCCCTTCGCTCGGACCGCGCCACGGGGAGGCCAGATAGGCCAAGTGCCACGTTGGCTTCGACCGTCGCCCATGGGAGGAGGCGCGGTTCCTGAAAGACGAAAGCGCAGCGCGCATAGCCTCGCTCGACTTGGCCGTGGCGGGGGATAATCAGCCCGGCGGCGATCTGGGCAAGCGTGCTCTTGCCGCAACCGGATGGTCCGACTAGCGCGACCATTTCCCCCTGGTTGACCTGCAGAGTGACCTGTTCGAGAACGGGGCGGCCGAGATAGACGTGCCCCACGGCGTTGAGCTGGAGGAGGGTCATCGGCGTACGCCCCAGGGTTGGGCGGCTTCCCGCCATGCCTCGGCTTCGGCGCGCAGTGGCTGAACAATTCCATATTCGACACTGATCAGCGCAGTGACCGACAGGAGGATCCAGGCAAGGGCAGCTTCCACATCGAGTGCGGAACGGGCATTGGCGAGCGCGCCTCCTATACCGCCGGCATTGGCCAGCAACTCGGCCATGACTGCTGCCTTGAAAGCCGTGCCCAGTGCCATGACCAAAGCAGGAAATACCGCATGAAGCATTTGCCGTAGGGATATCTGAAACAGCCGGGCCAGCCACGACAAGCCGGCCATCCGAGCCATGTCTTCCAATCCCCGGTCCCGTGTCTGGATGCCCTCGGCTGCACCAACAAAGACAAGCGGTGAGGCGGCGATAGCAGCTGTCGCAATGACCGTTCCGGCGCCCATGCCGAACCAGATCATCAGAAGGACGATCCAGGCGATCGGAGGCACGCCGATCAGCAAGGTTACCTGCGGACGCGCAAGCCTCATGATCGCCGGGTGATATCCGGCCACCACGCCTGCCATCGTCCCAATCACGGCGGCGAGTGAAAAGCCGGCGATCCCCCTCAGGCTCGTCGACAGCACCAGTATCCGGTTGTCGGGATCTGCCGCCAGTCGAAACAGGGCCTGGATCGTCTCCGCCGGTGCGGGCAACACGAAGCTGCCATAGGCTTCGGCTCCGAGCTGCCAAACGGCGGCAAAGACGGCAAGACCGCTAAGGCCCGCCCAGCCGGACCAGAGGAAGCGCCCCACTTTTCCCGCACGATAAGCTAGGCCCATGATGATCCCGCCTTACAGGTAGAGTGACGCGTCCGGCATGCGACCGCCCACCATTTCGGGGTGGCTCTGCGTCACGACTTTCAGCAATGTCTCGATCGAACCGAGTGCATCACGCGCGCTCAAGGCGACGAGGTTCGAATAGGGGATCGACGCCTCCAGCACAGGCCAGGGGAGTTCAAGTGCCGATGCGGCTTGGCTCGCAGCCGCTGCCGGATTGGCGTTTACCTCGACTGCCGCCTGTGCAAGTCCCGCAAGAAGAGCGTTCGCCTGTTCCGGATGATCGTCCAGGAAGCTTTGCGTCAGTGCGAGACCTGCCTGGGGGATAATCGGCGTCGTTGCGGTGACGGTACCCCATTCCTTCTGCATGTCGATGACCCGGTGAAGCGCCTGACCGCCGGTGCTGGCCCTAAAGATGGCGGCAGAGACTGCTGGTTCGGGTAGGAGCGCGGTGTTTATACGGCCGGCGAGCAGCATTTGCACGGCTTCGATGGGCGTACCCGCTCGCTCCACCTTGATCTTGCCGGTCATCCTGTGATGAGCAAGGGCCGCATCGAAGACGAGTTCAGGCGTGTCATTGGGAAATGGCACGGTTACGCCTTGCCCTTCAAGATCGGCGAAAGTGGTGATCTTGTCATTGCGCGATACTATGTAAAGAAGACCGTTGGTCATAACATTGGCCAGCTTCAGGCCAAGGCCGCGCGTATGAAGATTTGCCGCCGCCGTGGTCGGCATGACCACGGTCTGCATCGACCCGGATGCAAGACCTGCCCGCATTTCATCCGGCGTGCGCCACACCTTGAACTCCACCTTGTCGGCGACGTCGCGCAGCAGGCCTTTGCCAACAGCATAGGCAAGCGTGATCGATGGCCCGGCAGGTGGGCCGTAGATGACGAGCTGGTCAAGTGAAGAAGCGCGTGCACGCTTGTTGGGGAAGGGGAGGGCGAGGGTTGCGGCAATGCCAGCGCATAAAGTGCGACGGGTTGGTGCATAGCCTGCCGTACCGGCTTGAATAATATCCATCTTGCCGACCTGTTTCATGGTGTTGGGCATCCCGCTCTCCGAAAATTGATTTATTTTCTCATGTTATCGCCGGCGGCGCGTGGGATGTTTGACGTAGAGCAAGTAATGTGTGGAATTACCGGCTGGAATCGTTCTCAGATGTCGAGCGCGAGAATCGGGTCTGCGCCAAACAGGGCGGCATGGCCTCCCGCGAGCAGCCAAAGTGTGACAAGCAGCGTCACGGCGAGCCCGGCTACCAGATGTCCATCCAGACGCAGCTTGGCGCGTCCGGAGAGCAGGGCGATCAACGGAAATATGGATGTTGATCTCTCGACTGGTAACCAGTCTTCTCCCATCCTGCGTCTCGCGCGTTTTTCCGCGACAAGGATACCGACAGCAGAAAACAGACCGAGGCCACCGAAGACAAGGAGCGATCTGGTATCACCGTTTGCTGCGAGGTGGCCGAGAGACCAGAGGAAAAATCCCCACAAGACCGGATGGCGGGTGAGAGTTGTAATCGCGCCAGGTGTAGTGCCTGTCATGAAGCTGATAGATGCGGGATTGGGGCTGATTAGGCCTGCCGTGACCAGGAAGAGCCCGAGTGGCGACAACACGAGATTGGCGAGGATGCTCCGGGAATCCGGCCGCCAGATCTCTACATACTCGGTGTTCCACGCGGCATGCAGGACCCATATCAGGAGTGCTACGGATGTTGTCGAATAGACTAGAAGGTAGAGCCGTAATCCAAGCGCTGCGGTTAGCCTTCCGCGGATGGTTGGTAAGGCAGGCACCGAATGCAACAACAAGAATGCTGCCAGCGCAAGAACGATCTGGGTCATGTTGGGAACACCTGCGTTTCGGGTTCCACGTTTAGAAGCTGCTGCAGCAGCATCTGCTCCGCAGTGATATGGCGCCGGACAGCTTCCTGAAAACCCCGAACCATATGGGCCACCGTTTTCAGGCTCAGTCTGCACCGTTTTCGAGCGACAGCGGCCAAGGTGAGGGATAGCTCACGGGCCGCGCGGCGGTCGACGCGATGTTCAGACTTGACCTGATCGAGAAGAAGGGAGCCGAAGCAGGAGCCGGCATGCAACTCGAGGTCGGGGTAAAACTTCTGCTCTTCCAGAGTATGGGCGGCGGCGACCAGCGGTTCGATGTGCTTGGCAACCTTCTGGATGCCGCGCGGAATTTCGCCGGCGTCGAAGTCCGTGGCCAGTTCCTCCAGCCTCAAGCAGAGAATAAGAAGATCTCGGTGCTTGTCCTCAAGCGCCCTGACCTCGGTGGCCGTCAAGCTGGATCCGATCGTTTCCATGGTTGCCTCCTCATTGGCCCAGAAACAGGACGACGCCGATGACAAGCGAAGCCAGCACGGCAGCAAGCGTGCCGCCGCCCTGCAGTACGCCCATGCGCTTCAGCATCAGGGCAAAGCCCATGATGACAGGTGTCGCAACGATAAGGCCGATCTGTGCATCCGTCATTTCCAGTCATTCCCTTCTGTTCTGGCCCTTCTGTTCTGGAAGCACTCTGCCTTGTCTTTCGTCAGTCTTCTTTGCGCTCCCACAAAGAGCGCTTCAGTTTTTTCTCTAGAAAGGATCCCAAAACGGGAGAACTGACGATGGCCATGGAAACGAGCCTCCAGCAGGAGGCAAAGGACGACCACCTGCTGCTCTGGATCCTGGTGTGGAGCGAGTTGATCGCTTTCGGCATCCTGATCCTGGGCTTCCTCGTCGTCTCGACCTTCGATGCAGAAGCCTTCGAACTGGCGCGTCTGCATTTGAGGCCGGGGATCGCCGGCGCGAACACGCTTGTCCTGCTGGTCAGCGGGTACTTTGTCGCCGTTGCGATGCGCAATCGGCTTGATCTTGAGGCGGTGAAACGGCCGTTGGTCATTGCAGCTCTGCTTGGCTTTTGCTTTGTGGCGGTCAAGCTCTTCGAATATTGGGGTGAGGTCCGCTTCGCTGCCGATGCGACGCTCGATACCTTTTTCGAGCTCTATTTCATCATCACCGGCTTCCATCTGCTGCATGTCGCCTTCGGTGCCATCGCGCTTCTTCTAGTCGCCTGGCGCCCGGCACGGGAAAATCTGGTTCTGATCGCCACACTCTGGCACGTGATCGACCTCGTCTGGTTGGTGATCTTTCCCATTCTCTATCTCGCGTGAGGCCATCATGACCCGCAGACAGCACGAGGAATTGGTGGGTGTGCTCGCCATGCTGATGACCTTCGCGATTGGCGGCGCAATTGTTGCGGCGCTCGCAGGTCCAACCATCGTACCGATTGCCGCAGTTCTTGGGATTGCGTTTGCCAAGGGACGGCTTGTGATTCTCGACTTCCTCGAACTCAGGGGCGGGCATCACCCCATGCGGATCGCGCTCATCTGCTGGTTAAGTATCATTCTGATCGCTGCACTGTCGCGGTCGCTGGTGGTCCTTCTGTTGGCTTGAACATTCGCCCGGTTGCTTGCCGAAGCGCAAAGAACGACGCCGGACACTCTGTATGAAAAGAACATCCCGCAGAGCCGGCGAAGGATCGCCAGAGCCTTCGAGGCGGGCAAATCAGGTCGGGCCTTTGAAGCCCGCAGACGGAAGGACAAGGGCATGGCAGAACGCCTGACCAAGACCGGAGCGCGCAACGTCTTCTATGGCGGCTCCATATTCTTTTTTGCGATCTTCGTGGGGCTCACGGCCCACAGTCACTACTACATCCGGACCACCTCGACGGATGAGACGACGCTGACCGACAGCGTCGCGCGCGGCAAGCATATTTGGGAAAAGCACTCCTGTATCAACTGCCACTCGATCCTGGGCGAAGGGGCCTATTTTGCGCCTGAACTCGGCAATGTCTGGACCCGCTGGGGTGGCCAGGAGGACCGGGACAGCGCCCGCGAGACGCTGCGCGCGTGGATGGCCGCCCAGCCCTCGGGCGTCGAAGGTCGTCGCCAGATGCCGCAATTCAACCTGACCGACGAGGAGATCAACGACCTCGCCGATTTCCTCGAATGGACCAGCAAGATCAAGACGCAGAACTGGCCGCCGAACGAGGCCGGCTGAGCCCTTCGTGACCCAAGGAGACATCACCATGAAATATCAAAGCCAGAAGGTCGCGATGCTGTATTTCTACGGCGCGCTTGGCCTCTTCGTTGCCCAGGTCCTGTTCGGGGTCGTCGCGGGCACGATCTACGTCCTGCCCAATACGCTCTCAGAGCTCCTGCCCTTTAACATCGTGCGCATGATCCACACCAACGCCCTGATCGTCTGGTTGCTGATGGGCTTCATGGGGGCCACCTACTATCTGCTGCCGGAAGAGGCGGAGACGGAACTTTACAGTCCGAAACTTGCCATCGTGCAGTTCTGGATCTTTCTGATTGCCGCCGCCGCCGCCGTCGTCGGTTACCTCTTCGGCATCCATGAAGGCCGCGAGTTTCTCGAACAGCCCTTCATCATCAAGATCGGCATCGTCATCGTCGCCTTGATGCTTCTGTTCAACGTTACCATGACGTCGCTGAAGGGCCGCAAGACAGTCGTCACCAACATCCTGATCTTTGGGCTATGGGGTGTGGCGATCTTCTTCCTCTTCGCTTTCTACAATCCAACGAACCTGGCACTCGACAAGATGTACTGGTGGTATGTCGTCCACCTCTGGGTCGAAGGCGTCTGGGAACTGATCATGGCCTCGGTTCTCGCCTTCCTGATGATCAAGCTCAACGGCATCGACCGCGAAGTCGTCGAGAAGTGGCTCTATGTCATCATCGGTCTGGCGCTCTTCTCCGGCATTCTCGGCACGGGACACCACTATTACTGGATCGGTGCGCCGGGCTACTGGCAGTGGATCGGCTCGCTCTTCTCGACGCTTGAAGTCGCACCCTTCTTCACCATGGTCATCTTCACCTTCGTCATGACCTGGAAAGCTGGCCGCAAGCATCCGAACCGTGCGGCACTGCTTTGGTCGATCGGCTGCTCTGTCATGGCCTTCTTCGGTGCCGGTGTCTGGGGCTTCCTGCACACGCTGTCATCTGTGAACTACTACACTCACGGCACGCAGGTGACGGCAGCCCATGGGCATCTCGCCTTCTTCGGCGCCTATGTCATGCTCAACCTCGCCATCATGGCCTATGCCATTCCGGAAATGCGCGGCCGGCAGCCCTATAATCAGTGGCTGTCGATCGCGAGCTTCTGGATGATGTGCACGGCCATGTCGGTGATGACCTTTGCGCTCACCTTTGCCGGTGTCCTGCAGGTGCATCTGCAGCGCGTGCTCGGCGAAAGCTACATGGCCGTCCAGGACCAGTTGGCGCTGTTCTACTGGGTGCGCCTCGGGTCCGGTGCTGTCGTGCTGGTCTCCGCCCTGATGTTTGTCTGGGCTGTGCTGCTGCCCGGCAAGGAAAAAGAGCCGGCCTTTGGCGGCTATGTCGAGCCTGCCGAGTGAAACAGCGGCCCCGCTGTTTCAAAAGCAGCGGGGCTCTTCCCAACCTTGAAGGATCAGCATGATGAACATCATCGCACGCAACATTCAGCCCGATATCCCGGCCTATTCTCCAGCCGGCAACGAATGCACCCTGTTCGAAACAGCCTGGACGCGACAACTGCCGCTTCTGCTGAAGGGACCGACAGGCTGTGGCAAGACCCGTTTCGTCAGCCATATGGCGCAGAAGCTCGGTCTGCCGCTGACCACCGTGTCTTGCCACGACGATCTGGCTGCTGCCGATCTCACCGGCCGATTCCTCTTGAAAGGTGGTGAAACGGTTTGGGTCGACGGACCGCTGACCCGGGCCGTGCGCGATGGCGGCGTCTGCTATCTCGATGAAGTGGTTGAGGCCCGCAAGGATGTCGCCGTGGTGTTGCATCCTCTGACCGACGACCGGCGCATCCTGCCCTTGGAGCGCACAGGCGAAGAGCTCGAAGCGCCGCCAGCCTTCATGCTCGTCGTTTCTTACAATCCCGGCTATCAGAGCCTGCTCAAGGCCCTGAAGCCTTCAACCCGTCAGCGCTTCGTCGCCATCGAGTTCGATTTCCTACCCAAGGCGCGGGAGATCGAGGTTGTCTCGGCAGAAAGTGGATTGCCTGCCACGGCTGTAGAGCCATTGGTCGAGTTGGCGTGGCGGCTGCGGGCGCTGAAAGGTCATGACCTGGAAGAGGGTGTTTCGACGCGCCTGCTGGTTTACTGCGCGAGCCTCATTGATGCCGGTCTTGCGCCACGCGACGCCGTTCGTGCCGCCATGATTGAGCCGCTGACCGACGAACCTGACGTGCGTACTGCACTCGTGGAACTGGCACAGGCGGTCATCCGCTAGGAGAATGTCATGCTGGACTTTCTGGAGCTCGAGGAAACGGTCGGACGCGCCTGGCACAGACTGGCCGGTGATACCCGCACCTGGCCACGTTACCCCGAAGCGGCGGTCCTGCTGGAGGACGTGCTTCCGGTACTTTCCGTCTGCTTTCGCGGCTTTGGCGGCGAAAGGACGGTGCAACTGGTACCGGCGCGGGCGAAGACCTCGCAACACCGGCTGAAGTTTCGCCAACGCATGGGGCTTGGCGAAGAAAAGCTCGTTCATCCAGCCCGGGACGAAGCGAGTGTGATGTTACCCCCGGTCCTCGACCTCATGCCGGAGCCATCGCTCAATCTCGACCTCTATGTGTGGCTCGCGGCTGCCATGGCGGTGATGCCGCTTCGACCGATGTCCGAAACCGATCCCCTCAGGGCAGATCTCGACCTCCTCGACGCGGCGTCGACCCTCGAAGCCGAGGTCCTTAAAACCTTTCCCGGTCTCGTCGATCGCTATCGCAGGCTTTGCCGCGCCCTTCTTGCGGAGCGCAGACGCGGCTCGCTTCCGCGAGTGGAAGGCATTTTGGAAGACCGCATCATCGATCTCCTGCGCGGGGGCGCAGGCCTTGCTCCGCTTTCGGCTGGGGATGAATTGCCGGACCGGGCGCCTGCGGGGTACCTGCCGATCTTGCCCGTGCCGCTCTGGCCTCAGGCGGTTGTGAGAGCAGAATGGGCCGGCCGTCAGGAGATGGATCAGCCGGCCGGCTCGGGTCAGGCGGATGCACAAGCTGCCGGGCGTCACGTCGCGACACGCGAGAAGGATACCGCTGCCAAGGGCGAGCGCAGCCCCTTCATCCTCAACCGCTTTGAAAAGATCCTGGCCATGGCGGAGATGGTGAACGTCGATCGCCCCGCCGACGACAGCGACGATCACGATGCGTCGGCCGCCGATGAACTCGACGAGATGGTGCTCGGCGAGCGCAAGGGCAGACCAGCAGCAAAGTTCCGCTTCGACCTCGACCTGCCGCCAGAGGCGCTGATCCATTCCCCACTCGAAGCCGATCTCACCTATCCGGAATGGGACTATCGTCGCGGGGTCTACCTGAAGGATCATTGCCGCGTGGTGGCAGGTCCTGCTCCGAGCGATGAGGCCAGTCCGATCGCATCGGAGGAGATGAAGGCGCTGATCCGTCGCGTGCGGCGGCAGTTCGAGGCGATGCGTCCCCGCCATGAAATGTTGCGCGCCCAGGTCGATGGCGCCGATCTGGATCTTGATGCGGTGGTGCGTAGCCGAACGGAGCTCGTCGCCAGCGGCGAGTGTTCGGACCGCATCCACCTTGCAAGCCGGCCCCAGGGTCACGATCTCGCAGTCACCTTGCTGGCCGACGTCTCCTTGTCGACAGATGCGTGGTTCAACGACCGCCGGGTACTCGACGTCGAAAAGGAGGCCCTGCTGGTGCTGGCCGAAGGGCTAGCCGCCTGCGGCGACCTGCATTCCATCTTGAGCTTCACGTCCAGGCGGCGCGATTGGGTCCGTGTTGAGACAGTGAAGGATTTCGACGAGCCGATGAGCGCCGTTGTGCGCCACCGGATCGCGGCTCTGAAACCCGGCTATTACACCCGAATGGGTGCAGCAATCCGCCACGCCTCGGCCAAGCTTGCCGAACGGCCAAACAGGAAACACCTGCTGCTGGTGTTGACCGACGGCAAGCCGAATGACGTGGATCATTACGAGGGTCGTTATGCGCTTGAAGACACGCGTCGGGCCGTGGGCGAAGCGAGGCGGCGTGGCATCCATGTCTTCGGCGTCACGGTTGATCAGGATGCCAAGACCTATGTGCCTGCCGTCTTCGGCCACCACGGTTATGCTGTCGTGCCCGATATCCGCCGCCTGCCGGCCGCTTTGCCACAAATCTACCGCGCGCTCGTCCGCTGATCCGCGATCGCGCAAAGGAAAGCCCGGACCGAGTGATCGGTCCGGGCTTTCTCGTTTTCCGTCGTCCTGTGTCAGGCCGCCGTGGCGTGCGTTCTGCCCGTCTCGCCGAGATAGGCATCGAAGCACGACGCCACCGTTCTGACCAGGAACCTGTGCTCTGTCTCGACGCGTAGCACATCGCCACGCCAGCTCACGATCCCTTCCTCCACCAAAGTCCTAAGCCGCGAATTTGCTTCACCAATGCTCTCGTGGGAGAGCTCGAAGCCCTCCGGCATGGCTCCGAAGTCAAGCTGGAAGTCGCACATCAGGCGCTCGATAATCCAGCCCCGGATGCGGTCCTCCAGTGTCAGGCGGTAGCCTTTTGACGTGGCGAGCTCCCCGGACGAGATGAGATTGGCATATCTGCCGATCGCGACGTCGTTTTGTGCGTAGCCTTCAGCAAAACGCCCGATCGCTGAGGAGCCGAATCCGATCAGCGTAGATGCGTTGTCGGTCGTATATCCTTGGAAGTTGCGATGCAGTGTCTGGTTATCAGCTGCGATCGAAAGCGTGTCTTCGGGCAGCGCAAAGTGATCGAGACCGATGCGGCGGTAACCGGCTTCGCACAGCGCTATTGCGATGGCTTCCGCCTGTGCATGTCGCTCATGCGCATCGCCAAGGGCTGCCGCGTCGATTAGGCGCTGATGCTTCTTGAAGCTCGGCACATGCGCGTAGCCGAACACGGCGAAGCGGTCCGGACGCATGGCCGCAGCCACACGCGCAGTTTCGATTGCAGACTCCACGGTCTGATGGGGCAGACCGTAGATCAGGTCGAAGTTGACGCTTTTTGCACCTGCCTTGCGCAGATGATAAAGGGCCGTTGCGGTTTGCTCTGCCGACTGGATGCGATTGATCGCCTTTTGCACCTTCGGATCGAAACTCTGCACCCCGAGACTGGCCCTGGTGATCCCCGCCTCGCCGAGAGCCTCCGCCATTTCAAGGGTGAGCGTTCGTGGATCGATTTCTATCGCGACTTCGGTCGCGCTGCTAATGCCGAAGGTGGCCGCCAGCGTTGCTGTCAGATCGAGAAATTCAGTCGGCGTCATGATGGTCGGCGTGCCGCCGCCGAAGTGAATATCACTGACGCTCTGTCGTCCCCCCATCGCTTTTCCCACTGAGCGAATTTCCTGTTTCAGGATGGTCAGGTAGTCGAGGATCGGCGCGTCCTTTTGGGTGATCGTGGTGTGGCAACCGCAATACCAGCACATGGATCGACAAAAAGGCACATGCAGATACAGCGACACCGGATCGTTTTGCGGAATCGACATCAACCAGTCGCGGTAGGTGCCCGCGCCTATGCTGGTGGAAAAACGGGGCGCTGTCGGATAGCTCGTGTAACGCGGCAAGCGGCTTTCGCCATAACGGCGGATTATGTCTGCATTCATTGTATCGCTCCGGTTTGACGCCGTCACGATAGAGGCCCGCCCCAAGGCCTTCCTTGTCGAAAGGCAAAGAGGAGCGCGGCTTTCCCGGTTTTGCTTGTCACAGCACAACGAACGCTTCGGACGATAGGCTATTCGATTGTCCTGCGGAGCAGCCGAGCTGTCCCGACTGAAGCCCGACCATTGGAAGAAAGCAATCGAATGACTGTTGTCGAAGAACATATACTGAAACTAGATGTGCGTGAGATTCCCCATTGGGAGCGGCATCCCCGCATATTCGGCATGTTGAATTCACTGCTCCCAGACTATGAGCTGATCCTGACCGTCGATCATGATCCGGTTCCGCTCTATTACCATCTTGAAATGCATTATGATGGGATGTTCGGGTGGGAATACCTGATGCGGGGTCCGGAGATATGGGAAGTTCGGATTCGCCGGAAGAAACACGAAGGCTGCAACTGCAACTGCGGTGGTGGTCATTGAGGTCTGTGGGAGCGGTCGGTAAGCGCCGGTCGCTCCAAGCCCACGCATCACCACTAATAATCATGTTGTGGCAGATCGGGAGGTGAAATGTCGACGGCGACCAACTTCAAGATACTCGACGTACGGCCCATCCTGCGCAGAGGTGGCGAGCCCTTTCCCGCGATTATGGACGCGGTTCAGTCCTTGCGGCCAGGCGAAGGTTTGCAATTGTTTGCAACGTTTCGTCCTGTGCCACTGTTGAGCGTCATGGCGCGGCGCGGCTATTCGGCCGAAGTCAAGGAGTTGGACAGCGGTGAGTGGGAGGTTCTGTTCGTGCCGGTTTCTCAGACAAGCACGAAGGTTTTTCACTCCATGGGTGCAGAGGAAGCGGCCGCCTGGCCTGATCCTTTGTGGAGCGTGGACCTTACTGAACATGTACCACCGGCCCCTATGGAAAAGGTTCTTTCGCTAATTGAACTCATGGAGCCGGGCGAAGTGCTGTTCGCGGTGTTTTCAGAGGAATCGCGCTTTCTCGGCGCGGAGCTGGAAAAGCGTGGTCACCAATGGGTTGGCAATCTCGACACGTCAAAGCGTGCTTATCGCATGTTGATCCGAGTGGGCGGTGAAGGTTGACGACCGGGTTGCCGCTGAACGTGGCATAGCAGTCTTGCGTTGTCGCTAAGAAAGAGAACAAAAGCGGCAATCCAGAACAGTCCGGACGTCGTGGTAAAAGGTGCATGGAATCCAGGAATGAGATCGGCTGTTATGCGCAAGCATGCAGCGATGAGGAGGAGTGGAACTGGCAGCCGCTGAAACCTGGACCGCTTTTCATTTTGCCCGGTATGAAGCGCGATTGAACGCATCATGATTGCAAGCATCATTCCCGTCACGGCACCGATGGCAAGAAGATGAATGGCTGCGAGCGGGCCGAGCATGCCGAACCCGGTTGCTGCAATCCCCAACATCCCGATAGCCATGAAGCCGTAAGACAGCTGCATCGCTGTGATCATAGACGACCGTAGGATGATTGGCCTGAACCATCTTGCTGCGCGCACGAGGTGCAAGCTGGCTGCGACAAGGGCCGTGATGCCCGTGAGTGCCCCAAACGGTTCAAAGGTCCAGATCATTGCTGCAAGGAAAGTGGCGACCAGGACAAATCGATCAACCATACGATTTGTAGGCGCGAGGCGTGACCTGCCTGTCTGGGCAAGCCAGTTGTTTGTAAAGCTAGGGATGATCTTGCTCGCGGTCGCCGTGATCAACAGTATGTAAACGGAGAGACCTGCCCGCGCCCAGGGCCCCACATCGCCTCCGTTCATGGCTACGATGTGGAACCCGCCATTGATCAGGGCGAGAGAGGTGAGGCAAAGGATTGGCTTCGCATCCGCGATCCGCCCCGCGACCCAGACCTCTTTCAGGCAATAATAGGCGAAGAGTGGAAGGAAGATCCAGTCGAGCAGGAGGGTGATGAGAGCAGATGTGTCTGTGACCATCAGCATTGAAATGCGACCCGCGATCCAGATGAAGGCAAGTCCCGCAAGCGGTCTACCGGACAGGGGAAAGCGACCGGTCCAGTTGGGCACGGTGGTCATCAAATAGCCGACCAGAACCGCCGGCATAAACCCGAATAGAAGCTCATGCGCATGCCAGGTTGATTGCCCGTAGCCACCCGCAACGTCGAGCCAGCCGTTGAACACGGCGATCCAGATCATGACTGCCGCAATGGCCCACAAACCCGCCCCGAGAAAAAATGGCCGGAAACCGTAAGAGAGTAAAACAGGCCCTTGTCGTCCAAGGCCCCGCGGAATGCCTTTTCTTTCTGTTTCGGTGACATCCTGCATTCTTTTTTTCCCTTTCCTGCTTGCACTGGGCGCCAGGACCTAGACCTGCCGGATTGATCTGGATCAAAGTATTTCCTCAAATCGGGACTTCTTCTGGCGGCGGAATGTCGCAGTATTCAAGTGGAGATCTTTGTTCCAGCACAATTAATTTCTTGGGGGGTGAAGTACAACAGTGACAGCAGTTCGAGCGGGACGCTCACTGGCTCACAAGGAGATAAGAGCATGACCCAGATCCTCACTTTAACAAGACTGACCTTGCCCCGTTGACCTAATCCATTTTGAAGTAAGCTCTGGGCCATTGAGAGGACCAGAGGATGAAGCGCAACCGTTTCACGGACGAACAGATTATCGGTATATTGAAGGAGCACGAGGCAGGC
>NZ_JABXYK010000029.1 GCF_013378445.1 Mycoplana rhizolycopersici
GCGACGTGATGCGGTGCTGCGCAGCCGGAATGGCTCCGCACCGCAACCCGCCGCTACCGTCCCAAATACAGCAACCCAAAACCGCCGGAGCGAACTTAAAACTGGATAAAATTTGGGGGCAAGGTCAAGACGCACCATGCTGGCCGGAGCGGTTCTGGCAACTGCTCTCATGCCGATGATCACCGCAAGCGCGGCTCGCGCCGAGGGCGGCGACATCAAAACCAATGCCGCAGCCGTTGAAGCTGACATCGCCAAGCTGCAACGCGTCAAGGTCGATCTGGTCGCGCCGCCCTTCATCCATGCGCATAGCCAAAAGGCCGAAGGCGGACCGAAGGTCGTCGAATTCACGCTGACCATCGAGGAGAAGAAGATCATCGTTGATGATGCTGGCACTGAGGTCCATGCCATGACCTTCAACGGCTCGGTTCCCGGCCCGATGATGGTCGTCCATGAAGGTGACTATGTCGAGGTGACCCTGATCAATCCGGCCACCAACAGCCTGCAGCACAACATCGATTTCCATTCGGCAACCGGTGCACTTGGCGGCGGAGCACTGACTCTGGTCAATCCGGGCGAAACGGCGGTCTTGCGCTTCAAGGCCACAAAGGCCGGCGTCTTCGTCTACCATTGCGCACCTCCCGGAATGGTGCCGTGGCACGTCACCTCGGGCATGAACGGCGCGATCATGGTCCTGCCGCGTGAAGGCCTGAAAGACCACAAGGGCAATGACCTACCTTATGACAAGGCATACTATGTTGGCGAGCAGGACTTCTATGTCCCGAAGGATGCCGACGGCAATTACAAGAAATACAAGAGTGCCGGCGACGCCTATGCTGACGTGCTCGAAGTCATGAATACGCTCACCCCGAGCCATATTGTCTTCAACGGAGCCGTTGGCGCGTTGACCGGCGACCATGCGATGACGGCGGAAGTCGGGGACCGGGTACTGATCCTGCATTCGCAGGCCAATCGCGACACCCGCCCGCACCTGATCGGAGGCCATGGAGATTATGTCTGGGCAACCGGCAAGTTCGCCAATCCGCCGGAACTCGATCAGGAAACCTGGTTCATTCCTGGAGGTGCCGCAGGCGCCGCCTACTACACCTTCCAGCAGCCGGGCATCTACGCCTATGTCAACCACAACCTGATCGAGGCCTTCGAGAAGGGGGCTGCCGCCCACTTCAAGGTCACCGGCGACTGGAACGACGATCTGATGACCGCGGTCGTCAAGCCGGAAAGCTGATCGAACGGCGGGAGGGCGCTCCTGAGGAGTGCCCTCCCGCAAGTCTACCCCTATTCGACGTGGATCGCTTCCATGCTTGCCTTGATGTCTGCAACGCTCCCGCAAAAAGCCATCAGTTCGCTACTGCTACCGGTCGGGCTCATTGCGGCCCTTTCCGCTGCCGTCGTCATCCAGTCCGGAATGATCCGTTTCGGTTCGTCCGCGCTTGTGGAGCCGCCTGTGATCACAGTGGAAGCAGGCACGTTCCTCTATCGCCAGCCAGGTGAGTTTTACCGAAGCGGATTTGCCGTCGATGGTCCGAAGGCGCAAGAGACGATAACCCACCCGCTCTCGATCATGAAGTTCCAGGTCAGCACTCTGGACTACGACGCGTGCGCGGACGACGGAGCCTGCCCGGCGCGGGAATCGGCCACGCCATCGCGAGCCGACCTTCCGGCGACAGGTATCAGCCACGACGATGCGACCGCCTATGCAAAGTGGCTGTCAGACCAGACCGGCTCGATCTGGCGCTTGCCGGACGACCGCGAACTTGCCTTTGCCGCAGCCGAGGACTTCCCAGACGACGCATTGGGTGTCGATGCCGACAGCGGAAATCCGGCGCTGCGCTGGCTTGCGGACTACGAGCGCGAGGCAGCCCGAAAACGCTCGCGCGATCCCCAACCGCTGCCCTATGGCAGTTTCGGTGAAAACGGCCACGGCCTTGCCGATTTCGCCGGCAATGTCTGGGAGTGGACGTCCACCTGTAACCGGCGTGTCGATCTGGCAAACAACGGAGCCGCAAGCGCCGTCGAAACCTGCGGCGTCTATATCGCTGCGGGCAAGCACCGGGCGCCCCTGAGCTCCTTCATCCGCGACCCGAAGAGCGGCGGCTGTGCAGTCGGTGTCCCGCCGGATCATGTCGGCTTCCGCCTCGTCAAGGACACTCGCTGGTACGCTCCATTCCTATCCTCGATCGGTATCTTGTAATTGGAGATGCGCCTGTCGCGTTGGACACTCGCGAAGATAGCCTTTATGGAATTGGGTAAAGGCTGTTGATGTGCGCTGGTGGCAGGTGAGGGACGTGTTTTGAAGCTTGACCGGACGATCATCAAGTCCCTGTCGTTGTTTGACAAGATGACTGATGACGAGTTGGATGCCTTGCTCGTTCCTGCTCAGTCTAGGCGCTTGCCGATTGGCGAGTCGGTATTCGAACAAGGACAGCCGGCCACGCACTTCTTTCTGCTCTTGCACGGTCGTCTGAAAGTCACTCAGGTGACCAGCGCTGGTCAACAGATCATCGTTCGCGTTGTCCATCCAGGCGACCTCTTCGGCTTTGCAAAGGCGCTGCAACGAAATGACTATCCGGGAACAGCTCTTGCTGCCGCGGAGAGCGTCGTTCTTTCCTGGCCGACTGAGCTGTGGCCGAAATTCGTGGAACGCAATCCAAGACTTGCGGTTAGCGCAATGGAGACCATTGGACAAAGGCTTGAGGAGGCGCATGTCCGTATCAGGGAAATGTCTACGCAGGAAGTCGAGAAGAGGGTAGCGCACACCGTGCTGCGACTGGCTCAAAAAGCGGGTCGTTCAGAGGCCGCGGGCATACGAATCGATTTCCCAATCTCGAGGCAGGATATCGCCGAGATGACGGGAACGACAGTGCATACGGTATCACGCATCTTCAGTACCTGGGAGAGCAGGGGGCTGATCGAAGGTGGGCGACAGAAACTCCTTGTTCGCGATCTTGCCGAACTCGCAGCCTTGGCGGAATCGCTCCCGGAGCGGAGATGAGCGCAGGAAACGCTCTCGTACTTGATATTGCGCAAAGAGGGCGAAGCAATCTCCGCCTATCTTTTCTCCAACGGAACGAGGTGTTTCCGTGTAAGGAGATGAAAATGAAACTTCGTAGTTTGACCATGGCGGCAGTCCTCTTGCTCTCGGCTCCGGCTCTTTCAATCGCTGCCGATTTCGAGGTCAAGATGCTGAACAAGGGCGCTGATGGCGCCATGGTCTTTGAGCCGGCCGGTCTGAAGATCGCGCCCGGCGACACCGTCACCTTCACGCCGACCGACAAGGGCCACAATGCCGAGGTCATCAAGGGCATGCTTCCGGAAGGTGCCGCCGAGTTTAAGGGCAAGATGAATGAGCAGATCAAGGTGACCTTCGACGTTCCCGGCCTCTATGGCGTCAAATGCGCTCCGCATGTTGGCATGGGCATGGTCGCTGCCATTCTCGTCGGCGATGCCCCGGCCGCCAACCTCGAAGCCTTCAACGCCGCAAAGCTGCCGAAGAAAGCGCGCGAGCGCATCGACGCGGCTGTGGCTGCCGCCAAGTAAGCCGCAGGACTATTGCAGGTTTTGTGGCTGACGCCGCCGGGGTCGCTGATCCCCCGGCGGCGTCGACGTTGGAGAAAGTCTTAGGTGCTCGGATAGCAGTATCAATGGCCGCCGTCGGCCAGGAGTCCGCTATGGGCGCGGTTGATAGCGTTGCGTAGCTCGTCAACTGCCGATGCGGTCGGCAGCTCCTTCCCTTCCAGTTCCTCCGGCATTTTCCAGCCAGGATCGATCCCTTGCATATTTGGAAGCTCGTGGGCGATGCCCTTGTGGCAATCGATGCACGTTGCCTTGCCGTTCAGGAGATAACGAGTGTGGATCTCAGCCGCACGTTCTGTCTGCTTCGACAGGTCCATGGCGGCCGAGGAATGGCAGTTTCGGCATTCGAGACTGTCGTTTGCCTTCAACCTTGCCCACTCATGCTGCGCAAGGCGCAACCTCTGGTCCAAGAACTTCTGGCGTGTATCGATCGTCCCGAAGATCTTGCCCCAAACTTCCTTCGAGGCTTGCATCTTACGGGCGATCTTATCCGTCCATTCATGAGGCACATGACAGTCTGGGCAAGATGCTCTCACTCCGGATCGGTTGGAAAAATGCACGGTTCTGGTCATCTCCTCGTACACGTTGGTTTTCATTTCGTGACAGCTAACGCAGAAGGTTTCCGTGTTGGTGAGCTCGAGTGCGGTGTTGAAGGCGCCCCAGAACATCACGCCCCCGACAAAGCCGCCCAGCGTCAAGAAGGCAAGGCTCAGCGTCGCCGCCGGTGTCGTGAGAACGCGCCATATCCAGGCAAACAGATTGCGGAGCCTCTGCATCTTTAATGCTCCTCACCCATCAGCTTCACCCCCATGTCGCTCATGTCGCGAAAGGTGTTGCCGACCAGAGGGTTCGTCTCTGCCTGGGGAACATGGCAGGCCGTGCAGAAGTATCGACGCGGCGAGACATCCGCCAGCATCTGTCCTTCCCTTGTAATGTAGTGCGTCACGCTGATCATCGGTGCACCAGAGCCCTCAGTGAACTCGCGCTTGTGGCAAGAGAGGCATCTATTCGTGTTGACCGACAGTTGGTAGCCTTCGATGGAATGGGGAATGACAGGCGGTTGATCGGGGTAGGCACGCATCTTTCGCACGTCATCCACATTCCATTTTGGCAAGGGCTTTGCCGGGACGCTCTCCATCTGTTGCGGTGGACCCGACAATTGCGGAACCGATTGTGCGACGACGCCACCACCAATGAGGCAGACTGCCAGCAAAGCGACGGCACCAATTCGGCCTCTTGTCAGGCCACGGGAACGATCTTGACTGCGCATTTCTTGAAATCCGTTTGTTTGGAGATCGGATCGGTGGCGTCAAGCGTCACCTTGTTGATCAGCTGGCTGGCATCGAACCATGGGACGAAGATCACGCCGGGTGGCATTCGGTTGCGGCCCCGGGTCTCGACGCGGGTTCGCATCTCGCCACGACGCGAGACGATGGTGATTTCCGCCCCCTGATTGATCCCGCGCTTTCGGGCATCATCGGCGTTCATGAAACAGCGGGCGCCGGGGAAGGCCTTGTACAGTTCCGGCACTCTCATCGTCATCGACCCGGAATGCCAGTGCTCCAGCACTCGGCCTGTTACCAACCAGAAATCATATTCCTCATCCGGCGACTCCGCCGGCGGTTCATAGGGCACAGCCAGGATGACTGCCCGTCCGTCAGGCTTGCCGTAGAAGCGTACACCTTCACCCGGCTTTACGTAGGGGTCATAGCCCTCCCGGTAGCGCCACTTCGTCTCCTTGCCATCAACGACCGGCCAACGAAGACCGCGTTCCTGATGATACACGTCATAGGGCGCCAGATCATGGCCATGCCCACGACCAAACTCGGCATATTCCTCGAAGAGGCCCTTCTGGATGTAGAATCCGAACGCTTCGGCTTCGCGATTGGCATAATCGGCGTCCACTTCGGACAGGGGGTACCGGTCCACCTTCCCATTGGCGAACAGCACGTCGAAAAGCGTCTTTCCGCGGTAGTCCGGGTTTTGCGTCAGGACCTCCTCGGTCCAGACTTCGTCCGTGGTGAATCTTTTGGAGAACTCCACCAGTTGCCAGAGATCGGAGCGGGCTTCACCCGGCGCATTGACCAATTGATGCCAGACATGCGTTCGCCGCTCCGCATTGCCATAGGCCCCTTCCTTCTCGACCCACATAGCTGCGGGCAAAATGAGATCCGCAGACATGGCCGTGATCGTCGGGTAGGCGTCTGAGACGACAATGAAATTATCGGGGTTCCGATAGCCCAGATAGGTTTCATTGCTGTTATTGGGTGCCGCCTGAACGTTGTTGTTGACCTGAACCCAGTAGAAATTCAGCTTCCCGTCCTTCAGCATCCTGTCTTGTTGCACGGCGTGGTATCCGGGCTTGTCGGGAAGAAGGCCGTCCGGCAGCTTCCATATCTCCTCTGCGTGATGCCGGTGCTCTGGATTGGTCACGACCATGTCCGCTGGCAGGCGATGCGCAAAAGTGCCGACTTCGCGCGCCGTTCCGCAGGCGGATGGCTGGCCCGTCAGCGAAAACGGCCCATTGCCCGGCTCTGAGATTTTTCCCGTCAGCAGGTGCAAATTGTAGATCATGTGGTTTGCCCAGACACCGCGCGTGTGCTGGTTGAAGCCCATGGTCCAAAGCGACATGATCTTGGTGTCGGGATTGGCATAGAGTTCGGCGAGCTGCTCCAGAAAGCCTGGATCAGCGCCTGTCAGTTCAGCCACTTTCTCGAGTGTATAGTCCGAAACGAAGGCCTTGAAGCTGTCGAAGTCAATCGGCTCCATCTTTGTGGGATCACCGGCATTCTTCGCCTTCACCTCAAGCGGATCATCCTCTCGAAGCCCATAGCCGATATCATCCACACCCTTCATGAAGGTCGTGTGTGCTTTCACAAACTCCTCGTTCACGCGACCTGTAGATATGATGTGATTGGCGATGTAGTTCATGATCGCCAAATCTGTGCTGGGTGTGAAGATGATGGGAATATCCGCCAAGTCCATGCTGCGGTGAGTGAAGGTCGACAGCACGGCAACCTTTACATGTTCGTGGCCCAGTCGGCGGTCTGCGAGGCGCGTCCAGAGGATTGGGTGCATCTCGGCCATGTTCGAGCCCCAGAGCACGAAGGCGTCGGCGTGCTCGAAGTCATCGTAACAGCCCATCGGTTCATCCATGCCGAAGGTTCGCATGAAAGCGTAAGCCGCCGATGCCATGCAGTGCCTTGCATTAGGATCGAGGTTATTGGAACGGAAGCCGGCGCGCATGAGCTTGGTCGCAGCATAGCCTTCGAAAATCGTCCACTGGCCGGAACCGAACATGCCGACCGCAGTGGGACCCTTCTCGCGCAGCACTTTCTTGCACTGCTCGGCCATGACGTCGAATGCTTCGTCCCAGCTCACGGGTTCGAACTCGCCGTCTTTGGCAAATTGCCCGTTGCGTTTGCGCAGGAGTGGTGTGGTCAGGCGGTCCTCGCCATACATGATCTTCGAGAGGAAGTAGCCCTTGATGCAGTTCAGGCCGCGGTTCACCTCCGCCTGCATGTCGCCATGCGTAGCGACGACTTGTCCTTCCTTGACGCCGACCATGACACCGCAACCGGTCCCACAGAACCGACAGGGCGCTTTGGACCATTTGATCTCAAGCGACTCGACGCCGCCGGGAACAGACTGTGCATTGGCCGGCAAGCTTACGCCGGCAGTGGCCGCCGCAATCGCGGCAGCATGGGCCTTGAGCAGACTACGCCGCGTCAGTTCTGTGTCCATCGATCGAACCCTCCTCCAAACTCTCTGCATGCTCGAAAACCATGTTTGCCGCCATGACGTCCGGAAGACCTGATATTGCGGCCAATGTCGCGCCCATTTCGCCGCTGGACCTGCCTTCGATCACGATGATGATCTTGCCTTGCTCGGCGGCATGTACCTCGACGTTCGGCACCTCCGCCAATGCTTCTAGAACGCCACCAGCTGTTGCCGGCGAGGTTAGGATCACGGCACTTGAAACATGGAAGCGTTCAGGGTTGCGCGTGTGCATCTGGTCCACTCCTGCTCGACATGGAAATTGCGTTTGTCGGACAGCGGCCGACACAGGCGCCGCAGCCGGTGCAGTCGTCTACTGCAACGTCCGGCTGCCATGGCCCGCCGGCTCGCGGACGAAACCTGATAGCGTCGGTCGGACAGTGGTCACGACATGATTGACAGTCGACGCCGTTGAGCGCCAGACAGTGCGACAAGACTTGCGCTTTGTAAGGGAAAGAAAGCTCGGCGCTGAAAAAGACGTCGGAACGTGGACAGTTATCGCGACACTCGCCGCAGAAATTGCATCCATCGTGGGAAAAATCGAGCGCCGGCAAGCCAGCCTGCATCGAGATGATTGATGTCGGACAGTGATTAACACATGCCCTGCATTGCTCGCAGATCTCTGCAATGGGACGCACGAGACCTGGGGGATAGATGCGTTCTTCTTCACGCACTCGCCCGCGAAGGAAGGCCCGTCGTGAGAGCGAGGTCACCATCCGTCCTCCCTACGCAGGCGGCCCCGGAGGGCCAGCAACAATCTGGTACATCCATACCAGAAAACCAAAGCTGCCGACCGCTGCGACCGCGAGGATTGGCCAGATTCCGAAAGCCAATATCACGAAGGTGGTCAGTTCTACCCGGCGCGCGGACCGAACCTCTGTCGCCGACAGCGTCGGATTGTACTGATTGTTCGTTTCCAATGACGCTCCTCCTCCGCGCATAGCAGTCTGCAAAACGATCACAAAGGTGTCAATCTTAGTTGATTAACGCGATGTTTTTGATGCGTATCCTAGCGCCCTTCCAGCATCGGGGCGCCGTCCAGCTCCGTCAAGGACAACCGGACGACCAAGTGCTGCGGAAGACCATCAGGCCCCAGTTTTATTGCTCCGCTGGCCGCAGAATGAGGCGACTGTTCAGTGCCGGTCACCGTCGGAGCCGGCGCGGTTGCGGGGTAAGTTTGCGAGGTGCGATCGGCTTCACCTTGCGAAGCGCCTGGGAAAAGCTCGAAGAAGTCGACATTGATGGCAAATGTGGCGGTTCCGATCCCAAACAGGCCTCCGCGACTGAGCACAAGTCCGTCTATCTGGCCGTCGGGCCCGATCAGCACATCGGAGACAGTGCCAGCGGCATCGCCCTCAACTGTTACCACCTCTTTGCCTTTGAGGCTTTCAATGAGCCAGCTGCCGGGTTCTATGACGCGTATAAACGCTTCTTTACCCTGCGCTCTCTTAGCATTCTCGCGAATGACGTCATTTGGCGGAGGCTGCGCCGATGCCGGTGCTGAGTGCACATTCTCCTGCGCAGAAGTTGTTGATCCCGTGCCCACAATGGACAAAACCACGGACAAGGCACCGATAGTAGCTAAGGTCGAGAGAGTGCTGTTGGTCGCGCACATGGACGGTCCGATCACTGACGTATTACGACTCATCGCCACCAAACCGACGACCCCGTCGCCAGTTCCGTATCGAGGCGCGATACGCGAACCTGCAGATGGCGTTCGACAGCCTCCCGCGGCCTCTTTATTACTAGACGCTCATCATCCGGAGCCTGTCAGGCTTGACGATCTCAAAGCTGCGGGCGCTATGCAGCCGGATGATCCCCGCTGCACGCAGCTTTGAGATCGTGCGCGATACTGTCTCGATGGTAAGGCCGAGGTAGTCGCCTATGTCTGCGCGGCTCATCGGCAGGTCAATGACGGCTTCGCATTCTTGGCGCTTGGCGAGGTCGAGCAGGAACACTGCCATTTTCTCAAGCGCGCTTTGGCGCCCAACGACAAGCAGGTGCTCCTGGGCGCGGATCATCGCTTTCAGCGCGATTTCCACCAGTTCGTGAGTTAGAGTTCCGGCCGAGCAACGTTCCGTGGTCGTCAGACCGGTGTTCACCATTGCCTCGGCGTAGAAGCCGTGGAGGGCGCCAATCTCGAAGCCGAATGTCTCGCCCGTCAGATAGAAGGCAACGATCTGCCGTCGCCCGTCTGCGAGAAGCCGAAACACTCGAACGGCCCCGTATTGAATCCGATAGAGGTACCGGGCATCATCGCCCTGCGCGTAAATCACTGTTTCTGGCGCGTGGAAGGTGACCGGGCGCAGGTGAGGCGCGCCTACACTGCGGGCCGAGGTCGGTCTGTAGGCATCGTGCTTGAGTGCGGCGGTGGCTGGCATTGGAAAATCCCCTTTTGATGGGGTTATCATGCCCACCAAGGGGTGGTGCCGCTATTGGGTCGTTCCACTACGTGTGTTTACGTAGAGCTTCGACCGCGTTGGCAATGTCTAAGCCTGTGAGTGGTTTTGACAGCACATGGACACTGGCGTCGGCGCCGTAATCCGTATCGTCCTCCGCCAAGATGACCAGTTTGACGCCGTGCTGCGTCAGCTTGAATCCGTCCCTCACGGTCGCCTGGGGCAAGCAGGCGTCAATGATCACGCAGTCCGCGCGTTTCAGTGCCGCCGCGGCAGTGGCCCAGTCGCTAAACTCTTCGACGGCCTGTCCATGCGCGTTGAGAGCAAAGCCGATCGACCGGAGCAGTGCCGGATCTTTGACGATGGCAACGACAGTGGAAGAATCGGACAAGACGACACCAGAAGTTCAAGCTTAACTCTCACCACGCTTGCCACTTTCTGATCTTCAAGGCCTTGTCCTAAATCAACGGGAAGGCCGATTATGCCGATATCCTAAACGCCGACGAGCAATGACATGCGCACGAGGTCAGGAAGGCTCCGGGCCTTCATTTTAGTCATGACATTGGCCCGATGGACCTCCACGGTGCGCGGACTGATATCAAGATTGAAAGCGATCGCCTTGTTGGGCTGGCCGGCGACAACGGCTGTGAGGATCTGCCGCTCCCGGTCGCTCAGGCTCGCCAATCGACTTCGGATGTCATCTGCGCTGACTGTCCCGGCTGCAGCATCGCCCAGACGTTGAGCGGCTCGTCGTATGGCTTCGATAATGGTCGCATCTTCGAACGGTTTCTCGATGAAGTCGCAGGCTCCTGCCTTCATCGCTTCCACGGCCATGGGAATGTCCCCATGTCCTGTGATGACGATCGACGGAATGGAGGGGGCAATGGAAGACAGTCTTTGGATCAGATCAAGGCCGCTCATATCCGGCATTCGCATGTCGGTTATCAAGACGGCGTCCCGCAGACCTGGTGCCACTTCGGTGAACTGAGTTGCCGAGGGATGCAGCCGAACGGCAAAACCGTTCACCGTCAGCATGAAGCCAAGCGACTTTCGAACGGCATCCTCATCGTCGACGATGTGTACGGTGAAGTCATCAGTGTGCATCTTAATCCTCGTCGTCTTGGGGCAGGGTGAAACTGAAACACGCTCCGCCCAACTCACTTCTCGACACCGTCATTTCCCCGCCATGCGCTTCCACGATCCGGCGCGAGATGGACAGTCCGATCCCCATGCCCCCGGCCTTCGTCGTTGTGAACGGCTTGAAAACATTGCCGGCGATCTCTGGTGAAATACCTGGCCCAGAATCTTCGACGGTAACGGACAGGGTTTGTCCCGACGCGTGTGCCACGCTCACACGGATCTCCTTTGCAGCTGTCTCCTTCATCGCTTCGATGGCGTTGCGCATCAAGTTCGTCAGGACCTGCTGGATCTGGATCCGGTCAACAAGCACGCGGTCGTCGCCGGGAGCGAAGTTGAAGATTGTCCGAACGCCTTTTTCTCGCGAACCCACGAGGGCAAGAGCACCTGCCTCTTCGACAAGCTGTCTGAGGCTCTCGGATGTTTTATGCGTTTCGCCCTTCGTGACGAATTCGCGAAGGTGGCGGATGATCTGGCCGGCGCGAACGCTTTGCTCGCCGGCATCCTTGAGCGCGTTCTTGATCTGGAGATCCCGCTCGCTTGTTGCGTCCTGCATCAGACGGGCGCAGCCATGAACATAATTTGCTATTGCAGAAAGCGGCTGATTGAGCTCGTGAGCAAGTGTCGATGCCATCTCGCCCATTTCGTTGAGGCGCGCCAGTCGTGCGAGTTCAGCTTGAACCTCCTGAAGCCGGGCGGCGGATTCCTCACGCTCCGTCAAATCCCGCACAAAGCCGGTGAAGAAACGTTTGTCACCGCGTCTGATTTCTCCGACGGCAAGTTTCATGGGGAAGGTTGAGCCGTCTTTCCGCTGTCCGACGACCACTCGGTCAACCCCGATGATCCTCTTCTCCCCGGTCTGCATGTAACGATGCATGTAGCCGTCATGTTCTTTTCGGTAGGGTTGAGGCATTAGCAGTTTGAGGTTTTGACCGATGGCCTCAGCCTCTGAATAGCCAAACTGACGTACGGCCGCGGAATTGAACGAAATGATGACCCCGTTTTCGTCGCTGACAATGGTCGCATCGAGAACGGTGTCGAGGATCGACGTCAGCCGCGCTTCTCGATCCTCAAGAGCCTCTCGTTGCTCTTCAAGCTCTTGGTGCACCCGGTCCCGCGACCTCGCAAGGAGGATGACGAGGAGGACTGTCAGAGCGGCCGCGCCCGTCGCAGGGGAAAGCTCTTTGAACACTTTGTCGTGGTTGCTCAGTACCAAAACCGAGAAGCCCAGAAGGGCGGCAACCAATGCTGGCCCGGCACCGCCGATTAGAGCTGCGGCGAGAACAGAAATCAGAAGAAAGATGTGGGCCGTTGGAAGAGCGGCGTTGTCGATCAGCAACAGTGAAACCGCGCAGGTGACCGCTGTTCCGGCAACCGCGGTCGCATAGGCGCCGACGGCGGTGACTTGGTGGCTGGTGTTCGATCTAGGAATTGCCATATCGATGAATGAACCCAAAATGTCTGACCGCGCTTCTGGACCCGCATACGGGTGAAGGATCGCCCCACGCGATTCGTTGCCGATGATCGGTAACCAGCGTTAGCGTGAACTTGATAGAAGTCAAAACATCAACGGGCTGTGTGGTTCCGCAATCCGTCTGTGACCTTAGCGGCTGAGACAGCTGCATCCTTCAGGAAACGTCCATCTGGTTGATCTAGCGCAACGATCCTTCTTCCAGAAGCCGCCAATGCTCCTGCACGATTTGCGGGAATGTTGGGATGAAACTCTTCCGTCTGGTTTTTCTGTTGTGTGCCTCCCTCTGCCTCTCGGTCTCGGCCAGCGCTGCACCGGTGCTGCAGCAATATCTCCCTGCCACAAGAGCGTCCGAACTCGTGCCAGGTGCAGACAGCTTCGGGCCTGTTCGCGCAGATCTGGCCGTTGCCCCGGTATTGAGGGGCTCGGAGACGGTTGCGTGGGTGTTCGTCACTTCAGATTTCGTCGGCACCACGGGCTATTCAGGCAAACCCATCCACACACTGGTGGCAGTAGGTCTGGACGCGAAGATCATCGGTGTGCAGCTAGTCAAGCACTCCGAGCCGATCGTCCTGATCGGGATACCGGAAGCCAAGGTTAAGGCGCTGGTCTCAGGCTATACCGGGCTTGACCTTGTTGCTGAAGCGAAATCCGGTGGCACCGCACACGAGGTGGATATCATCTCCGGAGCCACTGTCACCGTCATGGTTATCGACGACTCAATTGTCCGCTCCGGCTTAAAGGTGGCGCGGGCGCTTGGGCTTGGCGGACTGACCCCCGAAAGCGAACAGGCGGGCACGCGTTTTACGCTTGATGCGGAGGCCGCCGCGCCGGCCGAATGGATGGAAGCAGAAGGGGACGGCACAATCCGGCGACTGTCGCTCGATGTCGCTCAAGTCAATGCGGCCTTTGCCGAACATGCCGATGCGCGTGCCCGCGAGCGTGCGCTGACCGAGCCGCCGGAAACGACCTTCATCGACATGCATGCGGCGCTGGTCTCGGTGCCGGCCATTGGCAAGGCCCTGCTGGGGCCGGCCGAGGAGGCCAATCTGACGGCTTGGCTGAAGGACGGCGAAAGCGCCATCGCCATCGTCGGCAGGGGGCTCTATTCGTTCAAGGGCTCCGGCTATGTGCGCGGCGGCATTTTCGACCGCATCGTGCTGATCCAGGACGACGTGTCGGTACGTTTCCGCGACCGCGATCATCGCCGACTTGGGGACATCGCGCTCTCCGGAGCGCCCGACTTCACCGAGATGGACCTTTTCCGAATACCCGCCAATGTCGGCTTCGATCCGGTCAAGCCGTTCCGCATCCAGCTTCTGGCGCATCGTGAGGTCGGGCCGATCGAGAAGGTGTTCCATACCTTCGACCTCGGCTACCAACTGCCGCAGAAATACCTGAAGCCCGTCGCCGCTCCTCCCGTCGAGGTCGCCGCCGTCGCCGAGCGCGACGAGGGTTCCGCCCAGGCGGATCTATGGAAGCGCATCTGGCGCGAAAAGACGCTGGAGATCGCGGTTCTTGGCACCATGCTGTTCGTGCTGACGGCGGCATTCTTCTTCCAGACCTATGTGGTCCGAAACGCCCGGAACTTCTACATCTTCCGCATCGTCTTCCTCACGGTGACCTTGGTTTTCCTCGGCTGGTATGCCAATGCCCAGCTCTCCGTGGTCAACCTGATGGCTTTGTTCGGTAGCCTGGTCACCGGCTTTTCCTGGCAGGCCTTCCTGCTCGACCCGCTGACCTTCATCCTCTGGTTCTCGGTGGCTGCGGCGCTGTTGTTCTGGGGGCGGGGCGCCTATTGCGGCTGGCTCTGCCCATTCGGGGCGCTGCAGGAACTGACCAACCAGATCGCTCGCAAGTTGCATATTCCGCAGTGGACCCTGCCTTGGGGGCTGCATGAGCGCCTCTGGCCGCTCAAGTACATGATCTTCCTCGGCCTATTCGGGGTCTCCCTGATGAGCGTCGAGCAGGCCGAGCATCTGGCCGAGATCGAGCCGTTCAAGACGGCCATCATCCTCAAGTTCATCCGCGCCTGGCCGTTCGTCGCCTATGCCGTCGCCCTTCTCGTCGCCGGGCTGTTCGTCGAGCGCTTCTATTGCCGCTATCTCTGCCCGCTTGGTGCGGCACTCGCGATCCCAGCCCGCATGCGCATGTTCGACTGGCTGAAGCGCTATCACGAGTGCGGAAACCCCTGCCAGACGTGCTCAAACCAATGCCCGGTGCAGGCCATCCACAAGACCGGCGAGATCAATCCGAACGAGTGCATCAACTGCCTGCACTGTCAGGTGCTCTACCAGTCCGAAACCGTCTGTCCGGTCGTGATCAAGAAGATGAAGTCGCGGGCCAAACTTGCGGCAAGCCCGGGCGGAGCGCCGATCCACCAATCCGCAGCCAAAGTCTAACCGAAGAAGGACATCGACGATGGAAACCAAAGAAAAGAAGGGCCTGAGCCGGCGAGAGCTGTTTAGCGCCACGGCCGGCACTGCTGTACTGGCCGGAAGCATGGGGCCCGGCGCGCTTGGCCTCGGCGCCGCCGTCATAGCGACGCCGGCGCTCGCCGCCGCCGAAGGCGACGGCTCCGTAGCACCAGGCAAGCTTGATGATTATTACGGTTTCTGGTCCTCGGGCCAGACTGGTGAAATGCGGATTCTCGGCATCCCCTCGATGCGCGAGCTGATGCGCGTTCCGGTGTTCAACCGCTGCTCAGCCACCGGCTGGGGCCAGACCAATGAGTCGATCCGGGTCCATCAGCGGACCATGTCCGAGAAGACAAAGAAGCAGCTCGCCGCAAATGGAAAGAAGATCCATGACAATGGCGACTTGCACCATGTCCACATGTCCTTCACCGAGGGCAAGTATGACGGCCGCTACCTGTTCATGAACGACAAGGCCAACACCCGAGTTGCCCGCGTCCGCTGCGATGTGATGAAGACCGACGCCATTCTGGAGATCCCGAATGCCAAGGGCATCCATGGCATGCGCCCGCAGAAATGGCCGAAGACCAATTATGTCTTCTGCAATGGCGAAGACGAAGCGCCGCTCAACAACGACGGCTCGACGATGACGGACGTCTCGACCTATGTGAACATCTTTACGGCCGTTGACGCCGAAAAGTGGGACGTCGCTTGGCAGGTCAAGGTCTCCGGCAACCTCGACAACTGTGACGCAGACTACGAAGGAAAGTGGGCCTTCTCGACCAGCTACAACTCCGAAATGGGGATGACACTTGAGGAAATGACCAAGTCCGAGATGGACCATGTCGTTGTCTTCAATATTGCCGAGATCGAAAAGGCCATCGCCGCTGGGCAGTATGAGGAGGTGAACGGCGTCAAGGTCCTCGACGGCCGCAAGGAAGCTAAATCGCTCTTTACCCGCTATATCCCGATCGCCAACAATCCGCATGGCTGCAATATGGCACCGGATAAGAAGCACCTCTGCATCGGCGGCAAGCTTTCACCGACCGTCACCGTGCTGGACGTGACGAAGTTCGACGCGCTGTTTTACGACAACGCCGAGCCGCGCAGCGCGGTCGTCGCCGAACCGGAACTTGGTCTTGGGCCTCTGCACACGGCTTTTGACGGTCGCGGCAACGCCTATACGTCCCTCTTCCTCGACAGCCAGGTGGCGAAGTGGAACATCGAAGACGCGATCAAGGCCTATGCCGGCGAGAAGGTCAATCCGATCAAGGACAAGATCGACGTTCAGTATCAGCCGGGCCATCTCAAGACGGTTATGGGTGAAACGCTGGACGCTACGAGCGACTGGCTGGTTTGCCTTTGCAAGTTCTCCAAGGACCGTTTCCTGAATGTGGGCCCGCTGAAGCCGGAAAACGACCAGTTGATCGACATCTCCGGTGACAAGATGAAGCTCGTGCATGACGGTCCGAACTTCGCCGAGCCGCACGACGCGATCGCGGTCGCACCGTCGATCCTGCCCAACATCCGCTCGACCTGGGACCGCAAGGATCCGCTGTGGGCCGAAACCCGGAAGCAGGCCGAGGCCGATGGCGTCAACATCGACGAGTGGACCGATGCGGTGATCCGCGATGGCAACAAAGTCCGTGTCTACATGACCTCGGTCGCACCGGCCTTCAGCCAGGAGAGCTTCACGGTCAAGGAAGGCGATGAAGTGACGGTGATCGTCACCAATCTCGACGACATCGACGATTTGACGCACGGCTTCACCATGGGCAACCACGGCGTGGCCATGGAGATCGGCCCGCAACAGACGAGTTCGGTCACCTTCGTCGCCGCCAATCCGGGCGTCTACTGGTACTACTGCCAGTGGTTCTGCCATGCTCTGCACATGGAAATGCGCGGACGCATGTTCGTTGAGCCGAAGGGCGCCTGAACCATGCGGCTGCCCGTTGCCCTCATCGCTCTTGTTCTCTCCTCGCCGCTTGCGGCTGGGGAGCGCATAGTCGCGCCGGGCACGGGCACTCTCGCAGCCGCCATCGCCGCAGCAGCACCTGGCGATGTTTTGACACTGTCCGACGGGGCCTATCGCGGCCCCGTCACCATTGACCGTTCCCTTGCCATCATCGGCCCGCGCGGCGCAGTCGTCGATGGCGAGGGGGCAGGCAGCGTGATGACGATTACCGCGCCCGATGTTCGCCTGAGCGGGTTCACCGTGACCGGCTCGGGCCGGATCAACCAGAACCTGGACGCCGGCGTCAAAATCGAAAAAGGAGCCGATCGCGCCCGTATCGAAAAGCTGAGCGTCACGGGAAACATGCATGGTATCGACGTGCATGGCGGCCGTGACGCGGTGGTGACCGGCAACGAAATCACCGGCACCGACAGTCCGCGCATGAACGAGCGCGGCAATGGCATCTATGTGTGGAACAGCCCGGGCACGCTGCTAGAGAACAATGTCATCCGTTTTGGTCGCGACGGCATCTTCTCCAATGCCAGCTCCAACAGCATCTATCGCGGCAATGTTATGCGCGACCTGCGTTTTGCCGTGCATTTCATGTACACCCGCAACACCGAGGTTTCCGGAAACACCTCTATCGGCAACCATCTCGGCTTTGCCATCATGTTCTCGAACCAGGCGAAAATCCTGAACAACTTGAGCCTCGGCGACCGCGAGCACGGGCTGATGCTGAACTATGCCAACAATGCGGACGTCACCGGCAACCTGGTGCGTGGGGGCACAAAAAAGTGCTTGTTTATCTACAATGCCCACAAGAACCTGATCTGGAACAACCGCTTCGAGGGCTGCGGCATCGGCATTCACTTCACCGCCGGTTCGGAGAAGAACGTACTGAGCGGCAATGCCTTCATCGCCAATCGTGAACAGGTCAAATATGTCGGGACCCGCAACATGGAATGGAGCCATGAGGGCCGGGGAAATTTCTGGTCAGATCATCCCGCTTTCGATCTAAATGGCGACGGCATCGCCGACGGCTTCTACCGCCCGAACGACGTGATGGACCAGGTTCTATGGTCGCAGCCTGCGGCGAGCCTTCTGATCGGATCGCCGGCCATACAACTGGTCCGCTGGAGCCAGCGGGACTTCCCCGCGACACTGCCCGGAGGGGTTCGAGACAGCGCTCCCTTGATGCGCCCGCTGACGCTCCCGGTGCCGGAAGACATTCTCCGCTACGAAGCTCAGGCCGCCGGCCGATGGGCGACAGGAAATTTTGATGACACCGACCCTGACAATTTCTCAGCTCACTAAGCGCTTCCAGTCCGTTGAAGCGCTGAAGCAGGTCTCGCTGACCCTGCAGCCCGGAAGGCGTGCCGCGCTGCTGGGACACAATGGCGCCGGCAAGTCTACAATGATGAAGATCATCCTGGGGCTGATCCCATTCGACAGCGGTGAAGTCTCAGTGTGTGGCGAAACGCCGGGATCGGCCGCTGCGCGCAGGCAGGTGGCCTATCTGCCGGAAAACGTTGCCTTTCATCCCGCGCTTACTGGCGAGGAACAGATCAGTCACTACCTGGCGCTGCGTGGTGAAAATCCCCGTATCGCACCGGAGCTTTTGGCCCGCGTAGGGCTTGCGCATGCGGCGCGCAGGCGAATCGGCACCTATTCCAAGGGCATGCGTCAGCGTGTCGGCCTCGCCCAGACCTTGATCGGTCGTCCCCGCCTTCTTGTTCTCGATGAGCCCACCTCTGGTCTCGATCCGGTGTCGCGGCGAGATTTCTACGACCTGCTGGATGGTCTTTCGGCCGATGGAACGGCGATCCTGTTGTCTTCGCACGCGCTGACCGAGGTCGAAGCACGCACCGACAGCATTCTTATACTGTCTGGCGGGCAATTGGTGGCGGAGGGCTCGCTTGCCGATCTCCGCACCCGCGCTGCCCTGCCGATCATGCTCCTTGTCCGCCCAGCAGAGGGCCACGCAGAAGCGCTCGTGGCCGCCTTTCCGGAGGCATGCGTCGGCGCCGATGGGCTGCTGCGCATACCTTGTGCACAAGGAGAGAAGTTGCCGCTCCTCGCCCGGATCACAGCGTGGGGACCGCAAGTCGCAGACCTTGATGTGATCCCACCGAGCCTTGAGGACATCTACAGCTATTTCAGTAGGAGGGACGGGCAATGAGCCAAATCCTTGCCACCGCCATCAGCGAGTTCCGCATCGCCTTCCGCAATCGCTGGGTGCTAATTGCCACCGGCATGATGGTGCTGTTTGCGCTCGTGTTGGCGGCTGCCGGATCCGCGCCTACGGGCGATGTCGGCGTGGACAGGTTGTCAGTCACGGTTGCCTCGCTGACGTCACTGGCCGTCTATCTCGTGCCGCTTCTTGCGCTTTTGATGAGTTTCGACGCCATAGCGGGGGAGGTGGAGCGTGGCACGCTGACTCTGCTTCTCACCTATCCAGTGTCACGCCTGCAGATCCTGGTGGGCAAGCTACTGGCACATATTGTGATCCTTGCACTCGCGGTAACCCTCGGCTATGGCGCGGCACTCGTGGTGGCGGTGTGGTCTGATCCAAGCGCGATTATGGGCATTACTGCCCTGGTGCGGCTGATCTGGTCCTCCGTTCTGCTGGGCGCCACCTTTCTTGGCGCCGGATATGCACTTTCGGCACTGGCGCGGCGCCCCTCTGGTGCTGCGGGACTTGCGATCGCGCTCTGGCTCGTCGCCGTGGTGCTTTACGACCTTGCGCTTCTGGCATTGATCATCACTGATCAAGGTGGCGCCTTCACCACGCAAGCCTTACCCATCGCTCTGCTCGCCAACCCCGCCGATGCGTTTCGCGTTTTCAATCTGTCAGCCGGTCAGGCTGTTGCAGCCGCCGGCGGCATTGGCGGGGCAGCGGGAGCAATTCCGCTGTGGCAATCGGCTGCCTCGCTGTTCCTCTCGCCGTTGCTGGCCATCACCCTAGCACTCGCCGCTTTTCGAAAGGTAACCCCATGAGACGGCATATGCGAAATTCGCTTCGCTCCTTCCTGATCGTCGGTCTTCTGGCACTGCTCGCTGCCTGCCAGGAAAGGACCGCTCAAGACATGACACCTCAGGACATGACTGCCGAAACGCTCGGCCACTATTGCCAGATGAACCTCCTTGAGCATCCGGGACCTAAGGGTCAGGTATTTCTCGAGGGCATGCCGGCCCCGTTGTTCTTCAGCCAAGTGCGAGATGCCATCGCCTACATGCGGGGGCCTGAGCAGATGGCTCCAATTCTCATCGTTTATGTGAACGATATGGGGGCGGCGGGGGCTACTTGGGATAAGCCAGGCGATGGCAATTGGGTCGCTATAGACAAAGCAGTATTCGTCGTGGGATCGCACCGCGAAGGTGGCATGGGTGCGCCGGAAACTATCCCCTTTTTGAGTCGCCAAAAAGCCGAGGAGTTCGCACGCGTCGAAGGCGGCCGTGTCCTATCCTTCGCAGAGATCACCGACGACATGGTGTTGACGCCGGTGGAAGACGGTGCCGACCCTCACCTGCACGGTGAGGATGCCGAGTTCGAGAGCCGCCTGCGCGCCATGCCAAAAAAAGCGGGAGGCTGAGCCATGCCACTAACACGCCGCCGCCTGATCACCATTTCCGCTGCCTTTGCCCTTTTGCCTGCGGTGACACGAGCCGCGCCCCAAGGTTTGAAATTATGGACCGGGCACGCACTTGGAGCGCGAGCTTCTATTCGGATCGACCATCCTGACGCTGAGGCTGTTGTCGCCCGCGTATTGGCTGAAATCAATCGGTTAGAGGGTATTCTGAGCCTCTATCGCACGGATAGTGCGCTGGAGCGGCTCAACCGGCAGGGCTTCCTGACTGAGCCACCTTTCGAACTGCTTGAATGCTTGTCGATCGCTAGCGCGGTGAACAACGCCAGCGGGGGGAGGTTTGATCCGACCGTTCAACCGTTGTGGGCGGTCTGGGCCAAAGCCGCCGCGCGCGGGGGGCAGCCGGATGCGGAAGCGATCGCTGCGGCGAAAGCGTTGGTCGGGTGGGACAAGGTCGAGCTGGATTCGGCGCGAGTCGATCTTCGGCCGGGCATGGCACTCACGTTGAACGGTATTGGCCAAGGCTATGTTGCGGATCGGGTGGCGGCATTGCTGGAGGCAGAAGGCCTGTCGGACATTCTAATCGACACCGGAGAATTCCGCGCTCTGGGCGGCAATCCCAGCGGGGCAGACTGGTCTGTTCGGCTCGAAGCTGGCGGGTCTGTCGGTTTGCGGCAGCGCGCTCTCGCTACATCGTCGCCGCTTGGAACGACATTCGACGCTGCAGGGCGGCACGGGCACATTCTTGATCCCGCGAGCGGAGCACCAGCATCGCCGATATGGCGCACTGTGTCGATTTCTGCGCCCACGGCGGCGGTTGCTGACGCGCTCTCGACGACAGCATGCCTTCTGGAGGACGTAGACCAGATGGAACTCCTTATCGAAGCCTTCCCAGGGGCTCGGCTTGAGGCCGCAGGGTGATGGTCTTATGTGTTCCATAATTTAACGTTACGCTACAGCCGACGCTCAGCTTGTAGGAAGCGATTGTTTTTCAATCGCTTAATAAAATAACTCGCGGGCTGACGGTTCGAATATCTTCAAGGCGATAGTAATGGCTGCAATGCACGCCGGTCCTAAGTATGTGATCTCGCGCACGGTACCACGATATATTGAGGCTATCCCCCATTTGCAAAATCGCGGGCAGCCTGAATGAACGCACTGAAGGCGGCCGGCGGGTTCTTCCTGCCAGGGTAGTACAGCGCTAGCGGGGCCAATGAGGGTGTCCAGTCCTCGAGAACGCGCACCAATCGACCGGTCGCTATGTCGTCGCGCACATCCGCTTCCATCACGTATCCGAGTCCAACTCCATTCCGAGCCGCTATCCTGACCAAGCTTGGCTCGTCAAGGGTGATCGAGCCTTGCACATCGATCTGGACAGCCTCTCCGTCCTTCTCAAATTTCCACCGAAACAAGGCGTTGTTGGGCAGACGGGCGCGGATGCAGCGAAACCGGTATAGATCGGTTGGAAGGATGGGCCTGCCATGAGCGCGCAGGAAGTCTGGTGATGCAACAACGGCATTACTGCGCTTCAAACCAAGCGATACGGCGATCATGTCGGTCGGCACCAGATCGGCCGGCCTCATGCCCAGATCGAAGCCCGCCGCAACGATGTCAACGATCCGTCCCTCCGTGACCAGATCGATATGTACCTGAGGGTAGCGCTGCATGAACGGCAATATGAGCGGTTCCATCACCTCGCGTGCTGCTGTCGCGAAGGCATTGATGCGTAATGTGCCCGTCGGGGTTTCTTGAAGAGACTGGACCGTAAGCATGGCGTCGTGGATGTCCCTCACCGCCGGCCCGACCCGCTCGACGAACGTCCTCCCCGCATCGGTGAGCGAGACGCTACGCGTCGTTCGGTTGAACAGACGAACGGCTAAGCGCTGCTCGAGCTTTGCGATGGAATTACTGAGTGCTGTGGTGGACATGCCGAGCTCAAGCGCGGCAGCCCGAAACGAGCCCAGGCGCGCGATGCTGAGAACGGCGTCCAGATCGACAAGAACAGAACGCGTCATTATCCCTCTTTTCGAAATTCCTCATCCTCTTTTATCCTGATTATCGTGTCAACCGACTTGTCTTAGATTGCCCTCATCGCCTTCTGTAAGGGGCGGCGCCCTCAGCTGGCAGAGGCTGGACCAGGATTGGAGGAACCAATGACAATGGATCTACCCAAGGCCATCGAAGCGTATTTCGAGGCCGACCGGACAGGCAGCCCGGATGCGATCGCTGCTACGTTCACCGAGAACGGCGTCGTGAAAGATAAAGGCCTCACGCACCGAGGCCGTGATACCATCCGCGCATGGATGGCTGATGAAGCGCAGCAATACAGCTATACGGTGGAGCCCTTCTTCATGACCACCGAAAACGGGAAAACCCAGGTAACCGCCCATGCCGTCGGCGACTTCCCGGGCAGCCCCATTGATCTGCGCTTCTTCTTCGTCCTCGCGGGCGACAAGGTCGCTGAACTGGAGATCACCATATGACACAGTTCCTCACCTTGCAGGGCCGTCGCGCCCTTATCACTGGCGGCACTTCGGGGGCCGGCGCTGCCACCGTGGCGCTGTTCGAGGAGCTCGGTGCCAGCGTACTGACTACCGCTCGTAAGAAGCCTGCTGACTTCGCTGGAGCGGCGTTCGTCGAAGCCGACCTGACCACCACGGCGGGGGTAAAGACCGTCGTCGACGCGGTGCAGAAAGAACTCGGCGGCCTCGATATTCTTGTGAACGTGCTGGGCGGCTCCTCGGCCCCTTCAGGTGGCTTTGCCGCCCTCACCGACGAGGAATGGGAGAAAGAGTTCAACCTTAACTTTTTCCCGGCCGTTAGGCTGGATCGCGCGCTCATTCCCGGAATGCTCACTCAGGGAAGCGGCGTGGTCATCCACGTTACTTCGATCCAAAGAAACCTACCTCTGCCGGAGGCGACCACCGGCTATGCTTCGGCCAAGGGAGCCCTCAACACCTACAGCAAAAGCATCTCCAAAGAGGTTTCTCCCAAGGGTGTGCGGGTCGTACGGGTCTCTCCCGGCTGGATCGCCGATCCGGGGGCCAACGGCTTGGCCCTGCGCATCGCCGCGGAAGCCGGCATCGAGTACGACGCTGCAGTACAGGTGATCATGAACTCCCTCGGCGGCATACCGCTTGGACGACCGGCAAAACCGGAAGAGGTTGCCGATCTGATTGCGTTTCTTGCCTCGGATCGAGCAGCATCGATTACCGGGACCGAGCATGTGATCGATGGCGGGACCGTTCCGACCGCTTGAGCTGGCCATCGACTACTCTTGCAGGTCAGGCGGGTGCGTCCCACCCGCCGATCTGCGAGTAGATCGCGTCCCGAAGATGCCGCACGTCTTGGTTCAAGGCAGCGAGTTCCGGTGGTGTCTGCGTCGAGGCTGCCAGCAAGGTATCGCTGAGGCAGCCTGCCTTGTGCCGCAAGGCACGGCCTTGATCTGTGAGCGCCACCAGAACCTGACGCTCGTTGTTCGCGTTGCGGGTCCGGCGCAGGTGCCCGGCGGCTTCCAGGCGTTTCAATAGGGGCGTCAACGTGCTGGATTCGAGAGCAAGCCGATCCGCAATTGAAACGACAGTCTGCTCGTCTTCCGCCCAGAGAACGTTCAGGACGAGATATTGCGGATAGGTCAGTCCAAGCTCGTCAAGCAGCGGCTTGTAAGCGCGCTGGATAGCGATGCCGGCGGTGTGGATCGCATAGCACAGCTGGTCGCGCAGGGGCGGGGGATCGTTATGGGGTTTGGTCATGCTGAACTCCTGTAGACATCAGTATAATCGAACTTATCACGAAAACCAATATCGCGATAAGAATTATGTTGACGGGCAGATCAAGATGTGAAACTTAATAGATATCGCGATAATAGTTATCGCATAGAGAAAAAGGAGAACGCCATGACACGCCAGTCCATCACAACCATTTCCGCAATCGCTGCTGCAGCCTCACTATCGGTTGCTCTGCCATCGGCGAATGCAGCCGACACCA
Organism: Mycoplana rhizolycopersici; assembly: GCF_013378445.1. Taxonomy (GTDB): domain Bacteria; phylum Pseudomonadota; class Alphaproteobacteria; order Rhizobiales; family Rhizobiaceae; genus Mycoplana; species Mycoplana rhizolycopersici. The sequence continues at coordinate 24,318 of NZ_JABXYK010000029.1, forward strand.
TGCCGAAAGATCAAGCCGTGAAAAACGTCGTTCTGGTTCACGGCGCCTTTGCCGACGGTTCCGGTTGGAGGGGCGTTTACGATAATCTGACGAAACGCGGATATCGCGTCACCATCGTGCAGAACCCCCTGACGTCGCTTGCTGACGATGTCTCAGCTACCAAGCGCGCGCTTGAGCGGCAGGACGGTCCGGTTATTCTCGTCGGACATTCCTGGGGTGGAACCGTGATCACGGAAGCGGGCATCGATACGAAGGTTGCGGGCCTCGTCTACGTCTCCGCTCTCTCCCCCGATGCCGGCGAGACAACGGCTCAGCAATACGAAGGATTTGCGCCTGCGACTGAGTTTGTCATCGAGACCACGAAGGATGGTTTCGGCTATGTCAGCCCGGCAAAGTTCAAGGCAGGGTTCGCGCATGACGTCAGCGATGCCGAAGCCGCGTTCATGAGCGCTTCGCAGGTGCCGATCAACATGTCGGCGTTCGGCACGAAGCTCGAAAATGCCGCCTGGCGCATCAAGCCGAGCTGGGCCGTGATCGCCACCGAGGACAAGGCCTTTGACCAGGCCATGCTGATGCACATGGCGGAGCGCATCAAGGCGAAGATCACCAAGGTGTCGGCAAGCCACGCCCTGTTCATGACGCAGCCGGCGGTCGTCGCCGATACCATCGATCAGGCAGCCAAGACAGCGTCGGCCAAAAAGCAATGATCGGCTTCGCGCTATCGGGACGGTCGAGCGCCCTCCCGATAGCGCTGATAAAATTATCCTAAATGGTTCGGCGCGGTAGAAGTGAGATCGGCGGCACGCCGGATCCCTGACCCAAATCCATGGGCTTTTTCTCGCTCTCGCGTCCCAGACTTCAGCAAATTCAACTCAATCAATTCACGGAGGACCTCACGTGAACCTGAATGCCCATGACAAAAATGGACCTGAATATATGTCTTTCCCTTATGACATGGTTGGCGCTGTCTTCGACTTTATCGTGTGTGGCGCCGGGTCCAGCGGCTCGGTTGTCGCAGCACGACTGGCAGAGGATGGCAACGCCAGCGTTCTCCTGCTCGAGGCAGGTAGCGATGATCAATCCGAAACCGTATCGAACCCTGCGCAATGGCCGCTCAATCTAGGAACGAACCGCGACTGGGGCTTTGTCGGACAAGCGACGCCTGGTCTGGATGGTCGGCGACTTCCTCTCAGCATGGGCAAGGGACTTGGCGGCGGCTCAAGCATCAACGTCATGGTCTGGGCGAGAGGTCACAAGGCGGATTGGGACTACTTCGCCGCAGAGGCCGGTGATGACGCCTGGGGATATGAGTCCGTCCTCGGCTATTATCGCCGGATCGAAGATTGGCAGGGCGCTCCGGACGTACTTCGTCGCGGAACAGGCGGGCCTGTGCATGTGGCGCAGCCTTTGTCTCCCCAGCCGATAGCGCAAGCCTTGTTGAGCGCTGCGTCAGCCATGGGCGTTCCGATCTTCGATTCAACCAACGGCGAGATGATGGAAGCCCCCGGCGGCGCATCGATTGCTGAACTGCGCATCCGGGATGGCAAGCGGGAGTCGGTATTCGATTCCTACGTCCGTCCGCTGCTGCCACGCCCGAACCTGACCGTGATGACCGATGCGCTGGTCACGCGTCTTATTCTCGATGGCACACGGGTGAGGGGTGTGGAAGCTGTGATTGACGGTCAGCGGCGCCGGTTTATGGCGCACTGCGAAACGGTGCTCTCACTCGGTGCGATTAATACGCCGAAGGTCCTTATGCAGTCCGGTATCGGCCCGGAGGACGAGCTGCAACCGCATGGCATTCCCGTCGTACAGCACCTGCCAGGCGTCGGTCGCAATCATCAGGATCACATCGCTTTCGGCTGTACCTGGGCCTACCGCAAACCGGAGGCCGTTGGCGGTAGCGGCTGCGAGGCAAACATCTACTGGAAGAGTGACGCGCGTCTGTCCGGCCCGGACATCCTTCAATGTCAGTTAGAGTTCGCAGTTCCGTCGCCCCTTGAGACCGGTCTCGAAACGCCGGAACACGGCTGGACGATGTTCAATGGTCTTGCCCAGCCGAAAAGCCGTGGTCGGTTGCGGCTATCAGGTCCTAACATAAACGATCCTATCCTGATCGACCCGAACTCCCTTAGCGAGCCGGAAGACATGGCTGCCGCATTGGCCGCGGTGGAGATGTGTCGCGAACTCGGTAACAGCAAGGGCTTTTCCCGGTTGGTGACAGGCGAAACAGCTCCAGGTGCGCGCGACAAAGCAGGAATGATTGATTTCATCCGACGCTCGGCCGTCACTTACTGGCATCAAACCTCCGCCGCCAAGATGGGACGTGACAACATGTCGGTCGTCGACAATGAGCTCAAGGTCTATGGCATCGAGGGTCTTCGCATTGCGGACGCCTCGATTATGCCGCGGATCACTACCGGCAACACGATGGCGCCCTGTGTTGTCATCGGTGAGCGGGCGGCCGATCTGATTGCAAAGTCACATGGACTGAGCGCTCAGCGCAAACGCGTCGTTCCGTCTGTTTGATCCTGACGATCAGGACTGAGCGCTCTGTTTTGCAGGGCGCTAAGTTTTCGAACGGACCATAATGCAATGCGATGTCGTTACATTCGGCGTTTGGTTTTATATCCATGGACACTATCATCGATATTTAGTGCATTGGGCCGTTAGGATATCTGCGGGTCGCGGGTTCGTATCTGTTCAAGAGCTTTTTAGACCCTGACACCAGTTAGTGGCTTGCCAGCACCGACGAAGCGATGCGGCCGACATCACCGTCCGCCTCGTCACTTGCGCCGGAGACACCGATGGCACCGATGATCTCGTCTCCGGCCTTTAGCAGGACGCCGCCATCGAGCGGTACGCCGTTGGGAATGCACAGGAGAGCGAGCCGACCTTCGCCTTCGACGACATCCTGGAAATCCCTCGTGTTACGGCGGAAGAGCACGGCGGTTCGCGCCTTGAGCGTCGCGATCTCGACGCTGCCGACCTGCGCATTGTCATCACGCTGCAGCAGGACGAGGTGGCCGCCGTCATCGACGATGGCGATGACCAGCCGGAGCCCCAGCTTTTTCGATTCCGCTTCCGCGGCTGCCGCAATCGCCTTGGCGGCTTCCAGTGTGAGCGTGGTTTTCTTGGCGAGCATGGTTTTTCCTCAGGATAGTGTGGCGTTCATTTTCCGGAGCCAGCCGAGCCCGCTGTCGGTATCGCTGCGTGGCTTGTATTCACAGCCCACCCAGCCGGCATAGCCAAGGCGATCCAGATCATCGAAAAAGCGGGCATAGTCGACTTCGCCTTCATCCGGCTCCGTGCGGCTCGGCACGGCGGCGATCTGCACATGGCCGATCAGCGGCAGATGGCGCCGCAGGTTACCGAACACGTCGCCCTCGGAGCGACCGACATGGTAGGCGTCGAACAGTATCCTGACATTCCCTGCACCGACGGCGGCGATGATCGCGGCCTTGGCCGCCAGCGTCGAATAGAAATAGCCGGGCTTGTCATGCTGGTTCAGCCCTTCTAGCAGCAGGGTCATTTCAGACGCCACGGCGGCCGCTGTCCGGAGGTTGGCGATCAACGTCTCGCGGGCAGCCGCCTGCATCTCGGGCGCGACGACACCCGCCATGACATGGATCGCACAGGCCCCGGCGGCGGTGGCCCAGGTGTGAGCCACGTTGAAGCCTTCCAGAAAGTCCGCCTCGCGACCCGGCAACGCGCCGAGCCCGAACTCACCAAGTTCTGTCCGCCCAAGCGGCGTGTTGATGCTGAGAAGCGTGAGACCGTGTGTGGCGCAACGTGCCCGGACCAGTTCCGGTGGCGTGTCGTACGGCCAGTGCAACTCCACTGCGCGGAACCCGGCGGTATGCGCGGCATCGATCCGTTCGAGAAGCGGGCGATCCTGCCAGAGAAAACCAAGGTTGGCGGAAAAACGAGGCATCGTCTATCTCAGCTTGAATGTGGCGTTGAGGTCATCGACTGCGCTTTGCGGGAGGCGCCTGACGGGCAGATCGCGCAGGAGCAGGGCAAGCTTCGCCGCTTCTTCCAGTTCCTCGATGGCATAGACGGCACCATCGAGTGTGGCCGCGGAAACAATGGGGCCGTGGTTTTCGAGAAGAACCGCGCCGTGGTCAGGAATGAGCGGCGCAATCAGCGGCCTGATCTCGGCGGAGCCGGGACGCGTATAAGGCACGACCGGGACGCGGCCCACGCGCATCACGACGTAGGGTGTGATCGGTGTAATCGCGTCAGCAGGGTCGGTGTCGGAAAGGCAGGAGAGGGCGGTCGCGTAGGTCGAGTGCAGATGCACTACCGCGCCGCACTTCCGGCCTTCGTAGAAGGCAAAATGGAGCGGCAGTTCCTTGGTCGGCGGGTCGCCGGAAACGTGGTTGCCCGCTACGTCAAGCCTGGAGAGCCGCGCAGGGTCGAGGAAGCCGAGGCAGGAATTCGTCGGTGTCGCCAGATAGCCGCCATCGACACGCGCGGAGATGTTGCCGGAGGAGCCGGCCGTAAGTCCACGGTCGAAAAGCGACTTCCCCCAACGCACGATATTTTCGCGAATGGCATCTTCGCTCATGGCCGACCTACCTCTGCAACTGCTTTTTCAAAGAAATCTGGCGCGCCGAAATTGCCGCTCTTGAGGGCCAGCCCGACGTGACCGCTTCGCCAGCCAACGAGAACCGGAACACCGGGGTCGATTTCGTGCCCGACCTGCAGGCTGGGAAGCTGCAAGGCCTCCACGACCGCACCCGAAGTCTCTCCGCCGCCGACGATGACGCGGCTTGTGCCGGTATCGACCAGATGGCGGGCAAGGCGGGCGAAGAAATCCTCGATCCGGCCGGAGACCGTTTCGCGGCCAAACCGGGCCTGCGCATCCGACACCGCTTCCGGCGCTGCGGTGGAATAGATGATCGGGGTTTGGTCTTTGTGCTCGTGTATCCAGCGCGTCATGGCGTCGACAGTGATCTCGCCACGCATCAACGCCAGTGGGTCGAGCGCGAAAGCAGGATGGTTTTTCGCGTAAACTGCGACCTGGTTTTGGGAGGCTGTTGAGCAGGACCCACAGAGGACGATGGCAGGGCCAGCCACCGCCGGGATTTCCGAAGCTGAGGCGGAAAGCTTGCCCTGTGCCCGAAAATTGGCGGGCAGGCCCTGCGCGATACCGGAGCCACCTGTGACGAGGCGCTGACCGGCGACCGCCCGGCCGATTGTCAGCAAGTCCGCATCATCCACGGCATCGGTAACGATCAGCCGGCGTCCTTCATTTCTCTCGTGGGCGAAGGCCGCGCGGATCGCTTCAGCGCCATCGCGGACTGTATCGAGTGTCACGCTGCCGACCGGGTATCTGGCCTGAACGGCAAGCCAGCGGCGAATATCGGGGTCGGTCATCGGCGTCAGAGGATGATGGCGCATGCCGGTTTCCGAAAGCAGCCGGTCGCCGACGAAGAGATGCCCCATGAAGAGCCGACGGCCGGCGCCTGGAAAGGCGGGGCAGACGACGGCCGTCTCTTCACCCAACAGATCCAGCAGGGCTTCTGCCACGGGCCCGATATTGCCTTCGGGGGTGGAGTCGAATGTGGAGCAATATTTGAAGATGATCTGCTCGCATCCTGCATCGAGCAGCCACTTCACGGCCTCGACAGATTGCGTGACCGCATCCGCGACAGGCACCGAGCGCGTCTTAAGCGCAACGACGCCTGCCTCGCAGGCGGGGATCTCCTGTCCGATCCCGGAGAACTGCATCGTCGCCATGCCGCCCTTGGCCAATGTGTTGGCAAGGTCGCTGGCTCCTGTGAAATCATCTGCAATGGCGCCAAGCAGCATGGTCAGGCCCTCTCCGGAAGCCTGCTTTCCAGCTCGTCCTCGATATGGACGCGGATAATTTCTTCGAAGGAGGCCTCGGCGTGGAAGCCCAGGGCCTCCGCACGGCGTGTGTCGAAGCCCTGCGGCCAGCCGGAGATGATGTTGGCGATCGTCTCGTTCGGCTCGCGCCGGATCAGACGTGTCGCAGCATCGCCCGCCACCCTGCGCAGCGCCTCGATCTGGTCGCCGACCGTTGCCGAAAGGCCGGGCATGGTGATGGTCCTGAGCTGGCCGAGCGAACCGGTATCGATCTCCGCGGCGTGCAGCAGGAACCCCGTGGCGGCGCGCGGGCTGGCAAACCAGTGGCGGACATTCTCGCTGACTGGCAACACGGCCTCTTCGCCGATCAGCGGTTCGCGCAGGATCGAGGAGAAGAAGCCGGAAGCCGCCTTGTTCGGTTTGCCCGGGCGGATGGAGATTGTCGGAAGCCGTATGCCGATGCCATCAAAGATGCCCCGGCGGGAATAGTCGGCAAGAAGGAGTTCGCAGATCGCCTTCTGCGTGCCGTAGCTCGTCAGCGGGGTCACGCAATGGGTATCGCTGATGACGGGTGGCAGCGGCTCGCCGAAGACGACGATGGACGAGGTGAAAACGACCCGCGGCGTATAGGGCCGCTCGAGGCCGGCAAGGCGGATCGCTTCGAAGAGCGCGCGCGTTCCGTCGAGATTGACGCTGTAGCCCTTTTCGAAATCCGCCTCGGCCTCGCCGGATACGACAGCGGCAAAATGAAAGATGAGATCCGGCCGACTGGCGATAAGCGCCGAAGCGGCGCCCGGCCGGGAGAGATCGGTCGCGACCGTCTCGATCTCGCCGTCGAAATCCAGTGTTTCCGGCACGACAATGTCGGCAAGCGTCATGCGCTGGATTGCTCTGCCGTTGACGGTGCCCGCTGCCGCGAGGGCGCACGAAAGCTTGCGGCCGATCATGCCGGCCGCACCAATGATCAATATATGCATGTAGGCTTGCTCCTTACGGTCTACCGGCGGGCTTGAAGGAAACCGGATCAGCCGGCGGCCTGGTCGCCGTTCCGTGCGTGCTTTCGCCGACGGCACGCGACGTGTCGTGAATTCTCAGGATATGCTCGGAGAACGCTGCAGCAACCGCATCCGGATTGCGCATCTTGAGCGCCCTGACGATGAAGCGGTGGTCCTCGAGGCTTTTTTCGATGGCACCGGGCTCGGCCATGGCGATACGGCGATGGTCGAGCATGTAGGTATAGAGATCGACGACGAAATCGGCGAGCAGCCGGTTCGTCGAGGCGTAGTAGATCGTGAGATGGAACTCCCGGTCGCAGATCAGGAAGCGCACGGGATCGTTCAAGGCTTCTTCCTGGGCCGCGATCGAGTTTTCGAGCCGCTGGATGTCATCTTCGCTCAGGTGCCGGGCGGCATCGGCGGCGACAGCGGTTTCCACGAGAAGGCGGGCAGCATGGACGGCATCCAGGCTGTAGCCGTTGATCGATGTCGGATTGGTCACGCCGATCCGCTGCGCACCGACTGTCACGTCGACGCGAGCGACACGGGTGCGCGCCCCTTGGGAGACCTGGACCACACCTTCGCCGGCAAGAAGCTGCACCGCACCGCGCACGGTCTCACGGCTGACCGCCAGCATCGTCGACAGTTCACGCTCGCTTGGCAACTCGTCGCCGCGCTGCAGAATGCCGGACGCGATCATGGAAACGATCTTGTCCCTAATCATTTCCTTGGCGGTCTGCTTGTGTATCGTCTCGTGAAGAGGCGAGAGCGGTAGGCTCGACATGGGGTACTCCGACTGGCCCGATTTATAGTCCAGTTAAACCATTCCAGCCCCCCTGTCACCTCCCCGGTTGCAAAAATTTCGTTCGCGGCCGCGAGAGAAGTTTCTGGGTGGGGTGACGTGGCAGGCGCAGATTTTCGCGAAAAATACGCTGATATTCCAATTTTATGCGCTATCTCCGTGTGACTCTTGGTGACTTTTGCACTGCAATCCCGATCTTTCGGTCGCCGAGCCGCCTGGAAGTGGTTTCGCCAAAACGGGCCTTAAGGCCCGTATACACAACCCAAGGTGTCGGCGAAAGAAATCTCACTGGTACGGTGCCTTGACCAGTTGACAAGTTGAAAGGCCGCCTCTAGCGTTGTCGTCATCGGTGGGGTCTGGGCTCCGCCATGGGCATGCCCCGGGAGTGGCGTTGCCTTCGCAGGAGGAAAATCCATGTCGCAGTTTTTGTGCGTTCCGGCTGGAACGGCGAGAGGCTTGTCGTGAGTGCGCTCGAGACATCGTTCGATGCCGCGCAGCCTATTGACGCGCCGCGCCAGATACTTGTGGCGCGCGGTGTCACCAAGGGGTTCCCGGGTGTTCTGGCCCTCGACAATGTCGACTTCGACGTGCGGGCCGGTGAAGTCACGGCGCTGCTCGGCGAAAACGGTGCCGGGAAATCGACCCTTATCAAGCTTATGGCTGGCTTCTATACGCCTGACCGCGGCGAAATCACGGTCGACGGCGTGGCTTTGCAGGCCGACCCTGCCTCCGCGCACCGCATTGGTGTGGCCACCATCCATCAGGATGCCCATCTCGTTCCGGCCATGTCGGTGGCGGAGAACATCATGCTCGGCCGCTGGCCCGGCCGCTATGGCTGGGTGTCGAGGAAGGCGCAGAAGCAGAGGGCGCGTGCCGCCGTCGCCCGCGTTGCGCCCCATCTCAACATATCCACGCCGGCGGGGCGCCTGTCGCCTGCCGACCAGCAGCTCATCGAGATCGCACGCGCCATTTCGGAGGATTCGAAGATCCTCATCATGGACGAGCCGACGACATCGCTTTCACCGCCGGAGATCGACCGCCTGTTTCGGGTCGTCAATGATCTTAAGGCGAATGGCCTCGGCATCGTCTTCGTCTCGCACTGGCTGGAAGAGGTCTTCGCGATTGCCGACCGCGTCACCGTTCTGCGGGATGGCCGTCTGGTCGGGACGGAAGCAATTGCAAATCTCGATCACGACAAGGTCATCCGCATGATGGTTGGCCGCGAAGTGCGCGAAGCCGAGCACAAGCCGCGTCCTATCGGCGACGTTGTGATGCGCGTCAGCAACCTTTCCCGCGACGGGCTCTTGGACGATATCTCCTTCGATGTCCGCGCCGGTGAGATCGTCGGCATGTCGGGCCTTGTAGGGGCCGGCCGCAGCGAACTTGCGGCCTGCATCTTCGGGATCGATCCCTATGACAGCGGCACCGTCGAAATCGCCGGCCAGCCGATCCGCGCGAACGATCCCAAGGCGGCGATTGATGCCGGCATCGGCCTGGTTCCCGAAGACCGGCGCCGGCAGGCCCTCGTCGGGCTGATGAGCGTGCGCAGCAACATGACGCTCAGCCTTTTCGACCAGATTACCCGCTACGGCTTCCTCTCTTCCCAGAGAGAAGAGGAGATCGCCGCGCGCGAGATGAAGAGCCTGGCGGTCAAGGCGGCGTCGTCGAAGGTGCGGGTTTCGACCCTTTCCGGCGGCAACCAGCAGAAGGTCGTGCTCGGCCGCTGGCTCGCACGCCGCCCGAAGGTCCTGATCCTCGACGAGCCGACCAAGGGTATCGATGTCGGGGCGAAATCGGAAATCAGCGATCTGATCGTCCGGCTTGCGGAGAGCGGAATGGCGATCCTGCTGATCAGTTCGGAGCTGCCGGAAATTCTCTCGCTGTCCGATCGCGTCCTCGTCATGCGGTCGGGGCGCATCTGCGCCAAGCTCACGCGGGCGGAGGCGACAAGCGAAACCATCATGAGCTACGCGACGACCGGCTGAGCGCCCTCGATACGACGCGCAGGAGACACGAATGACTTTGGAGAACACGCAAATGAGCGACATCGCAACAGCCGGACACGGCAAACCGCCGGGATTGTTCGGGCGCATCTCGTTCATCGACCTGATGCAGAGCGTCGGCTTGCTGGCGGTCATCCTGCTTGGCGGCGCCATAATGAGCGTACTCAGCCCGGTTTTTGCAACGATGCGAAACATCGAGAATGTGCTGCAGTCGGCAACGATCATCGCCGTGGTAGCGATTGGGCAGACTTTCGTGATTCTTGTCGCCGGTATTGACCTGTCGATCGCCTCGGTTCTTGTTCTGTCATCCGTGCTTTCGGTGGGGCTCGTACAGTTCCAGGGCTTATCTCCGGAGATTGGCGTCATGGTCGCGCTTCTCGCCGGTCTCGGTATCGGCCTTGTCAACGGGCTTGCCGTGACCAAGCTGCGGATTCCCGCCCTTATCGCGACGCTCGCGACAATGACCATCGGCAGAGGTCTCGCCTACATCTACTCGGGCGGCACAAATATCGCGCCGGTACCGCGGTTCTTCGTCGACCTGCAGGCCGCGCGTATTCTCGGCATTCCAGCCGTGATCGTGCTGACGCTCGTACTGGCGCTGATTGCGCAGATCGTGCTCTCGCGCACCTCCTTTGGCCGCTCGATCTATGCCACGGGAGGAAACCCGCTCGCTGCGCGTCTCGCCGGCATCAAGACCGAGCGTGTCATCATTATTGCCTTCATGATCTCCGGCCTGATGTCGGCGATCGGTGGCCTTCTCATCACTGCACGGTTCGAGGCGGGCGCTGCAACGGCTGCGCAGGGGCTTGAACTTGCGGTCATTGCCGCTGTGGTCATCGGCGGCGTCAGCCTGTTCGGCGGGGAGGGAAATATCGGGAGTATGCTGCTTGGCGTGCTGCTGCTCGGCCTGGTGCAAAATGCGGTCAATCTTCTGAACGTGCCACCGAACTGGGACTCCGTCGTCTCCGGTCTCGTCATCGCCGCCGCCGCCGCCCTCGATGTCTATCGCCGAAGTTATCTGGAAGCCGGCATGCGCAAGAAAGTCATCGCGACGAAATCGAAGCAACCGCCGAAAGCCTGACAACACGGGATGCGGCGCTCTCACACCGCAACAACGAAAAGCAGTTCGTCACGCATGCGCCTTTCGGGGCGAACGGAATCGCTTTGCCGAAAATTCCGGTGAAGCGGGAATGGGGAACGCCACCCGAAGAGGGTGGCCCACGGGTCCAATTGGGAGGAAACATAATGGACACGAAGACCAGAATGCCAATGAAACGCCGGACGCTCATGCAGCTCGCAGCCGGTGTCGCGTTCATGATGACGGGTGCACTCGCCGCTCCGGGTGCGGCCCTTGCCGAAGACAGCGCGCTCAAGGGCAAGAACCTTGCCTATATCGCCTTCGGCCTCCAGTACGAATACCAGGTCACGCTCGTCGATCACGTCAAGAAGCTTGCCGCCGAGAAGGGCATGAACATTTCCGTCTATGACGGCAAGGGCGATCCCTCGACGCAGACGACCCAGATGCTCGACGTCCTGTCCAAGCAGCCGGATATCATCCTGCTCAACCCGGTCGATGCGAAGCTGCTGCAGGGTGGCGTGCGCAAGGCAAACGAGGCAGGCATCCCGCTCTTCATGCTGGAGAACCTGCCGCCGGAAGGCGAATGGGTCGCCTACAACACCTTTGACGACGTGGCGGGCGGTCGTGCGGCGGCGGATGCCGTGGCAAAGCTGACGGGCGGCAAGGGACTGGTGCTCGAAGTGCGCGGTGCGATCGGCTCCGGCCAGTCGGAGAAGCGCTATCAGGGCTTCCACGAGCAGATGGAAGCGAAATATCCCGACATCAAGATCGAGACGCTGAAGGCCGAGTGGGCTGCCGATACCGCGCAGACCCTGACGGTTGATGCCTTCACCCGTGATCCGAACGTCGCGGCGATCTGGGCGCATAATGACGAGATGATCCGCGGCGTGGTCTCCGCACTTCGCCAGATCGACCGGCTGAAGCTCGCCGGCGAAGAAGGTCACATCCCGGTCATCGGCTTCGACGGGACGCCCCTTGGCTTGCAGCGCATCCGCGAGGGCACGCAGACCGCCGACGTCGGCCAGAACCCGTTCTCGATGGGCTCGTCCATCGTGGAGCAGATGGAAAACCACTTCTCCGGTAAGCCGGTCGAAAAGAACACGCTCATCCAGCCCGTCATGATCTGGAAGGAGAATGTCGACAGCGAGGAGAACTGGGGCAACATGGTCAAGGGTTGATCCCCTTCGAAGACACGGCAGGGGGCGACCGCCGGTCGCCCCCAGCCGGCAGGCATTCTTGAGCGGAGTGGATATGGCAAGACGAAA
>NZ_JABXYK010000030.1 GCF_013378445.1 Mycoplana rhizolycopersici
GGGGACTTCCTGCTGTGAAGCAGCATGCATTGCATCATTCGAAAGCGGGGAGCGGCCGGCAAGGCCACTCCCTCAAGGCTTTTCACCGGATCGCCTGTCGCCCGGTGGATCGCTTGCGGCTCGGCGTGGATCGTTACCCGCGCGCCTGATGCGTCTGCCCTTCCTCGCGGCTTGCGCGCATTTCCTCGGCATCGATAGTGGTCATTGCCCAGGTTGGCCCCTTGCCGAGCCAGTGGAGATACGCCGAGAGGCATGAGCTGGAGAGGGGGCCGGCAAGCAAGGAGAATGAAAGGCGCCCGGGGGCGTCTGCCCGAGCCGGCGTCTCGCGCGGCACGGACGCTACCCATCACCGACTTGAGTGCTCCCAGCGAATCTGTGTTGCGGGGTCACGTGTCGTTGGGCCACAGCTGGTAAGGTTTGAGCATTGCAAACGATCGGGATCGGCTTCATGACCACTTACAGAGCATCGGCCGGCCTGGACCGCGCCGCGGGGCATATCCGAATAGTTGGAGATGAAGATGGTCAGATCCTTGTTGGCCTGAAAAGCGGCAGGGTCTTCTGGTTGCCCTGAAGTACCCAACAGTCCGTCTTGACCACGGCGGCGACCTTGAAGTCTGGATACTTTTCCTGGACATCCTTGAGCGCCAGTTCGATGTTGATCGCGTTGGCGTTCAGATCGGGCCCGGTCAGCACCGCGACTTTCCGGGGGCGGGATTGGCAGGCAATGCGTTCTCGCTATCTGCAACTGTTGCCGGGTGACGGATTTCAGCTAGAAATGCTGACCGCGCGGCGGTGGGAAAGCCAGTCCTTGCGGGTGGCGATGCCGATCAATTCGGAGGTGCGGGCAAGATCGAAGGGCAGGGGCGTCATCGCCGGGCGCGCCGCAGCTCTACCTGAGCGGACCGCACACCCCCAGTCGGTCTTCCCGCGGACCGTCGTTGAACATTGAAATCCATTGGGAGGAAACCGGATGGAACCCTGTTTCGACATAGCCCATCTCGCGCATGTGGAGATGTATACCGACCGCTATGAGGAAAGCCTCGATTTCTTCGTCAATGTCTACGGCCTGACATTGGCAGGCGAGGATGAGACGTCGGCCTATCTGCGCGCCTGGGACGACTACGAGTTCCATTCGCTGAAACTGACCCGCCATACGACGACGGGGATCGGCCATGTCGCCTACCGCGCCGCCTCGCCGGCGGCGCTGGAGCGGCGTGTCAGGGCGGTCGAGGCGAGCGGCTACGAGGTGATCGGCTGGGTGGACGGCGATGCCGGCCACGGCCGCGCCTTCCGTTTCCGAGATCCCTTCGGCCATGTCTTCGAAATCTACTGGGATACGGTGAGCTACGCGCCGCCGCCGCAGGAGCGGCCGAAACTCAAGAACATCGCGCAGCGCTATCACGGCCGCGGCTGCCATCCGCGCCGGATCGACCACCTCAACCTTTTGGCCTCGGACGTTTCCGCGTTCCGCGCCTTCATGGAAACCTGCCTCGGATCGCGCGTGACCGAGTTGATCCAGCTCGACAACGGGCGTCTCGGCGGGTGCTGGTTCACTGTCAACAACAAGACCTACGACCTCGCCTGCGCCGAGGAGCACGGCGGCGGCGAGGGGCGGCTGCACCATGTCACCTATGCGACCGATACGCGCGAGGACATTCTGCGCGCCGCTGACATTTTCCTGGAGAACGGCGTTCATATCGAGACCGGGCCGCACAAACACGCCATCCAGGGCACGTTCTTCCTCTATGTCTGGGAGCCCGCCGGCAACCGCGTTGAACTGGCCAATTCCGGTGCTCGTCTGATCCTCGCACCCGACTGGGAGCCGGTCGTCTGGACCGAGGCTGACCGCCGGAAGGGACAGGCATGGGGCCTCAAGACGATCGAAACATTTCACACACACGGCACGCCGCCGGTGAAGAAGCACGGTGATGATTGATGGGTGTCCGCATCGTCCGTCGGGTGGAGGGGGAAGCAGCATTGCGGCGGCGGAAAAGAGGTTTGCCAAAGACGAGCCGAAGCGCCGGTCTTCGCTGCCGGCGAACTCGGCCTAGATAGCTACGGCATGCGCAAGCGCCTCGCCGAAAAGGGTCTCAGATATGCCTGACGATGGCATTCCCTGTCTGTGGATGCGGGGTGAACGTGAAGGGCGCCTATCTCCTCGCGGAGGAGCTTCCTGCCATGCGGTGTGGCTCGAGGAAGCTCGGGAAACAGTTGCCGGTGCGAAGCTTCGGAATACGAAGCTCGATGGTGCCTCCGCGTGTCGTTCTTCTCGCCATAGCCCGCGCCGGTCTTCACGCCGACCTCCAGCGCCATCAACTTTTCGGCGGCAAAGCCGATCACCTTCAGCAGCAAATCGGCGTCGGCACTCTTCTCAACGAGTGAGCGCAGATCCATCATGTCGTCGGTCATCGGCGGTCTTCCATCAGGCTTGAACAACCCGACCCTACCAGAAAACACTGGTGACCACCGCTAACCCGCTACACCACTCCGTGGGACATGATCGATAAAAGTAGCCACCTCACCACCGAATGGTTTCGGCATATCGGGATCCTCCCGGTCGGCGATGATCCCCAGAAACCGCTCATAACCCGACACGCCGCCAACATCCTCGGGCAGTCGAGCCCTTTCGCCACAGACGCAGTTCCGGTGTTTGGGCATAGCAGTTAGCGTTGAGAACTCCTTGACCGCTACGGTGTGCCACCAGTCATCCCGGAAATCATAGTGGTAGCTGAAAACAGCACCGTGCTCGAAGTCGAGAAAGCGGGCGTTCGATTTTCACCAAGTGCCGAGATCGCGGAGCGCGGCAAGTCTAGCTGGCCGGCTTTTGCGCCACGATCGCGTAGCGATGCTGCATTCCCCTCGCGGTGGCTTTGAAGAAACCGAAATGCTTGGCCTGCGCCTTGTGGATTTGCCGCAGGTTGGTGTCAGCCGCAACGGCTGAAAAGCCTGCCTCTTCAAGCATGCGGCGAACGGCATCGGCACGCGCACCGCCGGAGAAGTGAACGCGCGACAAGATGTTTTCATGCGCGCCAGCCATCACGGCTGACGCATGGGTCGCTTGCGCCTTTAGGATGCCGGCTCTTTCAAGGATGGCTGCGAGACGCTTTACCAGCCGCTCGGCAAGGCCCGTGTTGACGAAATCACCGTCGATGATGAGCAGCTTGCCGCCCGGCTTCAGGACACGCAGCCATTCCGCAAAACACGCCTTGGGATCGACGAGCGTCCACACAAGATGCCGCGTCACGATCACATCGTAGCTGTCGCCCGACTCCAGCGTGTTCTCCGCATCGCCGAGGTGAAAGCGGATCGCCCGGCCGCGCGACGTTGCCTTGGCACGCGCCCGTTCCAGCATGGCTTCCGACCAGTCGATGCCGGTGACGCGATAGCCTAGATCGTCCATGAGGTGGGAAATCACACCGGTGCCACTGGCAAGGTCGAGCGCCTTGGCGCCGTTGCGACGGCCGACGTGCCGCTCGATCAAGGCATGCCAAGCGGCCCGCTCTTCCTCGGAAAAGATCTCGTGGCCCGGCGACTGGTCGAAGGTGGCCGCGCGGGCCGACCAATAGGCCTTGATTTCATCCCTCAGGGTGAAATTGGCGCCTTCCGCTATCCCCTCGCTCTGCATGCGCTGCTCCTTGATTCAGGTTTGACGCTCTAAAAGATAGAACTTGACTATGAAAGTCATCAAATAATAAGTGCGGACAGTTTCCACCGGAGATGAACTATCATGCGCCCTACAGGCAAGTCCGCGATGCTGGCCGTTGGCCTTTTTGTGTCCACCGTGCTTCCCGCCTTGGCCGATCCCGCCATCGTTGAGGACGTGACGGGTCGCGAGGTCGAAGTCAACGTTCCGGTCAGGCACGTCATCCTGGGGGAAGGCCGTCAGATCTATTTCCTTGCCGCGCTCGACAAGGAGAACCCGTTCCAGCACGTGGTCGGGTGGCGTGACGACCTGCCGAAGGCGGATCCGGAATCCTATGCCGCCTATCTCGAGAAGTACCCGGACATCGCCAAACTGCCGACGTTCGGCGGCATGAAGGATGGCACGTTCGACATCGAGCAGGCGGTGGCCCTGAAGCCCGACGTCATCCTGATGAACGTCGATGCCAAGACCGCGACGGAGGAAGCCGGCTACATCGAGAAGCTCGCCAAGGTCGGCATTCCCTTGGTCTATGTAGATTTTCGCGAAAAGCCGATGGAAAACACCGAGCCGAGCATGCGCATCATGGGCACGCTGATGGGCAAGGAAAAGGTCGCCGAAGACTTCATCACGTTCCGCGCCGAAGCGATCAAGCAGGTGACGGATGTGCTGGAGAAGAATAAGCCTGCGAAGCCGCTCGTCTTCATGGAGCGGGCCGGGGGCTATTCCGACGATTGCTGCATGTCCTTCGGCAATGAGAACTTCGGTCGGATGGTCGAGCTTGCCGGCGGCACCAATCTGGCGAAGAATATCATTCCAGGCACCTTCGGTACGGTGAATCCGGAGCAAATCATCGCGTCCAATCCGGATCAGGTGATCATCACCGGCGGCATGTGGGAAGGCTATGTGCCAGGCGGGGCGTGGGTCGGCGTCGGCTATGGCGCGGATACCGCCGAAGCGCATCGCAAGCTGGAGAACCTGACAAAGCGACCGGCCTTCACCGGCATCAAGGCAGTCAAGGACGGCAATGTTCACGCCATCTGGCACCAGTTCTACAACAACCCCTACCAGTTCGTCGCGATCCAGCAGATCGCCAAGTGGCTGCATCCGGATCTCTTCAAGGATCTGGATCCGGAAGCGACCTTCAAGGAGTTGCACGCGCGCTTCCTGCCGCTCGACTACAAGGCAGGCTACTTCGTATCGCTGAAAGACAAGTAGGCCATGACTGCTGTGGCCGCAGAAGCCAAGGCAACGGGTCGCGATCAGTATCGCGCCCTTGCCTTTCGGCGCATTCTCATCCTCGCCGGTCTTGCCTGTGCACTCGCCGTGAGTATCGCGACCGACATGGCGCTGGGGCCGGCGAATTACAGCTTGTCGCAGGTGCTTTCCGCGCTATTCTCGCCCGATACGGTCGGTGACCAGCTGCGTGTCGTGATCTGGGATATCCGCATGCCGATAGCGCTGATGGCCGTCACAGTCGGTGCGTCGCTTTCCGTCGCCGGGGCGCAGATGCAGACGATTTTGTCGAACCCGCTCGCCAGCCCCTTCACCCTCGGCATTTCAGCTGCGGCCAGCTTTGGTGCGGCGTTGGGGCTTGTCGGTGGCGTGGCCATCTTTCCCGGCGCGGTTCAATATATGGTACCGGTCAACGCTTTCATCATGGCAATGGTGGCGGCACTTTTTATTCATTTTGCCTCGACACTGCGCGGCGTGACGGTCGAGACGATCGTGCTGCTCGGCATCGCGCTCGTCTTCACCTTTAATGCCGCGCTTTCGCTGCTTGAATATCTGGCTTCCGAACAGGCGCTCGCCGCCGTGGTGTTCTGGACGATGGGCAGCCTCACGAAGGCGACCTGGGACAAGGTGTTCGTCACCGCCGCCATCCTGCTAGTAACCCTGCCGTTCTTCATCCGTAGTGCCTGGGCGCTGACGGCGCTGCGACTGGGCGACGACAAGGCGGCGAGCATGGGCGTCAACGTACGGCGCCTGCGCCTTCACACCATGCTCATCGTCAGCCTGCTCGCCGCCATTCCGGTATCGTTCGTCGGCACGATAGGCTTCGTCGGCCTTGTCGGTCCGCATATCGCCCGCATGGTGGTGGGTGAGGACCAGCGCTTCTTCTTGCCGGGTGCTGTCATCTGCGGCGCGCTGCTGCTGTCGACGACCTCGGTCGTGAGCAAGGTGCTCATTCCCGGCGCTATCCTGCCGATCGGCGTCATCACCGCGTTCGTCGGCGTACCCTTCTTCTTTGTTCTGATTTTCTCGAACCGGAGGCGCGCATGGTAAGCTTGGTGCTGAAGGACGTTGGTGCCAGCTATGGCCGCACAACGGTCCTGTCCAAGGTCGCAATCGAGTTGCTGACGCCCGGCACCACGACAGCGGTGATCGGCCCCAATGCGGCGGGGAAGTCGACGCTGTTCAAGCGGATCGCCGGGCTCATCTCCGGCCCCGGCGTCGTGCAACTCTCCGAGGCGACGCGCGGCGATCGCTCGATCTGCTACATGCCGCAGGATACAGGCTCGAATGCCGTGCTGACAGTCTACGAGTCGCTGCTGCTTGCGGCCAAGCAGGACGGCGGCTGGCGTGTGCGGGACGACGAACTTTTCGAGATCGACGCAATCCTGAAGGCGCTGCGCATCGAGGACCTCGCCTTCCGCGGGCTCGATGCGCTTTCCGGCGGCCAGCGGCAGTTGGTCTCGCTCGGCCAGGCGCTGGTGCGTAAACCCGAAGTCCTGCTGATGGACGAGCCGACGTCGGCGCTCGATCTGCACCGCCAGATCGACGTGCTGGAATTCGTCTGCGCGATCGCCAGCCGCACCGGCATGATCGTCCTGATCGCGCTGCACGACCTGAACCATGCTCTACGCTATTGCACGAACACCATCGTCATCGCCAATGGAGAAATGGCTTCGAGCGGCGTGACTACGGACGTGATCACCTCGGCCATGCTGCGTGACATCTACCGCGTCGAAGCGCGCATCGAATCCTGTTCCCGTGGCCGGCCCATGATAATAGTCGACGGCGCGCTTTGATCCGCACATTCTTCTTTTTTCTCCTAACGTACTGCCACCGTCTGGAACCGCGGCAGAAGCACGCCGCCTGCTGCGCGGCGCGAGTATGGCCAACCCGGTAAAACCGATCGCGTTTTTCTGTCTGTAGAAGCGAAGCGGAGGATCGAGTTCGGGTGATTTTGCGCCAAAGCGGCGGCAGACCTGACCCAGAAGACAATGCGGCCGGTCTAGCCTCCAGGCACAATCAGGGCCCGACGCCTGTCAATCTGCCGGTCGGCGGCACTCAAGCAGCCTTGCGATCCCAACTGGCGAACGGATCCGGCAGGTTGCGCCAGAGGTCCGGCACGAAGACCGGGCTGTCGATCAGGCAGGCGTCCAGTTCAGCGCAGATCTTCGCCTCGTCCATCGGATCGGCGCCGATGAAGACGATTTCCTGCCGGCGGTCACCCCAGACAGGATCGAGATAGGGCTTCATCATGTTGAGAAAGCCGGGATCCTGCGGCCATTGCTCGCGCGAAACGGACGTCCACCAAAGGCCCATCTTTCCGGTTCGCACAAGCGCACCCGCCTGGCTGATCTCGCCGACATGGCGCGGGCGGGTCGCCAGCCAGAAGAAGCCCTTGGCGCGCACGACGCCCGGCCAGGATTTGTCGATGAAGGCCTGGAACTTCATTGGGTCGAATGGCTTCTTGGCGCGGTAGACGAAGGAGCGGATACCATATTCCTCGGTCTCCGGAATATGGTCCTTGAAGCCGTGCAGCTCCTTATACCAAAGCGGATGCGTCTCAGCCTTGGCAAAATCGAAGCGACCGGTGCCCAGGACCTCCTTCAGATCCACCTTGCCGAAGTCGGCCTCGATGAGCCTGGCATCCGGGTTCAGGCCGACAATAATCTTGCGCGCGGCATCGCGCTGTTCGGGCGTCGCCGTGGTGATCTTGTTGAGGATCACGACATCCGCAAATTCGATCTGTTCGACCAAAAGATCGACCAGTGTGCGGCTATCTCCTTCTCCTGCCGTCTCGCCGCGATCCGCCAGGAAGTCCGAGGAACTGTAGTCCTGCAAAAGGTTGGCGGCATCAACGACGGTCACCATTGTGTCCAGCTTCGAGACATCCGCAAGGCTCTGACCGTTCTCGTCACGGAAGTCGAAAGTTGCCGCAACGGGGAGTGGCTCGGCGATGCCGGTTGATTCGATCAGCAGGTAGTCGAAGCGATCCTGCTCGGCCAAGGCCCGCACCTCCTGCAGCAGATCGTCACGCAGCGTGCAACAGATGCAGCCATTGGTCATCTCGACCAGTTGCTCCTGCATGCGCGACAGGTTGGCGCCGCCGTCGCGGACCAGTGCGGCGTCGATATTGATCTCGCTCATGTCGTTGACGATCAGGGCAACGCGCATGCCGGCGCGGTTGGTGAGAATATGGTTGAGCAATGTCGTCTTTCCGGCTCCGAGGAAGCCGGAAAGGACGGTGACAGGAAGCTTCTTCACAATGAGAATCCTTTAATGAAATAACGTAACAGATCCAGGCAATGCGCAATGACCGTTTAGCCGTCAGCAGCTCAAGCTCAGTGGCACTCGCCGCATACGCCGTGGACCTCGATCGTGGTGGTTCTGATCTTGAAGCCTCTCTTTCGAGCATGGCGTACGAGGGCATCCTCGATCTTCGCATCGTGGAATTCGTTGACCTTCCCGCAGCCTTCGCAGATCTCGAATGCAGTGATCCGCGGATGGATCTGCCCATGCTTTGAATGGCAACAGACGACGAAGGCGTTCATGCTTTCCAACCGGTGGATGCGGCCAACCTCCATCAGTTTATCGAGCGCGCGATAGATCTGAAGCGGCGCCCTCAAGCCGTCATCCCGCAGACGGTCCAAGATGGTATAGGCGCTGAGCGGCTGCTCGGTCGATTGCAGCACGGAGAGCACGAGGCTCTGGTTCCTCGTCAGCTTTACATCGTGGGTATGGGCTGCCTGCAACATGCGGATCTCCGGGAGGTGCCGTTTTGAGGGTCTGCCCGGAACTGCGCTACAGTTCCGGGCAGAGGTTTCATCGCGTCAGTGAGAGGCGCCCGAACCGCCGACGGCAACGATCGAGAAGGGCTGACCTTCGACCGCGATTGTGCGCGTTTCTTTCAGCGTGTCCGCATCGACAACGCGAACGAGAGAATGGCGGGGATCGGTGACGGCGATCTGGCCATCGGCCACAGCAAGGCGCGGGCGCGGATCGCGCCAATGGCCATCCTTGCTGTAAGGCTGGGTGACCTTCGCCTTATTGACGATTGCGCCCTTGACGACATCGAGAACGTGAAGGTCTCCGTCTTCCGTCAGGATATAGGCGTTGCGCGGTTCTGCCGGATCGAGCTGAAAATCCACGCGGCGCGTCGGCAACTCGATCAGCTTGTAGGGTTGTTCGGCATCCGCGTCGATCAACACCAGCTTGTCATCGCCATAGTTGCCGAGGAAGAATTGCATCGCCTTGCCGCCGAGGAGTGTGCCCGTGTAGGTCTTCGGAAAATCGTCGGGATAGGGCAGCATCGTGAGCTTCGGCCCATCAAGTCCGCCCGGGCGCGCCACAAGAACGCCCTCCTTGCAGCCGAAGGCGACGAGGCGGGCCGAGGTCGCCTCGCCGTGAAGGTCGGTGCATCTGGCCATTTCGCCAACCTGCTCGCCCTTTTCGTCGACTACGCGAAGGCCAATACGCGGCGGCAATTCATCTGGTTTCGTTTCGATTTCTGTATTTGGGGCCGAGACGAGCACGTAGCGGCCCATCGTCACCGCCACGCCGTGATGCGGCTTGATCGTGTCGACAATCCGCTTTTCCACTTTTCCGTCGAGGATGTCGGCTTCATCGACGATTTCTGCCTTGTCGGCGCGATCGTAGAACAGGACGACATGGTCATCATGCGGCACGACGTGGCCGGGGCGCTTGCCCTCAAATGTCACGGGCAGGAGCGCGGGCTCGGAAACTTCGAGATCGCGATGTTCTCCATGATCCGAAAAATTGATGCCGGTTCTGATCGCATGAATGACATCTGCTTCCGTCTGGGCAGCAAAGACTGTCTGACCGGAGGCACTCGCCGTTAGCGATGCATATCCCTTGACGTCATAGCGGCCGAGTTCCTTACCATCCTTGAAATCGATGACGCGCACGACCGGGTTTGTATGGTCAGCCACGAACAGGCGCCAGGCCTCTTTAGTCTCATGATCTTCGTCGGCAAAGGCGCCGGGTGCAATGAAGACCAGGCTCGCTGCCACCGCAGCCAGCAAGCGGTTTCGGGTAAGAGACAGTCTCATCGGGTTCCTTCCTTCATGTTGTGATTTGTTGTGCGCGGCGGGCTATTCGGCGGCCTGCCAAACCGCACGGCATTTGGTAAAGCCGTCGCTGATGACGTCTTTGGGCAGGTCGCGGCCAATGAAGACCAGCCGGGTCACCCGATCCTCATTTTCCTTCCACGGCCGCTGGTGATCGCCTTCCAGAAGCATGTGCACGGCCTGGACGACGAAGCGGTCGTCGTCACCGGCAAACGAGATGATCCCCTTCATTCGCAGCATATCCCTTCCGAATGCCTGCACCGTCGTTTGCAGCCAGTTCAGGAACCTGCCTGGATCCATGGGCTCCCGCTCGACCAGCGAAAAGCTGGTGACATGGTCGTCATGCTCGTGCTCGTGCTCTTCGTCGAGAAAATCGGGCTCGACCTCCAGAATGCGGTCAAGATCAAACGCTTTGCGATCCAGGAGGCTTGATATGTCGATATCGCAACGCGTTGATCTGATTATGCTGGCGGTGGGATTGATCCGCCGGATGCGCTGCTCGACGGCCGCGATGTCATTGTCACTGACGAGATCGGTCTTGTTGAGGATGATCGTATCGGCGAAGGCGAGTTGTTCCTGTGCCTCATGAGCGCGGTCGATCTCGCCGAGAAGATGCTTGGCGTCGACGACGGTGATGATCGAATCCAAGCGGGTTTTCGACCTGACATCCTCGTCGACGAAGAAGGTTTGTGCCACCGGCGCCGGATCAGCGAGGCCCGTCGTCTCGATCAGGATGCCGTCGAAGCGGCCGGGGCGACGCATCAGTCCTTCGATGATCCGGATCAGGTCTCCTCGCACCGTGCAGCAGATGCAGCCGTTGTTCATCTCGAACACGTCCTCGTCCGACTCGACGATCAGGTCATTGTCGATCCCGACCTCGCCGAACTCGTTGACGATGACGGCGAACTTCTTGCCGTGCGGCTCGGTCAGAATGCGGTTGAGAAGCGTGGTTTTCCCGGCACCCAGATATCCGGTCAGTACCGTGACGGGGGTGGGTTCGATCTGAGACATGGTGGTCCTCCTGAACGATCCGCTTGAGCCAGCGGGTGTCGGCGGTTCGGTCAATGCAAATGTTATTACGTTACGTTTGCGATTGACGAACGTAATAACATTACCTATGCAGTCGCTGTCAATCCCCGAGGACGCGATGAGCAACACTTGTCTGGAATTTAGAAATCTTACGCTTGGCTACCAGGGTCACGCGGCCGTTCATCACCTGAGCGGTGGCGTGCAACGCGGTTCGCTGACCGCAGTCGTTGGCGCCAACGGGTCGGGCAAATCCACCTTGCTGAAAGGCATAGCCGGTATTTTGAAGCCGATCAGCGGTGCTTGCGTTCCGGGCTTTCGGCGCCTTGCCTATCTGGCGCAGCAATCCGAACTTGACCGGACCTTTCCAGCGCGCGTGATCGATCTCGTGTCTCTCGGTTACTGGCAGAAACGCGGCTTGCTGGGGCGCCTCACGGCCGCTGACAAGATCAGGCTTTCCACTTGCCTGGACGCGGTTGGATTGACTGGTTTTGAGAAGCGCCCCCTCGACAGCCTGTCCGGCGGGCAGATGCAGCGGGCTCTTTTTGCGCGCACCATGCTTCAGGATGCCGATCTGATCCTGCTGGACGAACCGTTCAACGCGGTCGATGCCCGCACCATTGCTGACCTTATTGTGGTGATCAAAGGCTGGGTGGCGGAAGGCCGCACAGTTCTGTGCGTGCTGCACGACTACGTGCTGGTGCGCGACCATTTTCCCGAGACCCTGCTGATCGCCCGTAAGCCTGTGGCATGGGGCGCCACCTCTGACGTCATGACATCAGAGAATTTGCGCAAGGCGCGCAGCTTTCAGGAGGCATGGGACGAAGAGGCCGGCTGGTGTGAGGATGATGCAGGCCGGGAGGGCCAAACTTGCGGCCACGACCATCACACTCACCTCCCGCGCCAACACAAGATTGCCGGCCATGTATGAGGATCTGATCGGTCCATTCCTGCGCTATGGCTTCATGCAGCGCGCGCTGTTCGGATCGCTTGTCCTTTCCGTCAGTTGCGCACCCATCGGCGTCTTCCTGATGTTGCGGCGCATGAGCCTGACGGGGGATGCGATGGCGCATGCCATTCTTCCCGGTGCGGCCGTCGGCTTCGTGCTGTTCGGGCTTCAGATCGTTCCCATGACGATCGGCGGTCTGATCGTCGGACTGCTGGTGGCGCTCGGCTCAGGCATTGTCTCGCGCTTCACCGTCCAGAAGGAGGATGCGTCGCTTGCCGCCTTCTATCTGATTTCGCTTGCGGTCGGGGTGCTGCTGGTGTCCTGGAAGGGATCGAGCGTCGATCTCATGCATGTCCTGTTCGGCTCGGTGCTGGCGCTCAATGATGCCGCGCTCACGCTGATTGTCGGCGTCGCCGTCATCACATTTTTAGCGCTGGCGGTGTTCTGGCGCGCGCTCGTCGCCGAGTGCCTCGACCCGCTTTTTCTCCGGTCCGTCAGTCGTATCGGAACGCCTGTTCACCTCATCTTCCTGACGCTTGTCGTGCTTAACCTCGTCGGCGGGTTCCAGGCGCTCGGCACGCTGCTGTCGGTCGGCCTGATGATGCTACCCGCTGCTGCCTCCCGCTTCTGGACCAACGAGGTTCGCGCGATGTGCGTCATAGCGATCGTCATCGCCGCCATCTCGTCGGTCAGCGGATTGCTGCTGTCCTATCACGCCTCTTTGCCGTCTGGCCCCGCCATCATCCTGACGGCGGGCGTCATCTACGCCGTCTCCGCCCTGGTCGGGACGCGGGGAATGCTTCCGACTGCCCTGACGTCCCGGCGTCACAAAACCGCCTGATCAACCCAAGGAGATCTCCATGTTCAACACTCTACGTTTTGCCACCTATGCCAGCCTCCTCACGCTTGGCGGCTTTGCCTCCAGCGCATCAGCTGCTGAGCTGAAGGTGGTCGCCAGCTTTTCGATCATCGCCGACTTCGCCAAGAACGTCGGCGGCGACCGCGTGGAAATCTCCACGCTGGTTGGACCGGACGGAGACGCGCATGTCTATGAACCGCGCCCGGCAGATGCTGCCGCTCTGGAAGGAGCCGATGTCGTTCTCGTCAACGGTCTTCAGTTCGAGGGCTTCATGTCACGCCTCATTGAAGCCAGCGGCACGAAAGCCTCGGTGGTCGAGGTCACCAAGGGGATCGAGCCGCTCAAGAGTGCCGAAGAAGAGCACGAGGCCGTGGAGAAGACCGAGGCTGGACATGATCACGAAGAAGCGGGTCACGATCATGGGCACGAGGGTCATCATCACGGTGAGTTCGATCCACACGCCTGGCAGTCGATCCACAATGCCGAGATCTATGTGAAGAATATCGCCGATGCCTTCTGCGAGGCCGACAAGGCCGGTTGCGCGACATATACGGCCAACTCCGAGGCCTATATTGCCAGGCTCGGTAAACTTGAGACCGAGGTGAAGGCCGCAATCGAAGCCATTCCTGCCGACAAGCGCACGGTGATCACCTCCCATGATGCCTTTGGCTATTTCGAACACGAATACGGCCTCAGGTTCATCGCGCCAGAGGGCATCTCGACGGAAGCGGAAGCCTCTGCCGCCGACGTGGCAAAATTGATCGATCAGGTGAAGCACGACAAGGCGTCGGCGATCTTCCTCGAGAACATCACCAATCCGCGTCTCATCGAGCAGATCTCGACTGAAACCGGCATCAGGATCGGCGGCACGCTGTACTCGGACGCCCTGTCCGGGCGCGAAGGCCCCGCATCCAACTATATCGATATGTTCCGCTACAACGTGAACACGATGCAGGCCGCGATCCTCGGAAGCTGAACCTATGGCTTGCCCGGCTCATGCCGGGCAAGCCCCTGATCTGACATTCAACCCATGGATTCCCAGCAGCATGATTGGCGGCCTGTTCAAGCGGTGGCGCAACTCAACCGATCCCACGGAGGATGACGTGAGACGGCTTTACGATTCCCAGCCGGTCACGCTGCTGACCGGCTTTCTTGGCTCGGGCAAGACAACTCTGCTGAATGACATCCTGGTCGATCCGGCCATGCACGGGACAGCCGTTATCGTCAACGAGTTCGGAACCGTCCCGATCGATCACGATCTCGTCCGCAAGGGCTCCGAAACCTATTTCCGTACGACGACCGGCTGCATCTGCTGCACGGCGACAAGCGATATCAGAAGCTCCTTGTCAGAGCTTCACGAGGCGCGGCTTCGTGGCGAAATACCGCCTGTCTCACGGGTCGTGATCGAGACGACCGGACTGGCCGATCCTGCTCCCATCATCAACAGCATTATCCCCGGCGGATCACCTGCCATGGGGCTGAGAGATCACGTGGTCGCGCGGCATTTTCATCTCGCCCGCGTCGTGACGGCTTTCGACGTGGTCAACGGGCGTGCAACCCTCACTAGCTTCATGGAAGGCTGGAAACAGCTCGCCTTTGCCGACCATGTGGTCCTGACCAAGACAGATATCGCAGATCCGGCCCACGACTGGCCAGATGAGCTGAGGGCTCTCAATCCTGCGGCAGTCTACCATGATCGCCATCGACAGGATTTCAATCTGTCCGGGCTATTCGGTGACGGCGCCTATTCCGTCACGGGCAAGGCCGAGGAGGTGCCTGCCTGGCTGGCCATGGAGAGGCTCGGGGCTCACGGCGATCACGCCCACGACCCCAACCGGCATGGGGATGAAATCGAGGCGATCAGCCTGAGCCACGATGTCCCCCTCTCGCCCCAGGCCGTCGAGACCTTTCTGCATATCGTGACGACAGACATCGGCTCCGGTCTTCTGCGCCTGAAGGGTCTGTTCGCGCTCGCCGACGACCCAACCCGTCCGCTGGTCGCCCACGCGGTGCAGCACCGGCTCTATCCGCTTCAGCGCCTGGAACATTGGCCGGACGAAGATCACAGCAGCCGCGTGGTCCTCATCGGTCAGGACATGCCGGCCAAACCGCTTCGGGATCTCTTCGAAGTACTGGCTCCGCGCGCGGCAAGAAAGAGGCGAGGTGCGGCATGAGCGAGGCCTTCGTCAACCCGTTGGCACGGAATGGTCCCTCGGTCATCAACAGTGCCCGCGCGATCAAATCCTGGGTCCGCAAGCTGCTCACGCTGCCGGACGAGGCTGTTGTCTCGGTCAATGAACTTGCCTGCCACGTGCCGGGTTGCCCTCCGAAGGAGACCGTGATCCTGGTGATGCAGGGCACGGAGACGGTCCAGGCGTCGGTTCACAAGCCAATGAAGGGCGTGACGGAGGATGATATAGCTTATGCTTTTCTCGCTGCCTCCGGGCGCGATCTTGCCGAAAACGTCTCGATGCGGTTCATCGATCTGGGAGGCGCTGGTGGAAAAGCCACTTGAGGTCGTTCGCTGCGTCTCCAAGTCGGGCCTTGACCAGGCACCAGCTTCTCCATTAACTGGCCGCGACGGTTCCCCTACCCATGAGGCGGAGGGGAATAATAGGGAACACGGTGCGGACGACCCGCATGGGACCAAAGCCGTGGCTGCCCCCGCAACTGTAAGCGGATTGCCGTCCATCCTTGTGGCGCATAGCGCCATGCCACTGTGCGAGCAGCACGGGAAGGCAGATGGACGGCGGATATCCGTGAGCCAGGAGACCTGCCGTCACATATCGATCCATCGTCACGGGCGGGGAAGCCCGGAACAGGAGTATGCAATGAAGATCACCAGCGCCTCGCGGCGTGGACCGACGCTGCCTTTCCCCAGACCTGTCGATTGTTCGATCGTGCGGACGGCCTGACCGTCCCTTCGTTTCGCCCTGCCGACTTGCGCGGCTTTCAATCCATATTTGGGACAGATCATGACATCGCTTTTCAAAACGCCGCTTCGCGCGGGTTTGCTGTTCGCATCACTGGCGGCCGCCTCCTTTGCCAGTGCCGCGCAGGCTGCCGAGACCACCTATCCGTTGACACTGGAAAACTGCGGTCGCCAGATCACTATCGAGAAGGCACCGACACAGACCGTGTCGATCGGCCAAAGCAGCACCGAAATCCTCTATCTGCTCGGCCTTGCCGACAAGGTCGCGGGCACCGCGCTATGGGTTGGTCCCGTCTTAAAGGGTTATGAGGAAGTCAATGCCAGGATCGACCGCCTGGCCGACAACGATCCGAGCTTCGAAAGCGTGCTTGCCAAGAAGCCTGACATCATTACCGTTCAGTTCCAGTGGCAGGTCGGCCCGGAGGGTGTCGTCGCCAAGCCCGAGCAGTTTGAGGAACTGGGTATTCCCGTCTATACTTCTCCGTCCGATTGCACCGGGAAGGAGAACTCCGCCGCCAGCGACGGTGTGCGTCATCAGGTCTTCACCATGGACCTCGTCTATCAGGAGATCCGCGAACTGGCGCAGATCTACAACGTCCAGGACAAGGGCGAGGAGGTCGTCGCCGATCTGAAGAAGCGCGAACAGGCGGCCCGCGCCAAGGTGGCGTCGGCCGAGGGCAAGCTGTCGGCCGTCTTCTGGTTCTCCAGCGCCGCGGACGCCGATCCGTATGTCGCGGGAAAGAACGGGGCGCCGGGCTACATCATGTCGGCGCTCGGCATTGAAAACATCATCAAGACCGACGACGAATGGCCGACAGTCGGGTGGGAAACGATCGCAAAGGCCAACCCGACGATCATTGTCGCGGGTTCCATGGAACGCCGCCGCTATCCGCTGGACAGCCTGGAGGCCAAGCTCGATTTCCTGAAGACCGATCCCGTCGCCAGCCTCATGCCGGCGGTGAAGAACGGCCATGTCTTCAACATGGACGCTCAGGCCATGAACCCGACGATCCGCACGATCGAGGGCATCGAGGCGTTGGCAGACGCCATCGCCGAAGCCGGCCTTGCCCAGTGAGCCGGACGCTGACATCGATCGGACGAACGGGGGCGGCATTCGCCGCGCTCGCCATTCTGCTGATCGCACTCTGGCTAGGAGCGGCGATCGGTGAAACGGCCATACCGTTCTCGACCGTGGCACAGACGGTGGCAAACCGGCTCTGGAACGCGGGCTATCCGCTGGAGCCGATCGACGAAGGCATCATCTGGAGCTATCGCCTCAGCCGTGCCGTGGTCGCCGCCTCTTGCGGCGCGGCGCTGGCGCTTTCCGGTGCCGTGCTACAATCGCTGCTGCGCAATCCACTGGCCGATCCCTATATTCTCGGCATCTCGGCGGGCGCTTCGACGGGTGCTGTCAGCGTTGCCATCCTCGGGTTCGGCGCTGGGATGTTGACCATGCCGCTCGGCGCCTTCCTCGGCGCGCTCATCGCCTTCGTGCTGGTCAGTGTGCTGGCGGTGAAGGCGGGGCGCGGTACGGCGGCGATCATCCTGGCAGGCGTCGCAGGTTCGCAACTCTTCAACGCGCTCACATCCTTCATCGTTACCAAGGCGGCGACGGCCGAGCAAGCCCGCGGCATCATGTTCTGGCTGCTCGGAAACCTATCGGGCGTGCGCTGGCCGGATGCCTGGCTGGCGGTGCCGGCAGCGCTCGTCGGCCTCGCCGTCTGCCTCTGGCACGCCCGCGCGCTCGACGCCTTCACCTTCGGCCAGGAATCGGCCGCCTCGCTCGGCATCTCGGTGAGGCGCACCTATCTGGCCCTCGTCGGCGTCTCGGCGATGATGACGGCCGTCATGGTCTCGATCGTGGGATCGATCGGCTTCGTCGGGCTCGTCATTCCCCATGCCGCGCGGATGCTGGTCGGCGTGCGGCACGGTGTCCTGCTTCCCGCCGCCGCGTTGATCGGCGCGGTCTTCATGATTATCGCGGACATCCTGTCGCGTACGCTGATCCCCGGCCAGGTGCTGCCGATCGGCGTGATCACCGCACTCGTCGGCGCGCCTGCCTTCGCACTCATTCTCGGACAAAGGAGGGCGCGGGCATGACGCTTTCAGCCGATCACGTTTCCTGGTCCGCCGGCGGCGCGGATATCTTGAAGGGCGTGTCACTCACCGTCGAGACCGGCGAATTCCTTGGCATCATCGGTCCGAACGGATCGGGCAAGACGAGCCTGATGTCGCTGCTTGCAGGCATCCGCAAACCGAAGTCGGGCGCGGTCCTCATGGACGGTACGCCGATCGGGGAGCTTGGTAGGCGTGCCGTGGCGCAGCGTCTGGCTTTCGTCGAGCAGCAGGCGGAGACAGGGGAGCGGATCACGGCGCGGCAAGCGGTCGAACTCGGCCGCACTCCCTATCTAGGACCTTTGTCGCCGTGGACGTCGCAGGATGACAGTATAGTCGACGCGGCTCTCGAAAACGTCGATATGACACACCTCGCCGAAAGGTTCTGGCACACGCTTTCGGGTGGCGAACGGCAGCGCCTGCACATCGCTCGGGCGCTTGCGCAGCAACCCAAGATCCTGTTGCTCGACGAGCCGACCAATCATCTCGACATCGGTCACCAGATCAGTCTTCTCGATCTGGTCCAGCGCCAGGATCTGACAGTGGTGGCGGCACTGCACGATCTCAATCACGCCGCCATGTTCTGCGACCGCATCGCCGTCATGCAGGGCGGTTGTCTCGTGGCTCTCGGCCAGCCGCGGGAGGTGCTGACAGAGGCACGGATACGAGACGTGTTCGGCGTTAATGTCGATATCGAGCAGGACAGCGGCGGCATCTGCCACATCCGCTTCCTGACGCGACGTTCGCAAGGCAGGACCAACCTCGCACGACCGGCACCTCTATCCGTGATGGGGGCTTGAACCAATGGACATGCGCAACCACGACCTCAAGGAAGACATCCGGGAGTACTGGTCGAAACGGTCCGCGACCTTCGATCTGGCGTTCGGGCACCGCATCCCGCCGGGTCCGGAACTGGAGGCCTGGGCGGCAGCCGTGCGCGACGCGATCGGGCCGGAGCCCAAAAGGGTGCTGGAGCTTGCCTGCGGCACGGGAGAGGTGACGAATGTCCTGCTCTCGCTTGGCCATGAGGTGACGGCGCTCGATTTTTCCGAAGCTATGCTCGGCGTGGCGCGAACGAAGCACGCAGGCAACACACGCGTTCGGTTTGTGCTTGCCGATGCCGAGCGCACGATGGAACCCGACGAAGCCTATGATGCGGTGATCTGCCGGCATCTGGTCTGGACACTGACGGAGCCGGAACAGGCGTTGGCCGACTGGATCCGGGTGTTGAAGCCGGGCGGCAGGCTGCTCGTCTTTGATGGCGATTGGACGCAACCAACGCGTATGGGCCGGCTCGCGGGCCTTGCTGTCCGCCTGATCGAGCGCCTTATCGGACATGATCCCTACTATGACGGCGCCATGAGCGAGAAGCACGCCGATATCATGAGGCGACTTCCGTTTAGCGACGGGCTGACGGCTGAGCGCCTCGAACCGCTGGTGCGAGAGGCGGGTTTCGTGAACATCGCCTTCCCATCCCATCGGTCGATCGCCATGGCTCAGCGCAAGGATGCTGATCTCAGAAACAGATTGCGCACCCTGTTCTACCGGCGGTTCGTCCTTGTGGCATCCCGCCCTGTCGATGTGGCCTCATGACAGCGCGGCCGATCAGACCGTTCAAAGGATTTCAACGGTGAAGAACAGTTTCGTATCATCTCTTCCAGCCGCCCTGGTCGCCCTGTCGATAACGGTCCCTTCAACTGGCTTGGCTCAGGAAACAGTTTACCCGTTGACGATCGAGAATTGCGGTCGGCAGCTTACCTTTTACAAGGCGCCCTCGCGCGCCTTCGCCGACGGGCAAAATTCAGCGGAAGTGTTCTACCTGTTGGGCCTTGGCGACAAGGTTGCCGGCACAGCACTCTGGATTGGGCCGGTGCTGGAAGGTTTTGAAAAGGTGGACGCACGGGTTCCCCGTATTGCCGAGCTTGATCCGAGCTTCGAGGGTATTCTGGCGACAAAACCAGATTTTGTCGCGACGCAGTTCCAGTGGCAGATCGGTCCGGAAGGCGTGGTGGCCAGGGTCGAGCAGTTCGAGGAATTGAGTATCCCAGTCTACACAGCACCGGCTGATTGCCACTTGAAGGGTAAGAATGCGGATGGCGCCGAGCCGCCAAAGTTCTCAATGGATCTGATTTATCGGGAAATCGACGAGATCGCGCGCATCTTCAATGTTGCCGACCGGGGCAGGACGGTCATTGGTGAGATGAAGGCGCGTGAGCAGGCAGTGAAAGCGCGGGTAGTAGCGCTGAAGGGTGATGTATCTGCGCTCTTCTGGTATTCCAGCGCCAAGCTCAATGCGGACCCGTATGTGGCGGGCGAGGGCGGTGTTCCGGCATATCTCATGGCAGAGCTAGGAATTCGAAATGTTGTCGACAGCAACGAGGAGTGGCCGACCGTCGGCTGGGAAACCGTTGCCAAAGCGAACCCGACAATCATTATAGCCGGTGACATGACAAGACGGCGCTTCGAGGGGGACGACATTGCGGTCAAGCTCGATTTCCTCAGGCATGATCCGGTTGCCAGTGTCATGAAGGCTGCGCGGCAGGGGCAGATTGTCGAGATGAGTGTCCAACTCATGGATCCGACTGTCAGAACCATCCGTGGATTGGAGGTTCTTGCAGATGCGCTGGAGAGGTACGAATTCGTCCGGTAAACCATCGCGTCTTACTGCCATCAATGGATTATTATAAGTTCCATTGTTGCGATCACCTGCTTGATAGGACTACGGGTCGTCTGTTCATATCCCTTCAAGACCGTCCTCGGCCGCTTTCTCAAGGTGGTGTTGTCGGGCGCCGTCGCTATTGGCAGCCACAACGCATCCAGGCGTTCTTGATGGCGTTTCCCTTCAAACTCCAACCACTCGTCAGTGGATAGCCCCTTTCCAGTTTGCTACATCGCCGGTGGCGACTCTGCGCCACGACGAGGCGCCCGACGAGGTGATGAACACGCCGTCGATCGGCGAGAGTCAGTTGCTGATAGCATCGCGACATGCCGAAATCTCAAAGTGAAGCCTTTGAAATCATTGGCATGTCTCACTTGAAAAGTGAATGTACCCATTCTGAATAGCGTTGGTGCATAAATGAGTTCGCAATCGGATTCTGACCTTTGAAAGCAGTAGCTATGGCGTACCGGACGGATTTCGGGCGTGCGCATGCCAGCATGCGATTGAGTGCGACGCAGCCGAGGCAACTTCGGTCTGCTACGCGCCAGAGGAACGAGCGCTTAGCCTGTGATCGATGATTGATTTGTATCGGCCGATAGCGCTTTCGACCAATCAACGTTTGCGGTAGCCTGGGCCGAAGAGGTGTACCTCGTTAAATAGTGTCCGTTACCCGGGCGGTTCAGAACTTGACCATTTTCCATGACCACCGAACCCCGCAGCATTGTGGCGATCGGCCAGCCAGTGACTTCAAAGCCTTCCCAGGGCGTGTAGTCGCTGCCGTGGTGCAGGGTCTCCTGACGGATGGTCTCCTTGCGATTTGGATCCCACAGGACGAGATCGGCGTCGCTGCCGACCGCGATCGTGCCCTTGCGGGGATAGAGGCCGTAGGTTCGCGCATGATTGGTCGCCGTCAGTGCCACAAATTTCTCAAGACTGATGCGGCCCTTGCTCACCCCTTCGGAGAACAGGATGGCCAGCCGTGTCTCGACGCCGGGAATGCCGTTGGGCACCCAGCGGAACGACGTTCTGGCCTTCGGCGTATCCTTGCCGCGGCCGTCTTCGTCCTGAAAGAAGAAGGGGCAATGATCCGAGGAGAACAGTTCCAGCGTGCCGTCCACAAGACCCTGCCATATGGCGGCCTGGCTTTCGGCGTCCCTCGGCGGTGGCGAGCAGA
Organism: Mycoplana rhizolycopersici; assembly: GCF_013378445.1. Taxonomy (GTDB): domain Bacteria; phylum Pseudomonadota; class Alphaproteobacteria; order Rhizobiales; family Rhizobiaceae; genus Mycoplana; species Mycoplana rhizolycopersici. The sequence continues at coordinate 21,675 of NZ_JABXYK010000030.1, forward strand.
CATATTTGGCGCCTTCGAAACCCATGTTGAGGTCGCGTAGATCGTCTGCCGTCAGGGTGATGTATTGCGGACACGTCTCCGCCGACACCTTGAGGCCACGCGCCCTTGCCCAGCGGATCTGCTCGAGTGCTTCGCGGCCCGAAACGTGGACGATGACGATCGGGATGCCGGTGATCTCGGCATGGCTGATCGCCCGATGCGTGGCTTCCCGCTCCACGATCTCCGGCCGCGAGAGCGCGTGGTAATAGGGCGCGACATGACCCTCGCGCTCCAGCTTTTCCGAGAGGAAGCGAATGGCATCGTAGCCTTCGGCGTGTACCATGACGGTGGCGCCATGCGCGCCGGCGACCGCGAAGACCTCAAGCAATTGCCGGTCGTTCAACACAAGGTCGTCATAGGTCATGAAGACCTTGAAGGAGCTGTATCCTGCCTCGATCAGCGCCGGCAGTTCCTGCCCGAGGACCTGCGGTGTGGGGTCCGAGATGATCAGGTGGAAGCTCACGTCGACGTGGCACTTCCCGTCGGCCTGCGCATGATATTCGGCGACGGCCTCGCGTAGCGACTGGCCCTTCTTCTGCAGCGCGAAGGCAAGCACGGTCGTCGTTCCGCCGGCCGCCGCCGACCGGGTGCCGCTCTCGAAATCGTCGGCCATCACCGAGGCGTCGGACGATGGCTGCGACAGATGCACGTGGCTGTCGATGCCGCCCGGCAGGACCAGCAGGCCGGATGCGTCTATCAGTTCGTCGGCGCCGGAAAGTTCGGCGGCAAGCGCGGTGATGCGCCCGTCCTTGATTCCGATATCGGCGATGTAACGATCCGCCGCGGTGACGATCATGCCGCCCTTGACGATTGTGTCGAATGCCATCATTGGGAAATTCCTCTTCAATTCGCTGCGCGCAGCATCAGTCCGAGACGCTTCAGCGCCGTCGTAACCGGATCGATGATCGGCGGGGCGAAACGGAGGTCGAGGCGGCGCGCGGCCGCTGAAAGCGGGCCGCCGGCAACCAGCACGGCCTTTGCGCCGTCCTCGGCCATCACCTGGCTGATCAGCCGGCCGAGTTCCCGGTCGAGCCTGTCGGCATCCGCCATGACTTCGGCGGGCACGCCGGGCGTCAATCGGATCGACCGCAACTGACGACAGACGCCCAGCCCTTCGACCTGCCGCCGGATCGACGTTTCAAGCTCCGGCGTCGTGGTGACGATGGAAAAGGGGCGACCGCCGGCGGAGGCTTCTGCGATCGCGGATTCGCCGATCCCGACCACGGGCACGGGAGCGCGCAGCCTGAGTGCTGCAAGACCCGGATCACCGAAAGCACCAATCACGATGGCATCGGCGGGCCAGCCCGTCTCCGCCATCCTGTCAGCGAAGGCGTCAACAGCGAGGCTGGCCGTATCGAGGTCCGGCGGATTGATAATGATCGGCGCTCCGAAGTCGGCTGTGCGGCCTTCGACGTCCGCCCAGTTCCGGGCGGTTTCGTGCGCGATGGCGACCATTTCGGCCGTCGTGGTGGAACTCGTATTCGGGTTGAACAGAACAACAAGGCTTTTCATGGGGTATTGGGCATAGTTCTGGAAGTCAGTCCCGCAGGCACGGCTGTCAGGCCCGCGCCGATCGCCGGCCTGTGTTCTATCCAGGCGGCCAGTGGCGGAAAAAGTCCCTCGGCGGATTTGGGGCCCGGCCGGGCGAAGCGTCCGGCGCTTGCGGCACGGGGTTTTAGCCGTGCGAGGGTCTGGGCCTGGCTCACGGCGGCGGCCAGCGGATCGACGAGAGGTACGGAGACGCGGTGTGCGATGCGCTGCGCCAGGCCGGTCAGCGGCGCGCCCGCGAGGATCAGCACGTCTGCGCCGTGTTCCCTGACCGTATTTTCGGCAAGCGCGACAATCTCGTTCTCAAGCTCGTACTGCACAGTCGAGACGGACTGGAAGCTGACATCCGGCACGCGAATGGCGGCGCAGCGATGGTTCAGCCCTGTTACGGCGACTGCGTCCTCGTACCACGCGACCAGCGTGCGCGAGAAGGTGAGCATGGCAAAGCGCTCGCCCAGCATGCAGGAGGTCAGCATGGCCGATTCTGCCATGGCAGTGATCGGCAGCTCGAAGAGTTCGCGCGCTGCGATCAGGCTCGGATCGCCGAATGCTGCAATGACGGCTGCGTCACAGCCGTGATGATGCTCGGCCAGCATTTCGAGCGTTATGCCGCCGGCGATCATGGCTTCGGCCCGGCTGGCGATATAGGGAAAGCCGCGCGTCGCGGTGAACGCGACGAGTTCGGTATCGGGTGCCAGCACTGACTGGGCTGTGGCCACCATGCGTTCCGTCATTTCCACCGAAGTGTTCGGATTGATCAGCAATATCTTCAAGGTCGTCTCCACCCGGTCAGGCTGCCGGTTCTGAAAGTATTCTCTCGACGCGCAGGGCCGCCGCTAGCACGGTCGTATCCGCCCCGCGTGGACCGACGATTTGCATGCCGACAGGAAGGCCGTTCCGCCCCGTGCCGCAGGGCATCGACAGGGCAGGCAGTTGCGCGTGGTTGAAGCGGGGCGTGAGAGCCGCATGGTCCCGCGGTGCGGCGGGTTTCCCGCCGATCGTCTCCGGTCCCAGTCGGTCATGGGACCATGCCTTGCAGGGTGTTGTCAGCCCGATCAGAAGGTCATGGCTTGCGAACATCGGATCGAGCGCGCCGCGCAACCGGTGGGACTGGTCGAGCGCCCGGGCGACGGCGGTGCCCGGAAGGGCAAGTCCGCGCTCGATCTGCGCGCCGATATCCGGATCGAAAAGTTCCGGTTCCTGCCGCCAGCGCTCGCCGTAAAGCATGGCGAGGCCGGCATGCTGCAGCGGCATCAGGACTTCCTCGCTCAGCCCATCGGGCCAGGAAACTTCGACGAACTCGATGATCCAGCCGGCATGCTTGAGAGACTGAACAGCCCCTTCGATTGCATCCCTGACATCGCCGTCGATTGCCGCCTCGATTCCGAAAGTCGGATTGTAGCCCAGGCGAAGCGGACGATCTGCTTGCTGCATCCGGCCGCCCAGGACCGAGAAAAGCAGCGCGCAATCGTCGACGGTCCTGCCCATGGGCGCGGTGACGGAAACGTCCCAGAACGGCTCGGCAAAACCAGGGCCATAGGGCAGGAGATCCTGGCTGGGCTTGAAGCCGACCACGCCACAATGCGCCGGCGGACGACGGCTCGATCCGCCGGCATCGGTGCCAAGCGCTACGGGCGCCATGCTTGCTGCAAGAGCCGCAGCGTTACCGCCCGAGGAACCGCCCGGCGTCAGCGCAGCATCAAGCGGATGATGCGTGGTGCCGTACAGCGGCGTCTTCGTCACGCCCTTGCAGGCGAATTCCGAACAGGCGCCGATACCGATGACGATCGCTCCCGCGCCGCGCGCCAGCCGCACGGCTTCCGCGTCGCGGGGCGCGACGAAGTCGGCAAAGAGGCGCGAGCCCTGGGTGATCGGCCAGCCTTCGGCCCAGATATTGTCTTTGACGATCAGCGGCACGCCGGCAAGCGGCAGGTGCTGGCCCTTCGCGATCCTGTCGTCGACCTGTGCGGCTTCGGCCAGCGAACGCTGTGCATCGATCGCCACCAGAGCGTTGAGCGTCGGATTGCGCTCAAGGATGATCTCGAGATGGCGGCGCACGCTGTCGACGGCGCTGAACCTGCCGGCATTCACTGCGGCGGCAATCTGGCGGGTACGCATCGTGGCAATGTCACTGTCGCTCATTCACGCCTCCACCGGTGCAAAGTCGGGGAGACCGACGGCATGTCGCCAGTAGGTGGCGATCTGTGCCCGCGTCGCGAACCACACCCCGCCCCGCGCCGCCATGGAGTCGAGCAACGCCTCCAGAGCGCCGATACGGGCCGGCCGGCCGATGATCCTCAGATGAAGGCCGATGCTCAGAATGCGCGGAATATCGCCGCCTTCGCGCCAAAGACGGTCGAAGGCGGCGAGGCAGTAGCGCGTGAAATCCTCCGGCTGTACAAAGCCGCCGCCCGGCTGAAAGCGCATGTCGTTCGTATCGAACGCGTAGGGCAACACCACATGCGGCGTTTCGCCGACGGGAACGACATAGGGGGTGTCGTCGTCATAGGCATCGGAATCGTAGAGAAAGCCGCCATGTTCGACGAGCAGGCGCCGCGTCTCGGGCGCCGAGGCCGAGCGGGTATGCCAGCCGCGCGGTGCGATGCCGCCTGCCTCCCGGACGGCGTTGAATGTACGTGCGATGTTCGCGCGCTGTTCGTCTTCCGACATGCCGGCCAGGCGCTCCCAGCGCCAGCCATGACAGCTTGCCTCGTGGCCGCGCGAGACGATATCCCGAACCATCCATGGCGAACGCGCCGCCGCCCGGCCGCAGCAGGAGAAGGTGGCGGGGGTCGAATGCCGTGACAACGCGTCGAGGATGCGGCCATAGCCCACCCGTGGACCATAGCCGTAGTGGCTTTCCATGCAGGGGTCGGGAGAGCCGATCACCTCTTCGCGCGCCTCGTAGATGCTTTCGTTGCGTTCGTCTCCGTCGGCGATGGACAGCTCGGCGCCCTCTTCCACATTGACGACGAAAGAGACCGCGAGGCGCGCGCCGTCAGGCCACCTGACATCGGGATGGCCATGGCGATAGCCGATGAAATTGCGTCTGTCGCCCATCACTGGATCATCCGGTTGAGGCCGACGGTGCGCGAGCCGACGATGAGTGCGACGAGCGCCAGTGCGATCAGGCCGGTGGAGATGGCGGCGATCGTCGGATCGGGTGCTTCTTCCAGATATTGCAGCATCTTGATGGGCAGCGTCTTGTTCCAGGCATCGGTGAGGAAGATGGAGATCGGGTAATTGTCCATCGAGGCGAGGAAGGCGAACATGCCCGAGGTGAGGAAGGCCGGCGCAAGGCCCGGCACCAGCACCTTCAGGATCGCCTTTGGATAGGGCAGGCCGAGCGTCTGCGCCGCATCGATCAGCGAGAAATCGAACTTTTCGAGCGCTGCGACGAGGGTGCGGACCACGTAGGGGAGGGTGATGACGATGTGCGCAAGCAACAGGCTCCAGTAGGCGTCGCGCAGCCCGAGTTCCCGGAAGAACTGCAGCAGCGCCACACCGATCACCAGGCCAGGCATCATTAGTGGCGACACTGTGAAGGTGGCGAGCGCCTCTCGTCCGCGGAAGCGCCCACGCACGATCGCAAGCGATGCGAGCGTGCCGACGACGAGCGCTACCACCGTCGAGATCACGGCGAGATTGACCGAAAGCCACAGCGCGGCCAGAAGGTCCGGTTTGCGCGCCATGCTCTCGTACCAGCGCAGCGACCAGTCCGGCGGAGGCAGCGTGTAGACGGTCGAGGATGTGAACGAGACGATCACCGTGATAATGAGCGGGGTCAGCAGATAGATGCAGGCGAACAAGGCGATGAGCCAGCTCACCGTCGTTGCGATCCGGTCCGTAAGGGTCATGCCTGCCTCCCCGAAAGCCGCTTGAGGATGATGGAAGATGCGATGACGATCATCGCCGCGATGACGAGCAGAACCGCCGACATCGTGGAGCCCATCTGCTCGTCTCGAAGGTAGAGGAACGACCGGGCGATGAGCATGGATAGCATCTGGCTGCGTTCGCCCACGATCAGGTTCGGGATGACGTACATGGAAACCGCCATCGAGAAGACGAAGGCGGCGCCTGCGACAACACCCGGCAGCGTTAGCGGCAGGGTGACTCGGAAGAAACGGAAGAATGGTCCCGCGCCGAGCGTCGCGGCGGCAGGTCCGAGATTGGGATTGATCTGTCGGATTACGGCATAGATCGGCAGCACCATGAAGGGCAGGAAGATGTTGGCTGCGCCGATCACCAGCGCCGTCTCGGTGAAAAGCAGGCGCAGCGGCTCGTCGATGATGCCAAGGCCGAGAAGCGTCTTGTTTATCACCCCGTCGCTGCGGAACACGATCGACCAGGCAAACGCCTTGACGATCACGCCGACGGAAAGTGGCAGGATCATCGCGATCAGGATGCATGTCTGGACGAAGCCGCGGGCGCGAGCCAGTGCAAAGGCTGTCGGATAGCCGAGAACGAGCGTCAGCAGCGTCGTCTCGAAGGCGATGACGATCGTGCGGCGGAGCGCGGTCAGCATGTAGGGATCGGAGAAGAATGCGATGTAGCCGGCGACGGAAAGCGCGCCGTCGGCATCCCGGAAGCTTTTGAGCAGCAGGAACGCGATCGGCAGGGCGAACAGCATCCCAAGCAGCAGGAGCGATGGAACGGCGAGCAGAAGAAAAGGATCTCTTGTCCGGCCGGCCGGCGAGGCGGTCTTGGCAGCGGCGTGGCTCATTGGCGGTGCTCCGCCGGATAGACGAGCGTGTCCTCCACCCTCCAACCGAAGGTGACCGGGGAGCCGGCGGATGGAAGCCCGATGGCGTACGCACCGGACTCCTCGCATACCAGGCAATCGTCACCGGAGGCGGCGCCGTAGATCAGGGTCTTCGCGCCGAGGCACATGACGTCGCTGAGCGTCGCCGTGACCCGGTTTGTCGCCTCCGGCGATCCTTGCGGCAGGCCCGGCGAGATGAGTTCCGGCCGCACTCCGACCAGGACCCTGGCACCTGCGATGAAATTGCCCGGAGCGGTGATGTCGCCATAGGCCGTGGAAATGCGAAGAAGCCGGCCCTCGGCGCTCTTCACCGTGCCGGCAAGTCGCATCGACATGCCGACGAAGTCGAGTACGAAACTCGTCGCCGGTTTTGAGTAGAGATCCATCGGGCCGCCATATTGCTCGATCCTGCCGGCGTTCATCACCGCGATCCTGTCTGACACGGCGAGTGCTTCTTCCTGATCGTGGGTCACGAAGACGGCGGTGATGCCGCGTGAACGAAGAAGGGCCTTCAACTCGACCTGCATGGTTTCGCGCAGTTTGCGGTCCAGCGCTGAAAAGGGCTCGTCGAGCAGCAGGAGGTCGGGTGCCACGACGAGTGCGCGCGCTACCGCGACACGCTGCTGCTGGCCGCCGGAGAGCGCAGAAATCGGCCGGTCGGCATATTGCTCCATGCGAACGAGAGCCAGCGCCTCTTCGACCGGAACCTTCTGCTGAGCCTTCGTCATTCCGCGTGCCGAAAGGCCGAAACCGACGTTCTCACGGACGTTCAGATGCGGGAAAAGTGCGTAGTTCTGGAAAACCACCGATACGTTCCGCCGGTGGGCGGGCAGGGTGGTCACTTCGCGTTCCGCCAGCCTTATCGTTCCGCTGTCGGCGGAAACCAGTCCCGCAACCATCCGCAACAATGTGGTCTTGCCGCAGCCCGACGGGCCCAGCAACGAGACCAGTTCACCCTTGAGCACCGAGAAATCGAGCTTGTCGAGCACCGTGTTGTCTCGATAGCTCTTGGTGATGCCTTTTACGTCCAGGTACATTCCACATTCCCCTTGCGGAGGACGGGTGTTCATAGCCCGTCCTCCGGATCGTTGATGACGGATCAGATCGCCATGAGGCGGTCGAACTGCTCGATCCAGCCGGCGCGGTTCTTCGAGACGAAGGCCCAGTCGGGACTGAACACCTCGACGTCCTCGGGCACGATATCCAGGCCCGTGACCTCCGTGTTTGCCGGCAGGGCATAGGTCGACTTGGCCAGGATCGTCTGCAGCTCCGCGCCGAGCATCTCGTTGACATAGGCGGCGGCCAGTTCCGGATACGGTCCGTCCTTGACCATGCAGATGCCCGACGGCATGGCGAAGATGCCTTCCTTCGGCGCGGCCAGATCGATTGCAGCACCCTCGATCTTGCGCGGCAGCGCATAGGAGGAGAACTGGCCGGCCAGCATGGCGATTTCGTTCTGTTCCAGCAGGTTGAACGACTGGGTCAGCACCGAGTAGACGTTCAGCAGATTTGGCTTCAGTTCCTCGAGTTTGCCGAATGCGGCATCGATCTCGTACTGTGCCTCTGCGAGCGGCTTGCCCGTGGCCAGATGTGCCGCCATGAAAAGCGTCCACATGCCTTCGGTGTTCTGCAGCGAGGGAATGACGACCTTGCTCTTGAAGCTCGGATCCCACAGCTTGGCCCAGCTATCGACGCCGCCAACGGCGGTGTTGTAGGCCACACCCGCCCACGGCTGCACGTAGTTGGCCCACATGCCCTCCATGTGCACGGCGCCGGTACGCAGCTTTGCGACGTTTGGCGCAATGTGCGCCGTGATCGGCGTCAGCAATCCCTCATTGACGGCCATGATCATGACCGGATCGTCCATCTGCACCACCGACAGGTAGGGATTGGCCTTGTTCGATTGCATCTTTTCCAGGTTCACCAGCGACTTGGTGCCCTCGAAGATGATGCGTGCCCCGTGCTTCTTCTCGAAGGCGGGGGCGACGATTTCCTCCACCCATTTCGTGTGGCTTGCGGCGCCGCCGACGACAAGCTCCTTCGTCTGCGCGCGCAGAATTCCAGGGGTGGCCAGAAAGGTGGCCGCGGCGGCGCCGGTCTTGATGAGGCTTCGACGGGTAACGTCGGTCGATCCGTTCTTTGTCATGGCGATCTCTCTCGGTTTCTTGGGGTGGTCGAATTACGCCAATCGGAGTTGCAAATGGCATGCCATTTTGAAAAAAACAATATTTACATTGGCTTGTTAATGGATAAATATTTTATCGCGAACATTTTAACGCCTATTGAGTTGGCGTTTGCCCATAATTTCCTCACTCTATTCCGGAGAACTTCATGTCAGTCACAGCCGCCGCACCGGAGAAATTCGACCTCGTCCTCGACAATGTCACCCTGGTCACACCCGGCCGGCCGGCCGGGCGTGACATGGCCGTGGCCATATGCGGCGGTGCCGTGAAGCGGATCGCGCCCGCCGGCGAACTGAGGCACAGTCTTGCGGACAGGCGGATAGACGGACGCGGCGGCCTGCTGATGCCGGGCCTCGTCAACACGCACAACCATTCGCCGCTGATGATCGTGCGGGGCATGGTCGAGGATATCGGCTTCGCACCGGCCTACACGAAGGGCGTGCCGCAGGGCCACTGGCTTTCCGACGAGGAGACGCTGGCGCTTTCCCGCCTGGGTCTGCTGGAAATGATCCGTTTCGGATGCACGTCCATCGTCGACTACTATCGCAAGCCGCTGGCACTGGCGCAGGCCGCAAACGAGGCAGGTATCCGCGCCTTTCTCGGGGGGCGGGTGATGGATGTCGACACGGCTGCCCTGGCCGAGGGGCGGTTCCAGCATGATCCGGCGCTTGGCGAGGCAACGCTTGCCGACAACCTGAAGCTCATCGCCGAGTGGGATGGCGCCAATAACGGCCTGATCCGCTGCTTCTACGGGCCGCACGCGCCGGACACGGTCTCACGGGAGCTTTACCGCACAATAGCGGCCATGGCGGAAAAGGACGGCCGCCAGATCCATACGCATCTGGCGCAGTCGCGAATGGAAGTTGCCCACATGCAGGCGCGCGAAGGCATGAGATCCAGCGATTTTCTCGAGGATGTCGGCGTCTTGAACGACCGTCTTGTCGCGGCGCATTGTATCTTTCTGGAAGAAGACGAGATTGGAAAACTCGGCCGGGCCGGTGTGCAGGTGGCGCACGCGCCGATCGGCAATGCCTCGTTCGGTGCGGCCGCGCCGATCGCCGCTCTTGCGGAAGCCGGAGCCAACATCACGCTTTGCACCGATACCAAGTCTGGCGACATGTTCGAGGCGATGCGAATGGCGCTGGCGTCGGCGCGGTTGCGTGCGAAGGAAACCTTCGTCTTCGACGCCGCCACGGTCTTCGGCTGGGCGACGACCGGTGGGGCGCGGGCGCTCGGCGTTGAGGACAAGGTGGGCAGGATTGAGATCGGCAATAGGGCGGATCTGACCCTGCTCGATTCCAGGGCGCCCAACCTCTACCCCGTAGTCGACGGCTTCGGCGTCATCGCACATCTGGGGTCGGGGGCAAACGTGCGAACTGTCATCTGCGACGGCAATGTCCTGATCGACGATGGCCGGGCGACCTGGGCGGACGAGGACGAAATTATCGCCACGGCACAGGCTGTCGCGGACCGGCTCTGGCAACGTGCAAGGGCTGCCTGACAAGGCCCGCTCTAGCGCGGCGGGGATTCCGCCGCCTGTCCCCGCAAGACGGCGCAGACCGTGTCGCCGGTATGGTTCAGGTGCCCTTGCCAGACGCGTCGCGCGGCCTCCGGGTCGCGCTTTCGCAGTGCTTCCATCAAGGCCTCGTGTTCGGCGACGGATTCGTTCCAGCGGTCCGGCTTCATGATCGCCATGTACCGGCCACGGCGTGCCCTCAGCATGAGGCCTGCATGGGTGGCGCGCAGGATGCTGTTGCCGGAAAAGTCGACCACCAGGTCGTGAATGCGGCTGTTGACGTCAAAATAGAGGTCCTTGTCCTTGTTTCGGTAATGTTCAAGCATGTCCGCATGCAGTATTTCGAGGTGCGCCAATTCGTCGTCGGTGATGCGCTGGGCCGCCAATTGTGCGGCCAGGCTCTCCATTCCGGCGATCACCTCGAAGAGTTCCCGGGCTTCCTCGACCGTGAACGAAATCACCCGCGCGCCGCGGTTCTGGGAGATCTCGACAAGGCCATCGCGTTCGAGCAGCTTCAATGCCTCGCGCAGCGGCGTGCGGGACACTTTCATGCGCACGCTCAGTTCCCGCTCGGGAATGCGGCTGCCGGGCACCATCTCGCCACGGATGATAAGGCTTCGCAGAAGCGCCGCCGCCTGATGGGCAAGCGGTTCCCGCTTCGAAAGAAGTACCTTGGGCGGACGGCCTCGCTTCAGGAGTTTTTGCGTGGATGTCTCCATATCGCACTCACGTGTAGATGACACTGCCTACCTACATCGGAAGGCGGTCGTTGACCATCCGTCGTTGTCGCCGCAGTTTCGGGCGGCAGGGACGAGACGCCGTTCAGGGGACGTGCGAGGATCGCTGCTCCGCGGTAGTACCCCAGTGCCAGCTGCGCCGGCTCCGCCGGATTCCCTCGACCGGCATCGGGGGTGTCTCTTTCGAGCATTCCGTCATCTCCATGGATGGGGCCGGAGAATCGCTGACAGCAGGCTTATGTGGCAACACCGGTTCAAAAAGTGGGCGAGCCCCGGTGTGCCAGCAGATGCGGTGCAAGCGCGTCGGCGGTACGGATCGCATCGGCAACGATGCGGGCATTGAGCGAGCGCGGCACCGAATGGATGACGCTCGCCGGGTTCATCGCGGTTTCCCCGACACGCAGGAGATCGGCGTCGGAGACCTGTCCGAGGCCCAGATCGGCCAGCCGCACCGGCAGGCCGATCTGGGCGCAGAACAGGATGGTCTGCGTTATTTCTTCCGGGGCACGGTTTTCCAGAACCTGAAGGCCGATGATGCCGAAGGCCACCTTTTCACCATGGAAGAAATGATGGGTCGGCTCCAGGACGGTCAAGGCGTCATGAATGCCGTGCGCGGCCGAGACACCGCAATTCTCGAATCCGAGGCCGGAGAGCGGCGTGTTGGCCTCGATGATGTTCTCCACCGCTTCCATCAGGCATCCGGCTTCCGCCGCGTGATAGGCCGCCCGGACCTGCGACGATTAGAGCCTCGGCGGTTTTGAACCGCTCCAGGTTTCTGGACCGCCGGAGGCTAGAGTTTTCCGGCTTCTTGAACCGCCCCGAGTTTCTGGACCAGCGGATGGTAGAGTTTTCCGGCCTAACTCAGGGAAGCGGGCTGGCGGCGCTTCCCGGATTCATCAGCGAGATCGGTACCTTGTTGCCGATCGCACCATGGGG
>NZ_JABXYK010000031.1 GCF_013378445.1 Mycoplana rhizolycopersici
CGTACGCCTTGAACTCGCCGAAGTACTTCGTGATCGCCGCCGTCAGCGACGTCTTGCCATGGTCAACGTGGCCGATCGTGCCAATGTTTACGTGAGGCTTGTTGCGCTCAAACTTACCTTTTGCCATTTCCGGCTCTCCATTTTCTGTCCCCTAGGCGGGGAATAGGTCAAATCTTCTCGGATCTGGGTATTCCGGTCACTTCTGACCGGAATACTTTGCCTGGATTTCCTGTGCGACGTTCGACGGAACCGGTGAATAGTGGTCGAACACCATCGAGTACTGTGCGCGACCCTGCGACATGGAGCGCAGGTTGTCGACGTACTTGAACATGTTCGCCAGCGGCACGTTTGCCGAGATCACGACGGCGACGCCGCGCGATTCCTGGCCCTGGATCTGGCCGCGGCGGGAGTTCAGGTCACCGATCACGTCGCCGACGTAGTCTTCCGGCGTCACAACCTCGACCTTCATCATCGGCTCGAGGAGCTGGGCGCCAGCCTCGCGGGAAGCTTCACGGAAGCAGGCACGCGATGCGATTTCGAAGGCGAGGACCGACGAGTCGACGTCGTGGAAGGCGCCGTCGATGAGCGTCGCCTTGACGCCCAGCATCGGGAAGCCTGCCAGCGGACCCGAGGACAGGACGCTTTCGATGCCCTTCTGAACGCCCGGGATGTATTCCTTCGGAACAGCACCACCGACGATCTTGGATTCGAAGACGAAATCTTCGCCGTCCGGATTCGGTTCGAAAACGAGCTTCACGCGGGCGAACTGGCCGGTACCACCGGTCTGCTTCTTGTGCGTATAGTCCTTTTCGGTCTTGCGCGTGATCGTCTCACGGTAAGCAACCTGCGGCGCGCCGACGTTGGCCTCGACCTTGAACTCGCGACGCATACGGTCGACGATGATATCCAGGTGCAGTTCGCCCATGCCGGCGATGATCGTCTGGCCGGATTCTTCGTCGGTCTTGACGCGGAAGGACGGATCTTCGGCAGCCAGGCGGTTGAGCGCGAGGCCCATTTTTTCCTGGTCGTTCTTCGTCTTCGGCTCGATCGCGATCTGGATAACCGGCTCGGGGAACTCCATGCGCTCGAGAACGACCGGCTTCAGCGGGTCGCAGAGCGTGTCGCCCGTCGTGGTATCCTTCAGGCCAGCAAGAGCAACGATGTCGCCCGCATAGGCTTCTTCGATGTCTTCACGCGAGTTGGAGTGCATCTGCAGCATGCGGCCGACGCGCTCGCGCTTGTCCTTGACCGTGTTCATGACCGACGTGCCCTTTTCGAGCTTGCCGGAATAGATGCGGGCAAAGGTGAGCGAACCGACGAAGGGGTCGTTCATGATCTTGAAGGCGAGCATGGAGAGCGGCTCGGAGTCGTCAGCGTGACGCTCGATCTCGGCTTCCGTCTTGACGTCGATGCCCTTGATCGCCGGGATGTCTGCCGGGGACGGCAGGTAGTCGACGACGGCGTCGAGCAGCGGCTGAACGCCCTTGTTCTTGAACGCCGTACCGCAGAACATCGGGTGGAACTTCACGTCGATGGTGCCGCGGCGAACGAGTTCGCGGATCTTGTCGTTGTCGGGATAGTTGCCTTCGAGGTAGGCTTCCATCGCTGCTTCGTCGATCTCGACGACCGTCTCGATCAGCTTCTCGCGGTACTCTTCAGCCCTTTCCTTCAGGTCTTCCGGAATCTCGACGACGTCCCACTGGGCGCCGAGCGATTCGTCGCGCCATACAAGAGCATTCATCTCGATCAGGTCGACAACGCCCTTGAAGTCGCTTTCAGCGCCGATCGGCAGCTGCATGACGACGGCGGTGGCGCCGAGGCGGGTCTTGATCATCTCGACCGAGCGGTAGAAGTCAGCGCCGGTCTTGTCCATCTTGTTGCAGAAGATCATGCGCGGAACATGATACTTCTCGGCCTGACGCCAGACGGTTTCGGTCTGCGGTTCAACGCCGGCGTTGGCGTCGAGCAGCGCGATGGCGCCGTCGAGAACGCGCAGCGAACGCTCGACTTCGATGGTGAAGTCGACGTGGCCGGGGGTGTCGATGATGTTGAAGCGGCGGGTCTTGCCGTCACGGCCCTTCCAGAAGGTCGTGGTGGCAGCCGACGTGATCGTGATACCGCGTTCCTGCTCCTGCTCCATCCAGTCCATCGTCGCGGCGCCGTCGTGGACTTCGCCGATCTTGTGGGACTTGCCGGTGTAGTAGAGGATACGCTCGGTCGTCGTCGTCTTGCCGGCGTCGATGTGCGCCATGATACCGAAGTTACGGTAGTCTTCGATCTTGTATTCGCGTGCCATAATGGACTGCCTTTTCGAGATTACCAGCGGTAGTGCGAGAACGCACGGTTGGCGTCAGCCATCTTGTGCGTGTCTTCGCGCTTCTTGACGGCGCTGCCGCGGTTGTTTGCTGCGTCCATGAGTTCGCCGGAGAGGCGCTCGACCATGGTGGTTTCGTTCCGCTTGCGGGCCGCTGCGATGAGCCAACGGATAGCGAGAGCCTGACGGCGCTCCGGACGAACGTCGACCGGGACCTGGTAGGTTGCACCACCGACGCGGCGCGAACGAACTTCAACGTGCGGCGCAACGTTGTCGAGGGCCGAATGGAACACGCCGAGCGGGTCCGCCTTGGCCTTGCCCTGAACAACATCGAATGCGCCGTAAACGATGGTTTCGGCGACGGACTTCTTGCCGTCGAGCATGATGGCGTTCATGAACTTCGTTACTACGAGGTCGCCGAACTTCGGGTCCGGATTGATCTCGCGCTTTTCTGCTTTATGACGTCGGGACATACTTTTCGTCTCTCAACTAAATTGGGTTCCAGCGAAATGGCGCCGGTTACTGGTTACTTCGGACGCTTCGCGCCGTACTTGGAGCGGCGCTGCTTGCGGTTCTTGACACCCTGGGTATCGAGAACGCCGCGGATGATGTGATAACGCACACCCGGAAGGTCCTTCACGCGGCCGCCGCGGATCATGACCACGGAGTGTTCCTGAAGGTTGTGGCCTTCACCCGGAATGTAACCAATGACTTCGAAGCCGTTGGTCAGGCGGATCTTGGCGACCTTACGCAGAGCCGAGTTCGGCTTCTTCGGCGTAGTCGTGTAGACGCGGGTGCATACGCCGCGCTTCTGCGGGTTCTCCTGGAGAGCGGGAACCTTGTTACGCTTTACCTGTGCCTGACGCGGCTTACGGATCAGCTGGTTTACGGTAGGCATTCAACCATCCCTTAAATCTTGTCTCGTTACCCTTTCGGGCGGAACTTGCCGTTGCCGGCGACGCCACACGCCTTCTTTTCATGCGCAAAACAGGACCGATCCGCCTGAGCGAATGGCCCTCCAAAAGGCAGAGGACGCGGTATACCCGCGTCATGCGTGCAGCATTCATGTCTTCACGTGCGATGGATCCCTGTTTGAGGCGAACTCCAGAACGAGTCGTACTGAACCAGCCAGCCTCACATAGGCTCCGATGGCGGTCGCTCTACTGGCTTACGTCCCGCGCGTCAAGGGGAGCGGCGAAATATTCTTGCTCGCCCCCTGCGCCAAGCCCTGAAAAACGAGGCATTCGGGCGCTATTGCGCAGTGCGGGGAATGGTCGGACGCCACTTGCTGGGCGCCGGTTAATGTCACGGAAACGTTAATGAAGACTGAAGGGAGAATCAACCGCGATGGCCCCTCCCCTTGCGATTCTTCTTCCCCGAAGCCTCATGCTTTTCATTCCGGCGGGAAGGGGGTAATGACGTTGGCGTAGCGAATATGAAGGAACGACCATGTCTATCTCCCCCGACAACGACAACACCTCCGAAGACGCGATGGTCTTCATCATCATAGGCAAGGCCTATGAGCGCGACGGCGACGAGGACGGGATCGACATCCACGTGATGCTGCGCGCGCCGGACGACGACAGCGCTGTACGCGAGGCCCTTAACGCCTTGGCCGAGGAAGGCTTTCTCGAAGCGGACCTGGACCAGATCGGCACGCTGAACGAGGCGCCGATCGACGAGCCCCATGCCTCGGCCTACCAGGGCGCACTCGAAGGCGAAGTCGCGATCATCCGTTTCGCTTGAATTTCACGACACAGGCCGCCTGCCAAGTAGCGACTATAGAATTGGCGTCGCCCAGAGCGTTCCCTACGGCGCTTCGGCGACGCCCGCCTTCAGACCTCCCAGGCAAGGAAGGCGCTTCCATCCCGGTCGAGGAAAGTCGCGCCCGTAACCGTTCCCTTTATTGCGACTTCTCCGTCATACTCAAATCCGCTGCCCCTCAGCAGGATCTGTCCCCCCTTGCCGTCTCGATAGACTGCAGACGTCGGCGACCGGGAGATCAACGTATGCGACGTGCCTTCCAGCGCCCGCGCCAGCGAATTGCTTGCTGTGTGCGGTGTACGGGTGTTGTCTGCTTCCATAGAGTTCCCCTTTTGGACGTGGTTACCCTCCGATAATTGTAGGTGTAACAACAATCCGCCACCACCATTTGGGGTATGAAGCTGCAATTTTTACTACCCATGCGGTAGGGCGGGTGTACACCTCCACCACTGCATCCGAAGCGACGGCCACGCTACACGCCCCGCATCCTTTCTTCACGTATCACGAAGATCGCCCTGGCGGGCCGCATGTCGCGCCTTCCCCCGACAAGCATAAAAGCCGCCCGGAAACTTCCGGGCGGCTTCTTTAATCGGATGGCTTTGAAAGGCTGCAGCACGAAGCCGCGTGGCCTTACTCGCCTGCCGGAACGCTCTCGCCTTCGGCCAAATCCGCCAGCATCGGGGTCGCTGCGGCAGCACCCGTCGACTTGCGGCGCTCGTCGAGGATCATCTCGTCGCGGGCCGTTGCGATACGGCGGATCTGCGTCATCGTTCCGCCGGTGCCAGCCGGGATCAGACGACCGACGATGACGTTCTCCTTCAGCCCCTGCAGGCCGTCCGTCTTGCCGGCGATCGCTGCTTCCGTGAGAACCTTGGTGGTCTCCTGGAACGATGCTGCCGAGATGAAGGACGGAGTCTGCAGCGACGCCTTGGTGATGCCGAGCAGAACCGGATCACCGAAGGCCGGCTTCTTGCCTTCCTCGATCAGGCGGTCGTTGACGTCTTCCAGCTCGATCCGGTCGACGTTGTCGCCGACGATATAGGTCGAGTCGCCCGCATCGGTGATTTCAACCTTCTGGAGCATCTGGCGAACGATCACCTCGATGTGCTTGTCGTTGATGACAACGCCCTGCAGACGGTAGACTTCCTGGATCTCGTTGACGAGGTAGGAAGCCAGTGCTTCCACGCCCTTGATCGCCAGAATGTCGTGCGGCGCCGGGTTGCCGTCGAGGATGTAGTCGCCCTTCTCGATGTAGTCACCGTCCTGAAGATGGAAGGGCTTGCCCTTCGGGATCAGGTACTCGACCGGATCGACGCCATCTTCCGCCGGCTCGATCGTGATGCGGCGCTTGTTCTTGTAGTCGCGGCCGAAGCGGATCGTACCATCGATCTCTGCGATGATGGCGTGATCCTTCGGACGACGAGCTTCGAACAGTTCGGCAACACGCGGCAGACCACCGGTGATGTCCTTGGTCTTGGCGCTTTCAAGCGGCGAACGGGCAAGAACGTCACCCTGGGAGACCTGCTGACCGGGCTCGACGGAAAGGATCGCGTCGACCGAGAGCAGGAACCGGGCCTCGCCGCCACGGGACAGCTTGGCGACAGCGCCGCTCCTGTCCTTGATGACGATCGCCGGCTTCAGGTCGGAGCCGCGCGGCGTCGAACGCCAGTCGATGATCTGACGCTTGGTGATGCCGGTGACTTCGTCCGTCTCTTCCTTCGCCGAGATGCCGTTGACGACGTCCTCGAATTCGACGACGCCGTCGACTTCGGTCATCATCGGACGGGTGTAGGGGTCCCACTCGGCCAGACGCTGACCGCGCTTTACCTTGTCGCCGTCGTCCACGAAGATCTTCGAACCGTAGGCAACGCGCTGCGAGGAGCGCTCGACGCCACGCTCGTCCAGGATCGTCACCGCCATGTTGCGGCCCATGGCAATGAGGTTGCCTTCGGAGTTGCGCAGCATGTTGCGGTTCTTGATCTGGATCGTGCCTTCGTAGGACGCTTCCAGGAACGACTGGTCGACCACGTTCGCCGTGCCACCAAGGTGGAACGTACGCATGGTGAGCTGGGTGCCCGGCTCACCGATCGACTGCGCCGCGATGACGCCGACTGCTTCGCCCATGTTGACCGGCGTACCACGGGCCAGATCTCGGCCGTAGCAGACCGAGCAGACGCCCGTCTGGACTTCGCAGGTCAGTGCGGAGCGGATGCGGATCGACTGGATACCCGCCTTCTCGATCTCGACGACGTCCGCCTCGAGGATCATCTTGCCGGCATCGACGATGCGCTCACCCGTGACCGGATGATCAATGTCGTCCAGCGCCGTACGGCCGAGGACGCGGGCGCCGATGGAGGCTACCACCTGGCCGGCGTCAACGATGGCGGTCATGGTGAGACCGGTATCGGTGCCGCAATCGACGAGGTTGACGATGCAGTCCTGCGCCACGTCGACGAGACGACGGGTCAGGTAGCCCGAGTTCGCGGTCTTCAAGGCGGTGTCTGCGAGACCCTTACGGGCACCGTGGGTCGAGTTGAAGTACTCGTTAACGGTCAGGCCTTCCTTGAAGTTCGAGATGATCGGCGTCTCGATGATTTCACCCGACGGCTTGGCCATCAGGCCGCGCATGCCGCCCAGCTGGCGCATCTGGTTCGGAGAACCACGGGCACCGGAGTGGGACATCATGTAGATCGCGTTCATCGGCTTCTGGCGACCGGTCTCGGCGTCGAACTCGACGGCCTTGATCCGGGCCATCATGTCCTCGGCGACCTTTTCGGTGGCCTTGCCCCAGGCGTCGACGACCTTGTTGTACTTCTCACCCTGGGTGATCAGGCCGTCGTTGTACTGCTGCTCGTATTCCTTGACCAGGGACTCGGTGTCACCGACGATCTTCACCTTGGTTTCCGGAATGACCATGTCGTCCTTGCCGAACGAGATGCCGGCGCGGCAGGCATGGGCGAAGCCGAGCTGCATGATGCGGTCGCAGAAAATGACCGTGTCCTTCTGGCCGCAGTGACGGTAGACCGTGTCGATCATCTTGGAGATGTTCTTCTTGGTCATTTCCTGGTTGCAGATGTCGAAGGGAACATTGACGTTCTTCGGCAGCAGTTCGCCGATCAGAAGGCGACCGGGGGTCGTCTCGTAGATCTTCGAAACGGGCTTGCCGTCGGCGTCCACGCTTTTGAAGCGACCCTTGATCTTGGCATGCAGGGTGACCGACTTGGTCTCGAGCGCGTGCTGCAGCTCGCCCAGGTCGGAGAAGGCCATGCCTTCGCCCGGCTCGTTCTGGTTCATGATCGACAGGTAGTACAGGCCGAGAACCATGTCCTGCGACGGAACGATGATCGGTGCACCGTTTGCGGGGTGCAGGATGTTGTTCGTCGACATCATCAGGACGCGGGCTTCGAGCTGGGCTTCGAGCGACAGCGGCACGTGAACGGCCATCTGGTCGCCGTCGAAGTCAGCGTTGAAAGCCGTGCAGACGAGCGGATGCAGCTGGATCGCCTTGCCTTCGACCAGGATCGGTTCGAAGGCCTGGATACCCAGGCGGTGCAGCGTCGGTGCGCGGTTCAAGAGAACCGGATGCTCGCGGATGACCTCGTCGAGGATATCCCAGACCTCCGGCTTTTCCTTCTCGACCAGCTTCTTGGCCTGCTTGACGGTCGAGGAATAACCCTTGGCGTCGAGGCGGGCGTAGATGAACGGCTTGAACAGCTCGAGCGCCATCTTCTTCGGCAGGCCGCACTGGTGCAGCTTCAGTTCCGGACCGGTCACGATGACCGAACGGCCGGAATAGTCGACGCGCTTGCCGAGCAGGTTCTGGCGGAAGCGGCCCTGCTTGCCCTTGAGCATGTCGGACAGCGACTTCAGCGGACGCTTGTTGGCACCCGTGATGACGCGGCCGCGACGGCCGTTGTCGAACAGCGCGTCCACAGATTCCTGCAGCATGCGCTTTTCGTTGCGGATGATGATGCCCGGAGCGCGCAGTTCGATCAGGCGCTTCAGACGGTTGTTACGGTTGATCACGCGGCGGTAGAGATCGTTGAGATCCGACGTCGCGAAGCGGCCGCCGTCCAGCGGCACCAGCGGACGCAGGTCCGGCGGGATCACCGGGACGACCTTCATGATCATCCATTCCGGGCGGTTGCCGGAATCCATGAAGTTCTCGACGATCTTCAGGCGCTTCATCAGCTTCTTCTGCTTGAGGTCCGACGTGGTGTCGGCAAGCTCGGAGCGCAGGTCGCCCGCGATCTTCTCAAGATTCATCGAAGCCAGCATCTCGTAGATGGCCTCGGCGCCGATCATGGCGGTGAACTGGTCCTCGCCATACTCGTCGACCGCGATCATGTACTCCTCTTCGGAGAGGAGCTGGTTTTCCTTCAGCGCCGTCAGGCCCGGCTCGGTGACGATGTAGTTCTCGAAATAGAGAACGCGCTCGACATCCTTCAGCGTCATGTCGAGCAGGGTCGAGATGCGCGAGGGAAGCGACTTCAGGAACCAGATGTGGGCAACGGGCGCTGCGAGCTCGATATGGCCCATGCGCTCGCGGCGAACGCGCGACAGCGTGACTTCAACGCCGCACTTTTCGCAGATGATGCCCTTGTACTTCATGCGCTTGTACTTGCCGCACAGGCACTCGTAGTCCTTGATCGGCCCGAAGATGCGCGCGCAGAAGAGACCGTCGCGTTCCGGCTTGAACGTGCGGTAGTTGATCGTCTCCGGCTTCTTGATCTCGCCATAAGACCAGGAAAGAATCTTCTCCGGCGACGCAATCGAAATCCGGATGGAATCGAAGGTCTGTGCAGGCACCTGCGGATTGAAAAGATTCATGACCTCTTGGTTCATGCCTGTCTCCTTTGTGGGCCTGAGGCCCTCAGCTTAGCGGGCGAATGCGGCGATACCCGGGTGCCGCAATGCCGCTTGAAACGGAAAATGCCGCCTTGCGAGGCGACGAAGCCCCCGCCCCGCTCCAACCGAGCGAAACGGGAACGGGTGCGCGCCGCATGGGCGCGCACCTCCAGTCCTTACTCGGCTGCGTCCGGCAGCTGGGCTTCGGCGGTCGGATCGACCTTCGAATTCTCCAGCTCCACCGACAGGCCCAGCGAGCGCATTTCCTTGACGAGAACGTTGAAGCTCTCCGGAATGCCCGCTTCGAAGGTGTCGTCGCCACGGACGATCGCCTCGTAGACCTTGGTACGGCCAGCCACGTCGTCCGACTTCACCGTCAGCATTTCCTGCAGGGTGTAGGCGGCGCCATAGGCCTCGAGCGCCCAGACCTCCATTTCCCCGAAGCGCTGACCGCCGAACTGCGCCTTGCCGCCCAGCGGCTGCTGGGTAACGAGCGAGTACGGGCCGATCGAACGGGCGTGGATCTTGTCGTCCACCAGGTGGTTCAGCTTCAGCATGTAGATATAGCCGACGGTAACCTGACGGTCGAACTGATCGCCGGTACGGCCATCATAGAGCGTCGACTGGCCGGTGACCTTCAGGCCTGCCTGCTGGAGCATCTCGTTGACGTCGGCTTCGACGGCGCCGTCAAAGACCGGCGTCGCGATCGACACGCCGCGGCGGGTCTGCTCGGCCAGACGGACGATCGAGTCGTCGTCATAATCCTTGATCGGCTCGCCCTTCGGGCCTGTACCGATGACGCTGTCGATGGTGTCACGCAGCGGCTTGATCTCGCCGCCCGCCTTGTAGGCGTCCAGCATCTCGCCGATCTGCTTGCCCATGCCGGCGCAAGCCCAACCAAGGTGCGTCTCGAGGATCTGGCCGACGTTCATGCGCGAGGGCACGCCCAGCGGGTTCAGAACGATGTCGACATGCGTGCCGTCTTCGAGGAAAGGCATATCCTCGACCGGAACGATGCGCGACACGACGCCCTTGTTGCCGTGACGGCCGGCCATCTTGTCGCCCGGCTGGATCTTGCGCTTCACGGCGACGAAGACCTTGACCATCTTCATGACGCCCGGAGGCATCTCGTCGCCGCGCTGGACCTTTTCGACCTTGTCCATGAAACGCTGTTCAAGGCGCGACTTGGACTCGTCGTACTGGCCGCGAAGCGCCTCGATCTCGCCCTGTGCCTTTTCGTCTTCGACAGCAAACATCCACCACTGCGAGCGGGGATATTCGGAAACGACGGCGTTGGAGAGCTCGGTGCCCTTCTTGAAGCCCTTCGGGCCGGCGACGGCCACGTGGCCACGCAACATGTCGACCAGACGGCCATAGACGTTGCGGTCCAGGATCGCCTGCTCGTCGTCGCGGTCCTTGGCGAGGCGTTCGATTTCCTCGCGCTCGATCGCCATCGCGCGTTCGTCCTTCTCCACGCCGTGGCGGTTGAAGACGCGAACTTCGACGACGGTGCCGAACGTGCCCGGAGGCATGCGCATGGAGGTGTCGCGGACGTCGGAAGCCTTCTCGCCGAAGATGGCGCGCAGAAGCTTTTCTTCCGGCGTCATCGGGCTCTCGCCCTTCGGCGTGATCTTGCCAACGAGGATGTCGCCCGGCTGGACCTCTGCGCCGATGTAGACGATGCCCGCTTCGTCGAGGTTCTTCAGCGCTTCTTCCGAAACGTTCGGAATGTCGCGCGTGATTTCTTCCGGACCAAGCTTGGTGTCACGCGCCATCACTTCGAATTCCTCGATGTGGATGGAGGTGAACACGTCGTCCGACACGATGCGCTCGGAGAGCAGGATCGAGTCTTCGTAGTTGTAGCCGTTCCAGGGCATGAACGCGACGAGTGCGTTACGGCCGAGCGCCAGATCGCCAAGATCCGTCGACGGGCCGTCGGCAATGATGTCGCCCTTGTTCAGAACGTCGCCGACGGTAACCAGCGGACGCTGATTGACGCAGGTGTTCTGGTTCGAACGCTGGAACTTCTGCAGGCGGTAGATATCGACGCCGGACTTGCCCGGGTCGAGATCTTCGGTGGCGCGGATGACGATACGCGTCGCGTCGACCTGGTCGACGACGCCGCCGCGGCGGGCCGCGATCGCGGCACCCGAGTCGCGTGCGACGACCGGCTCCATGCCGGTGCCGACGAACGGTGCTTCCGCCCGCAGGAGCGGAACGGCCTGACGCTGCATGTTCGAGCCCATGAGCGCGCGGTTCGCGTCGTCGTTCTCAAGGAACGGAATGAGCGCGGCCGCAACCGAAACGAGCTGCTTCGGCGAAACGTCCATCAGGTTGATCTGGTCGCGCGGTGCGAGCATCACTTCGCCGGCGTGACGGCAAACGACGAATTCTTCCTCGAATTCGCCATCGGCGTTCAGTACCGAGTTCGCCTGGGCGACGTGGTACTTGGCCTCTTCCATCGCCGAAAGATAGACGACGTCCGTCGTCACCTTGCCGTCCACGATCTTGCGGTACGGGCTTTCGATGAAGCCGTACTTGTTGACGCGGGCGAAGGTCGCAAGCGAGTTGATCAGACCGATGTTCGGGCCTTCCGGCGTTTCGATCGGGCAGATACGGCCGTAATGCGTCGGGTGAACGTCGCGGACTTCGAAGCCGGCGCGCTCGCGGGTCAGACCGCCCGGGCCAAGGGCCGAGAGACGGCGCTTGTGGGTGATTTCCGAAAGCGGGTTCACCTGGTCCATGAACTGCGACAGCTGCGAGGAACCGAAGAACTCGCGAACGGCGGCGGCTGCCGGCTTCGCGTTGATCAGGTCCTGCGGCATGACGGTGTCGATCTCGATCGAGGACATACGTTCCTTGATCGCACGTTCCATGCGCAGAAGGCCGAGGCGATACTGATTTTCCATCAGTTCACCGACCGAACGGACGCGGCGGTTACCGAGGTTGTCGATGTCGTCGATCTCGCCCTTGCCGTCACGCAGCTCGACGAGCATCCTGACCACGGCCAGGATGTCGTCCTTGCGCAGCACGCGCACGGTATCCGGGCAATCGAGGTCGAGACGCATGTTCATCTTGACGCGACCAACGGCCGAAAGGTCGTAGCGCTCGGCGTCGAAGAACAGCGACTGGAACATGGCCTCGGCCGATTCCATCGTCGGCGGCTCGCCCGGACGCATAACGCGGTAGATGTCGAACAGCGCGTCCTGGCGGTTCTCGTTCTTGTCCACGGTCAGCGTGTTGCGGATGTAGGCGCCGACGTTGATGTGGTCGATATCGAGGACCGGGATCTCGTCGAAGCCGGCAGCCAGGATCACCGGCAGCGTCTTCTCGTCGATCTCGTCGCCGGCTTCGAGGTAGATCTCACCGGTGCCGTAGTTGACGACGTCCTCGGCAAGGTAGTTGCCGTACAGGTCGTCGTCGGTTGCCTTCAGCGCCTTGAGGCCCTTTTCCGTCAGCTGCTTGAGCAGGCGCGGGGTCAGCTTCTTGCCGGCTTCGACGACGACCTCGCCGGTATCGGCGTCGATCATGTCGGAAACGGCCTTCTGGCCCTTCAGTCCGTCGGGGTGGAACGGCACGCGCCAGCCCTCACCGTCGCGCTGATAGAGCGACTTCGTGTAGAAGGTCTCGAGGATCTCCTCGCCGTCCATGCCGAGTGCCATCAGCAGCGACGATACCGGAATCTTGCGGCGGCGGTCGATACGCGCATGCACGATATCCTTGGCGTCAAACTCGATGTCGAGCCAGGAACCGCGGTACGGGATGACGCGGGCAGCAAAGAGCAGCTTGCCGGAAGAATGGCTCTTGCCCTTGTCATGGTCGAAGAACACGCCCGGCGAACGGTGCATCTGCGAAACGATGACGCGCTCTGTACCGTTGACGATGAAGGTACCATTGTCGGTCATGAGCGGCATGTCGCCCATGTAGACGTTCTGTTCCTTGATGTCCTTGATCGACTTTGCGCCGGTATCCTCGTCGATATCGAACACGATCAGGCGCAGCGTCACCTTGAGGGGTGCTGCATAGGTGAGGTCGCGCTGGCGGCATTCCTCGACGTCGAACTTCGGCTGCTCGAACTCATAGGAGACGAATTCCAGCATCGAAGCGCCGGAAAAATCGGTGATCGGGAAAACCGACTTGAAAACGGCCTGCAGGCCATCGTCCGGACGACCGCCCTGGGGCTCGTCCACCATCAAAAACTGATCATAGGATGCCTTCTGAACCTCGATCAGGTTCGGCATCTCGGCTACTTCGGGGATTTTTCCAAAAAACTTGCGTACGCGCCTGCGACCGTTAAACGAAAGGGTCTGAGCCATCGTCGCTCCTTCAAACTTGTGCATCCGGGCCTGCAACGGACGGGGTTCGCTGGCCAGTCGATCCCGTCAATCAATGGATTTCTCAATCTCGTCCCGTCACCAAAGCCGCCGGCCGGATTGCCTGAAAACGGTTTAGTTCGGGACCATCCTCTTGAGAACCCATTACCCAAGAGCCGATTTCCGCGGCTCTTGGGTAATCAGTTCCTTAAGAAAAGACCGGGAGAGGCAAGCCTCCCCCGGCACATTCCGATATTACTTGACGTCGACCTTGGCGCCGGCATCCTCAAGCTTCTTCTTGAGGTCTGCAGCTTCGCCCTTGGAGACGGCTTCCTTGACCGGCTTCGGAGCGCCTTCGACGAGGTCCTTGGCTTCCTTGAGGCCGAGACCGGTGATGGCGCGGACTTCCTTGATGACGTTGATCTTGTTGGCGCCAGCGTCAACGAGGATAACGTCGAATTCGGTCTTTTCTTCTTCAACAGCAGCAGCAGCAGCACCGCCGCCAGCAGCAGCGACAGCTACCGGAGCAGCAGCCGAAACGCCCCACTTCTCTTCGAGCAGCTTGGAAAGCTCAGCAGCTTCCAGAACGGTCAGCGAGGAGAGGTCTTCAACGATCTTTGCGAGATCAGCCATTTTCATATTTCCTTTTGTTCGGTTCGAACTGGTTTGTTTGATTTACAGCGAAAAACCGCCTTACGCGGCTTCGTCCTTCTTGGCGTAGGCTGCGAACACGCGGGCAAGCTGGCTTGCCGGTGCTGCAACGACCGTGGCGACGCGGGTAGCCGGGGCATTCAGCAGGCCCAGCAGCTTTGCGCGCAGCTCGTCCAGCGAAGGCAGGGTCGCAAGCGACTTGACTGCATCTGCGCTGAGCGTGGTCGCACCCATGGCACCGCCGAGGACAACGAGCTTGTCGTTGGTCTTGGCGAAATCCATGGCAACCTTCGGAGCGATCATCGGATCATTTGCGTATGCAATGAGCGTCTGACCCTGGAAGAGATCTGTCATCCCTTCCGCCTCCGTACCCTGAAGGGCGATCTTGGCCAGGCGGTTCTTCGCGACTTTGACGGTTCCGCCCGCAGCACGCATCTTCGTACGAAGATCGTTCATCTGCGCAACGGTGATACCGGCATAGCGGGCCACGACAACCGAACCGGAAGCCTTGAAGACTTCGTTCAGCTCCGTGACGAATTCGCGTTTTTCCGCTCTTTCCACTGCCTATCTCCAGTTGACGGGGCTACGATTATCGCAGTCCCCATCGGGTTTGCCTTTGCCGCCAGGGATCATCTGTCGAAGATCCCGAGCGACGCTCGAGGATCCTGTCCCCTCGCGCTCGACCTCTCGGCCGGGGCACAAGGCAAGGTAGGTTCGAACCGAACTCTTCCGCGCATCGCTGCGGGATCAAATCCAGGTCTTACCCGTCTCATGCAGGCAAAGTGATTAAGGAATAACCACCTGCAATCTCGGACAGGAGTTCCGGGTTGCCCCGGAAATTCCCGGCCAGACATGACCGGGAATCTTGCTTGGATCCGGCACGAGGCCGGACCGAAATTATGCGACCGTCAGCGTCGACGGGTCGATCTTGACGCCCGGGCCCATCGTCGAAGAGATGGCTACGCGCTTGACGTAGTTGCCCTTCGCGCCGGCCGGCTTCGCCTTGATGACGGCGTCAGCGAAGGCCTTGATGTTTTCTTCGAGCGCCTTGGCGTCGAAGGAGGCCTTGCCGATGCCGGCGTGGACGATACCAGCCTTCTCGACGCGGAACTCGACGGCGCCGCCCTTGGAAGCCTTGACGGCACCGGTGACGTCCATCGTGACCGTGCCGACCTTCGGGTTCGGCATCATGCCGCGCGGGCCGAGAACCTTACCGAGACGGCCGACGAGCGGCATCATGTCCGGAGTCGCGATGCAGCGATCGAAATCGATCTTGCCGCCCTGGACGATCTCCAGCAGGTCTTCGGCGCCGACGATGTCTGCGCCGGCAGCCTTGGCTTCATCAGCCTTGGCGCCGCGAGCGAAGACGGCGACGCGAACGTCACGGCCGGTGCCGTTCGGCAGGTTGACGACGCCGCGGACCATCTGGTCGGCGTGACGCGGGTCAACGCCGAGGTTCATGGCGACTTCGACGGTTTCGTCGAACTTGGCGACAGCCCGTTCCTTGACCATGCCGATGGCGAGGTCGAGAGCGTAGAGCTTGGTGGGATCAACACCTTCGTTGATCTTCTTGGTGCGCTTACCAGCCATTGTCTTAACCTACCACTTCCAGGCCCATGGCGCGGGCGGAGCCCTCGATCATGGCCATTGCGCCTTCGATGTCGGCAGCGTTGAGATCCTTCATCTTGGCTTCTGCGATCGTCTTGACCTGAGCCTTGGTGATGGAGCCAGCCTTCGTCTTGCCCGGAAGCTTGGAACCGGACGTGATCTTGGCTTCCTTCTTCAGGAAGTAGCTGACCGGCGGCTGCTTCATGACGAAGGTGAAGGACTTGTCCTGGTAGTAGGTGATGACGACCGGGATCGGCATACCCTTTTCCATTTCCTGCGTAGCCGCGTTGAACGACTTGCAGAATTCCATGATGTTAATGCCACGCTGACCAAGTGCCGGGCCGATCGGCGGGGACGGGTTTGCCGATCCTGCCTTGACCTGCAGCTTGAGCTGGCCTGCAACTTTCTTAGCCATTTCTCTCTGCCTTTCAGAATGCGGCCAGTTTCCCGGCCTCCTTGCCACGAACCTTACAAGGAACGCAGCGGCTGCGGTTGCGTGGTGCGGACGCTGGCGCCCGGCTTGAGGAGACGCCTGCCCTTCCACGCGATTTGCGGGTCACCCCGCAGCCGGCGCCAAACCAGGCGCCGGAACTCGTTGCGCGCCACAGGACCCGAAGCCCGGCGGCGCCGATAATCAGATTTTCTCGACCTGGCCGTATTCCAGCTCGACCGGGGTGGCGCGACCGAAGATCGACACCTCCACCTTGAGGCGCGAACGCTCCTCGTCGACATCCTGAACCGTTCCGTTGAACGAAGCGAACGGGCCATCGGAAACACGCACCTGCTCGCCAATCTCGAAGGAGATCGAAGGCTTCGGACGATCGACACCATCCTGGACCTGACCAAGGATGCGCTCCGCCTCATGGTCCGGAATCGGAACCGGCTTGTTGTCGGATCCGAGGAAGCCGGTCACCTTCGGCGTATTCTTGATGAGGTGATAGGCCTCATCCGTCAGGTTGGCGCGCACGAGCACATAGCCCGGAAAGAACTTCCGCTCGGCATCGACCTTGCGGCCGCGGCGCACTTCGACGACCTTTTCGGTCGGAACCAGGATCTTTTCAAAAAGATGCTCAAGCCCCTTCTGGCGAGCCTTCTCCTCGATCGATTCGGCAACCTTCTTCTCGAAATTCGAGTAGGCGTGGACGATATACCAACGCGAAGCCATATTCATCTCCACCCGATTCAGACGCTGGCGTTCAGGATCAGGCCGATCAGCCAACCCATCAGCTGATCCGCCGCAAAGAAAAAGATCGCAGCGAGAAAGACCATGACGAAAACCATCACGGTCGAGATCGTCGTCTCGCGCCGCGAAGGCCAAGTCACTTTAGACGCTTCGGAGCGGACCTGCTGCAGAAACGTTATCGGGTTCGTTTTGGATGCCATTGAATGCCCACGCCATTACGGCGCGTAAAGCTGAATAATCAGCCCCACGCACCGCGTGTCTGTTTTACCCTACATAAAGCGCGATTCTCGTTTTCACAAGAGGCAAACGCGCTTTTCGTGAAATTGGACCGTGAGGTCCCTTGCCTTCCAATGCCGCTGCACGTTTCCTGCGCTGACATTTTGAACGACAGGGCCGAAGGAACGCTCCTCCGACCGTCGGCTCCGGAGCCAGCTTGCTGCCGTTCGCCGACCCGCCTGCATGTAGCACGTCGATCCGGGCCGTTTCAAGAAGTTTCATTTCTGTTCTCAAATCGGTGAATTTGCAGACCATACCGGCTTGAAACCGCATCGACACGCGGTTTCTTGATCAATTCGCAGGCGGACGGGCGCCGAGAAATAGCAACACCCAGTTGAGGGAGCGGCCTCGGCCCCTCCCTCTCTCTGCTTCCTTTCGACCAGAGGCGCGCCGCGCGAGCCGCTAGGCTGCCTTAACCGTGATCTTCCTGTCCTGCTTCTGGCGATCGGGCGTCTTCGGCAACGTGATCTTCAGGACGCCGTTGGAGAAGCTTGCGTCTATCTTTTCGCTGTCGACACCGCGCGGCAGCTCAAGACTTCTCACAAATGAGCCGTAACGACGTTCGGAGAGATAGTAGCCCTTGTCCTTCTCTTCCTTCGCCTCGTTCTTTTCACCTTTGATGGTGAGAATTCCTTCCGCGAGCGTAACGTCGAGATCCTTGGCATCGACGCCGGGAAGCTCCGCAGAAAGCTCGAAGGCCTTGTCGGATTCGACCAGGTCTATTGCGGGAACTCCACGTGAGAACGTCACCGGCATCCTTCCGAACGCTCGGTCGAAGATCGAATTTCCTCCGAAATCCTGAAAGACGCGATCGATCTCCGAGCGCAGGCTTTCGAGAGGCCACCAGCGATCGATCGGCGCCGTCGCCTTTTCCCCGGCCTCTACTGGAAGTTTGGTTGCTGCGTCTGCCATTGCCATTCTCCTTCCATTTGAATGCCGTCTTTGAAAGGCGGCGACCAGATGATTCAACAACCGTCGGGGCGAGCGGTCTTTGATCCCCGTCAAAGCGGGACCTCCGGCAATTCGGCAAGCAAGGCGGTCTCAGTCGATCGTCACCGCGATACGGCCGCTCACCGACGTGACCGCGACGCCATAGAAGACATGCGGCGATTGATTGAGCATGGGCAACTCGTAAGGCTTCACCGAGCCGATTTCCCACCAGTCCGAATGCGTCTTCAGAAGCGACCAGGCGTGAAGTTCCTCGCTTTGCGATGCGTCGCTGCGGGGAAACTCCTCGAACAGGCCGTCGGCGACAACGCTCGTCCATCCGCCGGACCGAAGCTGTTCAGCATGAAGGCAGACCTTGTTGTTCGCGCGCATCCAGTCCAGCTTCTTGCCGGGCATCGAGAAGCTGTAGGCGACGCTTCCGGAGAAAGCAAAGTAGATGGCGGCGATATAAGGTCGGCCATCCCGGCAGCATGCAAGATGCCCAAAACGCGTGCTCTCCAGAAAATGATAGCATTCTGCGGGCCTCATCTCGGTGATCTTCACTGTCATGGTCCTGCCCTCCCATTTCGTGACAAACGATATTTCTGCAGCAGGAGACGACGCGTTGAGCGCACACGATGCAGATTCGCCTTCCAGATGAACCATGAACCGTGTTCACAGAAGGTCACTATGAATCCGCTATTCCATCCGTCGTGGTCGACAGTGTCTTTGCCGCGGAATTTGCGGCAATGGTATCACACTCCGGACGCGCGTTTTCAGTTCCCTCCCCTTGTCAGGCAGGGCGGCTAATGGCTCAGGAAAAGCGGTACGTTGGTCGTCTCGAGCATTGAGCGCGTCACGCCACCGAATACCCGTTCGCGAAGGCGGGAATGGCTGTAGGCGCCCATAACGACCAGGCCGGCGCCCACGTCCGTCGCGTGCTGCTTCAACACATCCGCAACGGCTTTGCCGCCGCTGGCCATTACGTCCACCGTGACCGCCGCCCCGTGGCGCGCGAGATTTGCCGCGATGTCAGCACCCGGATCCTCGCCACTGGACTTCTGGGTGGCGACGGGATCGACAAGCACAACCCTCACGTCCCTGGCATGTCGCAGAAGCGGTAGGGCCTGCTGGACCGCGCGTGCTGCCTCCATGCGGGAATCCCAGGCGACGAGAATTGTCTCCGGGCTCATGTCGAAAGCCCGCTCCGTCGGGTTGACGAGCATCGGAGCGATCGCCTGGAACAATGCTCCGTCCACGATCTTCCGGCAGAGCCGCTCGTCGCTCGCGGCCCCGCGGCCGACGAGCGTAAGATCGGCGTAGAGTGCCCGCCTGGCTATATCGTCCGCGGCCCAGGCGAACTCGCTGTACACGTCCTGAATATCGAATGACAGGCCTGAGGCAACCATCTGATCCTTCGCGCGAAGTGTCTGCCCTTCCAGCTTGGCAAGATCGCCTTGCCTCTCTTCGAGCCACGCCGGAGAAATTGCTTCTGCATACGCGCCGATCGGCGGCGGTGCTGCCATTGCGATGACCACGACCGACAAGTGAGCGCCGATGGCCTGTGCCATAACGATCGCATTCGCAAGATCCTCCCGGCTGTCGTTGACCCCGATTACGGACAGAATTGTTTTGTATCTCATGACAAGACCTCCCGATGACCGTTCTCAGAATACCGCGCCAGTCGTCTGGCGCCTTGACGCACGTCAAGGCGGCGAATGGTCGGCGTACATGGGCTCCTTCCGCGTCGGAAATCGCCTGGCCACGCGCACTAGGCCCTGTTGACAAAGTATGGCAGCCATATCTTTGCGGCGGCCAGGGCAAGGAATGCTGAGAAGGATGTTCGTGTCTTGTCGTATCGGGTCGCAACGCGACGGAATTGCTTGAGGCGATTGAACATCCGCTCGATGCGGTTTCTGTCCTTGTAAACCCGGAAGTCGCAGACAGGCGGGTTCTTCCGGTTGGCCTTCGGCGGAATGACTGGTCTGATCCCATGGATCAGGAGTTCCTCGCGCGGGAAATCACCATCGTAGCCCTTGTCAGCAAGGAACAGCCTCGGCTTGCCGACTGGTATCGCCAGCAGGTCCGGAACCGCGTTGTAGTCCGAAGCCTCCCCGCCTGTCAGGACGAAGCCAAGAGGGCGTCCCTGACCGTCTGCTCGGGCATGGATTTTCGTCGTAAAACCGCCGCGTGATCGACCAAAAGCCTCCTGATAAGTCCCCCTTTAGCGCCCGCAGCCTGCGAATGGCCGCGAACCGTGGTGCTGTCGATCATGTGCTGCCAGTCATCGGTCAGCCCCAGCTCAACGAGGGTCTCAAGCAGAGCGTCCCAAACGCCTTGTTCGGCCCAACGGCGGAAGCGCACATAGACCGAATTCCACTTTCCGTAGCGCTCATGCATGTCGCGCCAGGGGCAGCCGACCCGAAGAACATGCAACATGCCATTTAGATACTGCCGATTATCGTGCGCGGGCCGGGACTTCCTGCCGCGTTCGGTGGGCAAAAGCCCCTCGATGATCCGCCATTCCGTATCTGTCAGGTCGCCGCGAGCCAAAACCGCCTCCTAAAGTAGTTTTGAATCACGCTTCCGCTGATTTGGGAATCAGCTTGGGTAACAGGACCTGGGCCGGATTAACTCCGTCTTCAAGAAAATACCCTGTTGCGTACGGCCTCCCTCGCGATCGCACCAGAGTGAGAACGCTCCGATCTGGTCGGTAGCGGCCGCCAACGAGTCTACCACGCGCCGCTCCCAATCGATCTCAAACAGCCAGACGGAAATGCCGCTTGACAACCACAGGCTCATGCGAGACTGTACCGATCGGTAAACATATTACCGATCGGTACACTTTCATCAATTCAACAAGGAACTAGAGATGTCACGTCCCCCACTCCCCCCCTTCACCCGCGAAAGCGCCATCGAAAAGGTTCGGTTGGCCGAGGACGGCTGGAACACTAGAGACGCGGCGAAAGTTGCTCTGGCCTATACGCTCGACACCCGCTGGCGGAACCGCGTCGAGTTCGCGAGCAATCGCGAAGAAGCTCAGGCATTTCTGACACGTAAGTGGAACAAGGAGCACGAATACCGCCTCATAAAGGAGCTATGGGCTTTCACCAGTAACCGCATCGCGGTACGCTACGCGTATGAATATCGCGACGATGGTGGCCGCTGGTACCGCGCATACGGTAACGAGAATTGGGAATTCGCAGAGGACGGTCTGATGGCGCACAGACACGCGAGCATCAATGAAATGCCGATAGCTGAAAGCGATCGTCTGTTCCACTGGCCTCTTGGCCGTCGGCCGGATGATCACGCCAGCCTCAGCGATCTGGGCCTCTAATCATGGCCCGCATGGTCGCTGAAAGAGCCGACGCCATAGCCCCGTTGGCCGAAGTTTTCCGCGAACATGGCTACGAAGGCGCAAGCCTTGCCTTGATCGGCAAGGCTACCGGTCTCGGCAAGGGCAGCCTCTACCACTTCTTCCCGAACGGAAAAGAAGAGATGGTGCGGGCTGTTCTCGGCGAAATCGGCCAATGGTTCGAGGATGCCGTATATTCCCCGTTGCGTAACGAGAGCGATGTTAATGGTGCCATCCGTGCAATGCTCGCCTCGACGGACCAATATTTTCGGTCCGGCAGGCGCGTGTGCCTCGTCGGTGCCTTGGCGGTGGCCAATACGCGTGACCTCTTCGCGCAAGCCATCCGAGGTTATTTCGTAGCTTGGGTGGACGCATTGCAGTCAGCGCTTATTCGGCAGGGCCGTGAAGCCGATCAATCGCGCCTCCTCGCGGAAGAGGCAGTTCTCGCTATCCAAGGAGCAATTATTCTTTCTCGAGCAATGGACGATCCAGCCGTTTTCCAACGGGCTATCGACCAACTCCGGGGACGATTGGTGATCGAAAACGATACCTCTAACTACGAGGGCACAACCGACGTTTCACCGCAAAATGAAGGTCGGCTTGTCCAAGATTAGCGGAGATATCAACACAACGCGGAGCGGCAGGATTTCGGGCAATCTTGCCACTCCACGAGCGGTCAAAGGCCAGCGGCAGGAGTTTCGGCAAAGCGTCCGCAGGGAGACGGGACAAAACTTTGTCAACAGAGCCTAGAATAAGCGCATTTGCGCTAAACTCCGCTTCTGCAATTCGTTCCATCTTCCGAGGCACGGGGCGGATTGCGCCAAGGGAGATTGAGCGGATGAACCATACCTCCGCTGTTGCCGGTGCCCCGGGGAAGACCGCCCCCTCCTCCGAGGCGCGGTTGCGCCCAGCTTCAAGCCGGCGGGCGAGCAGCTATCTCAATCTCTTTGCGGCGGGACTGATCCTGCCAATCCTTCTCTTCGCCTGCGTCCTTGCCTGGTATTACGTGAATTCGGAACGGCAAGGAACGATCGATCGCGCCCGGGCCTCATCCCGGGAGATGGCGACCGCGGTCGACCAGTTGCTTTCAGGGTCGCTCCTGATGCTGCGGCAACTGGCTACGTCGACTGCTATTCGTCGAGGAAACATCGCTGATTTCCGCGAGGACCTTTCACACGCAGCCGGGCTGCTGGGGCATGACGTTGTCGTCATCGTTCCAGGGCAGACGCGACCGGTGATGAGCGCGACGGCGCCGGGGACCTCCTTGCTGGCGGAGCTCGACCGCGGCAGCCAAGCCTATGCGATGCAGGCCGCCACCTCCCGGTCGCCGGTCATCAGCAACCTGATCAGGCGTGACGGCTCAGACGTCGTTGCACTTTATGTTCCGGTCCTGCGCGGTGATGAAACAGTCTACGTGCTGTCGACCGACCTGCCAGCATCACAGTTTCTTGCCACTTTATCCCAGATGGAACTCGAGCGGGGATGGCTTGCGGAACTTGCCGATGGCACGGGACGCCTGATCGCCCGCACACAACAGCACGCAAAGTTCGTGGGCCATCAGGCCCCTTCCGAATGGCAGTCGCAGGCAAAAGACGCCGACGGCGTTTGGATCGGGACGAACACCGAGGGGACTGATGTGGCAGCCGCCTATGTGCGTCTCGCCGACAGGGATTGGACCACGGTCGTCACCGTCCCCCTGTCGATCCTGAATGCGCCCGTTTGGCGGGCATTGTCTGTGATACTGGCGATCGGCGGCCTGTTGACCGCCTGCGCGATCGCATTTGCGTCCTGGATGGGATCGCGGCTTTCAGGCGCCCTCTCCACCCTCCAGGGCGCAGCGGAGCAACTGGCGGGCAATGGGGAAGTTCCGCCAATGCGAACGTCGGTGGAAGAGATCAACCAGGTGGGAGCGGCCATTTCGCTCGCCGCAGGCGCGGCGCTTCGTCGTGAAGCGCATCTGAGCTCCATCCTCGAAACCGTCCCGAGCGCGATGGTGGTGATCGACAGCCACGGCACCATCCGCTCCTTCAGCGCTACGGCGGAGCGGCTCTTCGGCTACAAGGCGGATGAGGTCGCGGGAAGCAACGTGCGGATCCTCATGCCGGAACCGGATCACAGCGCGCATGACGGCTACATCGAACACTATCTCCGCACGGGCGAACGACGCATCATGGGCAGGAGCCGTATCGTGACCGGTCTGAAGAAGGACGGCACGCAGTTTCCGCTGGAACTCCATGTCGGCGAAGCGGAAGTGGGAGGCGAGAAGGTCTTCACCGGCTTCATGCAGGATCAAACGGAGAAACGGCGGATCGAGCAGGAACTGCGGCAAACCCAGAAGATCGAAGCGATCGGCAAGCTGACAGGTGGCGTTGCCCACGACTTCAACAACCTCCTGACCGTCATCACCGGCAATCTGGAAATGCTGGACGCTAAACTGGACGGTCGCCACAGGCAATTGATCGCAGACGCCCAGGAGGCATGCAACCTTGCTGCGCGATTGACAGCGAGCCTGCTGGCATTCGGCCGTCAGATGCCGCTCGATCCAGTCCTTTCGGATCTCGGCCGGATCGTAACCGCGACGGCGGAAATGCTGGGCCGTACGCTCGGCGAGACCATCGAGATCAAGACCGCCATAAAGTCAGGCTGCCGAACGGTGGTGGACGCTCCGCAGCTTCAGAACGCCCTGCTGAATCTTGGCATCAATGCGCGAGACGCCATGCCCAAGGGCGGCAAGCTCGTGATCGAAGTGTCGCATGCCGAACTCGATGCGGACTATGCGGCGATCTACCCCGAGGTCCGTCCGGGCCGCTACGTCCTGATCACTGTGAGCGATACCGGCATCGGCATGTCGCCCGAAACGATCGAGAAAGCGTTCGAGCCGTTCTATACGACCAAGCCGCAGGGGACAGGAACCGGACTTGGC
This sequence comes from Mycoplana rhizolycopersici, assembly GCF_013378445.1. GTDB lineage: Bacteria > Pseudomonadota > Alphaproteobacteria > Rhizobiales > Rhizobiaceae > Mycoplana > Mycoplana rhizolycopersici. The sequence goes on from NZ_JABXYK010000031.1 coordinate 24,163, forward strand.
CTCAGCTCCGTGTACGGTTTCGTCAAACAGTCCGGCGGACATGTCGCCATCTACAGCGAAGAGCGCCGCGGGACGACGGTCCGGATCTACCTCCCTGCCGCCTCTGATACGATGAGCGAAAAGAAGGAAGGCGTAGAGCGGAACAAGGCCCCACTGCCGACGGGAAGGGGCGAGCGGATTCTCGTGGTCGAGGACGACGACCGGGTTCGCCATGTCGCCATGGCCAGGTTGACATCTCTCGGCTATAGCGTGATTGAGGCCGCAAACGGACGGATGGCTCTCGAACTTCTGGAACAGGAAAGTGGCGTCGATCTGCTTTTCACCGACATTGTCATGCCCGGCATGTCGGGTGCCGAGCTTGTTCTGGTGGTGCGTCGACGCTGGCCTCTGCTTCCCGTGCTGTTCACCTCGGGCTACGCTGAACCCGATGCCCGCAGGAATGTCGGCATCGGACGCGAGGAGTGGCTGACGAAGCCCTACTCGACGGCCGACCTTGCCAGCCGTCTCGATATGATTTTCAGAAGATGAGGCGTCCCAGACACGCCTTTCGAGGGAGCCTCCCCGGCGCCGTCGCTCTCAGTGCGGCCCTCCCGCGGCTTTCTTTCATTGCAGAACACGAAGCGCCTCACCTTGGTGGTCGTCATACTCATTGGCCTCATTGGCGTGCCGGGCCAGCGAGGACCTGCTCACGACCTTGAACTGATGCCTCGCGGCAGGCAGGATGATGCCTTTGAGAACAAGTTTCGTAAGCGTGCGGGAAACTGTTTCGATTGTCATGCCCAAATAGTCAGCTATGTCCGATCTTATCATCGGAAGGCTGACGAGACCCGGAGTGTCGTCGCTGTCGAGACGGTCAAGGAGGAACGTGCAGACCCGCTCCTCGGCATTCTTTTGCGAAAGCAGAAGCATGTGGTCCTGCGATGCGGTAATCTCATCGCGGAGATGCGAGAGCATTTGGGAGCGATGTTCGGGCGCCAGTTGCAGTTCCTCCTCGAACATCCGCTTGCTCATTCTTCTGAAGGCCACCCGATCGATCGCCTCCGCGCCGAACATATAGCGGCTGCGAAAAGACAAGCCGATCAGATCGCCGGCACGGAGAAAGCCGATGATGAACCGATGGCCATCTGCCAGAAAACGGCAAATGCGCACGTTGCCGCTGACCAGATGGAAGACATGGCACGCCGGGTCGCCCTCGAAGAAGAGCGCGGCTCCTGCTTCGGCAATCTCGCTTGGCTGACGAAGAAACAGCGCGCGAAGCCCATTCTCGTCGCAAGGATAGGCCTCAGAAACTGCGCGAAGATTTCCGATCGCTGACATTCCGCATTCTCCCCTACTTTCGATGAGTGCAGTTGATGAAAGACGAGTGGCAACAGAATGCGTGCGGCGTTAAATTTGGTGCAAATGCGTGACAGTTTGTGACAACCGCGGATGAAGCCATGGCTGGACCCCGGACATGTACGCGCATCCTCGTCGTGGACGACGACGTCCTCATTCGACGGATGTTGAAGCAGTACTTTTCCGACGAGGGTTTCGAGGTCGTCGGGGCCGCAAACGGACGTGAGATGCGGTCGGCGATGGCGACGCGCACCTTCGACGTCGTCCTGCTCGATCTTGTCCTGCCGGGCGAGGCCACCGGGCTCGATCTTGCGCGCGAAATCCGTGCAATTTCGGACGTGCCTCTGGTCATGCTCACGGGCAAGGACGACGTGCTGGACCGGGTAATCGGCCTCGAGGTCGGCGCCGACGACTACATCTGCAAACCGTTTCATCTTCGTGAGGTTCACGCGCGGCTGAAGGCGATCCTGCGACGCAGGCGAGCCGACACTTCGGCGGCTGCAGAAAGCTCCGGGGTGACGATGTTCGAAGGCTGGCGACTCGACCTTGAGCGGCGACGGCTCTGGAACCCGCTGGGTAATGAAGTGGAGCTTTCGACGGGCGAGTTCGACATGCTCCATGTCTTCGTCACCCATCCGGGGCGGGTCCTTACGCGCGACATGCTCATGGATTTGACGCGCAACCGCAGTCGCGAAGGCTTCGATCGAACAATCGACACGCAGATCGTTCGCCTGCGACGAAAGATCGAGAGCGATCCGAAGAAGCCGATCCTGATAAAATCGGTACGCGGCGTCGGCTATGTCTTCACAGCAAAGCCGGCGGCGCCTTCGAATGGACCCGATAGATGAGCCCGTGATCCCACCGAGTGAAGGTAGCTTCGTCCTGCATGTAGGCCAATGCCTTTGGGATGGCGCTCCACACGCGGATGTAATTGCAGCGAGACGCCCTGTTCCGAAGCCATTCGAAGGCTTGCTCGGCAATTCCTGCGTCATCCACGACGCTTGCTGCGATAAAAATGGGAACGTCCATCAGGTCTCCGGCGACCGGATGCTTCCGCATGCGGTATACTGCAAGACCCCGGACGTATCCTTGCCGATCCTGCGCCACGACGCAGGTCCATCTGCTTCCGGGGGCTGCAAGCGCGTCCCAATCCTCAACCGGAAAGGAAGGCTCGACCGCATGCAGCAAGGCAAATGCCGAAAGCGCCTTTTGCTGCGCGAGAGCTTCAATGCGATAGTCGGGTTTCATCATGAAACTCCCCTTTGTATTGGGGAACAGCTTCGACCGATCTCGCCGCAACGGCTTTGTTCCAGATCAAAGCGGGCCGCCTTGCTTGCTGCAAAGATCGCCAGCTTGCGAACCGCCAGTTCACCGCGGGGGCTTCAATGTCAGTATCTGCCAATCGGCGCCTGGCCAGTGACGGTAACCCGGACGAGCGCGGATACACCGACTTGCAGAAGAATTCCCGTCAAGCGGTCCTTTTTCCGGTGCTGCTCACGGGGCTCGTCGTCGCGGGCAGCGCTTATATGCTCGGCTTCGACCGTACTTCCGTAAACGTGCTGGCGTTTTGTACAGCCCTGGCACTGGCGTCTCTGGCAATCGATGTCGCACGGAAGCTTGCCCAGAAAGAACTCGGGCTGGATTTCATTGCCGCACTTGCCATGGCATCGGGTCTTTTGCTGGGTGAGTATCTGGCCAGTGCGATCGTCGCAGTCATGTATGCCGGCGGCCAATTTCTCGAGAGGCACGCGCAGAGGCAAGCCGGAGCGGGAATGTCCGCCCTGCTCGCCAAAGTGCCGCACACCGCATTCAAAATTGCCGAGAACGGCGTCCGCGAAGTACAGGTTTCCGACATCGCCGTGGGCGATATCCTGCTGATCCGAAAAGGCGACATTCTTCCCGCCGATGGCATCCTCAACAGCGATCTGGCAATCGTGAGCCAGGCGCTCCTGACGGGAGAGGCCCTGCCGCTTCGCAAGAACCGCGGCTCGCTGCTGATGAGCGGTGCGGTGAACTTTGGCGAAGCCTTCGAACTTCGTGTGGCCAGAACACCGCAAGACAGCGCCTATGCCGGTATCGTGAACCTCGTGGAGGCCGCCCGGCGTTCAAAGGCAAGGATGACGCGATTGGCGGACCGCTACGCGCTCGCGTTTCTTCTTCTGACCATCGTGGTCGCCGGAGCCTCAGCGATCGCTTTCCAGGATATCCGTCGTGTCGTCGCCGTCCTGGTGGTTGCAACCCCCTGCCCCCTGATCCTGGCCGTACCGGTCGCCCTGGTCGCAGGGACTTCCAAAGCGGCGCGCGCAGGCGTGCTTGTCAAGGGCGCTGCGGCCCTGGAAGCGCTGGCGGGGATATCGATCGTCGTCTTCGACAAGACTGGTACGCTGACGACGGGCGAGCCGGTCGTCAGCAACATCGAGGGCGAGGCAAGCGCGGACGAAATCCTGCGGCTGGCGGCTTCGCTCGACCAGGCATCGGGACACATCGTAGCCCACGCACTCGCCGCGGAAGCACACAAGCGAGGCCTTCGGCTCAGTCGACCGACACAGGTGAGCGAGATGCCGGGCGCCGGCATTCGCGGGCTGGTGGACGGTGTCGCCGTCAGCCTCGGTGGCGACAGCTACTTCGGGCTCGGTGGCAGCGAGGAACCGCCGGCTTTAGAGGAAACTTCAAAGATAAAAGTCCGGGTATATGTCGATCGGGCCGCCTTCGGCGTCATCACTCTGGAGGACAGGCTGCGAGACGAGATCACCTCGACGATCCATTCATTGCGCGCGATTGGCATCAGCCGTCTGATCCTTGCATCGGGGGACAACTGGACGGCTGCAAAATCGATCGCTGAAAAGCTGGGCTTCGATGAAGTCAGGGCACAATTGACGCCGGCCGGCAAAGTGGATGTGCTCAAAGAACAACGAACCCGTGGTCGCGTTCTGATGGTCGGCGACGGCGTAAACGACGCCCCGGCTCTTGCGGTCGCGGACGTGGGAATGGCAGTCGGTTCGTCCAACCTTGCCGCCGCTGCCGAAGCGGCAGACGTCGTGCTGGTTCGGGACGATCTTCGTTGTGTCGTGGCTGCAATCGAAATCGCGCGCCGCTCCCGCTCGATCGCGCTGCAAAGCGCCTTTGCCGGCATGGCGCTCTCGGTGGCGGCCATGGCGGTTGCCGGCCTGGGCTTTCTGCCGCCCGTCGCCGGCGCGCTTCTGCAGGAGCTGATCGATGTCGTCGTCGTGCTAAATGCGCTTCGCGCCCGACTCTAAGGCAGGTTGCGACCCGCCAGATTGGGACATGAGGTGATGAAAGGTTCATGGAATGAATGGCAGGGGCAGAGGGGCTCGAACCCCCGACCTGCGGTTTTGGAGACCGCCGCTCTACCAACTGAGCTATACCCCTTCACACCTCTTGCGGGCATTCGGCTATCGGCCGCGACGCACTGCAAAAGGCATGGCGCTCCCTTTAGGACGGGACGAAACGATTGGCAAGTGCGATTTTTGACTTTTCCAGCGCGGCACCTGTATCCGGGACGGACTGTGCGGGAAAGCCGAAAGACCTGTGCCCGTCGAGCGTTACGAGCGCTCAAGCACGCTGTATTGAAAGGCCTGCACGGAACCCCACGGCGTCGTGTGGAGACATCTGCGTTCATCGATAAGACGGAACGGCGCCCCGATAGCATCGGCAAGCGCCGCCGGTTCGTAGCGCACCACCGGCAGACCGCTGCATCGTTCCGGCCCATCCGGGGCAAAGGTCGCGATGATCGCGTGGCCGCCGGGCCTCAGCGCCATACGAAGGCGTTCGACATAGGCGTCCCGCTTCCCGGATTCGGTCAGAAAATGAAAGGCGGCACGATCGTGCCAGAGGTCGAAACGCCGCGTCGGCTGCCACTGGGTCACGTCGGCGACAACCCATTCCACCTTCTCGGCATTGGCTCCGAGGCGGCGGCGCGAAGCCTCCAGCGCCGCAGCCGACAGGTCGAGAACGGTGACAGCCGCGAAGCCGTCTTCGAGCAGGCTATCCACAAGGTGCGACGCGCCGCCGCCGATATCGACCACAGAGGCGGAGGCCGGCACGGCAAGGCGGCGTATCAGATCGAGAGAAGTCGTCGGGATCGGCTCGAACCAGCTGACGCCCGCATCACCCTTCGACACATAGACGTCATTCCAGTGCGCCTGCCCGTTCTCACCGGTCGTCGTCATCCAACCATGCTCCCCTTGGCTTTACTGCATTCTCGCACCCGCAGATGACAGAAGGCCAATGAAATGGGCTCCGCAAACGAAAAAGCCTCGCGGTTTCCCGCGAGGCTTCCAACTCTCATTGAGCGGTAAACGCCCGGTCGATTACTCGACGATCGAGGCGACGATGCCGGCGCCGCGTGCAGATCGCGCTTGCGCGCCATCCGCACCACTTATCAGCCGTCGGCAGCTTTCGGCCCGTCGCCTTCGTCGATTACTCGACGATCGAGGCGACGATGCCGGCGCCGACGGTGCGGCCGCCTTCGCGGATCGCGAAGCGCAGCTTTTCTTCCATCGCGATCGGAACGATCAGCTCGACGTCAACCGTGACGTT
>NZ_JABXYK010000032.1 GCF_013378445.1 Mycoplana rhizolycopersici
CGAAGAACGAACCGTCGAAACAACATGGAGGCGCGTCGGCGATCTCCTGCAGCTCTTTACGCCGCAGGAGTGCTCGAACTATCTGCGACATGCAGGCTATGGTGCAGCCTAGCCCTGACAGACTCTAATCTGCTCGCTGGGGATATTCACGCGGGGCACGATGAGCGAGACACGACATTCACATTCGCCGCATCCACGCAATAGCGCATTGGAAATGCCGTGGCGGGCGCGGTTGCCTGATCTCAGAGAGCCGCGGGCGTAGTTGGATCACCAATCGATAGCATGACAACTTCGTTAATCTTGATGCCGGGAAACCCGAGGGTTCAGGTGGAGTGGCGCGATCGCGATTTTAGGTAGGCATCGCGCTCGCCGGCTCCGGCATTGTTGACGAAACCGGTGCTGGCTGCGACAACGGCCCCCATGCAGACACCGATCAATATCGACCCGGATTATCTCAGGAGCCGGCTGAAGGCGCTGCTCGACATCCCGAGCCCCACCGGTTTTACTGACGAAGCCGTGCGTTACACAGCGCGCGAACTGGAGCGCCTCGGGCTGGAGGTCAAGCTGACGCGCCGCGGTGCAATCCGCGCACGGCGTCCCGGCGCTGCGGAGCGGCCGGCCCGTGGCATCGTCTCGCATCTCGACACGCTCGGCGCGCAGGTCAAGTCGCTGAAGGACAATGGCCGGCTCGAACTCGTTTCGATCGGCCATTGGTCCGCGCGGTTTGCGGAAGGCGCCCGCGCCTCGATCCTGTCCCGCAAGGGGATCTATCGCGGCTCCATCCTGCCGTTGAAAGCGTCGGGCCACACCTTCAACGAGGAAGTCGACACGCAGCCAACGGGATGGCGCCATGTCGAGTTGCGTATAGATGCGCTTGCGCGTGACCGGAAGGACATCGTGCAACTCGGAATTGATATCGGCGATATCGTCGCGATCGACCCACAGCCGGAATTTCTCGACAATGGGTTCATCGTTTCGCGCCATCTCGATGACAAGGCCGGGGTAGCGATCATGCTGGCCGCGCTCGAGGCGATGCAGCGGGAGGCGATTGAAACGCTGGTGGATACCTATTGGCTATTCACGATCGGCGAGGAGGTCGGCGTCGGCGCATCGGCGGTTCTGGTTCCGGATATCGCCTCGCTGGTTGCCATCGACAACGGCACCACTGCGCCGGGCCAGAATTCCGACGAATTCGGCGTGACACTCGCCATGGCGGACCAGACCGGCCCGTTCGACTATCACCTTTCCAAGAAACTGTACGAGCTTTGCGGCGAACATGGCATCCGCGTCCAAAAGGATGTTTTCCGATATTATCGCTCCGATGCTGCTTCGGCGGTGGAGGCCGGGCATGATGTGCGCACCGCGCTTCTGGCCTTCGGTGTCGATGCCTCGCATGGCTATGAGCGCATCCACCTTCATGCCCTGATGTCCGTCGCAAAGCTGGTGGTGCACTATGCGATGAGCGAGGTGCAGATCGAGCGCGACGCCGAGGAAGTCTCGGGCCTGCGAGGTTTCACGCGCCAGAAAGTCGAGCGTGCCGATCAGGATCTCAATGCGGACGAGCCCGACGGGCCCTGATCGCTCATATTAAGGTAATCATCTGTTTTATCACGGTTTCTTGACTTCCCGCGAAGTGCGGGAAGGGTCGGGTGCGTGCAATCTTCAATTTTAATCATGATAAATTATTGCATGGAGTTTATCTATAGCTATAAATAGGAGCTCACGAACGATGCCAAATCGAAAGGATCTTCCCCATGAAGAGGCTGTTTCGGAGCGCCCTCGCGGCTGCTGCCCTTGTCTGCGCCGCGCTTGCCGCCGGGTCGGCCGCCGCACAGACACCACCCAATGTTTTGGTCGTCGGCCAGATCGCCGAGCCCCAGTCTCTCGATCCGCATACGGTCACCGCGACCAACGACTTCCGGATTCTCGTCAACGTCTATGACGGCCTCGTGCGCTTCAAGGACGGCACGCTGGAGGTGGAGCCGGCGCTTGCCGAAAGCTGGGACATTTCCGAGGACGGCAAGACCTACACGTTCAAGCTTCGCGAGGGCGTGAAGTTTCATGACGGGTCGGATTTCAATGCGGAGGCGGTGAAGTTCAACTTCGACCGCATGCTGAAGAAGGACCATCCCTTCTACAACACAGGACCGTTCCCGCTGTCCTTCAATTTTGCCTCGGTGGAATCCGTCAAAGTGATCGATCCGCAGACCGTCGAGTTCAAGTTGAGCGAGGCTTTCGCACCGTTCCTTTCCAATCTGGCCTATCCGACGGGACTGATCGTCTCGCCCACAGCTGTGGAGCAGCATGGTAAGGACTATGGCCGCAGCCCATCGGGCACCGGGCCGTTCCAGTTCGTCGAGTGGTCGTCGAACCAGCGCGTCGTCATCGAGCGCAATCCGGACTACTGGGATGGCGCAGCGAGCCTCGAGGCCGTCGTGTTCCGGCCGATCACCGATGCCAATACGCGCGTCGCGGAGATGATGGCCGGTGGCATCGACGTCATGGTGGAGGTCCCGCCGGACAATCTCGCGACCTTCAAGAAGGACGCCAATTTCGCCGTTGCGGAACAGGCAGGCCCGCATGTCTGGTTCGGCATTCTCAACACCAAGACTGGCCCCTTCGCCGACAAACGCGTGCGCCAGGCCGCCAATTTTGCCGTGAACAAGGAAACGCTCGTCAACGATGTCCTGCAGGGGACCGCGACGGTGGCCGCAGGCCCCATTCCGCCGGCTTTCAACTGGGTGGAAAGCGCGGTTGAGCCGTATCCCTACGATCCCGAAAAGGCCAAGACGCTGCTGGCCGAGGCAGGTGTCGAAAATCCACAGCTGACCTTCTACGTCACCGAGGGCGGATCGGGCATGCTTGATCCGATCACCATGGGCGCGGCGATCCAGGCGGACCTTCAGGCGGTCGGGTTCACGGTGAAGATCGAGACCTACGAGTGGAACACCTTCCTCGGCCGGGTCAATCCGGGTCTCGAGGGCAAGGCGGACATGGCCGAGATGGCCTGGATGACCAACGATCCGGACACGGTGCCCTATCTGACGCTGCGCACGGACGCGATGCCGGACAAGGGCGGCTTCAACTCGGGTTATTACTCGAACCCGAAGGTGGACGAGCTTCTGCAAAAGGCTCGCATATCGACGGATCAGGCCGAGCGCGGCAAGCTCTACGGCGAGGTGCAGGCGATCGTGCATGACGATGCTCCCTGGCTCTTCGTCGCTAACTGGAAGCAGAATGCGGTCACCACCGTGGCCGTGCAGGGCTTCAAGCTGCAACCCTCCTTCCTGCTCGATCTCCATGCCGTGACGAAGCAGTAGTTCTCTTCTGTAAAGCCGCTGCCGGCAGAAAAGCCGGCAGCGCGACAGATGTCCCGGAGGTTCCATGCCGGCCTATATCGTGAAGCGGTTGATTGCCGTCGTGCCCGTGCTGTTCGGGCTCTCCATCATTGTCTTTCTGGTGATGGCGTTGATTCCGGGCGATACCGCCACGGCCATTCTCGGTGCCTATGCCACGCCGGAAAACGTCGAGCGCATCAACCGTGATCTCGGGCTCGACAAACCACTGGTGCAGCAATACCTGATCTGGATCGGCAATGTCGTGCATGGCGATTTCGGGCGGTCCTTCGCCCTCAACCGTCCCGTGCTCGACGAGGTGCTGGAGCGCTTCCAGGCCACACTCGTGCTGGCAGGCGTATCGCTCGTGCTGTGTTCCGTGATCGGTCTGCTGGCTGGGGTGGTTTCGGCGGTGCGGCAGTTCGGCTGGGCGGACCGGGCGATCACCTTCTTCGTGCTCGCCGGCATCTCCATGCCGTCCTTCTGGCTCGGGCTCCTGCTCATCTACCTGTTCGCCGTACATTGGCGCATCCTGCCGGCATCCGGCATGTATGCGGTCTATGGCGGCGGGGATCTCAAGGACCTTCTGATCCACCTGATCCTGCCGGCAACTACACTGGCGGTCGTTGCCGCCGGGGTCATCGCCCGGCTGACGCGCGGCGCGATGCTGGAGGTGCTGCGTCAGGACTATGTGCGCACGGCCCGCGCCAAGGGCCTGCCCGAACGGCGTGTGATCTATTGCCATGCCTTCCGCGCGGCGCTCGTCAGCATCATTCCCGTCATCGGCATCCAGGCCGGCTTCGTGCTGGGCGGTGCGGTCTATATCGAGACGGTGTTCCAGTGGCCGGGTATCGGGGCCATGCTCGTTAAAGCGATTTCGACCCGCGACATCCTGCTTGTGCAGGGTGGTGTTCTCGTTGTCGCGGCGAGCTACGTGCTGTTCAACCTTGTCGCCGACGTGCTGCAGTCCATGCTCGATCCGAGGATCCGCACATGAGCGCGCTTGCCGAAACATCAGCGCCGAAAGCGCCCCGGCGGATCACCTCCTGGCGCCTGCTGCTCAACAATCGTCTGGCGACGGCAGGGCTGGTGCTGCTCGGCCTGGTCGCCCTCATGATCGTGCTGGTGCCGATCCTGCCGCTGCCCGATCCCGACGCTACCGCGCCGGCCGACCGGCTGAAACCCCTGTTGACGGCAGGCCACCTGCTCGGCACCGACCAGCTTGGCCGAGATATCCTGAGCCGTTTGCTCTGGGGCACACGCGTGTCCGTCGCAGTCGGTTTTGCCGCAACCCTGATCGCTGCCTTCGTCGGTTCCGCGATCGGCATCATGGCGGGCTATGCCGGCGGGCGCACCGACAACGCGATGATGCGCGGCATCGATATGCTGATGGCCTTTCCCTATATCCTGCTGGCGCTGGCAATCGTCGCAGCACTTGGCCCGGGGCTGATGAACGCGCTCTACGCCATCGCCGTCGTCAACATCCCCTTCTTCGCCCGCAATGTGCGCGGAGTGACACTGGGCTATGTGCATCGAGAATTCGTCGATGCGGCGCGCCTTTCCGGCAAGGGAAACCTCTCGATCGTCCTCACTGAGATCCTGCCGAATGTCCTGCCTGTGATCGTCATCACCATGTCGACCACGGCGGGCTGGATGATCCTCGAGACGGCCGGGCTCAGCTTTCTCGGCCTTGGCGCGCAGCCGCCGCAAGCCGATCTCGGCTCCATGCTGGGCGAGGGGCGGGCACAGCTTTTCACGGCGCCGCACGTCTCCATCGTGCCGGGCGTGATGATCTTCCTCATCGTCATCAGCCTGAACCTCCTCGGCGACGGGATCCGCGACGTGCTCGACCCGCGCCTTCGTTCCGGGGCCCTGGCACGGCCTGGACCGGTGACCGAAGTCGCAAGCGGCCGTGCCGTGCCGGCAAATGCCGCAGCAGGTGCCGCTCTTTCGATCGTGGGCCTCGAAACCGGCTTCCGGCGCGGTTCGGAGATCGTGCCGGCGGTGCGGGGCGTTTCGCTCCATGTGAAGCCCGGCGAATGCCTCGGACTCATCGGCGAAAGCGGCTCGGGCAAGAGTGTCACAGCGCTCTCTATCATGGGGTTGGTGGCTTCTCCGCCGGGGCTCATCCGCAATGGCGCGGTCTATCTCGGAAACGAGGATGTGCTGGCGATGCCCGAGACGCGCCTGATCGCCAACCGTGGTAGCCGCGTCGCCTATGTCTTCCAGGACCCGCTGACGACGCTCCACCCGATGTATCCGGTCGGGCGACAGGTGGAGGAGGCCATTGCCGCGCACCAGTCGATCAGTGCGGCTGCGTGCCGGGAAAGGGCGGTCGGCCTTCTGAACAAGGTAGGCATCCCGGAGGCGCGGGAGCGGGCAAAGCACTATCCGCATCAGCTTTCGGGCGGCCAGCGCCAGCGTGTCGGCATCGCGATGGCGCTTGCCAACGATCCGGAGGTGATCATCGCCGACGAGCCAACGACCGCCCTCGACGTCACCGTGCAGGCCCGCATCCTCGAACTCCTGCGCGATTTGCAGCGCGAGCGCGGCATGGCCCTGCTTTTCATCACCCACGATTTCGGCGTTGTCTCGGAAATCTGCGACCGGGTTGCGGTGATGAAGGACGGGGAGATCGTCGAGACCGGTGAAACCCGCGAGGTGCTCGCCAATCCGCAACATGCTTATACCAAGCGGCTGATCGCCTGCGTGCCCGAACTCGGCATGGGAGAGCATTTCCTGAAAGGTGTCGCCGGTCTCTTCCCGGGTCGGAAGGAACAGCCATCATGACCGTCTCCGCCATTCAGATTCGCGACCTTTCCAAGACTTTCGGCGGCGGCAGGAGCCTGTTCGGCAAGACGCGCCATGAGGTCAGGGCGGTGAAATCCGTCTCGCTTGATGTTGAGCGCGGCGAAACGCTTGCCGTCGTAGGCGAAAGCGGCTCCGGCAAGAGCACGCTTGCCCGCATGCTCGTCGGCCTTGAAACACCGACCGCCGGCAGCCTTCTGATCGGCGGAAAGGAAGCGGGCGCATTGCGGCGCGACGGGCCGCGCGCTTTCGGCAAGATGATTCAATACGTCTTTCAGGATCCGGTCGCCTCTCTCAATCCGCGCAAGACGATCCGCGACATTCTCGAAACGCCGCTGAAATTCCTGTGCTGCTACGAGACGGCAAGGCGTCGCGAACGCATGCGGGAACTTCTGGATGCCGTCCAGATGCCCGAAGATACGCTTGCTCGCTATCCGCACGAGTTTTCCGGCGGGCAGGCACAGCGCATCGCGATCGCGCGGGCACTGGCTGCGGAAGCGGAAATCATCGTGCTCGACGAACCTGTCAGCGCGCTCGACGTCTCCGTGCAGGCGCAGGTCCTTTTGCTTCTGCGCGACCTGAAGACGCGCTTCGGCCTGACCTACCTCTTCATCAGCCACGACCTTGCCGTCGTCGAGGCGATCTCCGACCGCGTCGCTGTCATGTATTTCGGTGAGGTGGTCGAGATGGCGCCCGCGGCGCGTCTCTTTGCCAATCCCGGGCACGCCTATACACAGCGGCTTGTCGCGAGCGCGCCTCGCATCAGGAGAGAGTGATGGTTATGCCAGGCATCAGGGAAAACCGGAAGATTTTCGGCGAAGACGGCAAGCGTCTCTTCACGCCTGCCGGCAAGACGAAGCGGCGGCCGGAGGCGATTGCTGACCGCATGAAGGACTATATCCGATCGGAGGGCCTTGCTCCCGGCGACCGCCTGCCTCAGGAGCGCGAACTGATCGACCGCTTTAAAGCGGCAAAGGGTACGGTGCGGGAAGCGATGAAGGCGCTGGAGACACAGGGGCTCATCTTCACGCGCAGCGGTCCGGGTGGCGGTGCCTTCGTAGCGGCCCCATCGGCCCAGCACGCCATGGAATTGCTGTCGACGCATTTCTTCTTCGACCAGCCGAGCCTTTCAGACATCTATGCGATCCGCAAGGCACTGGAGCCGGAGGTTGCGGCCTTGCTCGCGGGTCAGATGACGGCGCAACAGCTTGCATTGCTCGAAAGCACGATCCGCATCTATGATCACCCGCCGGTCGATCCCGAGGAGCAGTATCACCAGCGGGTGGCGGAGCTCGACTTCCACTCGCAGCTGGCGCAGCTCAGTCCCAACCCGCTGCTCGGCTTCCTCTGCGGCCTGATGCACAACCTGTTGCGCGAACTTCCGCTGGCCAGAAAGATTTATGCCGATCCTGCGCCGAGTTCCCGGGAGGAAGGGCTGTCCTTCCAGTATCGCCTGATGGCCGCATTGAAGGACGGCCGAACAGACGATGCGCGCCGCATCGCGGCCGAACACATGGCTTTCGCTGAGGCTTACATGCTGGCGCGCGCGGAAACGACCGGACGGTAAATACGGTCAAAACGGGAACGCCTGGCCGCGTCGTGCATTTAACTTTTTCGTACGACGTCAGGGCCGTGGACCTTTTCACGGCCCTGGCGTTGCATTCTGTACAAACAAAGGAGGTTTCGACCCAGTTCATGTGTGGAATTTGTGGAGAAGTCAGGTTCGATGGCGGGTCACCGTCTGTTTCGGCGGTCTCGATCATGGCGGACGTTCTCGCCCCTCGCGGGCCGGATGCGTCAGGCATCGTGGTACGGGGGAATGTCGGGCTGGGACACAGGCGATTGCGCATCCTCGACCTGTCGGACAAATCGCAGCAGCCGATGGTCGATCCCGATCTCGGCCTCTCGCTGGTCTTCAACGGCTGCATCTATAATTTCCGCGAACTCAGGGAGGAACTCGAAGCAAGGGGTTACCGCTTCTTTTCCGATGGCGACACAGAAGTCATCCTCAAGGCATGGCACGCCTGGGGCGAAGAGTGCGTTTCGCGCTTCCACGGCATGTTCGCCTTCGTCATACATGAACGCGACAGCGGCCGCGTCGTCATGGCCCGCGACCGATTCGGCATCAAGCCCCTCTACGTCGCCGAGATCGCGGGCGCGCTGCGTTTTGCGTCCAGCCTGCCGGCTCTCGTCAAGGCGGGCGGGGTTGATACGTCCATAGACCGGGCTGCGCTGCACAACTACATGACCTTCCATGCCGTCGTGCCGCCGCCGCGCACCATTCTCAACGGCGTGCGCAAACTGCCGCCCGCAACCATCCGCGTCTACCAGCGCGACGGCACCTTCAAGGATCGTCGCTACTGGGATCCGCCATACCGTCGCCAGACCGGCGATACCGCAATCCGGCGCGAGGAATGGCAGGAGAAACTCCTCGAAGCCCTCCGTCTCGCGGTGAAGCGCCGTATGATCGCCGACGTGCCGGTTGGCGTGCTGCTTTCAGGGGGTGTGGATTCCAGCCTGATCGTCGGCCTGCTTGCCGAAGCCGGCCAGCGAGACCTGATGAGCTTTTCCGTCGGTTTCGAGGAGGCCAATGGCGAGAAGGGCGATGAATTCGTCTATTCGGACCTCATCGCCCGGCACTTCGGCACGGATCACCATAAGATCTTCGTGCCCTCCGCCGATCTGATGGGCGCGCTGCCGGGCACCATCGCGGCAATGTCCGAGCCGATGGTCTCCTATGACAATGTCGGCTTCTACCTGCTCTCCAAGGAGGTCTCCAAGCACATCAAGGTCGTTCAGTCGGGCCAGGGTGCGGATGAGGTCTTTGGCGGCTACCATTGGTATCCGCCGCTGGTGAACTCGAACGATGTCGTTTCGGATTATGGCAAGGCGTTCCGCGATCGATCGCATGACGTTCTACGCACGCAGCTGTCGGGTGACTGGATTTCCGATCACGATGCCAGCGGCGCGCTGCTCATCGAACATCTGCTGCGTGAGGGCGCCGATACGCCCGTCGACCAGGCGTTGCGTCTCGACAGCAATGTTATGCTTGTCGACGACCCCGTAAAGCGCGTCGACAACATGACCATGGCCTGGGGGCTGGAGGCCCGCGTGCCCTTCCTCGATCATGAACTGGTGGAGCTTGCCGCGCGCATTCCGCCGGAAGAGAAGCTACGCGACGGTGGCAAGGGCATCCTCAAGGACGTCGCCCGCAAGGTTGTTCCAAGCGAGGTGATCGATCGCAAGAAGGGCTACTTCCCGGTTCCGCAGCTCAAATATATCGCCGGTCCCTATCTCGACATGATCCGCGACACGCTGCATTCGCAGAAGGCGCGCGAGCGCGGCTTCTTCCGCGACGATTATCTCGATCGTCTGCTCGACAAGCCGTCGGACCACATCACTCCGCTTCGCGGCTCCGAACTCTGGCAGGTCGGGCTTCTGGAAATGTGGCTGCAGGCACAGGGGGGTTGATATGAAGAAGGCAAGGGAGGTGACATCGCCGCGCCAGCGTAGCAAGGGAACCAAGGCGGTCAGCCATCGACTGAAGCAACTGCGCACGCGCGCGCAGCCGGGACGGCATGTCGGGCGTCCGGAAACCTCCGGCCAGCAGAAGAAGGACGTGGTGCTGGACTGCGGATGGGGACGGCTCGTCTTCGCTCAGACGTTTTCCGACGACGAGACGCTGCTGTCGGAGCTGCGCGACGAAGCGCCGTCCAGCCGGGACATCGCATTCTATGTGCGTGATCCGCATGTGCTCTTGTCGCGCGCGCCGCAGGAGATTTTCCTTGATCCGTCGCACACGTTCCGGCTCAACCTTTCAATCTATCGGGCAAAACCGCGCCGTATGCGCGGTATCACCATCCGCCGGCTGGCGACGGAAGCTGATGCCGAGGGCATCAACCATGTCTATGCCGCTTGCGGCATGGTGCAGATTCGTTCGGATTTCTTCTCCTCCGAACGGGACAACCGGTCGCTCACCTATTTCGTTGCCCAGGACGATGCCACCGGCGAGATCGTCGGCACCGTGACGGGCATCGACCATCAGCGGCTGTTCGACGATCCGGATCGAGGCGCCTCGCTCTGGTGTCTTGCCGTCCATCCGCATGCGCGCCAGCCTGGCATCGGCGAGAAGCTGCTCTGCAAGTTGGCCGAACATTTCCAGGCCCGCGGCCTCTCCTACATCGATCTGTCGGTGATGCACGACAATGCGCTGGCGATAAAACTCTACGAAAAACTGAACTTCCAGCGCATGCCGCTCTTCGCCATCAAGCGGAAGAACGCCATCAACGAGAAGTTTTTCGCGATGCCGCATCAGTCCTACGATGCCCTCAACCCCTATGCGCGGCTAATCGTGGACGAAGCGACGCGACGCGGTATCCACGTGGATATCACCGATGCCGAGGGCGGGTTCTTTCGCCTGACCCACGGCGGCCGGTCCATCCATTGCCGCGAAAGCCTCTCGGAACTGACCTCCGGTGTCGCGATGTCGATCAGCGATGACAAGGCCATCGCGCGGCGCGTCGTTTCCTCCGCAGGCCTTGCCGTTCCCGACCAGATCGAGGCTGGCGGGGACAGGGCAGCACTTCAGGCTTTTCTCGAAAAGCACCGCAAGGTCGTGGTGAAACCCGCGCGCGGCGAACAGGGGCGTGGCATCTCGATCGGCATAACCTCGATGGACGCACTGGACGCGGCGATCGACTCGGCGCGTCAGGTCTGCGAGCGGGTGCTGCTCGAGGCGTGCTTCGAGGGGCAAGACCTGCGCCTCGTGATCATCGGTTATGCGCTTGTCGCCGCCGCCGTCCGCCGCCCCCCAGCCGTCACCGGCGATGGTATCAGCACGATTGCTGCCCTCATCGAGAGACAATCCCGCCGCCGGCAGGCGGCAACGGGCGGGGAGAGCCGGATCCCGATCGACTCGGAAACGCAACGATGTCTTGCCGGGCAGGGGCTTGAGCTGGAAACCGTGCTCGAAGAAGGGCGTGAGATCACGGTGCGCAAGGCTGCCAACCTGCACACCGGCGGGTCGATCCACGATGTGACCGACACGGTGCATCCCGATCTTGTTGCGGCTGCTTGCCGGGCCGCACGCGCAATCGACATTCCAGTCGTCGGTATCGATTTCATGGTCGATGATCCTTCGAAACCGGATTACGTGTTCATCGAGGCCAATGAGCGTCCAGGCCTCGCCAATCATGAACCGCAACCGACGGCGGCACGCTTCGTCGACCTGTTGTTTCCCGGCACGCGCATGAAGCCTGACCTAGGAAATTTCCCGTGATACGAACCTTCCTTCTTTTGATCTTCATGTTCGTGGCAGGCGTCATTCCGGTGGCTGCGCAGCAATCTCTCCTGCCTGGCGCCAAGCAGGAGCAGCCGGCCCAGGCCGCGAAGCTTCAGGATCTCATCGACGTCCTTCGCGACGATAGGACTCGCGAGGCCTTCCTTGGCGAATTGCAGAAGACCGTGGATGGCGATGCGTCGTCTCCCGGCGCCGCCACGCAACCCGCGACCATGCGTGAACCCTCGCTCGGCCAGAAAATCGCCGAAGTCACCCGGCAATCCGCAGAGAAGGCGGTTTCCTCCGTGATCGTGTTCTCACGGCAACTGGCCGCGGCGCCGGCGATGTTTGCCAATCTGAGTGGCGACGAAGGCGAAGTGTTGCTGCGCACAATGCGCGACCTCGCTCTCGTGATCGTCGTGACTTACGGGGCCTTCATGGTCCTGCGATTCGTCACCCGGCGGATTGACAGATCGTTCGGCGCGCGCGCCGTTACCGCCGGATTTTTCGAAAAGATCATTCTGATCGCTGCGTCGGCAGCACTCGATGTCGCCATCGTCTTCGCCGCGTGGGCTGCGGGGTACGTTGCGGCTCTGACGGTTTTTGGCGAACTGGGGCGGATGGACATCCAGCAGACGCTTTACCTGAATGCCTTCACTGTGGTGCAACTGGCAAAGGTGGCAATCACAACAGTCCTTTCGCCCTCGACCGGCGAATTGCGGCTCCTGCGCATATCGGATGAAGCCGCAAGGCGAACCAGCCGCATATTCGCCTGGATCGTCGGCATTCTCGGCTACGGCCAGCTTCTTCTCCAGCCGGTGCTCTCGCAAGCAGTGTCCGTTGCCTCCGGGCGAGCCGTGTCTGGTCTCGTGGCGCTCGCCGCCCTCATCACCGCCATATCTGCGACCTTAATATACCGGCGGGCCGTGACCGACTGGCTGTTGACGACCCCGGACCATAGCCCTCGCCACCGGCAAGTCCGTTTCATTGCCGCACGCTGGCATTGGCCGGTGCTCGTCTATCTCGCGTTCCTGTTTTTTGTCGTGCTGGTCGGGTCTGCCGATCGCCTGTTTTCGGTACTGGCCGCCAGTGCCCAGGCCTGTGCGGCCATCATCATCGGTTTCGTCGTTGCCGACTGGCTGGCGCGCGCGGTAACAAAGGGCGTGCGGTTGCCGGAAAATGTCAACGAACGGCTCCCGCTTCTCGAAAGGCGGGTCAACGGTCTGGTACCGCGTTTCCTGACGATCCTTCGCCTGGCCATCCTCGCGGTGGTTGTCGGGGTTGTCCTGTCGGCGATGGGGATTTTCGACTTGGCCGCGCTGTTGCAATCGCGCCTCGGGCTGGCTTTTACCGGCGCTATCGCCTCGGTCTGCCTGATCCTGCTGGTCGCCTATATATGCTGGCTCGCGCTGACGTCATGGGTCGACTATCGCCTGAACCCGGCCTTCGGCTCCATCGCCACCGCGCGTGAATCCACCCTCCTGACGCTTCTCAGAAACGCAGCCACGATCGCGATCGTGGTGATCGCGCTGATGTTCTCATTGTCTCAGATGGGACTGGATATCGCGCCACTCCTGGCATCCGCCGGCGTGATAGGCCTGGCAATCGGGTTCGGCGCGCAGAAGCTCGTGCAGGACGTTATCAACGGCGTGTTCATCCAGCTCGAAAATGCGATCAATGTCGGCGACGTCATCACGGTCGGCGGCACGACGGGTACCGTGGAGCGCCTGACGATCCGCTCCGTCAGCCTGCGCGACGTCCAGGGCGCCTACCACATTATCTCGTTCTCCTCGGTGGATATGGTCACAAACCTCATGCGTGACTTCTCCTATCACGTCGGCGACGTCGGGATCGCGTATCGCGAGGATGTGGAAGAAGCCCGCGCGGCACTGTTCGATGCGTTCGAGGAGTTGCGCGGCGATCCGGATTTGAACGGCGTCATTCTTGGTGACATGGAATGGTTCGGCGTTCAGCAGCTTGCCGACAGCGCTGTCATCGTTCGAGTGCGCATCAAGACGCTGCCGGGAAAGCAGTGGGGTGTCGGCAGGGCCTTGAACGGCGCCGTCAAGCGCGTCTTCGATGCCAGGGGGATCGAGATCCCATTCCCGCATCAGACGCTCTATTTTGGCGTTGACAAACATGGGAATGCCCCGCCGGCCTTCCTCTCCATGAAGGAGCAAAGAGCTGCGAAGGCCGAGAAAACCCAAAGGAAATCTGTTGGTATATCCGACCGCGATCTCCAGGCCCAAGAGGCCAATTGATCTTCTATTTGCCTCGAACGTTCAAGGAATATGGATGACAATCCTTGGCCAACCAAATGCCCTCGTGGGTTGGGGAAGGGGGAGGCGAACGAGGATTCAGGCGGAAGCCTTGGGGGCGCGTGATATGATCATGAACTGTCTTCCCAGGGGCCATGATGATGAAGAGGAGCGAATCATCACATGGCTACCGAAAAGGAACTGCCAGACCGGCTTCTCGCCGGACGGGATCCGTCGGAGGTTTTCGGCAAGGACGGCTTGCTGGATGATCTGAAGAAGGCGCTGTCGGAGCGTATTCTCAATGCCGAGCTCGACGAGCATCTCGACCTCGAGCACAGCGAAGGACCGTCCGCCAACCGGCGCAAGAGCCGGCGACGCAATTGGGAATACGTCGTTTCCGCCTTCCCGGAGGGCGTCCGCCGCATCATCTACACGACGAACGCTATAGAAGCCTTGAACTCGAAACTTCGTCGGGCAGTGCGCTCGCGCGGCCATTTCCCTGGTGACGAAGCCGCGATGAAGCTGTTATATCTGGTTCTCAGCAATGCGGCCGAGCTCTGGAAGCGCGTGCCGCGGAAGTGGGGCGAAAAGACACCGTTCGCCGTCATCTTCGGCGAGCGGTTCTTCAACTGATGAAACCGGCCCCCGCACAGAATTCCTGACAGTCCCGGCTGAGTACAGAACCTGGACATCGATGGGCTTGGTCTCGTCCCGGCCGGGAAACAGCCAGACCTCGGGTCTCGCCAGCCGTCAATAGACCCGCAGGATCGCCAGCCACTGCGTGGAGACCATGACATTGCGATCCTTTCCGCCCTTGCCATGCTCGACGCGGATGATGCCGCGTTCGCCATCAATGTCGCGAACCTTGAGATGGATAGCTTCCGGTGCGCGCAGCCCCGCCGCATAGGCAATGCGCTCCGGTATCTCGGCATGGCCAAGCGTTCCCCGATACCGCAAAATCGCAGCATGCTCCAAGTTTGCAGTCCTACCTACGCCTGCTGCCGTTCGGTGTGCGGGAAAAAGATCGCGCGGGATGGATCGAAGCCGTAGTCCTTTTCGAAGGTCGGTGCGTCGGCGGCAAGCCGGGCGACGGCGTCCAGGATGAACTGCACCTTCGCCTCGCTCAGAAGAACGCTGAAATTGAGGCGGGTAAAGCCGGGTTTCTTGATTTCATCACCGGCCAGGATCGCCTGCCGCATCTCCTTGGACTGTTCTTCATCGATCGACAGGAGCCGATGGACATAGGGTCCGGCACAGGCACAGCCGCCGCGGGCCTGGATGCCGAACCTGTCGCTCAGCATCCGTGTGACGAGCTGCTGGTGGACATAGCCGCCGGTATCGTTCCGGACGCGGAAGGAAAAGATCGGCAGACGCTCGGGCGTATGCGCGCCGAGCAGCTCGAGTTGCGGCACGGCCTTCCAGGCTTCGAAGGCACGATGGGTCAGCGCACGGTTCCTGCGCGTCATCTCTCGTTGGCCGATCGCCGCCTTGACGAGGAACGCCAGGGCGGCGCGAATGTCGCCGACGACGTTTGGCGTACCGGCCTCTTCCCGCGCCTCGAGGCTGTCGCTGTAATCGTGCGATGTCGGCGAGACGAACCTGACGGTGCCGCCGCCCGGCCAGGACGGCTTGCAGGTCGAAACACTGTCGCGACGCACGATCAGGATTCCGGACGCGCCGGGTCCGCCGATGAACTTGTGCGGTGAGGCGACGATGGCGTCGATCTCGACTCCCGGCTTCGGGTTCATCGCAATCTCGCTATAGGGGCCGGCACCGGCGTAGTCCCAGATCATCTTCGCGCCGGCCGCCTTCACCTGTTCGGTGATGCCGGCGACGTCGCTGATGATGCCGGTGACGTTGGACGCCGCGGAAAGGCTGCAGATCGTCAGGCCCTTCGGTTCGCGCCGCAATGCCGCCTCCAGAAGCGCGAGGTCGGGGCCACCCGTCTCAGCCTCTGCGACCTCCACGAGCTCGGCCCCGCTTTCCCTCCAGGGCAGGATATTGGAATGATGCTCGTAAGGTCCGATGATGACACGCACCGGTTCTCCCTTTGCCAGAGCATCGGAGATGCCGAAGAGCTTCACCAGCCGGTTCAGCCCGGCGGTGGCGCCGGAACCGGCGAAGATGACGGCATGGGCCGCGTCGGCGCCGCAGCATTCCGCGATCAGCGCGCGAGCCTCGCGCCGCATGCGCGTCATGAGGCCCCCGCAATAGGAGGCTTCCGTATGGCTGTTGGCATAGTAGGGCAGGACCTCTTCCAGAATGAACCGCTCCACCGACAGAAGCGCCCGGCCGGAGGCCACATAGTCGGCATAGACCAGTTCTTTCACGCCATAGGGTCCGGCGATCTTCGCGGCCGCGCCGACAAGGTCGCCCTGCAGGCGGGCTATGACATCGCTTCGATCAAGGTCTTGCCTGAATCGGCCGAGCGGCGTGGAAATCGTTTCCAGTTGGGAGCTTGCAACAGCGGGCATGGTCATTCTCCGGTCGGGGCATTGACCGCGAGTTTAGTCTGGCGCAATGTCAAAAAACTCACACTTCTTTTGCAATATCGGCCATTTCCTGTGTCATATGAACGATAAACTAGAAAAAATTGATAGCTTTGATCTGAAAATTCTCACCTGCCTGCAAAAGGACGCCAGCCCGTCCCAGCGCGAGCTCGCCGAGAGGGTCGGACTGTCGCAGAACGCCTGCTGGCGACGTCTTCAGCGGCTGACGGCGATCGGCATGATTCGCGGTTCGCGCAGCGAGATCGATCTTTCGGCGCTCGGGCTCGACCTGACGGTGTTCGTCATGATTCGCACCCGCCACCATTCGCGGGAATGGATCGAGAGTTTCCGCGAGCATGTCGGGCGCCTGCCCGAAGTCGTCGATTTCTATCGGATCGGCGGGGACTGGGACTATCTCATCAAGGTCGTCACCAGAGGGATGGCGGGATACGACGCTTTCTACCAGAAGCTTATCACCAACTTCGATCTCGCCACGGTGACCGGGTTTTTTGCGATGGAGGCCATCATCGACAATCGCGCCGTCGATCTCGGCCGCCTGAAATGATCGGCCACGCCCTCGGTAGCCCTACTCCCTCCGTTGGAAGCAAGCGTTGCGGCTTGCAAGGCGCGCCGAGACGATCTCGCCGAGACGCCGGACGTCGCCACGGCGACCTCCATGGCCTGCATGCATGCAAGGCGGAATACCTGATTCCATCCATGATGCGGCCACCGAACTTATAGTCGGCCGCAGTCCCATCAAAAAAGCCGCCCATCCTGCGATGAGCGGCTTCGAGGTGTTTGCGGCCTCACGATCGGCCGGTCCGGCCGATCGTGAGGCCAGTTGCCGTTACAGCAGGAAGTCCCCTTCCTTGAGGTTGACGAGGCTGTCGATGTGGATGACGAAGTCGGCCTTGCCGTCGCCGTTGACGTCGCCATAGACGTAGGTGTCGGCCTTCTCCTTGGCATAGCGCAGCTCGCCGGCGGTCTTGGAGAACTTCTCCGTGCCGACGAAGGAGAACGCCTGGTTGCCCGACTTCGTCGTGATGGCATCGATCCCGGTCAGGTCGATCA
>NZ_JABXYK010000033.1 GCF_013378445.1 Mycoplana rhizolycopersici
GTATGCGCAAATCCAGAGATAGAGGTCTCGCCATCACTGCCGGCCTCCTCACCAGCAATGACAGTGAATCACACATCAAAGGCAAACGGAATCCCCACCGATTCCGCTTAGCGCTGACAGACTCTAGTGAAGACTTACGGAAATACACCTAAAATTGCAGAACTCGCGTTCGCGCGGGTGGGCTGTGCATGAGGTATGCAACTGCCCGGCGGCATGTGCAGTGCCGTCGGGTGTTCCATTCAGAAGCGCAAGGGGCGCTTGGCTGAAGGTAACCACGGGCCGGCCGATCCCGTGGCAGCGGCACGCGTTGTTGCGCTCGTTACTCGATAAGCTTGAGACAGGAAATATATCGGCGGCCGATCCGCACCTCCGCCCCATCCGTGATGTCAGCCGTCCAAGTACCGTAGCGTCCCCTGCGAAATCCCTTGATTGCAGCAGTGCGCACAATTGTGCTCCGGTGAACGCGTATGAACTCTGACGACGGAAGCCGGCGCTCGAGCGATGCAAGGGTTTCGTCGAGCAGGTAGCCTTCCCCATCGGCGTGAAGGCGCGAATAATCGCGTTCCGCTTCGATTCTTGTCACGCTAGAGGCTGTGATCCGCAGAATTCTCCCGCGTGAGCGGACCCAGAAGGGCGGAGCGCCGTCCTGTTCGCGCTTCATCGCTTGCTGAAGGGCTTCGAAGGCGGCCTCGAGATCTGAAATTCGCTCTGCAGCGAGGCGGCTGGCGATACGAGTGCGTGCGCGGGCGACTGCGGTTGACAGCCGTACCGCGTCGACGGGCTTCGTGACATAATCGACCGCAGCGGCGGCGAAGGCCGGCAGCGCATAGTCGCCGAATGCGGTTACGAAGATTACCTCGGGGCACGTTCCTTTCAACGCCGCAAGAACGTCGAAGCCGTCTCCGCCGGGCATGCGGACGTCCAGTAACAGCAAATCGGGACGATGCAGGCGTACCTTCTCGACAGCGTCGGACACGTCGCCGGCCTCCGCCAGCACGCGCACGTCACCGATGGAGGCCAACAGACGCGACATGCGCCGCTGCGCGATTGGTTCGTCATCGACCAGTACCGCCGTGATGTCACTCATCGCATCTCCGGCGGCAGTTCCAGGGGCAATATCAACGTCACTGCAAAGCGGCCGGGCGCGATATGGCCGCTTTCCAAGATTGCTTGGCCGGGGAAACGGGCGGCAATGCGGTCTGCGACGTTGCGGAGCCCGATACCCATCCCGTCCGGCAATTTGCCGATGTCCGTTCGTGG
Organism: Mycoplana rhizolycopersici; assembly: GCF_013378445.1. Taxonomy (GTDB): domain Bacteria; phylum Pseudomonadota; class Alphaproteobacteria; order Rhizobiales; family Rhizobiaceae; genus Mycoplana; species Mycoplana rhizolycopersici. Next base: position 1,261 of record NZ_JABXYK010000033.1, read on the forward strand.
CGCGTCGTTCTCCACGCGGATCACGACCGTTTCGCCCTTTCGCTTGGCGCTCAGGACCAGTTCGACCATGCCGCGCGTTGCGCCAACCCCGTGTTTGACGGCGTTCTCGAGGATTGGCTGAAGGATCAGCGGGGGGACACGCGTAGCCTTGACGTCGTCCGTCACCTCCATGACCACATGCATCCGGTCGGAGAAGCGCGTGCTTTCCACGGCGAGATAGTCCGCCTGCAACGCGATCTCCTCCTCCAGTGCAAGATCGTCCGTAGGGTCGATTGCCAGCGTGTGACGCAGGAATGCTGAGAGGCGCATCACCATTGAGCGAGCGCTTTCGTTCGCCCCTTCCTCTATCAGGCCGGCCATCGAGTTCAGCGTGTTGAAGAGAAAATGCGGACTGACCTGGTAGGCAAGCGCGCGCATTTGCGCCGAAAGAGCCTGCTCGCGTAACGCCGCCATACGTCGTTCGCCTTCGCGGAGAGCGAAGCTATAACGCAGGGCGAGGAAAAGGCAGCACCATCCAAAGAAAAGCGACATCCCGTAAATGAGCACATAGGCGAAGGAGCCCTGGTCGAAAGGCGCCTCCTGCGGATACATGCAGGCCACGTAGATGAGATAGTCGACCACCGCATACAGTGGCGCGGCAATCAGCGACAGAAGAAAGGCAACTGCCGCCTGCAGCCAGAGGGCTCGGTGAAGTGTCTTCGACAGCAGTTTCGTCAACAGGAAAGACAGAAGCGCGCCGATCGAGAGCCAGACCACTTTCCCGGGCGCAGATTCGATCGGGTCCGTTCCGGCTATTCCCCAGAGCACGCTGGAAGAGATAAAAACGGCGGCCCAATAGCCCACCGCCAGGCGGATCGTCGCCCGCCGCTCGTCGGCGCGATCCGCTCGTTCGTCACCGTCCCCGTTGGTACGTTCCGCAACACTCCGGGCCATGTCATCCACAATGTCCGACGAGACAACGCTCGACATCCTGCCCTCCGGAACGCCCCGCATGCCTCGCGATATTCCCCGCTTTTGCCGATCCTGTCGATAGACGCTCGTCGTCTGCAGAAGGCTGTTCGCAGAATTCCGCTCAATCTGCGGTGGCGACTGTGCTGTCTGCTGGCGGAAGCAGAAACTTTCGAGATTCGTCGCCGGCCGCCGTCAACGTGACAGCGGACACCAAAACCCGGCGCCGATACGCGGACTTGCGTGTGCAAAAGGCTTCGACTATCCCTCGAACGGTATTTTATGTTAGGATTCAAGGAGTTCTATTAGATGTCAATAATTCCCGGAAATACCTCAACGACGGCGACCATCGCGACGGGGCAGGTCAGGAAGGATGCACTGACCACTGCCGGCGACAGCGATTGGTATCGTGCGACGTTTTCGGCGGGTCTCAGCTACGGGTTCCGTCTATCCGGTGATGGCTCAGGCAGCTCTCTGCCCGACCCCGACCTCTTTCTCTATGATGCCAATGGCACCAAAATCGCAGGAACCACAAACTATTCCTACAGCAGCACGAGCCTGAGTTACCACGCGAGCACCGGCGGTACCTTCTATGTGGGTGTCACCGATACCATGGACCTCGGCAATTATGTACTGACGTGGATCGGGAACGATACGATACGGCGCGACATTGCGACCACCGCGACGCTGTCGCAGGGGGGCTCAGTCAACAGCGCCATCGACGTGTCCGGCGATTCCGACTGGTTCAAGGTTACCATGAAGGCCGGGCTCGACTATGGCTTCCTCGTCAGCGGCGACGGCACGACGGCCTCCCTGCCAGACCCCGATATCCATTTGCGTGATGCCAACGGCAACAAGATCGTATCCAACACCAACTACAGCTATAGCAGCACGTCGATCTCGTACGCTGCCAGCCAAGCGGGCACCTATTTCGTAGAGATCACCGACACGTCCGAGACCGGAAACTACAAGCTGAGCTGGCTTGGAAACGATACGATCGTGCGCAACACGGCTACTACCGCAGTTCTCGAGCAAGGCAAGACAATCGCCAGCAGTATCGATGTGAGGGGCGACGCCGACTGGTTCAAAGTCACGCTGAAGGCCGGAATCAGCTATGCCTTCAAGGTCGCTGGCACGGGTGCCTCGAAGCTGCCAGATGGCGATATTCATCTGCGCGATGCCAACGGGAACGTCATTGCGGGCGAAACCAACTACTCCTCTCCAATCGGGCTGGTCACTTTCACGGCAAAGACCAGCGGCACCTACTTCGTCTCGGTCACAGACAGCTCGGATACGGGAGACTACGTCGTGTCGAACAATGGCTTCGATACGGTCGTAAACAATTCCGGAACCGATCGCAGCCTTCCGGTCGGGACGAGCCTCACAGGTCAGATCGACGTCGAGCGCGACAGCGATTGGTATGCCTTCTCCGTCAAGGCTGGTGTCACCTATCAGTTTTCCGCCGGCGGCACCGGGAGTGCCGGCGTAGACGGAATTCTCCTGAGCCTTCGCGACGCGAATGGCAATCGCCTCGCCTACGCCGCCGACAGCAAGGCAGTTATTGAATTCAAGGCCAGCAGTAGCGGTAAGGTCTTTCTCGATGTGGCCGGCCAGTACTCGACGACGACAGGAAAATTCGTGCTGTCAGCCGTTTCGGATCAGCCGGTCCTCAAGGGCACGTCGGGCGCGGATGTCCTGACCGGCGGTTACACCAACACGACGATCTACGGCTATGGCGGCAAGGACCACCTCAAGGGCGGTGCGGGTAACGATATCCTGATCGGTGGTAAGGGCGCCGACAGGCTGGACGGCGGTGCCGGCAAAGACACGGCTTCGTACCAGGATGCCACGAAAGGCGTCACCGCCAGTCTCGCGAAGGCTTCGAGCAACAGCGGCGAGGCGAAAGGTGACGTCTATGTCTCGATCGAGAATCTGACCGGCTCGCGCTTTGCCGACAAGCTGACCGGGGACAGCAAGGCCAACGTGCTGAAGGGCGGCGCCGGCAAGGATCTGCTGATCGGCGGCAAGGGCGCCGACGACCTCTATGGCGGGAAAGGAGCCGACACCTTCGTGTTCAAGTCGACGGCCGAGCTTTCGAAGTCGAAGAGCAAGACCGACACGATCTTCGATTTCTCGCGAAAGGAGAAGGATCACATCGACTTCTCTGGGATCGACGCCAACACCGGAAAGAAGGGCGATCAGGCGTTCTCATTCGTCGGCACCGACAAGTTCACCAAGACCGCCGGCGAACTGCGTTACGAGAAGACCAAGGCCGACACCTATGTCTATGGCGACGTCAATGGCGACGGGAAGGCTGACTTCGTCCTCCACGTCGACAGCCTCGTCAGCTTCAAGGCTGGAGATTTCATTCTCTGACGGGGCGAGATCCGTTCTGGGCCTACGCAATTTTAGTCGTCGCCGCGTAAGTCGCGGCGGCGAGTGCCGTGGGGCATGTGTGGATGCGTTTGGGGGTTGATCAGGCAGGTATGTGAAACCCGCCCTTCACCAAAAGGCAACCACCGCCGCCGACATCGTCCGAGGACGACTTTGATCGACCTTGACGGCAAGCCACTCCCGAAAGTCGCGAAGGTCGCTCCGAACGCCTCGGCCACCATCACGATCAAAAACCGCATGGCGATGAAGCGCTTTTTCCAGCGCTCGATGTCGGCCGTAATCGGCTCCACAGTTTCGGGTCCACATCGTCGATGCGTCGATCCATAGCTTCCGACCTCTGGTACTCGCGCCTGATCCTGATCGGCGAGAGAATACGATCAACATTGGCGTCGACAGAGCCGAGCTGCTGGTGCACGGCGACAGCAATTAGCAACAATGTCCTCATAGAAATTGAAGACCCGGTTGTCTCACCATGGCATGACGAGAGCACCCGGCGCGGAACACATCCGAGGCCACCGCTCTGACGCGCAGTGACCCCTTGATTATCGACAATCAGATGACCTGACCGCCGGAGACTTCGATGCGCTGTGCAGTGATCCAGCGATTGTCGGGGCCGAGCAGGCTCGCGACCATTGGCCCAATATCGTCGGGTACGCCCACGCGACCGAGCGCAGTCATGCCGGCGAACTGCTTGTTGAGATCCGGCATGTCACGAACGGCGCCGCCGAGGAAGTCGGTTTCAATGGCTCCCGGCGCCACCGTATCCGCAGTAATCCCGCGTTCAGCGAGTTCCTTAGCCATGTAGAGGGTAAGGAACTCGACGGCACCCATGGCGGCAGAGTACGCGGAGAAGCCGGCTGCCGACACGCGGGTAAGACCTAACGAAAAATTGACGATGCGGCCACCGTCCGCCAACAGCGGCAATAGGGTCTGCGTGAGAAAAAGACGCCTTTGACATGGGTGTTGAAGAGAGCATCGAACTGGGCCTCGGTTGTCTCGGCAAAGCCCGCCATTTCGCCCTGGCCCGTATTGTTCACCAGGTGGTCGAAGGTGTCGCGGTCCGAGGCCGTTGACAGGACATGCCGGAGATTTCGGCGAACGCCCTGAACGAGGCGACATCGGTGACATCGAGTTGAACGGCCACCGCCTTGCGCCCAAGGGCTTCGATCTCCGCGACGACCGCCTGCGCATCGCCAGCACCGCTGCGGTAGGTCAGGATGACGTCGCCGCCATGCCGGGCGATGCTGATTGCAGTGTTGCGGCCAAGGCCGCGGTTACCGCCGGTGATGATGGATTCTGTGCTCATGTCTGCCTTCCCTCTATCTGAGATGTGGTTCGTGACGGGGATGTCATGACAGGCGGAACCTTTCTCCGGTTGCCGGATCCTTGATGAGGCTTGCCTATTTCTTCAAAGCATCGTGTGGCCGGGCCTGCAGAACGCGGTCGGCCATCTGCGAGGCGTGCCGAGTAGTTTGAGGGATCGGTCAGGGGAAGACGCTCTAGCCCGAGCGGGAACGCCACGCCCTGTGTTTCCGAAAGCACATCGAGGAGCGGGCGCGCCGGCAGGCGGCGTAGAGCAGGTCATGGTCCGTCTGACGGCCATCCGTAGCTTGTCGGGGTTGAGACACCGCCACGGCCGGACGAGCGCGTCGAACACCGCAGTTGGACATCGGCGATCAGTCGGTCGGGCGCGATTGTTTTTTTGCGAATCATCCGATTTGCCAGTCTACGCATTGTAGATGCAGCCCCCGATCGGCTCGCTTTTTCGGAGAGGCATGAGTAGCCTTGGCTAACCGTCGTGCAGCGCCTGACGCAGGCTATAGGTTTCGGCATCCTCGAAGCCGTCGGTGGCCGGGATCAGAGAGTCGAACCTCTCACTTATAGAGACGCAGGCCGCTCACCCTGAGGGTGGAGACCGCTAGTGGACAGAGTTCTCGCCTTCGCCAAGGTCCTCGCCGGCCGTTGGCGCATCGTCGAGATGGACCACTGGGACAACGACGTCCGGGATCTGGTCGCGGACGCGCATCGCACCTTCGTCGCCAACGGTTTCGCGCGGGCCGCCGTCATCCTTCCAGACTTGGCGCGCTCGGGATGTCGGGAAGCTACAACTCCTTCGGCTCGACTTCGGTCGCACCCATGCATAAGCGGGACTGGCTTTTGGTGCTGACGTGCCGGTTGAGCCTGTGGCGCGTCGAGGAAAATGCCTGTGGATCGCGTTATCGTCGCGTCATATGAAACGACCAGGCGATGGGGCTGCAAATTCGGCACGGTTTACGCCAAGCAGTTGCGCAGAATGGCATCTTGGTCATACGTCAGGGGATTCGTGGCATCCACGATCCATTAGCCATGCTGCTGGACACTCAAGCCGCCGTCGATGGTCAGACATGTGGCATTCATGAACGGACACTCGTCGGAAATCATGAATACGGCGGCAAGGGCAATCTCTTCCGGTGAAGCAATGCGGCCGCCGGGATGCAGCTTCATCGTCTCTGCTTTTGCCGCAACCGGGTCGGGAAAGCTGTTCCAGTAGTCGATGACCTTCTGCGTGGAGACGTAGCCCGGCGCCAACGCGTTTACACGCACGCCCTTATACGCATATTCGAGACCGAGCGACCGGGTCATGCCGAGCAGCGCGTGCTTGGCAAGGGGATACGGAAAGGTATGCGGGATAATCGTGAACGCATGGGTGGACGCGATATTGAGCACCACGCCGCCGCCGGCCGCGATGAGCCCGGGCAGAACGGCCTTGGTACAATTCCAGGCACCCTTGAGGTTGATGTCGAAACAGCGCTGCCATTCCGCATCGCTGGTTTCGAGCGGCTCATAAAAAACGTTGACACCGGCATTGTTGATCAGCGCGTTGATCGGGCCGATCTCGGCAGCGGCACGCTGGACGGTATCCTCGATCGCGGCAACATCGGTAATGCTTGCGCATGCGAAGCCGGCCACGGCATTCGTGGAATTCAGGGCTAACGTTTCCTTCCTGAGACGATCCGCATCCGTATCGATAAGAAACAGGCGCGCGCCTTCTGCCGCGCACGCCTTGGCGATCGCAAGGCCGATACCTTGCGCAGCACCGGTGATCATGATCCGCTTGCCCTTAAGACGATCCGTCATGCTCTGATCTCCTGTCTCACCACTCTGCAAAGCTGCCGTCTTCATGGCGCCAGATCGGGTTGCGCCAGCGATGCCCCTCCTTGGCGCGCTCAATGACATAGGCTTCATCGACCTCGATACCGAGGCCGGGGCCTTGCGGTATGTTGACAAAGCCGTCGGCATACTGGAAGACGTCCTTGTTCGAGATGTAGTCGAGGATATCGTTGCTCTTGTTGTAGTGTATGCCCAGGCTCTGTTCCTGAATGAAGGCGTTGTAGCTGACAGCGTCGATCTGCAGACAGGCGGCAAGGGCGATCGGTCCCAGTGGGCAGTGGGGCGCGAGCGCCACGTCATAGGCCTCCGCCATGGCCGCGATCTTGCGGCATTCCGTGATACCGCCGGCATGGGAGAGATCCGGCTGGATGATATCGACGAAGCCGTCGGACAGGACTTGCTTGTAATCCCAGCGCGAGTAGAGCCGTTCTCCCAGCGCGATCGGCGTCGAAGTGTGATTGACGATGTCGCGCAGTGCCTCCTTGTTTTCCGACAGAACCGGCTCCTCGATGAACATCAGTTTGTAGGGATCGAGTTCCTTGGCCAGTACCTTGGCCATCGGCTTGTGGACGCGGCCGTGGAAATCGACGCCGATGCCAATGTAGGGGCCGACCGCCTCGCGGATGGCGGCGATGGTCTGGACGGCCTTTTCGACCTTGTCGTAGCTATCGACGATCTGCATTTCCTCGCAGCCGTTGAGCTTGATCGCCTTGAACCCGCGGGCCACCACATCCCTTGCATTGTTGGCGACGTCGGCGGGACGATCGCCTCCGATCCAGGAATAGACCTTGATCTTGTCGCGCACCTGACCGCCGAGCAGCGAATGGATCGGCTGACCGAGCGCCTTGCCCTTGATGTCCCAGAGCGCTTGGTCGATGCCGGAAATGGCGCTCATATGCACGGCGCCGCCGCGATAGAAACCGCCGCGATACATGACATTCCAGTGATCCTCGATCAGGAAGGGATCCTTGCCGATCAGGTAATCTTCCAGTTCGTGAACCGCGGCCTGCACCGTCAGCGCCCGCCCCTCGACCACCGGCTCGCCCCAGCCGACGATACCTTCATCCGTCTCGATCTTCAGGAACAACCAGCGTGGCGGCACGATGTGGGTAGTGAGTTTGGTAATTTTCATCGGGTCATGCCTTCTTGCTGGGCGCAGACTGGATTGAAACGAAGCGAAGACGGGACATTACGACCGCCTACGCAAGTATGAGATCAGCGGCCTTTGCGGCGGCACCGAGAACCGCGGCATTGGTGTTGCCACTCACGATGGTAGGCATGATCGAGGCATCGATGACGCGCAGCCGATCGACGCCGCGGACTTTCAGGTCCGCTGTCAGAACGGCTTCCGGATCCCGGTCATGCCCCATCCTGCAGGTGCCGACGGGATGATAACCGGTCTTGACGGTGCGGCAGCAATGATCGGCGATCGCCTCGTCACTGGTCACGGTGATACCGGGGAAAATTTCTTTGTCGATCAGTTCGCGCATCGGCGAGGCGGCAAGAACGGTGCGGGCGAAGCGAAAGCTTGCGATTGTCAGACGCAGGTCGTCCGGATGCGTGAAGATCTGGGTGTCGACGATAGGGTTGGCAAAGGGGTCGGTCGAGGCAAGCGTGACGCTGCCGCGGGCCTTGGGCCGTAGAAGCAACGAGTTGATGGTGACGCCATCGCCGGGATCGGTGCCCATCACATCCCGATCGAGATAGACGGTCGGAACGCAGAACATCTGGATGGTCGGCTCGGCATTGTTGCCGTCCGGGTCGTAGAAGGCGCAGGTCTCGACACCCGTCGTGGTCGCCGGACCGGATTTGAATAGCAGATATTGCAGCCCTGCCTTGATCATCGGCCAGCCGCGATCGGCCCCATAATAGCCGAACGAACCCTTGGTCGTGGCGACGACGGGGCACTCATAGTGATCCTGCAGGTTCTTGCCGACTCCGGCTAGTGCCACGGTGGTCCTGATTCCGTGGCGGGCAAGTTCCTCTTCCGGGCCGATGCCGGCAAGCATCATGATTTTCGGCGTCTGATAGGCACCTGCGGCCAGTATCACTTCGACGCCGGCAGTGGCTGTCTTTTTCGAGCCGTTCTGCATGTAATCGACGCCGACGGCCCTGCCATTTTCAAGCACGAGCCGAGTGACAGTCGCCTCGGCTTCGATCGTCAGCAGCGGATCGTTCATGACGGGGGCGAGAAACGCATCGACAGCGCTGCAGCGGCGGCGGGTCTGCCAGTCGATCGTATGCTGCATGAAGCCGACGCCGAACTGCTCGGCGCCGTTGAAATCCGGATTATAGGGAATGCCCATGCCCTGCAGGGTTTTGACATAGGTGCGCGTCATTGGGCTGGTATGGCCGAGATCCGAAATCTTCAGCGGCCCGCCAACCCCATGGAATTCACCGCCGAGATGATCATTGTCTTCCTGCGCCTTAAAATAAGGCAGGATATCGCGGTACGACCATGCCCCATCGTTGTTTGAACCCGGCTCGGTGACCGCCTCGTTCCAGCGATCATAATCGGCCGCCTGCCCGCGCATGTAGACCATGGCATTGACCGTGCTGCCGCCACCCAGGACCTTGCCCTGCGGCACGATCGGGCCACGCCCGTTCAATTGGTCCTGTGGCTTTGTCTGGTGCATCGACAGATAGGTGTCTTTCGCCAGAAACTTCATGTAGCCGGCCGGGAAATGCAGGATCGGATTGGCCTTGCGGGGGCCGCGCTCCAGCATCAGAACGCGGGCCTTGCCATCGCGCACGAGACGCGCCGCGACGACGCAGGCCGAACTGCCGCCGCCGACGATGATATAGTCGTATGTCGTCCCTTGGGACATGTCCAAATCTCCAACCGCGCTGGCGGTAAGTGTTACTGGTCTGTCCAGACCGACGGCTTCATGTGGATGCTGCCCGTGAGCGTTTCCCCGGGTTCAAGCACTGTTAAATCCCCGAGTCCCCGCATGTTGTGGCCATCTGCCAGGTGCGACATCGGTTCGAAACAGAAATAATCCCGTTGGAAAGCCGGATCGAAATCCGTGTCGGACACGAAGACGAAAGCATGGCGAAACAGTGGATCGGCCGTCAGCGAAAGTTGCGCCTGGCGCTCCGGCCAGACAATCTGCGCTTCGCCGCACCAATCCTCAAAGCCGTTGTTAACCCAGCGATAAGGCAGGCCGCGCCGATCGCTGAAATCGACATCCGCCGGGATCTCCGTTGCCTCGCCCGGCAGCCAGCCGTCCACCTCCGTCCAGTATTTCCGCGCAGGCGCGAGCAGGGTTGTCTCCGGCGTCATCGGAAAATAGGGATGCCAACCAAGCCCGAAGGGAAGCGCGCGTTCCCCCTTGTTGGTGACAGACAGCGTCAATTCGATGCCATCATCCTGCAGCACGAAACGCTGGGTCGCGGCATAGTTGTAGGGTGTGATCCGGTTCGCTGCGTTTTGAAACGAAAGCTCCAGCAAACGGGCCGTCTGTTGCTCGACGGCCCAGTCGGCCTGCCAACCTTCGCCGTGCAGGTAGTGGCTGTCCCAATCGGTATTCGCCTGGAAATGATAGTCGCGTCCGCGAAAGCTGAAACGGTTGTCCCGGACACGATTGCCGAAGGGCACCAGAGGATAGCAGCCGGAAGCCAATGCGTCTGCGTCATCACTTGGGGCTTGGCGCAGAAGCGGCAGCCGGCCTTGGTGTCGCTCCCACCAGAAACCGAGCACGATGCCGCCCTTGGTGGATATACGAGCCGAAAGGCTTTTTCTGCTAAGATCGACAATGGTCACGGCCTACCCCTTGTTGCGGGCCGCGCCGCGCTTGATCGCCTGGATATTGGCGAGAACCGCGATGACAATGATGAGGCCGCGTACCACCTGCTGGAAGAACGGATTGATGCCGAGAAGCACAAGGCCGTTGCCGATCAGTGTGATAACCAGGACACCCAGCAATGTTCCGAGCATAGAGCCGCGCCCGCCGGAAAGGGCCGTGCCGCCGACGACGACAGCGGCAATCACGTCGAATTCAAGGCCGCTTGCCGCCGTCGCATTGCCGGAGCCGAGGCGCGAGAGAAGGAGGATGCCGGATACGGCCGCCATGGCGCCGGCAATGGCAAACAGGGCGACGCGAATGCGAGAGACATTGATGCCGGAGAGAAACGCCGCATGCGGATTGCCGCCGATGGCAAAGACTGAACGCCCGAAAGCGGTCTTGCGGCTGACGAAAGCAAAGACGGCAAACAGCGCAAGCATGATGATGGCCGCCGGAGGAACGCCCAAAACCGGCCGGTCAAGCATGTCGACGATGTCATTGCGGCCGATCGAGACGGGCAGCGCGTCGGTGACGAACAGAGCCGTGCCGCGCAGCGCGCTCCACAGGCCGAGCGTAGCGACGAAGGACGGCACATCGAAATAGGCGCGCAGGATGCCGGCAATGGAGGCGAGCGCGGCCCCGATCGCGATGGCGAAGACGAAGGCGATCGGCGTCGGCACGCCCCATTGCAGCAGATAGGCGAGCGCCACGGAAATGAAGGCCACCATCGGGCCGACGCTGACGTCGATTTCACCGGAGATGATGATCAGCGTCGCCGCCCACGCGGCAATGCCGATGGTTGCCGCATCGCGCAGGATGTTGATCTGGTTGTTGAACGTCATGAAGCCGCCGGCCGTCGCGGTGAAGACGATGTAAAGCACGGCGATCGCAACGAAGAGGCTGATTTCGTTCATGTGCTGCGTGAAGCCCCCGCGCCGGCGCTGGGCGGAAGCGGGCGTCTTGGCTGCCTGTTCCATGGACATTGCGTATTCTCCGTCAGTGACCGACGATGCAGGCGGCCATGACAGCATCCTGATCGATATCGGGGGATGTGAATTCTTCCTTCAATGTGCCTTCGCGCAGGACCACGACACGGTCGCAGACGAGCGGCAGCTCCTCGATCTCGCTGGAGACGAAGATGATGCTGCGGCCTTCGGCGGCGAGTTGGCGTATGATGGCGTAGATTTGGGCCTTCGCCTCGACATCGACGCCGCGCGTCGGTTCATCGAGCAGGAGGATACGGCTGTTGGCATGGACCCAGCGCCCGATGACGACCTTTTGCTGGTTACCGCCCGACAATGTGCCGATCGGCGTATCGGTCTCTGCCGTCTTCACGTGCAGTCGCTGGATAACCCTGCGCGTCGCGTCCGCCATCCGCCTTGCCGACAAGACGCCGTAGGAGCTCACTGTGAAAAAATTGGTGGAGACCGTGTTCTCGTCGACACCTAGAAGCGGCACGATACCCTCTTCCTTGCGGCTTTCCGGCGTATAGCCGAAGCCCGCGTCAAGCATGCGCCTGTAATTGGGCCGGCCGACCGGTTTTCCATCAACGGAAACCGTGCCGCGATCGAATGAAGTAACACCCATAATCGCCTGCAGCAGTTCCGTACGGCCCGAACCCAGCAGGCCGGCAATGCCAAGCACCTCTCCCTGGCGCAGCTTGAAGGAGATAGAGGAGAGCTTCGGCGCCAGCGCCAGCTGCGCCACTTCGAGCACGACGCTCTCGCGGGTTTTTGTTTCGAGCTTGGCCGCCTGCGCGGCTTCGGAGCCGAGCATCAGCCGGACGATTTCGCGGGTATCCGCGCCGGCCACGTCAACCGTGTCGATGATCCGGCCGTCGCGCATCACGGTTGCCGATTGCGAGATCCGCCGAATCTCGTTCATCCGGTGGCTGACATAGATGACTGCGATGCCTTCGCTGGCAACGCGCTTGACTGCGGTCATCACCTTCTCCGCTTCTGCCGCAGCAAGCGAACTGGTCGGCTCGTCGAGAATAACGAGCCTGGGCTTGCCGAGCAGCACGCGGGCGATCTCCAGAAGCTGGCGCTCGGCGGGGCTCAGGCCGGTAACGAGTCTGGACGGCGGCAGGTCTAGGCCAAGGCGTGCCATTGCCTCTTGCGCCTGCGTTTCCATCTCGGCATAGCTGAGAATGCCGGCCTTGCGCGGCCAGCGGCCAAGAAAAAGGTTCTCAGCGAGCGTCATGCCGGGCACCAGGGAGAGTTCCTGATAAACGACGCGAACGCCCTTCGAGAAGGCTTCCTGCGCCCGCGCCGAACCGGATTGCGTCAGTTCCTCGCCGCCGATGCGCACCGTGCCGGTGTCCGGCACTTCCGCACCCGTCAGCATGCGGATCAGCGTGGATTTACCAGCGCCGTTTTTTCCCAGAAGTGCGCGGACTTCGCCCGCCGCCACGTCGAAACTGGCATTGTCGAGCGCCAGCACTCCAGGATAGCGCTTCGTGCAGCCGTCGATCGACGCAATAATAGTACGTTCAGGGCTCTGGCTGGCAGCGGTGTTCATCATGAGAAGGCCTGTATCGGAGTTGTTCGCCATCGCGATCTTGGCGTGCCCCCGGCCGGACAGACTGAGAAGTCCATCCGGTCGGTCAGGTCAGTTATGTCAGCCTTTCGGCAGGACAGCTTGGGAGATCACGGAATACCGTCGGAATGGGCTTCAAGCCAGGCCTTGCCGGATTCCGCCGTGTTGTAGAGGTCGATCTCGTAGGGTACCTTGATGTCGGCAGGTGCCTGACCGTCGATCGACTTGATCGCCTGCGCCAGGGCAAGCTTGCCGAGTCCCTGACCGGAGATATCCACCACAGCCTTGATGACGGTGAAATCAACCAGTTCCTGGGCGATTTCCGTTGTCATGTCGCCACCGAAGACCACCGTCTTGCCGACACGGCCCTGGCTCTTTACGGCGCGGGCAGCACCCAGCGTCGCGCCACCGGCTTCACCGAAGAAGGCGTCAAGGTCCGGATGGGACGAGAGCATGGTGCTGGCGACGGAGACCGCCTTGTCGAGCGTTGCCCCCTCCTGGTTGGCGACGATCTGCGCACCCGGCACCTTGGCCTTCAGAGCTTCCTCGAAACCTTTGCGACGGATGACGCAGACCTCGACGAATTCGCAGTTGAGAACGCCGATCTTCGGCGCGTCCTTCTTCTCGGCGAGGAAATACTCGGCGGCGGCATTGCCCAGCTTGAAGCCGAAATCAAAGGGGTCGCCGACGGCGTAGGCCGAGACGAATTCCTTCATGTCCTTTTCGCCGAGGCAGGTATTGTAGCAAACGACCGGAATGCCGGCGTCATGGGCACGCTGGATGGCGCGATAGGAACCATCGGCCGAAACCGGCGAAACGATGATTGCCTGTACGCCGGCAGAGATCAGCGAGTCGATGAAGGACGATTCCTTGCTGACATCGCCCTGCGCGTTGGTCTCGATGATCTCGAGCTTGCGCCCGGCATCGGTCGCACCGGCCTGAATGCCCTTGCGGACTCCGGCATAGAAGCCCTGCGCATCCATATAGATCGCGCCGACCTTCAGATCCTTGTATTGCGCTGAAACGGACCCGGCGGCCGCACCAAAGGCTAATACCGTCATCGCCGTCAAAACGGCGGTTTTCATGAGCTTCATACGCTCCTCCCAAATGAAATCTATCCTGTGATGGGCGCCCCGAAATGGTCGCGATCCCGCACCTCCGACGGAACGCCCCTAGCATATCGTTGATCATATCATTGTCAATATAAATACGATTTATTTTATGGCAACAGGCAGTTGAAAATTTCGCCTTCGAAACGAAGGATGCGCAGGGGCATTCCCGATTTTCAAATATTTCCACTTTTTATCAATTACTTCCACGGCAATTACGCCAGAACGCCTTTTGGAAACTGGAAATAAAAGAGCTTGATATAAATATTATTTATTCCTAGATTGATCTCTTGATGCTATAATTCGGCATTCTATGCTGGCAACCTGACACGGCAGACTGCCGTCTGAGGGAGAGTAAGATGACAGTGGCGCGGACGGCAGGAATGGTTTCCGCCAAGGGCCTTCCCATCGCCGACAGCGGCAAGCGAAGCGTTCGTGAAGGACTCCTCCAGCAACTTGTCGATATGATCGTGTCCGGCGAGATGGCCGAAGGCTCAATCCTGCCGAACGAAGCCGATCTGACCGACAAGTTCGGCGTCAGCCGCACGACGCTGCGAGAGGCCATGCAATACCTCTCCGCCCTTGGCATCGTCCGTTCGCGCACGAGGGCAGGAACGACAATACTGCCACGAGAGAACTGGAATTATCTGGACCCATTGGTGCTTGATGCGACGCTGAAGTTTGGCGCTGACGAACATTTCTACATATCGCTGATCGAAGCCCGCCAGTTGCTGGAACCGGCCGCAGCGGCTCAGGCAGCAGCCAATGCAACGGCGCGTCAACTGTTCCAGATTTCGAAAGCATTCGAGGAAATGGTCGGGGCCAATGCGCGCGATACCGAAGAATGGAGCCGCGCAGATCTGGACTTCCACACCGCCATCATCAACGCGAGCGGCAATTGGGTCTACCGGCAGTTTGCCACGGCCATCCGCGCGGCACTGCTTGCCAGCTTCCGGCTGACTAATCGTGCAAGCCAGTCCCACGAACAGGCGATATCGAAGCATCAGGATGTACTGGAAGCGATTAGGATGCGGCAGCCCAACGTCGCACGCCACGCAATGGAACAATTGATCGGCGTCGCCCGAAGCGAGATCGCCGAGGCATTGCGAGACGCTCGCCCGTAGACCATTCCATGAGTGATCTGAACGCTTCAAACTGGACCGATTTTGGTTAGAGATTTCCGGTGATTTTTCCTGGCTGGGAAAGGAACGGAAGACGATGAAGGCATCGCAGTTTTCGGACGCGCAGAAGGCGTTCATTCTGAAGCAGGGTGACGAAGGGGTGACGGTCGCGGAGATCTGCCG
>NZ_JABXYK010000034.1 GCF_013378445.1 Mycoplana rhizolycopersici
GATCCTTGGCCGAGAAGGTGCCGACCGTGGTGCCGGTCTTGACGTTCTCCTTGACGGTCGACTTCGACAGCGACAGCGAGGTGGGCGCCTTGTCGACATCGTCGACGTCCTGGATCGCGATGGTGAAGGTCTTCGCCACCTTGTTGACGCCATCGGAGACCTCGACGGTGACCTTGCCGGACTTGACCGCCTCGTAGTCGATCGCCTTGGCGGTGACGAGCCTGTTGCCGGAAAGCTTGAACAGGCCACCGGCATTGTCGGTCAGCGTGTAGGTCAGCGCCTTGCCTTCCGGATCCTTGGCCGAGAGCGTGCCGACCGTGGTGCCGACGGCGACGTTCTCCTTGACGGCCGTGGCAGACAACGACGGCGAGGTCGGTGCCTCGTTGACGTCCTGCACGCCGATAGTGAAGGACTTTGCCACCTTGTTGACGCCGTCGGAGACCTCGACGGTGACCTTGCCGGACTTGACCGCCTCGTAGTCGATCGCCTTGGCGGTGACGAGCCTGTTGCCGGAAAGCTTGAACAGGCCGCCGGCATTGTCGGTCAGCGTGTAGGCCAGCGTCCTGCCTTCCGGATCCTTGGCCGAGAGCGTGCCGACCGTGGTGCCGATGGCGACGTTCTCCTTGACGGTCGCAGCAGACAGCGACGGCGACGTCGGCGCCTCGTTGACGTCGGTGACCTTGACGGCAATCGACTGGGTGTCCGAGAGCGTTCCGTCGCTCGCCTTCACTGTCACGTTGTAGACATTATCCTTGCCGGCATCCTTGGCATTCTCGAAATCAGGGGAAGATTTGAACGAAAGCGCACCGGTCTTGGCGTCGATACTGAACAGCGCCTTGTCGGCGCCGCCCGAAATCGAATAGGTGATCGCCGTCTTGTCCGGGTCGGCAGCCTTGACCGTGGTAACGGCCGTCCTGTTCTCCGCAACGCTGACCGTAGCCGTCGCGCCACCGCTGATTACCGGCGCCTCGTTGACGTTGGTGACCTTGACGGCGATCGCCTGGGTGTCAGAGAGCTTCCCGTCGCTCGCCTTTACCGTCACGTCATAGACGTTGTTCTTGCCGGCGTCCTTTGGTGCTTCGAAATCGGGAGCGGCCTTGAACGAAAGTGCCCCGGTCGAAGCGTTGATGGTGAAGAGGCTTGCGTCTGCTCCACCCTCGATCGAGTAGGTCAGAGCCGCCGATTCCACATCCGTCGCCTTCACGGTCGTCACTGCCGTCTTGTTCTCCGCAACGTTCACCGATGCCGTCGCACCGCCGCCATTCGAGGTGATGACCGGAGCGGTGTTCGGCACGACGTCGATGGTCAGTTCCTTGTCGAACGTGTTGCCGGCACTGTCGATGACGCGGACGCGTACAGTGTACTCCTCGGCCTCCAGCGCGCCGGCGACCTTGATCGAAGACCCGTCGATCGCAAACAGCCCGCCTGCGTTGTCGAGAAGTGCGTAGCTGAACGTGTCGCTGGCATCCCGGTCAGTCACGACCAGCGAGCCGACGACCGTGCCGACCGCGGCTTCGCCACTCACCTCGGCATCGTCCAGCGCCAGATCAGTCGGCGTGTAGTTGGCCTTGTGGTTGGCGAAATCATAGGTGAGGTTGTTGAACTTCAGGATCTCGACACCGGTGAGCACGTCGATGCCCGTGCCACCGGTCGTGCGCTTGTCGGTAACGATCAGCGGGTTGCCGCCCGTGCCACCGGTGAAGCCGTAGCTGCCGGAAGGTCCGCCGAAGGTGCCGTCGAAATAGACGATGTCCGTGCCGGCGCCGCCGTCGATCGTATCGTTGCCGCCGCCGCCTGCGAGGAAATCGTTGCCTGCACCGCCTTCGATCGTGTCATTGAACTTCGTGCCGACATAGATGTCGGCGAAGGCCGAGCCCTTGAAGTTCTGCGCATAGGCGTCAAGCGACTCCGCAAACGTGTCATAACGTCCCTGGGTCGATGCCGTGGCCGCCCCATACATATGCGCCAAGGTGAAGTTGTGGATCGGGCCATTCGCCTCGATTTCAGCCTCTTCCTCGGCGTTGGTCGGCGTCGCGTTGGAAAGGTTGAGCCCGGTGATCCTCAGTTCGACATTGCCGCCGGAGAAGTAGCCGTCGGTATCGTAGCTGCCCGAACCGCGCGTGCCGTACTCGATGGTGTTGGCCGTGCCGGCAACGGTATGGGTCGCGAAGGAGTACTCCAGGCTGCCGTGCATAAGCACATATTTGGAAGTTGCATCGCTACCGTAGCCGATGAACATCTCCTCGCCGGAGAAGGTCGAACCGTTGTCGAAAACCGGGAAGCCGCCGCCGCTCGTGTCGGCAGCGAAACCGCCGCGAATGAAGGCTTCCAGATCAATGCCGGACGAAGCGGTCGAGGCATCGATGGTGATCGTTTCCGCCGCCTCGGTAACGGCGACCGTCAGGTCCTTTTCGAAGGTATTTCCGGCTCCGTCAGTCACACGGACGCGCAGCGAATAGTCGTCTGCCGACAGGGGCCCCGCGACCTTGATCGACGTTCCATCGAGAACAAACAATCCGTCGGCGTCATCGAGGAGCGTGAAGGTGTGGGTATCGCTCGCATCCCGATCGGTCACGACCAGAGAACCGACGACCGCGCCGTAACCCGCGTTGTCCAGGATCTCTGCAGTATCCAGCGCCAGATCGGTCGGCGTGTAGTTGGCCTTGTGGTTGACGAAGTCGTAGGTCAGGTTGTTGAACTTGAGGATTTCGACATTGGTCAGCGTGTCAACGCCCGTGCCGCCCGTCGAGCGGCTGTCGGTGACGACCAGCGGATTGCCGCCCGTGCCGCCGGCAAAGCCGTAGGTGCCGGAAGGTCCACCGAATACACCGTCGAAATAGGCAGTGTCCGTACCGGCGCCGCCATCGATCGTGTCGTTGCCGCCGCCGCCGGCAAGGACGTCATTGCCGCCAGCGCCGATGAGCGTGTCGTCGCCGTCGCCGCCATTGATGGTGTCATCACCGACGCCGCCGTTCAGGTAGTCGCTGCCAGCGCTGCCCTCGATTTTGTCATTGCCGCCGAAGCCGTAGATCGAGAAGCCGACCTTGTCCCCGGCGAGCGTGCCGCCGGACAGGGCGCCATCGCCGTCGGGCGTGCCGATGACGACGGTGCGGTGATCGCTGTCCAGCGGGATCAGGATCGGACCCGACGCCCAGGTGTTGGCTTCCTGTTCCGTGCCCAGGCGACCCTGGTTCATGTTGCCCCAGCCATAGACGTTGCCATCGGCATCGACGGCCAGCGAGTGGTTCGGGCCGCCGGCAATGCTGACGATATCGATGCCTTCGAAGCCCGGTATCTTGGTCGGCGCGATCAGCGTGGTGATGGCGCCGGTCGACGTTTCAAGGCCGAGCCAGCCTTCGTCGTTGCGGCCCCAGGCCCAGACTTCACCGTCAGCCGTCAGGGCGATTGCCCAACGGGAGCCGATGTGGACGTCGACGACGTTGTCGGGAAGGCCCTGGATCTCGAACGGGGTGGAGCTGTTGGATGTCTCCGCGTCCGTCAGAACGCCATCGACGATCGTGCCCTTGATGAGCTGTCCGTAGTCGGACTGTCCCCAGCCCCAGACCTTTCCGTCGGCGGTGATGGCAATCGACGTGTTCGTGCCCGCGGCAACCTTGACGACCGTTCCGGGAATATCGACGAGTACGGGCACGGTCGAACGCGTGCCTGCGCCGGCAGTGCCGTTGCCAAGCTGGCCCTGGACGCCGGACCCCATGGCGTAGACTTCGCCGCCTTCCGTCAGGACGAGCGCAAAGCTCGTGCCCCAGGCAAGGCTTGCGACCGTCTCGCCACCGAAGGCGCTCGCATCAAGCGCGACCGGCAAGCCCTGGTTGGTGGTGCTGCCAATGCCGAGCTGGCCGTTGGTGTTCTGCCCCCAGGCATAGAGGACGCCGGCATCAGAGATCGCGTAGCTGGCCCCGTTCGTCATGTAGATCGAAGCGATGGTGATGCCGTCCAGGGCCATGACCTTCTGCGGCACCAGGTTCTCTTCGTTCGTGGTCGTTCCCAGCCCGAGCTTACCGAGGTTGTTGTCGCCCCAGGTGTAGACCTCGCCGGACGCCGTCAGGAACGCGCCGTGCAGCATGCCGGCGGAAATCGCGACGATCTCGCCGGTGAAGCCTTCCGGCAGGTTGACGGTGCCCATATCGGCCCAGGCAACGCCTACGTCGGTCTGCGTGCCGCGACCGAGCTGGGCTTCATTGTTCTCGCCCACCGAGTAGATTACGCCGTCCTTGTAGAACAGCGAGTAGTGATTTCCTGCGCCGACTTGAACTGTCATGATTTGTACCCCAGCCAATGATGAATGTTGAAGGACGCTTGCGGCTGCCGCATGGGCGTCGGTTTGATTGCGAAGTTCCGATGGATCAGTCTGCCGCGCCCTCTCTCAGGGCCGGCGCGAAGGGCATGCGGATGTTTTCATCGCTCTTGTTTTTGAGAGCGCCCGCCTCGGCCATCACCAGAGCGATGACGGCGAAGCCGAGAAGGAGGAGAAGTGCGTAGACGGCCATGATGGACCAGTACGGCGCGACGAAATTCAGTTGCGGTGCCGCGCCGAGCACGGCCGGCATCGACCAGGAAACGATCGACACGCTGGCGCAGGCGATGAGGGCGATGCGAACTCGCGAATGCACGCCCGCCATCAACGGCCGTCCGATGCGCTGGCGCAGGAACGGCATGACCAGCCTGTGCACGAAGATGCCGTTTGCCGACAGCATCGCGACGATCGTCATCTTGGCGTAGATCTTGGGATTGCTCAGTTTTGCAGGTTCGACGAAGCCGTAGAGCACGAGAAAGCCAATTCCCGTGATCCATAGCAGCGCCAGTCCCACGGCCACGCACCGGCTGGTCGCCGCAAGGAGGCCGAATGCCTCATCCGTCATGCCCTTGCGGCTGTATCGCTGGATCAGAAGATCGACATAGACGGCCCCGCCCGCGCCGAGCACGAGGCCGCCGAAGTGCAACAATCGCAGCACAGTCCGGTAATAGGAGATCGCAACGTCACTGGCGGGCCAGATCAGAAAATCCACGGAAAGCGACCTTCTTGAGACATGAGGGATCGGCTCCGGCCGGCGTCGCCGGTCGGACTAAACTATTGGTATAATTTCAAATTTTCAGGGCTCTTGCCGCGAGGACAACCCGCCAGCATCACCTTGAGACATAATCGCCGTAATAATCGTGACAAAAAAAGTCAAGTTAGATTCTATTAGCAAAAGTAGAATTTTGTCGGCCCGCAACCGCGAGGCTCGCATTTCGGCAAGCGGCCGAAGCGGCGAAATTGGCCCGAACGCAGCGCGCAATCCTGCATCTCGCCGGGTTTCAGCGTGTCGAGATTCGAACGTCGACCGATGGAGGAGGACATCGGCCCGGTCTTTCGCAATTGAGGAAAATGGTAGGACGATGGCCCATTTCTTGGCCGCAGAGATTGCAGAGAGGCGGCGCAGAATGCTTCTGCCGCGTGTTCGCGCGCAACTCAGGATTCCGCCAGAGGCATCGGCGACAGGAGCCGCCGATGCCGGGATCGGAGAATTAAAGCCCTGAAGCGGCGATGGCCGCATCCATGCGCTCGCGTGCCTTCTTCGGCATCTTGGCGCTTTTTACCGCATCGATGTTCGCCGCTCCGTCATCGACGACGACGAGCGCCACCATGCCCATTCCGAAATGCGGCATGCACCGGACACCATAGGCGCCGGTCGCATCGAAAGTTACCTTGATTGTCTCGTTCATCTTGCCCTTGAAGGGCTGGGCACCTCCCGGCAGCAGGCCTGGAAGGGTTTCGGCATTGTGCGACTTGTCCGTGGGGACGAAGGTTACGGTGTCGCCCTTGGCGATCTTGAGCGAAGACGGCTCGAATACCATCGTTCCATCCTGGCCCTTGTTCAACATATGGATTTCGAAGTCCGCGGCGGCGGCGTGGCCGCACAGGGCCGCGGCCAGAATTGCCGCGCCGGCGAGGGACCGAGCGATCATGGTCATTCTCTTTGCTCCTGCATGCGAAGCCGGGGCGGCCTCGTCGGCAGCACACTATCGCCGCGCTGGAGACACCGTTTGACATATCGCAACCCCGGCTCTGGACGGAGTGCCCTCGAGGTGCGTCATTCCTTCACAGGCGACCTTCAGCGGTGACCTGCCGATATGGCCGCAACCGGAAGGAAGATACGCCAGGCCTTTGCCGTCAGGCGAAGGTATCTCTCATCGCCCGCAGGATGATGACAGCGGAGGCGGCACCCGGATCGACATGACCGAGGGACCGCTCGCCCAGTCTGGCGGCGCGACCGCGGGCCGCGACCATCGAGCGGGTGGCATTCGCCCCGGTCTCTCCGGCAGCGACGATGTCGCGCCACATCTCGTCCGGCTCCGCGCCACGCTCGCGCGCTGCGACCGCGGCTTCCATGGCCGGTATCCACGCATCCAGCATCGTCTTGTCTCCGCGCTGGCCCTTGCCGCGATCCTTGATACCTTGCGCAATGGCCTCGACGATCGCCACCTGTCCCGCAGGCGATAGGCTTTCGTCCTGCTTGAGCACCTGCGCCGCCTTGCGGAAGGCGGTGGCGTAGAGCGGGCCGGTGGAGGCGCCGACGGCATCGAGAAAAGCAGATGCGGCGGCGGAAAGAACCTCCGAGGGAAGAACCTTGTCGAGGTCGAGCCTGGCGACGGCGCTGTTCACCGCGGCAAAGCCCAGGGCCATCGTGATGCCATGGTCGGCATCGCCGACCGCCCCGTCAAGTTCGGAAAGATGGTCCTTCTCCGCCTGCATGGCCATGGCGATGAGCTGAAACATGCGGCTGAGAAAACGCGATGCCGTTTCCGCCATGTATTGCCTCCGAATTTTCTCTGCGTTGTCCGCCTTTATCACGAGGCGATGCAACAGCCTTATCAATTGATCCTGAGGGCGGCGCTATCACAGGGATGCCGCAGCAGATCCGACAGTTCCTGGTCAAGGTGCAGAATGGAAATGGATGCGCCAACCATGTCAAGCGAGGTGCAATAATGGCCGACCCAGTTCGTCGCAATGGTGATGTTCTTGGCGCCCAGCCTTTGCTCCACCCGGCGAAACAGGATGTAGAGTTCCATCAGCGGGGTCGCCCCGAACGAATTCACCAGCACTGCCACCCGGTCACCCGGCTGGGCGTTCATTTCTCCAAAAATGCGGTCGATGATCCGGTCGGTGATTTGGTCGGCGCTCATCATCCTGTCGCGTACCACCCCGCGTTCGCCGTGGATCCCCATGCCGATCTCGATGTCGTCGGGACCGATCTCGAAATTATGCCGCCGGGTTTGCGGCAGCGAGCACGGCTCGAGGGCAACACCGATTGTGAAGGTGCGGTCGTTGGCTTTCCGTGTCACGGCTTCGCATTCGGAGAGCGACAGGCCGCGGTCGCATGCTGCACCCGCGATCTTGAACATGAAGAAGTTGCCGGCAACGCCGCGCCGCCCTTCCCGGTCCTCGACCGGTGACGAGGCAATGTCGTCCGTGGTCAGCACGGTGCGGACAGGAATATCCTCCTCATGGGCCATCTCCGCCGCCATCTCGAAGTTCATCACGTCGCCGGCATAGTTGCCGTAGACGAAGAGCACGCCTTGCCCACCGGAGGCGGCGCGTGCGCATTCGAGGATGGGGCCGGGGGGAGGGGACGAAAAGATGTTGCCGACGGCAACGGCATCGGCCAGTCCCTTGCCGACATAGCCGAGGAAGCAGGGTTCGTGTCCCGTTCCGCCCCCGATGACGAGGCCGACCTTGCCGGCGCGCGGACCGTTGCGGGCGACAAGGGCGCGGTTCGAGCCCTTGATCGGGGCAATATAGCCGGCGTGGGCCTTGAGCACGCCCTCGAGCATCTCATCGACCACCTGGTCCGGATTGTTCAGGAACTTCTTGATGTGGGTGCGAACATTGCTCGGCAGGGGCACAGGGCCTTCGCCGCGTGTGCGCTGGGCCAACCTCTGGTCGATCTCGGTGACGCCATCCGCATTCAGGATGCCCCGGCCGGTCGCAGCATCCGTGATCAGCACGTTGATGAACCCGCCCCGCAACGCGGCGAGGATTGCCGGCACCTTGTCGAAGCCGCCGGCGACGGCAATGCGCATCCCGATCTTCTGCAGCATGTCGAGGGAGATGCCGATCGTCCTCTCGTCGAGCGGACCTGCGACAGCGTGGCCCTGGGGATCGATGAACCGACCGGCGACGACGCCGACTGCGTTCTTCGCCAGATAGTGCTGGATCGATACGGATTCGAAAAAGCCGCTGGTGTGGATGGTGGAATTCGGGCGAAGCGAGGAGACGCCGAAGAGGGCTTTGTTTGCCCGGCCAAGGGCTGCAAATTGCTCTTCGATCAGCGGTTCGCGCAGGAAGGCTGACTGAACCTCGGCGTTCGAAACGATCGCGGGCGCGGAAATGTTGATCAGCTTTGCGCCGGTCGCCTCCGCCATGGCCGAGGCGCAGAGCTCCGGCGTGTAGGCAAAGCTCGCCCGGGTGCCACCTGTTGCCTGCACGATGGTCACGTCCTGCAGGCCCGTCACCGCGGTATTCTCGGCAATTGCAAGGACGGTACGGCCCCAGGCGACGGCAAGGGTATCGCCAGACTTCAAAAGTTTCGCCATCGCCTGTCCGCCAGCCGTTCCCAGCCGGTCGATGAGCGTGCGTGAGCCGTCATCGCTCGGCACGACGAGACAATCCTGCAGGCCGAAATGGCGCTTCAGCTCCTGGGCGATGGCAAGGGAACTCAGGCGCGACGGTTCAAGCGAGATGTTGACGATGCCGCGGCTGCGCGCATCGGCAAGGTAACTGTTTACCGTGGCGCGCGAGATACCCATGATTTCGGCAATGTCGTGCTGGGTGCGGCCTTCCTCGTAATAGAGCCAGCACGCCCAGACATAGGGATCGTCGCCGTAGCGAAGCGGCATCGCGTCCGCCACGTCCGTCTGGCCGGTCTTTCCGGCTGTCAATTTGCCTGTGGGAGAGGTCTTGCTTGCCATGGTTCCCTGCGCGTTCCGGCTTTGTGGGGCGAGGATGGAAGCAATGCAATGTCATTGCAATGTTTCTGCGCACTATGCACAAGTCAAAGCATGACCGGGCCGTTGCCAGCCCGGCCACGCCGCCTTGGGAGGCTATCGATGCTGCGGGCGGGAGCGCCGGCTATTGCAGCCGATCGCGCGCTCCTTCCGACAATTCCTTCAAAATGATGGCGCACGACGTCGCGCCTGCATCCAATACGCCGAGCGAACGCTCGCCCAGGCGGCTGGCGCGTCCGATCTTGGCAACGAGGTTGATCGTCGAATCCCGTCCGATCTCGGCCGCCGCCACCAGCGCGTCAAGGGCTTCGCCGAAGGACTTGCCGTCGGCAGCCGCCTTGTCGAAGGCTTCGACTGCGGGAACAAAGGTGTCCAGCAGCGTCTTGTCGCCGACCTTCGCCGAACCGATCGACTGGATGCCTTCCAGGCCGGCATGCAGCATGCGGCTGTAGGCGGCGGCGTCGATCGCGTCCACGCCTTCCAGCTTTTCGGCGAATTCGGTGAACATCACCCCGTAAAGCGGGCCCATCGAGCCGCCGATCTCCGTCATCAGGATGGTGCCGAGCGTCTCCAGCGACGCTGCGAGAGAAAGGTCCTTGCCCTTCAGCCGTTCGGCCGCCATGCCGAAGCCCTTAGCCATGTTGACGCCATGGTCGCCATCGCCGATCTTGCCGTCGATCTCGCTCAGATAGGCGCGGTTCTCGACGATGCGATCGGCCATCGCGAGCACGATGCCCCCGGCGCTGGCATTGTTCAGTGTCTGCATTGATCCGCCTCCTTACAAAACGGTGGTGCAACGAACCTCGACGTCGAGGAGCTCTTTCAGTTCCGGGTCGAGAGCCATGACGGTGAGGGTTGCGCCGACCATTTCGAGCGATGTGAAATAGTTGCCCACGTAGGTCTTGTAGATCTTCAGGCCGCGCGCGCTGATTTCCTGCTCGATCGTGTCGTTGAGGATGTAAAGCTCGTTGATCGGCGTGGCGCCGAGGCCGGAGACCAGGACGGCCACTTCGGTGCCGGTAGGCAGGTCATGATCGTCGAGGACGATCTTGCACATGTCCTTGGCAACCTCTGCTGCGGTCTTCAGCGGCTCGACGCGGACGCCCGGTTCGCCATGATGGCCGATGCCGACTTCCATGGTGCCGGGCTCGATCTGGAAGTTCGGGTGACCGACGGCCGGCAGGGTGCAGGGGCCGAGGCCGACGCCGATCGAACGGCAGCTGTCGATCGCCTTCTGGGCGGTGACGCGCACTTCTTCCAGCGTCGCGCCGGTGGCAGCCTTGGCGCCGCCGATCTTCCACATAAAGATTTCGCCGGCAACACCGCGCCGTTTCTCCCGCTCTTCAGGCGGTGCGGAGCAGACGTCGTCGTTGGCGACGACCGTCGCGATTTCGATGCCGTCCTTGGCCGCCAGTTTGGTGGCCATTTTGACGTTCATGTTGTCGCCGGCATAGTTGCCGTAAAGCACGATCACGCCCTTGCCGCCGTTGGCCTCGCGAATGGCGTCGTGGAAGCTCTTCGCGGTCGGCGACGAGAAGAGCTCGCCGACGGCGACCGCATCCAGCATGTTCTTGCCGGTGTAGCCGATGAAGGCCGGCTCGTGGCCCGAACCGCCGCCGGTGACGACGCCGACCTTGCCGGCGATCGGCGCGCTCTTGGCTGCGACGACGCGGGGGTTTTCGGCCAGGCGGACGATATCCGAATGGGCCTTCACGAAGCCGCTCACGGTATCTTCTACGACCAGGTCCGGATTGTTGACGAAACGCTGCATGTTAACTCCTGTGGAACGGGCGTGCGGCCTAGAGGATCGTATAGCCGCCGTCGATCAGCAGATCGGCGCCGTTGATCATGTCTGCGCCGGCCGAGGCGAGGAATACGGCGGCGGCGGCGATTTCCTGCGGATAGGCAAACCGGCCCGCGGGAATTCGCTTCTTGGCGGCTTCGCCCTTCTCGCCGGACCATGCCTTCTTGCCGAGCTCGGTCAGCACGATGGTTGGCGAGATCGTGTTCACGCGGATGCCATACTTGCCCCATTCGGCGGCAAATGTCTTGGACATGCCGATGACGCCGAATTTCGAGGCGCAATAGGCGACGTGCTCCTCGATCGCGACCGTGCCGGCCTGGGAGGCGAGGTTGAGGATCTTGCCGCCCTTGCCGGCCGCAATCATCGCCTTGCCGACCGCCTGGGTGACGAGGAAGCTGCCCTTGAGATTGATGTTGATGGTCTTGTCCCAGTCGCCGAGGGAAAGGTCTTCGGCGGGCGCGAGGAAGACGACGCCTGCGCTGTTGACGGCGATGTCTATGCCGCCGAAGGCGGCGACGACGCCGGCAACGGCCTCATTCACAGACTGGGGGTTCGATACGTCGCAGACGAACGGCTTCGCGTTGGCTCCCAGCGCGTCGGCCTTGGCCTTTGCGACATCGGCATTGATGTCGAGGACGGCGACCTTGGCGCCCTTGGCGATGAAGGCCTCGGAGATCGCGGCGCCGATGCCGGACGCTCCGCCCGTCACCAGGGCGACTTTGCCGGACAGCGGGAAGTTCAGGTCAATTTCTGGAGCGGTATCGGTCATTGTCTTGCAAGCCTCGATCTTGTCATGGGGTGCGGGACGGCGAAGCCGTCCCGCGTTCATCTTCGTTTACTGGCGCGACTCGAGCAACTTGTCGACGTTGTCGGTCGTGACCGGGGTCCAAGGAACATTGTAGTTCTTGTCCTTGCCGTCGTTGAACGGCATGTCCGGATACTGGGCCCAGATGTCGGACTGCGGCTTGTAGTCGCCCTTCCTGGCATGGAAGATCGCCAGATCGAGCGCGCCCTGAGCCTGTGCGCGGGCGTCCTGAAGGATCGAAGTCATCGTGCCTTCCTTGACGGCGTTCAATGCGTCCGTGATGCCGTCGATGCCGGCAATGGCGAAGTCGCCGACGTTCAGCTTGGCAGCCTTGATGGCTTCGATGGCGCCCAGCGCCATCTCGTCATTCTGGCCGATGACGCCGTTGATCTGGCCGGGATGCGCCGTCAGCCAGTTTTCCATCAACGTCTGGGCTTCAGCACGCGACCAGTTGGCGGTCTGCTGTTCGAGAACCTTGACGTCCGGGCACTCGGCAAGCGCCTTCTGGTTGCCTTCGAGACGGGAGATCTGTGCGGACTGGCCGATCGGGCCTTCGAGAATGACGACGTTGCCCTTGCAGCCGATCTTGTCGAGAACGGTCTTGGCTTCCATGTAGCCGGAGACCGTGTCGTCGGAGCCGACGTAGGAGGCAAGCAGGTCGGAGTTCACGCGGGTGTTGGAGCCGACGACCGGGATACCGGCCTCATAGGCGGCCTGGACGGCGGTCGCGCCGGCCTCGATGTCGATCGGCACGAAGACGATAGCGTCGAACTGCTGCGTGATCATCGTGTTGAACTGTTCCTGCTGGACGAGCGCGTCGTAGCGACCGTCGAAGACCGTCAGTTCGACTTCGCCGCTCTTGACGGCCGGGTGCTGCTCGAGCGCCGCAGACCAGATCTGCATGAATTCGGCATTCAGGCCGTAGGGGGCCGCGCCGATCTTGAGCTTCTTGTCCTGCGCCAGGCCCGGCGACGCCATGAGTGCCGTGGCGGCAGCCAGCGCAATCAAAAGTTTCTTCATTATCAGTCTCCTCCATTGGGATTTCGGCCACCGTCGTGGTGCACCGTTCTATGCACGGGTGAATGACACCCGTATTCCTTGAAAAGCTTCGGGGTCAGCCGCCCATGTTGCGCTTCTGGTCGAGCATGACGGCGCCGACGATCAGGGCTCCCTTGAGGACCTGCTGGTAGTAGGACTGGATACCCATCAGATCGAGGCCATTGTTCATGACGCCGATGATCAGGGCGCCGATCAGCGTCCCGGTGATGCGTCCCACGCCGCCCGAAAGGCTTGTGCCGCCGATGACGACCGCCGCGATCGCATCGAGCTCGTAGGCGATGCCGGCCTGGGGCAGGGCGGAGCCGGTGCGCGCCGACAGGATCATGCCGGCAAGTCCGGACAGGCCGCCCGAAATCACATAGACGGAGAAGCGAAGCCGGCTGACATTGATGCCCGACGTGTTGGCTGCATGCGGATTGCCGCCGACTGCATAGATGTAGCGGCCGAAGCGGGTGCGGTTGAGCACGTACCAGGACAGCAGGAACACCACGGCGAACAGGACGACGGGCATTGGCACGCCGAAGACGCTGCCGGTACCGATCCAGCGGAAGTCGGGCGTCAGCGCCGGCACGGGCTTGCCGCCACCATAGATCAGCGTCATGCCGCGTGCAGCCGACAGCATGCCGAGGGTGGCGACGAAGGCGGGGACCGAGAAGCGCGAGACGATGACGCCGACGATCGCGCCGCAGGCGATGCCGACGAGCAGGCCGATCGGCAGGGCAACGAAGGGTGAGTACGGGGCGCCGACGATGCCCGCGGTTGCCGAGGTCGTCGCGAAGCTTGCAGAGACGATGCCAGCAAGGGCCACGACGGAGCCGACCGAAAGGTCGATGCCGCGCGTCAGGATGACGAAGGTCATGCCGATCGCGAGAATTCCGTTGATGGACGTCTGCAGCAGGACGTTGGAAATATTGCCCGGCGTCAGGAAGTACTGGTTCGACACCGAAAGGATGAAGGCGAGCAGCAGGAAGGCGAGAAAGATGCCGTATTCCTGGATGATCAGCCTGCGGCGGTCCGAACCCAGCCAGGCCGTCGATGAATTGTTCTCTGTCGTGGACACTTGGGTTTCCTCTCTCGTACCGGACGTTTGTTCTGCAGTCCGGCTTGCCGCTTTAGGTGGACAGATGGACGAGCGATTGCGCGTCCGTCTCTTCCCTGCGGAAAATTCCGGCAGAACGGCCCTGGCGCATCACCAGGATGCGGTCGGACATGCCGAGCACCTCGTCGATCTCCGACGAGATCATGACGACCGTTCCACCCTGTTCGGCGAAATCACAGATAATGCGATAGATCTCCCGCTTGGCCCCGACATCGACGCCGCGGGTCGGCTCGTCGAGGAGCAGGACCTTCGGGTTGCGCAGGAACCACTTGCCGAGCACGACCTTCTGCTGGTTGCCGCCGGAAAGGCCGGATACCGACATGGTGTCGCGCGCCGCCTTGATGGCGAAGCGCTTGATCATGTCCTGGCTGGCCGCCATCTCCATGCGCCGGCTCATCGAAAAGCGCGGGCTCATCTCCGGCAGGCTGGCCATGCAGATGTTGTTGCGCACGCTGTCGGTGAGGTTGAGGCCGGTGAGCTTCCGGTCCTCGGTGACAAAGGCCAGCCCGCGCGCCATCGCATCCGCGGGCTTTGAAATCGAAATGGCCTCGCCCTCCAGCTTGATGCCGCCTTCCGAAGCGGTATCGAGGCCGAACAGGCAATTGAAGATCTCCGTGCGGCCGGATCCCATGAGACCGTAGATGCCGAGGATTTCGCCCTTGTGGGCGGTAAAGGAGATGTCCTCGATCTTGCCGGGGATTGTCAGCTTCGAGACTTCCAGGCCGGCAATGTCGGTCGGCGCGTTCGTCTTGATGTATTCCTCGCCAAGCTCGCGCCCGACGATCATGCGGATCAGTTCCGGCCGGTCGATGTCGGCGAGGTTGCCGCTGCCGACATAGCTGCCATCGCGGAAGACAGTGTAGGCATCGGCGATCTGGAAGATTTCCGAGAGCCTGTGGGAGACATAGACGATCGCCTTGCCCTCGGCCTTCAGGCGCTCGATCGCCGAAAACAGCTGCTGGGCTTCCTTCTCGCCGATCGCCGACGTCGGCTCGTCCATGAAGATGACTTCGGCGTCATGGCTCAGCGCCTTGGCGATTTCGACGAGTTGCACCTGCGCGACCGAAAGGTTCATCATGAACTGATTGGCGCGGATATCGAACTCCAGCCGGTCGAGAAGCGCCTGCGCATTCCGGTTCATCGTCTTGAAGTCGATGCCGCCGAAGCGGGCAGGTGGCTCGCGGCCGAGATAGATGTTCTCGGCCACCGTCATGTGCGGGATCGGGCTGAGCTCCTGTTCGATGATTGCGATGCCTGCGGCCAGCGCCTCGGCCGGCGTCGAATACGCGACTTCCTGGCCGCGGCGACGAATGTGGCCGCCGTCGCGGGTCAGGATGCCCATCAGGATCTTCAGAAAAGTGGACTTGCCGGCGCCGTTGCCGCCGCAAAGGGCGTGCACGGACCCCGGACGCAATTGAAGCCGGCCGCTTCGCAAGGCTGCGACACCACCAAAGGACTTCTGCAGTCCTTCCACGTCTAGCAGGTATTCCAACGTCTCTCCTCCTGATCGGCCCGTGGAGCGGGCCGCCGACGGTCGGAAACTCGGCCGCCATCGACGTTGACAATATTCGATTGATGATCGACAAATGTCAAGAGGAGGCCGACGCCAAGATCAAGGCGTTGTAATCACTTTGTTTTCTCCAGCATGGCAACACTTTTGCGGCTTCACAAAATGTGGCAGCAGGGTTGAATTGTCCGCCGTGGTGCTGTGAAGCAGTAGTAGCCATTGAGATCCGACATCTGCGGATCAACGAAGGTGTTGCGTTTGATCTCACGGAAAATCGTCAAGCGATGGCGACCGAGTTTCACGGCAATGCGCTCGATGCTGATGCCTGCCATCCGCCACCGAGCGATCCTGCGGCATTCGTCCATGTCGATCCGGGAGTAGGTGCGTGCCATGCGCGGTTCCGTCCGTGAGATAAGCCATTGCTATCTCTCGCAAGTCGCACTTCAAACTTGAACCCACCCCGCTACATGAAAAAATCGCGTAAGACATATTATGGAACTGTCCTGCCGCCGCGACTTAGCATCGACTGACTGCGGAACGGCAGTTTGGAGGCGTCTGGGCCTGCCACCCCTCCTCCAATACCCTTGCCAGCATGTCCGCGAAGAAATCGGCGTTTTGGCGGGACAGGCAAAGTGGCGGCTTTATCTTCAGCACGTCTAGATAGTCGCCGGTCGGCGGCATGTCGGCGCCGAGGTCGAGAAGCCTGCTGCAGATGGCGGCTGTTTCCTGCGTGGATGGCTCCAGCGTTTCTCTGTTGCGAACAAATTCGAGGCCGAGATAGAGGCACATACCGTGCACCGCGCCGACGAT
>NZ_JABXYK010000035.1 GCF_013378445.1 Mycoplana rhizolycopersici
GACTACATCGAAATGTTCTACAACCCGAAACGCAAGCATGTCAGAAACGGGATGCTGTCGCCGGTAGAGTTCGAGATGCGGCAGAAAACCTAACCCGAGGGTGTCTACGAAACTCGGGGCTATTCAAACTCCACCTTCTCCGACGGGCCCGGTGCCCACCTGACGTCTTGCGGAAACCGCAGTGTAATTTCCACCACAACTTCCACTCAAATCGCCCCCGAAATTACACCATCTTCGAGGACACTACCGCAACTCACATTCACCGCATCCGCGCAATAGCGCATTGGAAAGCTGTGACGGGCGCAGCTACCTGATCTCAGAGAGCTGCGGGCATAGTTCAATCGCCGCTCGATAACGTGACAACTCCCATCAGACTCCTCCCTCTTATCGACTGGCAGGGTTGCGCCCATAGAGCAGCAACATGGCGATGATGACGATGCCATAGACAATCTGGCGTCCAGCCTCTGGCATCTGCATGACCGACAGGATCGACTGCAACAACGTGATCAAGATGACGCCGGCGACCGTGCCGAGATAGGACCCTCTGCCGCCAAGGATTGATGTGCCGCCGAGAACAACTGCGGCAATTGAGGGGAGCAAATAAGCGTCGCCCATAGCCTGCGCTGCTTTGGACGCGTAACCAGCCAACAGTACGCCGCCAAAAGCACTCAACGCGCCGGACACTGCAAATGCAACCATGACGATACGCCGCGTGTTGATACCGGAAAGGTAGGCTGCGCGCTCGCTGTTGCCGATACCGTAAACCGAGCGACCGAAGGTTGTTCGGGTCAGCAAAAACACCATTGCCACGCTGACAGATGCCCAGACCAGGATCGCGTTTGGTACACCGGGAATAATGTATCCCGTCGCCAGCCAGCGCATCGCTTGCGGCGCCGAGTCCTGCGGCGAAAAACCACCGGTGTAAAGAACCATCAGCCCTTGCGCCACAACGTTGGTTGCGAGCGTCACGATCATCGACGGGATTCGCAGGTAGGCAACGCCAAAGCCATTCAGTAGGCCGAATAGCATGCCGCACAGGATGCCAAAGGGTATCGCAATAACTGTGCTGCCAAAGCCCGCCGCTGCGCAAGCCATCATGGCACCCATTGTCATGACCCAGGGCACTGAAAGATCGATATGGCCAAGTAGGATCACCAGCATCATGCCTGCTGCGATCACGCCGAGGAACGAAGCGACCTTCAGTTGCTGTAGAAGATACTCGGGAGAAAGAAAGTTGCTCGAGTAGAGACTGCCCAGGAAAAGCAGCAACAGGATACATCCGAACGAGGTGAGTACGGCCGGATCGGCGCGCCGGATAGGGCCGGGGAGCCGGGCGCGCAATGACAAACGGTTTTCCGTCGCTTCCGTCATCGGAACCATTCCAGTCGATTTCGCACCCGAAGCAATCCGATGGCGCCAATGCTAATGGCGATCAGCAGCACGATCCCTTGCAGGAGGGGCTGCCATAGAGGGTCGACGTCGAACACGAACAGCATGTCGCCTGTCGTGCGAGCGGCAAACGCGCCGAAAATGGCACCGACGGCGCTTCCACGGCCGCCATAGAGGGAAACGCCGCCCAGCACCACAGCAGCGATCGACCACAAAGTGTAACCGCTCCCGCTCGCATAAGCCGCCTCACCGGTATAGGTGAAGAAGGTGAGGAACAAGCCGCCAACGCCAGCAAGAAGACCCGCAAGTGTGTACGCGACGAGCTTGGCACGCCGGATGGGAACCCCCGACATGAATGCGGCGGCTTCTGCCGAGCCTGCCGCGTAGGCTGCGCGTCCTATTTCCGATCGACGAAACGGCAGCCACACGAGCAGGACAACGACCAGCATAACGACAAGGCTCGAGGGGATGATCCCGAAGATGCGGCCCGTCACTGCATCTGCCAAGTCCTCATTGACTGCACCACCCGGAAACGGCCGAAGAAGCAAGGCCAGCCCGAAATAGACTGCCCCGGTCGCGATGGTGGCAACGATCGGCTGCAATCGGCCTTTAATGACGAGAAGGCCATTGATCGCGCCGCAAATGGTGCCGGCCAACAACACGCCGAGTACCCCGGCCGTTGTCTGCATTGGCGTTCCGACGACAATCCAGGATGCCAGGCAATTCGTCAGCACGAGGATCATGCCGACCGACAGATCGATACCTGCGGTAATCACTACCATCGCCTGCGCCATAGCCACGAAGGCAAGCAGAACGCCCTTGTTCGCCGCTGTCTGGGCGACGTTTGCCGTCAGTCCCGCCGGATGGTTGGCAATGTAGACCGCAAACATCAGGACGAAGATGGCAAGGCCGATCAACGTGCCGCGCTGTTCGTTCAACCAGTAGCGCCACTCGCTCATGCCGCCGCCTCCGGTTCGGTTTGCACGTTGAGCGCACTTGAAATCAATGCCCGCTCGGTGATCTCGCCACCGGCGAGTTCCTTGACGATCTTACCATCATAAAGCACCAACACCCGATCGCAGCAGCCGATCAATTCGTCATAGTCTGTAGAATAAAACAGGATGGCTGACCCTTCCTCCGCGAGCCGGCGCAACAACTGGTAGATCTCCTGCTTGGTGCCGACGTCGATGCCGCGCGTTGGATCGTTGAGAAGCAGGATGCGCGGCCGCCGCGTCAGCCATTTGGCAATCACGACCTTCTGCTGGTTTCCGCCCGACAATGCACCGACGGGGGTATCAGCGCCGGCGGTTTTGATCGCTAGCAGCCGGACCATCTCCTCAATGCTCGCATTCTCCCTGTCCCGATCGATGACGCCGTGTCTCGACAAGCGGTCGAGCGCAGCAAAGGAGAGGTTTTCGCGAACGGTCATGGGTAGCAACAGTCCCTCCGTCTTGCGATCCTCTGGGATCAGCGCCATTCCGATCGTGCCTGCACGCGCTGCACCCGGACTCGTGATAGACCGCGCCGCGCCATCGATACTGATCGTGCCGGACGTGCCCCGCAGAACCCCAAAAAGCCCGAGCAGCAATTCGCGCTGTCCCTGGCCGTCGAGCCCACCGAGCCCGACGACTTCGCCTGGTCGAACCTCAAGCGAGATGTCGCGCAGCCGATCGCTCCAACCCAGATTTTTGCAGGAGAGCACCGGTGCAGCATGGATGCGCGCGGCCGGCTTCGGCGGAAAGGCGCTGCTGACCTCACGCCCGATCATCATTTCTACGACTTCACTGTTGGACCGAGTGCCTGCGGCATAACTGGCGACGTTGCGGCCATTTCGAAAGACGGTGCATTCATCCGCAAGCTCGGCGATCTCGTGCATTCGATGGGATATGTAGAGGATAGCAAGACCCTCGGCGCGCAGCCGCTTCAAAACAGCGAATACTTTTGTCACGTCACTCGCCGTCAGAGCGGAGGTTGCCTCATCGAGAATGAGGATCCTTGGCATCCAGGCGAGCGCCTTGGCAATCTCGACCAGCTGGCGGCGCGACAGGGGCAGATCCCGGACAAGAGCACGAGGATGGATGTCCCCAGCACCGGCGCGGGCGAGTGCTTCTTCCGATAGCCGCCTCTGCGCCTTGCGGTCGATCAGGCCGAGGCGGCGCGGCGGATTTGAGATCGAGATATTGTCGGCGACGCTAAGATCGGGGATGAGCGACAATTCCTGGAAGACGCAGGCGATTCCTGCCGCAGCGGCCTCGGCGGGTGACCGGAACGAGACCGCTTGATCCTTTAAAAGCATCTGCCCTTCGTCTGGAGCGACAACCCCCGCCATAATCTTTATCAGGGTGGACTTGCCGGCGCCATTCTCGCCAAGAATAGCGTGGATCCGTCCGGATTCGACAACAAGGGACGCTGAATCCAGGGCACGTACCCCGCCATAGCGTTTGCCGATGCCCTCCATGCGAAGGAGAGGTGCGTTGGACTGTGACTGAGTGGAGGTCATGGGGCCTAAGGCCTGCTCCTGGGCGGCAATTGGTGCCGTCTGGTTCGACGCTCATGGATGCCGCGAGCATGGCCCGCGACATCCGGTGGGGTAGGGGAAGAGAATGCCCGCCCTACTGATTTTCTTGCGTCTGCCCCATGATTTCCTGCGCCGTGAAATTGATCCCGCAGGTGGGGAAGGCGTTTCCGACAAAGAAGTTGTCGGACTGATCGGGATAGAAATCCTGGCCTTCCTTGAAGTTGGGGTCTTCGACTATCGCCAGAGGAAGTTTGATCGACTGCGGAACGACCTGACCCTCAAGCGCTGCAATAGCTGTCTTGATCGCTACCGCGACCTGAGCCGGACCGGTCCCTGCCGACGAGCATTTCAGACCTTCACTTGCGTGCTTGGCACAGAACTTTCGGAAGCCGTTTTCTGTCTCTCCGCCAAAGGGAACAAAGGGATGTCCGGCGTCTATCATTGCCTGCACGACGCCCGTGTCACCACCCTGTGCGGTAATCCCGTCGAACTTCTTGTGAACCGCGATGGCATCCGCCGTCGCCTTTTGCGCGGTCGGATCATCCCACTTGCCGACCACCTCGACGACGTCCCACTTCTTTCCCGTTGCAACGAACGTTTCATGGATACCGCTGTGACGATCGGTATCGACGGAGGTGCCAGCGACGCCACGAACTTCAAGGATCTTGCCGCCATCGGGCAAGTGCTTGGCCAGCCAGTTGGCCCAAAGGACGCCCAGACCCTTCTGATCCACGTTGACGTTGATTGCGTCTTCCGTATCGAGGATGTTGTCGAAGGCGACGAGGACAACACCAGCTTCCTTGGCGCGCTTGATTACGGGCCCGAATGCGGTCGGGTTCTGTGCGTTGACGACGATCGCGTCAAATCCGGAATCGATGAAGTTGTTGATCGCCGAGATCTGGGCCGGCACGTCCTCGCCGGTGGAGACGACCTTGAACTCTTTCAGCTTCGCGGCAACCTCCGGCTGAGCGGCATAAGCCTTCGCCGTCTGGATCATCTGAATGCGCCAGGTGTTGGCGATATATCCGTTGGCGAGCGCTACCCGATAGGGCCCTTCCTTCTTGGGAAACTTGAAGAACTTCGTTTCAGCCGCCCACGGCGCGAAGCAATCGGCCTCCGCGGCGGGACCGCTCACGACTTCCGGATCGGCAAGTGCGGTTGTAGAGGCAAGCGCAATGGCGGCAGCGGCCATAAGGCCACTCACGAATGACCTGTGCATCGAATTCCCTCCCAGTTGTTGTGGTGCGGGACGCGAATTCGAAATGGAAGCCGGTGAACGTCGAGCATGCCCGCAGGCAAAAACCTGCATTTCAGGAAATATCCGGCACTTCATCTCGATACGCTATTCCGGTGACGCTTCTCGAGCTCCTCCCTCGGCGCCACAAAAAAATGGTAGCGCTACCAACATTTCTTGTAAAGCGGCGCGACGCGCGCGAACCAGGCTTCAAGGGGTTATTGGCGCGTGGTGCTTTCGCGGACCTTCAGCTCGAACCCGAGGTCAACGATGACCTGTTCCGGGCGATCGCCGGCGAGAGCGGCACGGATCATCGCAATCGCCTGCCGGCCAACCTCGTAACGTGGGGTGCGGATGCTGGTAAGAGAGGGGTAGGCAACAGCCATCATTTCGAGATCATTGTAGCCTGCAATGCAGATGCGGTCCGGCACCGAAATGCCCTGGCGATTGCACTCAAACAGCACCCCGAGCGCGAGGTCGTCGTTATTGCAGACGACCCCGTCGAGGCCCGGCGCTTTGCTGATGGCCTGGCGGAAAAGGTAGGCGCCCATTGATACGCTGGAGGGCGAGGGCGTCGTGGTGACAAGCAACTCGTCGAAGACACCGGTCGCGCGGAACGCGGCGCGATAACCCGCGAGGCGGCGCTGCGACCTTGGATCCATCCGCGCGCCGAGAAAACCGATCCGTCGGCACCCAATCTGCAACATGTGTTCGGTAGCCTGCTGTCCCCCATCGAAATGGGAGAATCCGACCATCATGTCGATCGGATTGGGACCGGTCTCCATGATCTGTACTACCGGACAGCCGGCGGTCTCCAGCAGACGTCGTGTCGCGGGCAGTTGATCTATGCCGGAGACGATGAGCGCGGAGGGCCGTTGTCCCAGAAAGACACGGAGCAGCCTTTCCTCCTCATCGGCGGAATAGTGGGTGTTGCCAAACTGAATTTGGAGCGCGCTGTCGCCAAGGCCATCATGGATGCCGCGCAGAACTTCAGCAAAAACGTTGTTGGTCAACGAGGGGATGAGGACGCCGATGACATCTGCCCTGGCCGACGCGAGTGCCCGAGCATTCGGATTGAGCACGTATCCGAGCGCGGTTATTGCGGCGTCGATCCGCTCCCGCAACTCACTCGAAACGCGTTCGGGATCACGCAGCGCGCGCGACACCGTGATCGTACCAACGCCGGCGCGGCTTGCGACATCCGCAAGTGTTGGCCGTCCGCTACTTCGCCTGGATCGGTTTCCCACGGCGTCCCCCGGTCGAGCATTGCCCGCAAGCTGCATGGCGCCAAGCATAGTCGAACGGTGGCTCTTTGCAAAAAGGTGAGCGTGAAATTGGCGTGACGGTTGCGTCGAGTTCCAAAGACTGCCGTTTCGATTTCGTTGCTGAGTGAGTGAAGCAAATCGCAACGTTCCTATGTGGTTGGTCTCATTGACGGCTTGCAAACACGCTTGGTGGGGCGGCGTCGCCTTACTGTTCGCAATTCGCGGTTTGGATTTGTGTGCCGAGCTTTAGGCAGCGATCGACCAGGCGATTTCGCGCCAGGTCGAGATGGCATGGTGGCGGTGTTCGGCGGCGGTCTGTCAACATGGCGCAAGGCCGGTGAATTGCTCGACGCCTTCCCGCCGGCCGAATGCGCCAACTATCTCAGAAACTCAGGCTATGCTTCCGTATGAAAACAGCATGCTCTAGCTACTGCTGGTGGCCGCGTAGGATTGTCCCGCGACCCCACGCCACCGAAACGGACAATTGAAGTCGAGCTGGATATGGCGAGCCCGATTCATCTGGAACTTTCCCGTCCGCAGTTGCTTATCTCCTCGGTCGTAACATCAGTCGTCACGGGAACCGCGGCAGAGGCGGCGACCGCACAATCCCCCGGAGCCGAAATGCCTCAAAACTCGAAAGTCTCGATGATCGTCAATGACGAAAGACATGAGATCGA
The DNA here is from genome assembly GCF_013378445.1 of Mycoplana rhizolycopersici. Taxonomy (GTDB): domain Bacteria; phylum Pseudomonadota; class Alphaproteobacteria; order Rhizobiales; family Rhizobiaceae; genus Mycoplana; species Mycoplana rhizolycopersici. The sequence goes on from NZ_JABXYK010000035.1 coordinate 7,084, forward strand.
AGTCGACAACAGGACATCGTTGCTCGACGCGCTTCGCGAGCATCTCCGTCTGACCGGAACCAAGAAGGGTTGCGACCACGGCCAATGCGGTGCGTGCACTGTGATGGTGGAAGGCCGTCGGATCAACTCCTGTCTGACACTCGCCGTGATGCATCAGGGCGACGAAATCACGACGATCGAAGGGCTCGGCGAGCCGGGCAATCTTCATCCGATGCAAGCAGCCTTCGTCAAACATGATGGCTTCCAATGCGGATACTGTACGCCGGGGCAAATCTGTTCCGCAGTGGCGGTTCTCGAAGAGATAAAAGCTGGCATCCCGAGCCACGTCACCTCCGATATCACAGCGGCTGCCCCGCTCACGACAACCGAGATTCGCGAGCGCATGAGCGGGAATATCTGTCGTTGCGGAGCCTACTCCAACATCATGGATGCCATCGTCGAAGTCGCGGGGACAAGAGCATGAGAGCCTTCACATACGAGCGCGCCTCGTCCGTAGAGGCGGCGGCCAAAGCGGCCGCATCGAACAGCCAAGCCAGATTCATCGCAGGTGGTACCAATCTGCTCGACTTGATGAAGCTGGAAATCGAGACACCGACGCACCTGATCGACATCAACGGATTGGGCGTCGACAAGATCGAGGGCACGCAAGAAGGTGGAGTGCGTATCGGGGCGCTGGTTCGCAACACAGACCTTGCCGCTCACGAAACCATTCGCCGTGACTACGGGCTGCTTTCGCGGGCACTGTTGGCGGGCGCTTCCGGACAGTTGCGCAACAAGGCGACCACAGCGGGCAATCTGCTCCAGCGCACGCGATGTCCTTATTTCTACGACACCAACCAGCCTTGCAACAAGCGGCAGCAGGGCAGCGGCTGTTCCGCCATCGGTGGCTTCACCAGGCAGCATGCGGTGGTGGGAACAAGCGACGCCTGTATCGCGACGCATCCCAGCGACATGGCAGTCGCGATGCGCGCCCTTGACGCCGTCGTAGAGACGGTAAAGGCAGACGGCAGCCGTCGGTCTGTCCCGATCGAGGACTTTCATCGCCTACCCGGCGATACCCCGCACATAGAAACGGTTCTCGAAGCAGGCGAGGTCGTCACGGCGGTGACGCTGCCGCCACCCGTCGGCGGCAAGCAAATTTACCGGAAAGTTCGCGATCGTGCTTCATACGCCTTCGCGCTTGTTTCGGTGGGAGCGGTCATCCAGTCGGATGGCACAGGACAGGTCGCAGTCGGCGGCATCGCCCACAAACCGTGGCGCATCGCGACCGCGGAGGCCGAACTGCCGAGGGGGGCGAAGTCGACGGCGGATGCCTTGCTAGCTGACGCTCGTCCTACCGAGCAGAATCGCTTCAAAATCGATCTTGTGCGTCGGACGCTCGGCGCTGTCCTCACCGAAGCAAGGGGGTGAGTCATGCAGTTCGACAAGCCAGCAACCACCAATCCTATTGACCGCCTCAAGGTAGTCGGCCAGCCGGTGCATCGCATCGACGGCCAACTCAAGGCAACCGGGCGGGCGAAGTATGCCTATGAATGGCACGACCCAAATGTTCCCTACGTCTACGGATATCCTGTGGGCGCGGCTATCGCCAAGGGACATATCGTCTCCATGGACGTCTCGGCCGCTAAGGAAGCGCCAGGCGTGCTCGCCGTGGTAACGGCTCTTGACGTCGGCGAACGCAAGAAGGGCAAGTTCAACACGGCTAAGCTCTTCGGCGGCAGCGAAATTCAACATTATCACCAAGCCGTCGCCGTCGTGGTCGCGGAAACTTTCGAGCAGGCGCGTGCCGCTGCCGCACTCGTGAGGGTCGAGTACGCAGAGGAAATAGGGGCGTTCGATCTCAAAGACGCGATGAAGACGGCCATAAAGCCCAAGGACGTCGGCGGCGCGCCGCCGGACACGGCTGTCGGCGACTTTGATGGGGCGTTCAAAGCGGCCCCCGTCAGCTTCGACGCGACGTATACCACGCCCGACCAATCGCATTCGATGATGGAGCCCCATGCTTCGATCGCTGTCTGGGATGGCGAGGCTCTTACTATCTGGACCTCCGCCCAGATGATCGACTGGTGGCGCTCCGACCTGGCGACTACGCTCGACGTCGAGAAGGAAAAAATCCACCTTATGTCGCCGTTCATCGGCGGCGGTTTTGGGGGAAAGCTGTTCCTGCGGGCGGACGCGGTTCTCGCGGCATTTGGTGCCAAGGCGGCCAGGCGTCCGGTAAAGGTGGCGTTGCCGCGCCCGTTTATGGTCAACAACACGACCCATCGCCCAGCAACAATCCAGCGCGTCCGAATCGCTGCGGAGCACACCGGCAAGATCACGGCGATCGGGCACGAAAGCTGGTCGGGAGACCTTCCGGGCGGTCAGCTTGAGACGGCGGCGATGCAGACACGGCTGCTCTACGCCGGCGAGAACCGTATGACTGCCATGCGGTTGGCAACACTGGATTTGGCGGAGGGCAACGCCATGCGCGCGCCTGGGGAGGCTCCCGGCATGATGGCGCTCGAGATCGCCATGGACGAGATGGCTGAGAAGCTCGATATCGATCCCGTCGAATTCAGGATCATCAACGATACACAGGTCGACCCGGAAAAACCGGAGCGGCCATTCTCCCATCGCGATCTTGTCAGCTGCCTCAGGCTCGGAGCTGAACGTTTCGGGTGGAGCGACCGGGGCAGGCCCGCGTCCCGGAGAGAAGGGAATTGGCTCATCGGGCTCGGAGTCGCCGCCGCGTTCCGAAACAACCTGCTCGTTCCGTCAGCTGCGCGGGTTCGGCTCGATCACGAGGGCGTTATCACCGTCGAAACCGATATGACGGACATCGGAACCGGGAGTTACACAATAATTGCCCAGACGGCGGCCGAAATGATGGGCGTCCCCATTGAAAAAGTCGTCGTCCGCCTGGGGGATTCACGGTTTCCGGTGTCGGCAGGTTCAGGCGGTCAGTTCGGGGCCAACTGCTCTACCACCGGCGTTTACGCAGCATGTGTCAAACTCCGGGAAGCCATCGCGCAGAAGCTGGGCTTCAATTCAGAGGACGCTACGTTCGAAAATGGGGAGGTCCGGTCAGGCAACAGGTCTGTGCCGCTTGCCGAGGCTGCGGGTTCCGAAGGTCTTGCCGGGGAGGACACTGTCGAATGGGCAAAGCTTGCGGACAGCCACCAGCAGTCGACTTTCGGTGCCCACTTTGTCGAGGTGGGCGTCGATATCGCGACGGGTGAAAGCCGCATTCGTAGGATGCTCGCCGTTTGCGCCGCCGGGCGCATCCTCAATCCGATCACCGCCCGCAGCCAGGTTGTCGGTGCAATGACCATGGGCGTCGGCAGTGCACTCTCGGAGGAACTCGCGGTCGATGTCGGGCGCGGCTTCTTCGTCAATCACGATCTCGCGGGTTACGAAGTACCCGTACACGCCGACATTCCGCATCAGGAGGTGATCTTCATGGACGAAACCGATCCGTATTCGTCGCCCATGAAGGCCAAGGGTATTGCGGAGCTCGGGCTGTGCGGAGTTTCGGCCGCCATCGCGAACGCCATCTACAACGCCACGGGTGTCAGGGTTCGAGAATATCCCATCACTCTCGACAAGCTGATTGGCGGTCTACCAGACGTGACATGACATATTGGCGGGTCCGCAGTGTGGGGCAGGGAGGCCCGCACGCGGTCTCCCCGCCGACCGGAGAGCTTCCCATGCTACCGGAACCGGTGCTGGCCGCGTTGGATTCGCCGGCCCCCCCGACGATGCCGACGATCCCCCTCGCTTCGCAAGCACATGAGGACCGCACTTCGGAAATTCCGACCCGACGGCCAACGCCGTACGCCGTTGTCTTGCTGTCGCAGTGAGCATCACGACGCGTTGGGAGTTTATAGAAGGCGAGTTGCACTTTGCGGCTCCCCACCGGTGTGCCTGACCGCCATCAATGGTGGTGCGCCTAACGGGAACGCTAGTTGGCCATCCGCCTGCGCAGGCGGGGCGTGATCCAGTCCAGGAAACATCGCACCTTCATTGGCAGGGGATCAACGGGTGTATAGACGACGTTCACAGGCAGCGGTTCCGGTGCGAATTCTGTCAGCACTTCCTGCAGAGCGCCGGAGCGCAATTGATCGGAGATCTGGTAAGACAGCACGCGGATAATGCCGATACCTGTTACGGCGGCCTGAATGGCGGCCTGCGTTGTGTTGACCGCAAGTTTGGGGCGCGGCTCGATGGTGAAGGCTGTTCCGTCGCCGCGGTAGCGCACTTCCGGCGCGGTCGAGAAGCCCTGGAAGCTTATGCCGTCATGCTGGGCGAGGTCCTCCGGCTGACACGGTACACCTCGGCGAACGAGATAGTCGGGGCTTGCGCAGACTACCCGGCGGACGGCGCCGACGCGCGTTGCGATAAGCGTGCTGTCCGCCAGGTGTCCAATGCGCAGGGCCACATCGACGTGCTCATCCGACAGACTTATCTGTCGATCGGCGAGCGTCAGGCGCAGGTTGATATCGGGTTGCTCCTTCAGGAATTCCAGCGCGATTGGCAGCACATGGCGCTCGCCGAAGGCGACCGGTGCTGTTACGTGAAGCCCTCCGCGCAACGCGCCATAATCGCCGCTGGCTTGACGCTCTGCGGCCTCCAGCTCCTCCAGAATGCGACGTGACGCGGCGACATAGCTCCGCCCTTCATCCGTCAGGGCAAGGCCTCGGCGGGTGCGCAGCACCAGGCGCACGCCAAGGTGCTTTTCAAGATCTGCGACCTTGCGGCTGACAGTGGCGAGCGGTGCATGTAATCGCCGCGCTCCAGCCGAGAGGCTGCCGGCATCGACCACCGCCAGCAGCACCGACATCGCTTCAAACCGATCCATTTTAACCTTCCGAAAATTGAGAGGAAAGCTCCTGAAACGGCACAATACCCTATTGGTTTTGGATAATCTAACTTTGACCTCGTCAAGGGTAACGCCGCCCGGCTCCCCGTATTCCCAAGGATCAGGAGAAAGACGTCATGCCACAACTTTCACGTCGTGCCTTTGCCAGCGCTCTTCCTCTCGGCCTTCTGGGCGGAGGACTGATCGGTGGCGTACCGGCCGTTGCCGCGACACAGAACATCGCCAAGACGCCTGTAAGCGTTACGCCACTGGCGCAGATCCGCATCGGTCGCTTCACGGTGACGGCGCTGACAGACGGTTATGCCGATATGCCCTACGACTATTTTCCGGGACGCAGCCCGGCCGAGGTCGAACAGGCGGCAGTTGCCCAGTTCACCGCCCGGCAGAGTGGGGTACGGTTCCTCTTTAACCAGTATCTCATCGATGATGGCGACCGCCGCATTCTGATCGATGCCGGTGCAGCGGGCTCGATCGGGCAGACCGGTAAACTGCCGCAGGCGCTCGCCGTGCTTGGCCTGCGACTTGACCAGATCGACGCGGTGATCGTGACGCATATGCATCAGGACCACATGGGCGGTCTGATCGCCGGCGGCAAGAACAATTACCCCAAGGCAGAGCTCTATATCGATCGTCGCGACGTCAAGCATTGGACTGACCCGGCCAAGCGCAGCGGCGCGCCCGATTATCTGCAAACGAGCTTCCAGATGGCGGACGAGGTCGTGCGCCTTTACCCGAGACTTCAGTCGATGGACGGAGAGCGTGAAATCGTGCGCGGTGTCTCGATCGTCGACCTGACCGGTCATACACCCGGCCATATCGGCGTGCGGGTTGAAGATGAAGGCAAGAGCCTCATCATGGTGTCGGACATGATCTTTCCGGTTGTGCATCCGGGAGCAACCGATGTGTTCTTCCTGTTCGAGCAGGACCGCGCAGCGGCCAAGGCGATGCGCGACCGCTTTTTCCCTCTCGCAGCCTCGGAAGGCGCGCTGATTGCCGCCACGCACATGCCCTTCCCGGGGCTCGGCCGTGTCGTTGCCGACCGGGGGCAAATGCGCTGGGAAGTTGCAGACTGGGCCTTGCAGGATTGAGTTCGGCTCCGGCCGCCTGGAAAGGATAGAAGGGAATGAGCAGATATCTCAATATCGCCACGACGCCCTCCGTGGCGGCCGCGCAGGAGCATTATGGCAGCGCGGAGCAATGGGCGCGGATCGGCGCGCGCGGTGGCGCAGATGAAACCGCGCAGAGCCAGCGCCTCGGTCCAGCAGAAACCGCCTTTATCCGTGGGCGCGACGGTTTTTATCTCGCCAGTGTTTCGGAAACCGGCTGGCCTTATGTCCAGTACCGTGGCGGCCCCGCAGGCTTTCTCACCACCATCGATTCGTCGATGCTGGGCTTCGCGGATTTTCGCGGTAATCGGCAATACATCACGACAGGCAACGTGCGCGCCAATGATCGCGTCTCACTGTTTCTGATGGACTATGTGCACCGGCGGCGCCTGAAAATCTATGGTCACATGCAGGTCATCGATGCGGAGGACGACGCTGAGCTGGCGAAGCGGCTGACGGTACCTGGCTATCCCGCACGGGTGGAGCGCCTCGTTCTCATCGCGGTGGAGGCGTTCGACTGGAACTGCCCACAGCATATCACGCCGCGCCTCACGCAGGCTGAGCTGGCGCGTCTTCGTACTCAACCTACGTGACCATAATGCCATTGGCGTTGAGATCATGAAAAGCTGCAACCGCGAGTTCGCAGCCTAGCTAGGCCTCGATCTAGCCGTTCCCGATCACTCGACGCTGAGCCGTCGGGCAGGCAAGCGGCAATCGTCGGACAGGCGGCAAGATGATCGTGGTTGTGTCCCGGCAAGAGGGGCCCATTCATGTCCTGATCGACAGCACAGGGTTGCAAGTCTACGGCGCTGGGCAATGGCTGGAGGAAAAGCATGGTGTCAAATCTCGTCGGGCTGGCGCAAGCTGCACCTGGCGCTGGATGCCGACAGCGGCGACATCATTGCACATGTCATGACCGATCAGGATGCCGGCGACGCCTCGCAGGTGGAGCCGCTACTCGACCAGATTGAGATGCCCATCGGCCAGTTCACGGCCGATGGAGCCTATGATGGCAACCCTACCTATCAAGTGGTGGCCAGGCATAGTGCTGACGCGGCTGTCGTCATTCCGCCACGCTCCAATGCGTTGGAGCGGCCGGACAGCCCCCCCCGAGTCAGCGAGACCGTCATATCGCGGCGATCAACACCGATGGAAGAATGAAGTGGCAGATCGCCACCGGCTACGGAAAACGCTCACTGGTCGAGACAGCCATCGGTCGTTACAAATCGATCATTGGCCGCCGGTTGCAGGCGCGCTCATTCGCAGCACAGCAGACGGAGGTCGCCATCGGCTACGCCGTCCTCAATCGAATGCTGGCCTGCGCACGCCCAAAATCCGTCCGGTGCAAGAAGGCTGCCGCGTAGCCAGGGCATTCCACTCGTATGCCATCCCATCCTCCTAGCTACGTCCCATCGAAGCATCGAACAGAAGCTGAGTCGAGTTGGTTTGGGACACGGGTGTCTGCGGACACATCCTAAACCGACAACGTTTCACGTTCACCCTTCTCCGATGAACTTGCCCGGCAATCGGGTCCGCCACCCACGGGCGAAGCCGTGGCCCATGGCGATCGAAGCGAACCTGAGCTTCTCTTCTACGGCATCGCGCTCGGCCAGCAGCGTTCGGATCGCTTCCAGCGCGTTGCCGTCGTGCATTTCAAGGATCGCGACCGCCTCGTCCATCGGAG
>NZ_JABXYK010000036.1 GCF_013378445.1 Mycoplana rhizolycopersici
GTCAGGCCGCACCAGAGCCGGAGGATTTCAGTCCGGCGCGGCAGAGCCGCGCCGCCGAGCTGGATGCGCACAGGAAGAGCCTCCCCTTGTCCGAGCGTCCGTTGTTCGATTTCGAAGACGGTCCCCTTGCGCGAGCGCTGGCCCGTCTGGGGAGAAACAACGTGAAGGCAGACTGAATCCCAATCTGGTTCTATTCCTATGAGGGAATAAAGCGGAGTCGGCCCAAGGCCGACCAGTTTTTTTCCATCCCGACCGTCAGTTTACCATCATGCTCGCTGTGTCAACGGCCCGAGGCCGTCCTTCGCTTCGCTAAGGCCCTGCGGGTGACTATCGCTGTGCGTGACCGTGCGTGTGAAGTATCGGGACGGGGAACATCAGTCCCGCGCTTCGCGCGGGTTCGATCACGCCTCCGGCGCAGATCGAACCGGGAACTGCCGGGGCGGCGACGTCCCTTGAAAAACCCAAGCTGTTAGGTTATCTTGAAGCATGGTCACCGTTCTCCGCGAAGCAGGAATGCGATTTGTCATTTACACGGATGACCACGAGCCGGCGCACACCCATGTCTATTGAGACGGGGAGGCCCGCATCAATATCCTCGATCTCACCGTGTTGTCGAACCGGGGAATGAAGAAGCGGGACTTGAGCGTCGCCCTTACCATCGTTCAGGCGAACAAGCGCCTGTTCATCGAGAATTGGGAGAGCATCCATGGGTGAAGTTGTCTTTGAAGATCGCCACTACCGAGACGCTACCCTGAAGGGGGAGGCCGAGCGCGCCCGCGCGCCGACCCCGGCATCAGCACGTTTCGATGAAGCATCCGGCCGGATCGTCGTGGATTTCACCAACGGCGCGGCCTTCATGGTGCCCGCCCGATCGATCCAGGGGCTGGAGAAGGCCACGGCCGCCCAGTTGGCCGAGGTCGAGCTTCTCGGCGAGACCGGACTGCACTGGGAAAGCCTGGACCTGGATTTCACCATCGCCGGGTTGATGAACGGTATATTCGGCACTGCGAAGTTCATGGATGCGCAGCGCCGAGGCGGTCAATCCCGATCAGCGGCCAAGGTCGAGGCAAGCCGTGCCAACGGGGCCAAGGGAGGACGGCCCCGAAAAATCAGCTAGGGCCGACATGCCCGGAGTGTTCTGCCTAGCTTGAGGCGAGCCCGAACACTGGTCACCAGGATTATTCCTGGCCTACTGGCCGGGGACGGGAATTCCTTCCCGGAGAAGAACGAGGATTCTATCCCGATCCGTTGTCTCCAGCAAAGCTTGCCGAATCCGCTCGTAGGCTTCGGCCGTCTGTTGCTGCGCGTTCTTCCAGTCCCCAACATTGTCTTTCAAACCGGCCACCCGGCAGACTTGCGACCAGTAGGCAAATCCCGCCCATGTATCTGGCCCACCGATCTCTTTCACAGCCTTCTCGATGAGGATGATCGTTGACAGGTCGTTGTGCGACCTAACGGGCTGTTCTCTCAGAGTCGGATTCGAAAAGCGTTCAACGATATCCATACCTTGCTAGCCGTCGGGTGATGAGACGAATGTGGGCGATCATGATCCACGCCTCGGCTGATGCGATGGAGCGTTCGACATCCTTGGCCAATCTGCGGCATCTGCCGAGCCAGGCGAAGGTCCGTTCGACCACCCATCGACGCGGCAGAACCTCGAAGCCTTTGGCTTTGTCGCTTCGCTTGATGATTTCGACCGTCCAGCGCCCGATCTTCTTCAGTCGCCGCTTCAACTTGTCGCCCGCATAGCCTCCATCGGCGAAGACATGCAGCAACCATGGCCACCGGTGGCGGATGGATTTCAGGAGATCGGGAGCACCGTCGCGATCCTGGATGTCGGCGCTGTGCACCATGAGACCGACCATCAGCCCGAGCGTATCGACGATGATATGACGCTTGCGGCCTTTGGTTTTCTTGCCCGCATCATAGCCTCGTATGCCGCCGCTTTCCGTGGTTTTGACGCTCTGGCTGTCGATCACACCGGCCGTCGGACTTGCCTCTCTACCCTCCAACTCGCGGGCTTCCATCACCAGATGATGGTTGATGCGTGTCCAAAGTCCCAGTGCCCGCCATTCATAGAAATAGCGCTGGACGGTTGAACAGGGTGGTAAATCCTTCGGCAGCATCCGCCATTGGCAACCAGTTGTGGCGATGTAAAGCAGGGCATTCACCACCTCACGCAAATCCGTGGTCCGTGGACGGCCCAAGCGGCGAGGCATTGGCAGGAAAGGCTGAACCAGGCCCCATTCCCGATCCGTCATATCGCTTGCATAGCGTGCCGTTCGCCGGGCATATTGCCGGCGGGTGATTTTGGTCCAGGCCATTGTGTTCTCCATCGAATCTCGCAAATCCGAAGGAATCATAACCTGTTGAAATCACCCACCTCTTTTTGAGGCAGCCTCTAAGGGCTTCTGCAAAAGATCGTCATGCGGGAAGGGATAGCCGCGCGATGCCACAACGGTTGTCATCCATCGCCACCATGCTAAAGTGAGCGGAGGGTTGGCTGCAAAGCGGATCCAGAGCAGAAAGCTCCGCTTCCAAGCTAGTCGCTTTATAGCGGTCAATATTCGCAAGACCATGGCATGGTGCGGATCTGGCGCGTCATTGCCAAATTCCGACGCAATTGCGCTAAGCGGTTTATTGCATCGGGGTTTTTCTGCTGAAACGATGGTCATTTTCTTCGTGTGCATATGCAGATATCCAGTGCGTGTTTCCTGCACTGATCTGCATCGGCTTTGTCGAGGTTCTGCGAAGAAAACGTCCACCTTTCATGAATGTGGGTAAGCGGTTTGGGTAGGTGCAGCGTGGCAGCGCTTGCTGGTCGAGACATGTCAGCCAAACCACACCGGGGGACAGGTTTGTCATTCGGGGCTTCTAAAGGTCAGTGTCGGCAGACCTCACTTCCATTTTGCAAATGATTACTCCCTGTAAAAAGCACGCTGTACAGGATGCTTGCATTATTCCCGGTCGATGAACGAAATCTTCGCCGACGTTAGACAGGCTCGGGGCCCAATCGCCCGAGCTGCGCTCACCTGCCTTGATCCCGCAGCCTTGGTATTGCGACGGGCCTGGACGATCTCGTCGAGAACATATCCGTTCTGGTCGACCGCTCGCCAAAGCCAGTGTTTTCGACCGCAGATGGAAATCACCATCTCGTCCAAATGCCAGATATCTTTTCGCGACGGCTTCTTTCTGCGCAACTGTTTGGCGCAAGCCGCCCCGAACTTCCGGCCCCATCGCCGGATCGTTTCGTAGGACACGACAATGCCGCGCTCCAACAACATTTCCTCCACCAGCTGCAGGCTCAAAGAGAACCGGAAATACAGCCAGACCGCATGGGCGATGACTTGCTGTGGAAAGCGGTGGTTCTTTTAACTGATCCTCGGCGAGTTCATCTCAGCCGAATTATCCTCCAAACGTTAAGCTGCAGACAACGTGACATCGCCCTTGCAATTCTTGATGATGCCGCTTTCGGTGCGGCATCGCCGGTGACGCCGAAGTTTATCTCGCCTTCCGATCCAGCAGCGCAATGTACGGGTGCCCACAAAGGTCAAGCCTTCTTCGCCTACGCCACCAATTATCTAATCGACACCGATCATGGGGCATTCTGGATGTGGAGGCGACACGTGCGATCCGCCAGGCGGAGGTCGGAGCATCCCGCACGATGATAGAGAGGACCGAGAACCGCTTCGGCTTGAGGCCAGACTATCTGGCAGCCGATAGCGCTTATGGTTCTGCCGACAATCTGGCCTGGCTGGTGCAGGAGAAGAAGATCGCGCGGCACATTCCTGTCTTGGACAAATCGAACCGGACGGACGGGACCTTCTCGCGTTCGGACTTCACCTGGGAGGCCGAGAATGATCGCTACGTCTGCCCTGCGGGAAAGGAATTAAGCAGTTCTATCGAACCTATGCAACGCCCAGATCAGTGATCACGAGCGAAGGAACACGACTCTATCGCGTTAGCAAAAAGAACTGCGACGTGCGAACGAAAGCTTTGCTGCTGCCCGAATATGCCTATGCGCGGGGTGCCGCGTGATCTCAACGATGATGCTCGCGATATTGCCCGAGCGATTGCCAGCATACCTGAATACGTGCAGTCCCGACATCGTAGCAAGAAGGTCGAAATGCTCTTTGCCCATCTCAAGCGCATTCTGCGGATGGCGCGTTTGAGGCTAAGAGGACCGTGCGGTACGCGAGACGAATTCTTGCTGGCAGCAACCGCCCAAAACCTCCGGAGGCTCGCGAAGCTCAGGCCACAAAGGTCCTCACACCGCGCCATCGCCGCATGAGCGCAGCATACATCGATACCTTGCGCTGAGGCGCAGGGCAGATAACCGATGACCTTGCGCCCAAAAGACCAAAACGGGCGGATGGACGGAAAATCTATCGAGTTTTTCAACCGTATCGGCCCGTTGCAGACATCGCGCTGAGACAGGAAACGGGTGGCGACTAGCCTTAGGGCGCAATAACCATCTCCTGCATCATAAACAGGAGATGGAAAATGGAACTGGCCAACAAGACTTTGATCGTGACCGGAGCCAGCAGTGGTATCGGCGCAGCCGCCGCCAGATTGTTTGCGTCGGAAGGGGCAAACGTCGTTCTGGCGGCGCGACGATCTGCTGAACTTCAATCAATTGCCGAGGACATCACCAGAGGTGGCGGCAGCGTCGTGTACCGTGCAGGTGATGTGCTGGATCAAGACTATGCGGGTGCGCTGACCGAGTTAGCCCTGCAGCGTTTCGGCAGCCTACATGGGGCGTTCAACAACGCGGGCGTGGTAGGTGACATGCTTTCGGTACCTGAGATGTCCTTTGACAACTGGAACAGAGTAGTCTCAACGAACCTCACCAGCGCTTTCTGGGCAGCCAAGGCACAGGTTCCGGTTCTGAAGGAACAAGGCGGCGGCTCCATTGTGTTCACGTCCTCTTTCGTCGGCTTCAGCAACGGTGGCCTACCTGGTATGGGAGCCTATGCCGCGTCAAAGGCAGGGTTGAACGGGCTTGTCCAATCGCTTGCCGCTGAGCACGCCAGCGAGGGCATCCGGATCAACGCGCTGTTACCTGGAGGGACAGTTACCCCTGCGGGTGGCGAAGGTAATCCAGAAGCTTTGAAGTTCGTGTCTGGCCTGCACCCGATGAGAAGAATGGCTTCGGCATTGGAAATTGCTCAAGCCGCACTTTTTCTCCTCTCAGATCGGTCTCAGTTCATGACCGGTAGCCCCATGATTGTCGATGGGGGCATGTCGGTTCGCCTCTTATAGTTCACAAGATTGGTGTCGCGGTTACAGGAGCATCTGCGACACCAAGCGGCCCTTTGCGGTCATTTACGCCGTCCGGCTAAAAACGCTATAACTGCCAGAAACTGGATAGCCACCGCCAATATGAAAACGGCGGGATCGAAGATCGTCCGGGCCATGCCGAACAGTGCGGGAGCGAGGGCATAGGTCGCCTGGCTCAGAGCCACGATCAGTGGCACCACGCGGGAGACGTCGGCTTTGTCGAATTCCGCCTGGGCGATGAGAGGCGGGAGCGATGTGGCGTTGCCGATGCCGAGGCCGAAAAGCAGGACACCGACAACCATTAAAGCGGCATTTCCTCCACCCGTCGTCAAAAGCATCAGGGTGCCGACGATCTGCACGCCATAGCTGGCGGAGGCAATCAGACGGCGGTCCGCCGAAACCGGCATCAGCCAGTCGATGCCAGTGCGCCCGAGGATTGCCGCAACTGTAGCCCCTCCCATCAGCAGGCCCGCCGACCGTGATCCGAAGACCGGAACCATGATCGAAAACAGATGGGCCAGCAGCCCGATCTGCGCAAACAGCCCGGCAGCCATACCCGCTGCCAGCGTCAGGAAGCGGCGGTCGCGCCAAAGCAAAGCGCCTGCTATGGGCGCAGCGAGCAGTGGAGCCGTGGCCCCGTGGTCGGGCCGTGCTCCATCCGGAAATTGCCCCAGAACGTCGGGAGATTTAGAAAATGCCAGAACGGACAAGGCGACCACGGTGGTGACCGTGGAGATGCCAACGAGGACGGCTGCCTGTGCAAACCCGCTTGAGGCAATGAGCATAACCCACAGGGGGGAGAAGATCACGCCACCCACACTCGCCCCATTGTAGGCCATGGACAGTGCTGCCGGGCGGGCGCGGACAAACCAGGGTGCGATAATGGCATTCACTGCCGCAGCGCCCATTGCAACCCAGCCTGTTCCGCTCAAGACAGCGGCGGCAAACAGGTGCCACGGCTGGTCGGCTACAGACCAACCGACGACGCCGATGGCGAGAATAACCGCGCCGATGGTGGTGACCGCGGCTACGCCCGCAAGCCGATACAGTCGAGGAAGGTTTGCCACGACGGCCGCACCGACCAAAAAGTGCAGCGTTACGGCAGCCGAGACAAGCGCGACGGACCATCCCGTTCGCTGGACCACCATCTGCAAGTAGATCGGTGGTCCGTAAAAGCCGACACCCCAGCCAAAGACTGCCAGCACGAAGGTTGCAGCGACCACATGCCAGCCTAAAAAGGATGCGGTCGTGGATGGTGGGCAAGATGTCATAACCTGGGCTCCAATGGCGATGGACCCTTATGGCAGCTTCCCGGAAGAGATGCTTCGGTCGCGATCGAAGTGTTGGAGCTTGGCGGCTATTGGCGCATTCTTGCCATCAATGTCATAGCGGCATTTTTCGGAATGCCCAATCGAGCTTGGTCAATATGCGAGGAAAACACCGCTCTAATGTCCATTGTCAATGCATTGGGCACGAAGAAGCTGCCGCTCTCGCGAACGGGCCTCTCATGATGATCGCGTAGGCTTGAACAGTCCTTGATCTTCATTGATTTCGTGAAAGCGACATGGCGTTTCATATTGCTCCTGCGTTGATCTCCCCCGAGCCCCAATAGTTGCCGGCAGTGGCTCCTCCTGCGCAGCCATTACTGTGATGCACCTGGTTGGGCTTGGTAGTCCGTCCATTTTGGTGGTGCCCCAAACCGGCCAGCGACCAAGCCAACCAGACCAGGTGAACGCCCAAAGGTGTCGCAAGCGGCGTGTTTGGGTGTACCGCCAAACCAAGACTGGACCCGATGCGCCGACGGCAACGAAAGATCAGGTCCATTTCGATCCTTGCCATCGACCAGGAGTTTCGAGAACTCGCTCCCAAAGGTGGCTGCTAGAGAGTAAGCATCCCCAACTTCGGATACTTGCGCCGTGTTCAAAATTGAGCTCGCGCCACGTGCCCAGACTGTCGCTGCAACCTGGGCACCGGTTTGGTCGACGGCTTCCGCTTCAACGGCAATGCCGCCGAGCCCGATCGGCAGGCGTGGAACTGCTACGGGAAGCGCAAGTCCAGTTCCGAGAGTTAACGCCGCCGAAGCTCCCGCTGCCACCTTGTCCGTTGGTACGAGATCTGTGACGACTGCACGAACGGTCATGTCAGCGACCTGCCCGTAAGGCACCATGTCAAACCTGTCGCTGAGCGAGATGCAGAGTGCGCGATCGAGGATATTGGCCACCATTCTGCGATCGTCTGAGGATTCCACTCGCGAGGGGGCCTCGTGGGTGAAACTCGCGGGAATGATCGTTGCAGTTCTCAAGGGTGACAGAGCTACGCTGTCAACATAAGTGCGCCGCTTGGATAGCGTGCCTTTCTCAGCACTGAGACGGCTGTATGAGGAAAGCGTGCCGCCCTCTTTCAAGGGCACGGAGGTGCATGCTGCAAGCAGGGGCATCGCCATGAGGAAAAAGAACCGCGCGTCCTATAACGAACCTGTTCGAGCACTTCCTGACTGAGGACCGCTTTCAGTCCCAATTCCATTGACGACACCGCCGCGGCGCCGTGAACCGTCCACAGCTCGACATCATGAAACTGCAGGATTTTGAGGATACGGGCACTGTGCTCGAGGTCTCGGGAAAGGCGATCGAGGGTGAGGTAGAGAAAACATGTTCGACCTGGACAACGCGGCCTGTAGGCCGGGCCGCGATTCGAATGACGAGCCGCTTACCCCGGCATCAACGAACGTGTTTGCCAAATGCCAACCTTGTCGCAGGACGAATTCCTTTCCAAGATCGAGTTGGGGTTTCCCACCGGCTTCTCGGACAGCATCCAAGCTCCTTTCGTGTTCGAAGAGCAGAGGTTGCGCGTCACGCATCTTTCATCGCGTATCGTCCGCGATCGCTTCTTTCGCCGCTTGATCTTGCAGGCCACCGCGTGCTGTGACTGTCAGCCAGCCACCCCTAGTAGGTAAGATTCGCGTGCGACACGATGGTCGGTTCGGTCGTTATTGCCCCTCGCGTTCGGAACATGGAGTTTCGACCTGTGCTTGCTCCACCTCCGAATGGGCCACAGTTGGGCTACGACGTGTGATATTTCTACCTCAGCCGATGACATTGCAACGTGCAGTACAACTTCTGCTAACGGGTCAACTGGCGCACAACGATCATGTCCTCTATAGCCTCGATCTGAGGCGTCTTGCGTACGTTGGGGATTCGAATGCTGGGGGGCATTTTTTTGAAGCGCAACACCCATTGCATCGCGATGGCTGCATCCTTGATGCTTGGCCTGCAATCTGCGTCTGCCGCTGATCCATTTTTCTCGGCAGCAGCGACACCCACCTGGTCCGGCTGCTATCTCGGCGCCAACGCCGGCTACGGGCGCGCTGAGGCGGACGCGACCGATACGCCCTTCCGGGACGGCCCGCTCGCGGGCAGCGGTGTTGCCTGGAATAGTGTCGGTGGGCCCTACGATCAGATCTCCACCGATGGCGGCGGATTGACGGGCGGCGTAGAAGCTGGCTGCGACCGCCAGTTCGATCTTGGCGGCGCCGCCTTCGTGCTCGGCGGCGTCATCGATTTCTCGCTGATGAATCTGGGCGCAACCGGCACGTCAGCGATCAGCAGCAACACGCATGCGACATTCGACATGGACTGGGCGGCGAGCGCGCGACTGCGCGCCGGCGTCGCCGCCTCCGACGTGCTCTTCTACGTCACCGGCGGCTACGCGCTCGCCAATGTCGACGTAGGTGCCTTCTCCAATCCCACCACACCGACATCGGGCGACATGAACGTCGCCGGCGGCGGCACCGAGAGCGGCTGGGTCGCCGGTGGCGGCGTCGAGTGGCGCTTCCGACCAGACTGGTCAGTCGGCCTCGAGTACCTGCACTACGACTTTGGCACCATCACCGCCACGGGGCCCGCCACCTTCCCGCCGGGCGCCTTTCCCCGCTTCGAAAACGACGTGACCTTCGACACCGTCCGTATCGGGCTGAAGTGGCGGATGTAGGAAAGCGCCGGCTGGATGCCCCACAGTCCGTTGCAGCGCCAACACAACCTCAATGCCTGAACCCTGTTGCCGTACCTACGACTGCGCAACGGCGAGAATGAACAACTAAGATACCGCTGGAGCAGCGAACATGTCCGCACCGACAAGCATCAATTTCGACGGACTGGTGGATGAAAATAATGCCGTCCCTACCTGGCAGGGAGGCGGATGGACGGTTTCCTTTCTGAACGGTACGTCGATCGAGGCCATCGAGCTCAACAACAACATAGCGCCAATTTCAACGGGATCGGACTACGCCCTTTTTGTAGTGGGTGATGCTCCCGGCCTGGGGGGCGATGCGGTAAGCTTCGTCTGGACGTCCGGGGAGGAGTTCTTGCTCCAGAGCTTCGCAATCGTGCGCTATGAAGCAGGCTCCGACAGCATGGATCCTGATATCCGGGTGGTCGGCTACCGGAATGGCTCACCGGTCGCCGGCGCGTTGCAGGATTTTTCACTCCCAACTAACGGCAGCCCGATCACGGTGACATTCAGCGGAGCGGCATGGGACGGCATCGACGAATTTCGCATCGTGCAGCAAAACGGAACCAGGGATTTCTATTTCCTCATCGACGATATAGCCGTGGGTGCGACCACATTGGACACCACGCCCCCCACGGCCACGATCGTCGTCGCCAACACCGCATTGAAGATTGGCGAAACGACGGGCGTCACCATCACCTTCAGCGAGGCGGTGACCGGGTTCACCAACGCCAACCTTATCGTTTCCAACGGGACACTGAGTGCGGTGAGTTCGTCCGACGGCGGCATCACCTGGACGGCAACGTTCACTCCCACGGCTAATATCACGGATCCGTATAACCTCATCACGCTGGACAATACCGGCGTTGTGGATGCCGCCGGCAATGCCGGGACGGGCACGACCAATTCCAACAACTACGCCATCGACACGGTGCGTCCGACTGCCACGATAGTTGTCTCCAATAGCGCGCTCGTTATCGGCCAAACATCACTGGTCACCATCACCTTCAGCGAGGCCGTGACCGGGTTCACCAACGCCGACCTGACCATTCCCAACGGCACTCTGAGCGCTGTGAGCTCGTCCGACGGCGGCGTCACCTGGACGGCAACCCTCACGCCCACGGCCAATATCACGGATACGACCAACCTCATCACGCTGGCAAACACCGGCGTTGCGGATCTCGCCGGCAATGCCGGATCGGGCACGACCGGTTCCAACAATTACGCGGTCGACACGATGCGCCCGACGGGCACGATCGTCGTCGCCGATAGCGCGCTCGGTGTCGGCCAGACCTCGCTGGTCACCATCACCTTCAGCGAGGCCGTGACCGGGTTCACCCTCGCCGACCTGACTGCGTCCAACGGCGCGCTCGCCGGGCTGAGCACGTCCGACGGCGGGATCACCTGGACGGCAACCCTCACGCCCGCCGCCGGCATCACGGATACGACCAACCTCATCACGCTGGCCAACACCGGCGTTGCGGATCTGGCCGGCAATGCCGGATCGGGCACGACCAATTCCGACAACTACGCCATCGACACGGTGCGTCCGACAGCCACCATCGTTGTCGCCAATACCGCATTGAGGATTGGCCAAACATCGCTGGTCACCATCACCTTCAGCGAGGCCGTGACCGGGTTCACCAACGCCGACCTGACCATTGCCAACGGGACGCTGAGCGCGGTGAACTCGTCCGACGGCGGCGTGACCTGGACGGCGACGTTCACGCCGAGCGCCAATATCACGGATACGACCAACCTCATCACGCTCGACAATTCAGGCGTTGTGGATTGGGCCGGCAATGCCGGGTCCGGCACGACCGATTCCAACAATTACGCGGTCGACACGATGCGCCCGACGGCCACGATCGTCGTCGCCGATAGCGCGCTCGGTGTCGGCGAGACCTCGCTGGTCACCATCACCTTCAGCGAGGCCGTAACCGGGTTCACCAATGCCGACCTGACAATTTCCAACGGCACTCTGAGCGCTGTGAGTTCGTCCGACGGCGGCATCACCTGGATGGCAACCTTCACGCCAGCCGCCGGCATCACGGATACGACCAACCTCATCACGCTGGACAATACCGGCGTGGCCGATGCCGCAGGCAATGCCGGGAGCGGGACGACCGACTCCAACAATTACGCAGTTGACAGCCATCGTCCGACGGCCACCATCGTTGTCGCAGACCCCAGCTTGAAAGCAGGCGAAACCTCGCTGGTCACCTTCACCTTCAGCGAGGCCGTGACCGGGTTCGACAACACCGACCTGAGCATTGCCAACGGCACTCTGAGCACCGTGAGTTCGTCCGACGGCGGCATCACCTGGACGGCCACGCTCACGCCCACCGCCGGCATCGCTGATATGAGCAACCTCATCACGCTGAACAATGCCGGACTTGCGGATCTCGCCGGAAATGCCGGGATGGGCACCACCAACTCCGCCAACTACACCATCGACACCGTGCGTCCGACAGCCACCATCATTGTCGCCGATACCGCGTTGAAAGCGGGCGAACAGTCGCTGGTGACCGTCACCTTCAGTGAGGCCGTGAGCGGGTTCACCAACGCCGACCTGATTATTGCCAACGGCACGCTCAGCGCGGTGAGCTCGTCAGACGGCGGCACTACCTGGACGGCGACGTTCACGCCCGCCGCCGGCATCGCTGATATGAGCAACGTCATCACGCTGGACAATTCCGGAGTGGTGAATATCTCCGGCAACGCCGGGTCCGGAACCACCGATTCCAACAATTACGCCGTCGACACGGTGCGTCCGACGGCCACGATCGTCGTCGCCGACAGCGCGCTGGCGGTTGGCGAAACGACACTGGTAACATTTACCTTCAACGAGGCGGTGACCGGGTTCACCAACGCCGATCTCACGGTCTCCAACGGCTCACTGTCTGCGGTCACCTCGTCGGACGGCGGGGTCACCTGGACGGCGACGTTCACGCCTACCGCCGGCACCAATGATACGAGCAACGTCATCACGCTGGACAATTCCGGGGTGCTGAATGCCTCCGGCAACGCCGGCTTCGGAACCACCGCCTCTGGCAACTACATCATCGACAGTCTCTTGCCGGAGGTCGCGAGCGTTTCTGGCCCTGCTCCCGGCACCTATCATGCCGGGCAGTCGCTCGACTTCGTCGTCAACATGTCAGAAGCCGCGATAGTCGACACGAGCTTTGGAACGCCGCGCTTCGCCGTCCAGATCGGCAGCCAGGTCGCCTATGCCGAGTATCTGTCTGGCAGCGGCTCCAACACGCTCATGTTCCGTCTGATCGTCACCACCGGCCAGTGGGATTTGGACGGTATAGCAGTCGGAACCACTCTCGACCTCAATGGCGGAAGCATCCGCGACGGCGCCGGCAACACCGTCAAGCCGACGCTGAACAACGTCGGACCGACCAGCAACGTCATAGTCGATGCCTCCGGCAACGTGGCCCCAGTCCTGACCGGCGACCTTGCCGCGACCGTCAAGGAAAGCGGCAGCTACAAGCTGACGACCACCGACCTGAACTTTTCCGATCCCGACGACACGGCGTCGGGTGTCCGCTTCACCGTCTCAAGCCAGACGGCCGGCAAGGTTCTGGTCAACGGCACGGCGGCGACGAGCTTCACCGGCGCCGAGCTTGCCGCCGGCAAGGTCAGTTTCGTCCATTCCGGTGCAGAATCGACCAAGGCTTCTTTCAAGGTCGCCGTCGAGGACGGCAACGAGGATGGCTCGACACCGGTCGCCGGAACCTTCAACCTCGCCGTCACCCCGGTCAACGACGCGCCGACGCTCACCGGCGACCTGAAG
>NZ_JABXYK010000037.1 GCF_013378445.1 Mycoplana rhizolycopersici
TGCCGGCGGTGCTGACCTATTGGGCGCCGCCGAACAAAGCCTGATCGGCTTCGCCCGCCATGGCGAGCAGCTTTTCGCGGTCATGGATGCCGGCGCGGTAGTGGCGGAGCAAGAGGCCAGCGAGTGCAGTTGCCTCTGGGCCTTCGGCCTCTATTCCTCGTTGGCGGCAGATCTCGTCGAACGTGCTCCCGAGCATTGAGAGGCCAGCAGGATCGACGAAACTTTCCTTGGGAAGGTAGCGCTGGATCATGGCGGTTCTCCAATCCTGCGGCGCCCATCCATGGCGCCGCGGTAGACAGCAAGAAGATGAGAATTGCGTTGGCGCGCGTCAAGGCGCTCCGCGATCAGCACACATGCAGGCAGGGGACTAAATGGCAGAGGTGGATGCTATGGAACTACCGAGACGCGCCCCGAAGCTCGAATGGAACCTGAACACGATCATCCAGATCATAACGCTCGTCGGCATGTGTGTCGGCGGCGTTGCGATCTGGGTGGACAAGAGCAGGGACATTGAAGAGCTACAGGCCTGGCGCACAGCCATCGAACAGGACCGAAAGGAGAAGTCAGCCGAATACCGTGCCAGTATGGCGAAGCTCGAAGAGCGCGTGAAGGGCACAGAGAAGGACATCGGCAAAATCGACAACCTTCAATACCGGCTGACTGTGGCAGAGCAGTCCACTGCGACGACGGCCACGGCGATGAAAGAGCTTCAGGACAGCCTCAATGACATGAACGGCGATATCCGAGTGATGCGGGAGATATTGCAGCGGCTCGACAATGTGAACGGGCGAAGGGCGGAGAAGCAGATGCTGGCTTTTCCTGGCTAATCACCTTGTAACTGATCTATGCAAGATAAACGCCGATGAACGCTGCCGCGGGCGAAGTGGTTGATCGCCCAGCAATTATGCGAAGGCGGCGTACTGAGCGCAGTTACGGCTCGCGACCGTGCGGTGATATTCGCCGCTTCGGAATAAAATGTGGTATTTTGGGTCGCCGTAGACTTTTGCCGCCCCCTCGGCGGCTAAACCCGCGACAGAGCTACTCCCCCGGAGCTCTGTGTCTATGGAAGAGCGAAGCCTCCGATTGAACATGTCGGAGGCTTCGTTTCAATGTAACTTAGAAGAGCGAGAGAGATGGGCGCCCCGCGAACCCAGTGCACGACAACCTGTTTCTTATTGTTCGATTTTGACGATCCTCGATCCACTGGCCAGCCGCGATAAGATGCTCAGCGCGAGCTTCGCTTGAAGTGCAATTTGATCCCCGGTGGTCAGATTGACGTCGTCGATACTCGTCCATGCCACCGAGCCGTCTGAGGTGAGCAGTCGAGTTGAGAGTCGCGCCCGGCGATCTTGCAATCGCAGCCGCCCTTCGAAACGGTACCCCCGGGAGTACACATCGCCATCTGCAACAGAAGGCTTGTTATGCTGCGCAACGATGACTGTCAGATTTGGTAGTTTCGATAGTAGTTCAACTACCTCGTCCGTTACACCTTTCGCGAGCGCAGTCCCGTGGCGTGATTGGGTGATATCTTCGAATGGGATGACGACAATAGTCTGGCGATCAGCCTCTGCCTCTCGCTCCAATTTGCTTTCAAATGAACGATAGACATCGCGGACAACCACTCCGCTTCCGCCAAGAAGTGCGGCTAGGCAGATGCCAACTGCAAGACGTTTTGCTCTCCACCAAGGAGGTGAATTTGGCAGATCCTCCAAGGCTCCTGGATCTGCGTCGCGACCGCCGGTCGGGGACCAATTGAAGACCGGAACATACCCGCCCTTCGGGATCGTGATCAGGATACGATCCCTCTGACCGTCTAGAAGAAAATAGCGCTCGAGACTTCGGCGCAGTTTCCCTGCCTCAATGCGGACGACGGGATCGTTCTGCGCGTCAAAATTGGCGGTGCGACCGAAAACCTCAAGGCCAATAGAGTAGCCCTTGATGAGGTGCGAGCGCCCTTCCAGGCACTCCTCAACGATATACTCAAGGAAAAGCCGACTACGGCCCTTCGCGTCGAAGAATTTGCTGGCGAGGATGCGGTCTAGCTGTCCGCGTATCTCGGAATCAGAAGGGAGGGGGGCGTTAGTCGTATTCTGATGTGCTGCACTTGCGATAGCCATAATGCCCCCAAGTCGATTGCACTTCGAGTTCAAACGCGGCGTTTCAGGCTTCTGTGCTGGACTGGTGAAATAATGCTCTGCTGTATAGCAATGATGAAACCTACGATAGGCAGTGCCTCTATGGAGGTCAACTCATCAATCGTGCAACGTTGCCGGGGAGACGCGTTCTTGCGGGCAGGATCGGGTAACATACCTCCTTGATGCCGTTGATAAGAATGTGCAGTGTGTTCAGCGTGTTTACCGGCGAGTAGAATCATGCGCTTCAAGTCATATCTGATTGCAGCGGCAACAATGCCGATAGTCCTGGCCAATAGTGATGCGATCGCGGCTGACGCGGTGGTGGCGGCTGAACCCGAGCCCATGGAGTTCGTGCGGGTCTGCGACGCTTTCGGCGAGGCGTACTTCTACATTCCAGGAACTGAGACCTGTATGAAGATCGGCGGATACCTCCGTGTTGACATCGCCGGAGGTGACCCGAACGGTCAGGATACCTACCCTGGAGGTGGTGGGGACTCGTGGTTTACACGCTCGCGTTTCAATTTCCGCATCAGCACGGCTACGGATACGGAGTACGGCGCGGTGAAGACGTACATTGAGACGCAATTCGACCGCGACGACAACACCGACAACATTGCAATCCTGGAAATCGGTACGATCGAGCTTGCTGGCTTTTTGGTCGGATATGTGGACACCCTCTACACGGCTTTCACGGGGGATGCCGGTAACACTGTCAATGATTACTATGATGTTGACTACGGCGACTTTCATCAGAACCAAATTCGCTACACCTATGACCCGGGGAACGGTTTCATTGCGGCGATCTCGATCGAGGATGACAGCGACCCGAACAGTGATGTGGTGACCGATTACAATGTTGCTGATGACAATTACATTCCCGACGTCATCGGTGCAGTGGGTTATGTCAATGACTCCTTCAAAGCCCGTCTGGTTGCCGCCTATGACGAGTCGATGGAAGCAGGCGCCATCAAGCTTCGCCTGGATGCGACGTTTGGCGATCTCTCAGTTTTTGCAATGGGTGGCTGGAGTACGGATGGCGACGAGGTAAACAACTATGCCCGTTGGGACGGAGACTGGGCGGCCTGGATCGGGGCTTCTTACTCCTTGACCGAGAAGGCGACCATAAACGCCTCAATGAATTTCGACGAAGGCGGTGACGTCGAAGGCGCTCTCAACATTGCCTACGCTGTCGTTCCAGGGTTCGAGATCATCCCGGAAATCGACTTCCGTAACAAAATGGATGAGAAAGAGGGGCCGAACGCAAATGATTGGGGCGGGGTGATCCGTTTCCAACGCAATTTCTAAGATTTGGTGACGTTGGCCCTCGGCCGCGTAGCGCAAAGACTCGCACCAATTTGCTCGTATCGAGTCGATCGCATGCGCGTCTACATGCTGAATGCGCAGAAAGTCGCCGCCGACTTTCGCGTGAGAAATCGATAGGTATCACGAAAGGTACCCGCGTCTGCAGCCTCAGCCGAGCTAACCGCGAGGAGCTTGGCCTTCGGCGCATTCATCGGCTCCCGCCGGTACTGTGGCCTCCGCAATACCAAACCCGTCGAGCCGCTTCCGGGAGGATCTGGACTAGCCGGCGTCGTCCTTAAGAGATAGCTGACGTATGAACCGTCGAGCCTCCTCTTCCGTCTCAAACGATTGGTGACTTGAATGGCTATCTGATTTCACGCACACCACCCATTTGCCGTTTTGTTGGACGATTGTGATTTTCCTGCCCTGCGCATTCATACAAATAAGTCCCCTCATGCCTCGTCCTGCGTAACGCGTTCAGCATACTCAAAATTCGCCGTTCCGCCAAAAGTTACGGTGGCTTCCTTCTTTTGGAGCATTGCGGAGGGCGATGTACGAACTACCATTGGTGCATGGTTAAACCTGGGTCCGACGATCTGAATTTCTCTCGGCTGAGCCTCCGCCTTGCGGTGGTCCTGCTTTCTCATGGTTATCACCGGGTGAGTGAGCTTTCGCGGATGAGCGATAAAGAGCTATTGTCGCTGGAACGTATCCACCACGGCGATGTCGAAGAGATCCGTGCGGAGCTTTCCAGGTTGGGGCGCGACGAGTTGCTGCAATAGCGATCCCCCTAAGTGTGCCTCGCACAACGCTTCGTCGTCCTCCAGCGTCGTGGAGTGGGATACCGCGGGCTGTCGGCGGTTCAACGGAGCGATGTGCGCGACACGCAGATTTTCAACACTGGCGAAGGCCATACACCATAGAGAGCAAGGCTGTCGAAAACCATGCGTTGTTGGCGCGCGATGCGCGTATCAGCTGTAGGGGTGATCCAGTTTGTTCAGATAGTGTGCAAATCCCTAAAGATTTAAGGGGTTCCTGCGGCAAGAATTCACGAATCATGCCTGATTGTTCGCTAGCCTAAAACAGCTTTACGGCTTTACGCGAATTGAGGAAACGCCATGAAAAAATCCATCGATCTGATCGAGTCGTCGCTTGAGACTAGGTTCCTTGCCAAGTTGGAGAAGCGAAAGAAGGAAGTGAACGACAACGACGACGATGGGAAGGATGGAAAGCACCTTCGTGGTGATAAGGGCAGTGACAAGCTCAAAGGCGGTAACCACGATGACGATATCGGAGGCGGCCGCGGCCATGACGTACTCCATGGCGGCGCGGGCGACGATGCGCTCGTCGGCAATTTCGGCAACGACAAACTCTACGGCGCATCCGGAAACGACACTCTTTCAGGCGGGGCTGGTAAGGACTTGCTAAACGGCGGCATCGGCGATGATGTGCTGAACGGCGACGATGGCAATGACAGGCTCTTTGGGGGGAAGGGAGCAGACGCGATCGATGGAGGAGCTGGAAATGACAAGCTCGCGGGTGACGCAGGCAACGATACCCTGATCGGCGGAGCGGGCGATGACCGTCTCGATGGTGGCAGAGGAGACGACACGCTCTTCGGAGGCGAGGGCAAAGACGAACTGAAGGGCGGCGCGGGCTCCGATATTTTCGTCTTCGCTGCAGGAGCTGGAATGGATCGCGTGAAAGACTTTAAAGATGGCGTCGATAAGATCGACCTGACCGCCTTTGGGTTTGCCTCGATCGATGATGTCTTGGCGCTTACTACGGTTGTCGACGAACATGCCACAATCGACTTCGGCAACGGCGACAGAATTTCATTCAAGATCCCATCGCTTTCAAATTTGGACAGCAGCGACTTTCTGCTGTGAACGTGTCCGGCCGTCAGTGAGACACTAGCGGCCGGATCCACTTGCTGGAGGGTCGGGCCTCCCCAGTAACACGCGTCATGGCGCAGTTGCTTCTTGCCCTAGATCACATCTGTCCCAAACGCCACGCTGCCAGCGGAGGCCATGTCAATCCTCCGCTGGCTTGCGAGCGTGGGGCTCGGCGGCGCGCGAAACCAACGCGCCGTTGGGCCTGAGGGGGATCCAGGCCCAACATCTGAAACAATTCGCCGGTAGAAAGGTTCCTCTGCGGAACAAAATGGCAAATCACGCGATATCGGGCCATGGGCAAACCTGGCGCACCATCTGCCACACTTCATGATCCGATGCCGGCGCGCATCGAGCCGTGCCTCGCGCTGTTGGTTGCCGAGCCGCCGAACGGCCCGGAGTGGACCTTCGAAGTAAAGTGGGACGGATACCGGCTGGCGGTCCACAAAGAGCTGGAGGGTGTCCGCGTCGTTACGCGCGGCGGTCACGATTGGACGGATCGCTTTCCGGCAATCGCCAAGGCTGCAGCGGAAATGGAAGCGCAAACGCTGATCCTTGATGGCGAAGCCGTCGTTCTCGATGAACAGGGTCGGTCGGACTTCAGCGCGCTGCAACAGGCGCTCGGCGGACGAGGCGGCAAGCGTCGCGCTGGTGAGGCGCTGTTCTACGCGTTCGATCTCCTCTACCTCAATGGTCACGACTTGATGGGAATGCCACTCCACGATCGGCGTGCGATGCTTGACGCAATTTGCCATGTGCCCGGGGGCATCATCCGACTGTCCGAGGAAATCGGCGACAACGGCGCCGAGCTGCTGAAGGTCGCCTGCGGCCTGGGGCTCGAGGGGATTATCGGGAAGAACGATAACAAGCCCTACCGCTCCGGGCGCCTTGGAGATTGGGTAAAGATCAAATGTGTGCAGAGCGAAGGCTTTGCGATCCTTGGCTATGAGCCTTCCCGCAACGCGCTCGGTGGCATCGGGCGACTCCTGTTGGCGGCAAGGAAGGGAAGTGAGTTGGTCTATGTCGGAGGCGTTGGGACCGGCTTCACCGCTCGATCGGGAGCCGCGCTGCGGCGCCAGCTCGACGCGATTGCGATCCCGAAGCCTGCCATCGATGTCGAAAAGCGAAAGGGGGTGTTCGTGAGGCCGGTGCTTATGGCGGAGGTGGAATTTCGAGCCTGGACAAAGGACGGGAAGCTTCGGCATGCCTCGTTCAAGGGGCTTCGCGAAGAGGCGGATGCGGCCTCGATTTACCAGATTGTGTCGTGATGTAAGACCCGGCGACATTGCACATGCCGCCGGGCTGCTGCATACCCTCATACACAGCTCACCCGCGCGAACGCAGGTTCTGCAATTTTAGGTGTAATTCTCCAAGTTTTTACTAATCTGCTCCCTGGGTCACGTTACGAGGGGCGCGATGAGCGAGACACGAGGCGAATACGTCAAGGCGACACTGACCGAGTTGCTGGTCATCAGCCGGAAAGAAGGTGACAGAGGCGCCATGCTTAACTACCTGATCTCGATGGCGCTTCAAGAGGCGCATACGGTCTATCGCGGTGAACGAGGGCCGGCCTAACTCTAACCCGCCGGCATTGGAGGCAGCACGAGCATAAGCTCGTCGTCAGGCAATGGTCGCTGGAGCCGCTTCGCTTCTTCCCACGGGGCGGTCAGCCACGTCTCCGTCTCGTCGCCAGGTCGAAGGATCGCAGGCATGGCCTTCTGATGGATTGGCCCGACAATCCCGTTCGGCTCGGTGGTGAGAAATCCGAACAGGTCGGCCGTGACAATGCCTTCCTTGACCTTTCGCACGCTCCAGCAAAGAACAGGAGCGGCTGCGTCTCATTCGCCGCGAACCACGCGTTGGGCGTCCTGCCGCCCTCCGCTTTGCTGGCGGGGTCCAGCTCGGCAAAGCGCGTGAAGGGAACCAAGCAACGGTTCTCCACACCCAGCCAGCGGGTCCAGTGCTTGCTTGAGGTGTTGCGGACGTTGGTTGTCCCGCCGTCCGGCTCCATTTTCAGGAGCTCGTCAAAGTTGATTTCCTTGCCTTTGGCGCGAAGTTTGTCGGCGCGCTTGCTGGCAGCCTGAAACAGCGCCTGTTTGGACGATGGCAATCCCCAGCGCACCATCGCAGCCTCGCGACCAGCAGGAGTGTTGCGCACGATCGGTGCCTTGTAGTCGGGATAGATGTCTAGCGAGGGCTCAAGGTTGCCGAGGCTGTCGATCATCGCTCGCGTTGCCTGAAGGACCGCAAGCTGGTTCGTCGTGACGTTATACAAGTTGCACATGGCGATCCTCCGGTCTCCAAGGTGGCGGCGTTCTCAGAGCTCTGTCAATATTGCTGACGGGCTTACCCGCGAACGTCCTTCCACACCGGCACCCTCACGCTCCGGATCTTCACTAGGTGGCGGACTGTCATCGTCATCCTCTCCGCAGCGCTCGGAAGCACGAGGGTTGCATTCACGGCCTCCTTCTTTCCGCAGCGGCTGCACCGGAAGCTTCCGTCGAGTTCGAGAATAGTCAGGTCTCCCACGAGTTGGACGATATCGCCGGGCCGGTAGAAGTGCGTGACATTGCAATAGCCGCACCGCACCTTGACGAGCTGGCCGACCTCTTCCGCTTTCGACAGGCAGTGCATCTTTGCGCGCACGCCCGGATGAACCAATTCGCGCACGTATCCCTCAGGCATCGTCTCGCTCGTAGCGCGGGGACCAGCCACGCGTCATGCCTCTGCTCATTGCGCCCTCTGCGAGCGCCAGCTGCAGGCGGAGGTCCTGGCAGTCCTTCAAAAGCGTCTCGATCGCGGCGCGGGCATTGCCGTCGTGGTAGGCGAGTACGGCATCAAGTTCGCTGATCTCCTCTTTCGGGACGGCTGCGGTAGCAATGGGGCACACGTCTTCGTTCTCCTGAGATAGTCCCAGCAGGCCTGCTGTCGAGTTGTCATGGTGGTGGCTGCATTGCCGACTTGTGCCGGCGCGGCGTTGGCTACGCTGCGAGCTCTCCAATCTCGCCGAACTGGACCAGTAGACGGGGGCTGCTCATATCGCCGCTTTCCATATCGACCTGAACCGCATAGGCGGCAACGCCGATGTGCCGTGGTGCCATCGCTGCAGCTACCTTCTCAGCGATGACGTCCCGAGAGGTGGTGTATCAGGCTAGCGGTGGTCATCGGCTTTTTCCGGTAGGGTTGGGTTGTTCAAGCACAACCTGATGGAAAGACCACCGATGACCAATGACATGATGGACCTGCGCT
>NZ_JABXYK010000038.1:2500-5000 GCF_013378445.1 Mycoplana rhizolycopersici
AGTCTCATCGAAACCATGGATGGTCTAGCCGACCGGATGTGGTGGAGGGGCTGGAGGTAGGTAGGAAGACTGTTACTCAGAGCATGTCGTTGTTGGCGAATTGATCGCTGAAGGCTTCGGACCGCAAGGTTCCGGGGATTTTGGTGTTTGATGAACCTCTGACGGCCTGTTGATGGGCGTTGCCTGACCGCGCGCTCCCGGACAGATCTCGAGAAGCTGGTCTTAATGGCAGCAAGCAAGTGAACCGCTCGGCGTGGTTCCAATAAAGCTTAGCTGTCGAACACGTCGATGGCATCATGAGTTGGCTGGATTGTAAAAGGTAATCCGGTCGCCTTTCCTTTGGGAAGGCTAGTGATGAGCATTGGCAATGAGAACGATCAAGTGTCGTAAGGGCAATTGGTGGATGCCTTGGCATGCACAGGCGATGAAGGACGTGATACGCTGCGATAAGCCGTGGGGAGCTGCGAATAAGCTTTGATCCATGGATTTCCGAATGGGGAAACCCACCTTAAATACTTGGAGAATCCAATCTGTTCAGCGATGGACGGCTTGGGTTTCCAAGTATTGAAATAAGGTATCTTACTTTCGAATACATAGGGGTAAGAAGCGAACGCAGGGAACTGAAACATCTAAGTACCTGCAGGAAAGGACATCAACCGAGACTCCGCAAGTAGTGGCGAGCGAACGCGGACCAGGCCAGTGGCAATGAGGAATAAAGTGGAACGGAATGGAAAGTCCGGCCGTAGCGGGTGATAGCCCCGTACACGTAGAACACTCATTGTCCTTGAGTAGGGCGGGACACGTGAAATCCTGTCTGAACATGGGGAGACCACTCTCCAAGCCTAAGTACTCGTGCATGACCGATAGCGAACAAGTACCGTGAGGGAAAGGTGAAAAGCACCCCGACAAGGGGAGTGAAATAGAACCTGAAACCGGTTGCCTACAAACAGTCGGAGGGCGCAAGCCTGACGGCGTACCTTTTGTATAATGGGTCAACGACTTAGTGTGGCGAGCAAGCTTAAGCCGATAGGTGAAGGCGCAGCGAAAGCGAGTCTGAACAGGGCGTTCAGTTCGTCGCATTAGACCCGAAACCGAGTGATCTAGCCATGAGCAGGCTGAAGGTTGGGTAACACCAACTGGAGGGCCGAACCCGCATCTGTTGCAATAGATTGGGATGACTTGTGGCTAGGGGTGAAAGGCCAATCAAACTCGGAAATAGCTGGTTCTCCGCGAAATCTATTTAGGTAGAGCGTCGACCGAATACCCCGGGGGGTAGAGCACTGGATGGGCTATGGGGACTCACCGTCTTACTGATCCTAACCAAACTCCGAATACCCGGGAGTACTAGTCGGCAGACACACGGCGGGTGCTAACGTCCGTCGTGAAGAGGGCAACAACCCTGACCTCCAGCTAAGGTCCCCAAGTCATGGCTAAGTGGGAAAGGATGTGAGGATCCCAAAACAACCAGGATGTTGGCTTAGAAGCAGCCATCATTTAAAGAAAGCGTAACAGCTCACTGGTCTAAATAAGGGTCTTTGCGCCGAAAATGTAACGGGGCTAAAGCCATGCACCGAAGCTGAGGATACGTCGCAAGACGTGTGGTAGCGGAGCGTTCCGTAAGCCTGTGAAGGGAGACCCGTGAGGGCTCCTGGAGGTATCGGAAGTGCGAATGTTGACATGAGTAACGACAAAGAGGGTGAGAGACCCTCTCGCCGAAAGACCAAGGGTTCCTGCTTAAAGTTAATCTGAGCAGGGTTAGCCGGCCCCTAAGACGAGGCGGACACGCGTAGTCGATGGGAACCACGTTAATATTCGTGGGCCTGGTGGTAGTGACGGATCCCGTATGTTGTTCATTCTTATTGGATTGAATGGGCTGCGAAGGGGTTCCAGGAAATAGCTCCATCATTATAGACCGTACCCGAAACCGACACAGGTGGTCAGGTAGAGTATACCAAGGCGCTTGAGAGAACTATGCTGAAGGAACTCGGCAAATTGCACGCGTAACTTCGGAAGAAGCGTGACCCCTATGGACGCAAGTCTTTAGGGGTGGCACAGACCAGGGGGTAGCGACTGTTTATCAAAAACACAGGGCTCTGCGAAGTCGCAAGACGACGTATAGGGTCTGACGCCTGCCCGGTGCTGGAAGGTTAAGAGGAGAGGTGCAAGCTTTGAATCGAAGCCCCAGTAAACGGCGGCCGTAACTATAACGGTCCTAAGGTAGCGAAATTCCTTGTCGGGTAAGTTCCGACCTGCACGAATGGCGTAACGACTTCCCCGCTGTCTCCAGCATAGACTCAGTGAAATTGAATTCCCCGTGAAGATGCGGGGTTCCTGCGGTCAGACGGAAAGACCCCGTGCACCTTTACTATAGCTTTACACTGGCATTCGTGTCGGCATGTGTAGGATAGGTGGTAGGCTTTGAAGCAGGGACGCCAGTTTCTGTGGAGCCATCCTTGAAATACCACCCTTATCGTCATGGATGTCTAACCGCGGTCCGTCA
>NZ_JABXYK010000039.1 GCF_013378445.1 Mycoplana rhizolycopersici
GTTGCGCCTGCTAAAAGGTAAGCGTACACCTATTCACATTTCTGTTACTGATGAGCGACGAGGTGAAAGCGCTGCGCCGTGACTGACCGGCCCGGTTCCGGCTTGAGCAGCCTGTCCGCTTTGCGCCGCCATTTCGGCCGTGAAGCTTGCCTCCACCCCTAGCCATAAGCGGACATCCGTTAAAGCAAGCTGATCAGTGCCGGTGGGAGGCGAAAAATGGATCGCAATTGTTTCTGCATCAGATCGCGCTGGCCCTCGGGTTGTCGCTCGCAAGCAGGCGCGCCATTGCGTCCGTGATGGTCAGGTCATCGTAGGGCTTGGGAAAGAAGCGACTTCCGCCCGGCAACATGCTCTCTTCGACGATGGCCGCACCGGATGCGACGATCAGCTTCACGGGTGGCCATCGGTCGCGAATGTAGTGGGACAGTTTGATACCGTCCATCGTCCCTGGCATCTGCACATCGGTGAACACGAGATCGATGTCATCCCGTCCTTCGAGGATGCGGATCGCCTCGTCGGCGTCGCCCGCTTCCAGCGCTTCATAGCCCGCCGACAAGACGAGATCGACTGCGCTCATGCGGATTATCGCACTGTCTTCCACGATCAGGACGACCGGTTTGCCGTTCTTCATTGTTCACTCGCTGTATGAGAATGGCCGCAGCTCTGCAGCCTTGGGCGCTTCCAGGACCGATATGTCCCTAGGCCGCCGGCGAAAAGTCGGTCCGAAGGCGTGAAGTGTCCATATGTCTGATCGTCACCACCGTCCCTGGGGCAGCGTCGCTCACTGTCAATTCGCCTTCGAGATTCTTGACGAGTGCCTCGACGATACCGGTGCCTAACCCCGCCTTGGGCGCTTCGTTCCCGATGGGCATTCCAATTCCGTTGTCGGAAATGGAGAGGGTCCAGTCTTTGCCCGAAGATCGATAGTTGATCTCGATCGTTCCCGTGCGATCGTCGCTGAAGGCATGCTTCAGAGCATTGATCACGAGTTCGGTGACGATAAGACCCAGACTGATGGAGACATCCGCCGGTACGGTGCTGTCATCGACCGTCACCTGGATCGACAGCCGCTCTGGGTCCGCAATCATCGATGCGCCGAGACTTTGGCAAAGCTGCGTGAAATAGGCATGCAACTCCACGCTGCCCCCGGCAGAGGTGGAGAGCTGACGTTGCAGGGCCGCAATCGACATGATGCGGTGACGGGCGTCATGGAGATGCCCGCGGACCTCCTCCGACTGAACACGGCGCGCACTCTGCATCAGAACGCTGGCAATGATTTGCAGGCTGTTGGCGACCCGGTGCTGGACTTCCTGCAGAAGGATGGCCTTGTCGCGAATCAGGTCGTCTTTCAGACGAGCCTCAGCGCGCATGTCGGTCACGTCGGTGATGGCGACAAGCAGCCGAATATGCTCGAGGTCGCCGTCGTCGAGCTTTCGCGCATTGATGATCAACTGCCGCGTTTTCTGGTCCGGTCGCTTAAGGTCGATCTCATAGGCATCGATGCTCGCACTGCCGGTGACGGTCGCCGTCAACAGGGACGCGAGCCTGGGCATGGCCCATTCCCCGTGCCCGAGTTCGCCGAGGTGCTTGCCTGTGACAGAGGCCGGGGCAATCTCGAATGCTCGGCAGAAAGATGCGCTTGCCGCGATGATCCTCAGATCATCGGACAGAAACAGCAGCGGCTCGTTGGACGACATCACCACGGCAAGTGTGCTTGCCGCTTCGAAATGCACTGTTGGTATCTGTGGCATATAGAGGCCCTCGAGGGCCGAAGACTCACGGCGCAAGTCATGACTCGGCAGGAGTGTCGGACAAGGCGCTGAAAGCCATGTCCGACAGAAATACCTTAACACAACTCATCCGTTGCCTTGCATCAATTCTGCCGGGCAGATCTGAGCGCGTTCGACGGAATGTGCAATGGCTCATTGGCGCGCTTACTGCGCGGACGAAGCCTTTCCTACAGCCGCTTTTGCCAATAGCGTCCGCGAAGCAGCCAGGCCGCTCCCGGCCCCGTTGCGTTCATTGGTCGCGAGCGACTATGGGATGCCACCGCTGTGCCCGGACTTTGGGCATCAGCCAACTGGATGGTCGAGCGGCAATAATTTCCGCTTTCGGCCTCAGTAGCGGTGGGGCGGCTGTAAAGCGCCCGGCAGCTTTGCGCCTTCATGTGGGTCATCGGAGCCGTGGTCGCCCACGCCCAAAAATCGGACGAGACCGGCCTTCGGCGTGGCGTTTGACCCCGTTCCTCCTGGGAATCACATAAGACAGACAATGCGGCCGATGTCGGCGAGTCAGGGAGATCATGCAGCACTTCGGGCAGCCGGCAGAAGAGCACACGGCTCGACAGATGATGGATGTAATGCATGCCGATGTTGCCCATGATCCACCGCAGCGGCGCCGGCAGGTCGTAATGGGAGGAGGCCGTGTATCGCCGCGTGCAGTAAGGTGCATTCGGGCGGCTTCGACCAATGCGTGTTCTAAAATTGGTGTTGGACGTAGGAGAGCCAGACGCAGGCCGATCCTGCTGGGAGCACGAAGGGCGTCAGGCTGCGGCATTCCGAGTGGGGAACAAGATGGGATGCCGGTCATTTCGTCAGGACACTCAGTGATCCATCAGTTTCCAATATCACGGCATCGATCGTCAGTTCACTCCCATGGCCAGAACTGCGGATAGCGGCCAGAATCTCCCCTTCGGATAGTCTTTGTTTGCGCAGTTCGCTGCGATTATAGGCGCCTTTGCTGTACACCACCGTCGGTTCGCTTTTGACCAGATCGCCGAACCAACTTCGCCGTCTGGTTTCCGGCCCTGGTCTTCACCTTCAGCGCACTGATTTCCTATCGCAACGTCCCGTTTCTCACCTGGGCGGGGATTCGGGGCGGGATATCCGTGGCCCTGGCGCTCGCTTTGCCGGAAAGTCCCGCCAAGTCGGCCATCCTCGCCGCAACCTATGCCGTCGTGCTGTTCAGCATCGTGGTGCAGGGATCAACGCTTGGGCTGGTCGCCCGCAAGACCCTGTTCGACAAGGAAACCCCGCCGGGTTGACGGGCGAAAGGCCGTCTTTGCCGCCGCTATCTTTCATGGCATCAGGAACGAATGTCCCCACCACCAGTTCCCCACTTTGAAACAATCACGTTTCTGACAGGGAGAATTCTCATGGATAGCACGGCAGACAAAGTTTCCGGTAAAGCAAACGAAATCGCCGGCAAAGCTCGTCAGGGCGTCGGCGAAGCCACTGATGACGAGTCGATGAAGGCCAAGGGCGCCGCTCAGGAAGCCAAGGGCGATGCCCAGCAGGCCAAAGGCGAAGCCAAGGAACAGGTCAAGAAGGTCGTCGACAAGGCCTGATCGTCTCATTCATCCGCAGCCGCTAACGGCTGCGGATTTTTTTTGTCGGTGCGCCGCCATCCGCGGTTCACCCGAACGAGCGGGAGTGGCCGATGTTGCATCCTGAACGACAGCCTTCCCCTCAAAAGTCCCGCGCCGAGGCATCGCGGACCAACCCGGTCCACCATCGGTGAAGGCGCGCCTCCGCAAATTACTTATTGCCATTTCCGAGACATTCTGGCTCGTGCCCGCCGCGATGACCCTACTTGGCATCTCGCTCGCGATTGCATTCGTCCAGATTGATGCCGCCGGCCTTCTTCCGCCATGGCTTCTCAACAGTCCGCTTCTCTATAGTGGCGGCGGAACGGGCGCGCGCATCCTTCTGGGTGCCGTGGCGTCGTCGACGATCGGCGTCGCCGGCACCGTCTTCTCGATCACGATCGCCGCGCTGTCGCTCGCCGCCGGGCAAATGGGGCCGAGGCTACTGCGCAACTTCGTCAAGGACCGCGGCAACCAGTTGACGCTCGGCGTCTTCCTCGCCACGTTTTCCTATGCCCTCATGGTCCTTCGCACGGTGCGCACCCAGGGCGACGGGGCCTTCGTTCCCCATCTTTCACTCTCCTTCGGCATTCTTCTCGCCATCGTCAGCGTGGGCACGCTCATCTATTTCGTCGGGCATATGGCCGGCCGCATCAATGTCGATACCGTCATCGGGCTTGTGAGCGAAGACGTCAGGACCGCCATCGACAGACTCACGCTCGATACCCGTCAGCCAGCACCCCCGCCGATCGAGATCTGGCGCGATGCCGTTCCCGTCTGCGATGACCGCAGCGGTTATCTCCAGCAATTCGACAGCGCAGGCCTTGCCGGTTGGGCGAAGGAAAACGATGTCATCATCCATCTGCTGGTGAGGCCGGGCGACTATGTCTTTCCCGGTGCGCCGATCGCCCTCGTCCGGCCGCAGACCGACGGCTGCGAGGATGCGATCAGGGCCGCGACCGCGCTCGGAGGCCAGCGGGGCAGTGCCTCGGATCTCGAATTTCCCATTCGCCAGCTCGTCGAGGTCGCGGTACGGGCCCTCTCCCCCGGCATCAATGATCCCCATACCGCCATAAGCGTCATCGATCGGCTGGGGGCGGCCCTGTGCGACATGGTGCCCCGCCATCTGTCGACCGGGCTGACGCTGATCGATGGACGGCTGGTGCTCGTCACGCCGGCCA
This sequence comes from Mycoplana rhizolycopersici, assembly GCF_013378445.1. Taxonomy (GTDB): domain Bacteria; phylum Pseudomonadota; class Alphaproteobacteria; order Rhizobiales; family Rhizobiaceae; genus Mycoplana; species Mycoplana rhizolycopersici. The sequence goes on from NZ_JABXYK010000039.1 coordinate 4,546, forward strand.
TTACCTATGACGGACTGGTGGATGCGATGTTCCACATGATCCGCCAAAACGGCGTCGGCAGCACCGCGGTGCTGATCCGGGTTCTGGAGGTGCTGACGGCGGTGATGAGCTGCGAGACCGATATCATGCGGCAGCGGACGCTGCGGCGCCATGCCGATCTCGTGCTCGCGGAAGCGAGGCAGATCGGATCGCAGGCCGATCGGGATACCCTCGACCTTCGTCACAAGGCCTTCATGGTGATGATGGAGCGCGGCCCCGTTGGCCATCTCTTTGTGAAGTCCGCCGGCGACGACAAGGATGCCTGAAGCCATCCACAATCAACTAAAAGTCGGAACTAAGGTCATTCTAATTAGTTGAGGCTGTACGGAGTTCACTAGCTCGATTGGCTCACTAATGAGAGCCTAAGTTGCCGCTGAAGCCATCTCCGTACAGCGACGGCAACTGAGCAACACGGCATCCAGGGAGATACCATGAATAACTTTCTCACCACCACTGCGCTGACCCTCGTCCTTCTCGGCGGCAACGCTTACGCGGCCAATATGGCCCCAATTACGATGTACGAACAGCAGGCGACCGACATCCAGGCATCGAACTTCATCGGTATGCGGATTTACGCGACCGAGGCACAGCTCTCAAACGACATGACCGTCAAGCAGGGCGCCAATAAGGACTGGGACGATATCGGTGAAGTCAACGATGTCATCCTCAGCCGCGATGGGGCCGTCAAGGCCGTCGTGCTCGGTGTCGGCGGCTTCCTCGGCATGGGTGAAAAAGACGTAGCGATCCCAATGGAGAGCGTCAAGTTCGTCAAGGACGGCGATGACGCAGACGACTTCTTTCTCGTCGTCAATTTAAACAAGCAGATGCTGACCGATGCGCCGGCGTATAGGGCTCGTATGGAAAAAGCCGATGCAGCGATGACGACCAAGTCGGATGCCACCGTTAACTCGGCTGCGGTGCCGCAGGGCGGAACGATCCTCGTCCGGCCTGACATCAAGCGTGACGGCTATCGCAATGCCGAAACAGCGGAACTGACCTCGGAAACTCTCACAGGCGCCAGCGTTTATGGCGCTAACGACGAAGACATCGGCGACGTCGTAAAGCTGATCCTGAACAGCGATGGCTCCGTCAAGCAGATGGTGCTGGATATCGGCGGTTTCCTTGGCATGGGCGAGCATCGCATCGCAGTCAATCTCGATCAGGTTTCGATCGTGCGTAACGACAGCGGCGACGACGTTCGAGTCTACATCGACGCCACCAAAGAAACGCTGAAGGCGCAGCCTGCGTACAACGAAGGTTGATCGCACCTTGTTGAGCATAAGGTGCCTATGTCGTTTGTTGCGGCGCAGGCACCGTGTCCCTTTGACGTTCGCTGAGCACGCCTAACGGTGAAGGCGGATTGGACGTTTTCGTCCATATATCCGCCGTCGAGCGCGCCGGCATGAAGCAACTCGCTGGGTGCCGCCGACAATCCCAAGCAGCCTGATTATGTTGCTTGCTCCCGCTGGCCACAGAGTGAATAGCCCCGAGTTTCGTAGACACCCTCGGGTTAGGTTTTCTGCCGCATCTCGAACTCTACCGGCGACAGCATCCCGTTTCTGACATGCTTGCGTTTCGGGTTGTAGAACATTTCGATGTAGTCG
>NZ_JABXYK010000040.1 GCF_013378445.1 Mycoplana rhizolycopersici
CCGACATCCGCAAGACCGCCGAGCTGGTCGCCGAGATCTCGGCTGCCTGCCGCGAGCAGGATATCGGCGCCTCGCAGATCAACGAAGCGATCCAGCAGCTCGACAAGGTGACCCAGCAGAACGCCGGCGCCTCGGAAGAAATGTCGGCAACGTCTGAAGAACTCGCCGCCCAGGCCGAGGAACTCCAGGCCTCGATCGCATTCTTCCGCGTCGACAACGCGCACACCGGCAGGGCCGTGGCTGCGGCTGCCAAGCCAGCCACACGCGCGGCACCGGTTCAGCGGACAGCCCCGGCTCCGGCGCGCAAGCCTGCAGGTCATACGGTTGCAGCCCAACAGGCCCGCGCCAAGGGCTTCGCACTCGACATGTCGATGGGCGGTCCGGACAGTGAAGATTCCGACTTCCGGCAGAGCGCCTAGTCCGAAAGAAGGTCGCAGTGCGCCAGCAAGCGCGCTGTGACCGACCCCGGCGCGTGTAAGCGTCGGCGCAATGGATCGTTCGCGCGATCTGCAGAAGAGTGAGTGTATCGGTCTTCTCGCATGCCAGTGCCAGCCGTTTTCGGCTGGCCGAATACAAGACAATTGCCGCAAGAGAGGGCTACCAATGCGCTTCACTATCAAACTCAAACTGGCCGTCGCGTTCGGCATTATCATCGCGATGATGGCGGGCACCTCGGTATACGCCATCATGAGCTTGTCTTCGCTCAACCAGGCGATCACTGACATGGTTGCCGGCCCGGCAGCACGGCTGGAAGCCGCCCAGAACCTCGGAAGCACACAGCTCCGGCTTGCTCGGTCGCAGATGAACCTGGCGACGGCGACCAATGCGCGCGACGTCTCCGACTATATCGGCGCCAGCGACCGTAACCGCCAACGCTTCGAAGAACTGGCCCAGGAACTGATCACCACTTCCACCTCCGAAGAGGCAAAGCAGAGATGGGCTGAGGCAGTCGGCAAATTCAAAGAGATCGTCCGCGTCGACGATCAGGTACGCAGCCACGTCAACGCCGGCAATTCGGCAGAAGCGATCCGTATCGTGACTGGCGAAGGCCGCCGCCTGATGGACGAAATCGAAGAAATCATCAACGTCCGCATCGAAAGCAACAAGGCGCTGATGACGGAAGCAGATCAGGAAACGAACGTCGAGTACGCCGAAACCCGCACACTCATCTTCATCATTTCCGGCGTGGCCCTGCTGCTTGCCGTCGGCGCCGCAGTCTGGATCGCGCTCGGCATCAACACCGGTCTTCGCAAGATCAAGACAGTCGCAGAAGCCGTCGCCATCGGCGACCTCGACCAGAACATCGAGATCCGCACCAACGACGAGATCAAGGACGTTGTCGACACGATCAACGTCATGACCGGCAATCTGCGTAACACCGCCAACATCGCCGACCAGATCGCAAACGGCGACCTGACGATCACGCCGAAGCCACTTTCTGACAAGGACATCCTCGGCATTTCGCTGCAGAGCATGGTCGAGCGCCTGCGCGGCGTTGTCGGCGATGCGCTCGCCGCCTCCGACAACGTTTCCTCCGGCAGCCAGGAGCTTTCCTCGTCCTCCGAACAGCTGTCGCAGGGTGCGACCGAGCAGGCGTCATCCGCCGAAGAGGCCTCCGCCTCGATGGAAGAAATGGCCGCCAACATCAAGCAGAACGCCGACAACGCCGCCCAGACGGAAAAGATCGCCCGCCAGTCAGCCAAGGACGCAGAAGCCAGTGGCGACGCGGTCGGCCGTGCGGTCGGCGCCATGCGCACCATCGCCGAGAAGATCTCGATCGTTCAGGAAATCGCCCGCCAGACCGACCTTCTGGCCCTGAATGCCGCCGTCGAGGCCGCCCGTGCCGGCGAACATGGCAAGGGCTTCGCAGTCGTCGCCTCGGAAGTGCGCAAGCTCGCCGAACGCTCGCAGGCCGCTGCTGCCGAAATCAGCGCGCTCTCCGGCGAAACGGTGCAGGTTG
>NZ_JABXYK010000041.1 GCF_013378445.1 Mycoplana rhizolycopersici
GGCGCAAAGCGGACAGGCTGCTCAAGCCGGAACCGGGCCGGTCAGTCACGGCGCAGCGCTTTCACCTCGTCGCTCATCAGTAACAGAAATGTGAATAGGTGTACGCTTACCTTTTAGCAGGCGCAACAAAGGATTCATCTTGCAATAATTAATATTGACGCCATCAATTTCACGTCAAATTTTTCCACTCTAGTAAGACTCAGTCCTTTTACCAAACGTCACTCCGATGAATTCGATATCGAATCCATTACATTATAAACCAACAAAGTTTCTTCCCTTAAAGGACTCGAATATTGCGCCGCGCAACTGACTTTTTACTTGCATTATTATGGGCCCTTAATTTAAACGTGAACATTCCTCCCGAACTCGCGGAGGGTTGAAACGGAGGTCGACCGCGATGGATGGGACCGACATCAACCATACGGCTGCCACTTCAAGGCGCGCTACGCAAGCACAAGCCGCGATCTACTGCACGGGCGATCTCGTCTGCGGAGAACGTGAAATCAACTCCGAGGAAGCAGACACTATTCGGAGGATATTTCGCGAATTCGCTGCCGGCATATCGCCTGCAGAGATTGCCCGCCGGCTGCAATCACTGACGTCGAGGTGAATGCGAACGCCACCGGAGAACGGATAGGAAGGCATGGCGAAACGTAGGAAAGAACTGCTCGCTATCGGAAGCGTCCTCATGAAGGATGCACTGGCTTTATCGAGCGATATTCCGCGCGGTCCGATGAAGGCGATGGCAAAATCCCTTGAAATGTTGGCGAGCGGGCAGCGAGCCCCATTGATCCCATCGCTGGCCGCGTATGGTTGCGAGCCAAGCATCGCCCCAACGATCCTGGAGTTTGCCACCGGCGAAACTGCAAACTGCCCCGGTGGGCGCAACTGCGCCGGGCTCTGGGAATGGTTATTCCACTTACACACACGATTACCAGGATGGACCTGACGAGCCTCGAATGGTGGATGCGGGCGATGGCTGAATACGCCATGGACCAATGGAGAGGCAATGAAGAGCCATCGCGGCCGCGCAGTCTGGGGACAGACGCAGGCCGCCACCACGGCTTGGGAGAGCGTGCAACGCAATCAGGATCAGCGTTTCCGAGCTGACTAAGGGACGCTGCGGGACAAGGGGTGCTCAGCTTGGTTGAGCATGGCGCCGATGCGCAAACCTGAAAACGACAACGATGACTTTTCGGCTGTAACGATCGCGATTTGGAGCCCGCGGCTCGCCCGAAGGCTATCAAGCGAGGATAGCCGTCAAATCTTGGTCAATGTTACCGGCTTCGCCAGGATTGTCGCCGAATGGGCTCGCAATGAGGCGGTCGCCATCCCTGCAGCCGACAACGACAATGGGATCAGGCGGTAGAGCAAGACAAATCGTTCTCGAGAG
>NZ_JABXYK010000042.1 GCF_013378445.1 Mycoplana rhizolycopersici
GATGACGTCCCGAGAGGTGGTGTATCAGGCTAGCGGTGGTCATCGGCTTTTTCCGGTAGGGTTGGGTTGTTCAAGCACAACCTGATGGAAAGACCACCGATGACCAATGACATGATGGACCTGCGCTCGCTTGTTGAGAAGAGCGCTGACGCAGATTTGCTGCGCGAGATGATTGGCTTTGCCGCCGAGAAATTGATGGAGCTGGAGGTTGGCGCGAAGACCGGTGCGGCGTACGGCGAGAAGAATGACTTTCGACTTGCTCAGCGTAATGGCTATCGCGATCGCGACTGGGAGACCCGAGCTGGCACTGTCGAGCTGCGCATTCCCAAGCTTCGCACCGGCAGTTACTTTCCGAGCTTTCTGGAACCGCGCCGCATGGCCGAAAAGGCTCTGACCGCGGTGATCCAGGAGGCTTACATCCAGGGCGTCTCGACCCGTTCTGTGGACGATCTGGTCAAGGCGATGGGCATGAGCGGCATCTCCAAGAGCCAGGTCTCCCGGCTGTGTGAGGAGATCGACGGAAAGGTCAAAGCCTTTCTCAGCCGTCCGATAGAGGGAGACTGGCCGTATCTGTGGATCGATGCCACCTATCTCAAGGTCCGTCGCGGCGGCCGTATCGTCTCGGTTGCCGTCATCATCGCTGTGGGCGTCAACACTGACGGTCGTCGCGAGGTCCTCGGCATGGAAATCGGCACCTCAGAGGCAGAGCCGATCTGGACGGAGTTCCTGCGCACGCTCACCCGGCGCGGTCTGCGCGGTGTCAAACTCGTTGTCTCCGACGCTCACGAGGGCATCAAAGCGGCCGTCTCCAAGGTCCTTTCCGCCACCTGGCAAAGATGCCGGGTTCACTTCATGCGGAATGCACTGGCTCATGCCGGCAAGAGCGGCCGACGCGTGGTCTCGGCCTTCATAGCAACGGCCTTTGCCCAGGACACCCCGGAAGCCGCCAGCCAACAGTGGCGCAACGTCGCCGATCAGATCAGGCCGAAAGTGCCGAAACTCGCTGGCCTCATGGACAGCGCCGAGCAGGATGTGCTCGCCTACATGACCTTTCCCAAGCAGCACTGGACCAAGCTGCACAGCACGAACCCAATTGAGCGCCTCAATGGAGAAATCAAGCGAAGGACTGAAGTCGTCGGTATCTTTCCCAACGACGATGCCATTGTCAGGCTCGTCGGCGCTCTGCTGCTGGAGCAAAATGACGAGTGGGCTGTTCAGCGCTCGCGCTACATGACACTTGAGACGATCGCCACAATGAGTGATGATCAGCTCATCAACTTGCCTGCTGCAAGTTGACCCGTTCCCGGCCCTGTCCGGAAAGCTCGAGGATCGCCCGA
>NZ_JABXYK010000043.1 GCF_013378445.1 Mycoplana rhizolycopersici
TGACCTTGCCCCCAAATTTTATCCAGTTTTAAGTTCGCTCCGGCGGTTTTGGGTTGCTGTATTTGGGACGGTAGCGGCGGGTTGCGGTGCGGAGCCATTCCGGCTGCGCAGCACCGCATCACGTCGCGGGTTGATTGTCTGAGCGAACTCGGCAGGTGTCATCCAGCCGAGTCCAGAGTGTGGTCGATGATCATTGTAATCGCTGCGCCAGTTTGAAAGCGCTGATCGAGCATGGGTCAGTGACGAGAAGAGCGTTTCATTCAGGAGCTCGTCCCGCAGCCGTCCATTAAAGCTCTCGATGAAGGCGTTCTGGATCGGTTTGCCCGGTGCGATGTAGTGCCAATCGACTGTCGTCCGGTCGGCCCATTGCAGGATCGCGTTGCTGGTGAACTCACTGCCATTGTCACTGACGATCATCCTGGGCTTGCCACGTTCCTCGATGATCCGATCCAACTCACGGGCAACCCGCAGTCCGGAAAGCGATGTGTCGGCGACGAGGCCCAGGCATTCCCTGGTGCAATCGTCGACGACCGTCAGAACCCGGAACCTGCGTCCATCGGTGAGTTGATCCGACACGAAGTCCAGCGACCAGCGATCATTGGCGGCCATCGGGATCAGCATCGGCGCGCGTGTGCCGATCGCTCGCTTGCGGCCACCGCGCTTGCGCACCGTCAGCTTCTCTTCCCGATAGAGCCGGAAGAGCCGCTTGTGGTTCACAAAATGACCCTCACGCCTGAGCAGCACATGAAGGCGTCGATAGCCGAAGCGGCGGCGTTCATGCGCCAGCGCCTTCATCCGCTCGCGAAGGTCATGGTCATCGCTGCGCCTGGTTTCGTAACGGATCGTCATCCGGCAAAAGCCGATGGCTTTACACGCCCGCCGTTCGCTCATCCGGTGGTGATCCATCAGATGCGCGACAGCGTTCCGCTTGGCTGCGGGCGTCACCACTTCTTTCCCAAAAGGTCTTTCAAAGCAGCATTGTCGAGCATCGCATCCGCCAAGAGCCGCTTCAGCTTCGCGTTCTCGTCCTCCAGCGTCTTCAGCCGCTTGGCCTCGGACACCTCCATGCCGCCGAACTTGGCTTTCCACTTATAGATGCTGGCGTCGCTGACACCGTGCTTGCGGCAAAGCTCCGAGACCGGCGTGCCTGCCTCGTGCTCCTTCAATATACCGATAATCTGTTCGTCCGTGAAACGGTTGCGCTTCATCCTCTGGTCCTCTCAATGGCCCAGAGCTTACTTCAAAATGGATTAGGTCAACGGGGCAAGGTCA
>NZ_JABXYK010000044.1 GCF_013378445.1 Mycoplana rhizolycopersici
TGAATAGCCCCTAGATTTGTAGACACCTTCTCCCCTAAATTTGAGGCAGGAGGCCTACATGGGCAAAGCCAATTTCACTGAAGAGTTCAAGCGCGACGCGGTGCGTCAGATCACCGAGCGGGGCTATCCGGTAGCGGAGGTCTCTCAGCGGCTGGGGGTCAGCCAGCATTCGCTCTACGAGTGGAAGAAGAAGTTCGGCACGTCGAACGGCAAAGCCAGCGACGAGGCCGACGAGGTCAGGCGGCTGAAGAAGGAACTGGCTCGCGTCACCGAGGAGCGCGACATCCTAAAAAAAGCGACCGCGTACTTCGCCAGGGATGCAAAGTGAAGTACGCGTTCATATCCCTGCATCGCCTGCGGTTCTCGGTGCGGACGATGTGTCGGCTTCTCCATGTTCACCCGAGCGGGTTCTACGCCTGGCTGAAGAACCCGTTGAGCAAACGGGCCAGCGAGGACAAACGACAGACCGATCTCCTGCTTCAGGCTTGGGAAGAGAGCGGCAAGGTCTATGGCTATCGCAAGCTTCATGACGATCTGCTCGATCAGGGAGAGATGTGCAGCCCGAACCGCGTCGCACGTCTGACCCGCCTTGCGGGGATCAAGGCGCAGATCGGTTACAAGCGCCGTCCCGGCATCTACGGCGGCAGGCCATCCATTGTCATCGACAACACTCTGGACCGTCAATTCGACGTTGCTGCTCCGGACAAGGCATGGGTCACCGACATCACCTACATCCGAACCAACCAAGGCTTCGCCTATCTCGCTGTCGTCATCGATCTCTATTCCCGCCGTGTCATCGGCTGGTCGATGCAGAGCCGCCAGACGACTGATGTCGTGCTGCAGGCGTTGCTGATGGCTGTCTGGCGGCGAAAGCCAAAGGACAAGGTTCTGGTGCACTCGGATCAGGGCTCGCAATTCACCAGCATGGACTGGGCCTCGTTCCTGAAGCACCACAATCTGGTTCACTCGATGAGCCGACGCGGCAACTGCCATGACAACGCAGTCGCCGAAAGCTTCTTCAATCTCCTGAAGCGGGAGCGGATACGCCGCAGGGTCTATCGTTCACGCGACGAAGCCCGTCAGGACGTGTTCGACTACATCGAAATGTTCTACAACCCGAAACGCAAGCATGTCAGAAACGGGATGCTGTCGCCGGTAGAGTTCGAGATGCGGCAGAAAACCTAACCCGAGGGTGTCTACGAAACTCGGGGCTATTCA
>NZ_JABXYK010000045.1 GCF_013378445.1 Mycoplana rhizolycopersici
TCGTCGATTACTCGACGATCGAGGCGACGATGCCGGCGCCGACGGTGCGGCCGCCTTCGCGGATCGCGAAGCGCAGCTTTTCTTCCATCGCGATCGGAACGATCAGCTCGACGTCAACCGTGACGTTGTCGCCCGGCATCACCATTTCCGTGCCTTCCGGAAGCGTCACGATGCCCGTAACGTCGGTGGTGCGGAAGTAGAACTGCGGACGGTAGTTGGTGAAGAACGGCGTATGACGGCCGCCTTCTTCCTTCGTCAGGATGTAGGCTTCGGCCTTGAACTTCTTGTGCGGCTTGACCGAACCCGGCTTGCACAGGATCTGGCCACGCTCAACGCCGTTGCGGTCGACACCGCGCAGCAGCGCACCGATGTTGTCGCCGGCCTGGCCCTGGTCGAGCAGCTTGCGGAACATTTCAACGCCCGTGCAGGTCGTCTTCGTCGTCGGACGGATGCCGACGATCTCGATTTCCTCACCGACCTTGACGATGCCGCGCTCGACGCGACCCGTGACAACCGTGCCGCGGCCCGAGATCGAGAACACGTCCTCGATCGGCATCAGGAACGGCTGATCGATCGGACGCTCAGGCGTCGGGATGTAGGCGTCAACCGCTGCCATCAGTTCGCGGATCGCGTCTTCGCCGATCTTCTTGTCCGAGTCTTCGAGGGCGGCCAGAGCCGAGCCCTTGATGATCGGAATGTCGTCGCCCGGGAAGTCGTAGGACGACAGCAGTTCGCGAACTTCGAGTTCGACGAGCTCGAGAAGCTCGGCATCGTCGACCTGGTCGACCTTGTTCAGGAACACCACGATCGCCGGAACGCCGACCTGGCGGGCGAGCAGGATGTGCTCGCGGGTCTGCGGCATCGGGCCGTCAGCGGCCGAGCAGACCAGGATCGCGCCGTCCATCTGGGCAGCACCGGTGATCATGTTCTTGACGTAGTCGGCGTGGCCGGGGCAGTCGACGTGGGCGTAGTGACGGTTCGGCGTCTCGTATTCGACGTGCGCCGTCGAAATCGTGATGCCGCGCGCCTTTTCTTCCGGAGCAGCGTCGATCTGGTCGTACGCCTTGAACTCGCCGAAGTACTTCGTGATCGCCGCCGTCAGCGACGTCTTGCCATGGTCAACGTGGCCGATCGTGCCAATGTTTACGTGAGGCTTGTTGCGCTCAAACTTACCTTTTGCCAT
>NZ_JABXYK010000046.1 GCF_013378445.1 Mycoplana rhizolycopersici
GACCGTCTTCTAAATCTAACACCGGACGCTCGGACACGGGGTGGCTCTTCCTGTGCGCATCCAGCTCGGCGGCGCGGCTCTGCCGCGCCTGACTGAAATCCTCCGGCTCTGGTGCGGCCTGACCGTAACGGCCGAGAAGCCGCCGAGCGCGCTCCGGAAGCGAAAGACGGTAGGCGTTGCTGGTCTGCTGGACCTGCGGCCCCCTGCCCTCGTTCCCGGTCGGCATGTTATTTTGTGCCGCGAGAATAGGCCGGAGATTGTGGCGACCGAAGACCGATCCATCAATCCCGAACTGGAACGTGAAATGGCAAAGCGCGCCGGCAGCTTAGTGACTGAGATTAAATCCAGCACGCCGTCTTCGCCTCGCAGCCCCAAAAGTTTGCTGACGTCATCGAAAAGGCGGCGAAGGCTCCGTAACGCTACAAATCCTCTGATCGGCTTCAATACTACAAGCTGAACCAGGACATCCATTCCGCAATCGTCGGTCTTTCGCAGAATGCCGCGCTGGCGGATATCCACATCATGCTGCAAACCCGGCTGAAGCGCATCCGCTTCGTCGGCCATGAAGGTCCGGAAAAATGGGCGGCGGCCGTGGCCGAGCATGAAGAGATGATCACCGCGCTCGAAGCGCGCGACAAGGAACGGCTCGCCGAAGTGCTTGGCCGGCATCTCTTCAATGCCTAGGATCGCGTCCGTGATTTCCCTTTAACCACCTTCAATATTGAAGGCCGGTGATGTCAAGTTGTTTGGCTGAAGCCGGGCGAAGCGCTTGCGGGCTCGATCCGGGAAAGTTCTCCGCCCATGGCCTGCGCTCAGGCTACCTCACCGAAGCCGCCAATCTCGGCATTCCCCTGCCGGAGGCGATGCAGCAGTCGCAGCACAGGTCGCTGACCCAGGCGGCCGCCTATTACAACAATCCCAACCGCAAGCGCGGCAGGGCGGCGCGATTGATTGTCTGATTGAAATCGGTTGAAGGGCCTGCTCGCGCGGACGCAATACCAGAGCGCGCTGGCTGCCACTATGCCGACAGCATCTGAATGCCTTTCTGAAAATGCGAGGAAAACAACCATGGAAACAACGACCATCGGCTCGCGGGCCGACTTTGCCCAAT
>NZ_JABXYK010000047.1 GCF_013378445.1 Mycoplana rhizolycopersici
CCTGGCTGGGAAAGGAACGGAAGACGATGAAGGCATCGCAGTTTTCGGACGCGCAGAAGGCGTTCATTCTGAAGCAGGGTGACGAAGGGGTGACGGTCGCGGAGATCTGCCGCAAGGCGGGGATCAGCCAGGCGACGTACTTCAATTGGAAAAAGAAATATGCCGGTTTGTTGCCGCCAGAGATGAGGAAACTAAAGCAGCTAGAGGACGAGAATGCGCGATTGAAGAAGATCGTTGCGGACCTGACGCTGGACCGCGAGATGCTGCAGGATGTCATTCGGCGAAAGCTTTAAGGCCTGCTCGGAAGCGGGAGGTGGTGAAGGGTATGTGCCGGGATTGGACGATCTCGATCCGGCGTGCTTGCGGTGCACTCGACTTTGATCGGTCGACCTACCACTACACTTCCCGCCGTGCCGATCAGGCCGGTCTGGAACGTCGTATCCGGGAGATTTGCGAGACGCGCGTGCGCTACGGCTACCGTCGTGTGCATGTGCTGCTGGAACGCGAAGGTTGGGCCACCAACATCAAGCGAACCTATCGCATTTACAGAGACTTGGGCCTGCAGTTGCGCAACAAGACGCCGAAGCGCAGGGTCAAGGCAAAGCTTCGGGAAGATCGGCAGGTGGCGATCGGTCCGAACGACGTGTGGGCGATGGACTTCGTGCACGATCAGCTCGCGACCGGAAAGAAACTGCGGGTTTTGACGGTAGTCGATACCTTCTCACGCTACGTGCCAGTGCTTGATCCGCGTCACAGCTATCGCGGTGAAGACGTGGTGCAAACGCTGGAACGGGTATGCCGCCAGGTTGGTTATCCGAAGACGATCCGTGTCGATCAGGGTACGGAATTTTTGTCCCGCGATCTCGACCTTTGGGCCTATGCCAAGGGTGTGATCCTGGACTTCTCACGGCCAGGCAAACCCACGGACAATGCCTTTATCGAAGCATTCAACGGCCGCTTCCGAGCGGAGTGCCTGAACCAGCATTGGTTCCTGACCCTTGCGGACGCCCGCGAAAAGATGGAGGATTGGCGCAGAGACTACAATGAGTTTCGGCCCCATGGTGCGATCGGCAACAAGGTACCGATCTCGCTGATGAATC
>NZ_JABXYK010000048.1 GCF_013378445.1 Mycoplana rhizolycopersici
CAGACACGTCCAGCGCCGCGCCGCACTCGAGCATGAGATGCACAACGCCTTCCGACTTGCCGACGACCTTGCCTTCGAGAATGTTCATCGCGGGCGAGCCGATGAACTGAGCGACGAAAAGGTTAGCCGGTCGCTTGTAGAGTTCGAGGGGCGTTCCAACCTGCTCGATGTTCCCGTCCTTGAACACGACGATGCGATCGGCCAAAGTCATTGCCTCGACCTGATCGTGGGTCACATAGATCATGGTCACATCCGGCATGCTTTGCTTCAATTTGGCGATCTCGATCCGTGTCGCCACACGCAACGCCGCGTCGAGGTTGGAAAGCGGCTCGTCGAAGAGGAACACCCGCGGATTGCGGACGATGGCGCGGCCGATGGCAACGCGTTGCCGCTGTCCGCCCGAAAGCGCTTTCGGCAACCTCCGCAGATACTTGCCCAGTTGCAGGATTTCCCCCGCCTTTTGAACCCGCTCGTCGATCTCGGCCTTTGGAACCCCGGCAATGCGCAATCCGAATGCCATGTTCTCATAGACCGTCATGTGCGGATAGAGAGCATAGGACTGGAACACCATGGAAATGCCGCGCTTGGAAGGCGCCACCGTGTTCATCCGCTCCCCGTCGATGACGAGGTCGCCGGATGTTATCGTCTCGAGCCCCGCGATCGAACGCAGCAATGTCGACTTTCCGCAGCCGGAGGGACCGACGAAGACAATGAATTCTCCCGACTTTATCTCGAGGTCGATCCCGTGCAGGACTTCGAAATCGGCATAAGACTTGCGTATGTTTCTCAGCGTCAGATCAGCCATCGTTCCCGCTCCATTTTCTTGGTTTCACTGCTTGGACACCGCACCCTCAGGGCGCGAGCCCGGCCAGGAACCGCGTTATCCGATCCGGCTTCCTGTTTTGGATTTCGAGGTCATTCTTCCGGCGAATGGCCCGACGGACGACCCTGGCGCCAGCGTAACGCAGGGGCTCTGGCGGCAGCCGCGTCCGTCTGCCGATGCCGACCAGTCCGCACCGGCTCCACACATCGTCGCGGTCGAGGACAAGGCTTGCCATGATCTTCCCGGCGACCGGCGCCTGCGCAATGCC
>NZ_JABXYK010000049.1 GCF_013378445.1 Mycoplana rhizolycopersici
TAGAGTCTGTCAGGGCTAGGCTGCACCATAGCCTGCATGTCGCAGATAGTTCGAGCACTCCTGCGGCGTAAAGAGCTGCAGGAGATCGCCGACGCGCCTCCATGTTGTTTCGACGGTTCGTTCTTCGGCCTTTCGAACAAGCGTTTTCAGCTTGGCGAACATCATTTCGATCGGGTTGAGGTCAGGGCTGTAGGGAGGCAGAAACAGGAGATGTGCGCCGCATTCGCGGATCGCTGCCCTTGCGGGCGTGCCCTTGTGGCTTCCCAGATTGTCCAGAATGACGATATCGCCTGCCTTCAGTGACGGAACGAGGCATTGCCGGACCCACGCGGTGAACGCGGTGCCATTGATGGGCCCGTCGAGTACACAGGGTGCGACGATGCCGTTTCGGCGCAGCCCTGCCAGAAAGGTCAGGGTCTTCCAGTGACCATGCGGAACCTTCGCGATCAGGGGCTGCCCGCGCTGGCACCAGCCACGGGTGCGGGTCATGTTGGTCTTGACCCAGGTTTCGTCGATGAAGACAAGCCTTTCCGGATCAAGGCGATGCTGGTGCGTCTTCCAGCGCGCCCGGAACCGCGCAACCTTCGGTCTGTCCTGCTCGCTCGCCATCAATGTTTTTTTTGAAGGTCTTGCCTTCACCGCGCAGGAAGCGCCAGACGGTGTCGTGAGAGACGTCGATGCCGGCAGCCTTGAGGTCGGCGGCAAGCGCCCGCACCGTCCAGTCGGATTTGACCGCAAGCCGCTGATGCACCGCCTCGGCCGCCGCACCCCTCAGGGTTGGTTTGACATGGCCGCCCATCTTCGCAGGCATCAAGCCCTTGCCCGACCGACTGAGTTGACCAATGCGGACCGCCGTCGCCGCCGATATGCCAAAACGTGCCGCCGTCGCACGGACCGACAGGCCATCCGTCAGGGCCGCAGCAACGCGTATGCGCAAATCCAGAGATAGAGGTCTCGCCATCACTGCCGGCCTCCTCACCAGCAATGACAGTGAATCACACATCAAAGGCAAACGGAATCCCCACCGATTCCGCTTAGCGCTGACAGACTCTA
>NZ_JABXYK010000050.1 GCF_013378445.1 Mycoplana rhizolycopersici
CCTGGCTGGGAAAGGAACGGAAGACGATGAAGGCATCGCAGTTTTCGGACGCGCAGAAGGCGTTCATTCTGAAGCAGGGTGACGAAGGGGTGACGGTCGCGGAGATCTGCCGCAAGGCGGGGATCAGTCAGGCGACCTATTTAGTTGGAAGACGAAGTATGCCGGCTTGTTGCCGCCGGGATGAAGAAGCTGAAGCAGCTCGAGGACGAATGCGCGCTTGAAGATCGTCCCCGACCTGACGCTCGACCGCGGATGCTGCAGGACGTTGTTCGGCGAAAGCTTTAAGGCCTGCTCGAAAGCGCGAGGTGGTGAACAGCATGTGCCGCGATTGGGCGATCTCGATCCGGCGAGCCTGTGGAGCGCTGGACTTCGATCGGTCGACCTAACACTACACCTCTCGCCGCCCCGATCAGGCCGGTCTGGAACGACGCATCCGCGAGATTTGTAAGACCCGTGTGCGCTAGGGCTATCGGCGCGTCCAAGTGCTTTTGGCGCGAGGGGTTACCGGTTCCAAGCGAACCTACCGGTTTTACAGGGACTTGGGCCTGCAACTGCGGAACAAGACAACCGATGCGCAGGGTCAAGGCGAAGCCGCGGGTTCTGACGGTGGTCGACACCTTCTCGCGCTATGTGCCGGTGCTTGATCCACGTCACAGCTATCGCAGTGAAGATGCAGTGCAAACCTTGGAACGGGTGTACCGGAAAAATGGCTATCTGAAGACGATCCGTATCGATCAGGGGACGGAGTTCGTGCCCCGCGATCTTGACCTTGGGCCTATGCCAAGGGCGTCACCTTGGACTTCTCACGCCCAGGCAAGCCGACAGACAACGCTTTTATTGAAGCATTCAAAGGCCGCTTCCGGGCCGAATGTCTGAACCAGCATTGGTTCCTGACCCTTGCGGACGCCCGCGAAAAGATGGAGGATTGGCGCAGAGACTACAATGAGTTTCGGCCCCATGGTGCGATCGGCAACAAGGTACCGATCTCGCTGATGAATC
>NZ_JABXYK010000051.1 GCF_013378445.1 Mycoplana rhizolycopersici
CTCCGATGGACGAGGCGGTCGCGATCCTTGAAATGCACGACGGCAACGCGCTGGAAGCGATCCGAACGCTGCTGGCCGAGCGCGATGCCGTAGAAGAGAAGCTCAGGTTCGCTTCGATCGCCATGGGGCACGGCTTCACCCGTGGGTGGCGGACCCGATTGCCGGGCAAGTTCATCGGAGAAGGGTGAACGTGAAACGTTGTCGGTTTAGGATGTGTCCGCAGACACCCGTGTCCCAAACCAACTCGACTAAGCTTCTGTTCGATGCTTCGATGGGACGTAGCCAGGAGGATGGGATGGCATACGAGTGGAGTGAGCAACGCGCCAGGCGCGACCGGTTCTGGAAAATCTCCACCATGCTGGTTGCAACGCTTGCCACGGTAGGAGTTCCGACTGCAGTTGTGATTGCCGCGATGACATATTGAGTTACTGGGCAAGGGAGCTTCCCAGTTCTTTCTGTTTTCGAAGATCGGCATGCCCTTGGAAGCAGCAAGCTTATCAGTACGGAGATATAAGGGAGGCCTCCCTTACTTAACGTCAATATCTTTTTCGAATGTTTATTCGCGATCGAAAATCAGCTGTTCAGACTATGGGCATCCGCCAGTTGGGCGTAGTAGCGCGCGAGTAGGTTTGACCTTGCCCCGTTGACCTAATCCATTTTGAAGTAAGCTCTGGGCCATTGAGAGGACCAGAGGATGAAGCGCAACCGTTTCACGGACGAACAGATTATCGGTATATTGAAGGAGCACGAGGCAGGC
>NZ_JABXYK010000052.1 GCF_013378445.1 Mycoplana rhizolycopersici
CGGCGCCGAGGTCGAGAAGCCTGCTGCAGATGGCGGCTGTTTCCTGCGTGGATGGCTCCAGCGTTTCTCTGTTGCGAACAAATTCGAGGCCGAGATAGAGGCACATACCGTGCACCGCGCCGACGATCGGAAAGCGCGAGGCAAGCGCCTCAACGCGACACCGGAGATGATCGCCGACGGCACGCGCATTTTCCTGCAACTTCTCGTCGTGCATCGCGTCGAGCACGGTCATGCCGACGGTGCAGGACACCGGGCTGCCGCCGGGGGGAAATCCTCACTTCGAGAAACACTTCCGCGAAGCAGCTTCATTGTCTGTTGTCCTGTAACTCGAAATCGACGTGGCAGCCTGAAATCGCAGTCCCCCCTTGAACAGCGTCCATCGCGGTCGCGCCGAGCCGCATGCGTCGGACAGCTTCTTTGCTCAGTGCAGGAGTTGACTGAGAAACTGGCTCGCGCGATCTGTCTTCGGACGAACGAAGAACGCGTCCGGCGCGCCCCCTTCCACGATACGGCCGCCCTGGTCCATAAAAATGACGCGGTCGGCGACCTGGCGGGCAAAGCCCATCTCGTGGGTGACGCATACCATTGTCATCCCCTCGCTTGCCAGTGCGACCATCGTGTCCAGCACCTCCTTGACCATCTCGGGATCGAGCGCGGATGTCGGCTCAACCGCCTACCGTTCTTTGGGCACATCAATTGTGTGCAAGGCACTATTGCGTCAGCGCATGAGCCTCCAGAATGCGTCCCGCGATGGAAC
>NZ_JABXYK010000053.1 GCF_013378445.1 Mycoplana rhizolycopersici
GGAGAGGGCAGGGACCGTCCAGCCCGCAAAGCTCGCCCTCGGCCTGCGCCAGCTCGCCCTTTCCAGGGGCGTCGTCATTCACGAGCACAGTCCGGTTCTCGAAATCGTGCCGGGCGACAGGCCGCAATTGCGCACAGCAAAAGGCGATCTGTCCGCCGGCAAGGTGATACTTGCCGCAAACGCCTGGCTGTCGGCCATTCCGGAACTGCATCCCTATCTCTATGTGGTCAGCAGCCAGGTCATCGCCACCGCACCTGTACCTGATGTCCTGGACGAAATCGGCTGGACCGATGGCGCCTCGATCTGCGATGCGCAGCATCACGTGCTCTATTATCAACGAACGCCGG
This sequence comes from Mycoplana rhizolycopersici, assembly GCF_013378445.1. Lineage (GTDB taxonomy): Bacteria > Pseudomonadota > Alphaproteobacteria > Rhizobiales > Rhizobiaceae > Mycoplana > Mycoplana rhizolycopersici. Next base: position 348 of record NZ_JABXYK010000053.1, read on the forward strand.
GCGGTGAGGTCATCTTCGGGCGCGGCACCGGCGGCATTGCCTTTGGGGACCGCATCGACCATCGATTCAACCGCAGCGGGGATGCGGGGGCGGACAATATCCGCGAAATGCATCGGGTCTATCCGCAACTCAAGGACGTGCCAGTTCTCTACGACTGGACCGGACCCATCGACTGCACGGCGCAGCACCTGCCGGTTTTTGATCGTCTCAGGGACCACCCGAACATCTTCTATGCCATGGGTTTCAACGGCACCGGCATTGCGCAGGCGCCGGTCGCCGGGAAGATCATGGCAAGCCTTGTCCTCGACCGCGACGATGTGTGGAGCCGGTGCGGACTGGTCGGCATCGGCAGACGGACGCGGCTGCCGCCAGAGCCCCTGC
>NZ_JABXYK010000054.1 GCF_013378445.1 Mycoplana rhizolycopersici
GCAGGGGCTCTGGCGGCAGCCGCGTCCGTCTGCCGATGCCGACCAGTCCGCACCGGCTCCACACATCGTCGCGGTCGAGGACAAGGCTTGCCATGATCTTCCCGGCGACCGGCGCCTGCGCAATGCCCGTGCCGTTGAAACCCATGGCATAGAAGATGTTCGGGTGGTCCCTGAGACGATCAAAAACCGGCATGTGCTGCGCCGTGCAGTCGATGGGTCCGGTCCAGTCATAGAGAACTGGCACGTCCTTGAGTTGCGGATAGACCCGATGCATTTCACGGATATTGTCCGCCCCCGCATCCCCGCTGCGGTTGAATCGATGGTCGATGCGGTCCCCAAAGGCAATGCCGCCGGTGCCGCGCCCGAAGATGACCTCGCCGCCTGGCGTTCGCTGATAATAGAGCACGTGATGCTGCGCATCGCAGATCGAGGCGCCATCGGTCCAGCCGATTTCGTCCAGAACATCAGATACAGGTGCGGTGGCGATGACCTGGCTGCTGACCACATAGAGATAGGGGTGCAGTTCGGGAATGGCCGACAGCCAGGCGTTTGCGGCAAGGATCACCTTGCAGGCAGACAGAACGCCCTTCGCCGTTCGCATTTGCGGCCTGTCGCCCGGCACGATTTCGAGAACCGGACTGTGCTCGTGAATGACGACGCCCCTGGAAAGGGCGAGCTGGCGCAGGCCGAGGGCGAGCTTTGCGGGCTGGACGGTCCCTGCCCTCTCC
>NZ_JABXYK010000055.1 GCF_013378445.1 Mycoplana rhizolycopersici
CGCCGCTATTGCCCTTGAGCACGTCCTTGCCGGCCCCGCCGGAAAGCACATTGGCCTTGCCGTCGCCGGTCAGCCTGTCGGCATGGCTCGTGCCGGTCAGGTTCTCGATCGAGACATAGACGTCGCCCTTGGCGTCATTGGTGTTGAGCGAAGGCTTGGAAAGGCTGGCGGTGACACCCTTCGCAGCCCCCTGGTAGGAGGCGGTGTCGTTGCCCGCCCCGCCGTCCAGCCGGTCTGCGCCCTTGCCGCCGATCAGGAGGTCGGCGCCCGCACCGCCCTTCAGCTGGTCGTTGCCGGCATGGCCGTAGAGCTTGTCGTTGCCGCCATTGCCCTTGATCAGGTCGGCGCCGAGGCCGCCCTTCAGCGTCTCCGCCTTCGACGTGCCGGCGATCGTCTCGACCACGTCGGTCACCTTGATGGTGAAGGTCTTTGCGACCGTGTTGACGCCGTCCGACGCGGCAACGGTGACAGTGTCCTTCTGCACCTTCTCGTAGTCGATCGCCTTGGCCGTCACCAGCCTGGCGCCGGAGAGCTTGAACAGGCCGCCGGCATCGTCGGTCAGCGTGTAGGTCAGCGTCTTGCCTTCCGGATCCTTGGCCGAGAAGGTGCCGACCGTGGTGCCGGTCTTGACGTTCTCCTTGACGGTCGACTTCGACAGCGACAGCGAGGTGGGCGCCTTGTCGACATCGTCGACGTCCTGGATC
>NZ_JABXYK010000056.1 GCF_013378445.1 Mycoplana rhizolycopersici
CGCCGCTATTGCCCTTGAGCACGTCCTTGCCGGCCCCGCCGGAAAGCACATTGGCCTTGCCGTCGCCGGTCAGCCTGTCGGCATGGCTCGTGCCGGTCAGGTTCTCGATCGAGACATAGACGTCGCCTTTGGCGTCATTGGTGTTGAGCGAAGGCTTGGAAAGGCTGGCGGTGACACCCTTGCCCGCCCCCTGGTAGGAGGCGGTGTCGTTGCCCGCCCCGCCGTCCAGCCGGTCGGCGCCCGCACCGCCGATCAGGAGGTCGGCACCCGCACCACCCTTCAGCTGGTCGTTGCCGGCCTGGCCGTAGAGCCTGTCGTTGCCGCCATTGCCCTTGATCAGGTCGGCGCCGAGGCCGCCCTTCAGCGTCTCCGCCTTCGACGTGCCGGCGATCGTCTCGACCACGTCGGCCACCTTGATGGTGAAGGTCTTTGCGACCGTGTTGACGCCGTCCGAGGCGGCAACGGTGACAGTGTCCTTCTGCACCTTCTCGTAGTCGATCGCCCTGGCCGTCACCAGCCTGGCGCCGGAGAGCTTGAACAGGCCGCCGGCATCGTCGGTCAGCGTGTAGGTCAGCGCCTTGCCTTCCGGATCCTTGGCCGAGAAGGTGCCGACCGTGGTGCCGGTCTTGACGTTCTCCTTGACGGTCGACTTCGACAGCGACAGCGAGGTGGGCGCCTTGTCGACATCGTCGACGTCCTGGATC
>NZ_JABXYK010000057.1 GCF_013378445.1 Mycoplana rhizolycopersici
ACTTCACGCCAGCCAGCGTGTGCCCGTCCGCCTTGTCGGTGAAGCCGAAGTCGACGGCCTTGAATTTGTAGGCGCTGTCTTCCAGCAGACCGACCGTCTTGTCAGTACCCGAAGGAGCGTCGTTGACCGGCTTGATCGAAAAGCGGAACGCGTTCGGCGTCGGGTCGATGTTGATGCCGCCATTGGCCGTTCCGCCATTGTCTACGACCTGGAAGGTGAAGGAGACGGGGGCGGTGGCATTGGCGGTGGGCGTGTAGACCAGCTTGCCGAGATCGGCCGTGTTGACGATCTGGCCGGCCTTCAGCGCCTTGCCCGAAAGGGTCAGAAGCCCCGCTGTGGGCAGCGTCGCGAACTTCACGCCTGCCAGCACATGACCGTCCGCCGTGTCGGTGAAACCGAAATCGGCGGGCTTGAACTTGTAGGCGCTGTCTTCCAGCAGACCGACCGTCTTGTCAGTACCCGAAGGAGCGTCGTTGACGGGCTTGATCGAAAAGCGGAACGCATTCGGCGTCGGGTCAATGTTGATCCCGCCCATGGCTGTTCCGCCGTTGTCGACGACCTGGAAGGTGAAGGAGACGGGGGCGGTGGCATTGGCAGCCGGCGTATAGACCAGCTTGCCGAGATCGGCTGCGGTGACGATCTGGCCGGCCTTCAGCGCCTTGCCGGACAGCGTCAGGCTTCCCGCG
>NZ_JABXYK010000058.1 GCF_013378445.1 Mycoplana rhizolycopersici
AAAAGACCCGGCGCGAGGCCGGGTCCGTCCGATGGTGTGGTTATGTCGGTGTCGCCGTTCAGGCGGCCATGGCCTTCTTCAGGTTCTCGTCGATCTTGTCGAGGAAGCCGGTGGTGGAGAGCCAGGGCTGGTCGGGGCCGATCAGAAGCGCCAGGTCCTTGGTCATGAAGCCGGCCTCGACGGTGTCGACGCAGACCTTCTCCAGCGTGTTGGCAAACTTCGCCAGTTCGGCGTTGCCGTCGAGCTTGGCGCGGTGGGCAAGGCCGCGCGTCCAGGCGAAGATCGAGGCGATCGAGTTGGTCGAGGTTTCCTCGCCCTTCTGGTGCTGGCGGTAGTGGCGGGTGACCGTGCCGTGCGCGGCCTCGGCTTCCACCGTCTGGCCGTCCGGCGTCATCAGCACCGAGGTCATCAGGCCGAGCGAGCCGAAGCCCTGCGCCACGATGTCGGACTGCACGTCGCCGTCATAGTTCTTGCAGGCCCAGACGTAGCCGCCCGACCACTTCAGTGCGGAAGCGACCATGTCGTCGATCAGGCGGTGCTCGTACCAGATCTTCGCTTCCTTGAACTTTTCGGCGAACTCGGCGTCGAAGACCTCCTGGAAGATGTCCTTGAAGCGGCCGTCATAGACCTTGAGGATGGTGTTCTTGGTCGAGAGATAGACCGGCACCTTGCG
>NZ_JABXYK010000059.1 GCF_013378445.1 Mycoplana rhizolycopersici
CGCTCGCGAGTTCGGCGCCGGTGAAGCTCGTCGCGGCCTTGCCGTTCACCTGGACCTTGCCGTTCGAGGCGGCGGAGACGGTGAAGCGGACGCCGGAGGCGCTGTCGTCGGGATCGGAGAAGTTGAGATCCGCGGTGGTGATCCTGTAGCTGCCGCCCTCCTTCACCGTCGCCTTCAGGTCGCCGGTGAGCGTCGGCGCGTCGTTGAGCGGGGTGACGGTGAAGTTGAAATTGGATTTGACTGGCGTCGAGCCGTCCTCATTGCCGTCTTCGACCGAGACCTTGAACGAGGCGTTGGTCGTCTCCGAGCCGTCGTGGACGAAGCTGACCTTGCCGCTCGCGAGTTCGGCGCCGGTGAAGCTCGTCGCCGCCGTGCCGTTGACCAGAACCTTGCCGGTCGTCTGGCTTGACACGGTGAAGCGGACGCCGGAGGCGCTGTCGTCGGGATCGGAGAAATTGAGATCGGCGGTGGTGATCCTGTAGCTGCCGCCCTCCTTCACCGTCGCCTTCAGGTCGCCGGTGAGCGTCGGCGCGTCGTTGACCGGGGTGACGGCGAGGTTGAAGGTTCCGGCGACCGGTGTCGAGCCAT
>NZ_JABXYK010000060.1 GCF_013378445.1 Mycoplana rhizolycopersici
GCTAACCTTTTCGTCGCTCAGTTCATCGGCTCGCCCGCGATGAACATTCTCGAAGGCAAGGTCGTCGGCAAGTCGGAAGGCGTTGTGCATCTCATGCTCGAGTGCGGCGCGGCGCTGGACGTGTCTGCCGATCGCGGAGCGCTGTCAGTGGGCGAAAGGATCAGCATCGGCATTCGGCCTGAAAACACGCAGATCACCCCGTCCGGGGAAAGTGGCCCAGTGCTCACCGGCACGGTCGATTTCGTCGAGCATCTCGGCGAAGTTCAGATTCTATACGTCGATATGGCCGGTTCTGCTCAAAAATACCTGATCAAGACGGTGGACGACAAAGCATACGCGAGGATGGACCCTGTCCGTTTCACTGTCCGAACGAACGACATCCACCTGTTCGACGCGAAAGGTCGTTCCATCGCGGGACGCATTCTGGAGGCTCATGCGCTGACGCAATAGTGCCTTGCACACAATTGATGTGCCCAAAGAACGGTAGGCGGTTGAGCCGACATCCGCGCTCGATCCCGAGATGGTCAAGG
>NZ_JABXYK010000061.1 GCF_013378445.1 Mycoplana rhizolycopersici
GCTAACCTTTTCGTCGCTCAGTTCATCGGCTCGCCCGCGATGAACATTCTCGAAGGCAAGGTCGTCGGCAAGTCGGAAGGCGTTGTGCATCTCATGCTCGAGTGCGGCGCGGCGCTGGACGTGTCTGACGATCGCGGAGCGCTGTCAGTGGGCGAAAGGATCAGCATCGGCATTCGGCCTGAAAACACGCAGATCACCCCGTCCGGGGAAAGTGGCCCAGTGCTCACGGGCACGGTCGATTTCGTCGAGCATCTCGGCGAAGTTCAGATTCTTTACGTCGATATGGCCGGTTCTGCTCAAAAATACCTGATCAAGACGGTGGACGACAAAGCATACGCGAGGATGGACCCTGTCCGTTTCACTGTCCGAACGAACGACATCCACCTGTTCAACGCGAAAGGTTGTTCCATCGCGGGACGCATTCTGGAGGCTCATGCGCTGACGCAATAGTGCCTTGCACACAATTGATGTGCCCAAAGAACGGTAGGCGGTTGAGCCGACATCCGCGCTCGATCCCGAGATGGTCAAGG
>NZ_JABXYK010000062.1 GCF_013378445.1 Mycoplana rhizolycopersici
CGGTGCTTCAAGGTTCTTCCGTGCCTCCGCACGACGGGCAAGCATACGCTCACGAAGCGCCTTGGAGGCTGCAACCGCGGCGAGGGCATTCGCGATGACTTTGTCGGTACCGGCCATATCGAGAACTCCTTTGTTCTCTTTATGTTCTCATTCTGGAAGAGCGCAGTCAAGACATCGTTGCGTTCGGATGATGCTGCTTGCAGGAGATGCGGGTGTTACCGGACATGGGATTTCAGTCCTCGGCCATTAGGCCGTCGAAGACCTCCAGCATTGCCTCGACGATCGCCTGGCCCAGGGCATTCGCGGCGTCAGCGACCTTGTCGTCACCGCCCTCGCGCGCAGCGAGGGCCAGATTGCCGCCCTGTTCGACGATGATGGCGCTGGCGCGCTCGATTGCCCATTGGGCAAAGTCGGCCCGCGAGCCGATGGTCGTTGTTTCCATGGTTGTTTTCCTCGCATTTTCAGAAAGGCATTCAGATGCTGTCGGCATAGTGGCAGCCAGCGCGCTCT
>NZ_JABXYK010000063.1 GCF_013378445.1 Mycoplana rhizolycopersici
AGAGCGCGCTGGCTGCCACTATGCCGACAGCATCTGAATGCCTTTCTGAAAATGCGAGGAAAACAACCATGGAAACAACGACCATCGGCTCGCGGGCCGACTTTGCCCAATGGGCAATCGAGCGCGCTAGCGCCATCATCGTCGAACAGGGCGGCAATCTGGCCCTCGCTGCGCGCGACGGCGGTGACGACAAGGTCGCTGACGCCGCGAATGTCCTCGGGCAGGCCATCGTCGAGGCGATGCTGGAGGTCTTCGACGGGCTGATGGCCGAGGAATGAAATCCCATGTCCGGTAACACCCGCATCTCCTGCAAGCAGCACCATCCGAACGCAACGATGTCTTGACTGCGCTCTTCCAGAATGAGAACATAAAGAGAACAATGAAGTTCTCGATATGGCCGGTACCGACAAAGTCATCGCGAATGCCCTCGCCGCGGTTGCAGCCTCCAAGGCGCTTCGTGAGCGTATGCTTGCCCGTCGTGCGGAGGCACGGAAGAACCTTGAAGCACCG
>NZ_JABXYK010000064.1 GCF_013378445.1 Mycoplana rhizolycopersici
TAGCCCCGCTCGGTGATCTGACGCACCGCGTCGCGCTTGAACTCTTCAGTGAAATTGGCTTTGCCCATGTAGGCCTCCTGCCTCAAATTTAGGGGAGAAGGTGTCTACAAATCTAGGGGCTATTCAGACAGATGGTCTGGGTAGGTGTCGGGAGGGGCAGGAACGCCCCGCCTGATCCGCCGATGAAACGGGCGCACGTTTCAATGATGCGAGAAGGCTCAAGGCCGATGGAGCATCACAGGCCGAGAGGGATGCAACGGGAGACGCGCAGCGGGTCTCCCTTGCCAAGATGGCGTGGTACTACCACGCACATCTTGCAGTCAGCGCTAAACCCTCAGCCTTTACGGAATGGCTTCATAATTCGGTGCACGGTGACCTTGCCCCGTTGACCTAATCCATTTTGAAGTAAGCTCTGGGCCATTGAGAGGACCAGAGGATGAAGCGCAACCGTTTCACGGACGAACAGATTATCGGTATATTGAAGGAGCACGAGGCAGGC
>NZ_JABXYK010000065.1 GCF_013378445.1 Mycoplana rhizolycopersici
AGCGGCCCTTTTGCTTTGGTAGCCTTAAAGCAGGACAAAAACCGGATAACGCGGGGTGGAGCAGCCCGGTAGCTCGTCAGGCTCATAACCTGAAGGCCGCAGGTTCAAATCCTGCCCCCGCAACCAACAATCCCTGTGATCCCAATGAGCCCCCACCGCGGGGCTTTTTGCGTTTATGCGCGCCAGAATCCGCAGTCTGTCCTATCAAATCCTCGATGACCTGCCACTGAACTTTCATCCAGCGGCGACTAGAGCCCCGGCGGGGTTTGAACCGCCCCGAGTTTCTGGACCAGCGGATGGTAGAGTTTTCCGGCCTAATGAACCGCCCCGAGTTTCTGGACCAGCGGATGGTAGAGTTTTCCGGCCTAACTCAGGGAAGCGGGCTGGCGGCGCTTCCCGGATTCATCAGCGAGATCGGTACCTTGTTGCCGATCGCACCATGGGG
>NZ_JABXYK010000066.1 GCF_013378445.1 Mycoplana rhizolycopersici
GGCCGTCGACTTCGGCTTCACCGACAAGGCGGACGGGCACACGCTGGCTGGCGTGAAGTTCGCGACGCTGCCCTCCGCGGGAAGCCTGACGCTGTCCGGCAAGGCGCTGAAGGCCGGCCAGATCGTCGCCGCCGCCGATCTCGGCAAGCTGGTCTACACGCCCACCGCCAATGCTACCGCCCCCGTCTCCTTCACCTTCCAGGTCGTAGACAATGGCGGAACGGCCAATGGCGGGATCAACATCGATCCGACGCCGAACGCGTTCCGCTTTTCGATCAAGCCCGTCAACGACGCTCCTTCGGGTGCCGACAAGACGGTCGGTCTGCTGGAAGACAGCGCCTACAAATTCAAGGCCGTCGACTTCGGCTTCACCGACAAGGCGGACGGGCACACGCTGGCTGGCGTGAAGTTCGCGACGCTGCCCTCCGCGGGAA
>NZ_JABXYK010000067.1 GCF_013378445.1 Mycoplana rhizolycopersici
GGCGACGTCTATGTCTCGATCGAGAACCTGACCGGCACGAGCCATGCCGACAGGCTGACCGGCGACGGCAAGGCCAATGTGCTTTCCGGCGGGGCCGGCAAGGACGTGCTCAAGGGCAATAGCGGCGACGACACGCTGATCGGCGGCAAGGGGGCGGACGACCTTTATGGCGGCAAAGGTGCGGACACCTTCGTGTTCAAGTCGCTCTCCGAGCTTGCCAGTTCGAAGGCCAGGACCGACACGATCTTCGACTTCTCCCAGAAGCAGAAGGACCTGATCGACCTGACCGGGATCGATGCCATCACGACGAAGTCGGGCAACCAGGCGTTCTCCTTCGTCGGCACGGAGAAGTTCTCCAAGACCGCCGGCGAGCTGCGCTATGCCAAGGAGAAGGCCGACAC
>NZ_JABXYK010000068.1 GCF_013378445.1 Mycoplana rhizolycopersici
GATCCTTGGCCGAGAAGGTGCCGACCGTGGTGCCGGTCTTGACGTTCTCCTTGACGGTCGACTTCGACAGCGACAGCGAGGTGGGCGCCTTGTCGACATCGTCGACGTCCTGGATCGCGATGGTGAAAGACTTTGCCACCTTGTTGACGCCATCGGAGACCTCGACGGTGACCTTGCCGGACTTGACCGCCTCGTAGTCGATCGCCTTGGCCGTCACGAGCCTGTTGCCGGAAAGCTTGAACAGGCCGCCGGCATTGTCGGTCAGCGTGTAGGTCAGCGCCTTGCCTTCCGGATCCTTGGCCGAGAGCGTGCCGACCGTGGTGCCGACGGCGACGTTCTCCTTGAC
>NZ_JABXYK010000069.1 GCF_013378445.1 Mycoplana rhizolycopersici
CCCATGGCGATCGAAGCGAACCTGAGCTTCTCTTCTACGGCATCGCGCTCGGCCAGCAGCGTTCGGATCGCTTCCAGCGCGTTGCCGTCGTGCATTTCAAGGATCGCGACCGCCTCGTCCATCGGAGGCGGGTCGTCAGCTGGGGCGGCGCTCATTGAAGCGGCAGACGGAGTTGGCTGCCGGTCTTGCGCAGCACATAGGCGGGACGCGGTGCTTCAAGGTTCTTCCGTGCCTCCGCACGACGGGCAAGCATACGCTCACGAAGCGCCTTGGAGGCTGCAACCGCGGCGAGGGCATTCGCGATGACTTTGTCGGTACCGGCCATATCGAGAACT
>NZ_JABXYK010000070.1 GCF_013378445.1 Mycoplana rhizolycopersici
TGATCGACCTGACCGGGATCGATGCCATCACGACGAAGTCGGGCAACCAGGCGTTCTCCTTCGTCGGCACGGAGAAGTTCTCCAAGACCGCCGGCGAGCTGCGCTATGCCAAGGAGAAGGCCGACACTTACGTCTACGGCGACGTCAACGGCGACGGCAAGGCCGACTTCGTCATCCACATCGACAGCCTCGTGAACCTCAAGGAAGGGGACTTCCTGCTGTGAAGCAGCATGCATTGCATCATTCGAAAGCGGGGAGCGGCCGGCAAGGCCACTCCCTCAAGGCTTTTCACCGGATCGCCTGTCGCCCGGTGGATCGCTTGCGGCTCGGCGT
>NZ_JABXYK010000071.1 GCF_013378445.1 Mycoplana rhizolycopersici
CCGGCGTTCTGCTGGGTCACCTTGTCGAGCTGCTGGATCGCTTCGTTGATCTGCGAGGCGCCGATATCCTGCTCGCGGCAGGCAGCCGAGATCTCGGCGACCAGCTCGGCGGTCTTGCGGATGTCGGGAACCAGCCGGTTCAGCATCTCGCCGGCATCGGTCGCAACCTGCACCGTTTCGCCGGAGAGCGCGCTGATTTCGGCAGCAGCGGCCTGCGAGCGTTCGGCGAGCTTGCGCACTTCCGAGGCGACGACTGCGAAGCCCTTGCCATGTTCGCCGGCACGGGCGGC
>NZ_JABXYK010000072.1 GCF_013378445.1 Mycoplana rhizolycopersici
CTCAACTTCTCCGATCCCGACGACAGCGCCTCCGGCGTCCGCTTCACCGTCTCCGCCGCCTCGAACGGCAAGGTCCAGGTGAACGGCAAGGCCGCGACGAGCTTCACCGGCGCCGAACTCGCGAGCGGCAAGGTCAGCTTCGTCCATTCCGGCGCAGAATTGACCAAGGCTTCTTTCAAGGTCGCCGTCGAGGACGGCAACGAGGATGGCTCGACACCGGTCGCCGGAACCTTCAACCTCGCCGTCACCCCGGTCAACGACGC
>NZ_JABXYK010000073.1 GCF_013378445.1 Mycoplana rhizolycopersici
GCACTCGCTGGCCTCTTGCTCCGCCACTACCGCGCCGGCATCCATGACCGCGAAAAGCTGCTCGCCATGGCGGGCGAAGCCGATCAGGCTTTGTTCGGCGGCGCCCAATAGGTCAGCACCGCCGGCAGAAGCGTCGTGATGGCATAGAGCGCGAGGTAGCCGTACCAGGGCGTCCCTTCCGGCATGAACGGTAGACCGATGGTGCCGGTTGCAGCGCCGCCGGCTGCGGCTGCGATGGCTTTCGAGATCTTCTGCATGTGGT
>NZ_JABXYK010000074.1 GCF_013378445.1 Mycoplana rhizolycopersici
ATGGCTCGACACCGGTCGCCGGAACCTTCAACCTCGCCGTCACCCCGGTCAACGACGCGCCGACGCTCACCGGCGACCTGAAGGCGACGGTGAAGGAGGGCGGCAGCTACAGGATCACCACCGCCGACCTCAACTTCTCCGATCCCGACGACAGCGCCTCCGGCGTCCGCTTCACCGTCTCCGCCGCCTCGAACGGCAAGGTCCAGGTGAACGGCAAGGCCGCGACGAGCTTCACCGGCGCCGAACTCGCGAGCG
>NZ_JABXYK010000075.1 GCF_013378445.1 Mycoplana rhizolycopersici
TCAGAATGAACGCCTTCTGCGCGTCCGAAAACTGCGATGCCTTCATCGTCTTCCGTTCCTTTCCCAGCCAGGAAAAATCACCGGAAAACTCTAACCAAAATTGGTCCAGTTTGAAGGGTTCAGATCACCTAACTCAGGGAAGCGGGCTGGCGGCGCTTCCCGGATTCATCAGCGAGATCGGTACCTTGTTGCCGATCGCACCATGGGGCCGAAACTCATTGTAGTCTCTGCGCCAATCCTCCATCTTTTCGCGG
>NZ_JABXYK010000076.1 GCF_013378445.1 Mycoplana rhizolycopersici
CTTGGTCAATGTTACCGGCTTCGCCAGGATTGTCGCCGAATGGGCTCGCAATGAGGCGGTCGCCATCCCTGCAGCCGACAACGACAATGGGATCAGGCGGTAGAGCAAGACAAATCGTTCTCGAGAGTGAATAGCCCCTAGATTTGTAGACACCTTCTCCCCTAAATTTGAGGCAGGAGGCCTACATGGGCAAAGCCAATTTCACTGAAGAGTTCAAGCGCGACGCGGTGCGTCAGATCACCGAGCGGGGCTAT
>NZ_JABXYK010000077.1 GCF_013378445.1 Mycoplana rhizolycopersici
CGTGTGCCGCACGATTGGCGAAGCGCGCTTCCGGCCGCTTCAGCGCGCTGAAATCCTGCTCCGCACGGGCTCCGCCGCCTCCTATGTTGGCATCGTCGAGGAGAGGGCAGGGACCGTCCAGCCCGCAAAGCTCGCCCTCGGCCTGCGCCAGCTCGCCCTTTCCAGGGGCGTCGTCATTCACGAGCACAGTCCGGTTCTCGAAATCGTGCCGGGCGACAGGCCGCAA
>NZ_JABXYK010000078.1 GCF_013378445.1 Mycoplana rhizolycopersici
GGCCGTCGACTTCGGCTTCACCGACAAGGCGGACGGGCACACGCTGGCTGGCGTGAAGTTCGCGACGCTGCCCTCCGCGGGAAGCCTGACGCTGTCCGGCAAGGCGCTGAAGGCCGGCCAGATCGTCACCGCAGCCGATCTCGGCAAGCTGGTCTATACGCCGGCTGCCAATGCCACCGCCCCCGTCTCCTTCACCTTCCAG